>JAEUVU010000018.1 GCA_016786725.1 Ferruginibacter sp. | reverse complement strand
ATACGGGTTGTAATACGGGTCCTTTTGCCATAAATAAAAGACCACATTTAAATCAAAAACATTGCTTAGAAAATTAATTTAGTTTTATACATGTGGGGATTACTCAAAATAATAAGAGGCTGCCCTTTTGAGACAGCCTCTATTAAATTTTCCTAATATTTCCGTTACCTGGCAATAATGATCGGGAACACACCACTTTCCTGTGTATTGTACACATAGATGAAGTATTGCCCGTTTGCAAGCCTGGTAAGGTCGAATGGAAGTATCTGGCCATATACGAGGTTCTTAAATTCGTAGTAAGCCATTTCCTGTCCACGTGCATTCACCACTTTAACCTTAAACTCTTTGTACTTATCACTGTTGAACTGCAGGCTGAACCTTCCGTTGTTAGGATTAGGCCAGATGCGGATCGCTGTCTGGAATACCTGGTGACGCTCGATACAATCATTCACAACAATGTTCGCAAACCTTGTAGTGGTGCAACCGTTGCTATTGGTAGCTGTGTAGGTTACCCTGTGTACCCCAACTCCTGCTGCAGCCGCTGAGAAGGTACTGCCACTAACTCCCGGGCCGCTCCAGGTTCCACCAGGGGTTGCTGTAAGCGTTACAATTGTATCGGTTAAACAAACCCTTGGCGGTACATTGCCGAAGATGATATTGGGCAATGGATTTACCGTAATGGTAAAGCTAACCGGGTTACCTGTACAGCTTACGCCACCATTGGTATAGCTTGGTGTTACTGTTATTGTAGCTGTTACAGGAGATGTAGTTGGATTGACCGTGATGAAGGCCGGTATATTACCAATGCCTGATGCCCCAAGACCGATTGTGGTATTGCTGTTAGTCCAGGTAAATACTGTACCGGCTACCGGACCACTGATGGTTACTGCTGTTGTTGACGATCCGGCACAAACAGTCTGGTTGGCTATTGCATTTACCGATGGCGTTGGATTAACAGTTATCGTAAAGCTTACCGGGGTACCGCCGCAACCTGTTGAGGTTGGCGTTACTGTAATAGTAGCTGTAATCGGCGCTGCTGTAGTATTGGTAGCTGTAAAGCTTGGGATATTACCACTGCCACTGGCTGCAAGGCCAATCGCCGTATTGCTGTTCGTCCAGTTATAGGTAGATCCCGGAGGCAGGCCGCTGAATACAACTGCGGTTGTAGCAGCACCATTGCATAATACCTGGCTGGCAGGCTGGTTAACTACCGCTGTTGGATTTACCGTAATAGTAAATGTTGATGTAGCTCCTGTACAGGTTATACCGCCATTGGTAAATCTTGGTGTTACCGTTATGGTAGCAACCTGAGGTGTACTTCCTGCATTAAAGGCGGTAAAGGAAGCTATATTACCAGTACCACTGGCACCCAGGCCAATAGATGTATTATTGTTTGTCCAGGTGTAAACTGTTCCGGCAACAGGGCCGGCAAATGTTACAGCTGTAGTAGCAGCACCATTACAAACTGTTTGGTTGGCTACTGTATTTACCGATGGTGTCGGGTTAACAGCAATAGTAAATGTGATTGGAGAACCGGTACAGGTAACCGTTCCATTGGTATAAGTTGGTGTTACTGTTATCGTGGCTGTTTGCACCACGCCGGTAATATTGGTAGCTGTAAAGCTGGCAATGTTGCCGGTTCCGCTTGCAGCAAGGCCTATAGTGGTGTTGCTGTTGGTCCAGCTATATACAGTTCCGGCTACAGCCCCTGTAAAGTTCACAGCTGTAGTGGCCGATCCGTTACATACTACCTGTGGCAATACTGCATTTACAGTTGGTATCGGATTCACCGTAATCGTAAATGTCTGAGGGGCTCCTGTACAGGTTCCTCCAGCATTGGTATAAGAAGGTGTTACGGTAATGGTTCCTGTTAAAGGTGCCCCTGTAGTATTGGTGGCCGTAAAGTTCAGGTTACCCGTACCGCTGGCGCCCAGGCCAATGGCGGTATTGGTGTTAGTCCAGTTATAAACTGTACCTGCCACAGGGCCTGTAAATGTTTGTGTTACTGTTGCACCTGCACATACTACCTGGCTTGCTGGTGGATTCACACTTGGGATCGGGTTCACTGTAATGGTGAACGTGATGGGTGTACCCGGACAGGTTACTGTGTTGGTATAGTTTGGTGTTACCGTAATGGTTGCAACCTGCGGAGTATTACCGGTATTAATTGTTGTGAATGATGCAATATTACCTGCTCCTGATGCCGCAAGGCCTATTGAAGGATTATTATTGGTCCAATTGTAAATGGTACCAAACACACTACCGGTAAAGTTAACCGCTGCTGTAGCCGATCCTACGCAATGTACCTGATTGGCCACCGGGTTAACTGTTGGTGTTGGGTTAACCACAATGGTAAAGGTTTGTGATGTTCCTGTACAGGTAATGCCTGCATTGGTATAAACTGGTGTTACAGTTACCAGCGCTGTTACAGGTGATAAGCCCGTGTTGATAGCTGTGAAGCTTGGAATATTGCCTGTACCATTAGCCGCCAGTCCAATGGATGGCGCACTGTTTGTCCAATGGAATTGTAGTGCACCTGTTGGGCCTGTGGTAGGACTGGTGAAGTTGATCACCGCAGTTGGCTGGCCGTTACATACAAACTGGCCTGCTACAGGATTAACTATTGGTGTAGGGTTAACAGTAATCGTAAAGCTGATCGGTGTACCCACACAACCGGTAGGACCCACAGGGGTTACCACAATTGTGGCAACCAGCGGGCCGTTGGTGGCATTGGTGGTTACAAATGGCAATATATCTCCTGTTCCACTTGCTGCCAGGCCTATGCCCGTATTACTGTTGGTCCAGTTGTAAACAGTACCCGGCATATTACCTGCTGTACCGTTGAATGGAATCACAAGCGTAGTTACGCCCGTACAATAAGCCTTGTTACTTACAGGGGCTACTGTAGGTACTGGGTTTACTGTAATCGTAAAGCTCTTCGATGGGCCTGTACAGGTTGTACCTGCATTGGTATAGCTTGGCGTTACTACTATGGTCGCTATAAGTGGCGTTGTACCCGGATTAAGCGCAGTGAAGCTTGGTATATTACCGCTGCCGCTTGCTGCCAAACCTATTGCAGGTGTATTGTTAGTCCAGTTGTACACAGTTCCTGCTACAGTACCTGTAAAGGTAACAGGTGCTGTAGGTGTATTGGCACATACCACCTGGTCGGCCGGCTGATTCACTGTTGGTGTCGGGTTCACAGTAATGGTAAAGGTCACCGGTAAGCTTACACAGGTTACACCGCCATTAGTATAGCTCATGGTTACTGTAAGGGTAGCTACAACTGGTGCTACTCCTGTATTGATTGCATTGAACGACAGGATATCACCAGTACCTGCTGCAGGTAACCCTATGGAAGGATCACTGTTGGTCCAGTTGAATACCGCTACACCGCCGCTCGAAGGCGTAGTGAAATTAATATTGGCTGTGGGCGCACCGTTACATACAACCTGGCTTGCCACAGGATTAACGATCGGTGGAGGATTAACTGTAATAGTAAAGGTGATTGGCGTACCTGGACAAGTTGGGCCTGAAGCAGGCACTGCCCAGGTGATTACAACCTCCCCATCACCGCTGTGTACACCCGCAGTAGCAGCTCCCGCTGTTACACCACCGGTGTAAGAAGAACCGCCACCACCACCACCGCCGGCGCCTTTTGAGTTGCCGCTGCAGCCTGTTGTGCCTGCTGAACCACCACCGGCTCCGCCGCCGCCTATCTGGCCACCGCCACCGCCGCCGCCGCCGGGTATTGAATTGAATGAGAAGCAGCAGCAGGTTTGACCTGCACCGCCTGTTCCGCCAATTTCGGTTGCAGTGGCAACACCTGGTGCACCCAAGAAGCCGCCACAGCCAATTCCGGCTGCGCCTAGTGCTCCCTGAACGCTTGCTGCATTACCACCAAATCCGCCACCGGCTACACCACCACTTGTTGCGGAGTCGCCACCATTGGCACCTACGCCGCCACCGCCGGAACCGCCGTTGCCGCCAACACCACCGGTTGTTGCTGCACCTTGATCGCAGCCACCACGGCCACCGCCACCACCGCCACCGGCAGTGATAACACGGTTGGCAGCGCCTGTTCCGCCAACTCTTACATCTGAGGCACCGCCTCCACCACCAGCGTTCTGGCTTCCACCATTTGCGCCGCCGTTAAATCCTCCTGCAGGTGTAGCCCCCTGGCCACCTACAAATATATTAAGCACCTGACCCGGTGTTACTGCCAGGTTACCCTCGGCATAACCACCCAGGCCACCCGGACCGCCGCCGGCTGTGTTTCCGCCAACTGCGCCAGCGCCTCCCTGTGCTCCCCTTGTTTGAATAAATAGTGAGGTTACGCCTGCAGGCACTGTAAAGGTCTGCATACCTCCCGTAAAGCCGAAGGTTTGCGATGTGGTTGCCGACGGAGTGAAAACAGGGGTTACCACGATGTTAGCTACTACCGGAGCATTGGTCACATTGGTACCTATGAATGATGCTATATTACCTGTACCACTGGCTGCAAGGCCAATTGATGGGTCACTATTTGTCCAGTTGAAAACTATAATACCTCCCGTTGTAGGGCTGGTAAAGTTAACTGCTGTTGTAGGAGCTCCATTACAAACCACCTGGTTGGCTACAGGGTTAACAATGGCAGTTGGATTAACTGTATAGGTGAAAGTTTTTGGTGTGCCTACGCAGGTAAGTGTTCCGGCTCCCATATAGGTAATAACCACCTGTCCGTTACCCGTTTGTACTCCGGTTGTAACAGCACCTGCCGTTACACCGCCTGTATAAGATGAACCTCCGGCACCACCGCCACCAGCTCCTTTATCATTGCCGGAACATCCGGTTGTACCAGCTGATCCGCCACCGGCGCCACCGCCGCCAACAAATCCGCCACCGCCACCGCCGCCGCCGGGGATACTTCCAAAGCTGAAGCAGCAGCATGCCTGGCCTGCACCGCCGTTTCCGCCAGTACCCGAAGCTACACCTGCTGTACCCGGAGCTCCCAGGAAGCCGCCGCAGCCGATACCGGCCGCACCAAAGGTACCATTGCTCAATCCGCCAAAGCCGCCACCAGCTACACCGCCTGATGTTGGTGCATTGGTTCCGTTGGCTCCGTTTACATCGCCGTTACCGCCTGGCCCGCCAACGATGGCTGTGCCGCTTTCGCAACCGCCACGCCCGCCGCCACCGCCGCCAGCTCCAACAATAAGCCTGTCAGATACCGCTGTTCCGGGGAATCTTACATCACTGGCTCCGCCGCCACCGCCGGCGGTATTGGCACCGGATCCGCCTCCATTGAAGCCGCCGATTGCACCACTGCCTGCTCCGCCTACAAATATATTCAGTACCTGGCCGGGTGTTACGGCCAGGGTTCCTGTTGCCCTTGATCCACGGCCTCCAATGCCACCCACTGTTGGGCCTGCATTGCTGTTACCATTTGCACCCTGTGCACCTTGTGCACCATAGCTGTCGATGGTGATAGAAGTTACACCTGCCGGTACTGTCCAGGTCTGCATCGCACCTGTGTAAGCAAAGCTTACTGAAACAGGTACTGATGGTGCAGGAGTAGTAATGCTTGGTGTTACTGTAATTGTAGCCACATTAGGCGAATTGGTAGCATTGGTACCAACAAAGGCCGGTATATTACCTGTTCCGCTGACGCCAAGGCCTACAGTTGTATTATTATTTGTCCATGCATATGTAATGGTACCGCCCGTTGTAGGCGTTGTAAAATTAGTAGCCGCAAAAGAAGTATTGTTACACACCACCTGGTTAGCAGGCTGATCAACCTGCGGTGTTGGGTTAACAGTAATAGTAAAGGTCTTTGATGGGCCCACACAGTTTGTGCCTGCCGCAACGCCCCATGAAATTACTACCTGTCCGTCACCTGATTGTACACCCGCAGTTATGGATGGCGCTGTTAATGCTCCGGTATTTGAAGTGCCGCCAGCACCTCCGCCGCCTGCTCCCTTATCATTACCCGAGCAACCGCTTGTTCCTGCTGATCCGCCACCGGCGCCACCGCCACCAACGAATCCGCCACCACCGCCACCGCCGCCAGGAATACTTCCAAAGCTGAAGCAGCAGCATGCCTGTCCGGCACCACCATCACCACCTACACCTGATGCATTACCGGCTGTTCCCGCCGCTCCGAGGAACCCGCCGCATCCAATTCCGGCGCCTCCAAAGTTTGATCCGATAGCGCCAAATCCACCGCCGGCTACACCACCGCTGGTTGGAGCATCTGCTCCGTTCACGCCATTGCCATCACCGGTTCCGCCTGCACCACCGGTAATACCGGTTCCGCTTTCACAACCGCCTCTTCCACCACCGCCGCCACCGGCTCCCACAATGATCCTGTCGGCTATAGTAGTGCCAGGATATCTTACATCACTGGCTCCGCCGCCGCCACCGGCATTAGCGCTGCCGCCTGTACCGCCACCGTTAAATCCGCCCGTGCCCGTTGCTCCGGCGCCTCCTACAAATATATTCAGCACCTGGCCCGGTGTTACTGCCAGGGTACCTGTTGCTCTCGATCCCAATCCTCCGGCACCTCCGGCGGTTGCACCACCAGAACTGGCCCCGTTGGATCCTGTGCCGCCCTGTGCACCATAACTGTCAATCGTAATTGAAGTTACACCTGCAGGTACAGTGAATGTCTGCATACCCCCTGTAAAGCTGAAAGTCTGCGACGTAACAGCCACCGGAACATATTCCGGTGTTACCGTGATGGTAGCCACATTGGGCGCATTGGTTGCATTGGTACCTGTAAAGCTTGGAATATTACCGGTGCCGCTGGCTCCTAGGCCAATGGATGTATTATTGTTTGTCCAGTTAAATATAGTGCCCGGTGTAGTTGTTGTAAAGTTAACCGGCGCTGTGGGACTGTTATTGCAGATCACCTGGTCGGCTGGTTGATTAACCTGGCCGCTGGGGTTAACTGTAATGCTAAATGTAATAGCCGCTCCCGTACAGGTAACACTTGCATTGGTATAATTAGGTGTTACTGTGATGGTAGCTGTTACAGGTGCTGTACCTGTGTTTATTGCCGTAAAGCTTGGAATATTACCGCTGCCACTGGCTGCTAAGCCAATGGAAGGCGTATTATTTGTCCAGTTGTAAACGATCGTGCCGCCTGTAGTAGGGCTGGTAAAGTTAACAGCCGCTGTTGGCGCACTGTTACATACAGCCTGGTTGGCCACAGGGTTTACAACAGGAGTTGGGTTAACCGTGTAGGTAAATGTGGTTGGGGTTCCTGTACAGGTTGGGCCAACAGCAGGGCAACCGTTCAGGCTTAACACTTCGGCCGGAGTAATAGCACGGTTAAAGAATTTAAACTCGTCATAATGCCCGTTGACAGGAGATCCCACGTTGCTGGAATATCCGTTTACTTTGAAAGGACCGGTGCCGGTCATGTTAACACCTCCCGGAGGTTGCGCAACTGTATTCACCAGCACACCATCCAGGTAAGCCCTAACCACATTGGCCACATTATCATACACAAATGTATTGGTATGCGGCGCCACTGTAGCACCACCGTTAAGCGGTACATCTGTAAGGCCTGCACCACGGAGCCACCAGTTATTAGGCCCTGCCACACCATTGGTGAAGCAACGGAAACTACTGGTACCAATATCTCCAAACACATAGAACAGGGTTGCTGATGGAGTTATATTCTCTGATTTGAAGGAGATAGTCCATGAACCGGTTCCCAGGTTTGGTGCCCATCCTGTATTCACATAATCGGTGCTGCTGGATACACCTGTTCCGATAGTGGTACCGTCGCAGATAGCTGATCCTCCCTGGGTCAATCCACCCATCAGCGTTGCATTCGTTGTACCCGCAGGTGGCGCACTGGCCAGGTTAGGAACAGTGGTTCCGCTTCCGTCAAATTTATAATATAATACTTCAGGTATCAGGCCACCGCCACCGCCGCCACCGCCGGTTGATGGTGTAACAGTTACTGTAGCTGTTACCGGCGCATTGGTTGTATTTGTAGCTGTAAAGCTGGCTATATTGCCGGTACCGCTGGCTGCAAGGCCAATAGACGGATCGGTGTTGGTCCAGTTAAATACAGTACCGGCTACAGAACCGGTAAAGTTCACTGCCGCTGTAGCACCGTTATTACAAACAACCTGGTTGGCCGGTTGGGCCACATCAGGCGTTGGGTTTACTGTTATCGTAAATGTTATGGGAGTACCCGTACAGGTTGTGCCTGCATTGGTATAAGAAGGTGTTACTGTTATTGTTCCTGAAATTGGCGCTGTGCCAGTGTTGGTAGCAGTAAATGAAGCAATATTACCAGTACCGGCTGCTGCCAGGCCAATGGCTGTGTTACTGTTTGTCCAGTTGAATACTGTACCTGCTACTGCCCCACTGAATGTAACAGCCGTAGTCGGGCTGTTGTTACATACTGTTTCGCTGGCTACCGCATTTACGGTAGGTGTAGGGTTAACTATTACTGTTGCTGTAACAGAAGCGCCTGTACAGGTACCTGAAACAGGTGTTATGGTAAATGTAACTGTTACTGGTGCATTGGTAGTGTTGGTAAGTGTACCGCTGATATCACCACTGCCGCTTGCTGTAATACCGGTTACTGCAACCGTATTATCCCTTGTCCAGTTATATACGGTTCCTGCAACAGGGCTGCCGCTTAATACAATTGTAGTTATCGCAGTTCCTGAACAGCTTGTCTGACTTGCCGGTGTGGCCGTAGCCGTTGGTGTACCCGTGATGCTGAGTACAACAGAAGTTGCATTGTACTGGATATTCCAGTTCATCCCGGCCGGCAAGGCTGGATAGTTGATAGTAGCAAAAGTTCCGGTAACAGTAGTAGCTGTCATGATGGTATAGCTTTCACCACATGTTGGAACGTAACCTCCAAAAAACTGTACATCCAGCGTACCGCTTAAAGTAGCTGTACCGGTAACCTGTATCTGATCATGCTGGGTACAAGGTGTAGTACCTGCAATTTCAATCAATTCTGTTCCGGTTCCATTGGTATAACCAGCGCCAAATACAGTACAGCCTGGTGACAGGCCTGGTGAAACCGTACCACCGCTGTTATTATAAAGAGCACCGGTAAAGGCACCGGTACCTCTGTATGTACCTGCAGTAGTAACTGTACCACCGCCGTTAATATTTAAAGTGCCGTTATTGGTAAGTGTTGCTCCGGCATTTATTGTAATGTCATTAACCTGAGCTGTACCTGCTCCTATCACACAAGGGAAAGGAGTTCCTGCCGGAATTACGACATCCATCAATGCAGAGGGCACTACACCACACGACCAGTTTCCAGGTGTAAACCAGTCATTGCTGGCAGTTCCCGCCCAGGTATTGGTTGCACACAATACGTTTATTGTGCCAGATGCAGTTATTGTACCACATCCGCCGGTTAAGGTAACCGTATAATTAAATGTACCCAGTGCAGTTGGAGAACCACTGATGGTTACCACATTGGCTGCCCAGTTTCCGGTTACGCCGGCGGGCAAGCCGCTGAAGGAGGCACCCGTTGCACCGGTTGTTGAATATGTTATATTGGTTATGGGCGTATTAACAACAACCGTTTGGTTATCGGTACCAACACCTGAAGTAAGTGTGATGGTATTGTTGGGATTAATAGTAACTGATTGTGAAGCAGTTGCCGTGCAGCCATTATTGCCATAACCTAATGTTACGGTATAATTGGTTGTTCCTGTATTGTGAACGATTGATTGCGTAGTTGCACCACCCGGACTCCATGAATAAGAATTGGCAAAAGGAGCGGTTAAGGTGATAGGCGTACCACTGCAGCTTGGTGAAGCCGGTGATACGTTAATAGCTGAGGGATCTCTTGGTACATCAACAGTTAACTGGTAACTGCCACAACCTGTACCCGGATTCACTTCATGTACCACCACTACAATTGTACCATTGGCAGGAATAGTTGCTTCATAAAAAATACTGGTTGCAGGAGATGAACCAGGATCCGCCAGGAAGTTGTTACAAGGATTTGCAGGGTCAAAACTTCCGGTATAGGCCACTGAAAATATAGCGGTACCACAACTACTGTTAAGTCCGATCACAGCACATACCGGTGTATTGCGTACATTGGTAATTGTATAAGCATCATAGAACCTTGCGCCGGCTGGTGTAAATAAGCCAGGACAAGCTCCTTTGGGAGAAGCACAGGTTGAGATCACAGCAAAACGGTTGATACGTCCTGTCTGCACTGGATCGCCGGCTCCCAGTGAACCATTGAATACATAGTCAGCTATATTTACAATTGCATCAGGAATAGAGTTTGTTGAGCAGCCAAACTGGTTGGTTACGGTTAAACGGTAAATACCTGATGCTGTAACAGCCTGCGTTTGAGCTGTACCCAAATTAGTAAATGGCGCTGTTAAATAACTTTTTCCCCATTGATAGGTATAATTGGGATCAACAGGGCCGGTAAGTGTAACCGCAGCTCCCTGGCAGAATGTACCTGCCCCGCCGATACTAAATGGAGCTGGGTTTGCATTCACCACTATATCCACTTCATCAAATGAAGGAGCACATACTCCGTTGCTGATTGTCCACCTGAAAGTATAAGTACCTAAAGTGTTTAAACCAGTAATTGTTGTATTGGGAGAAGAAGGCGAAATGATATTTGCGGTAACCGGTCCGGCTGTTTGTGTCCAGGTTCCTGTACCTACAACCGGGGTATTTGCTGCCATGTTTCTATTGGCATTAATACATCCGTTAATATTTGGCCCGGCGTTGGCAGTTGTAGGTAAATCATTTACTGTAATGGTACCTGTTGCTGTTGTTCCGGCACAGGTTCCGCCCACCTGTGTTACAGAATAACTAAATGGAGACCCAACGGTTGTTGTTGGTGTGCCGCTGATAGTAATTACATCTGCCACCCAGTTACCAGTAACACCGGCAGGTAAACCACTAAAGGTAGCCCCGGTTGCACCCACTGTTGAATAGGTAATGTTAGTGATTGGGGTATTTACACAAACAGTTTGTGCATCGGTACCCGGTGCAGAAGTTAAGGTGACAGCACAGGTTGTAACCGTGATGGTTCCGGTAGCAGTGACTGTTCCGCAGCCGCCTGTAAGTGTTACCGTATAATTAAACGGCGACCCTACCGCAGTTGTGGGAGAACCTGAAATTGTTACCACATTGGCTGCCCAGTTGCCGGATACACCGGCTGGTAAACCGCTGAAAGTGGCACCTGTAGCTCCAGTTGTAGCATATGTTATGTTGGTAATGGGAGTATTAATATTTACTGTTTGGGCATCGGTACCGGGTGCCGAAGTAAGCGTAATGGTATTAACTCCATTAACAGTTATTGTGCCCGTTGCAGTTATTGTTCCGCAACCACCCGTAAGCGTTACTGTGTAACTGAATGGAGAACCAACTGCTGTTGTTGGTGAACCACTGATGGTTACAACATTGGCTGCCCAGTTACCGGTTACACCGGCCGGCAAACCGCTGAAAGTAGCACCGGTGGCTCCGGTTGTTGAATAAGTTATATTAGTTATTGGGGTGTTGATACAAACTGTTTGGGCATTTGTACCAGCTGCCGATGTAAGCGTAATGGTATTATTTGGTGTTACAGTAATGGTTCCTGTAGCTGTAACTGTTCCACACCCACCGGTAAGCGTTACGGTATAATTGAACGGCGAACCTACTGTTGTTGTTGGTGAACCGCTGATGGTTACAACATTAGCGGCCCAGTTGCCGGTTACACCCGCAGGTAAACCACTGAAGGTTGCACCCGTTGCACCGGTTGTAGCATAAGTTATATTGGTAATGGCTGTATTAACGCAAACCGTTTGTGCATTTGTACCAGCCGCCGAAGTAAGTGTAATTGTATTTGAAGGTAAGAAAGTATAGGTACAAAGACTGCTGGAAGTACCCAATGGGAATACAGCATTGCTATATGTCCAATTAGGTGTGGTAGGAGAACCTGCAGGATTAGTAGTATAAATGATAGTTGACAATTCTAGTGCCGTACACACTCCCGCCGAAGATAAGGCGCAGGCGCTGAATTTTCCGTTATCAGGCTCAGTGGTGCCATTTGATACATTTGGCATTGTGCTGGGGGACATTAAAAAACAGGTTTGTCCATTTACCAATCCAGGAGGTACACTACTTTCATTAGTGGCCATTGCTCCCGGAACGGCATCCCAGGTAGCATAAGTAGTAGTTCCAGGAACTACAGTAGTTCCGTTAATATTCGCAAGCAGTGCAGTTATGAACCTGATGGTTGCTGAGTTAGGCCCGGCATTAGGGCCCGCCGGCGGGCCTGTCTGGTAAACCAGCAGTTTATCGCCACTAACCGCAAAACTCATACCGTCGGTAGAGTTTGCCGCCGGTACGATAGGTGTTACATTGGTAAGGTTATTGATCAGTATGGTACCGGCCTCGTTGGAATAAGCCGCCCAGTCATAATATTCCTGGCCTATTGGAGCTTCATCATGATACCTGTTTATAAAAAATACTTCTGTGCCTTGTGCTATACCTCCGGCAGGTACTGTCCATGAAACTACTGCTCTTCTGCCCAACCCAAAAGTAAAAGGGGCAAAATCTTCGTCATGCCAGGTGTTATTTGGTCCATGCCATCCCCTGGTAGTAAAAAACAATACCGTGCCCGCTGCAATTCCTCCGGGCTTTAGTACCACCAGGGAAAAGCGGTCTTCAAATTCAGGATTGTCATTATCACCAGCAAGAGGATTCGTTGGATCAAAATCCGCCTGGTAACTTACGATTGCCAGGTCGCCGGCAGCAAGGTTGTTTTGTGCAAAAGATTTGGTTGAAAAAACCAATAAAGCAAACAGTAAATAAAGCAGTTGGTAACTTTTTTTCATAAACGAGGTTAATTTGGTATTAAGGTCAATATAGTACTAAGCAAATAAAATAAGCATATAATAATATGCATACTCTTTCTAAAAGTACAGTAAAACAATAGTTCCGGGTTAATAAAGATATCAATTAAAATGAAAATTCCCACTATTTGGCTGATAAAAATTGATCATTTATTTTAATTCCATAATCTGCCAGTCTTTTACCGCTAAAAAAACCTTGTTGGGTATAGATTACATTGATTTTAATTGCTTTATTATCAAAACAATAAATTTTTAAGCCTTCGTCCTCATCTAAGGCTATAATGGTGCCTGGTGCCGCCGGGGTTATGGGAGTTTCATCACACAGTTCGGCATCGGTAAGGCAGATGACCATTCCTTTTATAAAACTGCCTGCACCTTTATTCCAGGGATTGCAGGCATTGATTAGCCTGATCACCTGCCGGCCCGTCATCGTATTCCAGTTGATCATAAGATCTGCCGCAACGGGTTTTTTATGATACTTAGCTTTTGATTCATCTTGCGGAACTGAAGGTGGCACTGTATTTATCCGGCAGATCTGGAGCAATTGCATTGCCATAGAAGCCCCTAAAATTCCAAGTTTTTGTAATTGTATTCCAAAAGTATCACGGTCATCAACAGGTATTTTTTGCTGCATTACAACCGGGCCGGTATCAATGTTTTCATCCACTATATGCACTGTGATACCGCTGTGGGTTTCACCGCTTATCATCTGCGCCAGCACAGGATTGGCGCCCCGGTATTGGGGCAATAAACCATAATGAAAATTAATAAAACCGCCGGGCAACACATTTAACAATGACTTTGGAATGATGTAAGCAAATGTCATTAGCCAGGCGGTTGTTATATTTTTTTCAGTAGCAGTTTTTTTTATGATTGCTTCCAGGTTTTTCCTGTTAACATTTAACAAGCTTACACCCGTACCTGTGAGCATCTGTTGCAGCATGGAAATAAGTGCCGTGTTTTTTTCAGGAACCATCACCGCTTTCAAACTGCCACTCATATACAACTGCTGCATGGCAGGTATTGCCATCTCGTTATTGCATAAAACTAAAATCCGGATATCATTATTTATATGCACAGGTAAGTATTTCGCCAGGAAGAAAATGTTTCATCGGGTATCTGCGCTTTCATTTCAAGCCAGGCTTCAGATGTATCATTAATGTTGTCTTCAACTGTAATTTGCAAATTGCCCTTAGCTGATACCAGATAAGCAGGGGCAAGTATATGCCTTTCTTCATTTAAATAAATACTGCCCCTTGGGCCGGCAATTTGTTTACCTGCTAACTGGTCAATTGCAGCTTCTGTATTTGCTGCGGCTTTTCGTTGCTGTAAGTATTCCATTATCAGCAGTGCATTCTCCCATCCCTGTAAAGAAAAAATATTCGCTTCCTTTCCATGCTCATTTTTGTAATGCCCTGAAAATGCCCTGTTGGCTTCATTATCAAGTTCCGGAACCCAATTGGTATAGCCGCACATACCATCCGGAACTGCAGGTTTAGCATCTTCAAAATCACCGGGTGTACAATCAAACATCATGGGCGAAGCATACCATTGAAGTTTTAATTCATTTTGTACAGCGGTCAGATCTTTAAATATAAAGCGTGCTACATCGCCGCTCAGCACGGCCAGTATTTTTTTTACATCCGGGTTGTTGTTTATAAAAGCCTTTAACGTATCCGTATTAAATTCTTCTTTTTTAAAATGGTTTACATAATAATGTTTAATTGCTCCGCCTGAAAGCTGGAAAGCATTATTCATGGCATGTGTATGCCTGTAACCACCATCAAAAAAAGAAGCAATCATAGCAGCACCATGCCCGCCTTCCTGCCGGGCTGCATATTTACCCGTAAGAAAACAACATAAGCAATCGTTTAGTGAATGAAACAAAGTGTGGCTCAGGGGATAATCAAATGTTTCGGGATAATTAGCCCCGGCATTCGTAATGATCAGGAGTTTACCGGCTGCTGCAAATAAGGGCGCAAGCTTTGCTGCATGATAATCTCCTGCAAAAGCAACTACTACATCACAATCATCTGCCACTACCAATTTTTCTGCTGCTGTGTATATCTCATCGTCCTTAAGCCCGTAACCTATCATACTTACCTGGTAATTTACGTTATCATATTCATGAAATTTAAAACAGGATTTAATACCCTGTAAAAAATCCATACCAATAGAAGGATAGAGCGTTGATCCCGGTAATAAAATTCCAATCGTTGGCATATTGCAATTAGTTTGAAAAAATAAAATTAAGTGAAAATACTTGCTGCAGTATCAAACATTAATATACAAATCAGCCCGCCGAAACTATTTAAAAAAAGTTTCGGCAGGCTGGTTTTATAAAGATGCTAAAAATTAATTCCTTGCAGGAAAAATACCCTGCAGGCAGATGATATAATTCATACCCATTACCGGCTGAAAATTATTTACCGGCGTAGGAACTGGCTGCCCGTTTGGTTGTGCTGTTAACGCCAGCTGCATATTACCCATAGTGCTTCCATTATTAGTGGTTGCATACATATCAGTACCCGTAAGTTTAGCCGGGTAATTGCCTATAGCTGTATCAACCGTACCATCAGCCGCAGTGCAGGGCATAGTAACAGAGCCGCTGAAGGGATGGGTGTGTGCAGGAAATTGCGAATTGTTAATCGTATTTGTTTCTGTACCTCCCATTTGTCCAAGGGTATAAGATGAGAGGCCCGGACCGGAGCCATTTCCAACCGGTACCCTCCCCCTGAAATCGGGCAGTGCAAATGTAGTTTGACCGTTACCGCCATAGGTGGTTCCTAATAAAGAGAAAAGCGCTGTATTTGATGCGATGCTAATTATTTGATTCTGGCAAAATGCCCATGTTCTTGGATTAAAAGTGCCGGCGAACATTCTTATTTCTGCTATTGTTCCTTCCATGATGAGTGTATTTAAATAATTTAAAAGATTAGTTTCTTGACGGGAATATGCCTTCCACGCAAATGATAAAATTCATGGCCGTATAAGGCATTAAATTATTTACAGGCTGGTTTCCGTTTGGTGTTTGTACTGCCACCGTTACCCCAGCTAATGAAGCCGGTGCCATAGCAGTGTTATCAGTAGCTGTGCCGTAAATGGCATCTCCGTTACCAGCAGGGAAATTATTAACTGCGGCAGCAGCCTGCCCATCACCAGTTGCAGCCTGAACGCCTGCATTACCGGTTACCACATGTGTGTGGCCGCCTACATTGGCAGCAAGCAGTGTATTCGTTTCGGTACCTGCCATTTGCCCCAGTACATAATTGCTGAGGCCGGCACCCTGGCCAGTATGAACTGCTACCCGGCCCCTTAGATCGGGTAAGCCAAATGTAGTTTGTCCATCACCGCCATAAGTAGTACCCAATAAGGCGAAAGTTGCAGTGTATTGTGCTATAGACAATAATGTACCATTGCAAAACATCCAGGACCTGGGTGCAAAATTGCCGGCAAACATTCTTACTTCTGAAATATATCCTTCCATGATCGTATGATTTAAATGTTTTAGTTAGATTTTTAATTAATTCCTTGATGGGAATATCCCAAATAAGCAAATGATATAACTGATAGCAGTATATGGCTGTATATTATTTACTGGTGTACCTCCCGATGAACCAAGCGCCACAGCAACAGTGGCTGGTTTCATTGTACCAGTTCCCGAAGTTTTGTATTTGGCGCTGCCATCATTTGCAAAATAATTACCTCCGGGTGTTTCTGAATTAGCCGGCACTGTAGTAGTAAGCATTTTTGCCGTACCGGCAATTGCATGTGTATGTTGCGGGATATTTGAGGCTGTTATAGTATTGGTTTCGGTTCCTTTCATTTCACCCAGATTTACGTTTGTTAAGCCAGGCCCTTGGCCTGTACCGATAGCCACCCTGCTTTGCATATTGGGCAGGCCAAAAGTGGTGGTGCCATTACCACCGTAAGTGGTTCCTAAAATTGAAAACAGTGCCTGGTTTTGTGCAATAGGCAATAATTGCCCGCTGCAATAGGCCCAGTTCCTGGGAGCAAATGTTGCTGCGAATAAGCGAATTTCGCCGATAGTTCCTTCCATAATAAGATGAGGTTTAGTGTTAATTGTAATTAATGAAGATTAAATGTAAAATATTAATTTTATAATGTCAAGCTTTTTCAAAAAACCCGTAGAATTACCTGGTGCTTTAATCAAGCACCCATTTCAGCATAAAAGGGTAAGGTGTTACTTGTAACTCTTTTGCTCTTTTTTCATCCGCTGTCATACCCATCCATTGCAGCATAGGCACGCCAAAATAATTTTTATTGCTGAAACTGTCGGCAATATAACTGCCCCCACCCTGATATCCTTCATCATGAAAAACAACGTACGGATCTAATTCTAAATGTACACAGGCTGCATAAGACCAGGCAATAGCCATCATTTCCTCGGCCTCACGCTGTTCTCTTTTTTCGATAGTAGATGCAGTGAGTGTGCTCCTTTCGGCCAAAGGCACAACGGCGACATGCCCTGCTTCATGTAAAATATCACCAGGATAGGTAAGCAATTCTGTATCTATAAGTATAATGCCGTTATGAATGGAAAGGCCGGGCAAAAAACAAGGCTCATCTAATTTTTCAAATCTTGTTTCAATACCAATTGCGTTTAAAAATGAAATACATTTTTGCAGGAAAGCCTCCGCCGATAACTCACTGCTACGGTTGGGCAGGGTTTCGGGTATTGTATTTTTTTGCGTATTCATTTATTGGTTTGTGAATGTTTTTACATGATCCCTAAAGATAAATCCATTTTTACTTTCATGATCGTTTTCTGAATAACAATAAAGAAAATTGATTTTTAAACCTCTAACTAACGATACCGATAAATTGAAATTTGACTATATATAATCAAAAATATTTTGTTTTTCTGACAGCTTTTATTTGCATAGTAATAATTAAATACTAATTTGTAGGCAATTAGAAAACCAGAACTGACTTATTTATGAATACAAGGAGAAAATTCTTATTAAGCGGCAGTATTGCCACTGCCGCACTGCTTGCTTCAAAGCCATTTACTGCAGTTGCCAATAAATTAAGTCCTGTAACAGGCTACAGTTTCAACAATAACAATATTGTTCTTGCACACACTGGCAGCAGCATAGGCGCAGGCAATACGCTTCAGCATATTTCAAAACTTAAAGCTGCCGCTGATAACCTGATCATGCTGCATGCAGGGGATCATCATGCTCCTGTTGATACAGCAGGCGTTTACGATGCATCTATGCAAGAAGGTGTATCTTTTTCAGTTGCAGCAGGTGACTATAAAATTATTTACAAAGGCGATATAAAAACAGGCGTGATCACAGCATACAGCCAGTCTTCCTTAGCCGATATCAATGCACTTGCCCTTTTTCTTAAAAAAGAAAAGCGCTGCAACCTAGTGGTATGCCTTTCGCAACTTGGTTATAAATCATCCACCGGTTTAAACGATCTTGAACTGGCTGCCCAATCAACTCATCTGGATATTATTACAGGCGGCCATGCAAGCAACTTTTGCAAAAGCCCGGTGGTTGTCTGGAATAAGAACAAAGAAGAAGTTATTATCAACCATGCTGCTGCCGAAGGACTGGCTCTGCGCAAGATCGAAATAGCATTTGACAACCAGGGCAGAAAGCGCCAGGTTGCTTTTACAAGGTCATGTTAATGCATGCAAATCATTAAATACCTTCAGTTACCATTTTTTTTTGATGTGGCATTCTTACAAAAGGATGCAGATGCTCTGTCAGCAATGCAATGGCTTCCTCATTACCAGGTTAAGCATTATGAGGGTGAATGGAGCGCTATTCCCTTACGCAGCATTGCAGGAAAAACTGACAACATTATTATTTCACCTAACGATAACAGCAATTACCAGGATACTGTTTTTTTAGAATCCAGCCCTTACCTGAAAAAAGTATTGCAAACATTTGAATGCCCCCTGCTGGCCGTTCGGCTGCTAAAACTCAATGCAGGCAGCATTATTAAAGAGCACCGCGATGCTGAACTGAATTTTGAAAAAGGAGAGATACGTTTGCATATACCGGTGTATACACATGCGGATGTAGAATTTATGCTTGACAAAGAAAGTATGACGCCGAAAGAAGGTGAATGCTGGTATATGAATTTCAACCTGCCTCACTCCCTCAACAACAAAAGCAATATCAATCGTGTACACCTTGTTATTGATGCATTGGTGAACGATTGGGTCAAAGAAATTTTTGCAGGCAACAATTGCCCTGTAAAAAAAGAAATTGAAGATACCAGCGGTATGCACAGCGATGAAACAAAAAAGCTAATGATCATGCAGTTCAGGCAAATGAATACTGCAGTAACCAATAAAATGGCCGATGAACTGGAAAAGAGTTTAGCACAATCACATTGATAAAACTTCCCGTAATTTTATCTTTGCAAAAGCTTCAACCCTTTAGTACCTTTCACTAACTATGTTCAATAAATTAAACCTGATCAAGGCTGTCGTTTATCGGTTTTACAGTTCCATCATCACTTTTGTAATTGCATTTATTTTTACAAAGAATTTTTTAGCCTCCTTATCTATCGGCATTGTTGATTCGCTGGTAAAAATATTCTCCTATTATTTTTTTGATGAGATGTGGGGAAGATTCACCGGCTTTAAAACCAAACCGGCTGTTATTTTTTTAACCGGCCTGAGTGGTTCAGGTAAAACCACCATTGCAAAATCACTGGTGGAGAAATATAAAAAGAAAGGTGTTACTCCCGTACTGCTGGATGGTGATGAGATCAGGAAAGTAATTCATCAAACCGGCTTTGATGAAGAATCAAGAAAGAAGCATAACCTGAATGTAGGTTACATGGCATCGCTGCTGGAAAGCCAGGGAACGGTGGTAATTGTATCACTGATATCACCTTATAAAGACACACGCAATGAGATAAGAAGCATGTGTAAAAAATTTATTGAAGTGTATGTAAGTACCCACATCAATGTATGCATACAAAGAGACCCCAAAGGATTATATGCCAAAGCAATTGCCGGCGAGATAAAAGATTTCACCGGAATTTCTGCACCATACTATGCGCCTGATAATGCCGAAGTAATTCTTGATACGGTAGTACTAAGCATTGAAGCATGTACCGATAAAATATTTAAAGCAGCAAACAAATGACATACAATTTATTTATAGGCAGGTACCAAAGTCCGCACAAAGGGCACATGCATATTTTCAATACATTTTTAAAAGAAGACAAACCTGTATTGATTGCCATCAGGGATATTGAACCCGATAGCAGCAATCCCTTAACTGCGGCAGAAGTAAAAGCACTTTGGGAAAATGTATACGCTGATAACCCGTTGGTGAAAGTGATCGTCATCCCCGATATTGCATCGGTGAATTATGGAAGAGGTGTGGGTTACGAAATAAATGAAATCAGTGTTGGCGATGCTGTTGCATCTATATCTGCAACCGAAATAAGGCGGCAGATAATTGCAGGAGAAACCGGGTGGAAACAATTGGTGGACGCCGGCATTCATGAAATGCTCGCAGGTTTATTAAGATCAAAATAAGTTTTAAAAATGAGCGATCAGGCTGATTATGATGTTAAAGGCTGGGTACCTTATAAATTAGTTGCAACCGGTGAAAATGTGCAATGCCGCTGGCTGTATGCAGGCAATAAAGATTTTACTGAACCCTTTTTTGATGAAACCATTTTAGCCTGCCGCATGCTTCCTGAAAATGGTTTTCTTCATAAAAAAATAAATACCGGTATTGATGAGCTCACAGATAAAGTAAAAGAAGCAGAGACTATTGAACCAACCGCTTTCATTTTTCATATTTCACGTTGCGGCTCTACCCTGCTTTCACAAATGCTGGGCTTGCAACCTGCAAACATTGTTCTTTCTGAAGTACCGTTTTTTGATAACCTGCTGCGCTATGGAAAAAAGCATGATTGCATGGCGAAAATATTACCTCAGTTGAAAGCAGCCATTGGGATCTACGGCACAAAACGCAAAGAAGCACATCAGCACCTTTTTATTAAAACCGATAGCTGGCATATACATTTTTACAAAGAGCTGAGGATATTATATCCAACAGCTCCTTTCTTTTTATTGTATCGAAAACCGGATGAAGTGCTCCGTTCGCAACAAAAGAAAAGAGGTATGCAATCGCTGCCCGATATTGTTGAACCGGAAATATTCGGTTTTGAAAAAAATGCCGGCAATATAACAGACCTGGATAAGTATATGAGTAAGGTGCTGGAAAGTTATTTCCAGGCTTTTGACGATATACTGCAAAAAGATAAACTTGCCTTTGCACTGAATTATCATGACGGTGCCATGCAAATGATAGAAACGATTGTATCCGTAACAGGCATACCTATTAATGAAACTGAAAAAGCGGCCATGCAACACCGTGCAGGCTTTCATGCAAAATTTCCTGACCAGGTTTTTAGTGAAGAAAAACCTGAAGCACCAGTTCCGGATTCGTTAAAAAGATCGGCTGAATTGTATGATAAAATAGAAGCTCTCAGATCGGCTAAAAAATGATCTCCTGCTATTTACAGATCCGCCCACATCCTGAACAGGTTACTGTGTGTTTGCAATAGAAGATTGGTTGCCTGTGCATTGGGAGCCTGTTGAAACAAGGCGCTGTGCACCTGGTTGAGATGAAATAATATCTGCCGCTGCCCCGGATCTTTTACATTACTCTGTATCCAGGTTACAGCCGCTACCCTTTCGCCGCTTTTTATTTCATTTACACAGTGCAGGTACTGGCAGGGATACAATACAGCATCCCCTTTGGCAGGTTTAAAATTAGAAGTACCTGTATCAGACTGGATCACCAGTTCGCCACCTTCATAAGTGGCAGGGTCACTTAAAAAAATGGTCATGGCAAGATCAGTGCGTATAGGAGGATTACCCATCATCGGGCTGTCAACATGCCAGCCATAATATTTACCAGGGCTGTATTTACTTACCAGAAAGGGATAAATACTTTTTGGCAAAGCGGCTATATTGAACAAAGGACTTTGCTTAAGTGCTTCATTTATTATTTTTTGAATGCCGGCAAGGCTTTCATTATTTGCCTCAATCTGCAGGTTGTTCTTTACATCTTTTGCTGCCAGGCTTGCCGTTAATTTTCCATCAACAAAATTTGCACTGGCTGTCAGCGCATCTATAGCTATCAACTCTACCGGAGTAAGCAGTTGGGGTATGTGTACCAGTTGTTGACTCATAAACAGTTATTTTTTTAAAGATAGAAAATCTATCAGTCTTTCTTATTTTTAATGCATGAAATTTCAATTCTGGAGTGTTGGTAAAAATCACGAACCTTATGTAAAAGAAGGCATTGAATTATTTACCAAAAGAATAAGCAATTATTACCCGGTTGAATGGAACATACTACCCTCTCCCAAAAATGCAGCTATGCTGAGCGAAGCCGACCTTAAGAAAAAAGAAGGAGAAATGATAACAGGTTTTTTACAAAAAGAAGACTGGCTGGTTTTGTTAGATGAAAACGGGAAGATGCTGAGCAGCGAAGGATTAGCAAACCTTATACAAACAAGGGCCAATGAAAGCACAAAGAATATTGTTTTTTTAATCGGGGGCGCTTTTGGCGTAAGCGATGCTGTAAAGCAGCAGGCCAACCTTACATGGAGTTTATCAAAACTTGTTTTTCCGCACCAACTCGTGCGTTTAATTTTAGCCGAACAGGTTTACCGTGCCTGTAGTATAAACCGGCATGAAAAATATCACCATAGCTAAAAAATGTTTGACTTTACCGCCAATACACTCAACACACCTACCAAATTCACATTACATTGGTATAAAATCACATTTGCCGGAATATTTTGCATCTTACAATAACATATTTGTGCAAAAATTAAACATGAAAAAGCTAATCATTTTTTTTATTGTGTTTACAACAGCAAAACACAGTAACGCACAGATCAAATGGAGTGAGAAAAAAAATCCGTCTGATATAGAATGGAATAATTACTCTACAACTTTCCTAGGCAACATTAAAGACAGGCAGCCTTTGCTTGTGGCAGCCATCCCTTACAACGGTACATTCTCTAATACGGACGGAAATTCTGCATTTGATATGGATTTTACCGGTTCGCTGTTCAGATACCGTTCGCCGCTTTCAAAAAGCGGACAGCAACTTTACACGCATGACAGCGGTTCTGTGTATTTTTTAACCCCCGGCATTTTTAAGCAAAATGCCAGTGAATATGAATACCGGATTGTTCTCAACGGAAAAACAGAAATCGTTCCATGGACCATTATTTCCGAATTTTCAGATCTTCAGTTGAATGACTTTAAAAAAGGATTTGGATTTTTAGGAGGATACAAAACCACCTGGGGAAATTCTATTTCAGCAGAATTGCGGAAGAAAAATACTGATAGCCCCTTTGCTCTTACTACTGTTTACTGGAAAGAAACAAAGCCGGTAATCAGCAGCGTGTTTACTGAAAAAAATATGAATGATTTTTTTGCACTGCTGCAAAGGCCCTGGAGTTCCAAAGGGGCGAAAGGTTATTCACCAAAGCGCCTGATACTGTCACCCGAAGAAAATACAGCGATCTTTTATTTATCTGCCGAAGTATTTAAAAAAGAAGCCATTGAGTACAGGCTGAAAAAAGACGGGCATATACAGCGGGATTGGGGAACAAATGATTATGATAATAATTTTATCTGGCTTAAAAACCTGTCGCCCGGAAAATATGAACTGGAAATACGGTATAGCCGGCAGCGGCATAGCATTGCGGTTTATAACTTTGAGAAAAAACCGCAATGGCAGCAAACTACCTGGTTTAAATTTTTAACTGGCAGCCTCCTGGCTGCCTTTCTTGGTTTTATTGTGTTGTTGTTTCGCAATAAACTTCAAAAAAGAAAACTGGAACAGTCTGAACTTGAAAAAGAAAAACTTCAGTTGCGTATTAACAGCATAAGATCGCAATTGAATCCGCATTTTGTGTTTAACGCCCTCAGCTCTATTCAATGGCTGGTAAATAAAAAAGATGCGGATGCGGCAAATGAATACTTATCTGCTTTCAGCAGCCTGCTAAGGCATTCATTGCAATACAATGAGGTGGAATGGATTGCTATACAGCAGGAAGCACAAATGATAGATACTTATCTTTCACTTGAAAAATTAAGGTTCCCCATAAATTATGATATCAGCCTCACAGATAATGTAGCCCCGGTTGAGATACCATCTTTCTTCATACAAACGCTGATTGAAAACTCTGTAAAGCACGGGCATGAAAACCTGCAGCAGGGGTTGGAGATAAAAATTGCTTTTTACAGCGTTGATAAGAATCTTTATATTTCGATTGAAGATAAGGGAAAAGGATTTGATCCCCTCAAAACGCAGGATGGCTATGGTTTAAAATTAACAAAACAACGAATCGAACTTCTTAATAATGCTATGAAAGACAGGAAAATTGAATTAAGTATACAAAGCAAGATAAATGCAGGAACAAAAATTTTATTAACCTTTTCAAACTGGCTTGCATGATAACTGCTATAATTATAGATGATGAACAGAATAATATTGAAAACCTGTCGCTGCTATTAGAAAAGCATTGCCCTGATATTGTGGTCACCGCAACAGCTTTGAGTGCAGTTGATGCTGAAAAAAAAATCAAAGAACTTAAACCACAATTAATATTTCTTGATATTCAAATGCCCGGCAGATCCGGTTTTCAACTGCTGGAAGAAATACCGCTGCCGAGGCCAGAGATCATTTTTGTTACTGCATATGATGAGTATGCTGTGCAGGCATTTAAGTTTTCGGCGGTTGACTATTTATTAAAACCGTTAAATGTAAATGATCTTAAAATGGCTGCAGAAAAAGCAGTTGAAAGAATAAAAAGCAAAAAACAAAATTTACACCTGGAGAACATGCTTCATTTCCTGCAAAAACAACAGGAAAAAGATGAACACAGAATTGCCCTGCCGTCACTGAAAGAGACAAGGTTTGTTTTCACAAAAGAGATCGTGTATTGTGAATCTTCAAACAATTATACTTCATTCTACCTTGCAAATGGAGAAACCATCATGGTATCAAAACCAATATTTGAATTTGCAGATATGCTGAATGAATATGGGTTTCTGCGCTGCCATCAAAGCTACCTGGTCAATAAAAAATATATTACAAGCCTTGTTAAAGAAGATGGCGGTTACCTGCTGCTTGCAAACAAAAAAAAGGTTCCGGTATCAAGAAGTAAAAAAGATGAGATAAAAAAAGAACTTGAGAAATAAAAAAAGCCCCGCAAAAAAATGCAGGGCTTTAGCTTATAGTGTACGGATGAAAAACTATTGTTTTATCAGCTTCTCCACAATGGTTGCATCATCTGTTTTGATGTGCAGCATGTAAGGAGCTGAAGGTAATCTGTCAAGATCATTAATGGTAAACCAGTTAAATCCTTTTAATCCTTTTACCGATTTGCTGAATACCATTCTTCCGTTGATATCAATAAACCTGAAATCAACCTGTGTATTGTGCGTAAGTGTGAGGTACACATCTATCTTACCCGTGAAAGGATTAGGGGCAACTTTTGTTACCAGTTGTACGCCATCTTCAATACGGATGATTACAATCTGGCTGTATTCAAACTTGCCATCATTGTCCACCATCTTAAGGCGGTAATAATTTACGCCTTTCAATGGTGTTGGATCTACCAGGTCGTAGCTGGTTGGTGTACTGCTGTTACCCCTGGCTGCTACCGTAGCAATTTTTGTAAAGTTCCTGCCATCAGCGCCTCGTTCCACTTCAAATTCTCTGGTGTTTAATTCATTGGCTGTGACCCAATTGAGGTCAACTTTGGCACCATTCAACCTTCCGCTGAAGCTGATAAGCTTAACAGGCAGCGTCATACTCCAGGTGATAATTACCGTTGCAGGCGATGGATCATACAGTCCTGCTGCATCCATAGAAGCGTAGGTAAATGTGCTGATATGGGTTGTATCGCTCGGATCAATCAGCAGCAATGCCGGGTCAAATGATGTGATCACTGTATTAACAGATACCAGTGCACCGTTGTAAAACAATACTGCATTATCGGGCACGCTTGTTATCTTATATGTTTTGCCGCTTCCCAGCACACCATCTTCGGGGTCTGAACCGGTTAATCCTGGAACAGCATATTGCAATCCCGGTGTATTTCTGGTATAGTTCTGAAACTTATCGTCTGAATCCGGTAATCTTTCAATACCAAAATTAACTCCCGTAATATTAACGGTGCCGGTATTAACAGAAATTCCTACAACAGGCGTATATGCACTATTACCTATACCTGCATTGTTATTAATGCCAAAGCAATCGCCGGTAGGAAGCCAGCCCGTTGGCAAAGCAGCATCAGGCGGAGCCGGTTCACCAACGTTAACACTGGTGGTTGATAACCTCAGCGTAAAATTGGTAAGTATATCTACCGCCGGAAATGAGAAAGCGCCACCAGCCAGCAGTGTTGTACGGTAAGCTGCTTTTCCGGATGCATCTACCAGGTATGCATATACAACCTGGCCTGTAACCACTCCTAATCCTGTACCGTTAACAGTATTATCTAAAAGCCCGTTGGCATCGTTAAACAATGAGCCGCTTACCATTATTTTATTTTTGGCAATACCAAAATCATACGGCGCCAGGCAGGTTTGTGCACTGGTTGCAGTAAAATTGTGCTGCAATATTGTGGTGGTATGATGGAATGCCGGAACGCTTGCCGGATCAAGCCTGGTAATATAACATTGCGGGTAGCGGATAAACTGTATTTTAATGTTATCAATATAAACTGTGTCAGCATCCCCCACGGCAGCATTGGTTAAGAACCTCAGGTAAGTAGTGGCTGCCGCATATTGCGTTATATCCTGGTTGTAAATAGTAACATAGTTGGCATCGGCAGTGCCATCACCTGCAATGGTAAATACAGTACCAAAGGTTGTACCGTTGCTGGATGCCTGCACAATCACATTTTCACCTGCTGTTAAAGTAGCGCTTTTGCGCCTGTACGAGAAAGTAAGAAACGCATATGATGCACCGCTGAGATTAACTGTTCGGGTTGCAGATCTGTTGGCATCTTTAAGGCGCAGGGCATATCCAAATGCATTATCCATTCTAATTTCCACATCTGTATTGGCAGTAGTTTGTGAATTGTTGCAGAATCCCACGGAAGGATCGCCGATATCCGTCCAGTTACCGATCCACGCTGCATTTCCATCGTTGCCAGAAGCGCAGGTACTGGTGCCACCCGTACCATCAAAATCATCGGCCACAAATTTTTCAGGATAAGTAACAAACTGATACCTGCCTGTTACATCAACAGTTACAGAATCCTTAAGCTCATTGGCATCTATCGCAGCATTGCAGTTTCCATCTACATACAAATAAACCTTGGCACCCGCAAAACCTTCTCCACCATCATTATTAATACCATCTTCGTTTTTGTCCAGGAAGGCCTGGCCTCCCAACACGTTTTGATTAAAAGGCGCAGGGCAAACAGCAATATCAACGTACACAGTAGCCACATCGCAAACTACCGGTGTGGGTGTTGAGCATACGTTGTATTCAAATGTATCCTTACCCACATAGCCGGGGTTAGGCGTGTAAATAATTGTGCCGTTTGCATTAATGGTTACTGAACCATTGCTGGGCTGCAGCAAAGCTGTATTGGTAACCGTAGTTGGGTCAATAACCGCCAGGAACCCAAAATCGTTAAGCAATACCGGGATGGTTACCGGTTGATTAACCATCGTACGGTAATAATCATCATTTGCAAAGATGAGCTTTTGCTTACAAAATGGCTGTATGGTTGAACCCACATCCCAGCTTGGGTTAGCCGCAGTTGCAGTAGATGGGTCTTCGCCATAAACTGCAGCCAGTTTGGCTCCGTTGCAGGTAAATATCGCAATACCGCTCTGGTCATTGTCATTAGGGTCCAGTATGCGCCTGTGGTTTAATGCATTTAATGTATAAGACACATCATACCGCAATCCACAGGGGCTTAGCAGGCCATTAGTGCCGCTTACGTTGCCGTCATATTTTACATACACAGTGGTATTGGCAGTTGGCGTAACCCAAACCGGGTTATCATTACGGGTACCATCGGTAGAGCCTGGAGCCCAGGCAATGGTTGCAAAGTCGGTAAGGCGGTTTTCAGCAATCAGGTTAAAAGACCAGTCGTAGTCTTTACCAATGTTGCCGCCGCCGCCCGGTGTATAAGCATCCACTATTTCAATTGCTGTAAACGACTCACCTGTTGGATTAACAAATTTATAAGCTGCTGTTGCAGACAATGGTAAAGCAAAGCGCACCACAGATTTTGCAGGTATGTTTAAGGTACCGCTTGATGGAACCCCGGATGACCAGTTGATGCTTAAAGGCCGGTTAAGGCTATTGTAAAGCATTATAGCAGACGAGTCTTTAATCGCCGTGCCGCTTCCCGTTGTTGGAACCGGTGAATAGTATGTGTGCGAATACCAGGTTGCCGGGTAAATAGGTACATCCCTGGAAGAATAATTGTCATCTCCGCCAAAATGAAGCTCAACACCAATAGGTGCTGTTGCAGTTACAGCGGCGCCAGACAGCACACCCCCATTTACATGCATCACCTGCCCTTCGCTAAGCGTTGCCGTTGTTTCAAGCGATCCATTATTGTCTTTATCAATTTCTACAACGGTGTTATTTTGTGATGCCCTTATAAATAAAGAGGAATAAGCAAAATCCTGGCTATTGTAATTCTGGCCTACCGGTATGGTAAATAAAGTACCATAATCCGCCGTTGGCGAAACGTTGGTTTTCATACATTGAAGCCCGATAATGGAAGGCTCGCCACATACCTGTGTCAATGTAATCTGGCCGCTGGATGTAACCTTGTCCCTTCCATCGTAAAAAATATTTGCCTGCACCCTGGGGTTGGTTGGTATGGTATTATCCAGTACTATACTGCCCCCCGCAGGAATGATATCAGTTGAGTAGCCCGGTGCTATTCCATTATAAGGGTTTCCATCGCCCCATACCTTGGTTGTAGTTTGCATGGGGTTAAGGGCATTGATTTCATATCCATCTTCCCATTCATCCCACACTATAGTCATACCGGGGTAAGCAACTTTAATACTGATAACCGTTCTGATATTATTACTGGCCAAAGCAACATTTGATGAACTGTCTAATGCAATTCTGGCTTCATTTTCAGAAAAAGGCATATAGTACACATGGCTCTTTGTAGCTTCTGAACATGGGTCTATCAGTAAAGGATTTACCGTAAAGAACACCTGTGCCGTTCCGCATAAGCCGGTACTGTCGCATATCTGATAAGTAAGTGTGTCCCTGCCTGCAAAGGTTCCGTTAGGGAGATAAACGATCCTGTTATTTGAAACATAACCGGTTCCGCTATTTGGCTGAACAAACACCGAAAGGGTATTGACTTTAATATTATTGTTAGGATCATAATCATTGATAAGAACATCTGCAGTGATTGGCGCACCACCTGCACCTGCTGCCGAATCAGCTACTGCCACCGGCGCACAAACCAGGCAGGTAGAGAAATTAACCACCTCTGAGTTTTTAATGATGTTTTCATATCCTTCATAAGCGGTGGCCATAATTGCTATATTGCCAAATCCTGCAGGAATGGTCCACGGATATTCGTAAGTGCGTGTGCAGGTGGTTGAATCCACGCAGATTGCATCCACTGTGGTACCGGGTGGCGTGAAAGATATAGTAAGCTTTGTAATATCTCTATAACCGAAAGGAGTTGTTACCACAGCCCTGGCATACATAGTGGTACCGGGATTACCGCTTACCCTTACACTTCCTCCGGGATAAGGAGCATTATACACGTTAAACGAAGTAATATCTATAAAAGTTGAAACCGGGAACAGGCTGATCCTTGACGGTTTGCTTACACTCCTGTAAAGTATTTTAAACACCACACCCGCCTGGGCAGTGGTAACCTGCAGGGATATTGCCTGGCCAGAAGGAACTGTTACATCGGCTCCTAATACGGCTGTCCAGGTTAACAACTGTGTAGATGAATTATATATAGGGTTGGTTAATGTTATAATATTGGTGCTGCCATATCTTATCTGGGCAGTTATATTTGGATTAGCAGGCATGGTACCACTGGTAATACTTACATAGGTAAGTACGGTTATGGTTTGTGCCTTAATGGTAAGGTTGGCACACAATGCCGGTGTTTGTGTAAATGTTACGTTTGTAGTAGCTGCAGACGACAGGTCGCCTGTTTGAAGCGTGGTTGTAATATTGGTTGCTACCGGATCAATCCTGTCTAACAATGTTCCCGGACCTGAAAGATAAAGCGGTGTTTGTTCAATGGCCGGATTAATGGTGACAATATGGGATGAAGTTGATGGACCGTTACAGCCCGTAGCTGATGCTGTTATCTGCGAAGTTCCGTTCCAGCCGGCTGTCCAGGTTACAGCACCAGTTGCAGCATTAATGGTATTGCCTCCTGCTAAACTGGCGGCATCAAGTGTATAGGAAAGGCCGGTATTTTGAGTGGCAGTAGCTGTATAAGTTACTGTACCCGCTGCCTGCAAACGGGTTGATTGTGCACCCATGGCAAATACCGGTGTACCCACTGTAGCAGTAATGGTTACGGTATGAGTTGCTGTTCTTGGGCCATTACAACCTGCCGCACTTGCTGTTATTATTGAAGTACCGCTCCAGCCGCCTGCATAGGTAACTTCACCGGTGGCAGCATTAATGGTATTTCCGCCCGAAATACTGGAAGCATCAAGGGTATATGTGATGCCTGTAGTATTTGTTGCAGATGCAGTATAGGTAACTGTAGCTGCCCCCTGGCATCTTACAGATGTTGCACCACCGCTGAATACAGGCGTACCTACCGTTGGCGTAATGGTTACAGTATGTGTACTGGTTACTGGGCCGTTACAACCGGCTGCACTGGCCGTTATTATTGAAGTACCGCTCCACGCAGCAGTATAAGCCACCGTACCGGTGGTTGAATTGATCGAATTGCCACCGGCTGTACTTGCTGCATCCAGTGAATAAGTTATGCTGGTAGAATTGCTTGCTGTTGAACTATAGGGAACAAGGCCTCCGGCCTGGCAACGGGTAGAAGTTGCACCCAGTGCAAACACTGGAGCACTCACCGTTGGAATAATAGTTACAGTATGATTGGCTGTTTTAGGGCCGTTACATCCTGTTGCAGTAACAGTAATTACAGTTGTACCGTTCCAGGTAGGTGCATAGGTTACAGCGCCTGTGGCAGCATTAATAGTGTTTCCGCCGGTAACACTGGCTGCATCCAGACTATAGGTTAATCCTGTATTGGTGGTTGCATTGGCTGTATAAGTAACTGTGTTTCCGCCCTGGCAACGGGTTGAGGTAGCACCCATCACAAAAGCAGGGTTACCAACCGTAGGTGTAATGGTAACGCTATGCGTTGCTGTACGTGGACCATTACAACCTGCTGCAGATGCAGTAATAGTAGTTGTACCCGTCCAGGTTGCTGTATAGGTTACATCGCCTGTAGTTGCATTGATGGTGTTGCCTGCTGATAAAGCTGCTCCATTCAAACTATAGGTAATGCCTGTTGTATTTGTTGAATTAGCACCATAATTAACAACCCCTGCACCCTGGCAGCGGGTTGATGAACTGCCCGATGTAAATACCGGTGTACCTACAGTGGGTGTTATGGTTACTGTATGTGTTGCAGTAGTTGGTCCGCTGCAGCCATTGGCAGTTACAGTTATCTCTGTAGTTCCAGACCAGCCGGCAGCATAGGTTACAGCCCCTGTTGATGTATTTATTGAGTTACCGGGAAATGCATCTGTAACTGCATCCAAAGCATAAGTTCTGGATGTAGAAGCAGAAGCTGTAGCTGTGTAAGTAACCGTACCTGCTCCCTGGCAACGGGTTGAGGTAGCTCCCAATGTAAACACCGGTGTACCTACGGTAGCATTCACAGTGACTGTATGATTACTGCTTCTGGGGCCATTACAGCCTGTTGCACTGGCAGTAATTACTGATGTACCAGACCATGCAGCATCATAGGTAACTTCACCGGTTGCGCTGTTGATGCTGTTACCGGCACCCAGACTGGTTGCATCCAGGCTATAGGTAATGCCGGTATTATTGCTTGCATTGGCTGTATAAGTAACTGTACCGGCTCCCTGGCAACGGGTGGAGGTAGCTCCTAAAGTAAATGTCGGATTACCAACAGTTGGTGTTATTGTTACTGTATGCGTTGCTGTAACCGGGCCATTACAACCATTTGCAGTTGCTGTTATGGTGGTAGTACCAAACCAAAGTGATGAATATGTTAAAACTCCCGTTGCTGAGTTAATAGAATTTAATAAATCTGAGAGTGGATCAATACTATAGGTGATACCTGTTGCATTGGTTGCTGTAGCAGTATAAGTAACAGTACCGGCACCCTGGCAGCGGGTTGATGAACTGCCCGATGTAAATACTGGTGTGCCAACAGTAGGTGTTGTAGTTGCTGCGTGGTTAACGATAGCCGAAGGGCCGTTACAACCGGCAGCAATTACTGAAATTACAGAAGTGCCTGTCCATCCGGCTACATAAGTTACGGCACCTGTTGTTGTGTTAATAGTATTACCAGCTAACAAACTTGCTGCATCAAGACTATAGGTTCTGGAAGTACTGTTAGATGCAGTGGCTGCATATGTTACTGTACCGGCTCCCTGGCAGCGGGTTGATGTTGCACCCGATGAAAATACAGGTGTACCCACTGTTGGCGTAACTGTAACTGTGTGTGTAGCTGTTCTCGGACCGCCACAACCAGTTGCGCTTGCAGTTATTATTGATGTACCGCTCCAGCCGGCAGCATAGGTTACTTCACCGGTTGCCGCATTAATCGTATTGCCTGCACCTGTGCTGGTTGCATCCAATGTATAAGTTATGCCCGTATTATTGCTTGCTGTTGCATCATAGGTAACTGTACCGGCTCCCTGGCAACGGGTTGAAGTGCCTCCTGAAGTAAATACCGGTGTACCTACACTGGGTGTTGTGGTTACTGTATGTGTTGCAGTAGTTGGGCCGTTGCATCCATTTGCTGTTGCGGTTATCGTAGATGTTCCGCTCCAGCCTGCTGCATAAGTTACTGCACCAGTTGATGTATTAATAGAATTACCCGGAAACGCATCTGTAATTGCATCCAGGGTATAGGTAATGCTACTGGCATTTACTGCAGTAGCAGTATAAGTAATGGTTGATACACCCTGGCAACGGGTTGATGATGGCCCTGCAGCAAATACAGGCGTGGCCACAGATGTGGTAACAGTTACTGTATGATTGGCAGTACGTGGCCCGTTACAACCGGTAGCGGATGCAGTTATTACTGAAGTGCCGTTCCAGGCAGCATCAAAAGTAACAGCTCCGGTTGCACTATTGATGGTATTACCGGCACCAAGGCTGGTTGCATCCAGGCTGTAGGTAATTCCGGTATTATTGGTTGCATTGGCTGTATAGGTAACCGTACCGGCACCCTGGCAACGGGTGGAGGTAGCTCCTAAAGTAAATGTTGGATTACCAACAGTTGGCGTTACCGTTACTGTATGTGTTGCTGTAACAGGACCGTTACAACCTGCAGCAGATGCTGTTATTGTAGCACTGCCACTAAAACCTGCAACCCAGGTAACATCACCCGTAGTACTGTTAATGGTACTTCCGCCGCCGCCACTGATGCTATAAGTAATAGCTGTAGCGTTAGAAGCAGAAGCGGGGTATGAAACCATGCCTGCACCCTGGCAGCGGGTTGATGTAGCACCTGAAGTAAATACTGGTGTACCTACCGTTGGTGTTATAGTAACCGTGTGAGTTGCTGTCGTAGGTCCATTACATCCTGTTGCTGTTGCAGTAATAGTTGATGTGCCGCTCCAGCCGGCAGCATAAGTTACAGCGCCGGTTGTGGCATTTATGGAATTACCTGCAAAGGCAAGCGTTGTTGCGTCCAGGCTGTAACTCATACCTGTTGCACCTGCAGAAGTAGCAGCGTAAGTAACAGTGCCTGCACCCTGGCAACGGGTTGTGGTTGCTCCCAAAGTAAACACTGGTGTTCCTATGGTGCTGGTATTTGTAACTGTGTGTGTTGCAGTTCCTGGTCCATTACAACCTGCAGCTTCTGCTGTTATGATTGTAGTATTATTCCATCCTGCCACATAAGTTACCTCCCCGGTTGTTGAATTAATGGTATTGCCTCCGGTAATACTGGCAGCATCTAAGCTATATGTTATGCCCGTATTGTTACTTGCTGTTGCAGTGTAAGTAACAGTACCTGCACCCTCGCAGCGGATTGATGTTGCTCCCAGCGTAAATACCGGTGTAGCTACTGTTGGTGTTATGGTTACAGTATGATTAGCAGTAAGCGGTCCGCCACAACCAGCAGCACTGGCCGTTATAATGGTTGTACCACTCCAGCCTGCTGCATACGTTACCGTACCGGTAGAAGTATTAATTGAGTTTCCGGCAAAAGCAGCCGTTGCAGCATCAAGGCTATAAGTAATACCTGTGGTATTAGCTGCTGTTGCAGCATAAGTAACCGTACCTGCTCCCTGGCAACGGGTTGTTGCAGAACCTAGCGCAAATACAGGTATTGTAACAGCCCCTGTAATCGTTACAGTATGAGTTGCAGTTGTTGGACCAGCACAACCTGCTGCGGTAGCAGTAATGGTTGAGGTGCCTGTCCACGCTGCATCCCAGGTTACTTCGCCGGTTGCTGCATTAATAGTATTGTTGCCTGTGATACTGGCTGCATCAAGGCTATATGCTATTCCGGTCGAATTAGCAGCAGTAGCAGTATATGAACTTGTACCTGCGCCCTGGCAGCGGGTTGAGCTTGCACCCAAAGCAAATACAGGAGTAGCAACATCAGGTGTTATCGTTATTGTAACACTTCCTGCCCCGCTGCTCCATTGTAATGTTGTGTTATCCTGCGATCTAACATAATAAGTACCGGCAGTATTAACTGTATAAGAAGATGATGAATTTGCTGTACTCGTACCCGTAGCACTTGTTTGCCAGTACCAGGTTTCTCCTGCCGGTGCCGATCCTGTAAAATTCATGGTTACACCAGGTGCAGAACATTGTGGTGAGTTTGATGTTGGGTTTGCAGGATCCACAGGTAATGCATTTACCGTACCGGTAATTGTTACTTCATCATTTGTCCAGCCCCTTCCATTACTTTCTGCATCCGTAATATATAATCTGAAAGTTATTGTACCGATATAGGTAAAGCTTCCCGGCAATGCTATGCTGGCAGTCTGAGAAGTTCCTGTTGCATTTCCTGTAGCCAGGTTTGTTGTATATCCATCTATACTCGAACGTAAATACCAGGTTGTTGTTCCCGATGGATTCTGATCCAGATAATGTTGAAAGCTAATATTCGTTAAAGTAAGATTATATCCTGCATTGGGAGTAATAGTAAACTGATTGTATTCTGTAAGATCCAGCGTATTACCCTGGTTCCACTCTTTCATTTCGTAAACATTGTCTTGTGCCTGGCAATTTACATTTACACTGCTGTAGTTACTGAACACTGCGTTGGCAGGCTGGCTGTTTACTGCCGGATTCTGATTGGGGCAATTGCCCGAGCCGGTAAAAGAGTAAACTCCTAATTGCGCAGCAGCCGTAGAACTTATCAGTAACAATAATAACCCTGCAAAGAGGGTTATGGTCTTTCTATTAATAAATTGCCGGTTAGTAAATATTGTTTTCATTTTGTTTTATTTAGGATAACCTTGGATAAATATTATGTACAAATGCTCACAGGAGCACTAATAAATAGTTCAAAATAAAAAGGTATTTCAGGCAATATTTTTACAGTTAGGGGCTGCATATTACCTTCAGGCGTGCGTAAGTCTGGCTTCATCTGCTTGGATATTGGTTAATTTCAGAGATGCATTGCTACTTTCTAAACCATTGAAAAACAATGCATTTCTGTATTTTCTACTAAAATCTTTGTAGAATAATAACTACTTAAACGTATTAATTGAAATATTAGTATTAATACTTGGTACTTTTCTGCAAGAGTTTGTCCACAATTAATAAAAATCGTAATAGTTCACATCAGTTTGGGATTTTCTACTACGCAGCTATCTTATCTTTATTATCAGCATTGCAAATACCTGACATCATGATTTTAAATGTTACCTTACTTATTATAATAGCAACGGTTATCACATCTATTGCGGCCTTTAATAACCAGCAATTAATGGATAAACTGATATTTTATCCCCCGGCAGTAAGCCAGCGGAATGAATGGTACCGTTTTTTCAGTTGCGGGCTTATACACGCAAATATTCCACACCTCATTTTTAATATGTATGCCTTGTACCTTTTTGGATCGGGCCAACAATATATTGGCATTGACGGTTTGAAACACAGTACCGGAGTAGAATCATTTTTTGTGGAAATTTTTGGCAAAGCCGGATACCTCCTTTACTTCGTAATGTATGCAGGTGCAGTTGGCATTTGCCTGCTGCCAACATATAAAAAGAATAAAGACAATTATTACTACCGGAGCCTCGGCGCTTCGGGTGGTGTTTCGGCCGTGGTGTTTGCAAAAATTGTACTCGACCCGATCAATGGCATCGGCCTTGTATTTATCCCCGTTTACATTGCAGGATTTTTATTCGGAATCATTTACCTGCTCATATCCTGGCAGCTTGATAAAAGCAGCAGTAAAACCATCAACCACTCTGCACATATCTGGGGATCGGTTTTTGGTACAGTTTTTATTATTGCCATTTGCGAGTTTAGCGGTAAATACCCTTTGCTGAGCCAGTTGATAGACCAGATAAAAAATTTAAGGCTCGACCAGGTGATTACTTTTGGAGGAGGCTGATCTGAAGTGTATTTTTTGTGTTATTTGTTATCTTAAACCGGTTGTCAATACGCATACCAACCACCCAGATGATCTTTTTATCCATTTCAATAACCCAGGTTTTTTCTTTTTGAGTCATTGATAATTTCTGATCAATAAAAAAGCGGCTGAGCTTTTTCTTTTTCGTCATGCCCAATGGATAAAAATAATCGCCTTGTTTCCATTTGCGGAGAAGCAAGGGGAATTTTATTTCAGCAGCATCCAGTTGGGCAACTAATGGATTATTTGATAGGGAATATTGAATATTTAATATTTCCTTCAGCTCAAGCTTCCCTTCAGTAAATTGTAAAGCCCCTGTTTTTTCAATAAGGATTGTTTCAGCTTCTGTATTTTCGTTCGGCGCAATGATAAGCCAGTTACGGTTTTTAAGGATGCGGTGTGATGCAGATGAAATGTATTTTCCTGATTCGCTTTTTAATAATCCAATAACCTCATCAGCCTGGTGAGCGGTAAATCCATAGCCTTTGATTATTTCATACATTATTGTTTCAAGTGGTTTTGTTTTGAGCAGTTTTAAAACGGGTATATGGATCTCATTGCCCTTTTGCTCCAGTAACTTTTTCTTTGTAATATCTACCGTATGCCTGTAGATCATTTCAATTTGCCTGAAACGCTCAATATTGTTCAGCAAATTATCTTCTACCTGCGGAAATACTTTCTGCAGGTCAGGTATTAACTGGTTACGAAAATAATTGCGGGTGTATTTATCAGAGGTATTAGAAGAGTCTTCAACAAAATTTAAATGATTTGATTTTGCAAATCCGGTTAGTTCCTCTTTTTTTGCAAAGAGTAAAGGCCGTATGATATTGCCCTGCTTTGGTAAAATTCCGTGCAGGCCATTGATACCGGTTCCTTTAAAGAAGTTCATCAGCAGGGTTTCTATATTATCGTTGGCGTGATGAGCAGTAAGTAAGTAATTAGGAATTGGAAATTGGGAATTAGGAATGTGTTCTCTACTCAAAAGTTCATTAAACCAACTGTATCGCAGTTCTCTTGCAGCAACCTGTATGCTGAGTTTGTTTTCGGTTGCATATTTTTCGGTCTCAAATTTTTTAACCAATACTTCAACATTATATTTTCCTCCAAGACTTCTCACAAAATTTTCATCACGTTCACTTTCTTCTCCACGCAATTGAAAGTTGCAATGAGCGATGCTAAAATCATAGCCAGCCTGTTTGCACAGCTCACATAATACAACAGAATCAACTCCCCCGCTTACAGCAAGCAGCAATTTATCTTTTGGATGAAAAAGATTTTGTCCGAAGGATCCTGCGGGTTGTTTGATGTATGCTTTAAATTTTTCTAAAAAACTCATTTTTATCTACGCTAAAATAAAAGTTCAATATTGATAGGTGATACAAGTGAGTGATCCTTCAGCTCCGCTCAGGATAAACTCCACGATGATACCATGAAAAACAAATTCTCGTAACCCAAAAAACCTTCTTCATTTTTATCTCCGGATTCCCTCTCCTTCAGGAGAGGGGTTGGGGTGAGGCTTTATTCCTCTATATCCTCCAGGGCTCCCTGCAATTCCATTTTACTATGCATGTCGTTTGCCTTTTGTGATTCCTCCATGCCCTTTCTGTATATCGTCATCGCTTCTTCAAATTCGTTGGCACGTTCTAATAACTTTCCTAAATGATAGTAAGAGCCCACATAACCGGGCTCTCTTTCCAGTATTTCGGTGAACAGTTTACGGGCTTCTTCGTCATTGCCAATCTTGATGTATTCCAGCGCCAGCGCATGCTGCAGGAAACTATCCTTACCCTGCTCCCTGATATATTCCAGCAATTTTTCTATCCTGCTCATAATTTTTTTACGTTTTATATCCTACTTATCTTCGCAACTCTTATCTTTGCATTAGTTGCATAAACAACTTATTTTCAGGAATTAAAATTTCACACATGAAGATCTTAGTTTGTATCAGTAAAACGCCTGATACCACAGCAAAAATAGCCTTCGCAGATAACAATACGAAATTCGCTGCAGATGGTGTTCAGTGGATCATCAATCCATACGATGAATGGTACGCTTTAGTAAGGGCCATTGAGTTGAAAGAAGCCGATCCTTCAACCGTGATACATTTGGTTACCGTTGGTGGTGTTGATTGCGACCCCATCATCCGCAAAGCACTTGCATTGGGTGGCGATGAAGCCATTCGTGTAAATGCCGACAGTCATGATAGTTTTTATATTGCTTCGCAGATTGCTGAAGTTGCAAAAAAAGGTAATTACGACCTGGTATTCACCGGTAAAGAAACCATTGATTATAATGGATCATCTATTGGTGGTATGGTAGCTGAACTGCTTGACCTGCCTTATGTTTCGCTGGCAACAAAATTCACTTTGGAAGGAACCGATGCAGTGATTGTTCGTGAAATTGAAGGTGGCGAAGAAACGAATAAAGTTGCATTGCCATTGGTTGTAAGCTGCCAGAAAGGAATGGCCGAACAACGCATACCAAACATGAAAGGTATTATGGGTGCAAGAAGCAAACCATTGAATGTTGCAGAGCCGGTTGCAGTTGATGCACTGACTTCTGTTGCTTCTTTTGAGTTACCCCCTGCAAAAGCTGGAGTAAAATTGATATCTCCCGACAATCCGGAAGAGTTGATTCGCCTTTTACATGAAGAAGCAAAAGCCATTTAATAAAATTTTCAAACGAATTATATGTCAGTATTAATATTTTTAGATCAGTCAGAAGGCCACATTAAAAAGTCGTCTTTTGAAGCAGCAAGCTATGGTGCCAAAGTTGCTGAACTTACAGGTACAACTGCTGAAGCGATTGTACTAGGTAATGTTTCCGATGACCTTACTACTTTAGGTAATTACGGAATTAAAAAAGTGCATACCGTAAAAAATGCAGCGCTGGATCATGTAGATGCACAGGTGTTTACCAAAATAATTGCAGAAGCTGCCAAAGCCATTGATGCAAAAATGATCATCTTCTCTAATAATTTTAATGGCAAAGCAATAGCCCCACGTTTAAGTGTGAGGCTTAAGGCAGGGCTTGTTTCCGGCGCTGTTGCCTTACCTGATACAAGTAATGGTTTTACGGTAAAGAAAAATGTTTTCAGCGGTAAGGCATTTGCCAATATTACTGTTACCAGCGATGTAAAGATCATTGCACTCAATCCAAATTCATACAGCATTACAACCGGCTCGGGCACTGCAGAAGTTGCTGAGTTTGCCGCAACAGTTGATGCTGCCAAAGTGCAGGTTACATCAACCGATAAAGTAGTAGGTGAAATCCCTTTGAGTGAAGCGGAGATCGTTGTAAGTGGCGGCCGTGGTTTAAAAGGACCGGAAAACTGGGCATTGGTTACAGACCTGGCAAAATTGCTGGGGGCTGCCACAGCCTGCAGCCGCCCGGTTGCTGATAGCGACTGGAGGCCGCATCACGAGCATGTCGGGCAAACGGGACTTGCTATCGCACCAAACTTATACATTGCTATCGGTATCTCCGGTGCTATCCAGCATCTTGCCGGTGTAAACCGGAGTAAAGTAATTGTGGTTATCAATAAAGATCCGGAAGCGCCATTCTTTAAAGCTGCCGATTATGGTATTGTAGGCGATGCTTTTGAAGTGATGCCGAAAATTATAGAAGCAGTAAAAAAAATAAAAGGAGTTTAATTAAATAATCCGCCTCTTTAAAGCCTTCCGGAATTTGGAAGGCTTTATTATTTACATTTGTTTCTCAACCAGCACAAATGAAACAACTATTTTTTATTTTAGGTTGCCTGTTCATCAGCAGCCTTGCAACTGCACAAAAAAATTTTGAAGGATCTGTTACCTATCGCCTGCACTCAACTCAGGGAGAAAAGCCAGATGCCGAATTGAAAGTTTTTTTCGGTAAGATGAAGCTGAAACTACTGTTTAAAGAACGTGATGAATATGATAAAGAAGCCCTGGTTATAAACTTTGATTCTGCAGCAGTTTACAATGTAAATTTTGAAGAAAAAAAATTCAGGAAAAACACATTAACACTTACGGCCCCTGCACAAAAGCCGGAAAAAAAACTGATAAATGGTTACAGTACTACACCGTTGCAGCCTGAAAATACCGGGCTCAGTGGTTTACTGGGCAGCATGTTAGGTACTTCAAGTGTGGTATTTTACCTGGCAGACAGTTTACATTATTATATCCCTGCTGCGTTTTCCGGTAATAAAGAATTGTTGATGATACAGCGAAATAAGATCGTGCTGGGTGCAGATATACAGATTGTTAATCCCTTCAGCGATATGGGCGACAGCAGCGCTAAAAGACCCAATCTTGTAATAGTTGAAGCCATTGAGATCAAACCAATGATCATGAATGAAAATGAGTTTTTTATACCGGTTGATTTTGTTAACAGAAATGATATACCCGATGTTTTGCCGGCAGACACGATGGCTATTGCAACAGATAGCACTGTTGCAGTTGTTGATACTGTTGCAGTACCCCCAAAAAAAATTGTGAAAAAGAAGCCTGCAAAATCCCCATCCCCCAAGCCTAAATCATCAACAAAAGCAGTGGCAAGAAAAGACACCTGATTGCATTTTAAGGCAGTTTTGTTTTTATATTTGCTTTTATAAAAAAAATGGATAACTCCCTTACGGAAATAAGGATTGTATGAAGAAAATAGAACTGGAAATAGTGGCCTTATCGCACAGCATTACGCAAACACATTCGTACGCTGTTGTACTGGGAGAGATCAACGGTTTGCGCCGCCTGCCCATTGTGATCGGTGGTTTTGAAGCCCAGGCTATTGCAGTGGCGCTCGAACGCATGAGCCCCAGCAGGCCACTCACCCACGACCTGCTTAAAAATTTTATGATGGCTTTTAATGTTGACCTCCACGAAATTGTCATCAACGATCTGCAGGAAGGTATTTTTTACAGCAAACTGGTTTGCAGCTCTGCCAATGATACGGTTGAAATAGATTCCAGAACTTCTGATGCACTGGCATTGGCGGTACGTTTTGGCTGCCCCATTTATACCTACGATAATATTTTGGACCAGGCCGGTATTTTGATGGAAGATGATGGCAAAGCAAAATCATCCTCAACAGCGCCGGTAACTTCAGAAACAGGCGGTGGCGATAACCTGAAATCTTTATCGCTTGAAGAACTGGAAGGCCTGCTTACCGAAGTACTGGACCATGAAGATTATATCAGGGCAATCGCCATACGTGATGAAATAAAAAGCAGAAAATCAAAATAAATGAAGAGTGAGTGATTAAGAATATTTCTGTTATATTCTTAATTCCTAATTCCTAATTCCTAATTTACATGGTTGCTTTTCCCGATTGTAAAATAAATCTCGGTCTGCATATTCTTAATAAAAGAGAAGATGGTTTTCACAACCTGGAGACGGTGTTTTATCCTCTTCCCTTCTGGGATGCGCTGGAAATTTTACCCAATTCAAACAGTATATCTGAAATTGAATTTACAGGATCGGGACTTGCCGTTGATGGTAAAGCAGAAGATAATCTGTGTGTTAAAGCATACCGTCTTTTAAAAAAAGATTTTCCTTATTTGCCTTCCATAAAAATTCATTTGCACAAAGCGGTGCCAATGGGTGCAGGTTTGGGGGGTGGTTCTTCCGATGCAGCTTGTATGCTGAAGATGCTGAATGAAAAATTTCGTCTCAACCTGTCAACTGCTCAACTGATCAACTATTCCCTGCAACTCGGCAGCGACTGCCCTTTTTTTATCATTAATAAACCTTGCTTTGCAACAGGCCGTGGTGAAATACTGGAAGAAATTGCAGTTGACCTTTCTGCCTGTAAAATTGTTTTGATAAACCCAGACATACACATTAACACCGGCTGGGCATTTTCCAATATTACTCCTGCCTTTCCTGCAAAGTCAATTAAAGAAATTATTCAGCAGCCCATTAATACCTGGAAAGAAGCATTAAAAAATGATTTTGAAATGCCGGTTTTTGCTGTCCATCCTGCAATAAAAGAAATAAAAGAAACACTGTATGCACAAGGCGCAGTTTATGCTGCTATGAGCGGAAGCGGCAGCACTGTATTTGGTATTTTTAATACTGATATTGATACAACACCATTTAAAAACAACAACTATTTTATCAAAATAGTAAATTAGTTTATCTTGCGGCTAAATTGATTGCCATTAATACGCTGTTAAACATATCATCTTTTCTTTACAGCAACCTCGACCTGCTCAATCATCGAGGATAGGCTCCTCCTAACCTCCCCAAAGGGGAGGCACAAGACACTGTGTCTTAAAAAAATTTTTTCAACTTTTTATTTTACGCTCATGAATTCAACTATTGCTATATCAGCCAATACACAAAAATATTTAGACCTCGAAGAAAAATACGGCGCCCATAACTACCATCCTTTACCGGTTGTATTAAATCGTGGCGAGGGTGTTTTTTTATACGATGTTGATGGAAAACGCTACTACGATTTTTTAAGCGGTTATTCTGCAGTTAACCAGGGTCACTGTCATCCAAAGATCGTTGCAGCATTGGTAGAACAGGCGCAAAAACTAACACTTACCTCCCGTGCTTTTCACAACAATTTACTGGGGCAATACGAAAAATATATAACCGGATATTTTGGCTACGATAAAGTGCTGCCGATGAATACCGGCGTGGAAGCTGTTGAAACAGCCATTAAAATCAGCCGTAAATGGGCCTATGAAGTAAAAGGTATTGAAGCCGGTAAGGCAAAGATTATTGTATGTGATGGTAATTTTCATGGCCGCACCATCAATGTTATTTCTTTCAGCAGCGACCCTGCTGCAACAAATAATTTCGGCCCTTTTGTAAGTGGTTATGTAAGCATTCCACATAATGATCTGCATGCTTTGGAAAAAGCATTGCAGGATGAAAATGTTTGTGCCTTTTTATTTGAGCCTATACAAGGCGAGGCAGGTGTTGTAGTTCCGGACGCAGGTTATTATACGGGTGTAAGAAATCTTTGCCTTGAATACAATGTTTTGATGGTGGCAGATGAAATACAAAGCGGGCTTGCACGTACCGGCAAAATGCTGGCATGTGATCATGAAAATGTAAGGCCCGATATTTTGATCCTTGGCAAAGCATTAAGCGGAGGTGTATTACCGGTTAGCGCCGTGCTTTGTGATGATGAAATTATGATGACCATTAAGCCGGGCGAACATGGCAGTACTTATGGCGGCAACCCGCTGGCATGTACGGTTGCTATGACTGCCTTGCAGGTTTTAAAAGATGAGAATATGTCTGCCAATGCCGAAGCAATGGGAAATCTGTTAAGAGATGAATTGAAAAAATTAAACTCGCCGCATATTTCAATTGTAAGAGGTATGGGTTTATTAAATGCAATTGTTATTAAACATACAAATCCTGAAGCTGCATGGGAACTTTGTTTACTGTTAAAAGAAAACGGCCTGCTTGCAAAGCCTACGCATGGCGACAAGATACGGTTTGCACCACCGCTGGTTATTACTAAAGAACAGGTGATGGAATGCGTGGGGATAATTGAGAGGAGTTTGAAGCAGCTTGCATAAAAATATGACCAGGTTCAGCCGCTGAGATAATTTTCAGCGGCATTTTTAATTTCCTAAACTGTAACTTAGTTTTTCAAATACAATTTATGGATACGCATCTTCACCACGATCACATTGAATCTCACCTTACCAGTTCAAACCTGCTGAGAGATGTTGTGATAGGTATGAGTGATGGCCTCACTGTTCCCTTTGCATTGGCGGCGGGTTTGAGTGGCGCAGTAGACCAGAGTAATATTATTGTGATTGCCGGTATTGCAGAAGTGGCCGCCGGCAGTATTGCCATGGGCCTGGGTGGATACCTGGCCGGTAAAACTGAACAGGATCATTATAGAAGTGAAGTAAAAAGAGAGTATCATGAAGTGGAAAACCTGCGCCACAGGGAAATTGAAGAAACAAGGGAATTTTTTGCCAACATTGGTTTAAGCCCGGCATTGCAGCAACAGGCAACTGAAGAAATTGCACAGGATAAAGACCGATGGGTTGATTTTATGATGAAGTATGAACTGGGACTTGATAAACCTGACCCCAAACGTGCAACCAAAAGCGCTTTGAACATCGGCCTCTCATACATTGCAGGCGGCATCATTCCCTTAAGCCCCTATTTTTTTATCAGTGATTCTGTTGAAGCTTTGAAAATATCTGTGATTGCTACACTCGTGTGCCTGTTTGTTTTTGGATATTTTAAAAGCCGCATGACAGGCGTTAATCCCTGGTGGGGGGCATTAAAAGTTACCCTGATCGGTGCTGTTGCTGCAGCAGCTGCATTTGGGGTTGCAAAATTATTTGAAGCACATTAAGTAAAAAGTCAAAATTAAAAAGTAAAAATGAAGTTTTCTATGTAATAAGTTCCTTCATTTTTGACTTTTGATTTTTTAATTTTGACTTTCTTAAGCATGGTGTTTATGATTGCTGCTCACATTCTCCATCGTCCACTCTATTTTCTTTTCAAAATCATGCTGGCGGACTGTGCACTCAAATTTTGAACATATCCTGCAGGAAAATTCCAGGCAGCCATCTGTATGAATGAACAACTCAACCGATTCCCCAAACTCGTTTTTCACCAGTGCAGAAACAGCATCTACTTCTTTATGTGCTTCATGCACATTTAAATACCAGGGTACGGTAAGATGGCAGTCAATATGGATGGTGCTTCCATATTTTATCACCCGCAGGTTGTGCAGGTCTATCCATTTTACACGGCGGTTTTCATTAAGCGTTTGCACCATTTTTTTAAGCAGTTCTGTATCTGCTTCATCCATAATGCCCGCAATAGAAGATCTTAAAATTTTATACCCTGTAAAAATTATAAAGACGGAAAACGCAATGGCCACAACACTATCCAGCCAAACCAGATTGGTGATTCGTATCAATATCAGCCCTGCAACAATTCCTAAAGTTGACCAGGTATCGGTTTGTAAATGTTTACCGCTGGAAATAAGAGCCAGCGAATTATTCTTCTTCCCCGTTGTTATGCAAACTGCTCCGGCAAAATAATTTATGAATCCTGTTACAGCCACCAGGATAATACCATAATCCAGTTGCTGTATGTTGTGCGGATGAATAAGATTATTGATGGCCTCGTAAATGATGATAAAACCTGCGATAGTGATTAAAGAGCCTTCAATAGCAGCAGAAATAAACTCGGCTTTGCCGTGACCGTAAGGATGGTCCTGGTCTTTTGGTTTTGCAGAAATGTACAAACTGTAAACTCCGATGAGCCCGGCCACCACATTCACAATGCTTTCAAACGCATCGGTTAAAATTGCAACAGAGCCTGTGATGAACCAGGCAAATACTTTTGCAATCAATAAGAAAACAGATAAAGCTGCTATCCGTTTCTGGATCTTTAAACTATGTAAGGCTTTTTGCAATAACGAAATTGTTGAGCTGCAAAGATACTAAAGCGTGACAGGGTTGCCAACCTTTAAAAGGTTGGCAACCCTTCTACAAGCGTATTCTTTTATGTGGATTAGCTTCCGCAAATGAATAAATATTGTTGCGGATATAATCGTTATCCGCATAAGCGTTCAGCAGGCTTTTCAGTTCACCGGTATCTTTTATTGTAAAAGATCTGGGCACATATCCCATTCCCCAAAAACTTCCCCTTTCAATCAACAGGCAAAGTTTTTCATCCTCACTCATGCCATCATCAACCAGCGCAAAGGTTGGCAGTTTTTCTGTTAGTGCATCCAGCGCCTTTTTTATTTTATCATTATAAACAACGGGCGGCTCCAATGCCTGGGCTTCCTTTTCTGTAAAAGGTGTTTTATCAATAAAGCAAAGCCTGGCATCCAGTTTAAATTCTTCCACCATATTTTTTATCAATACCAGCCCTTCATTCAGCAAATTAAAATTGTATAAATGCGGAAGGTGTTTTTTTTTCTTGTCAATAGCCAGCCTTATATACCCTCTGTTATCCTCAAAAGAATACAATGCATACTTTATTTCAGGCTGCTTCTGGCTTTTGTTATAGCGTGGCCATAACCTTTTTATCTCCGTGCTTTCCAGCACAATGGCTTCCAGCTCGGTTGCACATTGTTTAAAAGACACTTTGTGAATGGTGCGGATAAAATTCTGCCTTTTCTGATCAGGATCGTTGTGTGTAAAATGGCTGCTCACCCTTTTTTTAAGATTGATGGCTTTACCTACATAAATGATCTTGTCTTTGTTGTTATGAAAATAATAAACCCCCGGTTTTGCAGGAAGTTTATCAATCACGGCTTTATCAAGGTTCAGGGGCAGCCATTGTTCGGCAGAGCTTCTTTTCAGCATCTGGTCAATATGCACCTGTGCGCCATTAGCCAGCATAAACTCAAAAAGTTTTGCTGTAGCTTTTGCATCGCCGCCGGCCCGGTGCCTGTTCTCAATATTTATTTTTAAGGAGCGGCAAAGGTTGCCCAGGCTGTAAGAAGGAAGATTGGGAAAAATTTTCCGGCCAAGCCTTACAGTGCATAATTTTTTTGCAGTAAGATCGTAACCCGATTGTTTAAGCTGGTGTTTTACAAAAGAGTAATCAAAATTAACATTGTGCGCTACAAAAACAGTTGAGTTCAGCAATTCAAACAACACATCGGCCACTTCATCAAAAGTCGGGGCATCTTCAACCATATTATTATCAATACCAGTTAATGAAGTGATGAATTTCGGAATGAGTTGCTGCGGATTGATCAACGTTTCAAAATGCTTGATCACCCTTTCGCCATTGTGAATATATACAGCAATCTCTGTAATGCCATTTGCAGATGCATGGCCACCGGTCGTTTCAATATCTACAATTGCATAATTCATCGGGCATCGAAAATACTATTTTTTATCCGGCAACAATATTGCAAATTTGTGATAATCGATATTTTTGAAAAACTATCAGGTTGAGCCTGCCTTTGTCGGCAGACAGGCTTGTCGAAACCGGGGCTATACTAAACTAATCCGTCTTCGACAAGCTCAGACTGACGGTAAAATGATTCACTACATTTCAAACTGATACATTGTCAAATCTAACAGATCAATAAGCCAGCTATGAAAATAGACTTATTCCCTTTTCAAACGCTTGACTGGAGCTGCATAGCGGCTGAGGAACATAAAGGAACAACCGGCTTTGCCTTGTGGAAGATATTTACAATGGGTAACATGAGGATACGTATGGTTGAATATTCGGCCAATTATTTTGCTGATCACTGGTGCCGGAAAGGCCATATCATTTACTGCATCAGTGGCGAAATGATAATAGAACTGGAAGATGGAAGAGAGTTTGTTTTATCACAGGGTATGACCTATCATGTGGGAGATAACAGCAATGCTCACCGCAGCCGGTCAGCCAATGGTTGCACATTATTTATTGTGGATTAACTGGCCTGCTCTTCCGCTGTTTCTTCATGTGTGAACTTATGCACCGCATCTTTGTGCATCATCATTTTAATTGCCTGTATCAATGCAGTTAAAGCAAAAATGCCACCGATAACCCAGTTAAGGTATTGCTGGCTGTTAGCTATACGTTGTACCAGCCATTTTCCGCCAAAAATAAAAACACAGTTGCCTGCAAGCGTTCCTAACCCAATGCCGATGATATAAATATTGTATTGCGATCTTACCGGCTCCAGTATTTTTTTTGTGAACAGTACAGTACTCCATCCAAACCAAAATGGTATCTGTACAGGATTAATGGCACACATGAACATACCCAGCAAAAAACGGTGCATATTATTTTGCAGCATCACATTTTTAGCGCTTTCATCTTCGCTGGCTGCTGCAACAAAACTGCCCACCGCCAATGCGATAATAATGAACAGGGTAAACCATTCCATTACTTTCATCAGCTTTTCCTGCTTACGTATCCAGTCAACACCGATCAGCGAAATGCGTACGTATATCATTTCAACCAGTAAAGAACCAAATGAAAAATAAAGTGCGTTTTTTATGCTCTCCTGTATCCCAATCTGCATGGCAGCCACGTTCAATGTGCCCAGCGGTAAAGAGCCCAGGAAACTGATAAGCAAGCCCCACAAAAAAACATGTAACAACTTTTGCATCCGGCAAAGATAATAAGCCGGGTTTACAAACCGGATGATGGCAGAACCAATATTTATTTAGCAAGAACAGATAAGGAAACCGTTAACTTGTCGGACATGGTTGCGCTGCTGCCGCCCACGCCAAAATCCCTGCGGTTAATTTTAAACTCTCCGTCAAAAACATATCCGCCATCTTTGGGAGTGGCGCTAAAACCAAATTCAACCGGTTTGGTTACGCCTTTAATGGTGAGGTTTCCAAAAACATAGTACCTGCCTTTTGCGGAAGAAAGTGTGACCTTGGTGCTTTTAAACTGTATGGTTTTGTGAGTAGCTACATTAAAATATTCTTCTTTTCTTAAATGATCGTCCCTGCTTTCATTATCTGTATCAATTGTTGCTGCATCCACGGTAACATCAAAAGCAGATGCGGCCAGGTTTGCAGGTAAAAATGTGATGGCGCCTTTTAAGCCTTTAAAATCGCCCCCGGTTTTTATGCCGAAGTTTTTTATAACAAAATGCACTTTACTGCCGGCATCCAGCGGCGATAATACCCTTTGAGCGGTAGCGCAATAATTGAACAGGAAAAAGGCGACTGCCAAGAAGAATAATTTTTTCATACCCACAATTTAATTAAAGTTTTTAAAACAATAATCGTTCCATTCAGATTTTACAAAGAATTGGCGTTTTAAACAACAACTGGCATTATCATTGAACGGCTATCTTTGTAACCCTCATTAAAACGTGAGTTTCAAGATCAGCAATACCAGGTTTGAATAATCAACACACAGATATCATCATCATTGGCGGCGGCCTGGCCGGGCTTGTAAGCGCCATACACCTTTTAAAAGCCGGATTAAAGGTTATCCTGATAGAAAAAAATGAATACCCAAAGCACAAGGTTTGCGGCGAATATATTTCAAACGAGGTGTTGCCTTACCTGCAATGGCTTGATGCTGACCCGATGACAACCGGGGCAAAAAAGATCAACCGCTTTTTATTAAGTACAACAAGAGGTAAAACTATAGAAACCAAACTTCCGCTTGGCGGCTTTAGCGTAAGCCGTTTTACGCTGGATCATTTTCTGGCGCAAAAAGCCCTGGAAAATAATTGTATCATCCTTGAGGATACCGTTTTGGATGTGCAATTTGTAAATGACAGCTTTATAGCAAAAACAAAAGAAGGAAAACAACTGTCTGCAAAAATGGTGATCGGCGCTTTTGGCAAAAGAAGCAATATGGATGTAAAACTGGAACGCAGCTTTATAGAAAATAAATCGCCCTTTGTTGCAGTAAAAATGCATCTTAAAGGAGATTTTCCGGATGACCTGGTAGCGCTTCATAATTTTAATGGCGGCTACTGCGGTTTATCACAGGTTGAGAACGGAAACATCAATGCCTGTTATATTTCTAATTACAAAAGTTTTCAGCAGTATAAAAATATAGAAAGCTTTCAGCAGGAAGTTGTTTATAAAAACCTTCATTTAGAAAAAGTTTTTAAAAATGCTGTTCCTGTATTTGAAAAACCTTTAACCATCAGCCAGATTTCATTCTCAAACAAAACAACTGTAGAAGACCATATATTAATGTGCGGCGATGCTGCCGGCATGATACATCCATTATGTGGCAACGGCATGGCAATGGCCATACACAGCGCCAAGATCGCTTCGGAACTGATCATTGGTTATTTCCATTCCAAAATAAATTCAAGACAACAATTGGAAACTGCGTATCAGCACCAATGGAATGTTGCTTTTAAAAAACGTATTGCCACCGGCAGAATTTTGCAGACATTCTTTGGAAAAGATAACCTTGCCAGGGCCGTAATGTATGGCATCACTCATATACCGGGGATATTACCGGTAATTATCAGGCAAACCCATGGAAAGGCTTTAAACGTATCTGAGTTATGAAAATAAGGTCTTTAAAAAAAGAAAAGCTGGATGATTTGTCTTTGCATGGAGCAATTTTGTACAAAGCTTTGCAGAGCCTTGCCTGGATAAACAAATGGTTTGGTAACCACCGCTCGGTTATTAAAACAGTAAATGATATCTGCAAAAATGAAAGCAGGCCTGTTCGTATTACAGACCTTGGCTGTGGCGGCGGCGACCTGGCCATCGCCCTGGCTAAATCGTTGCAGAAGCGTAAAATTCAATTTTCTATTACCGGTATAGATGGTAACAACAATACCCTGCTGTATGCACAAAAAAAATGCAGCAGTTTCAGTGAAATCAGTTTTATACAGGCAGATATTTTAAACCCGGGATTCAGGGTTCTTTCCTGCGATATTTTGATGAGCAGCCATTTTATGTATCATTTTACAGAAGACACCCTGGCGGCATTTATAATAAATAATTCGCCAGCCGTTTCCGGCGCTTTTGTTTTCAGTGAACTGAACCGGAACCGGCTTGCCCTATACCTTTTTAAATTCAGCAGTTTTTTTCTGCCTTTAAGCAAACTGGCAAAAGAAGACGGGCTGCTTGCGATAAAACGATCATTTACAAAAAACGAATGGCAGGTAATTTTGAATAAAGCAAAAAAAGACAGGTATCATTTGCGCCATGCATTTTTGTTCAGGCTGTTGGTAACCGTATTCCCTAACAATAAAATGTAACCATGCCTGTAAATACAAAATACCGGAGTACTGAAGAAGAGATGATGGATGACCTGAGCATGGAAGGTGAAATGCTGCGGAAAACATTGGATCAAATTGCAGCAATTAATAAGCGGCTGGGGGGCAATAAGGCAACCATCAAAGGTTTGCACACGTTATTGGAAAATGAACCAAAAGATACTGCTATTTCCATCATTGACCTGGGTTGCGGAAGTGGCGATATGCTGAGGGCTGTAGCAGATTATGGCAGAAAAAACAATTTTACTTTTAAACTTACCGGCATAGATGCAAATGAATATACAGTAAATTACGCCAGGAAACTTTCGGCAGATTACCCGGAGATCAGCTACACAAAAATGGATATATTTTCTGATGAGTTTTCGGGCATATCATTTGATGTAGCTATTGCAACCCTGTTCTTTCACCATTTTACAAACCAGGAAATTGAAAAATTACTCATCCCGATTGTAAATAAAACGAGAACAGGTGTGGTTATAAATGATCTGCAAAGGAGCAGCCTGGCTTATTATCTTTTTAAGGGCATGAGTTTTTTTATAAGTAACCCAATGGTAAAAAAAGATGGCGCCATTTCGGTATTGCGTGGGTTTAAAAAGAAGGAACTGATCGCCATCAGTAATAAATTAAAAGATACAGCCTGTTCTGTCCGCTGGAAATGGGCTTTCAGGTATCAATGGATAATAAAAAAAGTATGCCGGTAAAAATAAAAACAGTAGCAAAGCAATTACCTCCCTATTCAAGAGACACAGCTGATATTATACCACTTGCCCAGGCATGGCTTGCAGGCCAGGATGAAAGATTCATCAGGAAAGTGGTTAAGATATTTGATAATGCCGGGGTACAGAAAAGGTATTCCATCATGACACCCGAAGAGGTTTTCACCAAAACTTCTTTTGAAGAAAAGAATGATATATATGTGCGGGAATGTACCAAACTTGCAGAAAAAGCTTTGCAAAAAGCATTAGATAAAGCCGGTTGGAATGCAAATGAATTGGATTATCTCATCACGGTAAGTTGCACCGGCATTATGATACCTTCGGTGGATGCATACCTGGCAAACAAATTAAAAATGAAGCAAAGTATTGTGCGGCTGCCGGTTACAGAAATGGGCTGTGCTGCCGGTATCTCAGGTATCATTTATGCAACAAATTTTTTAAAGGCAAATCCGGGCAAAAAGGCGGCTGTTATTGCAGTTGAATCCCCAACTGCTACTTTTCAATTACATGATTACTCAATGGCCAATATTGTAAGCGCCGCTATATTTGGTGATGGCGCTGCTGCCATTTTACTTTCCTCCTGCGAAGAAGACGAAGGGCCTGAAGTGATTGCAGAGGAAATGTATCATTTTTTCGATGCTGAATATATGATGGGGTTTAAACTCACCAACGAAGGTCTGCGTATGGTGCTGGATGAAACAGTACCGGAAACAATTGCAGAGCATTTTCCCAAAATTGTTCATCCTTTTTTAGAAAGAAACAATACAAATATTGATGAGGTTGACCATCTTATCTTTCATCCCGGCGGCAGAAAAATTGTACAAACGGTGGATGAACTTTTTGGCTCATTAGGAAAAAATATTGACGATACACGTGAAGTTTTAAAACTCTATGGAAATATGAGCAGTGTAACCGTACTTTATGTGCTGGAGCGGTTTCTTGAAAAACCCATTGCCAAAGGAGATAAAGGACTAATGCTTAGCTTTGGCCCAGGCTTTTCGGCACAAAGCGTTTTATTACAATGGTAAAAGATTTTGAAAATAAAAACTACTGGGCGCTCATACTGGGTGGTTCAGCAGGGCTGGGCCTGGCATCTGCAAAAAAACTGGCTGCCCATGGCTGCAATATCATCATTGTTCATCGCAACAGCCGGGCCGATGCTGAAATGATTGAAAAAGAGTTTCAACAGATAACAGCATTGGGTGCAGAGTTGCTGGCATTTAATAAAGATGCCATGTCTGCAGAAAAAAGAGAACTTATTATAAAAGATATTCAGGAAAAATTAGGGGAATCAGGAAAAGTAAAAGTATTATTGCACAGCATCGCCAAAGGAAATTTAAAACCGATGATAGCAGATGAAAATACGGCATTGCAAAATGAGGATTTTCATTTAACGCTTGATTCAATGGCGGTTAGTTTATACGATTGGACCAGATTGCTTTTTGAAAAACGGTTGTTTGCTGCTGATGCAAGAATCATCAGCTTTACCAGCGAAGGAAACAGGAAGGCATTTAAAACCTATGCTGCCGTATCTGCTGCCAAAGCAGCGCTGGAGGCCATTACCAGGAATATTGCATTGGAGTTTGCACCTTACGGTATTAAAGCAAACTGCATACAGGCCGGGGTAACAAACACACAATCTTTCCGGATGATACCGGGACATGAGGAACTGGAAGCAGCTGCCATAAAGCGAAATCCATTTAAAAAACTAACCACCCCGGAAGATGTGGCAAATGTTGTGTATCTTTTAAGCAAAGATGAAGCTGGCTGGATAAATGGAACAACCATTATTGCGGATGGCGGAGAACATATAAATTAAACATGACGACAACAGAAATACTGAACTTACTGCCTTATTCACAACCCTTTTTATTCGTTGATGAACTGCTTGAAGTGAATGAAAACGGAGCTACCGGCAGTTACACTTTTAAAACAGACGAGTTCTTTTATAAGGGCCATTTTAAAGAATGCCCCATAACTCCCGGCGTAATTCTTACGGAAGCTATGGCTCAGATTGCCGTAATAACTGTGGGTATTTTTTTGGGGCAGGAAAAGATCGCAAAAACTTTCTCCATGCCGGATATAGCGCTCACTTCCACCGAAATTAATTTTCATGCACCGGTTTTCCCCGGCGAAAAAGTTACCGTAACCTCCCAGAAAAAATATTTTCGTTTTGGCAAACTCAGCTGCGATGTTAAAATGATGAACAGCACCGGTAAAATTGTTTGCAGCGGCAATATTTCCGGAATTTTAAAATCAAAAAAGTGTGAGTAACCGGGTGGTGATAACGGGTTTGGGAGTGGTGGCACCAAACGGCGTTGGTGTTATTGATTTTACAAATGCAATAAAGAACGGCATCTGCGGCATATGTTTTCATCAGCAATTAAAAGACCTGAATTTCTCCTGCTGCATTGGCGGCATTCCACAGGTTTCAGAAGAACTTAAACTTAAATACCTCTCCCCTCTTCAACTAAAGAATTTTAACAGCAACGGTATTTTGTATGGTTGCATGGCTGGCATGGATGCCTGGAAAGATGCCGGGTTGACCATCAGCGAAAACAGCGAAACGAACTGGGACAGCGGAACCGTTTTTGGCACCGGTAGTTCAAGCGTTGAAAAATTAAGAGAATCATTTTATAAGATAGATGAAGGCAACGTGAAAGGCCTGGGCAGTACTGCGGTGGTGCAAACAATGGTAAGTGGTGTATCAGCTTATTTAAGCGGCATACTTGGTTTGGGAAATTTGGTTACAAGCAATTCGTCCGCCTGTTGTACAGGAACTGAAGCGATCATTATGGGTTTTGAAAGAATACAATCAGGCAAAGCAAAACGAATGCTGGTAGGTGGATGCAGCGATGACGGCCCTTACATCTGGGGTGGTTTTGATGCCATGAAAGTGATCAGTTACAAGTACAATGATCATCCTGAAAAAGCATCAAGGCCGATGAGTGCTACTGCCAATGGCTTTGTACCCGGCAGTGGCGCCGGTGCATTGCTGCTGGAATCTTTAGACAGCGCTTTGGAAAGAGGCACAAAAATTTACGGAGAAATTTCCGGCGCAGCCATGAATGCAGGCGGACAGAGAGGAACCGGCAGCATGACAGCGCCAAATAACGAAGCGGTGCAACGCTGCATTAAAGAGGCAATCGCAGATGCTGATATTGATGCTGATGAGATTGATCTGATAAACGGGCATTTAACCGCAACCGCAAAAGATGCTGCTGAAATAAATAACTGGAGTGTTGCCTTAAATAGAAAGGGAGATGATTTTCCTTATGTGCATTCTTTAAAAGCCATGACAGGCCATTGCCTCGGCGCTGCCGGCGCTATTGAAAGTGTTGCTGCCATATTATGTTTGGATAATGATTTTATTTTTCCCTCCATCAATTGCGAAGATGTGCACCCGGATATTTCTGGTATCATTAATGCAGGTAAAATACCACAGGTATTGGTGGAAAATAAAAAATTAGAAATTATTGCCAAAGCCGGTTTTGGTTTTGGCGATGTTAACACCTGCATCATCTTTAAAAAATACAAAGCATGACAAACGAAGAACTGATAGGAAAATTAAAGACCATTGTAAAACCTTATATAAAAAACGAGGAAGCTTTCAAAAACATGAACGAGCAAACCGATTTTCTGAATGATCTTAAGATCAATTCGGCAAACCTGGTAGATGTGATTTTAGATGTTGAAACTGAGTTTGACATTACCATTGATAATGAGTCAATGGAAAAAATGCTGAACGTAAAAGCTGCTATGGACATTATAAACACCAAACTCGCCGAAAAGTGACAGGCAATGATATCGTAGATATTGCAACAGCCGCAGTAGAAAGCAACTGGCAACGAAAGGGTTTCCTGCAAAAAGTATTCACCCCGCAGGAACAGCTATATATCTGCAGTGCCCCAATATCGGAACAAATGGTTTGGCAATTGTGGAGTATGAAGGAAAGTGCTTACAAACTTTATACCCGGCAATATGGTGGCCGTTTTTTTGCCCCGCAGAAATTAAGTTGCACTTTGGCAACGGAAACAACCGGAAAAGTTGAGTTGGGAAAATGCAGCTACCGGACAAATACGATTGTTACAAAAAATTACATCTATACAACTGCCCGGCCGGCTGAAATTACACATCAAGGTTTCATCAATAGCTGTTTCATCTTGCCAGAATTAAAAGATCAGCGGCAGTTCGTTTATAAAAAAATAATTGATTGCTACTGTTCAACAACCGGCTACGTTGATAAAAACTTATCCATCCTAAAAGACAAAAACGGAATTCCATTCTTAAATTGTGGCAAAATCCAAATACCCGTTTCCATAACGCATCACGGGCACTTTGCAGGCTTCACCATTTATTAAACTAAGAGTTATGAAAGAATTTATAAATTTTGCCAAAGAGAAATTAAAGGTGGATTGGAAACTGATCATGCTTTACGTTGTGATTTATTTTACCTGGGGCGTTTGCATGAATTATTTCGGCAGTTACATGCAAATAGCAAAATTTACTTATTGGTGGCAGATAATCACCTGTTACATTTTATACATGGTTCCCATTTCGTTGCTGTTACGCAACCTGCCTTTTCATGCCCAATATGCTTATGGTTTGGTAGCTATGGGGTTTTTAGAATTTGGTGGTTACGCTTTCCGCAGTTCCTATGCTTACCCGGATAATATGCTGGATAAAATTTTCAGTCCGCAGAATTTCGGTTTGGGGATGGCATTGTTCTTCGCTCTTTATTTTCCTTTAGGTAATTGGGGGGTAAACAAAGTTTACAACATGCTTTTTGGTAAAAAAACACCATCATAACCCGGGAGAAAAAGGTTACTTCATCTGCTCATCTGCTTTCCTGATGAGCTTAAAATGCGCTTTTATATGCGCCAGAAATTTTCTTCCTTTCTGAAAAGGCCAGGGCTTTATTCCTTGTTTGCTATTGTACCTGCAGATCTGGTACAATGCCTTCCAGTGTTTTAATATCTCTTTATAAGCCCCAATCAAAGTATAGCCTGTATCATAAAAATGATTGGGCTCGGCGCCGCAACCGTTGTACTCAAGTATGGTAAAATTTTTCCCGTTCTTCAGGTCTTCCACATTGCTGCACATAATATCGTAACGGCCATAAAAAAAATCATTGATACGCAGGCTTATTTCATCAAATAAAGAAACCAGTTTATCATCAATATGTTCTTTCAAGTCAATAAAATGGGCCCCACGGTTGTGATTGGCCGCATAGCTTAACATGAATTTTTCGCCGGCGGGTATAACCCTTTGCAAATGCTCCCGGTGCTTGCTGAACATCTCCCCCAGCCTTTTTTGTGCTTTGGGATGTTTTTGTATCAAGGCTTCAAGCGTGTCTTTTCCGTCACCGGTAACCTGCAAAGGTATCTTGTGCAAAAAGCCGGTAACCCTTCCTTTTTTTTCTTGTGGATGCCGGATGTAGAACACACTTACTTCCATAGGGTAACTAACCAACGCCTGCACAATATATTCTACAGGGATTTTTGAATGGTAATGCTGCAGTTCAGCCTCTGTATCAATTTTGCGGAATAAAATACCCTGGCAGCCCACTTCAGGTTTTACAATAAATGGATAAGTAATGCCGCTGTTTTCAAGTTTATTTTTTAATTCACCAAAACCGGCTGTTGGTAAAACATTAAACGTAGCGGGGTATAAATGTTGTGGCAGCAGGTCATACATTTCCTTTTTAGGTTCGCCATCCATTCCGCCAAAAGTGATCTTAGGATTGCTGGGAGTAAAAAACCAAACCGACCATGACCGTAACATATACCAGCCCCATACCGGCGTTATAGGTGCATATAATAATTTAAACGGCCAGGATTCCCAGTTTGTAATGCTGCTAAAGAAATTTTTCACTGCTGCAAAGATATCCAAAACGTGTTTATGATAAAGGAATCGTCATTCCTCCATAAATTAACCAGCGTTACTTATTTTTGTTCCCGAATTGGTTTTAGGCTAACTTTCAGAGATAAATTTTTACAGTATGCATGTACCAACAATGGCAGAAATGATGGCGAAGGGCGAAAGCCCTGAAGTTTTATTTTGGGTAGGCTGCGCCGGAAGTTTTGACCAGCGGGCACAAAAAATAACCAAAGCTTTTGTTACCATATTAGATAAGGTTGGCATCAACTACGCAATTTTGGGTAAAGAAGAAATGTGTACCGGCGACCCGGCCCGTCGTTCAGGAAACGAATTCATGTTCCAGATGATGGCTTACCAGAATATTCAAATATTGAATGGCTATGGCATCAAAAAAATTGTAACTGCTTGTCCGCATTGTTTTAATACGCTGAAAAATGAATATCCTGCACTGGGGGGTAATTATGAAGTAATTCATCATGCTACTTTTTTACAGCAACTGATTGATGAAGGAAAAATAAAAATGACCGAAGGTGGAAGTTTCAAAGGCAAAAAAATCACATACCACGATAGTTGCTATTTAGGCCGTGCCAATGATATTTATGAAGCCCCACGTAAAGTTTTAGAAGCTTTAGATGTTTCTCTGGTTGAGATGAAACGCTGCCGCAGCAATGGTTTATGCTGTGGTGCAGGCGGCGCACAAATGTTTAAAGAAGAAGAAAAAGGCACAACCCGTATCAATTTTGAACGCAGTGAGGAAGCCCTGCAAACCGGCGCTTCTGTAATTGCTGCAGCCTGCCCTTTTTGCAATACCATGATGACCGATGGCGTAAAAAACAGCAATAAGGAAGATGAAGTGAAAGTGCTGGATATTGCTGAGCTGGTGGCATCTTCGATGCAGTGATGGAACACCGATGACACAGATTAAACAGATCAGCGCAGATTTTTTGAATTTTGATTTTTGACTTTTGATTTACCATTAATGAACTTAGATCTAACAGAACACCTCCCCGAAGATTTTGCCGATACTTCCCGTGTGTGGATATACCAGAGCAGCCGCTTATTCTTCATCAGCGAAGCTTTGGAGATGGAAGACATGCTGAATGATTTTGTTGCCAACTGGAAAAGCCATGGTGCTCCGGTAAAAGGTTATGCCAGTTTATTTTTTGGCCGATTTATAGTTTTAATGGCCGATGAAACAGCAACCGGCGTAAGCGGCTGCAGCACCGATAGCTCTGTTCATCTCATCAAAGCCATTGAAGAGAAGTACAAGGTGCAGATGTTTGACAGGCAAAGTCTGGCTTTTATTGTAAAAGATAAAATTGAAGTGCTGCCGCTTAATCAGCTTGAATATGCAGCAGCAAATAATTTTATCAATGAGAATACTTTGTATTTCAACAACACTGTTTTATCAAAAAAAGAAATGATCGAAAAATGGATCGTACCGGTGAAAGACAGCTGGCTGGCAAACCGTTTATCATTAAACTGATCTGATAAATGCTCTTCAAAATAGCAGACTCCTGTCATGCTGAGGAACGAAGCATCCCTGCAAAACGTAAATCGGTTTGAAGAGTTGAGATGCTTCGTTCCTCAGCATGACAGAAAGAAACACTTCAATTAAATAACCCGGATAAAACATTGATTGCATTTATTTCTTCTGCAACTTCTTCATCAACGCTGCCGTGGTTGATTTCTTCTCCTGCTTCTTAAATGTATAACTCAGCACCAGCCTGTAATTACGGCTGTTGGTTGTACTAAAGCTTTCCAGGTTAAAATTACTGCCGTAGGTAAAATTGCGGTTTTGCTGCTGGCGGAAAGGATCAATGATATTTAGTGTTACCGTGATTTTCTTTTTAAAGAATTTTTGCTGTACACCAAAATTCATACTGAGTGTACTACGCACCGAACCTTGCGGATTTGCAAAACGGTTAAAGGTAAAACTTGCATTGGCGTTCATCAAAGCAGTAAACTGGTAACTGCCATTCAAGGTTGAAAAGAATGACCCTCCGTTGCGGAAGTATCTTACCTTACGGTCGTACAGGCTGTACACATTGTAAGTATATCCAAAACTTAAATTTGCCTTTGCTTTTTTACTAATGGTATAACCACCCCAGGCGCTGGCTTCATATTCTTTGCGGCCGCTTATGTTTTGCCAGGTTGTAAAAGTGCTGCCATCAGGCTGCAATGTTCTGATGGAACTGTATATCTTTTGAAGAGAATTATAACCAACAGATACGTTCACATTGTATTTCTTGTTCCACTTACCAAAAATAAGATCGAAATTATCTGCATAATAAGCCTGCACATAAGGATTGCCCGAACGGGTGTTGTAAGGATCGGCATAGTCCAGGCTGGGGTTAAGTTCATTCAGCCGGGGCCTTTGCACCGTTCTTTTATAAACAAATGTTATGCTCACATCGTTCTTCCATTTTTTATTAATAGTGGTAAAAGGCAGCATACTCCAGTAATTGTTTAAATACCGGTTGCTGTTGTTTTTAATGTCGAAATTGGTTTGGGTATGCTCTGCCTGCATACCCCCGTTGATATAAAAATCCGGTGCAAAGTTATATCGTGCTGCTGCCCTGAACCCGTAAATGGTTTGGTGAAAAATAAAATCATTGCTCAATGCTTCGTTCTTTACAAAAACATTTTCAGGCTTTTTCATAAAAGCAGTATTGAGCACATGGTGGTTATTATAACGGCTGAAGTTTGCGCCAAAATTCAGTGATGTTTTATTTGCATTAAGCGGTTTATCATAATTAGCTGTAAGGCTGATGTTGTGATTCCGGCTGGTAGTGCGCTGCTCCTGCGTTGAATCCAGGCCGGTTGCTGTCCCGTCAGGATTCAGGTATTCCTGGTAAAAATCCCGGTCATTTTCACCGGCATTATAACTGAAGCCGCTGATGAATTTCAATACTTCTTTGGGGTTCTTTCCTTTGATGGTGTAGGTAAAATTTAAAACAGGGCTGTGGTTGCTGTTATCAGTTGCTGTATTCCGGTTACTCTGTTTGTAAACAGAGTTGTACCGGTTTGAGTTGATGTAAAAAGTATTGTTTGCACTTTCAGAATTATTACTGTTGTAGAGTGCGGTAAAATTCATGCTCTGTCTTTTGTTCAGGTCATAATCAAGGCTCAGGCGCAGGTTTGGCCGGCGGTTGTTGTTGCTGCTCTGGCCTGCAGTGTTAAAATAATTTGTTGAATCAGTATAAAAATTCTCCCGGTTGCTGTAACTGTTCCCATCAAATTCGCTGTAACCAAAACCTGCAGAAAAATTTACAGCCAGTTTATTTTTACGGTAGCTGATGTTACCGCTGAGTGATGCTTCGCCCCGTGTGCCATAACTCACATTAACCCTTCCGTTAAACCCTACTTTGCCTTTTTTAGTAACAATATTTATAACGCCTCCCCTTTCATTTGCATATTGCGGTGGTGGTGTTGTCATCACTTCAATCTTCTCAATCATACTGCCCGGCATACTTTCCATCAGGTCCTGCAATTGTTTGGCATCCATTTCTACCGGCTTGTCATCAATCAGTATTTTCACTTCCTTGCCCTTCAATAAAATCTTTCCATCATTATCTACATTCACCAGGGGCGTTTGCTTTAATAATTCGGTGGTAGTGGCACCCGAACTTAGTGCCGATTCTCCTGTATTAAAAATGATCTTGCCATCTTTATTTTCTATCAGTGGTTTTTCAGCAAATACAGTTACTTCATTTAATACAGCAGCATTCTTACTTAGTTTGATATCATTCAGGTCAAAATCAAATCTTTCAGCCCGTATGTTTATACTGTCAATCGTTAATGAAGAATATCCAACTGCTGTAATACGCAGGCGGTAATACCCAAAAGGCAGTTTATCAAATACAAACTCGCCATTAAGCTGGCTTAGTGTTTTATTGGTGTAATTGGTATCTGTAAGATTGTAAACATCCAGGCTTGCACTGGCAATTGCCTTGCTGTTGTCGGCATCCAATACATTTCCTATAATAATACCCGGTAAAGTATGGGTAACCTGGGATAAACTGATGCCTGAAACAAACAGTAAAAGGCAAAGTATTATATATCTGAGCAAGGGCTTTTAAATTGAATTATCAAAAATACCACTTACCAGTTGTTAAAATCCCCTTTTTGTATAGATGGCATGTTTTTTCAAATGTTGATACCGGATACACGGGTTAAAGACTTACGCATGCCTGGCCGTAATTGGTATTATTCACCCACTGTATCCACACATCACCAGACTTTTGGCCTCATTATTCAACGGCTGGCGCAATGCACCATTTTCACAGATCAAAATAGCCCGGGAATAAAAGGGCGTTTTGTTTCATTAACCAAATATTTACGCCACTTATATAACAGGGCATTGCTAATTGAGCCAACTGTTATATTTTTAACCTTCATAAATTTTGATGTATGAAGAAAAAAAATGTATTGTTTCTCAGTTTAATGATCTTGTTTTTTACACCGCAGGTAATACTTGCTCAAACCGGTGTTGATCCTGATCCGGTTCAAAGCGCCAAAAACAGAGCTAAGTTTGAAAAAGAAGAAAAAGCAAGGGCTGAAGAAGCTGCAAGAAAAGCTGCTGCCAATGAAGCTGCCGGCAAAAACAACAAACCGGTTACTGTTGCCGGTACCCCAAAGGTTGTTGCAGAAGCGCCAGGCATCAATTCAAAAAGAAAATTCATTGATCCTGCAAATATGGATATGTCAGTAAAACCAGGTGATAATTTTTACCTGTATGCCAATGGCGCCTGGATAAAAAAAACACCGGTGCCGGCTTCAAAAACCCGCTGGGGAAGTTTTGATGCATTGGCAGAAGAAAGCTCCCGTGCTTTAAAAGGCCTGCTTGAAGAAGCTTCTCAAGACCTGGGCAAAAACGCCCCTGATAATGAAACAAAATATGCCGGCAAACTCGACCTGATGAAACGTGTGGGTGATTATTATGCCAGCGCTATGGACAGTGTTGCCATAGAAAAATTAGGGTACAAACCCATAAAACCTTACCTGGATGATATTACAGCCCTTAGCAGCAAAGCACAGGTTTTAAAGCACATGAACACACTGCGTTCGCAGGCAATTACTTTTCCGCTTTACCGCATTGGCGTGGGCCAGGATTCGAAAGATGTAACCAAATACATCATCAATATTGGCCAGGGTGGCACTACTTTACCCGACCGTGATTACTATTTAAAAACAGATGCCCGCAGCCAGAAAATAAGAACTGATTATACTGCATACATTGTAAAACTGTTTACCCTTACCGGAGAAAACACAGTTAAAGCAATGACCAATGCAGTAACCGTTATGCAGTTGGAAACGGCTATGGCCCAGGCTCAAATGAGCCGGGTTGAAATGCGTGACCCCAATAAACTATACAACAAATTCACCCTTGCTGAGTTAAGCGCTAAAACACCAAACCTCAACTGGTCAACTATATTACCGGAATTGGGCTACAAAACTGCCCAGGAATCAGTGATCGTAAGCAACCCAAAATATATGGTATTCATTGATTCATTGTTAAACAAAGTACCACTTGATGACTGGAAAGTTTATCTGAAATGGGGTGTTTTAAAAGATGCTGCTCCTTACCTGAGCAGCGAATTTGTAGATGCTAATTTTGCCTACAATCAATCCCTTTCCGGGCAAAAAGAACAAACGCCCCGCTGGCAACGCATGAGCGGTTTAATTGACCGCCAGCTGGGCGACCTGCTTGGACAATTATATGTAGATAAATATTTTAATCAGGCAGCCAAAACAAGAATGCTGGAACTGGTGAACAACCTGCAAACTACATTCAATAGCCGCATCAAACAATTAGACTGGATGAGTGAAGCTACCAAGCAACGTGCCTTGGGTAAACTGAATGCATTTGTTAAGAAAATAGGCTTTCCTGATAAATGGAAAAATTATGCAGAGATCGTAATAAAAAGAGATGATTTTTATGGCAATCTTCGCCGTTGCAGCCAGTGGGCCTACAACGATAACATAAGCCGCCTGGGTAAGCCTGTTGACAAAACAGAATGGGCAATGACACCGCCCACTGTAAACGCTTACTACAGCGCACAAAAGAATGAGATCGTTTTTCCGGCAGGCATTTTACGTTTCCCTTTCTTTGATTTTGAAGCCGATGATGCCATCAACTACGGAGGCATTGGCGCTGTGATAGGCCATGAAATGACACATGGTTTTGATGACCAGGGCCGCCAGTTTGATGCTGATGGAAATTTACAAGACTGGTGGACAAAAACCGATGCTGATGAATTTAAAAAACGTGCCGATGAAGTGGTGAAGCAATATAACAGCTATACCGTTTTAGATACCATACACGTTAATGGAAAATTAACCCTTGGCGAAAACCTGGCCGACCTGGGCGGTTTAAGCATTGCCTACGAAGCATTCAAAAAAACAAAACAGGGCCAGAGCATGGAGAAAATAGACGGCTTTACACCCGACCAGCGTTTCTTTTTAAACTGGGCACAGGTATGGCGCAATAATATTTTGCCCGAAGCCGCAGCACAGCGCATTGTAACAGATAACCACTCGCCCGGTATGTACCGCAGCAATGGCCCGCTTACAAACATGGAAGCTTTTTACAAAGCTTTTGATGTAAAGCCGGGAGATAAGATGTACAAAGCGCCGGAGCAAAGAACAAAGATCTGGTAAGATGAATTTTAAAATATTTTTTGAACCGCCCCGATTGATCGGGGCGGTTTTTTATGTATGCGGCTTCATTTTTTTGTAATTTGTGTTTAATGCTTTAGCAATTTTTATTTAACCGATGATTTTAAAAAAAACAGTTATTGTTGCTGGCCTGTTAACCTGCCTTAATAGTGTAAGTGCCCAAACAGACTATTACAGATTTTATAAATCAAAAAGCGAAAAAGCAACCCAGGGCTGGATATTGTTGTTGCCTGGCTCCAGTGGTTTCACAATTTTTGATGATTCCACTTTTTATGATAGAAAGGCAGCAGCGTTAAACAAGTCAGGTTATGATGTGTTGCTGCTCGACTACAAAAGTTTTTATCGAAATTCCGTTTCTGCTGACAAGCCAAAAGGTACAACAGGCGAAAAGATCAGCTGGGTTGTAAAACAGTTGCTTGCGCAGGCAAAACAAAGACAACAGATTGATACAACAAAAAAAGGCCACATCATAGGCTGGAGCCTGGCCGGCGAAGGTGTGTTCAGGCTGCTTAAAGACACTGCATTCATAACTGGAAATAACATAAATTCTGCAGCGCTTTTTTATCCCAGCAATAATGAAGAAATTGAAATCACAACAGCAATTCCCGTACTATTGCAAATGGGCGGATCCGATAAGACGGCAGTACCTGATAAAATTAAAAAACAGGTTAAAAGCTTTGAAAAAATAAAATTGGTAATTTATCCCGGCAGTTTTCATGGCTTTGATGTTGAAACAATCACACAACCAAAACTGATCAAATTTCCACCGGTAATTGGAAAAAAACATACTTTTTTATACAATAAAGAAGCGGCTGAAAAAGCATACAGTGAACTGGTTCTTTTTTTAAACAAAACATAAGGGTGCCACAAAAGCTTAATTATTATTGAGCCCCCAAAAAACACTATAAGCATTAGAATTATTAAAAGCTCTCCCCTGCCATCCTGTCACAATCTCCATTCATTTAACTATCTTTGCTCTCCTGAAAAAATGCAGGTATTAATGTTGAATACAGCTACCAAAGAACATGATGAAGCAAGGCAGGGAGAAGCATTTGCCCCCTTTGCACTGGACAGTAACCCGTATAAAAAATTCTTTTACATAGAAAGTTATGGCTGTGCCATGAATTTTGCCGATAGCGAAGTAGTAGCTTCTATTTTAATGGATAATGGTTTTGGCGCTACCAGTAATTTTGAACAGGCTGACCTCATTTTTATTAACACCTGCTCCATCCGTGAAAAGGCCGAAGCAACCGTAAGAAAACGCCTCACGGAATTTAAACGCATAAAAAAAGAAAAGCCCGGAATGCTGGTAGGTGTATTGGGCTGCATGGCCGAACGCTTAAAAGCACAATTTTTAGAAGAAGAAAAGTTAGTTGACCTGGTGGTTGGCCCGGATGCCTATAGAACTTTACCCGGCCTTATTGAAGAAGCCGAAACAGGCCAGAAAGCCGTAAACGTTTTATTAAGCCGTGAGGAAACCTATGCAGATATTGCACCCATACGCCTCAACAGTAATGGTGTAACAGCTTTTGTAAGCATCATGCGTGGCTGCAACAATATGTGTTCATTTTGCGTGGTGCCTTTTACAAGAGGCAGGGAAAGAAGCCGTGATGCAGCATCCATCATCAGCGAATGCAAGACCTTATTTGAGCAGGGTTACCGTGAAGTAACCCTATTGGGACAGAATGTAGATAGTTACTACCAGGCCCCGGCCCCCCAAAGGGGGAGTGTGGAACAGTCTGCGGATTCAAAAAATATTTTGCATACTCAGGGTGCCTTTTCTCCCCCCCTGGGGGGCGGGGGGGCCGTAACTTTCGCTCTGTTATTAGAGCAGGTTGCATTGATCTCTCCGCTCCTGCGTGTTCGTTTCTCTACGTCTCATCCAAAAGATATCACTGACGATGTATTGCATACCATCGTTAAATACGAAAACATCTGCAATTACATTCACCTGCCGGTACAAAGCGGCAGCAGCCGTGTGTTGCAGATGATGAACCGCACTTACAGCCGTGAGTGGTATATCGCCAAAGTAAACCGTATTAAAGAACTGATACCTGATTGCGGAATCTCTACTGATATGATCACCGGTTTCTGTACCGAAACAGAAGAGGATCATCAGGAATCTTTAAGCCTGATGGAGTATTGCAAATACGATTTGGCCTATATGTATTTTTACAGCGAAAGGCCGGGAACACTGGCTGCACGGAGGTTTGAAGATGATGTACCGCTGGAAGTTAAAAAAAGAAGGCTGCAGGAAATGATTGACCTGCATCGTATTCATTCTTTACAAAGCATGCAAAAAGAAGTTGGTAAAACACGTAAAGTTCTGATTGAAGGAACCTCTAAAAAAAGTGAAAATGATCTGTATGGCAGAACCGATCAGAACAAAGTAGTGGTGTTTCCAAAGGGTAATCTGAAAGTGGGAGAATATGTGGAAGTATTTATCTCTTCCTGCACAGCAGGAACTCTCATCGGAAATGTAATTGAAAAGAGCTTACAAAATTCTTAATCTAAAATTCCCCCTTTGGGGGGCTGGGGGGCTTATGGAACTACAAACAATAAAAAACCGTTTCGGCATCATCGGCAATTCGCCGGGGCTTAACCATGCATTGCATGTGGCAGTACAGGTTGCCAATACCGACCTGAGCGTACTTATCAATGGCGAGAGCGGCGTGGGTAAAGAAGTTTTCTCACAGATCATTCATGCATTGAGTGCACGTAAGCATAATCCATTTATAGCAGTAAACTGCGGCGCCATCCCCGAGGGAACAATTGATTCAGAATTGTTCGGACATGAAAAAGGATCTTTCACCGGCGCTGTTGACAGCCGCAAGGGTTATTTTGAAACCGTAAACGGCGGCACTATTTTTTTAGATGAAATAGGTGAACTGCCATTGGGCACACAGGCCCGTTTGTTACGTGTGCTTGAAGCCGGCGAATACATTCGTGTGGGCAGCAGCAAAGTACAAAAAACAGATGTACGGGTAATTGCTGCAACCAATAAAGAACTGATTGAACATACGCAGACACACCGGTTCAGGGAAGACCTGTACTATCGCCTAAATACTGTACCCATCAGGGTGCCTGCATTGAGGGACAGGAAAGAAGATATCTATTTACTCTTCCGCAAATTCGTAACAGATTTTTCTGACCGGTATAAAGGCACACCCGTGCAATTAGATGAAGGGGCGAAAGATGTGTTAATTAACTATAGCTGGCCGGGTAATGTGCGTGAATTGAAGAATATTGCAGAGCAGATATCAGTATTGAGCCAGGATAAAATGATTAATGCAAATGCCATGAAGAATTTCCTGCCCGAACATAATTATTCACGCCTGCCGGTGTTGGCCGGGGGCGCCGGTTCGGTAAGCCAGAGCGAATTTGCCACTGAACGGGATATACTGTACAAACTTTTCTTCGACATGAAGAAAGATGTGAACGAGCTGAAGAAAATGTTCTTCGACCTGTTGCAGCATCCCGAAATGGCGCAGCATGCACCGGTGTATAATGATCCGCAATTTAATGAACTCAATAATAATGTTCCCGCCCTGTCACAAACAAAACCGGTGTTTTTACCGCATCATAATGATGCCATTCATCAGCATGAAGACGTGGAAGAATCATTAAGCATTATGGATAAGGAAAAAGAACTCATCATTAAAGCATTAAAGAAACACAAAGGCAAACGCAAAGATGCATCGCTTGACCTGGGCATCAGCGAACGCACTTTGTACCGTAAATTAAAAGAGTATGATATTGAAGAGTAAATTGAAAGGCAATAGTAAAAAGGCAATAAGCAATAATGTGGTACTTATTGCCTATTGCCTATTGCTTATTACTTGTTTTAACTTCGCTACCTGCAAATACGGTTTTAATGATACCGGCGCTCTCCCTACTGAAGTAAAAACTTTTAGGGTTAATTTTTTTGAGAACAGGGCCGAATATAAAAATCCGCAGTTAAGCCCTGCCTTAACTGAAAGGCTGAAACAGAAGATAATCGGCACCACCAGGCTTAAGCAAACCAATGATGATGATGCCCATTACGACATCAGCGGTTACGTTTCACAATATTACACCAGCACAACCGGCATCAGCGGCAATAATACAAGCCTCAACCGGTTAACAGCCAATTTTCATCTCATATTTAAAAATACCCTCGACGAAAAAAAGAGTTTTGAAGCTGATGTTACCTACAGTATTGACTTTGATGCAAACCTCAGCCTGAGCCAGGTTGAGCAATCCAAAGGCGAGGAAATTGCCCGTAACCTTACCGATGCCATTTTCAATAAGATTTTTTCCAATTGGTAGCAGGCATAATGTAGATTTGTACCATGCAGCACAACACAGCAATTTTTGAATCAATATTTGCCAGAAATTTTTCTGATACAGGCAATACAGATTTTCTAAAAGAAATTACAGACCAGCACCCTTATTTTTCTCCTGCCCAATTCTTTCTTTTACAAAATTTAAAAGATGATGCTGCTGCATTTGAAAAACAAGCTGTAAAAACAAACCTTTTTTTTAATAATCCGCACTGGCTAAACTTCCAGGTAAAACAAACAGGCGCAGCATTGATTGCCGGTGAACCAAAAATTGCAGTAGAAGAAACAATCATTCCTCAATCTGAAATGGCTGTTTCTGATGATGAACCAGATAATACCGGTACACCGGAAACCGATACCCAACAGCAGGAAAAAGAAATTGAGCAGATGCATATTGAATTAAAAATACCTGAGCAAAGATCAAATATGGCTACTGCCGAAGCCATGCTTTTTGAACCCATGCACATGGTTGACTATTTTGCATCGCAGGGCATAAAGCTTACTGATGAAGTGCAGATGGCCGATAAGCTGGGTAAGCAGCTTAAAAGTTTTACCGAATGGCTTAAAACCATGAAGAAGATACATGTGGAAAATGAGACAGGCATTCCGGTAAAAAATGATGAAAATGTGCAGGTTTTAGCTGAAAACAGCAATACCGAAACAGAAGTACTCACCGAGGCCATGGCCGAAGTTTTTACCCGGCAGGGCAAAATAGCCAAAGCAGGCGAAGTGTACCAAAAATTAAGTTTGCTCAATCCTGCCAAAAGCACTTACTTTGCAGCCAAATTAGAAAACTTAAAAGGATTATAATATGTTGATTTTATTTGGAATTTTAGTGATCATTGCATCTGTAGTACTGGGATTGATCGTATTGGTACAAAACCCAAAGGGTGGCGGTTTATCAAGCAGTTTCGGCGGTTTTGGCAACCAGATCATGGGGGTTAAGCAAACCACCGATGTACTGGAAAAAGGAACCTGGTTATTTGCAGCCATCGTAGGTGTGCTTTGCATCATCTCTCCGGCTTTTATTCCTAAAGAAGATGCTGCCGCTGTGCCCAACAAAGATTTACAGGAAAATATAAATACCAAACCTGCAAAAACCACCCCGGCAAACACAGCCGTACCTGCAGGAGTTGATACCGGTAAAAAATAATATTTTATAAAATAATTTTGAACCCCGTCATTTAATGGCGGGGTTTTTTGCTTTACTTTGCCGCACATGAAAAAGAAGTTGCTTTTAGGTATCTTTCTGATTTTATTATTGGTTGGCGGTTACGCAGCCTGGCAGGTTTTTGGCCCCACTGTTTCTGCACCTCAAAGCAAATACTTTTATATCAAAACAGGAACTGCTTACAGTGATGTAAGGCAAGCGCTGATTAACCAGAAGATCATCAGCAATACATATGTGTTTGATCTGCTCTCAAAAAAACTAAACTATCCTGCAAAAGTAAAAGCAGGGCGCTACCAGGTAAAAGATGGAAGCAGTTTAATCAGCCTGATACGTATGTTACGTTCCGGTAACCAGGCGCCGGTAAACCTTGTCATCATTAAATTAAGATTGAAGGAAGACCTGGCGCAAAAGATAGCTGCCAATTTTGAATGTGATTCGGCCAGTGTGATGGCCGTGCTCAACGATCCAAAAACTGCTGAAGCATATAATGTAAATGATAATACATTCATGACAACGGTTATTCCAAACTCGTACAGCATTTTCTGGAACAGCCCGCCACAAAAGATCATTGATAAACTGCACAGCGAAAAAGAAAAATTCTGGAATACAGAACGCCTGAACAAAGCAAAAAACTTAAACCTTGCACCGGAGCAGGTTTATACTATGGCCAGTATTGTAGAAGAAGAAACCAATAAGGAACATGATAAAGGTTTAATTGCAAGTGTGTATATGAACCGCATAGATAAAGGCATGAAACTGCAGGCCGACCCTACCGTAAAATTTGCCATGAAGAATTTTGGATTGAAAAGGATTTTATACAAACACCTCGAATTCGATTCGCCATTTAATACTTACCGGAACGCAGGGTTGCCGCCAGGCCCAATCTGCACACCCTCCATCAAAACCATTGATGCTGTTTTAAATATGCCGCAAACCAATTACATTTATTTTGTGGCAAAGCCTGATTGGTCGGGCTTGTCAAACTTTACACATTCAGATGCCGAACATATCATCAATGCAAAAAAGTACCAGCGCTTTTTAGATAGTGTAAACATAAAGTAAGAGCGTGTAGCAGGGTTGCCAACCTTTAAAAGGTTGGCAACCCTGAAGCCAAATGCTATCTGCTACAATGTTTAATTATTATATTGCACATCATTTTGCATGACCAAATTAGAACGCATCATAATCACCAAAACACCAGTTGCTTTTCTTTTAAATAAAAGCAAGCATTGGTATTTGCCGGGATTTGAAGGAGTGCCGCTGTATGATGTGGTTCGTTTTTTTTACCGGCAGGTAAAAACCGTGGGTTTAACAGAGAGGGCATCGGCCATAGCCTACAATTTCATTATGGCCATACCGCCTTCTTTTCTTTTTTTATTTACGCTGATACCCAATCTGCCTTTTATAAAGAAAAGAGAGATATTCAAACAGCTTTCCCTTATCATTAAGGATATAATACCTGCTGAAGGTTACAATAAAACGATCATTACTTTTATTGATAAGACTTTTTTTCAAACACCGGTATTTGGTTTGTTGTCTTTTGGTTTGTTGCTGGCGCTTTTTTTTGCAAGCAATGCCATGATGGGGCTCATGCGTTCTTTCAACAAAAACTATCACGGCTTTGAAAGAAGAATGGGCCTGCATAACCGGTGGATCGCTATCCGGCTCACCATACTTATTTTTGGGCTGGTGCTTGGCTGCCTGGTAATATTGATAACACAAGGCGCCGTACTAAAGCTCTTTGGCCTTAAAAGTGCCTTTTGGCTTGCTGCCATTCTTTACCTGCGCTGGCTGGTAATTATTGCCCTTGTTTTTTATTCCATTGCTTTTATTTATAAATACGCTCCGGCTGTGCAAAAAAAATGGAAGCTGGTTTCTCCCGGCACCATTCTGGCAACTTTCTTATGCATTATAGCCTCACTGGGTTTTTCATATTTTGTTAATGCATTCGGCAGGTATAATGCCTTGTATGGTTCAATTGGTACCATCATTGTTTTAATGGCTCTCATCTTTATCAATTCCCTTGTATTGCTTATAGGTTTTGAGCTGAATGTAAGCATTAAAACCCTTCGATCCCGGGCCGAAAAGCGTGACGCCAAAGAGAAACTGGAACTAGCCTGATAAAAAAATACATGAGTGGTTAAGATACCGCATGGTAATTATATAACTTTAAGAAAATAATCAACCATGAAAAAAATATTATTAGGCTTAACAGCCATCATTGCACTTGCAACACTTGCTTTTACAGTTGGCGATCCGCTTACTATTGGAGGTACCATGCCCAAAGCTGATCTTAAAATGCAGGACGTTTCGGGAAAAGAAGTAACCATGAAAGATGCCAAAAAAGAAAACGGGGTGCTGGTAATGTTCAGTTGTAATACCTGCCCGTATGTTATCAAAAACCAGGAGCGTACTGTTGCCATCAGCGAATTTGCCGTGAAGAATAATGTGGGAGTTATCATTTTAAACAGCAACGAAGCATACCGTGGAAATGAAGACAGTTTTGACGAAATGAAAAACTATGCCAAAGATCAGGGATACAAATGGAATTATGTGGTTGATAAGAACCACGAAGTGGCTGATGCCTTTGGAGCCAACCGTACACCAGAATGTTTTTTGTTTGACAAGAACCTGAAATTAGTTTATCACGGCGCCATAGATGACAGCCCATCAGATGTAACTGCTATCTCACGCAATCACCTGCAGGTAGCTATTACAGAAATGGCCGGCGGAAAAGATATAACGGTAAAAGAAAGCCGTAGTGTGGGATGTACGATTAAGAGGAATAAGTAAGAATTAGAAATTGACAATTAGGAATTAGGAATTGATTTTTTACTTGCACCAGCCCCCCGCATGAGGCACCTCTTTTTATAATTTGATTAACTGGAAGTAGGATTTAATTAATTTTTCGTTCAATAAAGTTTCCCTTTGAAAGAATAATACCTTTTCCATCATCATCACTCACATAAAGTTCAAGTGTTGGTTTGTCTTCATCAAAATCATTTGTAGCAAACCCAATTAATTGATTTGGTTTTACCACATCACCTGTCTTAATTTTTGTTGATCCAAGATTGGAGTAAGTATAAAACATTTTCTCATTTTGGATAATGACAACCTTTATATCATCTATCCTGACTACCGTACTTACTTTACCGCCCGTTATTGAATAAACAGAACTGTCATTCGATTTAAAAGTAGTTACATAATTACCATCTCCATGAGATGGGAAAACTCTTTTGGCTTGCCTTGATTGATAATCATCAATCCCAGCATCATTCATCGGCGCCACATACTTGTTCATCGCATTCCCACCTATCGCCTCCTTCAAAGACTTCTCAAAATCCTCCGCACTTATCTGGGCTTCAGTAAATTTTTTATAGCCGGTTTTATTATTTACAATGAGGGTAGCCGGTATTGCGCCGCTCCACTTAGGGTCTATCATCGGACAAAAAATATCGGCATTGGTTTCATTAAGCCAGGCATGATTGGTATTGTAATTATTCTTTTTTACAAAGGCAGCGATCCTGGCAGGATAAAAAGCTGGCAGGTCTAAGCTCACCAGCAGCAGTTTTACTTTTTTACTTTTATACCGTTCTGTTATTTTAATAAAATCAGGTATCTCTTCAATACAAGGCTTGCAAAAGGTAGCCCAGAAATTAACAACATAGGTTGTATCATTGTTTGCAGAGAAAGACTTAACCACATCCTCCATTTTTACTTTGGCAATTTTCTGAGCATCAGATACGGCAATAAGCATCAGGAAAGTGCAACAGAATAATAATCTTTTAATCATCCTTAAAAATAAGCAGAAATGCCGAAGCCTTGCTTCAAAAAAAGTTAAAACATGCTTCATCTCGTTTCCTGTCATGTCGACGATAGGAGACATCTGATCTAAAAAAAACAATAGATTTCTCCTATTGTCGAAATGACAAATACACCCCCAAATTAGCTTTTGGCTAATCCCCCCTTTCAGACTAAATTTGCAGCCTGCCAGCTATCAAAAGCAGCACAATTCCTAATTTTTAATTCTTAATTTTTAATTTCTCATGGCATACGACGTAATAGTACTCGGAAGCGGCCCCGGCGGTTACCCTGCTGCAATCAGGGCAAGCCAGCTTGGTAAAAAAGTAGCAATTGTAGAACGTGAAAGCCTCGGCGGCATTTGCCTCAACTGGGGTTGCATACCTACCAAAGCATTGCTTAAAAGCGCCCAGATATTTGAATATGCAAAACATGCAACCAGCTATGGTATCAATATAGAAAACCCTACTGCCAATTTTGGCGGCGTTATCACCCGTAGCCGCGGCGTGGCCGATAAAATGAGCAAAGGCATCCAGTTCCTCATGAAGAAGAACAAGATAGATGTGATCATGGGAACCGGTAAACTGGTTGCTGCAACCAAATTAGAAGTAACGGCAGCAGACGGCTCCAAACAAACTGTTGAAGCAAAGAACATTATCATCGCCACAGGCGGCAGGGCACGGGAATTACCTACCATGCCGATTGATGGTAAAAAAATTGTCGGTTATCGTGAAGCGATGGTTTTACCTGAGCAGCCAAAAAGCATGATCGTTTGCGGAAGCGGCGCTATCGGAAGTGAGTTTGCCTATTTCTACAACAGCATGGGCACTAAAGTAACTATGGTTGAGTTTATGCCAAGGTTGGTGCCTGTTGAAGATGAGGATATCAGCAAGGAACTGGAAAAGAATTTTAAAAAGCAGGGCATGACCATCATGACCAGCAGTGAAGTACTGAGTGTTGATACAAGTGGTGAAGGTGTAAAGGCAAAAGTCAAAAGTCAAAATGGCGAAGTGGTGCTTGAAGCAGATATTTTATTAAGTGCTGTAGGTGTTGTTGCAAACATTGAGAACATCGGCCTTGAAGCATTGGGTATTAAAACCGAAAAAGGAAAGATCATTGTTGATGCAAACGGCCAAACCAATGTACAGGGTGTTTATGCCATCGGCGATTGCACACCGGGCCAGGCGCTTGCACACGTGGCCAGCAAAGAAGGTATTAATGCAGCCGAACATTTAAGCGGCCATCATCCCGAGCCGATGGATTATAACAATATACCGGGTTGTACATATTGCAGTCCGGAAATTGCCAGCGTAGGTTATACTGAGAAAGCAGCCAAAGATGCTGGTTATGAAGTGAAGGTTGGTAAGTTTCCTTTTGTTGCCAGCGGTAAGGCTGTGGCTGCAGGCGCTACCGAAGGTTTTGTAAAAGTGGTGTACGATGCCAAGTACGGTGAATTTTTAGGCTGCCATATCATTGGCGCAGGTGTTACCGATATGATTGCCGAAGCTGTGGTTGCCCGTAAATTAGAAACCACTGCACACGAAATATTAAATGCAGTACACCCTCACCCTACCATGAGCGAAGCTTTGAAAGAAGCTACTGCTGTGGCTTATGGCGAGGCTACGGATATTTAGTTTACAGCCCCGTAGAGGCGACAGATTGGTAGTATAAGTTAACCCTACATAATTAAAGCCCCATCGGGGCGACAGATCAAAGCGAAGAATTTTTCGAAATAGCCTGTCGCCCCGATGGGGCTTTCTAAATTAAAATATCTGTTCCTCTACCAACCTTTCGCCCCGCCTGGGCTGTTTATGGGTAATGGTTTTGTACTGCTATTAAGCTTCAGTGCGCCTCACTCTTGTACGATATACCTTATAGAGTATTTAGCAAAGCGATTTAATTGCGAAACAAATTAAATATTTTATACATTGCAGCGTAATAATTTTCTACATGGCAAAACCTAGACTTTTCATCAGCTCTACTTTTTATGACTTTAAACAAGTCAGATCTGACATCGATGCATTTATAGATAATTTAGGATATGAACCGCTTAGAAATGAAGAAGGTGATATTCCTTATGGCAAAGAAGAAGCATTGGAAGAATATTGTTATAAAGAAATAAAATCTGTCGATATACTTGTTTCAATAATTGGAGGAAGGTTTGGAAGCGAATCTAAAAGAAATAATAGTTCTGTTTCGCAAATCGAATTAAGAACGGCTATTAAAGAAAATAAGCAGATATATATATTTATCGAAAAAAATGTTTTGGCTGAATATGAAACATTCCTTCTAAATAAAGATAATGAGGCAATGAAATATAGATATGTTGATGACAGGAGGATTTACGAATTTATTGAAGAAGTAAAAAATCTTAATACAAACAACAATATTAAGGGATTTGAAACTGCTTCAGACATTACGAGATATTTGAAAGAGCAGCTGGCCGGGCTGTTTCAAAGATTTTTGGAAGAGCAAACAAGAATCAAGGAAATAAGCCTTATTAGAAATTTAGAGAAAACGGCGCAGACTTTAAATAAACTTGTAAATTTCTTAAGTGATGAGAATAAAGGTCAAACAGAGGAAATTAATAAAATCTTAATGATTAATCATCCTTTGGTAGAAACCTTGCGAACAAAACTTGAAATCCCATATAATTTTTATATTGAAGGACTTCAAGACTTAAAACAATTACTTAATGCACGAAGCTTTAAAGAACTAGAAGTTATGCCTTGGGATGAGTTTTCTTTATGGGGGAAATCTGCTAATAGAAAAGAAATCACTTTGACGATATCCAATTTATTATTTGATGAGGATAAGAAACTAAAATTTCTGAAGCGTACAGATTGGAAAGAGGACTATGTGAAAATTCAAGAGAAGGAAGAGGCTGTCGATGACTTACCGTTCTAAAATCTGCTGCTAACAATAACTATATAGATACGAAACAATATCTTTTAAAGAGATTATTTAATTGCTTTCCTCTTATACTATTGCAGGTACGCTGCTTCCATGAACTGCTGTAGTCGCTTAGTTGTTAACCAGATACACAGTTGCCCGCCCTTCGCTCTATGCACGCTCTATGCATTTTTTTTAAACCATGCTTACTGGTGCAGCATTTTATTATGTTGATCAATATAAAACACTTTCTCCCCTTTCATTACCCTGGCTTCGCCATTCTCAAAGTTGTCGGTAAAATCATATTCGGGTTTTATTGCCCATTCGCCCTTGTTGTTTATATATCCCCAATAACCTTTGGCATTGGCAGCCGGTGCAAGCCCTTCAGAAAAACTGCGGGCATTGCTGAAACTGCAGGGTATCACCATCTCCCCCTGGGTGTTGATAAAACCGTACAGGTTATTTTTTGATACAGATGCAAACCCATTTTTAAAACTCATGGCATCATCAAAAATGGCTTCTGTAATGGCTTTGCCGGTACTGTCGAGGAAGAGCCATTTTTCCCCTTTTTTCACGGCGGTATAACCTTCGTTGAATGTTAAGCCGTCATCATACTGTGGCTTTATAATTTCAACACCTGTATTGGTTACATACCCAATCTTACCATCTTTTTTTACCTTGGAAAGTCCACACACACAATTGTCAACATAATCGTACTTTTTTTCCCATTTCTGTGCGTACCCGGCCAATACCGGAAACAGCAGTGCCAGTAATAATATCTTTTTCATAAAAAACTGTTTTAGATGAAAAATATTTCTATTACAAAATACAGCGCTGCACCTGCAGAAAGTATGATGCCGGTAAGCAAAAAAACTGATCCCGGTCCTGTTTTACCACACAGTTGTTTTCCTTACTTTTGCCACCATGGCAAAACCCGTTATCTGCATAGGCGCTGCGCTGGTGGACGAGCTCTTTCATGCAAGAGAAAAAATGATGATGCACACCACCAACGAAGTTACCAGCACCCGTACGGCAGGCGGTGTGGCCCGTAATATTGCCCACCAGCTTGGCCTGTTGGATATTCCGGTACAGCTTATTTCTGTTTTTGGCAATGATGCCGATGGCGAGTGGCTGAAAAAGGAATGCACCGATACAGGTATGCAGCTGGATGCATCCATTACTGCCGAAGTGCCCACCGGTAAATACACGGCACTCATCAATACTGATGGCTCGATGTTTACTGCCATGATCATCAATGCAGCTTTGCATTTAATAACGCCTGAGTACCTGCAGCAAAAAGAAGAACTCTTAAGCAATGCCGATTATATTTTAGTTGATGCCAACATCAGCGTAGAATCGGTAAACTGGCTGATACATTTTACCAACCTCAACAAGATCAGGATGATCATTGAACCGGCATCGGTGCCGCCGGCAAAAAAAATTGCTGCTGCTCATTTGGACGGGCTTTATTTAATTACACCCAACGAAGACGAACTGCCTGCACTGTGCAGCGAAGAAGCCACCACTACAGAAGCACAGATAAAAGAACTGTTAGACAGGGGCATACAATACATCTGGCTGCACCAGGGCGCTGAAGGATCGGCCCTGTATAAAAAAACAGAAACACTTAAACTGAATGCCCCCAATGCCAGCGTGGTTGATTGTACCGGCGCAGGCGATGGATCGGTGAGCGGTTTTATCCTCTCAAAATATTTTGGTAAAGACAACCTGAACAGCCTGCGTACTGCACATACTTTATCAGCAGAAATTTTGCAGGTAAAAGGCGCTATCGCCACACATCTTACACAGGAAAAATTATTACAGCAGGTTTCCAAATACTACGAAGAGTAATGGCTCATCCGCTACTACATATTTTACCGGAAGTAGAACAGGCTTTGCAGCAAGGCAGGCCTGTTGTTGCATTGGAAAGCACCATCATTTCTCATGGTATGCCTTATCCAAAAAATGTTGACACGGCCATTGCAGTGGAAGATATGGTAAGGTCAAACGGAGCCACTCCCGCTACCATTGCCATCATGGATGGGAAATGCTATGTGGGATTGACCAAACAACAGCTTGAATTATTTGGCAATGCCAAAGGCGTTTGGAAAGTAAGCCTGCGTGATATACCGTATGTACTCAGCAAAAAACTGAATGGCGCCACCACCGTTGCGGCTACCATGCGTATCACAGCAATGGCAGGTTTAAAAATATTTGTAACCGGTGGCACCGGTGGTGTACATCGTGGTGCAGAAAACAGCATGGATATTTCTGCCGATCTTACTGAGATGGCGCAAACTTCGGTTGCTGTTGTATCAGCAGGGGTAAAATCAATTTTAGATATCGGTCTTACCCTGGAGTATTTTGAAACGAAGGGAATTCCTGTGGTTACTTATGGGCAGGATCAGTTACCCGGTTTCTATTCTTCCTACAGCGGCTATCCTTCTCCCCTGCGGCTTGATACGCCGGAAGAAATTGCTGCTATGCTGAAAACCAAATGGGCAATGGGGCTGGAAGGTTCGGTACTCATTGCAAATCCATTACCTCCATCGCTGGAAATACCAAAGGATGAAATGGAAAAACATATCCTCACTGCCCTGGCTGCTGCTGATAAAGAACAGGTGAAAGGAAAAGAGATAACACCATTCTTACTCTCCTGGCTTGCAAAACACACAGCAGGTGAAAGCCTGCAATCAAATATTGCATTGATTTTGCACAATGCAGCGCTGGGGGCCAAAATAGCTGTGGCGTTTGCAATGCAAACCAAATAATAGCTTTACTTTACTGTATCAATTCAAAGAACAAATTATGAAATCAATTCTTTCATTTTTACTTCTTCTCCCTTTTTTTACCAGCGCTCAAAAACCTGTTGACAAATTAAACATACCCGGGCCAATTATAATTGGCAAGAAGGCACATACACTTGTCTGGACAGCCCATCCTGCTGCTGATCTATATAAACAGGAATACATTACCGCAGGTGATAACCTCAATAAATTCAAAACAATGGTTTTGATAGAGGTAAGCCTGGGGAATTTTAGCCTCAAAGACGTAGTAACAGCCAAGATGGATGAACTTAAAAAAATGAAAGAGACAAATCCCTTAATAAATTATGAAGTGTTTCAGAAAAATGGCGAATACCTGCTCGATTTTTTATTAAGCGCCAACTCTGCCGATGGAAAAACAAGGGAGATCGTTGAGCGAAATGTTTACCGTTACAAAACCTTTACCGATAAATCACTTAAAAAAGGCATTATGTTATTTGGTGTTAGCACAAGGAGTTATGGTAACGATATTGATAATTTTTTAAAATCGCTTAAAACTGCTAAACCAGCCCTTTTGAATGAAGTGGCACAATTTACTATTCCGGTTGTTACTGTTTTTAACTAAAGCCACGGCACATTTGGCTTGTAAACGGACCATTGCGTAAAAGAAACAGCAGAACTTTAAAAGCCCGGCCCATCTGGTTTTCAATCCTGCAACACTTCATGCTTGCTATACGCCTCCATCAGCTTCCGCTGCACTTCAAAAGCAACCGGTGCATACGAATCAAAGTACATATTGAAACGGGCACGGCCCTGTGTTAAGCTTCGCAGCGATGATGAGTATTGATGCATCTGCGCCAGCGGTACTTTGGCTGTTATTTTTTCAAAATGCCCTTCGGCCTGCATGCCTTCCACCACACCCATACGGGTCTGCAGGTCGCCCATTACAGCGCCAACCATTTCATCGGGGCAAAATACTTCAACAGTATAAATTGGTTCAAGCAATTGCGGATCAGCCTCAATAAATGCCTGGCGAAATGCATGTAAGCCTGCTATCTTAAAAGAAATATCATTGCTGTCAACATCATGCATCTTGCCATCATACACACTCACACGAATATCTCTTGCATAACTACCGGTTAAGGGGCCATTCTGCATTTTCTCCATCACACCTTTTAATATAGAAGGAAGAAAACGGGTATCAATAGCGCCACCAACAATACAATTGCAAAAAACAAGTTTGCCACCCCAGTCAAGGTCAATTTCTTCTTTATGGCGCAGGTTCAAACCTTCAGGGTTGGGCATGCCCTCATACCAGGGTTCAATGCGCATGTACACTTCGGCAAACTGCCCGGCGCCGCCGCTTTGCTTTTTATGGCGGTAATTCGATTCTGCCCGGCGGCTGATGGTTTCACGATAAGGAATTTTTGGTTTATCAAATTTCACATCCAGTTTATGTATGTGTTCAATTTTCCATTGCAATACTTTCAGGTGCAGTTCGCCCTGGCAATGCACCAGCGTTTGTTTTATTTCAGGCGACACTTCAAAATGCATGCTGGCATCTTCTTCCCTTAATGTATGCAGTGCATTGGAAAGTTTTTCTTCATCGCCTTTATTAACCGAAGAAATTGAAACGGTAACATTAGGGTGTGGAAAAACGATGGCTTCCAGCTCCAGGTTCACGCCTTTTTCGTGCAGCGTATTATTAACATGGGTAGAACGTAATTTAATGGTAGCGCCAATATCACCCGCCACCAGTTCCTGCACCGGCAGGCGGTTATGGCCTTCTAATAAAAACAACTGGTTTATTTTTTCTGTAACGCCGGTGTTTTCATTCACCAGTTCCATACCGGCTTTTATGCTGCCGCTGTACACTTTAAACAAACTCAGTTCGCCAATATGCGGTTCTATGATCGTTTTAAAAATAAAAATACAGGGCGGCCCGTTTACATCACAAGGCAATTCCTTACCTGCTTTTGTTTTTTGTGCCGGCATTTCATAAGCAGCCGGGCACACATAATCTATAAAGCTCATGATGCGGCCAACGCCCATATCCTTTTCGGCGCTTGCACAAAACAGGGGAAATATATCATGCACGATCATGGAAGCATGCAGGCCGGCTTTCATTTCTTCTTCGGTAAGCTCTCCCTTATCAAAGTATTTTTCCATCAGGTTCTCATCATTGGATGCGATGGTTTCAATCAGTTCTTTATGCAGCTGATCGGCCTTTGCTTTTTCTTCATCTGGTATCGCCATTTTTTCCGGCTTGCCGCCATCAGGGCCAAATTTATACATCACCATATTAAGCACATCAACAATGGCATTAAAGCCTGCACCGGTTTGCACAGGATACTGCACCGCCACCACATTAGCTCCAAAGTGAGATCTTGCATCGGCCAGTGTACGGTCGAAATCTGCACCTGTATGATCAAGCTGATTAACAACAAAAATGGTTGGTGTTTTATAACTGTTGGTATATTCCCAGATGATATCTGTACCCACTTCCACACCCATAGCAGCATTTAAAACCATCACACCGGCATCAGCCACCCTCAGGGCGCTTATCACTTCGCCTGCAAAATCATCGTAGCCCGGTGTATCAATAATATTGATCTTATAATCCTTCCAGGGGGTGTGCAGCAGCGATGAGAATACCGAACTCTGCCTTTCGGTTTCAAGTTCGTGGTAATCACTTACGGTGTTTCCTGCAGCAATGCTTCCACGGCGTTTGGTAATGCCTGCCTCAAAAAGCATGCATTCGGCCAGGGTGGTTTTTCCGCTGCCGGCATGGCCCAGCAGCGCAATATTTTTTACGTGTTTGGAATCGTAGGTTGCCATAACAAAAAATTTAATTATTGTGAACAGTATAATATGAAACCAGCCAGCTTTTTACAGGCTGGCTGGTTGATCAGCATTTATTTTTTTATAAAAGCATGAAACTCGTTTTCAAGATCGTCAATATCTTTCAGAAGCATATCTAATTTTTCCTTGATGTTGTGATGCGGTATGCGGTGCCCGAAAGTGGGATGCTTTTGTGCTTCGCTTACATGATACCTTATTTCATGTTTAATATCGTGAATATTGATGAGCTGTATGTGAAACTGGTTGTGAAAATGTTCGATGCCAAGCAATACATCATTATCTGTTTTGCCCGGGGCGAAATAATACAATTCATCTTTAAGCCCGTTTATCTTATCCCGGTATGATGCAAGTTCGCTAAGCCATTGGGTACATTCATCAAGGATGGTGCGGTGCTGTGTTTCTGTATACATGTTAGTAGAGTTTAGGTATTAAATAAATCAGAGACCGTATTGTAAATATTTTATTTACTGGTTAAAGGTAGCAGCAGGGTTAAAGCCAAATCCTGATATCAGTCATGAATTAAAATAAACCTCATCATTTTCACAGAGGTGGAAAAGAAGTAAACCGTATTTAATGGAGTAGTATGGGCATTTTCTTAGCGGCACAGGAAGTTATATCAAATCTAACCAAAAAGATCGGTAATTAAAAGAGATAAATTAAAAAAATATTGGCTTAAAAGCCCTGCCAATGGAGGGTGCAATATGATTGATCAAATTCTTTTGGAACTGCCTTTTGCTTTCGGCTTTGCAGCCGGTTTGGCCGGAGCTTTTGGTTTTGGGTGCTTTTCAATCACTTCTGCAGCGTATGAGCTTATATTGTTACAGGCAGCTTCAAGACCGCCCAGTTCAACAGAGGCAGTTACTGTTTGTCCTTTCAGCCCCTCGGTATTTATTTTAATCCGGGCCGTTCCCTGGCCTTGTTCAATAAAACCACTGCTGATAGCCCAATTATAAGTAACCCCAATATTGTCGTAGGCTTTTCCCAAAGGGTTTACTTTTAAGACCAGTGAATCGCCTTCTTCAACCGTATTTCCTGCAGGCCCTTTTAAAACAATAGAAGGACATGGAATTTTTTCGGCTGTTTGTGCCTTTATATTTTTCACCGAAAAAATAAATGCAGCGCTTAAAAGGAAAAATATTTTTTTCATGCTGTTGATTTTTCTGAACATAAAAATAAAAAAGACATGGCTTTGTTTTATCGGTAGTGTTGGGTATTTTTAAAATGACACAATCCGGTATGCAATTTAAATTACTAAACACACGAACTTAATTGAATGTATTAATTAACATTCTGTTGATAAGTAAATAGATTGTCTATCAAATGTATTTCGTTAAATTTGGAAAGGAGACAAGTTAGTAAGCAATTGAATTTTTATTGATAACTAACCGCTGCTATGTACACCCTGGTAAATCAGTTCTACAGAAACAGTGGCAAAAATTAAAATCCATTGACAGAAACGATCATTAATTTAGAAACCGTAAACCCTATCGAATTCTTTGGCGTAAACAACGGAAAATTAGACATCTTAAAAAAGAAATTCCCCCTCTTAAAAATCCTCAGTCGTGGCACGCAGATAAAATTAAGCGGAGCCCCGGAACAAATTGAAGGCGCCAGGGAAAAGATAGATCTCATTCTCAGTTATCTTGAACGCAACGGCCACATGAGCGCCAATTATTTTGAACAGATACTGGGCGGTGATGATGAAAGGGTGGTTGACAATTTTATGGACCGCAACCCCAATGATGTTTTGGTATTTGGGCCCAACGGTAAAACGGTAAGGGCACGTACAGCCAACCAGAAAAAGATGGTGGAAGCCTGCGATAAAAATGATATTCTTTTTGCCATTGGCCCCGCCGGTACCGGTAAAACCTATACTGCGGTTGCATTGGCAGTAAGGGCATTAAAAAACAAGTCGGTTAAAAAAATCATTCTTACCAGGCCTGCTGTAGAAGCCGGTGAAAGCCTTGGCTTTTTGCCGGGCGACCTTAAAGAAAAGATTGACCCGTATTTACGCCCTTTATACGATGCATTGGATGATATGATACCTGCTGACAAACTGGGTTACTATATGAGTACCCGTACCATTGAAATTGCGCCGCTTGCCTACATGCGTGGCCGCACTTTGGATAATGCATTCATCATCCTGGATGAGGCCCAGAATACGAACGACCTGCAGATAAAAATGTTCCTCACCAGGATAGGGCCCAATGCCAAAGCCATCATCACCGGTGATCCTACGCAGATTGACCTGCCTAAAAATCAATCGAGCGGCTTGTTTAAGGCAACCAAAATACTGAAGAATATTGAAGGCATTGCCCATATAGAACTGGATGAAGAAGATGTGGTAAGGCACCGTTTGGTTAAGCAGATCATCAAGGCTTATAATAAAGATGATGTAAGAACAACAGAAGCCAAGGCACCTGAAAATAAAACAACCGAAACCAAAAAAACAATACAACCCTGAACTTACTAACCCGGTATCTATACAAGGAGGCTGTCTCAAAAGGGCAGCCTCTTATTATTTTGAGTAATCCCCACATGTATAAAACTAAATTAATTTTCTAAGCAATGTTTTTGATTTAAATGTGGTCTTTTATTTATGGCAAAAGGACCCGTATTACAACCCGTATTTAAGGCTTACCATCAGCGGCAGGCTATGCTTCTTCCGCCGAGCCTGGATGAACTGATAAGTGTCAATCACCCTGTAAGGGTTGTGGATGAAGTGCTGAGTAAAATAGACATTGCTCCTCTTGCCCGGCAGTATAAGACGGGTGGGGCCAGCAGTTACCATCCCGGCATGTTATTAAAAGTGCTGGTGTATGCCTACATCAACAATATTTACAGCAGCCGTAAAATAGAAGAAGCCCTTCAGCAAAACATTCACTTTATGTGGCTGAGTGGTATGAGTACACCCGATCACAACACCATCAACCGCTTCAGGGGCGAACGGCTGAAGGAGCCACTTAAAAAAATATTTACACAGGTAGTACAGCTACTGGCAGCCGAAGGATTGTTAAGTTTAAAAGAACTCTATACCGATGGCACCAAAATAGAAGCCAATGCAAATCGTTACAGTTTTGTATGGGGCAACAGTATTAAAACCAACAAAGAAAAAATGAAGCTTCAACTGGAAGAGTTGTGGAAGTATGCACAAGGGGTAGCCGCCAGTGAGTTAGACGATACCGATCCTGATGGTTTTGATAAAATAGATAAGCAAAAAGTAGAGCAAACCATTGCCCGGATAGATGCTTCCTTAAAAGACAAACCGGTAAGCAAACAAATAAAACAAAAGCTCAACTATGCAAAAAAGCACTGGCCTGCTGCATTAGCCAGGTATGAGCAGCAGCAAAAGATATTGGGTGAGCACAGAAAAAGTTACAGTAAAACCGATACAGATGCTACGTTCATGCGTATGAAGGAAGACCACATGAAAAACGGGCAGTTGAAACCCGGCTATAATTTACAGATAAGCACCAACAATCAATACATCACCCATTACAGCATCCATCAGTCAACAACCGACAGCACCACCTTACCCCATCACCTCAATGATTTTATCGCACAGCACAAAACAGCCCCCGATGCAGTAACAGCCGATGCCGGATACGGCAGTGAACAAAACTATCAATACCTGCATGATCACTATATCGCTGCTTATGTAAAACACAACCAGTTCGACAGAGGGCAGAACAGTACTATCCAAAACAAAAAAACACTGGCAGCAGATAAGCTGCATTATAACAAAGAGCAGGATTATTATGTATGTCCCATGGGCCAGCACATGCAAAATGCAGGAACGTATAACAAAGTAAGTTCCAACGGATTTACACAAACCATAACAAAATACCAGGCAAAAAACTGTAACAGCTGTCCGCTAAACGGGGCCTGCCACAAAAGCAAAGGCGATAGAATAATAGAAGTTAATCACCCGCTCAACCAATTAAAACAACAGGCCAATCAGCTGCTGTTAAGCGATGAAGGAATAAAAAAACGCAAACAACGGTGCTGGGATGTAGAGCCCGTGTTTGCCAACATAAAAAATAACCACGGGTTCAAACGCTTTATGCTTAGAGGAAAACAAAAAGTAAGCATTGAAACAGGGTTATTGGCCTTAGCACATAACCTAAGGAAAAAAGCAGCTTAAAATGGGTGCTTGGGGCCGTTTTAAAACCAATCGCCCTGTCCGAACCTGCCAACGGAAAAAAATATACCAAAAACAACTTAAAAGTAAAAGACAAAAAAAAACCGCCTCATTTATTAATGAGACGGCCTCTTGTTTTTTTAATAAAATAAAGGGGATTATATTGAAAATGATTACCTTTTAGGAAGGCAACTATAAAGCCTTTTTATACGTTCAGATTTTTCAAAAGAAGAAATGTGCTTTCATCAGATGAATTAGCGCTGTATATCAGGGGTTGCGCCCTGAATGAAAGAGAGAGTCAGAAAAAAATATACAACTCTTTCTATGGCTACGCTATGGCCATATGCGACTGCTATGCCAATAATGAAGATGATGCAGTGGAAATACTGAACGATGGCTTTCTTAAAATATTCAAGGAAATTCACCGGTTTAAACCGGCTTATACCAACGAGATAAATTCTTTTAAAGGATGGCTTAGAAAAATAATGGTCTGCACTGCCATTGATCATTTCAGAAAAAATAAAAAACACCGGGTTGTGGGTGAACTGGATGTTGCAACGGTTAAAGTGCGCAGCTATGATGAAAGTGCACTTGAAAAAATATCCTATGATGAAATCATACGGTTTATACAAAATCTTTCGCCTGCATACCGAACAGTACTAAATCTGTTTATAATAGAGGGATACAGCCATGAGGAAATAGCGGATCAATTGGGCATTGCAGTAGGTACTTCAAAATCAAACCTGGCAAAAGCAAAAAAACAGCTACAAAAAATATTATTCAGTCAAAATAAAATAGCCGCTATTAAAAATGTTGGATGAAGAAATGGACCATATAATCAGGGAGGCAGCTGAAAGCCATCACCCCCCTTATAATGATAAGGCCTGGGAAAAAATGGAGCAGAAACTGGATAAACATTTGCCACAAAAAAAAGATAACCGGAGGTACATATTCTTTCTCCTGTTCTTTTTATTGTTGGGAGGAGGCCTGTTCTTTTTTGTTAACAACAGGTCTGCAAATAATAATACATTCACCAGTAATAAAATTGAGAAAAGTAAAAATCCGGATAACACAGATAAGGTAGTAAACGGCCCGGTTCTAAAACAAGAGATTTCTGAAAGCAAATTGCCGGTGACAATACCAACAGATAGAAACGCCGGCAATGAAACAGTCAAAACAACAGAAACAAACAAAAATAAATTAGTACAGCAAACAGAGCCAGAAAAAAGCAGTGATAATGCTGCAACTGCATTAACGAATGAAAACAATACAGGGGTAAATGCGAGGGTGAAAAATAAACCTGGGAAAGAGAAAAGCCGGTATGACCTTGTAAATGCCTTTCCTAATGCGGGTAGTAAAAAAAATAAACCAGGTAGTAATAATAAAAATGCAGGTGTTGATGAGTACAAAACTGCAAACAGCAACGTTTTATCAACAACATTTGAAGAAACACAGGCAGGAGAAGCGTTAGTAAAAACAAAAAAACCAATCAGTGGGAAAACCGGTTCGAAGCTAAAAGTAAACATCACTTCGCCTGAAGCAGAGGGTGGAGATATTTCCACATCTTCAGCTATCATTGCCGGTACCGATAAAAAAAGTGAAGAGACCTCAGATAAAATCAACAAAGAGGCAGCAACAGATCCGGAAAAATCAGAAGCAGATAAGAAACTTACTGCAACAGCAAAAAAAGACGATAAAAAGAAACCTCAAAATAAATTCGCCGGTAATTTCGGCCTTACATTTTCTGTTGGCCCCGATATGAGTTTTGTTAAATTAAGCCGAACCGGCAAAACCACAATAACTTATGGTGCCGGATTGAGTTATGATTTTGCAAAGCGGCTTACCGCCAGGGCCGGCTTTTATGTTTCCAGAAAAAAATACGAGGCATCTCCTGATGAATATCACAATACCATTTATCCAAATCTTACATCCATTGATGCCAATTGTAAAGTGTTTGAAATACCGGTTAGTTTAACTTACAATTTTGCCCGGCGCAAAAAGCATAACTGGTTCGGCAATGTTGGAATATCTTCTTTCATTATGAAATCGGAAGATTATGTTTATAACTATAAAACGGCAGCGGGGCAAACCTACACTTATGACCGGAGTATAAGTAATGAGAATAAGCACCTTTTTTCTGTTTTGAATATTTCGGCCGGGTATAAATACCAGCTTTCTCAAAAGATATCTTTACAGGCGGAGCCTTATGTACAGATACCTTTGGGTGGCGTAGGATATGGAAAAATAAAATTGAACAGTGCCGGTGTTTTATTTACAGCAACCTACAAACCATTCAAAAAGAAAAAATAACTGAGTTATTAAATTGAGCCCAATAAAAAAGCTTCTCTTAGGGAAGCTTTTTTATTGGGCTCAGCACGAAAGGCTTTTCATTTATTTTTTCTTCTTACGGTGTAAAACAAAATCACGGGTGATGGTAAATCCCCAGCGGTATTGGCCTTTTTTCCAGCTGGTAGTTGTACGGGGAATGAACCTGTTCTCTAAAATATTGGTGGTGTTGGTAAAATTAACATGGAAAACGTGACCTGGAGTTACCAGTTCCAGCCCAACTCCCAATACATCGTAAAAATTAACTCCTTTGGCTTTCAGTGAGTCAACACTTTTTTGCGGACGGAAAGGATGAAAATAATCAGCAATAAAAACAAAGCTTTTATAAATAGGAACCCTCACCGCAGCTCCCATTGCAAATAGGTGGTTCACATCATTTTTTACAACATAGTTGGTATGCACATAAGTTGGGTTTAACTGCAAACTGAACAGTTTGCCAAATTTACGGGCAACCATTAGCTGCAGGGTTTGGCTTTGCCTGTCAGAAGTTTTGCGGTAATAATTTTCCCTGCTTGAGTCGGTACTTGCCCGTTGTGATGAACTTACACCATTGGCAAATACAGCAAGTGACAGGGGGTGCGAAGGATCATTTTCCCGCTGCTCAAGAATTTTATATTTTAAGCCCATTTCCCATAAAGTAAATACCTGGCCTGCTCCTTTATTTCGTGATACAATCACATTCAGCCTTTTTGTAACGCCATAAAGAAAAGCAATTTTAATGTCAGAAGAATTATCTAATCCAAAAGCATTTCGTATGCCTCCGTTGGTGCCCCCTATATCTCCAAAATTATGTACAACCTTAAATTCAAGATGGCCTTTTTGCAACATTTCCACTGTGTTGGCATTAATAAGGCGCTGCGCCATAAATACCTTTACAGGCATTTTACCTTGTGGTGCATCGTTTTTATTCTCCAGTTCATTCATCAGGCTGTTGGTGCTGCTGTCAACCTGGGCCGTTGCAGAATAAACGGTGAGGATATAAAAAACAAAAAGTAATTTTCTCATAAAATTGTTTTTTGGTTAAATAAATCAGTAAAGAAGGAATCGAAAAAAAAAGAATTAAGGTTGCTAATGCGTATATGTATTGTTCAGGCATCTATTTTAAATAATATGCCGTTTATTAGTAAGCAGTGTGCTGTATTATTTGAAATGCAATAAATTACAACAGCAACAGTAGCTGCTGCTGATTTTTAAATGAAAAGTAAATTCCTTCATGATGTTTCGCTGAATACATTGCAGGCAGTAATTATTCAGGGTTGTGGCCTTATTATATTTTACCTGCTTTCCACACAGCTAAACAAAAACGATTTTGGGGAAATTAACTGGGCATTGGCTGTGCTGTTAACTGCCTTTGGAATACTGGCATTTGGAATTGACCAGATAGCTGTAAGGCGTATTGCAGCAGGGTCTGATCCGGTACAATTACTTTCAACATATATTATTCATGTGCTGATTGCCGGCTGCACTTTCTATATCATTTTGTGGAGCAGTTCCGTAATATTTCCATCTTTTTTTGACCGGCACCAAACGCTGCTGTTATTAGGAACCGGTAAGCTGATGATCTTCTTTTCAACCCCGTTCAAACAAATTGCAACCGGACTTGAAAAGTTCAAATCACTTTTGATAATGACAGTCACCTCTAATGTATTGCGTGCTGCCACTTTATTTGTATTTGCCATTATATACCAGCTAAATGTTAAGATCATTGTTATCATTTTTATTGCAGGAGATGTTGCAGAATTATTGGTTTGCCTGTTTATCATCCAAAAAATTCTGAAAATACCCTTGAAATTAAAATCGAACAGAGATGAATACAGAGGCCTGGTTAAAGAAGCTTTTCCTCAGTTTGGCGTTGCAGTTTTTACTTCTGCCTTATCACGTTTAGACTGGATATTTCTGGGAATTCTTTCAACCAATATAATACTGGCTGAATACAGTTTTGCCTACAAGGTTTTTGAAGCAGCTACTTTACCAATGCTGGTTATTGGCCCGGTTTTAATTCCCCGGTTTACAAAATTGTTTCACAACAATACGCAAGGCATATCGAATGATAAAACTGCCGACCTGTTTGCATTACTGCGACTGGAAATTATTATTGCCTCCTTTGTTGCGCTATGCCTGAATATGCTCTGGGTTCCGGTGATTGATATGATAACTGATCATAAATACGGGGCTGTAAACCAAACAACCATATTTCTATTGTCGCTCAGTATGCCATTTTTGTACCTGAATAATTTTTTATGGACCATCAACTTTGCGAAAGGCTGCCTTAAAATGATCTTCTATACTTTTTTAATAAGCTTTGTTTTTAACCTGGCAGGTGATATTGTACTGATCCCATTTCTTAATGCTGAAGGTGCTGCCATAGCCTACCTCATAGCTATTATTGCACAGTCAGTGATCTATCTCTTTCAAACAGATCTTGAGGGCCTGCAAAAAAAGTGTTTGCGGCTTTTACTTTGCCCGTTGGCAGCCGGTGCAGGCGGATTTTTGGCAATAACTCTTTTTAAGGAAATATGGTTGCATATAATAACTGCCCCCGTTTTTTTCATTTTGCTGCTTTTTTTAACCGGGCAGATAAAATTTACTGATTGGCCTGCATTTAAACGGGTTACACATCTTTAAAAGGCAACCCCAATTACCCGCTTTTCGATTTAATTAATGCTGCAAGGATTTTAAAATTACCGGCTTCGGCGCAATTAAACCTGAAAAGTGAAAAATAAGCTACTAACTTCTTCAATAAAGGCAGGATTTGAAAAGATTGACTGGAAGCTTCTGATTTTTCTATTGTTGTTTTTAAATTTTAAACTGATCATTAAAATTGCCGCCCTTGTTTTGATTTATGCGCTGCGGCCCGGTTTTAAATTTGGTTTCAAAATAACAAATTCACGGCTCCCGCTTTTTTACATTATAATCCCTGCCATCGGTTTGCTTAACTGGCTGCTTTACGGAATGGTGGGCAACCTTAATTATACATTGATTCTGATCACCGGTATTTCATTCTGGGTATCCTGCATATTGGCTATTCACCAGGTAAAACTGAGTATTGAAAATAACAGGCCAGAAGTTTTGCATCAAACCATTCTGTTTTTTTTTATTATCAATGCCATTATCTCCCTTTCTGTGTATGCCGGCATTGTTTGGGAAACGGGGGCCATCAATCCATATCGCTACCAGGGTAATTACCAGAAATATTTTATTGGCACAGGCGACTATATTAAGGGGCTTACGTTTGATACTTCCACTACCAATGCGGTGATAAATGGTTTAGGGCTTATTTACTTTTTATTTCGGGGCAAAAAAATACCTGCTTTGATGTGTATGACGGTTTTGTTGTTGACGGGCAGCAATTTTACCAACTTATTGCTTTGTGGCGCATTACTCTATATGTTTATTTTTCAAACCAAAAAGGATCAGAAAAGTATTATTGTTGTATGTTTTGCAATGCTGATAACTTTTCTTGTAAAAGTATCTCCGCAAAATAACAATTATGTAACCGCTGCCTGCGAAAAAATATTTAACATTCAAAAGCCGGTTGCCAAAAAAGCGAAGAAAGACATCCCACTCACAGAAAAGCCCGATAGCATTTTAACCCTTGCGGAAAAAAGACAAAAATTTGCACAGTTATACCTCGACAGTATTAATATTTCCTTATCTAAAAAAGTAAAAGTAAAACCGGTAATGGCAAATATGCTCATAACCGATGTAATGGCCCGGCCGGTGATACCGGGAGACAGTATCCATACCCCTTCTTTTCAGCACCGGAACGATACAAGCCAGGCAGAAAAAAAACTCATTCAGTTTATTGAAAGTAATGCAGGTAAGCTGAGAATATCTTCACGGATGTTAAGCTCAAAGAAGCTGCCGGGAAAAATGGTTGCCCTGCAACAGACTTATCATTTTTTTAAACAGCATCCATTTATCCTGCTTACAGGAACCGGCATCGCAAACTTTTCTTCCAAACTTGCTTTCAGGGCTACTTCCATGAATGTATCCGGAAATTACCCTGCACGGTTTGCCTATATTAATGATGATTTTAAAACCAATCATCTCGACTTGTTCTTATTTTATTTTACTGATAAGGACGATTACCATTCGGTAATGAACAGCCCAAATTCTACTTACGATCAGTTACTGAGTGAATACGGCCTGGCAGGATTAATTTCATTCGCTGTCTTTTACATCGCTTTTTTTGCAAAACAGATCAAAAAAAAATCTGTGGCAATTCCCCTGCTCTTATTTATGCTTGGCGCATTTTTTATTGAGTATTGGTTTGAACAATTATCGGTTGTTGTTTTTTTTGAGCTGCTCATATTACTTAACATTAAAGAAACCACTGGTACCATAAATAATGCTGCCACCTGACCCAAAAATAACCGTATTAATGCCTGCTTATAATGTGGCAAAGTATATTGGCCAAGCCATTGACTCGGTATTGGCGCAAAGCTTCACCGATTTTGAATTGCTGATCATCAACGATGGGTCAACAGATGATACGGAGACGATCATTCATACCTTCAGTGATAAACGCATCAGGCTTATCAATCAGCCTAACCGTGGAGTAGCCGCGGCGCTAAACCTGGGGCTGATGAATGCCAACGCTCCGCTTATTGCACGTTTTGATGCAGATGATATCTGCATGACGGAGCGGTTGCATGTTCAGTATGATTTTATGATGAATAATCCTCAGTATATCATTGTGGGGTCGGATGCTGATTATGTTGATATGGATGGCGAATTTGTTTTTACCTGCAGTATGCCGGCTCATACTAATGAAGAAATACAGGAACTGACGGTAAGAAATTGCCCTTTTATCCATTCTTCAGTGTTGTATAGAAAAGCAGCAATTATGAAAGCCGGCGGATATGATGAACATGCCTGCGCTTTTGAAGATCACCTGCTCTGGACAAAATGCATAGGACTGGGCAAAACCTGTAATCTGCCTGTGCCTTTATTGCAGGTTCGTTTAAATCCTGAATCCATCAGTATTGATGAGAAATGGCGTACAAAAAGATTCAGGGAAATTAAATCACAATCCATCAACAGCGGCAATGTGACAAAGCAGGAGGGTATAGAATTACAGACGATTTTAAAAAAGCAAAATAATCCCCGGATAAAGGAAGGCGCTTATTATTCGTTGCTGGGAAAAAAATATCTCTGGAATAATCATCAACCTAAAAAAGCAAGAGATAACCTGCTTAAAGCGATACGTATTAACCCGGCACGAATTGACAGTTATTTTATCCTGGCATTAAGTTTTTTTCCGGAACGGTTAATAAGCAGGTTGTATAAAATGAAACCGAACAGCATCTGATGATGAAAATTTTATTTATAGTACGGTCAACTTTATTTACTGCCAGGGGTGGCGATACCATACAGGTGCAGGAAACAGCAACTGCTTTACGCAACCTGGGTTTGCAGGTGTATATAAAGAAATCTTCTGAACAAATTAACTATGCTCAATACGATGGGTTGCATTTTTTTAATATTACCCGGCCTGCCGATATTTTATTGCATATAAAAAAATCGGGCAAACCTTTTGTAGTTTCAACCATTCTGATAAATTATGCGCTTTACGATAAACACCACCGCCAGGGCCTGGCCGGCAAATTACTCAATAAGTTTTCTGAACCGGGTATTGAATATCTAAAAGCAATATACCGTTTTGCAACCGGGAAAGATAAGCTGGTAAGCCTGTCATATTTATGGAAGGGGCAACAGGCCAGCATCAGGGAAATACTGAAAAAAAGCAATGCCGTATTGGTTCAGGCTGAGGCTGAATATGATGACCTGGTAAAGCTTTACGGTGTAAGCCCTGATCATTACACTGTTCATAATGGAATAAATACATGCCTTTTTCAAAACAAAAGAAAAACTGAAAAAGAAAAGAACCTGGTATTATGTGTGGCAAGAATTGAAGGAATAAAAAACCAATACAACCTCATAAGAGCTTTAAACAACACAGCTTACAGGCTGGTACTAATTGGTGATGCCGCACCCAACCAGCAAGATTATTATAATGAATGCAGGAAGATTGCAGCAAAAAATATTTCTTTTGTCAGCCACCTGCCACAGCAGCAGCTTGCTGAGCACTATGCAGCAGCCAGTGTGCATGTGTTGCCCAGTTGGTTTGAAGTTTGCGGGCTTTCATCCCTTGAAGCAGCGGTAATGGGGTGCCGGGTGGTGATAACAGGTAATGGTTATGCCGGGGCATATTTTAATGATGATGCATTTTACTGCGACCCGGCAGAGCCACAAAGTATTTTAGAGGCCGTTGAAAATGCTATGGCTGCTGGTGATAACGGGCAGCTTCAGCAAAAAATATTACAACAATTTACCTGGAAGAAAACTGCCGAAGATACCCTGGCAGTTTATAAAAATATATTCAATTAAAAAGCATTTAAACATAGCGATCATAGGCACAAGGGGGATACCTAACAATTACGGCGGTTTTGAACAGGTTGCGCAATACCTGGGAGCAGGGCTTGTGAGTAAAGGACACCAGGTTACTGTTTATAATGCTCATCATCATCCTTACAAACAACGCAAATGGAAAGGTGTACAAATTATTCACTGCTTCGATGGGGAGCAGTTTATTGGTACTGCCGGACAGTTTATTTACGATTTAAACTGCATCAGGGATGCACGGAGAAAAAACTTTGATGTTATCCTTTTCCTGGGATATACCAGCAGTTCTGTATGGGGCAGGTGGTTTCCACGCAATGCTGCTGTCATCAGTAATATGGATGGAATGGAATGGAAGCGGAGAAAATATTCCGGTCCGGTAAAGCGGTTTTTAATGTACGCCGAAAAGCTCGCAGTAAAATACAGCGATCATTTGATTGCTGATTCAACGGCGGTTCAACAATATCTTGACAGGAAATATAACAAGCAAACCAGTTACATTTCATACGGCGCTGAAATTGCAGAAACGGAGAATGAAGCAGCCTTGCAAAATTACGGCCTTGTTAAACAAGGATATTATATGCTGATGGCGAGAATGGAACCTGAGAATAATATTGAAATGATATTAGATGGCTTTTGTAAAACATCCTCAGTTGAGAAATTTATTGTAGTTGGTAAAATCTCTAATTCTTTTGGAAAAAAAATAGCAGAAAAATACCGGAAAGATGAGCGGATAATTTTTGCAGGTGGCATTTTTGAACAAAACACAATTAATTCGCTGAGAAAATACTGCAAACTTTATTTTCACGGACATAGTGTTGGGGGCACCAATCCCTCTTTACTGGAAGCTATGGCAGGCGGGGCTTTGATTGCTGCCCATGATAATGAATTTAACCGGGCAGTATTAAATGAGGATGCCTTTTATTTTAGCACTGCTGATGAGGTGATGGGCCTAATCAATACAAATAAACTGCGGGAAAAAGCAGCAGGCATAATCTGTAATAATCTAAAAAAAATAAAAGAACAATTCAACTGGCCGGCAATTGTGGATGCATACGAAGCGGTAATGATTGAATGCCACAAAGCAAAGAGATGAAAAGTATTTTTTTCATAAACGATACAATTGAAAACAAAATAAGTTTTTATCACCTGGCATTTTTCCTGGCGCTGCTGCCCTATGATTTTTTTTACAGCGAACTTGTATTGATAAGTTTTGCATTGCATACGGTAATACACATTAAAAGAAGTGATTTTAGAAATGTGATAAGCAAACCTATGCTCGTACTTGTTTCGGTTTACCTGCTTAACCTGCTTGCCATATTATACAGTGCCAATAAACAGGAAGGATTGGGCCTTGCAGTAAGACAACTGGGCCTTCTGTTGTTTCCTGTATTGTTTTCACTGTCTCATTTGGACTTTGCGAAATACAGGATGCGGCTGATAAGTATCTTTGGTTTTTCCTGTGTGCTTACGGTCATTTACCTGTATTACGATGCCATAAAAACGATTTTTGTTTTTCACCTGCCGCTGTCATCCTTATTTACGGTAAATTTTATGAACCATAATTTTTCGCTGCCGGTTGGTATTCATGCTACCTATCTTTCAATGTATATAGCTTTTTCAATCATTGCTTTATTGCGGATGATCGTACGGGAAGAGGCTAAAATGCAAAAGTTGATATATATACTTGCCGCTGTAATCCTTTTTGCAGGGCTGATACAGCTTTCATCCAGGGCTGTTTTTTTTGCATTTCTTCTTATAATTAACCTGGTATTTCCTTTTGTAGTTTTTACAGGCAGAAAAAGGCAGGCCTGTTTTTTTATAACCGCTTTTATTTCCATCGCTGTAATGCTGCTTATTTACAGCGTTGATTCTTTTAAAACAAGATATGTGAGCGAACTAAAAACTGACCTGACAGATAATGTTAAAATAATTGAAAATACGGAGCCGAGGTTAGCCAGATGGGAAGCGATTATGGAACTGGTAGAAAGCTCACCGGTTATTGGTTATGGCAGCGGAGCAGAAACCGGTCTGTTACAAGAAAAATACTTTCAGAAGGGGCTTTATATTTCATACCTCAATGAATTTAACACACATAACCAGTACCTGGCAACATTATTAAAAACGGGTATAGCCGGATTGCTTCTGTTTTTGTTTACGCTTTTTTATGGCTATGCAGCAGCCATTAAAAGGAGGGACCTGTTCCTATTGTCTTTTATGGTGATGGTATCAGTTATTGCACTCAGTGAAAATATACTGGAATTGAATAAGGGCATCTTTTTTTACGGCTTTTTCTTTTCAATACTGCTCCTATTTCCCGAAGCAGGAGCTGGCGGAAACAGGCACAATGTTACTGATGAACCAGGCAACCCCGCAAGGGTAATTGCCGTTTAATTAAATGAAAAAGAAAGGCCGATGAATACCGTTTCTGTTGTGATTATAACTTTTAACGAAGAACAAAATATCAGGCGTTGCATTGAATCTGTTAAGCCTGTGGCTGATGAAGTGATCGTGATAGACTCCTTCTCTGATGACGGTACGGTGGAAATTGCTTTGTCGCTGGGCGCAAAGGTTAAGCAATCAACATTTAACGGTTACATCAACCAGAAAAACAAGGCTATTAATGAAGCTTCCTGTAATTATGTTTTATTGCTGGATGCTGACGAGTTTTTAAGTGATGAGCTTGCTGCTTCAATTTTAAAAGAAAAAAAGCACTTTAAATACAAGGCATACGCCATGAAGCGCTGCAATATTTTCAGGGGCAGCTATATCAGGCATGGGCTGTGGTACCCTGACCGTAAGCTGCGCCTTTTTGATAAACGCTATGGGTACTGCGGGGGCCTTAATCCGCATGACAGGATACTGATGAAAGAACCCGCAAAAGTTAAACTGCTTGAAGGTGATATGTTTCATCACACATTTAAAAATATAGAGGAATACCGGAGAAGAAATAATGAAGTAAGTACGATAATGGCACAATCGCTGTTTGATGCAGGCATAAAAAGATCAAGAGTAAAAATAATGGTAAGCCCGCTTTGGTCTTTCATCAATGGTTATTTTTTGCGGCTTGGTTTTTTGGAAGGGTATAATGGGCTTATCATTGCCATGCTGACAGCACAACAAAGTTTTTCAAAGTATCAAAAGCTGCGTCAATTGCAACGCCAGCAAATATCAGAAGTAGCCTGGGAATAATTGATTACAAACGGTGACAGAGATTGCGCAAAACATATTAAAAACGCTGGGGTATTTTGACCTGTTTAAATACCCGCTTACTCAAAAAGAAATCTATCTTTTTAACCAGGCCGATATTAGTGGTGCAGCCATTTATGCTGAGCTGGATCAGTTAATAAGCTTAAAAAAAGTATTTAAGATAGATGAATTCTATTCTCTTCAAAATGATGCCGGGCTGGCGCAGCGGAGGCGGAACGGGAACAAACTTGCTGCTGAACACCTGAAGATAGCGCAACGTGTTGCCAGGCTTCTTTCTAAATTCCCTTATGTAAAAGCAATCGCAGTTTCTGGTTCGCTTTCAAAAAACTTTGCTACAGAAAAAACCGATATTGATTTTTTTGTTGTTACTGCCGCCAACAGGCTCTGGATTGCAAGAACCTTTATGCACCTGTATAAAAAATTTACTTTTTTAACGGGCAGGCAAAACTGGTTTTGTATGAACTATTATGTAGATGAGGCAGCCATGGAGATAAAGGAAAAAAATATTTTTACAGCAATTGAAATTGTTACACTCCTGCCCATGTATGGCAAGGATTGCATGCAACAGTTTATGATAAGCAATGGATGGATAACATCTTACTTCCCATTGAAACGTTTTAATAATCAGGTTCCGGGTGATATGCCTAAAGGTTTTTTGAGCAGCGTTATTGAAAAAATATTCTCAGGAAGATTAGGAGACCGGGTTGACAAAAAACTGATGCATATTACAGCGGCCAGGTGGCAGCGAAAGGTAAAGCGCCGGGAACTGAACAGCAGGGGAGGATTGATAGGAATGAGCATTGACAGGCATTTTTCAAAACCCGATCCAAAAAACTTTCAGGATAAAGTTGTGAATGCATACCGGAAAAAAGTAGATGATATCCTGCAACAACGCAAAATTACCCCGTCATTTGTTTTATAACCTCATTTCTTTTCAAGAGCAATTATATAATAATCGCCGATATGTTTCCAGGGCCAGCTGGTTTTCCATTTGTTTTCTTTTGATTTTAAAAAACTAAAAAGCCGGGGATGTTTTTGGGCAAAACCTTCGATATAGGAGGGGGGAACAAGGGTGCACAATCCTTCAACAGTAAGAACGTTGAATTGGCCCTGCAAATGTTTGATGACGTAAGATGGATGGTAGTACCAGCAGCGGAAATATGTTCCTTCGATGTGCGCCTGAACACCTTTGCTGCTGAAAAACCTCCTGAATGCAGTTTTAAACCTTCCTTTGAATAATAGTAAAAATTCCCACAAACAAAATTTTGGTAAAATAACCAGTAATGCAACTCCTTTCGGTTTCAGCAGGGATGAAAAAGAATTCAAAACCTTATCAAGTTCCCCGGTACAATTTAACCCTGCAAAATTTGAAAAGATGAGATCGTATTCTTTTTGTTCTTTAAGGTTTTGCAGGTTTGTAAATGAAATGACCTCTGTACTTATCTTCTCCTGCAGGTTTAATGCAGCTGCTTTTGTTGTCAGCCTTTCCTGCATACCTGCAGATATATCAGTTGCATGAACCCTATGGCCCCGTTCTGCAAACCATATAGCATCTTCGCCGGTGCCGCTGTTTAGTTCCAGTACCTGGCTGCCTGCCTTTATATATCTTTCTGCAACAGCCCTTACTCTTTCCCTTTTATACTGTATGATGCTGTTACCTCCGTATAATTCATCAAATATTTTTGACTGCAGGCTGAATGCTTTTGCACTCTGTTGTTCATTATGCAGGTTTACACTCATGCGCCTGTTTTTTCAATTTGACGAAGCTTTTGTTTTTCTAAAAATGAAGCCGGGATGTAATAAAGCGCCGATAATGCTTTCTTTATGGTTCGGGCATTGCTTGCAAAGGGATGTAAAAACAGCTGTTTCAGATTTTCAAAAGCGATGTGCTTGCGATAGGTTTTGTGTACATAGCTGTGCAGTTGTTTGTAAAACGCCGGCTTGTATGTATTGCTGAACATAAGCGCCAGTTCATCAGAATCTGTCCAGTTGGTTTTTTCCTTTAACTGGTCTTTTACCTTTTCATAAAATCCTGTACCTGGTAAAGGATAAGAAACTGAAATGCCGATCTCATGCGGCAGCAGTTCATTGATCATGGCAATGGTTTTTTCAATATCAGCCCTGGTTTCGCCCAGGTAACCAAATTGAATAAAGAAAGAAGGCTTGATACCGGTCTTTTTTAACAGCCTTGTAGCTTCATATATCTGCTCAACGGCAGTTCCCTTCTCCATGGCATCCAGTATTTTTTGAGACCCGCTTTCGGCACCCATCCATATATTATCGCAACCGGCCCTTGCCAGGTCTTTAATATTATTTTCCTGCAGCAGCAGGTCAACCCTTCCCTGCATTTTAAATTTGAAGCGCAGGCCATTTATTTCAACCAGGTTGGCAAAAGTATTTACCCAGCCAGGTTTTAATCCAAATATGTCATCGCAAAACCAGATATGGTCGAAATGATAATTTTCTTTCAGCATCATTAATTCGGCAATCACGTTTTCAGGGCTACGAGTGTTGTACCGGTTGCCATAAATGGGTTTGGCACACCAGTTACATTTAAACGGACAACCCCTGGTAGTGCCCATGTTCATTGAAAAATAGCCATGCTGTTTAAGCCACATGTTGCGGTATGGTTCTATATCAATAACATCCCAGGCAGGAAGTGGAAGTGAGTCAAGCTCTTTCAATACATTTCTTCTTACCGTTTTTACAACAGCGCCATCCTGTTTAAATGCAAGCCCTTCTATCTTAAAAAAGTCTGTTTCATTTTTAGTAATCGCATTCACAAGTTCCAGTAGCGTCATTTCTGCTTCGCCAATTAAAATAAAGTCTGCTCCTTTTTCTAAATACATTTCAAAGCGATCAGTACTGTCGCTGCTGGAAACAATTACTGTACAGCCCTTTTCCTTTGCAAACTGTATCATTTTAAATGCAGCTTCCCTCATGTTGGTAAGGCACATCTTGGTGAGGTAGTTAAAACCATCATCGTAAATAACAAAAAAATCCGGGCAGCTTTTTTCTAGCTGTGGAATTACTTCTTCAGGTTGATGGGCAAACATGGTATCAAACAAACTCACCTGGTAATTGTTTTCTCTTAGTAAAGCAGCAGCATATAAAGTTCCCAATGGTGCATAAGGCTGCCCTGTTGCCCATTGTTTTGGGTCGAAACGCAGGAAGTAGGAGTGGGTGAATAATATTTTTTTCATTGCAATTTTGCTGCAGGTGAAAGATTAAGGTAACACACACATTTCAAACAGGTCTCGTTTTTTTTCATATCCAGGTTTTTCCGAAATTCAATGGCAGTCTTGTTGTTAATGATCTCCTCAAGCGATCCTGTTTTTAAGTTTCCATAAGCTTCATGAAAAAAGCAGGGCCTTACTGTCCCATCTGCTTCTATTACTGCTGAAACCCAGGGAGCGTTACATTTTTTGAAAGGAAAAAGATTGTGTCCATAATAGGCTGCATAATAAAAATAGATATTGCGGATCTTTTCCGGGCTTTCTGCAATAAACCTGTTCTCAAAATCAGTTTTATAACTGGTGAATAAATTGCCAATAATCCCTTTCAGTTCATCAACATCTTTTTCAGATAGCAGTATTTCATGCTGCCTTGGTTCATCCCATGCCTGCTGGCGGTTAAAGGCATGGCTGCTCACATCTGCCGGTAAAAAACTTACCTGGTTAAGGCCAAGGCTCTTAGCGGCGTTAATAATACCAGGCCAAACCCTGAAGTTGAGCCGGTGTATTACTGTTCTGCAGGTGATTCTGAAACCGGGGTTCAGTGCTTTGATGGCAGCAATACCTTCGGCCATTTTTTTATAAGCGCCGGGGATATTGCGGATGCGGTCATGTGTATCTTCATCACCGTCCAAAGAAACAATAATATCATCCACCCATTTCACCAGGTCGGCCGCATTCTTTTTCAGTGTTAACCCGGTTGATAATAAGGTGATCCTGATCTTTTCTTTTTTGAGAATTTCACAAAGCCTGAAGAAATTGGGATTGAGCAAAGCTTCACCACCCGACATGAGCAACTGCTTTGTACCCAATTTTTTCAACGTTAACATCAGTCCCTGTATATCATCTGCTGTAAGCTGTTTAAGGTTGCTGTTGCCTTTCCATATATCACACATTACGCAGCGGCAGTTGCAGGCGCTGTGCGGCATCAATATCACAATTGGCAGGCTGCTCAGCTTATGTGTTTGCAGGCTGCGGTAACGTTTAAAAACCTGATATGGAGATTGCAGTAACAAATTATTGGTAACGGTTTTTAATACTTATCCAGTAAAAAGGATTTTTCTTGATGGACAGTTTATTCTTCCATGAATTGGGATGATGCAGGATTTTATACCGGAAATTTTCCAGGTCTCCAAGATCGTGATGATAGTAGTGTTCTGTCATTGCAGCAAACCCCGCTGCTTTAAAATATTCAGCGGTTCTTGATCTGGCTGCTGCAGTTTCCTGCCTGTGGTAAAAAGGAGAATCCAGCATATGCACTTCTCCCAGCAGTGTTAAATGTTCGATTGCTGTTTGTGTTATTGACTTAAGCGATGGAAAATACTGTATAGAAGCTGCAAAAAGAATGATATCGAATTTCTCGTCTTTCAGTTCTTCATCCTGCAGGGAAGCATTGATAAAGTTAAGATTGGGGATTTTTTGAAAAACCCTTTTCGCCTGTTCAAGTTCATAGGTGTTGATATCAATGCCGGTTACTTCTGCATCCAACGCTTTTGCAATGCGGGATGAGAGCCAGCCATTACCGCAACCCACTTCAAGTATGCTGCCACAGGTATTTTTATTTTTCAGGTAACTGATCAGGGCTTTTTGAGAATGCTTCCTTATGTTCCATTCCCGGTAATAGCGGTGGCTTTCATGGATGAACGGGAGCGTTGCCACTTCTTCATCTGTATAAATGCGCCCTTCTTTTTTCCTGAGTTGAAAGTATAGCTTATCAAATTGTTCGCCGGTGTTTATTGTTTCTGTATTATTCATGCTGCCGCTTCAATTTTGTAAATAAAATTTTTCTCCAGCATATTTTGTTTGCTGTGTACACGGGTAAGCTTTAACTTATTTGCTGCTGCAAAGCCGGTGATCATCTGCATATCACAACCATCAAAAACTACCATCAGTATTTCAGTTTTTGCATGTACATACTGATGCAGTGATTGAAACAGCCTTTCAAAATACTCACCGTTGCTGCCGCAGAACCAGGCATACTCCTGCATGGTAGCCGGGTCTTTTTTATAGTAAGGCGGATTAATGGCAATGATATCGTATTGCTTAACAGGGATATTATCAAACAGGTCTGAATGTATCACCTGCAACTGCAAATTATTTTTTAAGCAGTTCTTCGTTAAAAATTCAACAGCTATGGGATTAATATCTGTAGCGGTAACGGCTGCTCCTTTTTTTGCTGCTGCCAGGGCAATAAGGCCGCTGCCGCAACCAAGTTCAAGCAACTGCCTGTTTTGTAAGGGCAGTTTATTTATGTACTGCAGCAATAGTTTTGTACTGAAAAAAAATCCGGGATGAAAAACTTCTGTTGGAATTTCGAGCAGCAGGTCCTGGTACCGGTGCATCCTTGTTTTGGAAAGATACCGCTTCAATAAGGGCCTGTAGGTTTTGGCAACTATATGTTTAATTACTGTATTCATTTTACCTCACCCCCAGCCCCTCTCCAAAGGAGAGGGGAGTGGAGCGTTATGATGGAAGACTATTTTTATTCATAAATTTATTTATGTAAAAGATTTTAAAATCCCTCAATTTCCGGTTGACGGTATTTCCACAATATCTGCAAAGCTTTCAGTTCGTAAGGCTTTTTATAAATACCTGTTTTATAGCGAAACGATGCAAGATTGTGCAACAACTTTCTTTTTAAACTGGTCAGCCTTATATCGGATGCTGTAGGATAGTAACCATTCAGCACCGTTTCAAAATCTTTTATCTTATCAATCATCTCTGCCGTAAGCCAGGGGGTTAAAGGGTTTTTACGCAGGTCGAAATTTTCCCACTGCGGGCTTATCCAGTCTTCCAGTTTTTCCGGAAAGTGAAAACCGCTTTTCAATACCTTGTCATACATATCGCTGCCTTCGGTTGGTACCGGGCTATAAACATAAATGATGATCTCGGTTTTGGGATTGATCTGTTTTATTTCTTTGATGAAAGCAATATCCTGGTCAATCTGTTTCATTACCTGCTCCGGTGTATCGGCAGGAGTACCCAGCACAAAAGAATACTCGGGTATGATATCAAACTTTGCGATCCTTGCCGCAAACGACCTGATCTCAGCAGCAGTTTGTGTACCGCCCTTATCCATCTTTTTTAAAATATCGTCGTTACCGGTTTCTGCACCAAAGAAGATCATCTTGCAACCGCTCTCTCTCATCAGCGCCAGCGATTCGTCCGAGTATTTATCAATTGTATCAATTCTTCCTTCTCCCCACCAAATCATTTTCTCTGATTTTATGAGTTTCGAAAATTCCACGGTTCTTTTTTCAGAAACAAAAAAATTGTTGTCGTGAAATTCGATGGCATTGCCGCCGTGTATTTCTTTCAGGTATTTGATATCATTGTAAATAAGCTGTGCAGATTTACCTTTCCATCTTGCATTATAAATAGGCACCACTGCACAAAACGAACATTTAAAGGGGCAGCCCATGCTGCTGTGGTAGGCAATTGTTTTGGTACCTAAGTAGGTTTTGCCGAGGTATCTTTTCAGCGGGTAAAATTCATTTAACTTTTGATAAGGCAATGCAGGCAGTTCGTCAGGATCATACAATTCATCTTTGGGTGTTTTGATGATCTTATCACCCGATTGGTAAATAAGATTATGAATTAACTCATAAGCTTCATTTTTTTCCAACGCATTCAGTAATGCCGGAAAAGTTTTTTCACCGGGGCCATTGACCACAAAATCAACATAGCCCGACGTCAATACAGATTTTGATTGATTGGAAGGGAAATAACCGCCCCAGATAATTTTTATCTCCGGAAATAAAGCACGGATATTTTTGGAAACCGGTATGGCCTGTTTTAATTGAGGGCCCGGCATGCTGGTGCAGCCAAAATAACCAAAGCCGCCTGTTGAAAGGTATTGCTGAATTTTTATCCAGGGATCGGTTTCCATATTGCCATCAACGATCACATAATCGTAAAGCCCCTCTATAGAAGAAGCAATGCTGAGGATAGAATTGGGTATCCTCGGCTTGTAGTTTGCACTTCGTGGATTGAATAAAAGGACTTTGTTCATGCAGGCCTGGTTAGCTGTGATTGTAACTTACAAATCGTACTAACGCATTAAATAGTTGCCCTTTAAGCCGTTTTTATAGCGCCAGGTGGCATAGCTGTTATGGATGTGCACAAGGGTATTGGCCCCCTGCTGCAACTGCCGGGAGTTAACAATTTTAAATAACAGGATGGTGTGAATGCCCTGTACAAATGATTCGATTAATTCCAGCTCGTTATAAGATATAGCCATTTGTGGCAATGGCAGCCTGAAGTTTTCAGAAAGCAAACCGGAAAAAGGGAAGTTATTAACGGTTTTCATTTCCTGCATGTGATTTTTGCCAAGGGCGTACACTGTTTTATATGCTTCGCCCTGCATCTGGCACAGCAGTAACTTTCCTTCTGCCATCACCTGTCGGCAGGCTTTGCCAGCGGTTCGTAAGGATATGATATAATGTGTTTCATCTGGCGGGCCATGCAGGTCGGTTGGGAAAAGGTTAAAAAGATCATTGCCGCCAACAGTTATCAAAGAAATCAAACGGGGAACAGCATAAGCAATCTGTACCTGTTTGTAAAGATTATCGTGTAAAAAAACATTGCCGGGTTTTTGGTTGTACCGGTTGTTGTATATTTTACCGATGTACTGCCGAAAGGCTGATTGAAATTGATGGCTGCCTTTCATTCCTTCGTAATAAAAAAAATAGCTGCCTTCATGCTGCTGTTTTTTTATTAAGGCCAGTTGCAGCCGGGCAAGGGCATCCTTTGGGTTTAATTTTTCGTTTGGTTGTAAAACCCGGTTGCTCAATGCCACTTCGATATGGCCTGGCATACCGGTAACAGAAAAAGCAAAAACCAGCGGACAATAACCCACAAAGAGATGGCTGTGTGTAATATCCTGTACGATTTGTTGGTCCTGCACCAGGTAAGCATGAAGTTGCTGTGGCAGGGTGTTGTTTGCAAAACAGAGATACTCCTGTGAATAATGAAGCCCGTTGAGTTTGTTTAGTATTTTCTGAAACAGCTTCATATTTACAAATAAGACAAGATTTTACAGAAACTAATGAAGATCGTAAGTACAAGTTATACCAATACCGTACAATTTAATGATCCGGTTGCCTGGCTGCAAAGGATTAATTTTTATACAGGTATTCTGGATGAACTTGCCAAAAATCACCAGGTTGATAGTATTGAGCAAATTAATTACAGTGGGGCAGTGGAGCGTAACGGAGTAAAGTATCATTTTCTGAATTTTAAAAAAAGAAAACTGTATTTTCCGGGGCAACTGCATAACCATATTAAAGCACTGCAGCCTGATGTTGTTTTGGTAAACGGCCTTATTTTTCCGCTGCAGATAATTCAATTGAGGCTGAAACTTGGAAAGAAAGTAAAAATAATTTTATTGCATAGAGGTGAAAAACCTTATTATGGTTTAAGAAGACTGCTGCAAAAAATGGCTGACAGATGCATTGATGCTTATTTATTTACTTCTGCGGAATTTGGAAAGAACTGGATAGAAAGCAGCATCATTAAAAATCAAAATAAAATATATGAGGTGATCCAGGCTTCCTCTGTTTTTTATCCAGGCAATAAATCAGCGGCAAAATCAATGCTTGCAGTTGATGGCCCGCCGGTTTTTTTATGGGTTGGCAGGCTGGATGCAAATAAGGATCCTTTGACTGTTGTAAAAGCATTTGTTCAGTTTGCTGCTTTAAATCCGGAGGCAAAGCTGTTCATGATATACCAGACAGAAGAGTTGCTGGGCGATGTAAAAAAACTACTGCAAACTGAAGCAAAAGCATTGTCAGCGGTAAAGCTGGTGGGCAGCGTGCCGCATCATGAATTACAGAACTGGTACAATGCTGCCGACTTTATTATTTCAGGCTCTCATCATGAAGGTAGCGGGATAGGAGTTTGCGAAGCCATGTCGTGTGGTTGTGTGCCTTTGGTAACGGATATAATTTCCTTTAGAAAAATGACCGGGCCGGGTAAGTGTGGGTTGCTGTATAGGCCCGGAAACGTAACTGCACTTTTTAACGCTTTGATGCACACCCAAACGCTGGATATGGAAAAGGAAAGAGCAAAGGCCTTGCAGCAGTTCAACACAGAACTTTCATTTGCAGCCGTTGCATATAAAATAGAAATGGTATTAGCATCGCTGAAACGAAACCATACATGAACGGACCCCCCATAGTAAGTATCATAATGCCCACTTATAACCGGGCTCATTTAATTGCTGAAACTATTGAAAGCATACGCAGTCAGACGTTTACTCAATGGGAATTACTCATCATGGATGATGGATCGGATGATAATACGGAAGAAATTATTGAACACATTAAAGACGACAGGATTCAATTTTATACAGGTGAAAGAACAGGGCATGTTAGTAAATTAAAAAACACAGCAATAAAAAAGGCCAGGGGCGAATTAATTGCTTTTATAGATTCGGATGATCTTTGGCATCCTACGAAACTTGAAAAGCAGCTTGCTGCAATGGAGCAATATCCTGAAGCAGGGTTTTGCCTTACAGGTGGTTATACTTTCATCAATAAAGATGAACCGGTTAGTTATTTATACAAACAAATGGATGGGTTAAGATATGGTAATTTCCTGCATGACATGTTCAAATCAGAACTCTCTGGCTATACACAGGCGCTTTTGTTCCGTAAACACTGTGTGGATATTTCAGGATATTTTGATGAGAAAAAATTATTTTCTGATCCCGATTTTATATTAAGCCTTGCGTTAAATTTTAAAGGGGTAATAATATATGAAACATTATTTTTTCACAGGTTACATCAGGGTAGCGATAGTGATAAACATTGGGAGAAAAGATATTGTGAATGGATTGAAGTTATTAAAGGGTACCATAAAAAAAAATACATTCCTGCATCGGAAGCCCGTAAGGCTTTGTTCAAATTGTATATCAATTACGGCGAAAAATGTTTAGTAAAAAAGCAAGGAGGTAAAGCGATAAAGAATTTTGCAAGAGCCTGGAGGAGCAGGCCTTTGAGTATCATTCCGTTTAAAAAAACTGCCAAAGCTCTTTTAGCTTTTTCCCGGTAATACGTTATCAGCATTCAGCGTTCAAAAAGCATCAGCATTTTATTTGCTGTATCATCAATAGTGAGTGGAATACTTTTAGCAACAGTGCTGTCAGCATTTAAAAGCAGTTCTGATGCCTGCTTTTTCATTTCTTCTTTATTATTTACAATCTTCCAGTTTTCAATATCCTGCTTCATGGGTTTACAAAAGCTGACCACCTGGGCGCCGGCGGCCAGGGCTTCCAGGCATACACCCGAAAATCCTTCGTAGGAGGAGGGATGAATGAATGTTTTTGTACGCTGCATCCATTGTAATACTTCAGGATAGGCCAGTTCACCGGTAAGTAAAAGGTGCGATTGAAGATCATGTTTTGCTACCAGCTTTTTTAACCGCTCCATTTCCGGCCCATCGCCTGTTAATACAGCTTTTATACCGGGTACCTGTTCCTTTATTGCTGCTACCAACTCAATAAAGATCTCAAATTGTTTCAGCGGTATTAAAGAACCGGCAGCCATTAAGTGTATGTCTTTTTCCTGTATGCCGTCAGCAAAAAGATTTGTATCAATACCCGGGGGAATTACAAATGCAGGTGTTATGCCATGATTATTTTTAAACTCAGTCTGCAAAAAACCGGAGAGGGCAATCGTTTCAGCAGCAGGTAAATTCAACCTGCGTGGGTAGTGGTTGTTTGCTCTTGCATCCTGTCCCAATATCCAGCAAAAATGTTTCAGCTTATTTTTGGCAGCAAATTTTTTACCCACCCAGGCACATTCATTATACCAGAAACTTAACAGTCCAACAATGTTGCTGCTATGGCTGATCTTTTGTAAGGCTGCATTTATTTTCCTTCTCAACAGCAATCTTGCAAGGCCCCCTTTATTTTGCCCGTTAAAACTCATAACGGTTACTCCAAACCAGGAGTAAGTTTGTACAGCGTATGGATATTGAAAACTCAGCACAATAATATTTAATGAAGCATCCTGTTGTTTGAGGGCTTTTACAAATTGCTGCTGCATAGGCAGGCAGGTGCTGTCTGTTTCTGAAGCAGGGAATCCGGGTGTAAGGATGACGAATGTTTTTTTTTCAGGCTTCATCTAGCGAAACAATTTTATTGCAGTATTGCAGGCTTTCTTTATCGTGGGTTATCATCACTACTGATTTGCCTGCGGCAGCCAGCTCTTTAAAATGCAGCAGTAAAGTTGCAGTAGCTGCTGCATCCAGTTCATTAAAAGGTTCATCAAGCAATATCAGGTCAGCGTTTTTATAAAGCGCCCGGGCAATATTGATGCGTTGCTGCTGTCCGCCGCTTATGTTCTTGCCGTTTTCAGTAACTGTTTTTTCAATTCCTTCGGGATATGCTTTTATCATTTCTGCAAGTCCTGAAACATTTAATGCAACCTGTAACTGCTGCGGGCTGGTAAGTTCTTCCTCCAGTGTAATATTTTTTAAAAGCGTATCGTGAATTAAAAATCCCTGTTGCCTTACATAAGCTACAGATGGCCAGTACTGTTTTATCATTTCGCCTGTTAAAGGCTGGTTGTTAAAAAATATTTCTCCTGAAGCTGGTTGTAAAAAGCCGAGCAACAGGTTCATGAGTGTGGTTTTTCCTTTGCCTGATTCACCGGTGATACCAATGAAATCGCCCTTGTTAATGGTGATTGAAAAATTGCTGAGCACCCGTTTTTCATTATAGGTAAAAGCAATATTTTTTAGCTGGACAGAATTTAAGGACAGTCGTTGTTTTACTGCTGTTTCTTCTGGTACTGAGTTTTTATTTTCTTCCATACTGTGTACCGAACTTTCATAGGTTTTCATCTGCCCGCTTACATTAATGATCTTTACAATGCCGGGAATGATCTTGTAAGCAGCAGCCATAAAAGCGCCCATGGTTATCAGCATATCGCCATTGGTTTTGCCCGATTGGTTGGCTATTACGATCAGGATGAACAGGCCCAGCACCGCAAATATTTCAATGATGCGGCCGGGCAGGCTTTGCAGTGCCAGGGAGCCAAACAATGCATTGCTGAATCTGCGGCGGGCATTGATAAAGCGGGATGAAAAAAAATGGTTGCGGCCATACGTATTGCTTTCCACATAGCCCTTTAAAGCATCCAGCACATACCTGAAAGAAAGTTCATTGTTTTCATGGATACTTTTTTTTTGGGCAGCAAGGCGTTTTTTTATGAACCAGAATACCATAACAACGGGTGGCAGCAATAACAAAACCAGCAGCAGAAATATTTTTGCGTTGAACAAAATGATGGCAACAAGGGTAATGAACATCAGCGTAAACTGGGTGACAATTTGCTGAAAACCCGAAAGTATATATTGCGAAAATTCGAAAGGGCGGTAACAAATGTTGCGGATGAATACAGAGGAGTCGGTATGTACAAATTCACTGAACGCAACCTGCTGATAGCTGCTGATATTATTGAGCGATATCCTGATGGCAACCCTGTTTATAAACCTGAAGTTTGAACGGGTTACAAAAAAGGCGAAAACATTTTTTATACCGAACAGCAACAGGAAAGCGGCAATAAGCCATGCAGCGTTACGGTTTACCAGCCATGCCGGTAAAAAAGAGAAGCTGCCCGTGGTATCGGGTTGAATATAAAAGCGCACGATAAGCAACAGCAATGCAAGAAAAAGAATATCGAAAATGCTTACCACAATATCGAGCAGCATCAGGCTGAAGAATTGTTTTTTCTCCGCCCTGGTAAGAATGGTGCGTATGCTGTGCAGTGTTTTTTTCACATGGGAGCAGGGAAAAAAATTATTTGATCCCCAATGTTTTTAAAATGGTGCGAAAGAGAATGATGATATCGATACGGGGCGACCAATGCCTCGTGTAATAAATATCCAGGTTAACCCTTGCTTCCATTTCCTGTAAACTTTCTGTTGGCCCCAGGTAGCCCATCACCTGCGCCAGGCCGGTGATACCGGGTTTCACTTTGTGCCTGAGATCATAATTCTTTATCAGGTCATCAAATTTAAGGTTGTCGCTTATCATATGTGGCCTGGGGCCGATGAGCGACATATCGCCCATTAGTACATTTAGAAACTGGGGCAATTCATCTAAGTAGCTGTTGCGTAATAATCTTCCAATTCTTGTAATGCGCTTATCGTTTTTGGTGGCCGGTAAAATATCTGCATCTGCATTTTTATACATAGATCTGAACTTGATGCAGGTAAATAATTCACCATTGCGTTTGTTTCTTTTCTGCAGAAAAAAAACCGGGCCGGGTGAACTTAGTTTTATGAGAATGGCTATTACCGGAAAGAGCCAGGGAAAAACAACCATAATAAAAGCAACAGATGCAGCTATATCCACCGTGCGTTTGGCAACCCTGTTCAGTTTATTACTGAGCGGCAGCACTTTAAAAGGGGTTGTGAGATTAGTTACATTCAGGATAGCGGATATCTCGTGCTGCAACTGGTAATAAGGAGCGGCATCTTTTATCATGTCAGTTCCGGCAGTTAATTTTAACCCGGAGCTATGGGCAAGGCCAACCTGGTCAAATTTTTTTTTCATGCATACTGTTTCTTACTTTCAAAAATCGAAAAGCGAAGCTTAAAGGTTGCCCCGGTTTCTTGCATAACAGCGGTTGTTTTGCACATAAAAAAGCAGCATTGAAATGCTGCCGCTGATAAAGGAGAATTTTTGTTTATTTTTTTTCGTAGCGGCAGCTTATGGTGAGTTCAACCGTTTCTGCAATATTGTTTTTTACTGATGCAGGGATCCTGATGTTGTAATCCTTAGGTTTTATATTGAATTTTGAAGCGGCGCTGATCTTGCCTGATTGTACCGTAATGGTGCCGGGCGCAGTAACTGTTTTGGTAACACCATGTATGCTGAGGCTCCCCGAAACCGTTACAGGGTATGTTCCATCGGCATTGAAGTTCACACTGCCCGGGTTACTGATGGTTCCCTTAAAAGTTGATTTGGGAAATTTTGCACTCTCTATATAATCATCGTTGAAATGTTCTTCCATCAGTGCTTTTTTAAAATGAAAGGCATTGTTGAGCAAAGAGAACTGAAGCTCGCCTGTTGAGGTATTGATGATGCTGATGACCTGGTTATTATCGGCCCGGATGTCTTCAAGCGGTGTGGAGGAAAAAAAAGATATTTTACCGTTTTTGGTAAAATGTACCTGTGCAGCCGCCATTGATGCAGCAGCCATCCAGCATAAAACAATCATTGTAAAACGTTTCATAATCTGCCTATTTTAGAAGATAACCTCTTACCATAAAAACATCGCCGGGCAGGCCCATTTCTGCATCGCCGCTGATATAGCCGCTGCATATCCCTTTGATTGAGACGTTATCATCCGGTTTAATGCCATCGGGATTCTTTTCCATGGTGCAATTGATATAAGCCCCTGCCACAGCAGTTTTTAGCAGCAGTATATTCTGCGCCTGCTGGTTAACAGAAACTTTTTCAACCTGGCCCGTCACCTGCAATATTTTACCGGTGTATGCAGCGTTTGCTTTAACTGAGTCTTTGATGAAAAAATCGTAAAGATCGGTCGCCTTTACTTCAACAGCCGCAGCATCTTCCACATTCTTATGCGGCTTGTTCCATACAAAATAAATTGCCGTAGCAGCAATGGCCGCCAGCAATATAAAAACAATAACTATCTTCTTTTTGGAGCCCATAAAATTTGATATGCTATGTAACGGCAAAAGAAGGGGAAAGGTTGCCAACGGGTAAGGTTACTGTGGTAAATATCCTTCAAAAGCGGGCCTGGCTGATTCAAAAAACCGGTATAAGCTTACAGCGCTATATTAAAGGTAACCACCAGTGGATTTATAATTGCACTACTTTATTTTGTGCCAGTACAAAAACCTGGTCTCCTTTTGCAGGGCTGATGGCATGTGAGCCGGTAAACCGGCCAAAGGCGGGAAGTACTCCATAAGTTCTGGTGAAATAAAAGCAGGGGAATTTTAATGACTGTTTCGCATTTCCATGCAAAAAAACAGAAGGATGTATATGCCCGCTGAAAATATAACAGTCTTTTACACTGCTGCATTCAGCTTTGTCGTGAGTAAAAATAAACGGGCCTGCCTGCAACTGATTTTTTATACAATCAATACCAGCTTCTTCATACCAGCCTGCGGGTAAAATATCATGATTGCCAATAACGAGTTGTATGCCGAGCTTTGCAAAATCATTCCTCCATCTTATAAACAGATCCATTTCTTTATTGGCATGGCTGTGAAAGAGATCGCCTACAATAATGAGCTGCTTTGCTTTAAAGTATTGCACCTGCGCAGTAAGCCTTTGTATATCTTCCTTAAAAATGGTTTGCGGAACAGCTATGCCGTGTTTTCGAAAGTGGCCTGTTTTACCAAAATGCAGATCGGAGAGTATCAATGTCCTTTCTTCTTCCCAAAAAATACAACGGCCCGCAGAGAGTAGAAAACTGTTACCTAAAATACTGTGCTTAATAAAATCCATCATGAGAGGGCAAAGATACTGCCGAAGGCAGATACTGGATACAGGATGCTTGATTCTGGATAAAGCTCAATTTTTAAAAAGCTTTTACTTTATCAGGCACCAATCCAGTATCAAGAATCCAGTATCAAGAATCCAGCATCAAGCATCCTGTATCCAGCATCCTGTATCCAGCATCTAGTATCCGGCATCCCTTTCCAACTGTTCCTTCATTTTATTTATCCTGTCTTCTAATTTTTCAGAAGTGAGCGTTTCTCTTAAACTGTCAACCTTTATGGGAAAACAAAAAGGGGTAAGGTGCTGCGGAAAGCTGATGATGATATTGCTTTGCTGTATGCGTTCAAGCATATTGCGCAGCCGTTCTTCTTCCATCTGCTGTTCCATCACTTCGCCATAAGCCTGCCTTATCAATAAATTATTTTTATCGTATTCGCTAAACACATTAAACAGCAGTGAAGCAGAATTCTGCAAATGCCTTGCTTTTACTTTTTCACCCGGATACCCCTGGAATATAAGCCCGCCGATAACACTGATGTCACGAAATTTGCGCCGGGCCATTTCTGTTGAGTTAACACTGCGCTGTATATCGGCAAATAAATTTTCAGGGGAAAATAATTCATACACATTGCTGTCATCAACCGGTATGGGCTGGTCGCTCAGCAATTCAAATCCATAATCGTTCATGGCAAAAGAAAAACTGATGGGCATTATTTTACTGATGCGCCAGGCAAGTATAGCTGCCATTGCTTCATGTACCAGCCTGCCTTCGAAGGGATAAACAAAAAGATGAAAGCCGTCTTTGGTTTCAATATGCTCAATGAGTAATTCATTTTGTTTGGGAAGAAGCGATAATTCTTTTTGCAGGCTGAGCAGCGGAGCAAGTACTTTTATTTCTTCCGCCTTTTGCCTTATTTTTTCATCAGACGCTTCATCCAGTTTGCGTCGCAGCATCATACCGAGGTTTGCAGATAAAGGCATGCGGCCCCCCTGCCAGCTTGGGATAATGGATTTTTTGGAGTTAGATTTACGAACCATCGCTGTCATATCCTTTATTGCCACAAACTCCAGGTTGCGGCCTGAAAGAGTGAACACATCGCCGGGATTAAGCCTCGATATAAACCATTCTTCAATAACACCAATGTATCCTCCGCTCAAAAATTTAACCTTCATCATGGCTTCGCTTACAATGGTGCCGATGTGCATCCGGTGGCGCATGGCAATGCGGCGGTTGGTGATTTTATAAAGCCCGTTTATAATCTCTACTTTTTTATAATCGTCGTATGCCTGCAGTGCATTGCCGCCTTCGGTTATAAAATGCAGTATGGCTTTCCATTCATCTTCCGTAATTTCTTTATAGCAGTATGTTGTTTTTACTTCCTTAAAAATGATTTCAGGTACAAATCCATCTCCAACCGCAAGCGTTGATAAATATTGTATCAGCACATCAAAGCAAAGCAACTGTGGTTTTTTACTTTCGATGATATTTTCCCGGATGGCCTGTTTTAATGCCGCCGCTTCCATCAGTTCCAGCGAATGTGTTGGCAGAAAATATATTTCACTTACAGAACCGGGCTGGTGGCCGCTGCGGCCCGCTCTTTGTAAAAAGCGTGCAACCCCTTTGGGACTGCCAACCTGTATCACCGTTTCAACCGGACGGAAGTCAACGCCCAGGTCGAGGCTGGCTGTACAGATCACCGCTTTTAATTTTCCTTCATGCAGGGCGTCTTCCACCCAAAGCCGCAAGGCCTGTTCAATACTGCCGTGGTGCAGGGCGATTGCACCGGAAAGCCCGGGGTCTGCATCTAATAAAGACTGGTACCACCTTTCGCTCATGCCCCGGGTGTTAATGAAAATAAGGGTAGTGCGGCTGTTGTGGATGATGGGCAAAACCTTATCAATAAGTTTTAAACCCAAATGGCCGGCCCAGGGATATTTTTCAATCTCATCGGGATAGATGGAATGAACAGCGATCTTTTTATCAAGGGTTGCTTTTATGATGGTGCCTTCTTCATTCAGCGGCGACAGCAATACTTCTTTGGCCTGTTCTAAATTTCCGATGGTGGCAGAAATGCCCCAAAGCAATGATTTATTTTTTTTGGGGAGGTTTACAATTCCTGAAACAGCAAGCTCTACCTGCACGCCACGTTTGCTCCCAAGCAATTCGTGCCACTCATCTGCTGCAATGATCTTTAAATTTTCAAAAGCTTCCGCATGATTTTTTTGTGCCAGTAATAAGTGCAGGCTTTCCGGTGTAATGATGAGTACTTCCGGCATGCTTCGTTTTTGTTTTTGCCTGTCGGCGATGCTTGTATCGCCATTGCGAACGCCCACAAGCCAGGGCATGCCCAGCTCAGCAATCACTTCTTCCATGGCACGGCCGATATCTTTTGCCAGCGCTTTTAACGGGGTTATCCATATCAGCTGCAGCCCGTTGTTTTTTTTGCTTTGATAATTGGCCGGATGTTGATTTATAAAATCAATAACAGCGCCGATAAAAACAGAAAAGGTTTTACCATAACCGGTGGGGGCATTTACCAGGCCGCTTTTTTTATCAAGAATGGCCTGCCAGGTTTGCTGCTGAAATAAAAAAGGCTGCCTGCCTTTTTGCTGCAGCCAGTTATTGATTATCTGGTATCCTGGTGTTAATCGAAGATTCAATAGATACAAATGATTGGTCTAAGTTAAAGTGAAAATTGCTTTTTTTAAGAAGGGCTGTTTAGCGGGTGGTTGGGTGTACACCGGCCTGCACAGGAAACGGGCAGGTATTGAGCGGGCATTAAGGAGATAAGGCCAGGCCTCGGGGCAAAGAGTAAATCTTCGTTGATCCGGGCTTATTTAAAATGAGCAGCTGTCTGGCAATTGTAAAGGTGCCTTACGTTTTTGAAACTAAAAAGGGTTTTGAATAATCAATACATCTGTTTTTCATCTTTTTCTGTTAGTAGTAATAAGCGGCCCGGCAGGTACAGAATTGGGGGGCTTAATTTAAATAAATGGGGAGTTTCTGTTTAATTTGATGATTGGATATTTGCTAAGGCGTATTGGTAAATAATATTTTAGTTACGTATATCAGATTTAGGTTCTATGGTAATAGCAATCTCATTAAAATATGAGATAATCTAAGAAAGCGGAGGCTGGTTTCTACCAGCCTTTTTTATTACCATGAATTAAAGGCTCTTCATCCCCCCAAAAATATGGGGGTTTATAGCCACCCCAAAATAACGGGCAAAACCGGCATCAATTACGGGCAAACCTGATTTGCCATCTAACTATTTTTGTGTTAGAAAAATGAGGCAGGATATCATAAAGACAATCACTAAATTCAAACCAGTAAATGGAAGCGGCACGAAGAAGTTTTCTGGAAAATTGAATCGTATTAAGCGGCCCGTTTTAAAATTCTAAACCCTATGAAATAATATCCAAACCCTATGGAATAATATCCGGTACCTATGAAAACCAACCAATGTCCTTTAAACCACCGGTAATACCCCCTAAGGCAGACAACCTGTTAATTTATTAATCAGCTGTTTGCTAAAGGGGTATTCATTTTGTTACTTGTGTATAAATCCCTTTACTAACAGTACCAACAACTATGGAATTGCAATGCGTGTTAAGCATACCGGTAGTACTTTCGGTAAATCCGTAAAAAGATTATTTGTTTTGCAACAGAATGTGTTTTTTTGCAGGTGACTTTCAATAAAATTATACCGGCTAAAAACAGGTTCACCTGCCTTGTGATCATTGCAGGTGCAATTATTTTAATGCAAAACGCATGTGTGTCGCCAAAAGAAAAGTATTTGCGAAGGCATATAACGCCAGCTATTTTAGACAGCGCCAAAAACATAGCCAATGCAAAAGGGTCCTATAGCGGCATACAGTTTTTCGATTCGGTTTATGGCCAGCTAAATAATCCAAGCATATATGATCAGGTAAAACGCCTTTTATTTATGGAGGAAGTATCTTTTGCAAACTCAGCCCAGGCTGCAAGTGAGATCAGAGATACAGGCGCCGGTTATGCAGACAGTGCCGCCGCACTAATTGAAGCAACTGAATTAAAAGAAGCGCTGAGCGAAGAGTATATTGATGCCTTCAGGTTAAAAGGGGAGCATTGCCTTTTTTTACGGCAATACAGTGAGGCGGTTAAATTTATTTCACGGGCACGTTTTATAAGCCGTGAAAGTGGCGACTCCTGCCAAACTGCAAAAATTACTGCATTGCTTGGCAATGTAGCCTGGCAGCAAAAAAAATACAGTAAAGCAGCAGATCTTTTTGAAGAATCGGTCTCCCTTTTTAATTATTGTAAATCAGGGAGAGACCGTTTTTATTTGGTGCAGGGTAATATGGATAATACAGGCATTAGTTTGCTCAGGAGCGGCCGGCCTGAAGAAGGCATACATTACCTGAAAAAAACAGAGCAATACATATTGCAAAACAAACACCTTTGCCTGCCTGATACTGTTTTTCATTATGAGGCGCTTATTGTGGTGTATAGCAATATTGCAGATGGTTTTGAGATGTTGAATATGCCGGATTCTTCTAAAACGTATATAGACAGGGCATTTCAAATCAAGCAACAATACCTGCACCGTAAACTGGATGCTAACGATTATGTACAGGCTTCAGGTATTGAGCTGGCAATGAAGCGCTACGGGCAGGCAAACAGTTTTTTGAAACTTGCAGCACCAGAACTGATGGAAACCAGTTTAGTAACAAGGGCAGATTGGTACAGGTACAAAGCTGCTGTTAGTCATTACCTGGGTAATATTGCTGATGAGGCCGATTGCTTAAAAAAATACAGTTTAATAAAAGATACCCTTATTAACCTGAACAGTAAACTGCTGGATTCTGACCCGGACAGGGAATATGAAAAATTAATAAAGCAGTTTGAACTGGAAAAAGCAACATCCAAAACAAAGATTAACCAATTGTATTTTTATGCAGCCCTTATAATTCTGTTACTGATAGTTATTTTTTCAATACAGGTTTGGCAAAGCCTTACAAAAAGCCGTAAATTAAATAGTGTACTTGCCCAAAGGGAAGCAGAACTTGAATTGCTGTTAAGCGAAATTAATGCCCGAAAAGATTCTGAAAAAAGGGAGGAGCTATTTTCGCTTGGGCTACAGTTGCAGGAAAGCTATGCCGAAAAAATCAAACTACGGCAATTGCAGATTTCTAATGACATGCATGATGAACTGAGCGCATCCCTGGCTGCCCTAAGATACTACATTGGAGATGTAAAGGGACGTGCAGCCAGTGAACACGAAAAAATTATACTGCACGACATTGAAGAGGAAATTTCCAGTATTTATGAAAATACCAGGTTATATATGCATAATTTACGAAACCAGGCCTTAGCAGGCAAATATGATTTGCCTGGTTTTTTATCCGACCTGAGGGACCGTTTTTTAGAAAAAAACCTGTTGCAAATAAACTTTCAGGCAGATGAAGTTAAACTACCAACGCTTTCTTTAATACAAAACAATAGCCTGTACTTTATTGTTAAAGAAGCGTTGGCAAATATTATCAAGCACAGCAGTGCAACCATAGCTGATATTGAAATCCGCTTTAACGGTTCAACCTGCCATTTCAGTATCCGGGATAACGGAGCAGTATCGGAGATCAAAGGTTCAGTAAGAGGTATGGGACTGGATAGTATGGAAACAAGAATAAAGGAGGCAGGAGGCAAAATTAACTTTATAGCCGGCAAAAACGGCGTTTCGGTACAAGGGAGTTTTCAGGTTGATATTGATCAGCTCCCTGATGTTAAATGATGACAAAATCTGCTCAGTAACCCTGCCTTTTATTTCACTCATTTAATAGATACATCGCAGATTTATTTGCTGGTTGCAACAAAATCACTGCCCTGTGCTGTATATGGCTAACCGGGCCGGCAGTAAATGATTTCCGGTATTTATTTTCACCTTACTATAAGCATACCTGCAGTAGCAGGCCTGCTGCTATTTAATATTTACCATGCATACAAAAATTGGGGGGCTTTTTACAGTTTTTAACGGTAATTGCCCTGCATGCATCTTGGTAATTTTACGGCCTGGCTTACTATTGAAATAATCTCAGTCACAGGAAATTAATAACTATACAATCCACTTAAATTGTTATAGGTTATTTTTTAGGATACCCCTAAAATAAGGGGGTGTTTATGTAATAATATGCTGGATGGTTCAATACAGGCAAATCCAATATTTGTAAAAAAAAGAAAAATGAAACAAAATCTCTTACCCTTTACCCTTTTTGCTGCCCAAACAAAACTGCTTACAAAAAAGTATCTCAGTTTTATTAATCAGGTTGTACATTCTGATCCCGCTGCAGGGCGGGATACGGCAAGTCCCCTTATTGATATACCGGTAAAAGCAAATTTTATGGATCGTAAATTATATGTATTGCAAAAGTCAGCAATCACAAAAATTGCAGCCTTTGTTTTTAGCGTTGTGTTTTACACAAACCTGCTATTGGCACAAACGGTAAATAGCGTTTCAATCCAGTCAGCCCCCACCATTCCTGCTTCCAACCTCATCAGCAATGGCGGGTTTGAAACGGGGGCTCCGCCTGCCGGCACATGGTATCAGTGGGCAAAAGCATCTAACCCATGCAACCACCCTATCTCCTCGTGGACGGTGGCATCGCCTGCGTCCAACTCTGGCACCAATGTTCAAAACGGAACGGTGCCTATACGCTATTGCACCTGGGGCGGTTTTAATACCGTAGGCAGCCAACAGCGCTTTTATGAAGTGTACAGCACCACCGACCTTGCCTGCGAAAGAACAGTAGCCACATCCCAGCCGGCTGATGTTACTTTTATTTCAACCGGGCTTGCTTCATCAAATGGCGGCAACTACCTGTACTTTGGCAATAATAATACCTATTATGGTTTGCCTGCACCAACCTGGAGTGCAGCAGGCAACTGGGCAAGGGTGTTTGCAGATAATACTTCCACGGCAGGCTGGACAGGTCCCGGTACCGTAAGTATCAATCAAAATGTAAACACAACCAGCGGCACTTCTTATGCGCTTGAGTTTTGGGTGGCAGGCGAAGACCTGTTGCACAAAGACGGTATGTTTGAGGTGGACCTGCAATCTTCTGGTGTGGCAACTCCCTATAAAATGTTTTTAAGGATACCCAATTTTGACCCGGCGCATGATAATGCCGGCGCCTTTTATTACCGGATTGTGTTTATGGCCGGGGCAGGTACATCAACCAATATAAAATTTATAAACTACAGCCATATACAACGGCATGATGCGCTAAGCCGGAATACCACCTGGTCTTCCTATTTGGCCAATGATGAATATACATCAGAGTTGCTGCTGGATGATGTAAGGATGATGGAAATGCCTAGTATTAGTTGCCCCGGCAACCTGCTTTTGAACCCTAGCTTTGAAATTACTAGTACAAATATCACCCCTCCACCCATTAACACTTTTTATACACCGGCCAGTTGGGTGGCCCCACAACGCTGCTATGCGGATCACGATTGGCTCCGCCCAGACGGGATTGGTCATATTGGCCTTTTTGGAACGGGTAATTCCGTGGCCTCGCAGAATGTGACGGTTACCGTGGGCAACTTCTATTCGCTCACACTCTACTCTGCTATGCATGTACCCTTGGTTAATCAAGGGCGGGCGGTTTTACAATATTATGATGCATCAAACAACCCCATTGGCACTGGCGTGCAACATACCGTTACCCACGATTGGGATGTTGACAGTACTTTTGCTGGGCCATACTCATTGGCCCTTCCCGCAGCTCCTGCCAATGCAAGCTATGTAAGGATAACGCTGGAAAACCAAAACCCAACTGCAAGTGGCGAATCAGTAAAGTTTGATGCGCTTTGTCTTACAACAGCAGCCCCAATCAGTATCTCTGGCAATGTGTTTAACGATGCCAATGGCCTTGCCGACAATATTGTTAACGGCACCGGCACCAACGGCGGTGGCCTTTTTGCCAACCTGGTAAATGGCAGCGGCGATGTGGTTGTTTCCGCATCAGTAAGTGTGGGGGGAATATACAACTTTGGCAGTGTTCCTTCGGCGGCGTATTCCATTATCCTTACCACTACCAGCCAAACGGTGGGCGCACCATTGAGTACAGCCACTTTGCCGAATGGCTACATGGCTACCGGCGAAAACAATTGTATTACAACAGCGAACTGTACGGGTAACGACGGCTTGGCCAATGGCGTATTGAGCCTGGGCGTAGTAACAACGGATATTACACAGGCCAATTTTGGTGTTACCCAGGCTGGCTATATTTATATACACAAAAAGGCAATTGATGAACTATCCAGCAAAAATTTCAGTTTCAATATAAGTGGTGGTTCCACTTCTGTAGGTACAATTTTATTAAATGACAGTTCCGAAACCAATATACCAGTGCAGGATATTGGTGCTTCGCAAAACGGCAGGCTTTGGGCGGTTGGTTTGAATAACAATATTCTATACTATAGAGAGCCGGGAACGACAGCCTGGATTGCAACTGCTGTTACAAATGCAGAAAGAGTAGATGGGGGGCAGGGAAATGATTGTTACTATGTAACAACTACGAATAATGTTAGGTTTTATGATGCTACTACCAATACAAATACACAGGTTTATAATGGAGGAGCTGCAATTGATGTGGGTTGTGCCTGGGATGGCTTACCTTATATAATAGCAAATGGTAACAGGTTGTATCACTATGTTGGTACAGGTAATAATACACACGGCACCGCTACATGGCCGCAGGTAGGTACAAGTACCAATAACACCAATGTGGACGGTGATCCTACTACCGGTGATGCCATTGTTTCTAAAACAGATAGAAATGTATGGAGAATTACAAGTGCTGGTACTGCAACCAGTTTAGGTCGTCCAACTAATGCAGGGGTGGTCGCTAATGCGAATGATATTGCGGTAGATGCAAATGGAGCAATCTTTTCTGTTTATAGTGCCACTTCATCTGTAACAAGTTCCCCGGGATCTTATCCTTTTAAGTGGATATCAGGAACAACATGGTCTTCAGATGAAACAACAGGCGGAAATGCCACTCCGGGTTCAGGAAAAATAACAGCAGGCCTGGGTGGGCAAGCTTGGTTGCTGGAAGGTACTGTAGGGTCTTTCTTATATGGAACCATTTTTTCCCGTACAAATAATAATGGAACTTTTTTTTGGTATGATAATGAGTGGGTAAGAAGTGGAGGATCTACGTCTAATGCAATTATGATACCAGTAATAGCAGGAACATATACGTTAACAGAAACACTTCCCGGAGGATGGGATCTTACTGCTATTGATATTTACGACCCTACCAATAATTCATCCAGTGTTGTTGCTACACAAGTTTCTACGTTAAATGTAGCTGCCGGAGAAGTAGTACATGTAAATTATACCAATCAACAAGTTAGCACAGTTTCTGCAGCCCTGAACTGCGGTACGAATGTCGTTGAAAATTTTAGCTCAGGTACCAATACTTTTGGCAATCCATTGTCGGGCATTACTTCCTATCATTATCAACAAGCTAATAAAGTTGATGATGGATATTATACATTGCAAAAAAACACATCTGCATGGACTAATACCACAATTACCGATCATACAGGCCTTACCGATGGATATTTTTTATCGGTAAATGCCTCTTTTACTAAAAATGAGTTTTACAGAAAACGAGTAACAGGAATAATTGTCGGCGCTTCATATACACTGTCTTTTTGGGCTGTAGATTTATCGCCAACATCAATATTAAGACCGAATGTTACTTTGGGCATAGCAGACATTAGCAGCGGTGCTACTATCAATTCTGTAAACACAGGATCGATAACAGCTACTACTTGGCAGCAATTTTCTTTTGTATTTACAGCAACCAGTGGCACAGTCGATTTGTTTATAGCAAACAATGGACAAGGTGGTTGGGGTAATGATATTGCTATAGATGATATTGCGTTCAATTTAACACCAATTACTACCCCTGTAACTACTGTAACACACAGTAGTTGCGCTGCTTCCGGAAGCATTACAGTAACTTCTCCTGTTGGAGTTGCTTATGAATACAGCATTAATGGTACTACGTTCCAGAGTAGTACTTCGTTTACGAATGTAGCACCCGGTATATATACTGTAACTGCCCGTTATGTGGGTTCTACCTGTACGGCAACCAGGCAGGATACTGTAAAAGCAGCTATTTGCGGTAATGTATACAACGATGCTGATGGCTTAACAGATAATTCGGTAAATGGAACAGGAACCAATACCGGCACAACTGTCTATGCAATTTTATATAATAAAACAACTGGCGCCGTACTGGATTCTGCAATAATTGCAGCCGATGGCACTTTTATTTTAGGTGCAGTCCCCGGCAATGACTATGATGTTTATATAAGCACCACACCAGTTACGATTGGGCAGACAGCAGTGCCGGTTGTTACCCTCCCAGCAGGTTGGGTAAGTACAGGCGAAAATCTGGGAGCGGGAGCAGGAAGTGATGGTACAATAAACAGCATTTTGTCTCTGGGTGTGGTAAATGCAAGTGTGAATAATGCCAATTTTGGAATTGAACGAACACCACTTGCTGACCCCAAAAGCGCTACCATAAGCAACCCGGCGGTAAATCAACTCATTACCTTAAACGGCGGCAGCAATCCGCCATTCCTTACAGGAAGCGACCCCGAAGACCTGCCAACCGGGGGTAATCTCAGCAGTAAACAGATTGCAATTACCAGCCTGCCAACCAATGGCCAGTTGTGGTACAATGGTGTGCAAATCACCAGTCCTGGTAACATTCCCAATTTCAATCCGTCTTTACTACAATTTAAAGCAACAGGCAGCGGTTATACCAGCACCACATTCCGGTATTCTTATATTGATGCAGCAGGCGTTGCCAGTACGCCTGCAAACTATACGCTCAACTGGAGTATTGCATTGCCCATAACCCTGGTAAACTTCAGGGGAACCTCAAAAGGCTGTTATAATGCAGAACTGGTTTGGAACACGACAGAAGAAATAAACGCAAAGCACTTTATTATTGAACGCAGGTCTGCAGGTGGTAATACTTTTGATGCCCTGGATACAATACCTGCAGCCGGCAGCAACAGTACTTACCATGATATTGATAATGTATCTATAACTGGTAAAACGCTGTACCGCCTGAAAATGGTTGACATGGATGGGCAATTTAAATACAGCCACTTTATCCTGGTATCTGTAAACTGTGAGGGCCGGCAGCTAATTGTAACCTACCCTAATCCGGTAAAGGATAAGTTACAGGTAAGTGGTACAGTGGCAGGCGATAAACTGGTTTTGTACAATTCAGCGGGCCAGCGGTTAAATATCTTTCAGATAAGCGGCAGCCAGTTTGAATTGCCTGTGATGTACTATACGCCTGGTTTGTACAAATTAGTAATAATAAACAATACCGGAGAAAACATCTATACCGGCAATATAATAATTCAATAACCAAGCGCAAGCAATAAATGACCTGTTAGTTTAGAACAGGCCGGGGTGAGGCCCGGTTTCATTTTGCAGCCCTTCCTTTCCAGGAGGGGCTTTTGCTTGCTGCAAAGCAGGCAATTGTTTTAAAGTGGTTAGGCCAACACAGGGCAGATTTGTTGTTAAAGGCACAGTGGCAGCATTCAGCTGCTTTCAGGCATAAAAGGGCTAACCGGGTACCCAACGCCAGCCAGTTAACCTGTTACAGGTGTGGCTCCATAAAAGAGCAGGAAAGTATGGGTAACGGCCGGTATGGCCTGCGAGTCCGGCGCAATTGAATAAACTACTGGGGCGGTTGGTTTGGGAGGGCGGTTTTAAAAAGTGAAAGCCCCGCATAGGGGCTTTTCAACTTCAGGGGTTGGTTTAAGAGGCTGGGGGTATTATAAAACAGGTTCTCTTTCTTCATTCATTTTGCGCAGGTTGGTTAAAGCATAACGCATACGCCCGAGGGCCGTATTAACGCTACAATTAAGGATATTTGAAATCTGTTTGAATTTAAGGTTGCCAAAATGCCTCAGCATAACCACTTCCCGCTGGTCTTCGGGAAGCAGGCTTACCAGGTTCATTATTTTTGAACAGCTTTGTGCTTTTACGATCTTTTCTTCTGCAGAGGGCTCCGAAAAGTTTAATATATCCAGCAGGTACGCATCGTCGGTTGAAATAGTTACCGGCCCGGCTTTTATCTTTCTGAAATGATCAATACAAAGGTTGTGTGCAATACGCATGGCCCAGAATACAAACTTATTCTCATCATTGTATTTTTTTGCCCTTATTGTTTCAATCAGTTTAATAAACAGGTCCTGAAAGATATCCTCGGCCAGGTATTTGTCTTTAACCATCGCATAAATGGATGTGTATATCCTGCTTTTATGGCGGTTTACCAATTCGTTCATTGCGTCAACGCTTCCTTCGGTAAAAAGGTTGATAAGTTGCCCGTCTGTTAGGGTAGCAAATTGTTTGGTGTTCATGTGTTTTTTGTTTTAGGATTAAGGAAAGATTGTTTTTCAGCCAGCCCTTTTTGCTGATTTTTAAATTAGGGCCTGGATAATAACTGTTCAGCTGGTACAAAAATAGGGGGCTTAATACTTCACTTTTCCCGTTATTGGTATTACTTTAGCCCCCGATTTTGTGCCGGTGCCAGCCCCCCTGTTATTTGCGGGGCTTAATAACAGATAGAATTAAATAAAGGATTTCCGGCCTGATTGATAAATTGCTCTAAACGCAGTTACCTGCCTTACTGAACCTAAATTGTTAACCGGCAATGCGAAAACTGCCTTCTATACATATCTGTTTACTCATTATTGCCATTGCCACGTTTATTTATAGCTGCAGGCCCGGCAGCGGCAGAGCTGGCGTAAGGCATATGAGCGACTCTCTTTTTTATCAGCTTAACGAGTATTATCATACCATTCCGGAACCGGATGCATTGTATTCGCTGGATTCTGTGTTCAAAACTTTTCCTTATATAAGCGCTATTGATCAATACCGCCTGTATGAGTTAAAAAGAAATATTTACTTTGACTCCCATCACAACGAACCGCAGCACCCCGATACCGCATTGTATTACACCAATAAAATGATTGGCGTTCTTGAACAGGGCAATGTTCAGTATCAGTTTCAAAGGGAATATGCAGAAGCGCTGCAAAAAAAATCTGATTTGCTTAAAGAAGCCAAGCATTATGAAGAAGCCGTGGAAGTTCTTGCAAAATGCATACTCATCAACAGGCAGGCGGGAAATTTAGATATGGTTTGTGAAAACATAACTTCATCTGCGTACATAGCGTATAATCAAAAAAAATATGACGTTGCAATTGAGCGTTTTCGCCAGGCGCTCGAACTGGCTAAGTACCATAAAACCCCGGGTATGCGTTTTTTCAGAACGCAACGCAGCATGGATGATCTGGGGATACTTTTCAAAGCCGGGGGTAATACAGACAGTGCTTTATACTGGCATTTGCAGGCCGAAAAATATATTTTAAAAAATGCAAACGCTGTTGACAGTGCATCAGCCGGCAATTCGCTGCAGAATATTTATGAAAATATTTCGCAGATATACCTGGGCAAAGACAGTGTAACGCCGGCAAAACATTATATAAGCAAAGCCATTAACCTGGCGGAAAGATTTGTGAAAGACAGTGGAGAATTATACCGGCTTTATCAAACCAAAGCCGATGTGCTTTATGCTGAAGGAAATACAGACGAAGCGGATGCTATGAACAAAAAAGCCCGGCGGCAATATGCGTCTCTGTCAAACGGGTATAAAATACGCCTGCTTGAGCTGCAGCAGAAAATTGACGATGTTCAGAAAAATTATAAAAACAGGGCCGAAAACCTGTTGAGGCTGTACAGGTTAAAAGACTCCATCAATAATGATGTGATTGAGGTGCTGAAAAAAGACCCGCAATTGGTTTATGAACAATTGCTGAAAAAGAACAGGATCATACTGCTGGAAAACAAAAACAAGCTGCAGAACCTTTACCTTAACGGAACAATTATCATTGCTTTACTGCTGGTGATGATGGCGTTGATCATATTCAGAAACCTCAAAAGAAGCAAGCAGCTCAACCAGTCGCTGGTAATGCGTGAAAAGCAACTAAAAAAATTGCTGGATGAAATAGCCCAGACAAAAGAAGATGAGAAAAAGCAGGAACTCTTTTTACAGCAGTTGAAGTTGCAGGATGAATTTTCTATCCTTATCAAACAGCAAAAAAAGAAAATATCGGATGATATGCATGATGAACTTACCAGTTCGCTTGCAGCCCTTAAATATTATCTGGCCGATGTGGTTACGGGTTTAAAGGACGCCGGTGTAAAAGAGCTGATAAAAGACATTGCGGCGGAAGTTGATGCCATTTATACAAACGCCAGGCAGTATATGCATAATTTGAGGAACCAGGCAATCCGTAATGATTACGACCTGCCTGGTTTTCTGAAAGAGATAAGCACCCGTTTCAATGAAAAAGGTTTACTCAATATCCATATCAGGCTTAATGAAGAAGGAATTAACAGACTTGGGCATGTGCAATATGATAACCTTTATTTTATCATCAAAGAGGCATTATCCAATGTAATTAAGCACAGTAAGGCAGCTAAGGCAGTTGTATCAATTGATTTTGAAACCGGAACATGTTTTTTTGAAGTGAGCGATGATGGAAAAGGGGCCGATATACAATCTGTAACGCCCGGCCTGGGGCTAAACAGTATCCGTAACAGGGTAAAAAATCTGGGTGGTCAGATAGTCATCAGCTCGCCGGGAGGGTTAACTGTTAAAGGGTCATTTCCGGTAAAAGGAAAAGACGGGGATGAATTGCCGGAAATAGCTGTTGATCCAGATGAAATATAAACAGGTATGTTACAGGCGCTTCGGTTGCAACAGCAGGGTAATCAGTTAATGTCGGGACTGTACAGTCCATTCTTCATGGCAAATACAATCAGGTCGCTGGTGCGTTTTACTTTCAGCTTGCTGAGCACATTGCGGTGGTAGTACTGTACAGTATGGGTACTCAGTTTTAATTCATATGCAATTTCCTTGATGGTTAGTCCCTTACAAACCCTGTTTAAAACATCCTTTTCACGGGGCGATAAGTGGAAAACTACCTGGTCTTCGGTAAATACGGTATTAAGCAGGTTGTCTCTGAGTATTTTGCCGATGTACTGTTTGCCTTCATTTATGGTTAAGATCGCCTCCATCAGTTCTTCTATAGGCGATGCTTTGGAGAGGTAGCCCGATGCCCCGGCCCTGATTGTCTGGCGTATGGTTTGTACATCGGTAACTGAGCTTAATATGATCACTTTTGTTTTAGCCTTAAAATGCTCAACGCAGTACTCGGTTACCTTAATGCCATTAACACCACCAGGCATCATAAGATCGCTTATTACAATATCGGGCGGTATGATATGCTTGGCTTCCACAAAGGCTACACCGCTTTCAAATGTGGTTACATCGGTAATTCCGGGCTGCTGCATCAGCAGGTTTTTAACTGATTCAGTAAGCAGGGAATGATCATCTATTAAATTAATGGTCATACAGCAGTGATTGCGTACAAATGTAACAAAGTTTAATAAAGCCGTATCTTTTTCTTTCCGTTGTTTTGTGTTAATAATCCGGCGGTTTATACAAGCCGTTTTTAATGGCAAATACAATCAGTTCGGATGTTTTGGTTACTTTTAATTTTTTCATCAGGCACCTGTAATAATACTGTACAGTGTACAGGCTTAGTTTAAAGTCATAGGCAATTTCCTTAAGCGTTTTACCATTGCAAATATTGTCCAGTATCTTTTTTTCCCTGGGCGAAAGTTGCGATATAAGCGTTTCGCTGGTAATAACACTGTTTACGAGGCTTTCTTTTAAATTGGTTTCAATATACTGTTCGCCGTTTGCCACTTTATTGATTGCCAGATATACTTCATCTATGCCGGCCCCTTTCGATAAAAAACCGTTGGCCCCGTTTTGCATGGCATACCGGATTGTTTGCACATCGCTTGATACCGACAGGATAATTGTTTTTATTGCATTTTTATACTGTTTTCTGCAGGTTTTCAGCAGTTCAAAACCATCCATATCCGGCATCGACAAGTCGAGCAGCACAACGTCTGTCTGTAAAATACTGTTGCTGTTCAAAAAATCCCTGGCACTCGAAAAGGTAGCAATATGGCTGATGCCCGGCTTTTCAAGGAGTGATCTCTTTATCGCCTGTATTAAAAGTATATGATCATCTATAAGCGAAATATTCATAGTGCTCTTTAAAGTTTATGGCTGGTAATACAGCAATAAAACAGCTATTAACCAGGATAAGGATTTACGGCAAACCTACATTTAGTTATCCATTCAATTAATGAACACCACAGAAAATGGCGGGGTTATTTACTTAAATTGGGGGTGCTGGCTGCTTTGAATATAAACGGCTATTGTAATATTTTTGCACTTTAAAGTATAGCCATTCTTATTGTTTTATGTGGGGTACCGGCGGGGCTTTATAATTGTCACGCCGGTTATTTTTTTCTTTGCATTAGTGTGGATAATATGTAACGGTTTTGATGCCCCTGTCTTGGACAGGCCTTGCAATTCTTTTTCAGGAGGGTTTATGCTTTGGTATTGTGTAATGTTCAGTATATGGCCTGCTTCAAGCCTATAATGTTTTAAGCAAGGGTTTTGCGAAGCGGAAACCTTATCGTGTTTGTGAGTTGGATCAGGTTTTAAACCTGATAGGTTTGGCGGCAGTTCACATACACAAAGGAACAGCCGGCTCATTGGTACTTTGTGGATAATATTTTTGTGATTATCATCTTTTTCACATTGCCGGGCGGCGATAAAATCATACTTTGCACAGTGTTTTTAAGCAATTCCAGCCTATCCTTTGAAACCTGACGTTAAGAAGCTCTGCAATTGTACCACCTCTTATGTTTTACCAGGCAGGTCAACGGGTATAAGGCAAAGCAGCTATTTTATTTAACAGAAAGACCCGTTTATGATAAACCGTAAAAGATATTTTTCCCAGGCAAACTTCGCCGTCTATCTGTTACAAACACATAACAATTGCATAATACAGAACAATTATTTTTGTACTTCAAAATTCAGAATATGAAAATTTTTACACTCCGTTTACCAAACCATTTTAATGTTGTAAAAAATACCGGTAAAAAATTACCGGCGGCTTTTGCTGTACGGTTGTTGATGATAGTGGTTTTATGTTTGGGGGTAGGGAAGGGAAGAGCCCAAATTGCCGCTTGGGATTTTACAGGATTTGGTTCTACTTCACTACCTACATTTGCGGCGACAACATTCAATGCAAATTTAGTTTCTGCTTCGGGAGCCAATAATATTACCCGTGGATCAGGGGCAGCCTGGAGTACAGGAAATAATAGCTTTCGTACACAGGGTTTTCAAAACAATGGTATATCAACTGCCAATACGGATTATTTTCAGATAACTTTAAGGGCACAGGCGGGCTTCACGCTATCCTTATCTACCATTGATGCAAGGATGGCAGGGACAGCAACTTTCGCCAATGCACCTGGTGTTTCGCAACAATTTGCCTTTAGCCTTGATGGAACAACTTTTACTTTAATCGGATCACCTCAGGTAACTGTCGGAACACCGGCAACACTACCTCAAATTGATCTAACCGGAATTAGTGCATTACAAAATGTTGCAGCTACTACTACGGTAACACTACGTTATTATGCAAGCGGGCAAACTGCTACTGGAGGGTGGGGCTTTAATTCTCCATCGGCTGGACAAAATGGTTTGGCAATCGGTGGTTCATTAACTCCAGCAGCTACGCCTACTTTCAGTTTCGGCGGCACCCTTACAACATTTTCAACATTGGTTGGCGTACCTTCTGCCCAGCAGAGTTATACCGTTTCTGGTTTAAACCTTACACCAAACCAAACAAATGGCATTTCAGTAACTGCCCCGGCAGATTTTGAAGTATCATTAACCAGCAACACCTTTACCGGCACTAACGGTAACACGGTAAACCTCAGCAGCAATGGTACAGGTAATATTGTAGGGGAACCGGTTTCTGTTTATGTAAGATATTTCCCTGCTGCTCCCGGCAGTGTTTCTGCAAACATTGCACATTCAGGTGCAGGGGTTTCGCCTGCGCAGAACCAGGCTGTAAGCGGTGTATCAACAGCTTATTATTATTCTAAATCAACCGGGGACCTTACCGATGTTGCTACCTGGGGCACTGCTACAGACGGTACCGGCACTTCACCCGCTGATTTTACCAGCAGTAACCAAAGCTTTGAAATACGAAACAGGGCAACTGCAACCATTACATCAAACTGGACAGTTTCAGGAGCTTCTTCAAAGATCATTGTTGGTAACGGCTTGGATTTTACTATTCCATCTGCTAATACAGTTACCGGTACAGTTGATATACAGAACGGGGGAGAACTGACGCTTGAAAACACAACATTGCCCACACTGGGTACACTTGCAGGCGGCTCAACCGTTGAGTATGCACAAACAGGAACTGTAAGTATTTTAAATACAACTACCGACCTGGTTACTTATTCCAATCTTAAACTAAGCAACAGCGGGCTTAAAACTTTTAAAGGCAGCACTACCACTGTAACAGGTAACCTTACTTATGATGGCAGCACCAACGGGCCATTAAATATTGAAGCTGCCGGCACATCGCCATTTACCACGGTTAACCTTGCCGGTAACCTTACTTACCTGGGTGCGGTAACCAACCCGGTTGATGTAAACTCCTATACGCTGGTAACAAACGGCGGCGTTACCCAAACCATTACCGGCAATGGCAATACTGCCCGTTTCTTCCGGATAACCAACAGCACAGCAGGAACCAATGTGATACTTTCAACTGTTGGAGGGTCAACCAATGCGCTGGTGGGTAACGCAACCGGTGGTGGTGTAACCATCGGCAATGCTACTGCCACTTTATCTTTAAATGGTAATACCTTAACTTTTTTTGCAGGCAATACAAATGTATCAGGAGCAGGGTCCATTGCTGGCTCGCCCGCTTCAAATATTGTGATCAACAGTACTTCTACCGGTTTTGGTACGCTTAATTTTACCAGTGGCAGCCGCTCTCTCAATAACCTCAGTTTAACTACTGTAAGCGGTGCAACATTGGGTACAGCATTAGATATTTATGGCACTGTAACCTTAACAACTGCCAGCCTTAACCTGAATGCACAAAATCTCACCTTAAAATCAAATGCATCGGGTACTGCCCGTATTGCCGACCTCAGCGGCAGCAATTTAACCGGCGCCACCAACGTAACCATGGAGCGTTATATAAAACTGCGTGCAGGCGGCGACGGCAGGGCTTACCGTTTGCTGGCGCCCACCGTAAACACAACCGGTAATATACAGGCTAACTGGATGGAAGGCGGTATGAACACGGCTGTGGGTACAAATGATAACCCGGTTCCGCTGTTTGGTACACAAATAACCGGCGCAGGCGGCAATGCCAATGGTTTTGACAAAACCCTTTCGAATGCATCTTCTCTATATTTAACCACCAATGCACTGGTGCCAACCTATACGGCAGTGGGCAATACCAGCGGAACTTTGAATGCACTTACAGGTTACTTTATGTATGTGCGTGGAGACAGGAGTATGGATATGACCCTGCCTAATGCACCCAATATGCCTACCAGCAGCACTACTTTACGTACAACCGGCACCTTATTGCAGGGAACGCAAACCAGCTTTACCAATGCCTATACCGGCGGCGGTGCCTGGAACTTAGTTACTAATCCTTATCCATCACCTATTGACTGGAGTTTAGTTCAGCCAGCCAGTTCAGGTATTACCGGGTCATACATTTACTGGGATGCAAATATCGGAACCAGGGGTGGTTTTGCTGCTGTTACCACAGCCGGGGTATCAACACCTTCAACATCAGCTACACAAATTATTCAAACAGGACAGGCATTTTTTGTAGAGTCTGACGGCAGCGTACCGGCAGTAAGTATACAGGAAACACATAAGGTATCGGGTAATAATAATGGTGTGTTCCTGGTAGATCCCCCCCCGGTAGAATCATTCAGAACTGAACTGTATTTTACCGAGCCCAATGGGTTCCGCAGGGTTGCAGATGGTGTTATAGCATTGTATGATAATAATTACAGCGCAACCGTAGATACAAAAGACACTAAAGAGATCAACAACTGGGATGAGAATATTGCCATTGACAGGGATAAAAAGCATCTTGCCATTGAAACCAGGCCGGTAATTGATAAGGAAGATGACCTGCCTATTTTTATGAACAACATGAAGCAGCAGGCTTATGAATTTGAGTTTACGCCAACTGCTTTCACCAATACAAACCTGAAGGCTGAACTGGTGGATAATTACCTCAACACCCGTACACCGCTGAGTGTAACAGCGCCTACAGTTGTACCGTTTACGGTTACAGCCGATGCTGCCTCCAAAGCCACAGACCGCTTTAAAGTGGTATTTGGAGCTAAGATCAAACCAGAGGCCGGTGCTGCTCCTGTAAAAACTGCACTTACTGTATATCCAAACCCGGTACAGGGCAATAATTTTAAAGTTGACCTCACCAGCCTCGCAAAAGGTAATTACCTGCTGAGGCTGTATGATAACACGGGAACGATTGTACACAGCGAACAATTTGTGCATGATGGCAGCCAGGCTAACCGTAGCATTAATTTGAAAACCACCATTGCCCCGGGCATGTACCAATTGCAGGTGAACAATGAAAAAGGATTTAAATCATCACAGAAAATATTTAAGCAATAAAAGCGTTAAACCGATATGAATTACATGAAAAAGATCAGGATCTATATTATCCTTGCCGTAATCCTAAGTGTAGCCCTGCCTGCTGTTTTGCTGGCCCAGGGGCCAATTGACCCGGAGGACACACCTATTGACGGCGGCTTAAGCCTGTTACTGGCTGCCGGCGCAGCCTATGGTGTAAAAAAATACAGGAATGTAAAGAGGAAAAATAACGAAGCCGCCAGTGATATTTAACACAACGGCAACTCCCGTTATGTGTAAAGTTGTTCTATAGATGCTGGCATAGAAAACGTTGCTCTTTCTTTTATAAAAAATTGAAAGAGGCTGTCTCAAAAGGGCAGCCTCTTATTATTTTGAGTAATCCCCAC
>JAEUVU010000016.1 GCA_016786725.1 Ferruginibacter sp. | reverse complement strand
TGAGAAAATACTTTGTTAAATACAGCTTTACCTTCTTGCTGTTAACATTTCTTTTGAAACAAATCCTATTGTTTTACGCTCCTATACTTTTTGTTAACGGCCTGCTCTCAAGGCGGCCAATTATTTAAAACAAAAAAATCTTTACTCATGAACATCACCATCAACCGGCTAAACACCACCATGGCTCCCGGAGACATTGACGCAGTAAAAACTCTATTAAAGACATTTACACCAAAATGCCTTTTTTAATTGGCCTTACTACCGAAGAACGGATAGCCCTGCCAAAAATTAATGAGAGCAACAAGGTATTTGTGGGCGACAGCATTAATGCCCTTGTAAACAATGCAGCCATATTGCCCGCCTACCTTAATGCAAATGAAATTAAAACCGACCTTACCCTGTACGAACAGCTTGATGAACTGGAAGGCCTTGCCCTGCAATTAGTAGAAAAAATACAGGACACCCGCATGCTTTGCGGCAGCGAAGCCTATGCCAGCAGCCTGGCAGCCTACCGCCTTTTTGAAGCAGCCGCCACGGCAGGCCTGCCTGGCACCGATAGTATTTACAACGCCCTTAAGCAGCGCTTTGCCGGCCAGGGGCCAACAGGGGGTACAACGCCTACCCCACCTCAAACCTAAATACAATTAACCTTTTAGCTTAATTGACCCCATCGGTAAGGTGGGGTTTTTTAATTATGAGGTGGGTTAATTTGGTTTACAGCAGGGGTTAATTTAGGTAAAGGGGTAGGTTAATTTGGATAAAGGGGTGGGTTAATTAAGGTAGTCAGGTAGGTTAATTTGGGTATTCCAGTAGGCTAATTTATGTTTAAGGTGGGAAAACTTACCCTGACAGGTGGGTAAATTAGGCTTTTAGGCGGGCATACCCACCTTAAAGGGGGTTCCTAATCACAATAAGGGACAAGTAGCAGCCCGTTTTTTTATTTTCATCCATAAGGGCTTCTATTCAGTTTGAGGGACAAGGTTAGTTAAAGCCTTTAAAATCCCTTCCTTAATGCGATGGATTTATTATGGATAATATTAACTATACTGATAACAGTATTAAAGAAAATTTCACAGAAAAAAAATCGGGCTTAGTAAAATTTAGTTATTTTGGAGCCGGATATAAGGGAGGTAAAGAAACAAATTGGCGCATAGGCAAATTCAGTTTAAGAATAGCTACACGCCAGCTTGCTTTTTGGGTAAATTATAACCCTGTGTTTAATCTACTTTTTTAACTACATTCAGGTAGGCTTAGTAGATTATCTGGTTGTACATAATCCCTTTCGGTTTTAATGTACTTGTTTCCATTGTGAGAAGCAACTATTACCTTTACGGTGTTGCCTCCAACAGAAACATAATAAGAGTGGGTTCCGGCATCAATTTGTTTGATAACTTCCGGTTGCGATTCTTTACCCCACGAACCGCCGACAGTTTTAATTCTGTCATGTGCATCATAACGAGGTGTTTTGTTGATGCATGTAATTTGTCTTGTAACCATATACACGCCTTTCACAAGGTTTTAAGAGCTTACCAATCCACTGGTAAGCTTTTTTGTTAATTGGCGGTAGTCAAAGATAAGTTAAAATGACAATACAATTATTACTAAAATATAATTTTACTAAATAGTAAATTCAACATTATATCGAGTATTTTTACTCTTTTTGCTAAATTGCTAAATAAAATTAGGTATTATCATGGACAAATAATATCTTAGTGTTTTAAATAAGCTAAATTATTTGTTATTGTTACCAATTTAAAGCAGTTAATGAAGGATTTTAGCGATGAACAACATTGCAGGGATTTCTTAGTGCAACAGCGCTGGGGTGGCTGTCCTGAATGTCCTTACTGTGGTTCAGATAAATGGTATAGAATAGAAAACGGTAAAAGGTTTAAGTGTGGTAATAAGGAATGTTACAAAAAGTATAGTGTTACTGTGGGAACTGTATTCCATGCAAGCAATATTCCACTTACAACATGGTTCCCTGCCATGTATCTAATAACATCTCACAAAAAGGGTATTAGTTCTGTACAGCTTGCAAAGGATTTAGGGGTAACACAGAAAACTGCATGGTTTATCAATCACAGGATAAGGGAAAGTTTAAAAGATAAAGGCAGTAGCTTGTTAGGTGGAACTGTGGAAGTGGATGAAACTTATGTAGGCGGCAAATTAAAGAACAAGCATAACAAGTACAGGAAGGAAAACATAACTAAATCGAATGACAATAAAACTACTGTTATGGGTTTTGTTAGCAGGGAGCAAGGGTTAAAGGTAAAAGTATTAGACAGCCGCACAGAAATAATGCAATCAGTAAGGGATAGTGTAGATACACAAGCAAAGCTGATAACCGATGAGGCTGGTGCTTATTACCATGCTATCAAAGAATATCCAAACCATGAGGTTGTAAAGCACTCACAGAACGAGTTTGTAAGAGGGGATATACATACCAATACAGTAGAAGGATTTTTCAGCCATTTAAAGAGGCAGATATACGGCATACATCATTTTGTTACTGCAAAGCATTTGCAACGTTATGCCGATGAAAGTGCCTATCGCTACAATTTAAAGGATATGAAAGACGGTGAAAGATTTGTATTTTCGTTATCTCACATTGAGGGCAGATTACCATACAAAATATTAGTACATGGCAAAAGCAATAAAGAAAGCCAGTAAACCCGCCAAAAAAAGGGCTAATAAATACGAGGAAAAACTAACTATAAACGGTTCATTTGAGGATTTAGTTAAAGAACTTGTCACGCCCAAAACTCCCACTAAAAAGAAGTAGATTTATAGCGTTAAATTATTACGCTATGACTGCTGAGTCTTATTTCAATGTTTGGTCAATGATGGAAGAAATGAAGCTAAGGGGTACATTCCTTAGGATGGCTGTGGATGCCGAGTATATTTTATCAATGGCTATATTAGGGATATTTAAAAACAATAAGGCTGAAATAAAAACATTCTTCCTAAAGGATAAGAAGAAAGGTATAGGGAAGGATTTACATGAATTAGATATGTGGGAGAAATTAGAAGTTTGTAAACGTGGGCTAAATAAATATAATCAGCATTTTTATAACCTGCATAAAGAGGATTTAGGTAAACTGGATGAGTTAAGAGAGCACAGGAATTTGTTTGCTCATGAAAAGTTTGACTTCTTTTACGAGGATAGGGATAAAATACAGTTCAGTGATTTAGTAAACAAATACAAGGTTAAACAAGTCCCAACAAGCATCAAGCAGTTATGGGGATGGCTAAATGAGTACAATAAAACGGTTTATCAAGTTCTTCATCTATTACAGCCTTATGTGGATTTTCCATTGCCATTAACTCATTCAACAAAAGAGAAGCCTCAAATCTTTGATTCCAGTATGCCATATCATTATAGATACTATCCTCAAAGTCGATAGTTGTTTCCTGTCCAAAGTTTACCAATCATACAAAACAATAATTCTACATCTAAATATCCTATTTGTTAACAAATAGCACTATTGTATTTGAGTAATTCAATTACGCTTGTCCCTCATTGTATAGAATAGCCCCTTAAAGGGTGGGGTTGGTGGGAAATATGAGTTTTTAAAAATCTAAAAGTTCTGCCAAAGTAATGTCAAGAGCCTTGGCAATTTTATTAAGTGTTGATAACCGTACATCTAAAAGCCCCCTTTCAATTCTTCCAACCTGTTCGGCATAATTATCCATTGCCACCCCCACATCAAGTTGGCTAAGTTTTTTTTCTGTCCTGATGGCTCTTATACGTAAACCAAGCTTTTTTAGGAAAATTTTGTCTGATTGGCTTTGCACGTTACAAAGCGCACCCTTTTTTGTAAAAAACAGTAGAACAAATTAGTTCTATTCGATAAGTTTATTTAATATAGTAATATTAAAAATTAAATCTTGAATCTTTTTACCTAATTTACTAAAGGTAGAAACTGTAAAACAATGAAAACATTCCTTAAACTAATATCTGCATTATTCCTATTTTTTATCTTTATTTTCATGGGTTGTCAAAAGGATTTATCATTTGAGGGTACTGTTAACCCAAATAAAGAATTTACACCTGCTTTCGTAAAATCATGGTACAACAGAACTTTTAGTAAAACGGCAGAATTTAAAAATTATAATCAAAAAGAAAACGGTAAAAAGCAGCCAAACTGGAAGCATGGCACATATCGCAAAGTTGGAAATATTGAAATTTTGGAATTCCCGTTATTAAAGGAAAAAAAATCTATTGCTGTTAAATCTGAAAAAGGGTTAACCAGTGCAGATAAAAAAAGGATTTCATCAGCCTCACTCAAAAGAATTTCATTTATTAGGGTAGCAAATGGAGAAATAATAATTCGTGAACTGGATTACATACCAGATTGGGAGTATTTAAAAGCAAAAAATTTTGATATCAGCGATGTGCAACTTGGTAAAGCCGATAATAAATTTACTGGCCGGATTGTGACAAAAAAATGGAGTGGGGAAGTTTTATCCGAACGGCTTTTAAAAGATGGAAAAATAAAGGGTACATTGATTAAACAGCAAAAAGCGTCAGCAAATAATTTACTTCAATGCGAAACTTGGGAATATTGTACTGAAACAGAATGGTGTGAAATGGAATGGGTATGTAATGGTGACCAGTGTGAATACCAGTTTGTTGAACCTGAAAATTGTTGGTGGGAAGAAGAATGTGAAACTGAAGAAATATGCGTATTTGTTGAAGATGACCCCGATTGTTTAGGTGATTGTGAATCAAGTTGTAATTATAATATTAGCGAATCCTGCGAATGCCAGCTTTATAATATTGGATGTACGGGGGGCAGCGGTGGCAGTGGCGGAAATAATGGATATAATCCAAATGATGCAGAAAGTATTTTAATTGATACATCAATTGCTAATAATTACCCTTGTCTAGATTCCTTATTACAAGCTCTGCCAAATGCTAACCGGGAAGCCCAAAGATTGCTTCATGATATTTTTGGAGTTAATATACACAGCAATTTGCTTTTTAGCATTGATACTTCGCTGACTAGTACCAATACAAATGCTTATACAACACCAGGCGCAGGCTTTGTACAGACAATAGGTCAGAATAGTAGTTTTTTCTTTTTTGATACTATCATGCTTAGTCCATTTATGATTACAAATTCATCTAAGGAATTTTTGATTGGGGTAATTATGCATGAATCAATTCATGCATATATTAACTACAGATATAATCAATATTTAAACAACCAAATATCTTCTTCTACTTTTATTAGTGAATTTCCAATTTTTTGGAGTTTCTCGGTTCCGTTAGATCCCGCAGAAGAATTGCAACATACCCATATGGCTGCTAACTACGTCACTCGTATTTCCAGTATTGTAAATGCATTTTACAATCCCCTTGCTCCTACTGCTGTAAGAAACAGGGTATCGAACAGTATAGCTTGGGAAGGATTACGTGATGCTACCCCATGGAAAATTCCAGGGCCTGTGGATACATGCAGGGTTTTAAGAGATAATGTTGCAGCACGAAACACTCACATTGTACCTTTTAATATGCCTGCTATTGGAAGTTGTCCTGCGGCAACAGTTCGATACGATTCGCTTAGCCTAAGTTTACCTTGTAATTAAATTCAGCTTGAAATGAAAAATATTAATTTGCTATTTTTTTTTCTTTTAATCACGAAACCTGTTTGTTGCCAAGATTCAATTTTAATAAAAAAAGACATGGAAATGGTTGGCGCTAAAATATTTAATCTTCTGCAAAAAACACCCAGGGATCAGGTTAAAAAAATGAATGAAGAAACCTATTTGCTATCTCTATACATTAAAGACTCTGTTATTAAATCAATAGAAATATTCTCAAAACCAAATTTAGTTTTAGCGGCTTCTACAAATTATCTGCTACAACAGATTGTTAATGAAGTTAAATTAGTTTCTATGAGGGAAAAACATCTTTTATTTTTGGTAAGTATAATAAATAGTTCCGGAAAGAAAAACAGGCCGAAAGAATATAAATCTTCTGCGCTTGATTTTGAGAGGTTATATGCTGAACTTAAAAATTATGGGCTTTTCAGTTCAATGAAGATTACTCTTTCGGCTGACAAAGGAATGCCATAAATAAGCAATATAAATTTTATTAAATACTGTTAACTATAAAGCATCATTTTAGCATTAAAAATCTAAACTCCTGTCGCAAAAGTATCTTTTTAGTACTTTTTTCTTTACTCTTCATACTAAGCTCAGCAGGATATTTAAAGTTAACATCGTTTCAGGAAAATTCTCTTGCCGAACCATTTTTATTGCTCATTACTTCTGCGCTAGTATTGTTACAATTTGTAAAGGTAAAAGTACCGTATGATTTTCATCTTTCCGAAATGGTGTGTTTATTTTTCATCTCTTTTATTATCTTTAAAAATCAACTCACAGGTACTATCAGTATATCTTCCATTGGTTATTTAATTTTTTTTATAGCACTGTATTTTGGTCTTAAAACTTTTTTTATTGGAAATAATATTTCGGGCTATTCACTCACATTAGTCATAGCAACAAGTATCAATCTATTAATTTATCTGGCATTTACTATATACCACTGCTGGTTTCAAAACGATACTCTTACTACATTTTTCTTTCCCAACAAAAGTATTTTTGGCATTTTATTGGCCTCTCAAATAGCTTTTGTAGTACCAATTTATTTTTTTTATAAAGGACAAAATAAAATTTCAAAACCTGCAAACTGTTTTTTTATCGGCTTAGTAGCGGCATCCGTAACTCTGTTGATATTTACACAAAGCAGGACGGGTTGTATAGGGTTAGTGTTTGTCTTAGTCTATATTATTTATTGTTATTTTTCTGGCTCAAAAGTAAACCGGATAGCTTTATATTCTGCGTTTGCTTTTGCCACTATATTGGTTGTGGCTATGTTTTTTTTAAAATCAGGTTCTTCTGGTGGCCGGTTATTGATTTATAAAATATCTGCCGGTATGCTAAAAGATAACTGGCTTTGGGGCATCGGGCATGGGCAGTTTAAAGTACAATACAATCAATACCAGGCTGCCTATTTTGCTACCCATAATATAGATAGTAAAGAGGCTTTACTGGCCGATAACACCTTTTATGCCTTTAATGATTTTTTACAGGCCGTTATTGAAAACGGGGTGTTTGCATTCATTATACTGGCAGCCATAATATTTTTACTGGTAGGGCAAATTAAGAAAGCAAAAACAACTGGTGCTAATAAACATCTCCTCACAGCTTCTGTTGCTTCACTCATATGTATTTTAACAGGCGCTTTGTTTTCTTATCCGCTTCAAATATTTCCAATAGTAGTTCAGGCCATTCTTTGCCTTAGTATTATTAATTCGTTTGAGGCAGGGGATAAATTTCAGTTTGCAGTATCTGAAACAGGCAGTAAAGTTGCAAAAGGCATTTTGATAGCCCTAAGCATTCTATTGGTTATCCATTTTAGTTTTTATTTCAATTACAGCAGAGAAAGTTACCAGGCATTTGAGTTAAAAAGGTCGGGCTTCAGGCAACAGGCAATGAAAAAATACAACAGCTTAAGTAAGTCGTACATTCAGGAAGGCAATATACTTTATATGTATGCACAGGAATTGTTTTCAACCAACAAGTTATCAAACGCAAGGCAAATCCTTAACAGGGCTAAAAAACTCTATTGCACCAATGAAGTGTATAAACTATCAGCTACTATTGAAAACGAATTGCAAAATTACATACAGGCAGAAGTTGATTATAAAAAGGCAATTTACATGGTGCCAAACAGGATGATTAGCCGGAGTGAATTATTGAATTATTATCTTGAAAGAAAAGATACAGCCAATGCTGTTTACTGGGCTAATTCAATTTTAAATATGCCGGTTAAAGTCTCGTCCATAAAGACAAAAAATATTCAACAAAGGGCGGGTAAGATTTTGGAAGGATTAAAACCCAAATAAGTAAAAATGATTTCGTTTCTAAAAAAAATACTGAAGTTTCTTATTGTGTTAGTTATTATTGGCTACATTATTCCTAATAAAATATCCTCTCCAATTTCTCAAAACAATATTTCTAAGATAGACCCGGAATCTTTTTGGTATTATCCCTGGGGAGAATCAGGCGTTCATAAAGGGATAGATATATTTTCTGAAAAAGGAACGGCTGTTTTATCGCCCGTATCAGGGTTTATTATTAAAAACGGATACGGAACTATCGCAGGCAATTATGTTTACATACTCGGACCCAAATGGCGTACTTATTATTTTGCACATATGGGTACTACATTTGTTCATTTGTACAGATATGTAAGCAGGGGAGATACGATTGGAAAAGTTGGCGATTCAGGAAATGCAACAGGCAAACCTGCCCACCTTCATTATTCAATAGAAACAATATTTCCCTACCCCTGGTTTTATGAAAAAAACACGATTGAAGGATGGAAAAAAATGTTTTATTTAAACCCGGCTAAGTATTTGAATATTAAATCCGATTAAGAGAACATCTCCCTCACTTTATCAAAGAATGATTTATCGTTCTTATCAGGCTTAGGTTGAAAATTTTCTGACTGTTGCAGTTTCTCCAGCATATCTTTTTCGGCAGATGAAACATGCTGCGGTGTCCACACATTTACCTGTATCAACTGGTCTCCTTTTTCATAACTGTTCACATTCGGGAAACCTTTTCCTTTAAGCCTGAATATTTTTCCGCTTTGTGTACCCGCCGGTATTTTTATTTTAGCCCTGCCGTCAATAGTAGGCACTTCTACCTGTGTACCAAAAATGGCATCGGGTATAGAAATGTGAAGATCGAAAGCTACATTCAATCCATCACGGTGCAGTTGCGGATGTGCTTCCTCTTCAATAAGCACAATCAAATCGCCGGGTGAGCCGCCACGTTCGCCGGCATTGCCTTTTCCGCTCAGGCTTAACTGCATGCCTTCCTGTACGCCTGCCGGGATATCAATGGTTACTGTTTCTTCACCATACACCCTTCCATCTCCTTTACAGGCTGTGCATTTGTTTGTTACCGTACTTCCTTCGCCATTACAGGTTGGGCAGGTTGTTACGGTTTGCATCTGTCCTAAAAAAGTATTCTGCACTTTACGCACCTGGCCGCTGCCACCGCAGGTATTGCAGGTTTGCACACTGTTTTTATCTTTTGCGCCACTGCCGCTGCAGGTATTGCAAAGCACATATTTTTTTACCTTGATGGTCTTCTGTGCCCCCTTTGCAATCTCTTCGTAATTCAGTTTTATTTTTACACGTAAGTTGCTGCCACGTGTACCTCTTGATCTTCCTCCCGAACTTCTTCTGCCGCTGCTGCCGCCAAAAAAACTACCGAAAGGACTGTCATCTCCAAAAATATCTCCAAACTGGCTAAAGATATCATCCATGTTCATACCGCCTCCGCTGTAGCCTCCGCCGCCGCCACGGCCAGGGCTGAATGCCTGGTGACCAAACCGGTCGTACTGGGCACGTTTATCTGTGTCGCTTAAAATTTCGTAGGCTTCTGCTGCTTCTTTAAACTTTTCTTCTGCAGTTTTATCGCCGGGGTTCCTGTCAGGGTGATATTGCATGGCCACCTTGCGGTACGCCTTTTTTATTTCATCCTGTGATGAAGATTTGGAAACACCCAATATTTCGTAAAAATCTCTCTTGCTCATAATGTGATAATGTGCTGATATGCTAATGTGCTAATGAAAAATACGGAAATCATTTAGCATATCAGCACATTGGCTAATTAGCTAATTAGTTTTATTTACCTACCACCACTTTTGCAAAGCGTATTATTTTGCTGTTGAGATAATATCCCTTTTCAATTTCATCCACTACCTTTCCTTTCATAGCTTCAGGCACTTCTACCTCAGTAATAGCTTCATGCTTTTCAACATCAAATTCGGTATTGATGCTTTCCATAGCAGTGAGCCCTTTCGCCTGTAAGGTATTTCTTAATTTATTAAACACAAGCTGAACACCTTCTTTCTGCAGGGCTATATCACTGTTTTCGTTCAATTGCTTTTCTGCACGGTCGCAATCATCCATTACTTCCAGCATAGAAATGATCACATCCTTACCGGCTGTTTGAATAAGCTCAATCCTCTCTTTTGCGTTGCGGCGTTTAAAATTGTCAAATTCAGCAAACAGGCGAAGGTATTTGTCCTTTTGCTCTTCAACTTCGGCCTGCAGTTTTTCCAAAACTTCTTCGCCGCCGGGGTTGCTTAAATGCGTATTACCCGGCACATCTGCATCGGCATTAATGTTCATTTCTTCGTTTTCGGGGGTAAATATTTCTTTTTCTTCCATATCTCTTTTAAAATTGGTTGCGAAGGTACAACAGTCAAACATTTTGCCAAGGCCTGTTTTGCGGTCAAATTGGCAATTATTGGCAAATATCTGCCCTGTAACCATGTGTTAGGTATGACATGGTGTTACCTTTGCGCCATGAAAAGCATTTTTTTAAATAAAAAGATAAGCAGAAGGATAGAGGGCGGGCACCCCTGGGTATTTGGAAACGAGGTTAACACCGGCAAAGCACTGGATGCTGCCGCCAGGGCAGGTGAAATTGTAAATGTGTTTACTCACGATAAGAAATTTGTAGGCAGGGGGTATATAAACCCTCAGTCGCAGATAATGGTGCGCCTGCTAACCCGCAACAGGGATGAAGTAATTGATGAACAGTTTTTTGTTAACCGGCTGCAGCAGGCCTGGGCCTACCGTCAAAAACTGGGCTATACCGAAAACTGCAGGCTTATTTTTGGCGAGGCAGATGATATTCCGCAACTGATCATTGACAAGTTCAACGATTATTTTGTAATTCAAACCCTGGCGCTGGGTATTGATATTTGGAAACCGGCAATTGTAAAAGCGATTGAACAAATATTCAGCCCCAAAGGAATTTACGAACGCAATGATGTGCCGGTAAGGGAACTGGAAGGGATGGAGCAACAAAAGGGTTTTTTATCTGCTGAATTCGATACTAATATCATCATTACCGAAAATGGCGTAAAGTTTAATGTAGATATTGCCAATGGCCAAAAAACCGGTTTCTTTTTAGACCAGCAGGATAACCGAAGGGCTATCCAACACATAGTAAAGGATGCAGATGTGCTGGGTGCATTTTGTTATACCGGCTCCTTTGAAATTATGGCCGGGCATTATGGTGCCAGGTCTGTTTTGGGGCTTGATATTTCTCAAAGTGCCATTGATATGTGTAATAAGAATGCAGCTTTGAATAGCCTTGAAAAAGTTTGCAGGTTTGAGTGTGTGAATGCATTTGATGTGCTGAAAGAATGGAGCAAGGAAGGAAAGCAGTGGGATGTGGTAATGCTTGATCCACCTTCGTTCACCAAAAGCAGGGCAACCATTAGCAAAGCTGTTGCCGGTTACAAAGAGATAAATTTAAGAGGAATGAAACTGGTAAAGCCAGGAGGTTTTTTAGTAACATCAAGCTGTACCAACCTGGTACAACCAGAATTATTTTTAGACATTATTCAAATGGCAGCAACAGATGCAAAAAGAAAAATAAGGCAGGTTGTGTTTAATTCGCAATCGGCTGATCATCCAATAATACGTGGACAGGAGAATACATACTATCTGAAATTTTTGATAGTACAGGTTATGTAACGTTTAAAAGGAGAATTATTTAACTACCTGGAATTTGCCCGAATCAATGATTTTTCCGCCTTTATCCCTGAGCTGGTAAACATAGATGCCGCGGTAAAAATCTTCAAGGGATACAGTCATAATGGGAGGTATCTTATTAAATTCATTTACCTTTTTTCCCATAAAATTGTATATCTCTAAAGAAAAAGATTTATCATACCCATACTGAAATTCAAAATTGATTGCAGTAGTAGCAGGAATCGGATAAGGTTTTATCAGCTTTGCTATAGGGTCTCCCTGTGCAGAGGGTTTTGTTTGAGCAAAAGAAGTAAAATTTAATCCAATCAGTAATATTAGTATGTAAACTATTTTATTCAACTACGTAAAAGTATAGAAAATGTTTTAATTGAACAACAGTTTGACTGTTACATTATTTATATAAATTTAGCCTGAAAATATAAAAAATACCTGTTTTAGGCGTTTAAAACAGCTACTTTTTCATTAATAGCCGCAAAATCAGGTAATTCTCCAGCATTTTCAAGCACTTCAGCATAAACAAGGTACCCTTCTTTATTCACAATAAATGCAGCTCTTTTGCTTACCCCTTTCATATCCAGTATCCAGTTATCATACAATGATCCATATAAAGCAGAAACGTCCTTATTAAAGTCGCTCAGCAAAGGAAAATTGTATTGCTGGTCTTCTTTGTATTTTTTAAGCGTAAAAACCGAGTCTACCGAAATGCCAATAACCTCAGCATTTGTATTGCTGTAGCGGCCTATATCATCCCTTATTACACATAATTCTTTAGTACAGGTGCCTGTAAATGCCTGTGGAAAAAACAAAAGCAATACATTTTTGCCCCTGTGATCAGAGAGGCTTACTTTCTTTTTATCCGTATCGTATAAAGAGAATTCGGGGGCTGGCTGGCCAACACTTAGGGTCATAATTATTTTTTGTAAAGATAAAAGTTGCATTAAGTAATGAGCCACAACTTATCCCCATTTAATGCAAATGAAAACCCCTCTGGAAAGAGGGGTTCGTTGTTATCCAAACAATCCATAAAAACAAAAATCTTAAGTTGTTAGCACACGACTTTTGTTACAAATGATTATTTATTGACACTTCATTTGCAAAACAGGTTAGGGGATTGCTTTGCGTAATTTTTTATTAAAAACGTCAGAGATAGTGTAAGTGAGCTCAATCTGTAGGTTCTACCTGGTAAAAATACGAAGGGGGGTATTTATATCCTGCAGACAGGTATTTCCTTTTAGTCATAGGTTAGATTTTAATTTCTCAAATCGTTCGGTACAGTTATAGCTATAAACGGAAACTTTTGCTTTTTATTATTAACCGGTATAAAAAGTTTAATGAACTTAAATAATGATTTTTGTGTGGATTATAAAACAAAAAAGCTCCTTTTTTAAGGGAGCTTTTTTGTTTATGATTGTAATTATTAATTAGTTCTTTCCACCTTTGCTTTTTGATGAAGCAGCTGTTTTTGTATTGGCAACGGGCTTTGCTGCTGCAGCAGCTTCGCTTTTTTTCTTTGCTTCTTCAGCAGCCCATTTGTCGTATTCTTCAGCTGCTAAAACATCTCCTGTAATGGTAATGCTTTTCATTTCATCTACACCTGCAAATTTTACAGTCAGGTTTTTTGTAAAATGACCAGGATTTGCTGCATTGAACTTAGCAGAAATAAAACCGGTAGCTCCGGGTGCAATTGGGGATTTGGTATAATCACCCATGGTGCAGCCGCAGGTAGGGTTTGCCTGCTCTATAATCAATGGCTCTTTGCTGATGTTTGTAACCACAAATTTTACTTCTTTTGGTTCGTTTTGTTTCAGGTAACCCTGGTTAATTGTTTCAGTTTCAAATTTAGCTACATCAGCTACTGTTTTTTGTGCAAACAGCATTGCCGAAAAAGTTAATGCAGTAAGTGAAAGGAATAATTTTTTCATGATTGGTTAATTTATGTTTTTTAGTTTTTTAAATCGTTAACCCCTTTATTTTCAGGGGCAGAACTGCCTGGTGTTTTCCAAACTTCGCCTTTAATGGTTAATTGCTTGCTTTGGGTATCGTTATAAGTAACAGTAATGAATTTTGTAAAGGGCCCTTCTGCGGCGGCATTATAACCTACGGTTACTTTTGTTTTTTCGCCAGGTGCTATTGTCTTGTCTTTTTCCCATTCTGGTGTTGTACAGCCACAGCTTGTATTAATATTGTTGATCTTTAATGGCACATTGCTCTTGTTGGTGATCTCAAATACATGGGTAACAGGCTTGCCTTGTGGAATTTTGCCAAAATCAAATTCTGTTTCCTTTAAGGTGAGCATTTCATCGGCCTGGGCAATGGTAAGCACATTTTTAGTATCGGCAGTTGGCACAGTACCGGTTTGGGCATGTACTAACGATACCAGGCAGAGTGCAGACAGGCAAGTGATTAATTGTTTCATGTTATATTTTTGGGTTCAGATTATAAAGATAATAAAACGCCTGTATCTGTTTTAAATTGTAACCCTGTTAGGAGTTTTTTAACAAAGCTCCCCTTTAATTTATATTTTTGTTCAGCATTAAATAAGGGTATGAATACAAATAACAACAACGATGCCGCTTTGCAGGAAAAACTAAGTTTTGAAAACTTCAGGAATGAAGTACTTAAAGATTACCAGGTAGCCTGCCAGAGCAGGGAAACCAGTTTGCTGGGGCGCAAAGAGGTGCTTACCGGAAAAGCCAAATTCGGCATTTTTGGCGATGGTAAGGAAATAGCCCAAGTTGCTGCAGCAAAATTCTTTAAACCCGGAGATTTCAGGTCGGGTTACTATCGTGACCAGACTTTTATGTTTGCAAATGGCCTTGCTACAGTAGAACAATTCTTTTCTCAATTATATGCCGACCCTGATGTAAATAATGATCCTTTTAGTGCAGGCAGGCAAATGAATGCACACTTTGCAACAAAATTTGTTGATGATAACGGCAACTGGTTAGATCTTGCCCACAAAAAAAATATAAGCAGCGATATTGCACCAACCGGCGGGCAAATGCCACGGGCATTAGGACTTGCCTTTGCATCTAAGGCCTTCAGAAATATAAAAGAGCTTAACGATCTTACCAACCTCAGCATAAACGGTAACGAAGTTTGCTTTTGTACCATTGGCGATGCATCAACCAGTGAAGGCCATTTTTGGGAAACCATCAACGCAGCGGGTGTATTACAGGTGCCTTTGGCAGTTTTTGTTTGGGACGATGGCTACGGTATTTCTGTTCCCAAAAAATATCAAACCACCAAAGCATCCATTTCAGACGCCTTGAAAGGATTTCAGAAAAAAGATGATACCAATGGTATTGACATTTATAAACTAAAGGGATGGGATTATGCCGGCATGTGTGAGATACTGGAACCGGCCATTCAAAAAATAAGAGATACACATACGCCTGCTGTTTTTCATGTTGAGGAAATAACGCAACCGCAGGGACACTCTACATCCGGCAGTCACGAAAGGTATAAAACCACAGAACGTCTTGAATGGGAACAGGAATGGGATGGTTTAAAGCAAATGAGGGAATGGATAGTTGCCAATGCATTGGCAGAGGAAGAAGAACTGGTAAATATTGAAACCAACGCGGTGCAGTTTGTAAGAGAAAGCAAACAAAAAGCCTGGGCAAAATATATTGAACCGGTAAAAGTATTGGTTGCTGAAACCGTTGAGATGCTGAAAGCGCTGGAATCAAATACTGCAGTAAAAAAAATAGCAGAGGATATTGCCGCCATTCGTGAACCCATGCGCAGGGATGTAATGAAGGCTTTAGCCTCAACTTTAGACCTGGCGGGAAATGATACTTCAGCTAATGCAATCCGCAATTTCTATGCAAAATTAAAAACTGAATATGCAGGGCTTTATAACAGCTACTTATATAATGATGGCCCTAAGTCGGCATTAAAAGTACCGGTTGTAAATGCTGAATATGCAGCGGATGCAGCCACTATTAATGGCTTCGAAATATTGAATAAATATTTTGATGAACTCTTCAGAACAAATAACAAAGTAGTTGCTTTTGGGGAGGACCTTGGCCATATCGGTGATGTGAACCAGGGCTTTAGCGGCCTGCAGGAAAAACATGGCATTGACCGCATTTTTGATACTGGCATCAGGGAGTTAACTATCATGGGACAAGGCATTGGCCTTGCTTTAAGAGGACTGAGGCCGATTGCAGAAATTCAATACCTCGATTATTTACTGTACGGCCTGCAACCTTTGAGCGATGATGTTTGTACCACGCATTTCCGTACGGCGGGTCAGCAAAGTTGTCCGCTGATCGTAAGAACAAGAGGGCACAGGCTCGAAGGTATCTGGCATAGCGGGTCGCCGATGGGTATGATTATAAATGCACTGAGAGGAATGTATGTATGCGTACCACGCAACATGGTACAGGCAGTTGGTATGTACAATACTTTATTAAAGAGTAATGATCCGGGGCTGGTTATTGAATGCCTGAACGGTTATCGCTTAAAAGAAAAATTGCCTTCCGATCTGTTGGAATATACTGTGCCCTTGGGTGTACCGGAAACTGTAAAGGAAGGAGCCGATGTTACCGTTGTAACTTATGGATCAACTTTAAGAATTGTACTGGAAGCAACAGAAACGCTTGATAAAATGGGTATCAGTTGCGAAGTGGTGGATGTGCAGACTTTATTACCCTTTGATATCAACCACAAAATCGTTGAGAGCCTCAAAAAAACAAACCGCATTGTTTTTGTTGATGAAGACGTGCCAGGCGGAGCTGCGGCATATATGTTTAATAAAGTGATGGAAGAGCAGGGCGGTTATAAATACCTTGATGTTTCTCCAAGAACAATTACGGGCAAAGCACACCGGCCATCCTATGGCAGCGACGGTGATTATTTCAGCAAACCTAATACAGAGGATATTGTTGCGGTGATAAAGGAAATGATGAGTGAGTAGATATAAGAATTTAAAAACAATGACTCTTCCTGTCATCCCGACTAAGGAGAGATCTGTTTAGAAATAGTAAGCGGGTTCGATAGATTTCTCCTTCGTCGAAATGACAACCTTTATATGATTGATTTCGGTTTCTTACACGTAATAGATATCCTGGGTACTTTTTCCTTTGCAGTATCGGGGGCTTTTTTTGCCATGGAAAAAAAGCTCGATCCTTTTGGTGTGCTCATCCTTTCTTTTGTAACAGCTATTGGCGGAGGTACATTGCGTGATATGATGATCGGCAACCTGCCGGTTGGCTGGCTGCGCAACGAAACAGCAACTATTGTAATTTTTATTGGCGCCATCGGCAGCATGTTCTTTGGCCAGTGGCTTAAAAAAATAAACACTACTTTATTTTTGTTCGATGCTTTGGGCCTTGGCCTTTTCACTATTATTGGTATTCAAAAAGGAATGGAACTCAATTTTAGCGTGGGAGTTTGTGTTGCACTCGGTACTATTACTGCAAGTTTTGGTGGGGTGATACGGGATGTGCTGCTGAATAATGTGCCCCTTGTTTTCAGAAAAGAAATTTATGCATTGGCGAGTATCATCGGCGGGCTTGTATATTATCTGCTAACTAAAACAGCTTTAAATGATGATGCCGCAAAGATCATTTGCATTCTGCTGATATTTGCCATTCGGTTGCTTGCGGTGAAATATAAATTATCACTTCCTGCTTTTTATTCAAAAAAGAATGATGATCAGCCGGGTTAAAAGAAAATGAGAGAAATATTAAATAATCAAGCTGATACAATTGCACCAAGTACAGATACTGGAAACACGGGTATACCTCATTTAAAACGTCTTTGGTATAAACTTAATGATCCAACATCTGCCCAAAATTATAATGAGGCCGGGTTGGATGCTGCATTGCTTAATGTACTTGGGTTGGGCCTTTTACCTACCTACGATTTCTTTTTTCATAATCAGCCATCATTACAGGTTTTTGAACAGTGGGTTTTGAGTTTTTATCCTGGCGGTTTACCTGAAGAAAGGATAAAAGAGTGCTATGCCTTATTAGAACCTGGTACCGATGCTGATAAAAGCGATGAACCTGATGTTTTATCTGAAAGTGATTTATTGTTTTGGAAAGAGAAAGGTTATGTGATTGTAAGAAATGCCATAGAGCAGCAAGATTGTTTGGCTGCCCGCCAGGCTATATGGGAGTATTTACATAAGGTTGAAAATGACCCTTCCACCTGGTATGATAATGGTGATCAGCTGCAGGGTATTATGGTGCCTTTGTACAGGCATGCAGCTATTGATAAAAACCGAAATGCCGGCCGTATTAAAAAGGCTTTTGAACAAGTATGGAATCAAACAGGATTAATATTTACTACAGATAAATGCGGATTTAATGCACCCGAAACTGCTGCTTCAAAATACAAAGGCATAGGATTGCATTGGGACGTTAGTTTGGTTACACCCATTCCTTTTGGTACGCAGGGTATTTTATATTTAACAGATACTGCTGCCAACCAGGGTGCTTTAACAGTTGTTCCGGGTTTTCATAAAAAAATTGAAAGCTGGTTGCAATCGCTGCCTCCAAACATAAATCCAAGACAAACTGACCTTTCAATTTTTAACCCGGTTCCTATTGCAGCCAACGCCGGTGATCTTATTATCTGGGACCATAGGTTACCACACAGCAGCAGTCCTAACAGGGCAAACTTTCCAAGGCTGGTACAATATATTAATTGGTATTCACCACAGCAAAAACAACAGCAGGAATGGATATAAGTATTAAAAAAGCCGCTCTAAAGCGGCTTCCGGTTATTTCAGGTTGTGAAAAACCTTTTGTACATCTTCGTCCTGTTCCAGGTTATCAACCATTTTTAAAACTTCGTTGGCCTGGTCTTCACTCAGTTCCATCGGGTTGTTTGGTATCCACGTAAGCTCAGCGCTTATCACTTCTATCTTTCTTTCTTCTAACGCTTTACTCATATTACCATACTCATTAAATTTGGTACGGATAACTATGTTGCCTTCTGCATCTTCTCCAATTTCTTCCAAACCAAAATCAATTAATTCCAGTTCAAGTTCATCAGCATCCAATCCTTCTTTTTTTACTTTAAACTCGGCCATGTGCGTAAAACCAAAAGCCACGCTACCGGTTGTACCCAGGGCACCTTGTGCTTTGGTAAAATGTTTTCTTACATTGGCAACGGTTCTTGTTGAGTTATCAGTTGCAGTTTCTACCAGTACAGCAATACCATGCGGTGCATAACCTTCGTACATGATCTCTTCGTAGTTGCTGGTATCTTTACCCATCGCCCTTTTAATGGCAGCTTCTACACGGTCCTTAGGCATGTTACAGGCCTTGGCATTGATGTAGCATCTTCTTAAAGCGGGGTTGTTATCAGGGTCGGGCCCTGCAGCTTTTACAGCAATGGCTATTTCCTTGCCGATACGGGTAAAATTTTTGGCCATTTTATCCCAGCGGGCAAACATGGCGCTTTTTCTAACTTCAAATATCCTTCCCATAGTTGTTATCTGTTAATCGTTAATTGATAAACCGGGCTGCAAATTTAGGGAAAATCATTTTCCGGCAAAAAGAAAGCGATACCCGTTACCGGATACCGCTTTTCCACCATTAACCATCAACCTGCCTGCCGGTAGACAGGCTAAAAACTAAAGCCAACCGAAACTTTTACAACCCTGTTATAGGCTGCATAATTATTATTTCTATCAAGGGTAGATAATCCATGATCGTACCCTGCCTGTATATTTAAACCGTTATCAAACTCGTAACCAATGCCGCCGGTTAGGCCAAGGTCAACCTTGTTAAACCGTTCGGTAATGCCAAAGCCCCGGTTGAAAATATTGATGCCCAGCACACCCAGTTTTGCATTAAGGGTGCTGCGTACGAGTAACGAAGCCTGCGGGCCTGCATAAATATTCAGGCCTTTTACAAGTTTTGCTTTAAGCACAAGCGGCATATCAATGTAGTGCGATTGTACCCTGGCGCCGGCATTAAGCCCCAGCGATTTTAAAACCGGTATCTGAAAATCTCCCATCAGGCTGTAGCCTTTTTTTGAATAGGCAAGGCCTGGCTCAAAAGAAAATGTTTCATTGATGGGGATGTTTACGTAACCGCCAACATGCCAGCCGGTTTTGCCTTTGGTTTCCAAGTAGCCGTCGGTTTTATCTACCAGGTCTTCAATTATCTGTAAATCTTCGCCCTGCCAGCGGGCAAAGTTTACGCCGGTTCTGATACCGTATTTAACCTGTGCATGAAGTGAATTGATCATCAGTATGCTGATGATTGAAAAGAAAATCTTTTTGATCATAAGTTGGTTTGCAGGGTTTAAGGGTCTGCTTGGTTTTTTCTTAATTAGAAAATGATGCCATGCTTTTTTATTTTACCGAAGGTTTTGTTAAAGGAATTTTCGTTCACCAACGGTTAACAAAACGGCGGCGTAGTTGTCTGGCCACTAAGCAGAAATCAAATTGTAAATTCTTTTAGAAACATGTGTAGCTTTTAAAATTAAAAACTACACATAGTGACCTGACAACTAAAAACTGTAAGTTTGCGCACAAGTTGTCTGGCCACTAAGCAAACATCAAGTTTTAAATTCTTTTAGAAACAATTGTAGCTTTTAAAATTAAAAACTACATATAGTGGCCTGACAACTAAAAAAGAGTATTATGGAAAAAGCTGTTTACTACGCAGATTACCTGCAACTGGATAAAATTACCGAAGCACAGGACCCCGAAAGTTTTAAAGAAGGGCGGGAACCGGCACATGATGAAATGCTTTTCATCATCATTCACCAGGCTTATGAGCTTTGGTTCAAGCAGATATTGTTTGAAGTGAACTCTGTGATAGAAATTATGGACAAGCCGGTGGTAAATGATAACAGCCCCGAAATGCAAACAGTAGTACACCGCTTAAAAAGGGTGGTTACTATTTTAAAAGTGCTGGTGCAGCAGATAGATATTATGGAAACGATGACGCCGATGGATTTTCTCGACTTCAGGGATATGCTGCGGCCTGCATCGGGTTTTCAGAGTTACCAGTTTAAAGTGCTGGAAGCAAAACTGGGTTTAAAGTTTGAGCACCGCCACGGGCAGCATTATTATACTTCTCAACTAAAAGAAAAAGATGTTGCCATTATTAAAGAAGCAGAAAGTGGTAAAAGTGTTATCGAACTCATCAATGCATGGTTGGAAAGAATGCCTTTTATCACTGAAGATTTCTGGAATAATTACCAGCAGGTTTATGTAAATAGTTTGGCCGAAGCAGAAAAGAACAATGCTGCTGCTTTTGAAACAACATTTAATAACGCGGCCGCTGATGTTGAAAGAAACCTTAGCCCTAAAGCCTGCCGCTCGGCTTTGTTTATTATGATGTACCATGGTTACCCCATGCTGGAGCAGCCCTTTCAATTATTAGACACGCTTTTGGAAATTGACAACCAGCTTGCCAACTGGCGCAGCCGCCACATTAATATGGTGCAGCGCATGATCGGCACCCGCATTGGCACGGGTGGCAGCACCGGTGCCGGTTATTTAAAAGCGGCGATGGATAAGCATTATATTTTTAAAGAACTGGCGCAACTGAATAGCTTTTTGGTGGATCGGAAGAAGTTGCCGGCGTTGCCGAAAGAGGTGGGAGAGAAGCTGGGGTATAATTTCTAAAGCTTGGGAAGAAGCTTCTAAGGTCTGGGGTAAAGCTTCTAAAGCCTGGGATGAAGCTTCTAAAACACAGGTTGTCATTTCTAAAGGCTGGGAGAAAGCTTCGAAAGGGAAGGATGGCGTTTCGAAATAGCGGGGTAAAACTTCGAAAGGCTCTGGGGGAGTTTCGAAAGGTGGGGGTAAATATTTTAAGAGAAAAACTACATAGTTAAGTTTGATATTTTTCTAACTTTTTTTCCTTTCCATTCTTAACCCTCTTTCAGATAGAAAATCAAAAATATCAATACACCTGACTCCATTTTTTTGAGATACACTGGGAATTTTGTTTGGCTTGTTTTTGTTTTCATTCGTTATTAAAACACAATTATTAACCTTGCAATAACCGATTAAGTATGGGTCAGCTTCTTCCTTACCAGCTGCTAGCTTTTTTGCATCAAAAAAACCAGATTTATATTCGGCATTTATTATTGGGATAGCTGCATTTATAGTTGCTGAGTCGGTTTGATAAACAAAATGTTTTCTCCATTTCTTAACCCAATTTTTCAAAAACTCTTCTTTCCCTTCGTAACTATTAATTTCTTCTTCCACAAAATCTATTGTTCTAAATAACCCTTCAACTATTAATTCTTCGATTTCTTCCCATATCGCTACAAAAACAGGATTGTCGTACTTGAAAGTGTATTCAAGCATTAGCAAACTACTTGTGTCAACTACATAAACTGTGTTTCCTTGATTAAAGTCTAATTGCATTTCTATGCATTTAACAATTGCCTTGTCTTAGGAATGTATGAAAGCTTTATTCCCAAGAAATCAGATAAATCTTTAAGGTCAATTCTATTTTTATCAAATGCGGAAAATGCAAGACTTATATAGGTACGACCTCTTTCTTTAATAGTTTCTTTAGCAATATTTCTTCCTTCCGGAGTTTTAGATCTTCCGAATGAAGGTTTATTCCATGCGACATGCTTTTCTTGGTAATATGCTTTTGTGGTAAGCTTGTTTTCTAATAAACTTCTCAAAATTGCAAGCGGGCCTACATGAAAATAGCTAGCAATCTCAAGTAAATCTTTTTTAGCCCATATCTTATTGCCTTCAGATTTTCTATCTTTTATGATTTTCATTTGTAAAAGCTCTGTTGTTGGAATCAAAATTTCAGCAGCAAAAGAATTACACCACTTTTCTATTTTCTGGGTATTACTTTCGGACAAATCGCACAACCCTCCTTCATTTAAAAGAATGTGACCAACTTCATGAAATAGAGTAAATATTTTTGCTGTAGGGGTTTCTCCCCCTCTCTTAATTCCAACTATGGGAACCAAATCATCAACAATTGATACGCCTCTCAACCCATCTTGGGTTAAACTCAATTGAAAAACTGCAATACCCAAATTTTCAATTTTATCTATATAAGCCTCTAAAGCAGAATTAATGTTTTTGATAGGTTTTATTTCTTCTAGGTTCCATTCTCTCCTTAATTTAATAGCAACTTCGGAAGCGGATTGAGATAAGTCTGCTTTATAATTGAAACGTTGAATAGCTATGCCTGCATCTTGCTTTAATTCAATCAAAGAGCCTACAAGAGCACGAGCTTTACGAATTGCCATTATTGTTTTTTCATGGAAATAACCCAAGTCTTTGGAATTAATAGTTCTTCTATCAGCAGGCAATGGTTTTTCCATTGGAGGCTCTTTCAATAATAAGGTTGCAATAGTTCTTTTGTATGTTTTTGACAACTCTTTAAGTTCTTCTAGAGTAGGCAAAACACTTCCATCCTCAAGTTGACTTAGTTTTTTTAAAGAAATGCCAGAACTCTTAGAAGCATTTGTACGGTTTAAAGCAATTGCTTCTCTAGCCCAAATTAGCACTTCAAAATTTACATCTATATATATATTCTGACTCATTTATCAAATATTCTAATTCCAGATGACAATTTACATATTTTAACGACCCTATTGATTTTTATTCATCAGTACGTATAAAACTAATATTTTAATTGACTAAAACGAAATTAATCTTTACCAGAAGTTATAAAGCTCAGTAAAATTATATCGTACAAGAGTGCGACGCCAATGAAGCTTAATAGCATTACTATCGCCGGGCTCAAAAAAAAGAAAAATTTTACCACAGAGGTCACTAAGGAAGAAAACACAAAGGGCACGAAGAAAACTTTGTGCCCTTTGCGATACTTCGACTTCGCTCAGTATTTTTTTCGCCATGGTCAGACGAGGGCGTCAGACCAGGTCTTTTAGCTTCTCCACCACCATATCAACTTCTTCCCTTGTATTGTGTTTGCTGAAACTGAAACGCACCGTTACCTGGTTGGGATTGTTGTTGATGGCACGGATGACGTGGCTGCCCTGGTCGGCGCCGGATGTGCAGGCGCTGCCGCCGCTGGCGCAAATATTATTGATGTCGAGATTAAAAAGTATCATCTCTGATTTTTCTGTTTTGGGAAAGCTGGCGCTGAGAACGGTGTACAAACAACGGCCCAATGCATCGCCGTTGAATGCAATGCCGGGGATGTGTTTTTTCAGTTCGTCCATCATGTAATATTTAAGCGTGCCGATGTAAGCCATATCTTCTTCCATAGTTGCTGTTGCAAGTTCGAGGGCTTTGGCAAAGCCAACAATGCCGTAAAGATTTTCGGTGCCTGCACGCATGTTGCGTTCCTGTCCGCCGCCGTGTACAAAAGGTTTTATGCGTACGTTCTCGTTGATGTAGAGCATACCCACGCCTTTTGGTCCGTGAAATTTATGTGCAGCGCCGGTTATAAAATGCACCGGTGTGTTACGCAGGTCGAAAGGAAAGTGGCCAACAGTTTGTACGGTATCGCTGTGAAAAATGGCATTGTATAACTTGCATAATTCACCTACGGCATGTATATCCAGGAGATTACCGATCTCATTGTTGGCGTGCATTAAAGAAACGAGTGTTTTTTCTTCGGCAGCGGCGAGTAATTTTTCAAGGTCGTCAATATCAACATGGCCATTGGGTAATAATTTTACATAGCTTACTTTGGCAGCATCCATGTTATCAATATGCTCAACAGAATGTGTTACGGCATGGTGCTCTATCGGCGAAGTGATGATGTGTTTACACCCCAGATCACGGATGGCGCAGGCAATAGCGGTGTTGCTGCTTTCGGTGCCGCCGCTGGTAAAAAATATTTCGGCAGGGTGTGCATTTAAAATTTTAGCAACGCTCTTGCGGGCTGTTTCAATAGCCATGCGGCTCTCCCGGCCATAAGAATAAATGGAAGAAGGATTGCCGAACTTTTCTGTTAAATATGGCATCATGGTTTCCAGCACCTGCGGATCGAGGGCGGTAGTGGCGGCGTTGTCGAAATAAATACGTTTCAAGAATTAGGAATTTGAAATTAGGAATTAGTGCTCAATTTAACTTTCATCGTTTTTATTATGGTTCCAATTATTTTAAGTAGTTCATCGCAATCGTTCATTAACGAATCAGATTCTTTTTCATTTAAAATGTCGCTGTCTTTTAAAAGACGCAACCAATACATTGTTTCTCTGGCTTCTTTATATGATACATTCAATTTAGCAAAGAAATCTTTCGGACTCTGACCTCCAATTGCTTCTTCTATATTTGCCCCAACCGAAGTTCCGCATCTTAATAACTGCTTGGATAAAACAAGCTCTTTCTTTTCTTCCGCAAGATATTTATAAGCTTTAACTATACGCAAAGCAAAAGCATAACTTTTCTCTCTTACTATATTTTCAGCCTTCATATCGAATTATTAATCATTCCTAATTCCTAATTCTCCATTCCTAATTCTTCGCTACATCATTTTCCCAATATCCTGTATCAACCTCCTCGCAATATTATCTGCCGTTGTTTCAAAATTACTTTCGGCGTAAATTCGGATGATGGGTTCGGTGTTGCTGGTGCGTAAATGCACCCAGTCGTTATCAAACTCAATCTTCAATCCATCTTCGTCATTTATTGGCTGATTTTTATACAGGTCTTTTATGTTTTTAAAGATTGTTTTTACATCGGTGCCGTTGGTTAGTTCGATCTTGTTTTTGCTGATGAAATAATCAGGGTAAGTGCTCCGCAACTGCCTGATGGTTTTTTTGCTTTTGGCAAGATGTGTTAAGAAAAGAGCAATACCGATCAAAGCATCACGGCCGTAATGCAGGTCCGGAACAATGATGCCTCCGTTTCCTTCGCCGCCAATCACCGCATTTACGGCTTTCATTTTATTAACCACATTCACTTCGCCAACCATGCTTGAGTGATATTCACCACCATGTTTAATGGTTACATCTTTCAATGCTCTGGTGCTTGACATGTTGGAAACAGTATTGCCTTTTCTTTTGCTCAACACATAATCGCCCACAGCAACCAGGGTATATTCTTCGCCAAACATGCTGCCATCTTCACAAACAAAACAAAGCCTGTCAACATCCGGGTCAACTGCAATACCCAGGCTGGCGTTTTGGGAAACCACGGCGCTGCTTAGTTCGGTTAAATGCTCCGGCAACGGCTCGGGGTTGTGTGCAAAATTGCCGGTAACTTCTTCATTTAAAACCACCACGTCTTTTACACCCAGTGCTTTTAACAAGGCCGGAACAGCAATAGCGCCGGTGCTGTTAACCGCATCCACCACAATTTTAAAATTCTGTTTTTTGATGGCGGCTGCATCAACCAGTGCGTAATTAACAACTGCCTCAATATGTTTCTTTAAGAGGTCTTCTTTTTTTGTGTAGGCGCCCAGTTTATCAACTTTGGCAAAATCAAAATCTTCTTTTTCGGCAGCAGCTAAAATTAGTTTGCCTTCTTCTCCGCTGATGAATTCGCCTTTGTTATTTAATAATTTTAAAGCGTTCCATTCTTTTGGGTTATGACTGGCAGTTAAAATAATACCGCCGGCAGCTTCTTCAAAAGTTACCGCCATTTCTACAGTTGGGGTGGTGCTTAATCCAAGATCAACCACATCCAATCCCAAACCAATCAATGTATTTACCACCAGGTTGCTCACCATTTCACCGCTGATGCGTCCGTCACGGCCAATCACAATTTTATTGTTGCCGCCTTGCTGCAAGATCCAGCTTCCATAAGCTGCAGCAAACTTCACAATATCAACAGGTGTAAGGTTATCATTTGTTTTTCCGCCGATGGTACCGCGTATGCCGGAAATACTCTTTATCAATGCCATTTTTCTAAAAGCTTTTAGGGGATTGCAAAGATAAGACAGTTAATGGTTAATAGTTAATTGTTATCAGGGCAGGCGCTTTGATATTTATGCGCCCAACCATTAACTATTAACTGTTAACTTTGCCCCGTTATGCATCAAACCTGGTTCAAAGATTGGTTCAATTCGCCGTATTATCACCAGTTATATTTTAACAGGGATGATAAAGAAGCAGAAGCATTCATTGATAAGCTGATCAGTTATTTAAAACCAGCGCCCGGCAGCACCATGCTGGATGTTGCCTGCGGAAAAGGAAGGCACTCCATTCAATTAGCCAATAAGGGATTTGATGTTACCGGCATTGACCTGAGTGATGACAGCATTAAGGAAGCATTGCAATCTGAAACAGAAATGCTGCATTTTTATAAGCATGATATGCGCCTGCCTTTCTGGATTAATTATTTTGATTACGCTTTTAATTTTTTTACCAGCTTCGGTTATTTCAGAACCCGTCGTGAGCATGATGATGCCATTCGTACCATTGCCCAATCCATAAAAAAGAACGGAACTTTTGTAATGGATTTTTTGAATGTGCATTATGCCGAAGATCATCTTATCCATCAATCTGAAAAAGAAATAGATGGTATCAATTTTCTGATCACCAAATGGTATGATGAAACACATTTTTATAAAAAGATAATAGTGGAAGATGATACGCAGCATGAGCCTTTGATCTATACCGAAAAAGTTGCCAAATTTTCCTTAGGCGATTTTACCGAAATGTTTGCTTACCAGGGCCTGCAGATACAGGAGGTATTTGGTGATTATAATTTTGGAAATTACGATGTAAAAAAGTCGCAGCGGATGCTGATGATTGCGAAGAAAGTAAAAGCCTGAGCAGGTGTCTGGCCACTATTAAGACACTGAAGATTTAAGAATACAAGAAACACTAAGACTTCACCAATTTAAAATCTTTTCGTAGTGGCCTGACACCTTGGTAGGATTCAGGTCGCTTGAAGCGCCCCGGCTCTGTTTATTGATAGGTGTCTGGCCACTATTAAGACACTGAAGATTTATGAATATAAGAAACACTATGACTTCACCAATTTAAAATCTTTTCGTAGTAGCCTGACACCTTGGTAGGATTCAGGTCGCTTGAAGCGCCCCGGCTCTGTTTATTTATTCTTATTATTAATCAGCATCCACCTTGCTGTTTCATACATGGCAGATGTAAGCTGCGATAAATGTGCCTTTACAGAATCATATTGATGTTGTGATAAAACCGGCAGGTTATTACGAACCGGCACCAGTTCTTCTTTTTTTATACGGATGTTCTTCCTGAAAAAATAATCATCATTCACCACACCAATCCAGCCCGGCGCATGATAAATAATAAATGCGGCATTCTCTTTTTTGGTTGAGTCAAGCAAATCTCTTCCTAAGGTTGTGTTCAGGTATGCCTGCTGCATCATACCAGCAATGGTGGGTAAAATATCTATTTGCGAAACAGCCTCGGTTCTTTTTTGTGCCGGCAGCAGGGCAGGAGCATAAAAAAGCAATGGCACATGTTCTTCGCTCAGGCGTTGCTCCGTCCAGGCTTTAGGATAAATGGCTGTAGCATTACCTTCTACACCATGGTCGCCGGTAAAAACAAAAATGGTATTATTAAAGTAAGGAGATGCTTTAGCTGCTTCCATGAATTTTTTTATGCAGTAATCGGTATAGGCAAATGCATGGTATTCTTTCAGTGATTCAAAACCATATTTTGCCAGGTCTTCATTGGTTATAAGATCACGGGCAAAATCCTTGTCTTCCTGCGGTATATCAAAAGGCCTGTGGTTATCAGCAGTTTGTATAATGGCAAAAAAAGGTTTCTGCTGTTTGGCCAAAACTGCATTGGCTTCCAGGAAAAGATTTTTATCGCTGATGCCCCATACATTAAAGGCAGGTGATTTGTAACTGCCTTCTTCATAAACATGCACATTATTGATATTGGCTATGAGCCCTTTGAAATTATTAAACTGGCTGCGGCCGCCAATGAAATAATATTTTTCATAGCCGTCAAAATCATTGATGATGGTGCGCTGGTTTACAGATTCTTGATTGCGGGTAGAAAATTTGGAAAGCTGCACATCCGGGATGCCGGTAATGGTTGCAAAAACACCACGTGCTGTACCAAAGGTTGGAGTGAAACACCGCTCAAAGAAAATTCCTTCATTACACAGCTGGTTAAAATACGGCGTACTGTTGAGCGGATTGCCGCTCATACTGCTTTTGTACATGCTGAAACTTTCGCAAATTACCAGTACAACATTAGGCTGGCTTTCAAAAGCCTTGCTGCCGGGGTGCATGAGCCTCCCGTATTTTTTTTGTGTGTTGCTATTTTCTTCCAGTTGAAGGAAACTGCACATATCGTTGTAATATTCATTTGCCTTACTGTTATGATCTGGATTTCTGAAACGCAGCGTAGTGAAGAAGTTTTGTAAAGGGTTTAAGGCAAGGTTACTTTTAAATTCATCATTCAGGCTAAAGGCTCTGAAAAAGTCTAAAGGCTGTAAAGTGAAAAATCCATACATAAACCATCCGAGCAGCAACCAGGCTGCGGCGTGCCACCTTCGGCGGTAAGTGAATTTATGGATGTTCATATTTTTTTCTGTAACATCAACATGTGTTTTGCGAAACATCCAGGTCATCATAATTACTGCACCTGCAAGCCCGAACAATATCCAAATCACCGGGTATGTTTGCCATACCATTTGCAAACTTTCACGTGGATCTTCAGCAAAGATCAAGGCATCGGCATTAAGTCTGGCGTTGATGTAAGCAAACTGGGCAAAATCGGCGCCATAAAAAAACAATACAAGCAATGTTGTAATACCCAGGTAAACGGTCCAAAGCTTCTTACCCCGCTCACTCGTAAATGGCGATAACCTCGGAAATACTGAAAGTACTGCAATGGGTAATAAAATAACAGATATCCATCTCAGGTCATACTTTAGCCCCAGCCAGAAAGAAGGAAGCAGTTGGGCAATGGAAATGGATGCCGGCTTAAAACAGATAACTGTTGCAATGCGGAAAGCTGTAAATATGCAAAGGAATATCAGGAATAGTTTTACTATCCATTGTATGGTTTTGGGAACACGCCAGCTTATCAGCATATATTAAATTTCCTTAGCCAGTTTGAAGATTGCGAAAATACTAAAACTGATGATTGAATATGAATATCTTTCTGCCACTAATTACACGAATTTTCACGAATGGGTTAGTTTCAATTTGTGTTAATTAGTGTAATTCGTGGCTAAATAACTATTGCTTCTTTTTATTGTTTAGCAAAAGATACTTGGCAGTTTCATAATAAACATCTGTAAGTTTTTGCAGGTGATTTTTTGCACTGTCTGTTGAGGGATTGACTGGTACAGGTTCATTATCAGTTACTGAAACAAATTCCTGCCTGCCTGTTTTTTGATTTTTGAGGTAGTAGTATTCATTGCTTATCAAGCCAATAGTGTGTACATCATGATCAATAATAAACGCAAGATTTTGCCTGGGCGAAATTGATTTGAATTGAAAAGATACTGCAGTATCAAATAAATTACGTCCCAGCGAATTATTGGTGTATGGTATTTTTGCCAGCGAAGCAATGGTTGGTAAAACATCAACCTGTGAGCAAACATTACTAATCCTCTGCGGCTTTAACAAGCCGGGCGCATAAAACAATAAAGGCACATGCTCACAGCTAAGGCCCTGTTCTGTCCAGGCTTTTGGGAAATGATCCAGTGTGCCATTGTAGCGAATGCCATGATCACCCACAAAAACAAAAATGGTGTTTTTAAAATAAGCTTCCTTTTGTGCAGCTTCCATAAATTTTTGAAACCCAAAATCAGTATAACGAAATGCATTCATCTCTTCATTGCTTTCAAAGCCAAAACGCCTTAGTGAATCAGCGGGGTAATTAAGCAACCTGAATTCGTCCCTGTCTTCCGCAGGTATGGTGTAAGGCCGGTGGTTATCGGCTGTTTGAATGACGGCAAAGAAGGGCTTGGTTTGTTGTTTAAGTATCTTGTTCGATTCTAAGAATAAATTTTTATCACTGATGCCCCATACATCTATCTTCTTAGCACTGTAATCATCTTCTTCATAAAGCCTTAGGTTTTTGATATTGTTGGTTAAAACACCACGGATGTTTGCCCAGGTAGCGCTTCCGCCCAGAAAATAAAAGTTATCATAACCGGTAAAACTGTTGATAATGGTGTTTTGATCCACTGCATTCGGATTGCGGCTGGCTGTTTTAGGGCTTGCCACATCTGGTATGCCGGTAATGGTGGCCCACACACCACGGGCTGTGCCATAGGCCGGTGTAAAGCAACGGTCGAAGAAGATACCATTCCTGCATAACTCATTAAAATACGGTGTTGTGTTCAGCGGGTTGTTATACATGCTGCTTTTATAAGCGCTGAAGCTTTCGCAGATGACCAAAACGATATTTGGTTTGAGAACTGTAGAACCTGCACCTAAATAAATCCTCTCATAATTCAGTATGGTACTGTCGGGGTTTGATACACCAAGATATCCGGCCATCAGGGGATAACCTGCTTTTACTTTTTTTACATCATAAGATGCATTCCTGAAACTCAATGTGCTTAAAAAGCTCTGGAAAGGATTTAATGCAAGGTTTGCTTTAAAATCATCACTCAAAGTGTAAGCATCGCTCCAGCGCAAAGGATACTGGCCAATTTTACCAAAAATAAAAATGCCAAAAACGAAGAAAGCAAGTATGTACAGCAAAACCCCTTTTCGTTTGTAAAAACTATCCTGCTGCTGAAAGTGTGCAAGCAGGGCTCCAAATCCAAGCCTCGCCAATACAACGAGTATAATTAAAGCGGCCGTAATCTTTATCAACGGATAACTTTGCCACATCATGCTGAAAGATATGCCTGCATCTTCAACATAATTCAATACGGTTGCGTTAAGCCGCTGATGCAGGTAATCAAAATGATAAAAGTCTATTGCCAGCACCAGTGCCATGAGGATGAACACAAAAGGTATTAAAATGTTCCAGAATTTTGATGCACGGGAGTTTTTGAATGGGTTTAAAAAAGGAATGGCACAGAGCAGCATTGCCGCTAAGCCCACAATGCAAACCACACGGGCATCAAAACGAAGGCCCATAATAAACGCCGAACCTGAAAATGCCTTGCCTGGCGGATTGAATTTCCAGAATATGATGAAACGGGAAACGGTCATCACAAAAAGCAAAACAAAAACCACCGAAAATATCCAGCGAAGCAGTTTCGGGATCCTTTGTAAAAACAGCATGAAGAAATATTTAATGAGTCAGCAAATTTAGTTTAATTAATTTGGGATGGTGCTTATTTAACACCATCTTGCACATCATGGAGCAACTGCTTTCTTACGACAGGCATTTATTTAAAATCATCAACAGCGGGTGGAGCAACCCTTTTTTCGACTGGCTGATGCCTTTTCTGCGTAACTCACACACCTGGTATCCTCTGTATTTTTTTCTGCTTTTACTTGCAGTTGTTAATTATAAAAAAACCGGCTGGTGGTGGGCCCTGTTTGCTGCGGGTACCATTATTTTATGTGATTTTGTAAGCAGCGACATCATTAAAAAGAATTTTTTCCGTCTTCGGCCCTGCAACGTACCCGATTATGCATCGTGGATAAAAGTGTTGGTAGGCTACCGGCCGCAAAGCTCCAGCTTTACCTCATCTCATGCCACTACCCATTTTGGAATGGCCATGTTTTTTTATCTTAGCTTAAAACCCGCTTTTGCAACTTCTTCTTTTAAAAACGGGCTTTTTATATTTTTTTTCTGGGCGTTTTCCATTGCATTTGCACAGGTGTATGTAGGTGTGCATTACCCGCTTGATGTAGCATGCGGGGGGCTAATTGGAATACTTATCGGATATTTGTCCGGAAAATCATTCAACAAAAACTACGGCTTAGTTTAAAAATACATGACAGAAATACTCATAATATTCGGGCTTATTCTTATTAACGGCATTTTTTCGATGGCTGAAATTGCCCTGGTTTCGGCACGAAAAGCCAGGCTGGAGGCGCAGGCAAACAAAGGAGATGAAAAAGCAAAGGCCGCACTTAAACTTGCCAATAACCCCGATGTTTTTCTCTCTACAGTGCAGGTTGGTATTACTTTGATCGGCATCTTAACGGGTATCTTTTCCGGCGAAAAGCTAAAAACACTGATCATTGAATTCTTCAATAAATATGAATGGGCAAGGGAATACAGTAATGGAATTGCCACCACTATTATCGTGGTAATACTTACTTATTTTTCTTTGGTGCTGGGAGAGCTTGTTCCTAAAAGGATCGGTTTATCCCGCCCTGAATTTCTGGCAAAGAATTTTGCACAACCCATGAGCTGGTTAAGCAGGATAACATTTCCATTTATCTGGCTGCTTACTTCTTCAACTCATTTAATTGTTAAGCTGCTGAACCTTAAAGTAAGCGATAACCAGGTTACTGAAGAAGAAATAAAAGCGATGGTGGCTGAAGGAAGTGAGCATGGAGCAATTGAAGAAGAAGAAAAGGAAATTATTGAAAGGTTATTTCACCTGGGCGACCGGAATATAACATCGCTGATGACGCACCGTACCGATATTGTTTGGTTTGATGAACAGGAAACAGTGCAGCAGATAAAAGACAGGGTTGAAGAACTTGCTTATTCAACTTACCCGGTTTGCGATAAAGTGGTGGATGATATCAAAGGTGTTGTTTCTGTAAAAGACCTGGTAAAAGCGGGCCCCGAAGTAAAATTGCAACAACTCTGCAGGCCCGCCATGTTTGTACCCGAAAATAATACGGCTTACCAGGTGCTTGAAAAATTTAAATCTACCAAAATACACACCTGTTTTATCGTAAACGAATATGGTACATTGGAAGGGATGATTACCCTTAACGATATAATGGAAGCCATTGTGGGCGATGTGCCGCAAACCGGCCAGGAGGAATACGAAATTACCGAGCGTAATGACGGCACGTTTCTGATAGATGCACAAATACCTTTTTACGATTTTTTAAGGCATTTTGAAAAAACGGAATGGATGAATGATGATGAACATGATTTTGATACACTTGCCGGTTTTGTGCTGCATGAGCTGGAACATATTCCTGTAACAGGTGAACGTTTTGAATGGAACGGATTTGAGATTGAGATCATAGATATGGACGGGCAAAGAATTGATAAATTGCTTGTAAAAATATCGGAGGAATTAAAAGAAGATATGGAGGACTAAAAGTCAAAAGTAAAAAATCAAAACTCAAAACTGTATTTGTCCTCAGGGTTTACCAGCTTGGTGCTTTTTTTATTGCCGTTAGCTGTTGCATGTATAATGCTTATCTGTTCTTTCTTGTATTCAAATAAGATATTGTCAGTTATGTCAAGTTTTTTTAGGGTGGCAATATTATTTACCTGGTAATAACTTACAATTCCCTCTTCATCCTGTTCGTAACCCAAAAATATAAACTCAACAGGTTTGCCGTCAGCCTTAATCAATAAATGTTTTCGCACATAATCTGCCACTAATTTATCCATGGCATTTTTATCCTTTGGTTTCAGCAGGTCAATATATGTTTTGTAGGTAGATTTCAAGGTCTTTTCAAAATCATCTGTAAAGATCTTACAGCTTATTTCAAGCGTTTTTTCTTTTGCATTGTGCTCAATTTCGGTAACACTTACATATATAGGATGATATGTTGCAGCAGCAGGACTGAAGATCAGGCCACCAATCAATAACCATTTAAATAAAATACTTGCCATTTAGCTATCAGGTGTATAAAAAACCGTTTCTTTAAAATAGATTGCGGTACAAAACTAATGTAAACCAACAATTATAGTTGCTTTCATGCAGGATTTAAGATTTTATTTTAAAATAGGCTGGGAGCATATTATTGCCTGGGAAGCAAAAGACCATTGGTTGTTTATACTGGCGCTTACAGCCATTTACCTCATTGAAAACTGGAAACAGGTTTTGATACTGGTAACAGCATTCACCATCGGCCATTCCCTTACATTGGCTTTAAGTGTATTTGACATAGTGAGGGTAAATTCAGATTGGGTTGAGTTCCTGATTCCCTGCACAATTGTGGCTACTGCGCTGTTTAATTTTTTTCAGAAAGATTTTAAGCCACGTTCGTTAAGGCTGAATTATTTTCTGGCGCTGTTCTTTGGATTGATACACGGGCTTGGATTTGCCAATGCCATCAGGTTTATGATGGCAAAAGGCGACAGCATTGGCTGGAACCTTTTCGGCTTTAATATCGGCCTCGAAGCCGGACAAATAGTTGTGGTAACTTTTATCTTAATTATAAGCTACCTGTTGGTTAACTTAGCAGGATTGAAAAGAAAATGGTGGGTTTGGGCTTTATCTTTGGTTGCTATAATTATTGCATTTAAAATGGCATGGGAGCGGTTTCCTGCCTTATTATCATAAAAACTAAATACTCAATAAAAAGGAAAATAGACATGAAACAACTAACAGCTTTTGCTTATTTGCTTTTCATCGGAATCAGTGTAACTGCACAGGATATAAAAAATAATCCCGGCAGCAACCACGGCAACCGCTTTGAACAGTTGGGAACCATTCTTCCCACACCTAACGAGTATCGTACTGCCAGCGGTGCCCCGGGGCCAAAATACTGGCAGCAGCGTTGCGATTATGATATCCGTTGCGAACTGGATGAAGCCAACCGAAGGCTTTTAGGTTGGGAAACCATTACCTATACAAACAACTCTCCGGATGTACTTACATACCTGTGGCTGCAACTGGATGAAAATGAACACAGCAATACCAATAACTCCGGCTACCAAAACAGTAACCCAATGCCAAGAGGCATTAGTGAAGCAGACATAAGCCGGTATAACGGTAAGATAGATAAGGACAGGGAATATGGCTTTAATATTACCCGTGTTGCTGATGCAACGGGTAAAGCGCTTAAATATACCATCAACAAAACCATGATGCGTATTGACCTGCCGGTGGCTTTAAAGCCAGGTCAGCAAATTGTTTTTAAAGTTGACTGGAATTATAATATCATCGAAAGAACAAAATATGGCGGCCGCGGCGGATATGAAAATTTTCCTGAAGATGGAAATGATCTTTATACCATGACGCAGTGGTACCCACGTCTTTGTGTGTACAGCGATTTTCAGGGCTGGCAAAACCACCAGTTTGTTGGCAGCGGCGAGTTTGCATTAACCTTCGGCAATTTTAAAGTGGCCATGACGGTGCCTGCAGATCATGTGGTATTATCAACCGGCCAGGGACAAAACTATGCACAGGTTTTATCTGCTGCAGAAATGGCCCGCTGGCAAAAAGCACAAACTGCAACTGAGCCTACCGAAATTGTAACGCTTGATGAAGCCACTGCAAAAGAAAAAACAAAATCAACCCAAAAGAAAACCTGGATATTTAAAGCCGACATGGTTCGTGATTTTGCCTGGGGCAGCAGCCGCAAATTCATCTGGGATGCCATGCCAACGATGGTTGAAGGAAAAAAAGTAATGTGCATGAGCGGTTATGGTAAAGAAGCGTATGCTTTGTACCGCAAATACAGCACCAAAGCAGTTGCACACACAATCAAAACTTATTCAAAATTCACCATTCCATATCCATATCCTGTTGCACAAAGTTTAGAAGCGGCCAATGGTATGGAATACCCCATGATCTGCTTCAACTTTGGCCGTACAGAAAAAGACGCCAATGGCAACTATAGCGCCAACAGTACTTACAGCGAAGGCACAAAGAATGGAATGCTGGGTGTGGTGATACATGAAGTGGGCCACAACTTTTTCCCCATGATCATCAACAGCGATGAAAGGCAATGGACATGGATGGATGAAGGTTTGAATTCTTTCTGCGAGTATCTGGCCGAAGAATTATGGGACAACAAATTCCCGGTTGGTAAAGGCCCGGCTTATAAAATTGTTGATTATATGAAGCTGCCAAAAGATATGCTGGAGCCAATTATGACCAACAGCGAAAACATCATCCAGTTTGGCCCTAATGCATACAGCAAGCCTGCTACCGGCCTAAACATTCTGCGTGAAACCATTATGGGCCGTGAAAATTTTGACTATGCCTTTAAAGAATATGCAAGGCGCTGGGCTTTTAAACACCCAACACCTGCCGATCTTTTCCGCACTATGGAAGATGCAAGCGCCGAAGATCTTGACTGGTTCTGGAGAGGATGGTTTTTTGGAACAGAGCCATGCGATATTTCGCTCGACACGGTTAAATGGGCTGTAATGAACACCGAAGTGCCGGCACCCGCCGCCGCTACCACCCGCAAAGTACCTGTTGCAAAACCACAGCTTAATACGTTTGATGATATCTCCAAGATACGCAACCGTGAAGACAAGAAAATTGTTTTTGCTACTGATGCAGATCCTTCGTTAAGGGATTTTTACTGGAGGTACGACCGTGACCTGGTGAAAGTTGATACCACAGCTTTTGAAATAAACATACCTGCAGGTACTGCTGCAGACAATTACAGTGAAGGTGAACGATTTAAGATTGCGGGTGATAAAAACCTGTATGAACTTACCTTCAGCAACAAAGGAGGCTTGGTTATGCCGATCATAATTGAGTGGACGTTTAAAGATGGCAGCAAAGAAGTTGACCGCATCCCTGTATATGTTTGGCGCAAAAATGAGAATAAAGTGATCAAAACTTTCATGAAGAATAAGGAAGTGGTTTCCATAAAACTTGACCCAATGAGGGAAACAGCCGATATCAATACTGATAATAACAATTGGCCTTCCATTACAACACCCAGCAAGTTCCAGCTGTTTAAGGCAGGTGGCCGTGGCCCGAGAGGGGCACCGGGTGGCGTAAACCCAATGCAGAAAGAGATAAAGTAAAATTGCATTACCGTTAAACGGAAAATATGAAAAAGGATGATTTTATAAAACTGCTTGTACCGATGGCTGTGGTTTTGGGAGTAATTGTACTTTTCAAAAGCGGTTTTATGTTCGGGCAATGGTTATATGCAATATTGCATTAAAGCCATCAAAAATATTTTTAAGCTGCCCCTGATCGGGGCAGCTTTTTTTTAGGATAGCTTAACTTGCGGGTATGATTCCCATTACAAAAAAGATAGTTTTTTACCTCATAGTTTTTTCTTGCTCCGTTACCTGCTTCGCAGCAAAGGTTGATACCGTGTCTATCTACAGCAACAGTATGCATAAGCACATTAAAGCTGTTGTAATAAAACCTGATAGTTATAAAAAGAAGAAAAATTTTTTTCCGACAGTTTACCTGCTGCATGGTTATTCAGGCGATTTCAGTAACTGGGTAAATAAAGTGCCTGAGCTGAATAAATATGCAGATGATTATCAAACTCTGATAGTTTGTCCGGATGGTGCTTACAGCAGCTGGTATTTTGATAGCCCGGTGGATACGGCTTACCGCTACGAAACATATGTGGCGGTAGAAGTGGTCAATTTTATTGATAACAATTACAGAACCATAGCCGATAAAAACCATCGTGCCATTACCGGTTTAAGCATGGGTGGGCACGGGGCTTTGTTTTTGGCGCTGCGCCATACTGATGTGTTTGGTGCAGCCGGCAGCATGAGCGGCGGAGTTGATCTGAGTGAAAGCAGGAACCGTTTTCATATTATGCAGCGTATTGGTGATACGATATTGCAGGCAAAAAACTGGCACGACCTTACCGTGATAAACCTGGTTGAGAATTACACAAATAATGATTTAAAAATATTTTTTGACTGCGGCGAAAAAGATATTTTTATAAACGGAAACCGAAGGCTGCATCAAAAAATGCTGCAGTTAAAAATACCGCATACTTATGTTGAAAGACCGGGTGAACACAACTGGGTGTACTGGCGTGATGCGATACCGTTTCAGTTGTTGTTTTTTCAGCGGTTTTTCTTGTCAGGCCACTAAGCAGGCCTGGCAAATATTGAAATTCTAAAGTGACGAAAAAATGTTTTTGTTTTTGAACCGTATGAAGTGGCCAGACAAGTAATCGGCCAGCCTGCATTTAGTTGTATGGTCAATAAAACCAGCATTTAAAAAATTGCAACACTTAAAACAGCAGGCAGAAATTTTTTCAGGAATTTTCGTAGTGGCCTGACAACTTTACCCGCCAGCATAAGTCCTTCCATCCCTCACTACTTTTTTCTTTCCTTTATTTTTCTTTTCCCACTCAAGCATTTCGGGGGTTTTTTGAACTTCTTTCTTTTTTTCTGCGGGGGCAGCAGTAACTACAGTTTTTTTATTGTCTCCGGGTGTTTCTAAATGCCCACGCTCATACTTTTCAACCTTCACCAGCCGGCCATTGGAGGCATCGTAGTATTTCCATTCGCCATGCTTTACACTGTACTGCTCGGCCTTAATTATTTTGTAATCAATAATCTCATTATTACCCTCGCCATAAACAGCTATGGTATCGTAAGGAGCATCCGGGTCATATCCACGCCAGCTCTCTTCTCTTATTAAGTCGCCCAGGTAGGTATAATATTGCTGAATGCCATGCTTGCCCCCCAGTTTATAAGTTTCCACTGCAATAATATCACCCTGCAAACTGTATTTACGCCAGATGCCTTCTTTATTGTTATTCTTAAAAATACCTTCTTCCTCATAACCGGGCTCACCTCTCAGCGGGTCAACATGTATTACCCATTTACCCTGCTTCATATCTTTTTTATCAATAGCATTCAGGGTATCTCCTTCGGAGTTAAGCTTAAAACTTTTATACTGTGCCATGCCGCCAGTAAAAAACAAAAAAAGCATGGCGGTCAATAAAAACAATTGCCGTATTTTTAAAATCTGCATAAAACGCTTTTTAATTTTTTGCCAATTCAAACCAAAACAACCGATGATGAAAAATCTTTTCAAAATTACAATAATACTGGTTTTAGTAATTGTTAATTCTGCGCAGGCGCAGGTAAAACCTACTGCTGCCGCTGAAAGATTAAACGGTTTGCAGAAAAGAAAATTGCTGGAGAAAGATACTACGCTTAACAGCATAAAATTCCGCAATGTGGGGCCCAGTATCATGAGTGGCCGGGTAGTGGATATTGATGTAAATCCGGCAGACCCCACCGAATTTTATGTGGCCTATGCAACTGGTGGTTTGTGGTACACAAAAAATAACGGGCAAAGCCTGGTGCCGGTTTTTGATAAAGAAAATGCATTTGGGATCGGCGATATTGCAGTGAGGTGGAAAAAGACTATTGAGAAAGCGCAACTTGGAATATCGGATAATTTAAAAAGCGATAACGAAATCTGGATTGGTACCGGCGAAGCCAACAGCAGCCGCTCTTCTTATGCAGGGCTGGGTGTTTATAAAAGCACCGACAATGGTAAAACCTGGCAATACTTGGGCCTGCCCGAAAGCCAGCATATTGGTAAAATAAACCTGCATCCCACAAATGCTGATATTGCCTGGGTGGCTGTGCTTGGTCACCTGTATTCTCCCAATAAAGAAAGAGGTATTTATAAAACTACCGATGGCGGCAAAACCTGGAAGCAAGTATTATCTGTTGATGAAAATACCGGCGCTGTTGATATGGACATCAACCCTAAAAACCCGGATGAATTATATGCAGCCATGTGGTACCGCACCCGCCGTGCCTGGAATTTTGAGGAAGGCGGAAAAACCACCGGCATTTATAAAAGCATTGATGGCGGCGAAACCTGGAAGCATGTAACTGCTGCCGGCAGCGGTTTTCCAACGGGTGATGGTTTGGGAAGAATAGGGGTAGCCGTATTTGCATCAAATCCCAATATTATTTATGCAACATTAGATAACCAGGGCCGCAGGCCCGATACGGCTCAAAAGAAAGTGGATACAAACTACGTTCTTAAAAATTTTAAAGACCTTACCAAAGAAAGTTTTGCTGCGCTGGATGATAAAAAATTAGACAGCTTTTTGGTGAAAAACAATTTTAAAGAAAAATACACTGCGGCAACCGTGAAAGAACTGGTACGAACCGATAAAATAAAACCAACAGAAATTTATAATTATCTTTTTGATGCCAACACTGCTTTGTTTGAAACACCCATCATCGGTTGCGAAGTTTACCGCAGCGATGATGCAGGCACAACCTGGAGAAAGGTAAACACCAAAGGCCTGAACACATACAATACCTACGGTTACTACTTTGGAAAAATATCAGTAAGCAATACCAATGCAGATAAAATTGTCATCAGCGGATTTGATCTTTTACTGAGTACTGATGGCGGCAAAACCTTTACCTCAACCGACAATAATGCAACCCATGCCGACTGGCACGGATGCTGGATGAATCCCAATAAAGACAGTCACTGGATTGCAGGCAACGATGGCGGCTGCAATGTTACCTATGACAATGGTGAGCATTGGTTTAAAGCTAACACACCGTCGGTAGGGCAGTTTTATAAAATTACAGTTGATGATGCCAAACCTTATAATATTTATGGAGGCCTGCAGGATAATGGCACCTGGTATGGGCCTTCTACCGCAAAGGATATTGACCAGTGGGATTATGAAGGTGTATATCCCTGGAAACAGATTGGCGGCGGCGATGGTATGCAGGTGCAGGTTGATACCCGGGATAATAAAACAGCCTACACCGGATCTCAGTTTGGATTTTATGGCCGCAGGAGTACCGAAGGCGGCAGGCGCTTATTCATTTATCCACGCCCCGATATAGGCGAGCCCAAATACCGCTTTAACTGGCAAACACCCATCTGGCTCAGCAAACACAACCAGGAAATTTTATATTATGGAACCAACCGGTTTCACCGCAGCTTACAAAAAGGAGAAAACCTGGAACCGCTCAGTGCCGACCTTACCAACGGTGGTGTACAGGGCGATGTGCCTTTTGGTACAGCCACAACTTTGGTTGAGTCGCCCATGAAATTTGGATTGATATATTTTGGTACCGATGACGGTAATGTACATGTAAGTAAAGATGCAGGTTATACCTGGACAAAAATAAATGCCAGCCTGCCAAAAGCTGTTCAGGGCATGTATGTAAGCCGTGTAACACCTTCGGCCTTTAAAGAAGGAAGGGTGTATGCATCCTTAAACGGTTACCGCAATGATAATTTTGGTGCTTATTTATTTATGAGTGAAGATTTTGGCGCTACCTGGACACAACTTGGAAGCGATCTGCCAATGGAACCTATCAATGTAGTTACTGAAGATCCCAAAAAAGAAAATATCATTTATGTGGGAACAGATAATGGTTTGTATGCATCTTTTAACATGGGTAAAACATTTTTAGTTCTTGATAATAATTTGCCCCGTGTGCCTGTGCATGATATAGCTGTGCAGCAGCGTGAAAATGAACTGGTGATTGGTACGCATGGCCGCAGTATATACATTGCCAAACTTAAGGATATACAAAAACTGTATGAAAAAATAATGGAGGGAAAAAAATGATCAATGCAGCCCGATCGTTTCCACTTCAGGCACATCTTTTAAAATAAGTTGAATATGCTTTTGGTGGGCCTTGGCTTTAAAGTCCTGGAAAATTTCCAGCACATCCCTGTCAATATAAACACTGTTGCTTCCGTTTATTTCTACCACAGAATAGGGAGGAAGCCCGTCCAGCATTTCCATAACTTTCTTTTTATTTAAAAAGCTTACGTTTAGCGCCAGGTCAATATTAATATGCCTGATATGCCCTTCAGTTTTTTCGCTCATGGTAAAGCCGGCCCGGTAAGTGTGCTTGATCAAAAAATAAAGAGAGTAAGCTATCCCGATCAAAACACCGATCAGCAGGTCGGTAAAAAGAATGGCAATTACAGTAATAATAAAAGGCAGAAACTGTTCACGCCCCTGTTTATAAACCGATACAATCATTTTTGGCTTTGCAAGGTTATAACCGGTGCGGATGAGGATTACAGACAAAACACAATAAGGTATAAGATTAATAAGCGGAACAGCAAACAGTACGGCCAGCAGTAACCATATACCATGTGTAAAAGATGAAAATTTTGTTTTGGCGCCTGCTTCTGCATTGGCCGAACTTCTTACAATAACAGCTGTTATGGGTATGCCGCCCAGCAAGCCGCTCAAAAAATTGCCGGTGCCTTGCGCAACCAGTTCCCTGTTTTGTGGTGTAATGCGGTTATAGGGATCGAGTTTATCTATGGCCGCAATACTCAGCAGGGTTTCGAGTGTTGCTACAAAACAAATAATTACTGCATTGCGCCATATTTCAATATTATGGAAGAAGGCATCAAACCTTGGTAATTTTATCTGCGAAAAAATACCGGCCGGAATACTTACATACTGTGTTGGCATAAGAGCAAGTTGCGGCAGATAATGCTTAAAAGCAAATGCAAGCAGCACGCCAAACAAAACGGTAATAAAAGATGCCGGCAAAAAACTTATTTTTTTTGCCAGGGTTCCTTTCCAAACATAGAGCATAATAACAGACAACAGTGCAATCAGCATTACACCAACTGAACTGTGTTTGTACAAACTGTCCATATTACTGAAAACATGTTTGAACGTGATGATGTTAAATAATTCATTCGACCAGAAATCAGGCTTATCATAACCGATCAGCGCCGGTACCTGCTTGGATATAAGGATGATGCCAATGGCAGTAAGCATACCTTTAATTACTGCTGATGGTATAAAATGCGTAAAGCCACCCAGGCGCAAAACCCCCAGCAGTATCTGTAAAAGCCCGGCCACGGCAACTGATAAAAAGAAAATTTCTACACCACCCAGGTTGGTGATGGCAGCCGCACAAATGGCCGTTAGCCCGGCCGCAGGGCCGCTTACACTTAACTGAGATTTACTGATAAGTGTTACCACCAGCCCGCCGATGATACCCGCTGCCAGGCCACTGTAAACAGGTACGCCCGATGCCAGCGCAATGCCCAGGCAAAGCGGCAGGGCTACAAAAAAAACGGTGATACTTGCCTTAAGGTCGTGTTTAAGAAAAGACAGAAGGTAAAACCTGGATTTGCGGTTTAGCAGGCTCATTTGCTGCAATTTCGGAATTTCACCGCATTTTATTTGACTGATTCATATCATTCAATCCAATTCCTTTAAGAATTTGAGGAATAGATTTTTCAACTCTTGATTCCCTGGTTTGAGACTGTTTGGGTTGAGAAAAGTGCAGGAGATAAGCCCGTTGCCTTCCGGGTGTTAATGCATAAAAAGCCTTTTTGAGTGCAGCATTTATATTTAATTTCTTTGCAAATTCCTCAGCTATGGCAAATTCTGTGGCCTTTTTCATTGGCACTTTTAGCCCGGCTTTTTCTATTTCAACAGCTTCATAAATACAAGCCTTAATATCAGCTTTAATCTTTGTTATTTCCTTTGCATTGGTAAATCTTATCTGCCTGGCAGCCTGTACATTTTCTGTTTGCTGTATAAGAATGCCATTTGCATTACTCAATAAAGCGCCCTTAAAAAAAAGCAATGCACAGTATTCTTTAAAAACATGTATCAAAACGATATTGCTTTTGCCAAGCGTGTAACATGGGCATCCCCATTTCAATTCTTCTGTAAGGCCGCAATCAAGTATAATTTTTCTTAGCAGTTCTGTTTCTTTCTGCCACTGGCCTTTGGTAAAATAAAAATCAACTTTTGGGTTCATTAGTTTTGTTATTTAGAAAATTTAAACTCTTAGTGAACCACGAACCCCCCTGGCTGCATAATAAGACTCCGCACCGTTGTGGTATAAAAAAACGGTATTGTAGCGGCGGTCCATAAATAAAGCGCCGCCCAGTTTTCTTATATCAGCGGGTGTTTTTATCCAACTGGATGTTTTGGTATCAAAACTCCCCAGCTGCTGTAATTGCCTGTATTGTTCTTCGTTCAAAATTTCAATGCCCATTTCAGCAGCCATATTGATGGCGCTGTTAACTGGTTTGTGTTCTTTTCTTGCTTCCAGCGCTTCATGATCGTAGCAAATGCTCCTTCGTTCTTTCGGACTTTCAGGTGAACAATCAAAAAACATATATTCGCCTGTTTTTTTATCATGACTTATAACATCCGGTTCTCCACCGGTTTCTTCCATTTCGTAAAGCGAATAAAGTTTTTCATTATTGCCTTTCAGTTTTGCCTCTACAGCATCCCAGCTGATGCCTTTATGCCTGTTGGTGTTCTTTTCAAATCGGGCTTTTAAAGTTTTAAGCAGCGCTGAACTTTGTTCTGATGATAATTTCTTTTTACTCATATTATTTATGATTTTATTTTGCTGATGCGCTGATTATTTTTTCCAAGACCTTTACATCAACATCTTCCAGCTTATTAATATAAAGGCAACCTGCGCCGGTTTTGAATTTTCCCAGTTTTTTGAATGCTTCTGCATGTCTTTGCATATCCATCAGGTGCAGTGACAGGTTTGCTTTACGTGGCGAAAAACCGATTTTGAACCAATCTACTTCTCTTCCCGTGGCGGGGCTTTTATATCTTACTTCTCCAAAACCGATCATTGAACTGCCCCACATTTGCGGTTTTTGCTTCATGGCTCTTTCCATTAGTTTAAGAACAACCTCGCTGTCTTTACGCTTTTGTTCATCGGCAATGCTATTGATAAAATCCTGCACACTCAGGTTAGTTGGTTTGGTTTTTATTTCTGCTGCTTTGGCCATTACGGTTGTTTTTTATGCAAATTGAAGTTAATAAATTGATCAAATACCTGCTTTGCCATTCGGAAAAATATTTCCTCCCTATTTCCGTTTTCCATATACATTTGTACCTGCATTTTTAAAGAAAATGACAAATACATTTACCACAATATTTCTTCATTTCCCTGGCAAAGGTTTAATTTATTTCTGTGTCGAAACATGTTAACAAAGTAACGGCAGCAGGCCTGCTGGTGGCTTTAGGTATTATTTACGGTGATATCGGTACTTCCCCGCTTTATGTTTTCAACTCTATTATCAAAGGCAGGGTAGTTGATGAAACCCTGATACTGGGTACGCTCTCCCTTATTATTTGGACTATTACTTTGCTCACTACCATAAAATATGTTGTTATGGTGCTAAGGGCAGATAACCGTGGCGAGGGTGGTATCTTTTCATTGTTTGCGCTGGTAAGAAGGCGTAGAAAATGGTTGGTGATTCCCGCCATGATTGGTGGAGCTGCACTTTTATCTGATGGGATCATTACACCCCCTATTTCTATTACATCGGCTATTGAGGGCTTGAAAGAACTGCCTAAATTCCACAATCTTAGCCAGAATACTATTGTTTATATCGTACTCGGTATTATTGCCATTTTCTTTTTTGCGCAGCAATTCGGCACTTCAAGTATAGGAAAAATGTTTGGCCCTTTTATGTCGGTCTGGTTTCTTATGCTGGCAGTTTTAGGGTTGATACATATTAGTGATGATTTCACCATTTTCAGGGCATTAAACCCATACTATGGTATTCAGTTCCTGGTTACTTACCCCGAAGGTTTCTGGTTGCTGGGCGCTGTTTTTCTTTGCACCACTGGTGCCGAAGCACTTTACAGTGATCTGGGGCATTGTGGCAGAGGTAATATCCGCATCTCCTGGGTGTTTGTAAAGAGCTGTTTATTGATAAATTATTTTGGACAGGGGGCCAGTATTTTAAAACATCACAGCGGAAAAATTTTAGATAAGGCAACCATTGATGCTGAAGGTATAAATGCTTTTTATGACCTGATGCCTAACTGGTTCATTGTTCCTGGTGTTATTATTGCTACCAGCGCAGCTATTATTGCCAGCCAGGCCATGGTTTCAGGTTCGTTCACACTAATCAGCGAAGCTATCAGGCTTAATCTCTGGCCAAAACTTAAGATCAATTATCCAACCGAAGCCAAGGGCCAGATCTTTATTCCTGCTATCAATACGTTACTTTTTGTAGGTTGCGTAGGCGTAGTTTTGTTTTTTCGGGAATCATCAAAAATGGAAGCTGCTTATGGACTCGCTATAATCACTACCATGTTCATGACCACCATCCTATTTGCAAATTACCTGGTGCTGCACCGGGTAAGACCAGGGCTTATCTATATTTTTCTTTTTGCCTATGTTATTATTGAAGCATCATTTCTCGTTGCATTGATGGATAAATTCGCTCATGGAGGTTATATCACATTGATGATTGGATTCGTGCTGTTCTCGGTAATGTACATCTGGTACCGTAGCCGAAAGATCAAAAACCGTTATGTGGAATTTGTACGGCTTGAAGAATATATCCCTAAACTGGAAGAACTGAGCAACGATTCTACAGTACCCAAGTACGCCACACACCTGGTGTATTTAAGCAGCGCCAATAACCCCAAAGAAATTGAGCATAAAATAATTTACAGCATACTCAGCGGCAAGCCAAAGCGTGCAGATATCTATTGGTTTGTGCATGTAGATACGATGGACGACCCGTACACCTGCGAATATTCGGTTGAGCACATCATTCCCAATGATATCATCAGGGTCGAGTTCAGGCTGGGTTTCCGCATGGCGCCACGCATTAACCTGATGTTTAAAAAAGTGGTAGAAGACCTGGTGGCCAACAGGGAAGTGAATGTTACCAGCCGCTACGAAAGCCAGCAACGTAATAACGTAGTAGGCGATTTTCGTTTTGTGGTGATGGAAAAATTCCTGAGCCAGGATAATGAACTGCCTTTCTTTGAAAGGATAATTATGAAACTGTATTTCTGGCTGAAAGAAATATCACTGAGCGAAGAAAAAGGTTTTGGGCTTGAACAGAATACGGTGCAGGTAGAAAAATTCCCGCTGATAATTGCGCCGGTAAGCAAGTTAAAATTGAAGCGGATTTATACAGATGATGAGGAATAAGACCCCCCCAGCCCCCTGAAGGGGGAGTTTAGAGCGAGCTATTCAAAAACATTATGCTACTGTTTGTATTAATTAAATACACTTAAAATAATCAGACTCTATATTCAGGGAACTACTGTTGAAGCTACAGTAGTGCAAAAGCCAAATCAGGGAACCAACCCGAAATCGGGCTGTATTCGATTTCGGGGCTCCTTTTTTGTTACTTTTTTGGAGAAGCAAAAAAGTAAAATATTGAAAGCTTTATGAACTCGATTACTGCTATATTACTTAAGCAAAAAATAAACTCTGGCGAAGATATTCAGCTGATTGATGTTCGTGAACCTTTTGAACACGAAGAATTCAATATCGGCGGCCAGTTAATTCCACTTAATGAAATTACCCGGCATATCAATGCCATCGCAAAAGATAAACCGGTAGTACTCTACTGCCGCAAAGGCATACGCAGCCAGGTAGCCATTCAGCGCCTGCAGGAAAAATTTCCATTCACCAACCTTGTAAACCTTATCGGCGGCACAGAAGCGTGGAGAAAAGTTACAGGTTAAAAGTTAAGCGTTAATAGTTTGAACCAGAATGCTTAATTTAACAGCCTGCTTAAACATTAACCTTTAACAAATAACCATTAACTGCTTTGCTTCAAATAGCAATCTATATCATCATTGCAATTGCAGCCTTATCTGTTCTTGCTTATTTTTTACAGGAGAAATTCATTTTTAAACCGGAAAAATTAAAGCAGGATTTTGTTTACAAATACGATGCACCTTTTGAGGAACTTTTTTTTGATGTGGAGCCGGGCGTACGCATTAACGGCCTGCACTTTAAAGTAGAGAAACCACTGGGGCTGGTACTTTATTTTCATGGCAACAGCCGCAGCATTAAAGGCTGGGCCAAATATGCCAAAGATTTTTACCGCTACAAATACGATGTGGTGCTGGTAGATTACCGTGGCTTTGGTAAAAGCACCGGCAAGCGCAACGAAAAAGATATGTTGAACGATATGCAGTTTGTTTATCAAAAACTTGCAGAAAAATATACCGAGAACCATATGCTGGTTTATGGACGCAGCATGGGCAGCGGTTTTGCTGCCAAACTGGCCAGCGATAATAAACCACGCTACTTAATTTTGGATGCACCCTATTTTAGCTTTAAAAAAGTGGTGGAGCGGTTTTTACCGATACTTCCTGTACGGTATGTGCTGCGCTTTCATATGCGTACCGATAAATGGATAACCAAAGTGAATTGCCATACATATATCCTGCATGGTACCAAAGACTGGCTGATACCCATCAGTAACAGCGAAAAATTGCAGGCGCTCAATGCCCGTAAAATAACGCTGATCCGCATTCCGGGCGGCGGGCACAATAATCTTCCATCCTTTCCGGAGTACCACAATTTCATCAGGGATATTTTGCAATACTGATAGACGGTTATCAGTTATTGGTTAATCGTGGGCCAATTAACGATTAACCGATAACTTTGTTTCATATGAACTGGAAACGAATCTTCCGCTGGCTTAAAATAACTGTGCTTGTTTACTGCATCATTGGTATTGCCTTATTTTATTTACAGGAGAAATTTTTGTTTCACCCGCAAACATTACCTGGTTCCTACGTATATCATTTTGATACTCCTTTTGAAGAAGTGAATGTAGCTATGAACGGAACGGATACTGTAAATATGATCAAATTTTTTCCTGAAGATTCTTTAAGAAAGGGTGTTGTACTTTATTATCATGGCAACCGGCAGAATATTGAACGCTATGCAAAGTTTGCCGCCAACTTTACCAAAAATGGTTACGAAGTATGGATGGAAGATTATCCTGGTTTTGGCAAAAGCACCGGGGAGCGTACGGAAAAAAAAATCTATGAGCAGGCTTTGGAAGTTCAAAAAATGGCAACATCAAAATACGGAAGGGATAGTATCATCATCTATGGCAAATCACTGGGTACAGGTATTGCAGCCTATGTGGCTTCCCGCTCTGATAATAAAAAACTGATACTGGAAACGCCCTATTACAGCGTTCCATCGCTGTTCAGTTGCTATGCACCCATTTATCCAACCAGGGCCATGAGCAATTATAAAATACCAACCCATGAATACCTGGCTGATGTAAATTATCCCATTACCATATTTCATGGTACCGGTGATGGCGTGATACCTTACCGCAATGCAGCAAGGCTGAAAAAAATGCTAAAGCAAGGCGATGAATTTATAACGGTTGATAAAGGCACACATCACAACCTGGCAACCTTTGATCTTTATACAAAAAAGTTAGATAGTTTGTTAACCCTCCGCTAACTGTGTTTTTGTTTTGCTCACTTTCAATGTGTAGTTAACACCGATCTTTAAAGCATAATTCTCTTTACCATGGCTTACCGGAAACCCAAATGCAACCGGGAAATTGTAACCCGAGACAATATCCTGTATCACCGCATAAACATTTTTTCCAAAAGGCCGGTCAGTATCTTTCATATCTGTAAAACCCCCAACAATAAGCCCGGCAAGGTTCTGCAGTTTGCCACTGCGTTTTAACTGGTACAGTAAGCGGTCGGTATTGTATATCTGTTCACCGATATCTTCAATAAAAAGTATTTTGTTTTTTGTGTTGATATCTGACGGTGTTCCGATAATATGCGCCAGCAAAGAAAGGTTGCCACCAACAAGTTCTCCGGTAACATTTCCGGCCTTGTTAAAAGCATGTGCATCGCAGCTGTACTTTGCTTTTTTACCAGCAACGGCTTTGTGCAACGATCGTATAAATTCATTTTCGCCATCATTAAATGCGGCAGCCATGGGTGCATGCAGCGATGCGGTTTTTATTTTAGTATAGAGATGTGCATGTAAAATGGTGATATCACTAAAGCCGATCACCCACTTGGGATTCTTTTTAAATTTTGTAAAGTCGAGTTGGTCAATAATTCTTCCCATACCATAACCGCCACGGCCAAAAAGAATGGCATTGATACGCTCATCATCCAGCATGGCCTGCAGTTCATCTGCACGTTCTTCATCAGTGCCACTAAAATAATTTTTTGAGTTACTGCCTAATGTTTTGCCCACCATCACCTCAAAGCCCCAGCTTTGTAACGTGCTGATGCAGGTTTGTGCTTTTGCAGCATCCATATAACCGGCCGGGCAGGTAATGCCAATCGTGTCGCCTTTCTTTAAATAAGGAGGAATTTTTATCATGATACTTCTGTTAATCTGCATTCGTTTAAATGTACACCCAATGTGTGTATGGCGCCGCATTTGAGTGCAAAATTATTTTTCTGGTGTCCTACGGGAAAATCAAAACAAACCGGGTATTTGTATTCTGCCACTTTTTCCAGCACAATGTCTTCGAGGGTTTTGCCAAATTCTTCGCCGGGTGTGTCAGCTTTTATTTTAAAACCACCAACGATCAGGCCTTTCAGTTTATCTAATTTACCGCTTCGTTTTAAATTCCAGAACATACGGTCAATGCTGTACAAATATTCGCCGGTATCTTCCACAAACAAAATTTTATCTTTTGTGTGTATGTCAGATGCGCTGCCGGCCAGCGATTCCAGCGTTTTTAAATTACCGCCTACCAATTCGCCTGTTGCAATACCGGTCCTGTTTTTTTCATTAGGAGTAAAAAGATATTTCATCCGTTCGCCTTTCAAACAATTGTTTATTGATTCAATGGTTTCTTTTTGTGCAGGTTCAGCCATGTTCCAGTCGCTGGGAAAGCTGTTGCACATTTTTGAATGAATGGTTGCAATGCGGTATTTATCATTAATGTGCGAATGAAAAACAGTTGCATCGCTAAAACCGATGATCCATTTCGGGTCACGGTCAAATTTTTTAAAGTTCAGTTTGTCAATGATGCGTACACCGCCATATCCGCCCCTTGCAAAAAGGATGGCTTTAATGCTTTTATCATCCAGCATCTGCTGCAGGTCGTTCAGGCGTTCAGCATCAGTGCCGCCAAACGTAAAATCCTTTTTGCCGATGGTATTACCGATCCTGGCAATAAATCCCCATTCTTTCAGTTTGAGTAAAGCAGGCTGAATGTCTTCTGATGTGATAAAGCCTGCGGGGCAGCAAATGCCAATGGTATCTCCCGGTTTTAAATAAGGGGGCTTAACCACAGGAGACTCATCAAGATTGGTTTTGCCTCTTGCAACAGCGCCTAATGATGCTGCCAGTGGAATAAAAGATGAAAGAAAATGTTTACGTTTCATGTGTTGGTTTAAAAGTTATTCACATTTTGGGGTGGTAAAAATTACATGACAGTTACATGAAAAATGGTTGATAATCAATTATATATGAATAAATCTACAGAGCTTAGTTACATGAGCGATAAATCTAACCAGCCCAAAAGGGTATATATCTGGCATATTTTCTTGATTTATTTTCAGGGTCGTAGTCTTTGATTAATTTTTCAGACTTTGCTTCATCAATCATTCTCGAAATAATAGGATAGTTTTTATCATCTATATTAAATCTTTCCCTTAAAGATTGATTGGTCATTAATTCACCTGTTATATATTTAAGACAACAATGTTGATAAGCGGCTCTCATTTTATCTTTTTTATCCATTTGCCTCAATTTTTTTGGAGCAAATAAAATGACTCTCGTAAAATTATCACCCTCTACAAAATCTGGTGCTGGTAATTGGTATAATTCACATATAGACACAACTTTATCAATTCCGCTTCCACGTTCTTCACAAATATTTATTCTTCTCATAAATTTTGCAAGCGTTTCATTTCTGCTTTCAGGCGAATGATCTATAAATCTTAATGTAGAAATTAAAGGCTTACCTGGATTGGTAATCTCAATTCTGTTTTCAAATATTTCAACCATTGGAGATGTGCCGCTAATTGAAAAGTCCTGATGAATAATGCAATTTGCAACTAGCTCTCTTATGGCAATTGGGGGGTATAGTGAACTTTCATGGCGGAACGCATGGCCGATTTCTTCATTTGTTGGTAATATACCCGAAATGTAGCTGATTAAGCCACCAAACCCATTGGCATAGCCTTTTTTACCAATTTGCTCTTTTACAGCATTAAATTTATTTGTTCCATGGTATTGAATTACACGTAAGGCTTTTCTTGATAAACTATCAAATTGCTCAATTTTTTTTGCGAATAATATAGCCCCCAGATTAGTGATGTTATAATAACGTCCGTCACTAACAATAAGTCTTTCTTCTATAAATTTTTCGAGTATCGAAGATGAATTCTTGGGTAAACTTTGCCCGGTAAGTTCATAGTAGGATGGGTAGTCTAATAATTTAAAAACTTCATCATCAGTTAAACCTCTTTCTGCAATCCCTTTTTCAAAAGTATAATTGTTTATTTTTGTCCAGATTTTTCTAGCCTTTTCGGGATGTTCTTTCAGTTTCTTTTTATAGAATCCTATTCTTATAAATGCTTCTGCCTTAAATTCTACAGGAGTATTAGTTGTTGCATCAATGCTAAAAACAACTATATTTTTATTATTATAAGGAAATTCATATATCCTGAAATCTATTCTGGGAGAAAGTAAGGTTGCCAGCCAATTTTCCAACGCCTGGGCGCCAATCTTTTCTTCATTGGGTTTAAATTCAGTTCCTACTACCTGCATTGTATCATTTTCAACTCCAAAAACCAGATAGCCAAAAGGCTTATTGAGTAGTGAAGCGGAATTTGACAGTGCTGATATATATTCACCAATTTCGTCGGGTTTATAATTATTCTTTTTGAACTCTATCCATTCAGTTTCTGCAGGCAGCAATAGGAATTCCTGAAAGGCTGAAATAATATCTTGCAAATTATTCATGATTAATAAAATTAAAATATAAATATCCAAAATAGCATAAATGATTTAGGTATTTTTGCATCGTAATGAACAAACCAGAAAGATATTTAATTACATCGGCCCTGCCTTATGCAAACGGTCCCAAGCATATTGGCCACCTGGCAGGAGCATATTTGCCGGCCGATATTTATGTACGATACTTACGTGCAAAAAAAGAAGATGTGGTATATGTATGTGGCAGCGATGAGCATGGCGCTGCCATTACGATACAGGCCATGAAGGAGAAAACAACGCCCCGTGAAATAGTTGATAAATACCACGCCATGCTAAAAAGCAATATGGCCGACCTGGGTATTTCTTTCGATATTTATCACCGTACATCTGAACCAATACATCACGAAACAGCACAGGAGTTTTTTACAGCTCTTAATAACAAAGGTGATCTTGAGCAAAAAGAAACAGAGCAGTATTATGACGAAGAAGCTAAAACATTTTTGGCTGACCGTTACATCATGGGCACCTGCCCGGTTTGTGCCAATGAAAATGCATACGGTGATCAATGCGAAAAATGCGGAACCTCTTTGAGCCCTGATCAGCTGATAAACCCACGTAGCACATTAAGTGGAAACGCACCGGTAAAAAAATTAACTACACATTGGTTTCTGCCTTTGGATAAACACGAAACTTTTTTGCGTGAGTGGATTTTAAATGAACATAAAGATGACTGGAAGAGCAATGTGCTTGGTCAGTGCAAAAGCTGGATAGATTTGGGATTACAACCAAGAGCAGTAACACGGGATTTGGATTGGGGTGTTAAAGTTCCCAGCCCCCCCACCCCCCAAGGGGGGATTTTAGACCCTGAGAATTTGAACGAACCTTTTGATTACGCAACAGCGGATCCATTTGTATATGGATTGTTAAAGGAGTTTGTAAAAAATAGCAGAAGTAATCCAACTGAAGCGGAAAATGCATTATGGCAAATGTTACGGGGGAAAAAAATGGAAGGATATAAATTTAGAAGACAGCACATTATTGGTTCCTATATTGCAGATTTTGTTTGCCTGGATAAAATGTTGATTATTGAAGTTGATGGATTAATTCATCAATTGCCAGAAAATAAAAACAATGATTTAGAAAGAACAGAATGGCTTAATAAAGAAGGGTTTACTGTTATTAGATTTACCAATGAAGAAGTATTGGCAGATACATACAAAACTTTAGAAACTATCTCTGCAAAATTGCACGAGCTTCCTGACAAAATGAAGTCTTTGCCAAATCCCCCCTTGGGGGGTGGGGGGGCTGGGTTTGTGGAAGGCAAAGTATTATATGTTTGGTTTGATGCACCAATCGGTTATATCAGCGCTACCAAGCAATGGGCACTTGATACTGGTAAAGACTGGAAACCTTACTGGCAGGATAAGAATACCAAACTGGTGCATTTTATTGGCAAGGATAATATTGTTTTTCATGCGATCATTTTTCCGGTGATGCTGAAACTGCATGGAGATATTTTGCCTGATAATGTACCCAGCAACGAGTTCATGAACCTGGAAGGCGATAAGATGAGTACCAGCCGTGGCTGGAGTATTGAGATGGATGATTATATCAATGATTTTGTGAAGAAAGAAAACGGTGGCGATCAGATGGTGGATGCTTTACGCTACTACCTTACCCAGATTGCTCCTGAAACAAAAGACAGCGAATTTACCTGGAAAGGTTTCCAGGATGCAGTGAACAGCGAACTGGTGGCCATTTTCGGCAATTTTGTGAATCGCACATTTGTGCTGATGCATAAATTGTGTGGTGGTAAAGTTCCGCCACTGCATACTGATATTCTTGATGATGCAGACAGGACTTTATTTGAAGAAATTCAAAATTCAAAATTCAAAATTCAAAATAGCATAGAGGCTTATAAATTCAGAGATGCATTATATGAAGTGATTGATCTTGCACGTAAAGGAAATAAATACATGCAGGATAAAGAACCGTGGATTGTTGCAAAGTCCCTCGAAGCAAATCCCGGGGCTCAAAAACAAATTGATAATTGCCTGCACAGTTGTTTACAATTAACAGCAAACCTTGCAGTTTTCATCAATCCATTTTTACCGTTTGCAGCAAAAAAAATGTGCTACATGATGAAGGTTGTTGATAAGATGCTGGAATGGGAAAATGCAGGTAAACCAAAATTATTAAGTGTTGGTTATTCTCTAAGGGCGCCCGAACTGCTGTTCAGGAAAATAGAAGATGATGAAGTAAAAGCACAGGTTGAGAAATTAAAAATTAAAAGTGAAAGAATTAAAATGGAAAATAAAACGCCGGAAACACAATCAGCAAAATCTGAAACCGCCAACCTAAAATCTGAAATCCAATTCGATGATTTTGAAAAGATTGATCTGAAAGTAGGAACAATTCTTACTGCTGAAAAAGTAGAGAAAGCGGATAAGCTTTTAAAGCTTTCTGTTGATCTTGGTTTTGAAACAAGAACGATAGTAAGCGGAATTGCTTTGCATTTTGCTCCGGAAGATATTGTAGGCAAACAAGTGGTAGTTGTTGCCAACCTTGCCCCACGTAAAATGCGGGGCATCGAAAGCCAGGGAATGATCTTAATGGCAGAAGACAAAGCAGGTAAACTGCATTTTGTAAATCCCGCCAATATGGTAGATGCAGGAAGTGGGGTGAGCTGACAGTTAATTTTATAAAACAATAACTAAATTCTTATGCTGTTGGTTATTACATAGTTGTACTTTTGTTTAAGCGCTTTTGAACATTTGGACTTATTTTTGATAAACACCAGAGAATAAAAACTATTATTATGACAAGCAAAAAATTACTACTCGCTTTTTTAACCCTTTACACCATACCCGCATTTGCACAGGAACCTGATATGTCTTTGATCCCATACAGAAAAGGTAATTTATGGGGATATGCTGCAGCTGATAAAAACATTGTTGTTAAACCTGAATATGAAGAGGCAAACTTATTTTATGAAGGGTTTGCCGTTGTTAAAAAGGGCGGGAAATACGGTTACATTAATAAAGAAGGGAAAGTAGTTATTCCTATTAAATATTTTGCAGCCAAGCCCTTTAAGTTTGGCTATTACGAAAGTAAAGGCAATGCCCAAAAGACGGTACTTTTTGCAGGGGCTGCACCCCAGGCAAACGGTTACGAAATCTGTATTGATACAAAAGGAGCGCAACTGGCCAAATGCCCGGCAATAAGTGAAAACAGCCTGGCGGATGTAAATAAACCGGATTCAGTTGTAAGCGTTACCAGTTACAGCACCATACAAAAAAGCGATTTGTTTGATAAAATTGCAGGCGATTATAAAATTGTACCCAATGCTGATGAAACCTACTATATCGCAACACGAAACGGGAATTATGGCGTGTTCAACAATAAATTTGAAGTGATTGTTCCGTTTGAATATAATAATATAGAAAAGATGAATGTAGGCCCCATGATTTATCTGAAAGTGGAAAAAGCAGGGGCAAAAGGAATATTCTTTGGTACCGGATCGCCTTACCTGGCGGTGGAGAACAGCAGGCTTGATAAGGTAAAAGCAGCCAATGGTAAAACCTATTTTATTTTCACAAAAGACGGGCAAAGCGGTTTAAAGGATACAAAGTATCAGAATGTTGTTGAAACCATTTATTCAGATATTGCGTACGATCCTGTAGGCGGAGGTTTTATTTTAACTGCGGCGGGCCAGTATAAAGGTTATTTTTTTCCTGATGAAGGAACGCTTTTACCAAGGTTTGCAGAGGTTAAACCTTTAAAGGGCGCACAATATGTTATGGTTAAAAATGCAGAAGGCAAATGGGGTTATGTAAGCAACAGGCTGTTGGAGTTTTTCGAAGAGTAAAAACACAGTAAAAGTTTTAGAAGGCCCGGGTTACCGGGCTTTCTTATTTACCAGCATTGCTGTTGTAATGCAAAACTGTTTTTTGTAAAAAAGCCTTTACAGTTGTGAGGAGCCTGTTTACTACCTGCGAATGATTTTTATCTGTTGCAAGATTATTGTTAAGCCGGATATCTTTTTTAAAGTTAAAAAGGTATTCAGCCTTATTGCTTGCAGGATTAAATCCTAAAACATAATCAGTATCCATTACCTGGTAAATGGTATTGCCTGTCTTTGAAAAAATGTAATTGCCATGTATGTTGCTATCCAGTAAATTGTTTCCGTAAGAAATAATACTGTCCCGGTATCCCGCTGCAGCTAAAATGGTAGCATGTATATCAAACTGGCTGGCCAGCCGGTTGTCAATTTTCTTTTTTGTATCAGCCGGGTCAAAAATAATGATGGGGATGCGGTTTGATGAAACAGCTTTATAAGCATAACCTGGCTTTCCCTGCGGGAACAGCCAGTGGTCTGAACAAAAAATGAACCTTGTATTGGCAAACCAGGGTTCATTTTTTGCGGTATTAAAGAAGTTTTGCAGGCTGTGATCATAGTACTGCATAGCTTTCATGGCAGCCGTATACTTTACTGGCGAAGTTTTTGCAAAACTTTCCGGGATATCGTAAGGGTAATGTGTAGAGATATTATAATGGATGGCCAGAAAAGGCATTTGGTGCTGATTGATTTTTTGATTGAAAAAATCAAGTACCGCTGCATCCTGCAGCCCCATACTGTGCGCCGGTAAATTTTTGTAGCCGGGTATATCTTCTTTGCTATAATACTGTTCAATCCCAAGCCATTTCATACATTTCGCAAACCCAAAATTATCATACTCGTCTCCAATACAAAATAACGACCGGTAATTGAGTTTTTTTAATGCTGTTCCAACGGGGGTAAAGGGCATATTCACATAGGGCGAGTGATAAAGGGGAATATCTGACAGCGTTGGAAAGCCTGTGAGTATAGCTGTTATACCTTTGTTGCTTTCATGTGCATAGCAAAAGGCGTTGTTGAAAAATGTACTTTTTTGCAGCAGTGAATCAAAAAAAGGCATAGTAACCTTAAATTCACTTGCTGAATCAAAAAAATCATAAGGCACACTTTCCATGATAAAAAGCACGATGTTCTTTTTACCGGTATTTGTATTACTGATGTTGAGCCTTTTCATGATATGCATTGAAGAATCAGCCTCTGCATCGCTCATATAATTTTTAGATATGTTAGTATTCCCCTTTCTGAAACAGGAATATAAAAATGTATGAAAAGAATTTTGTACAAAGGGTACTTGTCTGCCTTGTAATTGAATCATCGGATACGTAGGAACCAGAAATTTTAATGAAGTATTTTTAAACAGTAATGCGGAGGCAAGGCCGGCAAACAGTATTATAGTAATTAACCTGCAATTATTGCCTCTGATAAATGATCTGAATAGTTTTATGTGCATCCGCCAAACCAGGTAGATGATACAGCCTAGGGCTGCGAAAGCAATAAGTATGATAAAAAAAGGCTGCTGCATCAGCCGGTTCCAGGGATGGTCCAGCACAAATAGCAGGTCTGCATTTGCCCGCTGAAAATGAAACCGGAAATAAAATATGTCTGCCAGGTTAAGGAGGAGGGCCACACTGTTTACCAAAGCAAAAAAAGGAATAATAAGCCACCCAAGCACAATATTGAGCCAGGTAGAAATCTTTTTGGTAAAAAACGTTGTGAATGCCAGCGCAAATAATAAGAAAGAATTTATGCCAAGCAACGTAAGCGTATCTTCTGCTACAGACCATTTAACCAGTTGTAGTTTTTCGGATCCTGTAATGCCGGTTTCAGCGCCTGCAAATAATAATGGCTGGTTGTACTGATAAAATATTATTTTTAAAACCGAATGAATTAACAGTAAACTGAGCAGGAACCAGGCGAAGGGTTTGTTATTTTGCCAGACAGCCTTACCGGACGATGGTAAAAATTTAATTTTCATAAAACCGTAATAGTGATGCTGAAGCTGATTGCACAAAACAAATATAAGCTAATGGCTTTTATCGTTGTGCTTTACCTGTTGGTTGATGTGATGCAACACAAGGGCCAGGCGAGGGTTTTGTTATCGAAAAAATTTCCTGAACTAAATACAAAGGGTTTAAAGCCAACCGGTAAAAACCAGTTGCACAACAAAAATAAAAACTGGAAGAAGGGCATTAATACAGTTGAAAAACTGGATGATCTTAATGCAGAAACACCGGGATTTGAATGTGATGTTTATTTTGATACAGCGACAAAAGTTTTTTATGTGCATCACGATGCCGGTAAAAATAGCGGGCCTGATCTGAACCTGTTACTGGAGCAATACCAACAGAAAAAATTAAAGGCCGGCATCTGGCTCGATATCAAAAATCTGGATACTCACAATTGGGAGCCGGTATTAAACACATTACTTCAACTGCAGAAAAAATTCAGGCTTCAAAACAAAATAATCGTTGAGTCAGGCCGGGCCGATTTATTATCTGCTTTTACCGACAGCGGTTTTTTTTCTTCCTGGTATGTACCTTTTTTCAATCCTTATAAAATGAATGATACAGAAAACAGCCAGCGGGCTGATAGCATATCATCAGTGATCAGCAAGACAAGGGTTGATGCATTATCGGGCTATTATTTTCAAACCAGTTTCCTGCATTATTACTTTCCCCGGTACCCGGTTTTAACCTGGGGTGATAAATCTGAGTTTAGTATTGTAAATCTGCTTTTTCAAAGAAAAACAGCAGCAGATAGTTCAATTTTTATCGTGCTAAAACCATAGCAACATTATCTTTTTCTTTTTATTTTCCCCTTAAATACAAAAGGCTTAATTTCGAATTCTCAAATAGTTGTTTAACTAACTAATTTTATCATGTCGAAAAGAATCATAAAAAAAGTAGCCGTTTTAGGCAGTGGTGTAATGGGCAGCCGCATTGCCTGTCATTTTGCAGGGGTGGGGTTAAAAGTGTTGTTGCTGGATATACAGCCAAAGGATTTGCCCGCAGATGCAAAGCCAGCTGAGAAAAATAAAATAGTGAATGATGCATTGGCTGCAGCCATCAAATCAAATCCATCACCGGTTTATGATAAAGATGTAGTTAAGAGAATTACCACCGGCAATTTTACCGATAATATGAAAGATATTGCCGATTGCGATTGGGTGATTGAAGTGGTGGTGGAAAGATTGGATATTAAACAACTGGTGTTTACCGATGTTGAAAAATATCGCAAGGCGGGAACTTTGATAACATCCAATACTTCGGGCATTCCCATCCACATGATGACGGAAGGTAGGAGTGATGATTTTAAAAAACACTTCTGCGGCACACACTTTTTTAATCCGCCAAGGTATCTGCGCCTGCTGGAAATTATTCCCACACCGCATACCGATCCGGAAGTGGTTGATTTCTTAATGCATTATGGCGATCTTACTTTAGGCAAAACAACCGTTTTGTGTAAAGACACACCCGCATTCATTGCCAACCGTGTGGGCGTTTTTGGCATGATGGCCATTATGAATGCCATGGAAAAACTGCAGTTGAATGTAGATGAAATTGATGCTTTAACCGGTCCTGTTGTTGGCCGCCCTAAATCGGCCACCTTCCGTACCGCCGATGTCGTTGGTATTGATACGCTGGTGAAAGTTGCAAAAGGGGTAGCAGATAATTGCCCCAATGACGAAGCAAAAGAAATATTCAACATCCCAAGCTGGTTAAATAAAATGGTTGAGAACAACTGGCTGGGCGATAAAAGCGGGCAGGGATTTTTCAAGAAAACAAAATCTGCCACCGGCGAAAAAGAAATCCTGACTTTGAATTTGCAGACGATGGAATATGGCGCCAGGCAAAAACCGAAATTTGCAACGCTTGAGGCTGCCAAGCCGATAGAAGATTTGAAAACAAGATTAAAGGCTTTGTGCGCCGGCACTGATAAAGCCGGAGATTTTTACCGCCAGTTCCATTACTACCTCTTCTCTTATATTTCTCACCGCATTCCCGAGATAAGCGATGAACTATACCGTGTTGATGACGGCATGATGGCTGGCTTTGGCTGGGAAATAGGCGCTTTTGAAAGCTGGGATGTATTGGGTGTTGCAAAAACCGTTGAAGCAATGAAGGCAGCCGGTTATAAAGTGGCAGCATGGGTTGATGAAATGATCGCAAGCGGCGCTACATCTTTTTATAAAGTAGAAAATGGCAAGCGCTTGTATTATGATGTTGCCAGCAAAGCCTACAAAGCAATGCCTGGCGGCGATGCATTTATTGTGATGAAGAATTTTGAGAACGAAACTGTCTGGAAAAATTCAGCCTGCCGTACGTATCATTTGGGGAATGATGTGTTAGGTTTAGAATGGTACACCAAAATGGGAAGCATTGGTGGCGAAGTATTGGAAGGTATTCAGCGTTCCATAGCTTTGGCAGAAGATAAATACAAAGGCCTGGTGATTGCAAATGAAGGTTCAAACTTCAGCGCCGGTGCCAATGTGGCCATGATATTTATGATGGCGATTGAACAGGATTATGATGAGATTGATATGGCGATACGCCAGTTTCAGCAAACCATGATGCGGGTGCGCTATTCAGGTATCCCGGTGGTGGTAGCGCCACACGGCCTTGCATTGGGTGGCGCCTGTGAAATGAGCCTGCATGCAGATAAGGTTATTCCCGCTGCAGAAACATATACCGGTTTGGTTGAAGTTGGTATCGGCGTAATTCCCGGTGGTGGCGGTACCAAGGAATTTGTATTGAGAGCTTCGGATGAAGTGCATGCCGGCGAGCCTGAAACCATTCCATTGCAAAACCGTTTCTTAACCATTGCTACAGCAAAAGTTGCAACCTCTGCCTACGAAGGATTTAACCTGGGTATTTACAGGCACGGGCAGGATGTCGTAAGCATTAACCAGGGCCGCAGGATTGCAGAAGCAAAACAGGCGGTGATAGAATTGTATGATGATGGTTATGTAATGCCGGTGCAACGTACTGATATAAAAGTTTTAGGCCGTACCATGCTGGGCGCTATGCATGCAGGTATTAACGGCATGTGGCGTGGTAATTATGCAACCGATCATGATGTAACTGTTGGTAAAAAACTGGCTTATGTTATGTGCGGTGGCGACCTGAGCGAACCAACTTTGGTAAGCGAACAGTACTTGCTTGACCTGGAAAGAGAAGCCTTCCTAAGCCTGACCGGAGAAAAGAAAACATTGGAAAGAATCCAGTCGGTTTTGAAAACCGGTAAGCCATTGAGGAATTAAACAAAACTCATTATGGGAGAAGCCGAGTTGCTGCCTGATAAAAATTTACTCATCATTCACGCTGTAATTATTATTTACGGGGATGCAGCCAATGAAGAACTGGCTGCTGATATAGCCAGGGACATTGAAACTTTCTGGAATGAGGCAGGAGGAACTGCTGAATTGCGGGATGGATGGTTCTCAAGAAAAACATATAATGTAAGGTTTAGCATCACCGGAAAATTCGAAAAAGAACTTGCGCCTGATATGATTTTTGAAAATACTGATCCACGAAATAATTATTTCCGCATTGAAGAGAAAGCTCATGGAAACATCTCATCTGTTGACGGGCTTAATTCCAACACCGGCTATTTTCAGCTTGATAATCTCCTTCATAATTCAACAACTGCTGCACATGAATTTGGCCACACGCTTGGCCTGGAGCATCCGAACGACCTGGATATAAGAGGAAGAGGAACGCCGGGTATCATGTATCCAAGAGGCACGCTGGTAGATCCGCATTTTCAATATTATCCCGAAGTAGCTGCAGGCGAAAAAGGAGGAACATTAAATCCATTCACCCGTAAAGTGCTGCAAAAGGATATTGATGCCCTGAGACTGGAAGATCTTGATTTTAATGAGAAAGGCTTTGCGGTGGTTGGCGGGTTTTCATCCATCTGGCATGAAAAATATCTGCCTTAACTGAATTGATAAAATTCTATTAACTTCATTGCCATTTATATCTTCTCTATGGCAATACTCCGCATTAATAATCTTACAAAAAATTATGGAAGAATCAGGGCGCTTGATAAGGTGAGTTTTGATGTTCCTCCTAAAACCGTATTTGGTATTTTAGGCCCCAACGGCAGTGGCAAAACCACTTTGCTGGGTATTATAATGGATGTTATTAAGGCATCAGGAGGTTCTTTTGCGTGGACAGGTAACGGCCTTGCACCCAACGATCTGCGAAAAAAGATAGGAACGCTTTTGGAAACACCTAATTTTTATCATTACCTGAGTGCAGAAAGAAATTTAGTTATAGCAGCACGTATCAAAGGCAGGGGCGAAGGAGATATTGAAAAAGTTTTGAGGATGGTGAATCTTTATGAACGTAAAGATTCAAAATTCAGTACTTATTCGTTAGGTATGAAACAGCGGCTTGCCATTGCTGCGGCCCTGCTGGGAGACCCTGAAATACTTGTTTTTGATGAACCTACCAACGGGCTTGATCCGGCTGGCATTGCTGAGATCAGGGAATTGATCCGGCAACTGTACAAAGGAGGAAAAACCATTATTATGGCAAGCCATATACTGGATGAGGTGGAAAAAGTTTGTACCCATGTAGCCATAATTCAAAGGGGGGTATTAAAAACGGTGAGTTCTGTTGCCGGCCTGATGGAAACATCCGGGGCAGATGAAACAGCAACTTTATTGGTTGAAACCAGCGCTGCAGATAATAAAGCTTTAAAAAATATACTGGAACAACTGGATGGGGTAAAAACAGTTACTGAATCTGACACCGACCTCCATTTGGTATGCACAGAAAATATTACAGGCGAAACCATCAACAGGTATTGTTTTGAAAAAGGTATTATTTTAAATAAACTCAATGTAAAAAAGAAATCACTCGAAACCAGGTTCCTGGAAATTACAGGAAAACAAAGTGATAAATAAAATTTGTAATCATAATTATTAAGGGCAATGATCAGTCTTTTAAAAATAGAATGGCTTAAATTAAAGAATTATACTGCATTTAAAGTAATGGCGCTTTTTTTTGTGATTGGTGTATTTGCTTTAAATTATATTGTTTACATCATCAATAAGAATATAGTTAACAATGTACCTGGCGCAGGGCTGGTGTCATTTTCGCCGTATGATTTTGATACCACCTGGCAATCGACAAGCTACGCTACCGGCTTTATCCTGCTTTTACCTGCCTTGCTGCTGCTGATGCTTTTTACCAATGAATATACATTTAAAACGCATCGGCAAAATATCATTGATGGTTTAAGCAGGCAACAGTTTATAAGTGTAAAAATTATGATGGCCTTGATCTTTGCAGTAGCAGCAACCCTGCTTGTTTTAATTTCAGCTTCCATTTTTGGCCTTGCATCCGGTACTGCCTTTTCGCTTAAGGGGATTAAATTTACCGGCTATTTTTTTCTTAAAGCATTATCATATAACCTGATCGCAATTCTATTTTCTGTATTGGTAAAGCGCACAGGCTTCGCTATCGGGGTGTTTTTTATATATATGGGATTTGAAAACATCGTATCGCAATTGCTGAACGTACTGAGTATTAAATTAAAAAGAGAGAATAATATTGACCTTGGTAATGTTGGAGATTATCTCCCCATGAATGCAGCAGATGGTTTATTGGAATTTCCTGATAACCCCATCAAAACCATGAGCCAGTCAATTATGCCTTCGGATTATACATGGATTGTATTTGCACTGGCACTGGCATATCTTATTCTCTTTTATTTCTGGAGCCGCCGCAAGTTTATCAATGCCGATCTGTAGCTGTAACAAAATCTTTTATAGAAGCTTCAATAGTTTTAAATGTAAATTTAAAACCAGCATCCTGTATTTTTTTGCAACTCACAGTTGTGCTTTTTAATACCTCAATACTGCTTTCACCCATCATTGTTTTTAAAACAAACGAAGGTACATGCAGGGCAAGAAAAAACTTCCCTCTTATAGCTTTCGCCAGGGTTAGCGTAAGCTCTTTATTGCTAACCGGGTTTGGGGCAACTGCATTGTAGCTGCCTGATAAATTTTCGTTCTCAATACCTGCTATTAGCATATTGCACAGGTCATCAATATGTATCCAGCTTGTTACCTGTTTTCCATTGCCTAAAATAGCAGCAATTCTAAAACGGAGCGGCTTTTTAAACTCAACCAATGCGCCACCGTCATTACTCAGCACAATGCCTATCCTTAATTTTACCAGGCGTTTTCCTAAGCCTGTAACCGGCTCTATGCCTGCTTCCCACAATTTACAGGTTTGCCCTAAAAAACTCCCATCGGCAGCATCATCTTCTGTAAAAGGGGTCACGGGATACACATCTGCACCATACCAGCCAATGGCACTTGCACTTACTATTGCTCTAACCTTATTCTCATTATTTTTTAAAGCAGCAATCATTAACCTGCTGCTTTCTATGCGGCTATCACGTATTTCTTTTTTGTAGGCTGCTGTCCATTTTTTTTCAACAACCGGAGCCCCGGCCAGGTGAATAATATGGTCTGCCTGCTGCAGGGCATCAATGTCAATTTCCTGTTTTTCAACATCCCATTTTGCATAAGTAATTTTTTCGCCCTGTTTTTTACCTTTGATATCCCGGGTTAAAATGATCACTTTATATCCTTTTTCAACAAGCGCATTTGTAAGGGCCTTGCCAACCAATCCGGTGCCGCCGGTAATTAATACAGTTTGCTTCATACAGAAAGTTAAATTGTGTTATGTAAAAACAAAATCCTTATCATCTTGTTCAATGAATGTACAGCCATTGATTATTAAATCGTAATTTTAAGTATAAAGTTTTACCTGCATGAAATGTATATCTCAACTGATCTCCATCTGCTTATTTTGTATGCCCATTGCCCTTGCAGCACAGTCAGTAGCCATTTCCGACTTTGACCGTGAAGATACACGGGATATGAATTTTGAAATAATCGGCAAAATGAACAGCAATATCCTGGTATATAAAAATATCCGGTCCAATCATAAGATCAGCATTTTTGACAGGGAAATGAATACCGTTGAAACCGTAAAGCTGAACTTTGTTCCAGACAAGACTTTCAATATTGATTTTGTTGCCTATCCTGATTATTTTTTAATGATTTACCAGTACCAGAAGGGAACTATCCTTCATTGTATGGCTGTAAAAATGGATGCAAAAGCACAAAAAATGAACGAACCGGTTGAAATAGATACTACCAGGATACCGGTAATGTCGGACAACAAAATTTACAGCACCGTTTACAGTGAAGACAGAAAAAAGATTGTGATCTTTAAGATACAAACCCGTAACCAGAAATTTAATATGCAAACCCTGCTTTATGATAATGAGATGAATCTCATCAGCAAAAACAGGATGTTGGCAGAGTATAACGACCGGAAAGATAACTATGATAACTTTATGGTTGGTAACGACGGCAGTTTTGTTTTTACTTATGCCAGGCAATCGGGCAACAGGGATAACAGCAATGCCCTAAGCCTGATCATTAAATCACCGCAGCAGCAAACATATTCAGCCAGGGAAATAGACCTGAAAGAACGATATATTGATGAAATAAAACTTAAAATAGACAACCGCAATAACCGGTACCTCCTCAATACATTTTATTACAGAAAGAACCGCGGCAGCATTGAGGGTTTGTTTACTTATATTTTTGATAAGGAAGCTGATAAAACATATGCCTCGCAGTTTACAGAGATAACCGATTCACTCAGGTACGAAGCAAAATCCGGGGGGATGCTTCGTTTTGCACTGGATAATTTTTTTATACGCCAGATAGTGGTAAAAGGTGATGGCGGATTTGTATTGACCGCCGAAGATTATTCGGCTGATACGAGGAACAACAATAATTTTAACCGCTATGATTACCTGTACAACCCTTATTCACTTTCGCCGGGTTATTATTATTATAATCCTTACAGGGGTTATTACAGGCCGGTCAGCAGGTTAAACAATCAAACCACAAGATATTATTACGAAAACATCCTGGTAATGAGTATCAGTAAAACCGGCCAGATGCAGTGGAGCAAGGTGCTTCATAAAAGCCAGTTTGATGATGAAGAGGAAAATTTTATGTCTTTTTCTACAATTACATCGGGTAACGAAATACATTTTTTGTTTAATGATGACAGGAAATACCAGGTAATTTCAGACCAGGCTATTGCTTCTGATGGAAGTGTAAAAAGATATCCTACTTTAAAAAGCCCTCAAAAGGGATACGAATTTATGCCAAGCCTGAGCAAACAGACAGGAGCAAATCAAATTATAATTCCCTGTGCATACCGTAATAATATCTGTTTTGCCAGGGTAGATTTTTAAGGCCTTTGCTATTCCTGTAGCTTACAAACAGTTTTCCTGAAGTAATAATAATTGTGCAATTTTGCCACAACAAACATTCAACTTCAAGTAATCTACAGGTGACAGGAACTTTTAAAACCAATAACTCCTATAACAATTTTTTACTGTTGATATATGGGCTGTTATTAAAACTTCCTATGTTCCTGCACCCAAAAATTCCGCAACCGCAGCAGGTAGATGGTTTTTTATACCGGAGGTTATTAGAAGCACTGCATCCCGTTGCTGTTTATTTACCTTTGATCTTCCCGCTGCTCACCTTCATTTTATTGTTTTCGCAGGCTGTATATTTTAATAAACTGGTCAACGATCAGCGTATCATGCAGCGCCCACATTACCTTACCGGCATGAGTTACCTGCTCATCACATCGCTGTTTACAGAATGGAATGTGCTTTCATCACCTCTCATCATAAACAGTTTGCTCGTCTGGGTATGGTCTAAAATGAGTGGGCTTTACAGCAATCAAAATCCTAAAACAGCGTTATTTAATATCGGTATTGCTATCGGCATCGGCACATTTTTCTATTTTCCTTCAATTGCATTTGCAGCGCTAATTATTTTTGGCCTTGCCATCACAAGACCCTTTAAACTGGCAGAGTGGCTTATTGCGCTGTTTGGCATTATAACACCTTTTTATTTTTTACTGGCCCTGGTTTTTTTAACTGATAAATGGAAGGGTTATAAGTTCCCTGGCTTTGCTGTAACCCACCCCGTATTCATCCAGTCGCAATGGGCTTATGCGGCCATTATGCTGGTTTTGATCAGTGCCATGACCGGTATCTTTTATATCCAGCAAAATTTCAGGCGGCAGTTAATACAGGCCCGCAAAGCCTGGAACCTTACCTTTTTGTACCTGATGGTTGCCATTTTTGTGCCCTTTGTAAATGCCACCCATAGTTTTGAGTACTGGATACTTTGTGCAGTGCCGCTTTCTGCCTTTATTGCTGCCGCTTTTTTATACCCGGCAAAAAAATGGTTTCCTCTGGTATTGCATTGGCTTATGGCAGCATTTGTAATTGTTATCAGTTACATCATCCGGTAATTAGGCTCACAATTATTACCTTTGCCGGGTACTTTTTGATACCGGTGTATGTACTGGGCGAAGTCAAAGTATCAGTTGCCATCGTGGAGCCTGCGCTGAGCGTAGTTGAAGCTTACGGCATCACCATATTGAACCATTAACATCAACTTGTATACATGAAATTCGGCGTAGTAGTTTTTCCCGGCGGCAATTGCGATAGAGATATGATTGAAGCACTGCAAAATGATTTGCAGCAGGAAGTAGTTCAGCTCTGGCATAAAGACAAAGATCTTGGTATGTTTAATACCGAAGATTGCATTGTTTTGCCCGGCGGCTTTAGTTATGGTGATTACCTGCGCTGCGGCGCTATAGCACGTTTCAGTCCCATGATGCAAAGTGTTATTGAATTTGCCAACAAAGGAGGAAAAGTATTGGGCGTTTGCAATGGTTTTCAGATATTATGCGAAAGCGGGTTATTACCCGGTGTACTGTTACGCAACAGCCAGCAACAATTTGTTTGTAAAAATGTTTTTATTAAAGAGGCAGCTACAGAAGCTCCGCATAGTCCTTCAATTCCGCTCAGGATACCGGTTGCCCATGGTGAAGGAAGGTTTTTTGCCAATGAAGCCACTCTGGAAAATATGGAAATGCACCGCCAGGTAATTTATCGGTATTGCGATGAAAAATGTAATGTTACGGCGGCTGCCAATCCAAACGGTGCCATTCATAATATAGCGGGCATCTGCAATAAAGAAAGAAATGTTTTTGGCATGATGCCGCATCCTGAAAGGGCTGTGAGTGCAGCACTGGGTAACCTGGACGGTAAGCATGTTTTCAATCACCTGTTTGGAATAAATTAACATTTTTAAGGGATAATCGGTTACAAAGGTTACAAACCGTAGCTGGATAATTTCGTAAATTTGCTCATGAATAAATTATACATGAAAAAGATATTTTTAGTTGGGATGATGTTGTTTTTTGCAGGCTTTGCAAAGGCACAGATCACCAATCCCGTATTGTGGGCATACAGTGCAAAAAAAATTGCAGATAAAACCTATGAATTGCATCTTACTGCAACTGTTACCGATAACTGGCATTTGTATGCACAGGATGCTGGTGAAGGCCCTGAGCCAACTTCTTTTAAATTTACACCTAACCCGCTGCTGACTTTTGACGGTAAAGTGAAAGAAGTTGGTAAAATGGAAAAATCATTTGATAAAAATTTCAATTCAATTTTGAAGTATTATGCAGGTTCGGTTGATTTTGTTCAAAAAGTGAAAGTAAGGTCTTCGGCAGCTACTGTGGTTAAGGGCACGGTGAGGTTTATGGTGTGTAACGACAGGAAATGCCTTCCCCCAAGGGATGTTCCCTTTACAATTAATGTTGGCGGAAAATAAAACCGCATCTTATTTCCCGATAATGCGTCGGGATTTTTTTTAAGCAAGCATCATGCAACTCAAAAAGATCATATCATTACTGGCTGCAGTATTATTCATTTTTCAGTTATCCGTTTTTGCACAGGATTCTGTTATAGTAAAATGGCAGGCAGCGGGAAAAAAGATTGCGCCAGGGCAATATGAGATACAACTAAAAGGCACTGTAAAACAGGGCTGGCATATTTATGCAAAATCAAATACTGCTGTTAGCCTGGAAGGTTTTAAAATTACGTTCTCAGATTCTGCCATACAAAAAAATGGCAATCAGCAAATAAGTGGTGATACAAAAACCATTACTGATAAAATACTTGAAACAGAATCTGAAGTTGTTGAAAACAGGCTTGAGGTTGTGCAAAAGATAAATATAGGCGGAACTGTTCCTGCAAAATTAAAAGCAACCCTGTTTTACAATGCGGCAAACGATAGTGCCTTTATTCCCGAAGAAAATAAAATAGAGATTTTGATGGAAGCAGGGGTGGATGCTTCAGCTTCAAATAGAATTCTTGTTTCAGCAATTGACCTGAACAAACCTGTAAATGATTGCGGAGGCACAGCATCCATCTCCGGGGATCTGATCACAATTTTTCTGCTGGGTTTCCTCGGCGGCTTGCTTGCGTTAATTACACCTTGTGTATTTCCCATGATCCCATTAACGGTTTCCTTCTTTACCAAAAAAGCGGTAAGCCGTAAGCAGGGTATTTTTAATGCTTCCCTCTACGGTTTTTTCATCTTTCTTATTTATGTTTTGTTAAGTGTTCCGTTCTATTTTATAGACAGTGCCAGCCCCGAAATATTAAATTCTGTTTCTACCAATCCCTGGCTTAATGTTATTTTCTTTGCGGTCTTCATAATTTTTGCATTATCATTTTTTGGATTTTATGAAATAGCATTACCTGGCACACTCTCTGGCAAAACAGATTCAAAAGCAGGTACGGGAAATGTCATCGGTATATTTTTTATGGCGCTTACTTTGGCCATAGTTTCTTTCTCCTGCACCGGGCCCATTCTGGGTTCTCTACTTGTTGGTTCATTAACAGGAGGAGCGGTTCAGTTAACAGCAGGTATGGGTGGTTTTGGTTTGGCGCTGGCCTTACCATTTGCCGTGTTTGCACTATTTCCAAACCTGTTAAACTCATTACCAAAATCAGGTGGCTGGTTACATTCTGTAAAAGTGGTTCTGGGTTTTATAGAAGTTGGCCTTGCAATAAAATTCTTATCAAATGCCGATCTGGTAATGCATTGGGGGCTTTTGAAAAGAGAAGTATTTATTGGCATTTGGGTATTGGTAGGCATCAGCATCGTACTTTATCTGCTGCGGCAAATACAATTTCCGCTTGACGGGCCTAAACAAAAAATAACCAGGCCAAGGTATGTTTTTGCTGCTGTCTTCCTGGCTTTTACAGTTTACCTGGTGCCGGGCATCACCAATACGAAATATGCAAACCTTACACTGATCAGCGGTTTTCCACCTCCGCTTTGCTACAGTGTTTACAATAACCCGGTTAACTGTAAAAATTTTGAGCCTTTAAAAGATTATGACGAAGCATTACAAAAAGCAAAAGCCGAAAATAAACCTTTGCTTATTGATTTTACAGGATATGCCTGTGTTAACTGCCGCAGAATGGAGGAGAATGTATGGACCAATGAAGAAGTAAAAAGCATCATGAGGGAAAAATTTGTGCTGGTCTCTCTCTATGTTGATGATAAGAAAAGCCTGCCGGCCGCACAACAGTTTACCTATAAAACAAAAGAGGGTATAGAAAAAGAAATTATTACTGTGGGCGATAAATGGGCAACATTTGAAACAGAGAATTTTAAAAACAATGCCCAGCCGCTTTACGCTATTTTAAATGGCGATGAGATATTGATGAACAAACCTGTGGGTTACACACCCAATGTAAAGGAGTATAAAGACTGGCTGCTATGCGGACTGGCTGCATTTGAAAAGTCAAAAAAATAACGGCAATAAAAAACCTCCACATGATGGAGGTTTTTAGTTTGAATCGGGGGATTACAGATTTTCCTTTTCTTAAAAAAGGCGTAATGTGTTTATAATGCAATTTGTTTTTCGGTCATCATTTTGCGGAGGTTAATTAAACCATAGCGCATGCGACCCAGTGCTGTATTGATGCTGCAGCTTGTAAGGTCGGCAATTTCTTTAAAGCTAAGATCGGCATAGTGGCGTAAGATAATTACTTCACGTTGATCTTCAGGCAACAGGTCAACCATTTTCCTCACTTTATCCTGGCTCTGGCCATTCATCATTTTCTGGTCGGCGCCGGCCTCAGAAAAATTCAGCACTTCAAAAATGTCGCGGTCGTCGCTGGTTTTAATGGTTGGCGTACGTTTAACCTTTCTGAAATGATCTACGCACATATTGTGTGCAATACGCATGGCCCAGGGTAAAAATTTACCTTCATCCGTATAGCGGCCGCCTTTTAAGGTGTCAATGATGCGGATGAACACATCCTGGAAAATGTCTTCGGTGAGGTACTTGTCTTTTACCAGCAGGTAAATAGACGTGTAAATTTTGTCCTTGTAACGGGTTACAATGGTTGCAAGGGCGTTGGCATCTCCTTCCATATATAAATGGATAAGCTGCTGGTCGGTAAGATTGCTCAGGATTTTCATAAACTTCTACAGTTTTAGATTGTTAGGATAATGTGTAACAGGTTCCAAAAATTGTGAAAAAAGCGTAGAAGTCTTTTAGATAGGCTCAAACGGCTTTTCATTTTTTTGGATATTGGACTGTAAAAATAGATTGTTGGTTTTTAAATAGTATGAGTACTAACGCCCTATTTTTTTAGTTTTATTACTTAGTAAAACTACGTTTTCACAGTTAGAGGCAGTACCGAACTATGAAATAAAACTAAGGCATAGTTTTTAAAAAAGTTACAGCAAAAATCTGCTTTAAGAAAAGTTTCACATATCTGTAGCAGCACAAATAATAGTAATTTTGAGCATGGCCATAGCAAAAGCGAAAGAAAAGGTAAAAAAAGAACCTCTACATAACCAAAAAGACATACAGATCAAGGGCGCAAGGGTACATAACTTAAAAAATGTATCTGTTTCCATTCCCCGTGAAAAACTGGTAGTGGTAACCGGAGTTTCCGGATCGGGTAAATCTTCCTTAACCATTGATACCTTGTTTGCCGAAGGCCAGCGCCGCTATGCCGAAAGCCTGAGCGCCTATGCCCGCCAGTTTATGCAGCGCATGAACAAACCCGATGTGGATTATATAAAAGGACTTTGCCCGGCCATTGCCATCGAACAAAAAGTGATTACCCGAACGCCTCGCAGTACAGTAGGTAGTATGACTGAGATCTATGACTATCTCAGGCTATTATTTGCCCGGGCAGGCAAAACGATCTCTCCCGTAAGCGGGAAGGAAGTTAAAAAGGATGATGTAGCAGATGTGGTAAAAACAATTGAAGGTCTGCCGGAAGGAGAAAGAGCTGTATTGATAGTGCCGTTTAAGCAACATGCAAACAGAAGTATACCGGAGGAACTGAACATTTTATTGCAGAAGGGTTTCAGCAGGTTATACGTTAATCAGGAACCTGTAAGGATAGAAGACCTTCTGGAATCGGATAAAAAAACTTCTATAAAAAAAACTGATAAGGCTTTTTTATTAATAGACAGATTGGTTGCTAAAAAGTTTGATGAGGATGAACTGCACCGTATTGCAGATTCAGTAAATACAGCCTTTTATGAAGGCGAAGGCGAAATGTACCTTGAAGTAAATAAGGATAAACTGCTGCATTACTCCAATAAGTTTGAAGCAGATGGAATTGTATTTGAAGAACCTGTACCCAATTTATTTTCTTTCAACAATCCCTTTGGTGCATGCCCGGTTTGCGAAGGTTTTTCGCAGATACTGGGTATTGATCCTGACCTGATTATTCCGGATAAAAGCCTGAGTGTTTATGAAGGCGCTGTAGCGCCTTGGAAAGGAGAGAAACTGGGTATTTGGAGAGATAATTTTGTGAGAGCCGCAAAGAAATTTGATTTCCCCATTCATAAACCGGTTATTGACCTTACTGAAAAACAATTGAAGGATTTGTGGGAGGGCAACCAATATGCAAACGGCATCAATGATTTTTTTAAAGAGGTAGAACAGAATTTATACAAAGTACAATATCGTGTTTTATTAAGCCGCTACCGGGGCCGTACATTATGCACAGCTTGCAAAGGCTACCGGCTTCGGCCCGAAGCATTGTATGTGCAGGTCGGAGGTAAACATATCGGCCAACTTTGTGAAATACCGGTGAAGGATCTGTTTACCTGGTTTCAAAAACTAAAGCTGAGCGAATACGATCAGCAGGTTGCTAAAAGAATTTTGATTGAGATCAATCACCGCATAAAAACTTTGCTGGATGTTGGGCTCGGCTATCTCACTTTAAACCGTTTGGCAAATTCATTGAGTGGTGGTGAAAGCCAGCGCATACAATTAACCAGAAGCCTGGGAAGTAATTTAACCAACTCGTTGTATATTTTAGATGAGCCATCCATTGGTTTACACAGCCGTGATACAGAAAGGCTGATCAGTGTATTAAAAGAATTAAGAGACCTGGGCAACACCGTTGTGGTGGTTGAGCATGATGAAATGATGATGAGAGAAGCTGATCATATCATTGATATGGGGCCGCTGGCAAGTCATTTAGGCGGAGAAGTAGTTGCTGAAGGAGATTATGATGAGATTATCAATAACCCTGAGAGCCTTACCGGTAAATATTTATCTGGGGAAATGAATATTGAACCACCCAAACAACTGCGTAGCTGGAAGCGCTCTGTAAAAGTTGAAGGCGCCAGGCAAAATAATTTGAAGAATATTGCTGTTGAATTTCCTTTACAGCTTTTTTGCGTAGTTACCGGTGTAAGTGGTAGTGGTAAAACAACTTTAGTAAAACAGATACTTTATCCTGCATTACAAAAACTGAAAGGAGAAAGCTTCGACAAGCCCGGCCTGCATAAATCCATCAGTGGTGATGTTGATTTTATTGCGCAGGTGGAAATGGTTGACCAGAATCCCATCGGTAAATCTTCACGAAGTAACCCCGTTACTTATATTAAAGCCTATGATGAAATCCGTGACCTCTACAGCAAACAGCCTTTGAGTAAAATGCGTGGTTTTCAGCCCAAACATTTTTCATTCAATGTAGATGGGGGAAGATGCGATGCCTGTAAAGGTGAAGGCGAACAAATTGTTGAAATGCAGTTTCTGGCTGATGTGCATCTTACCTGTGATGTATGCGGCGGCAAACGTTTTAAAGAAGAAGTGCTTGAAGTGAAATACAAAGACAAGAGTATTCATGATGTGCTGGAGATGGGGGTTGATGAAGCGATAGAATTTTTCTCAGGTTCTGATAAAGATGCAGCAGATGTTGCCAAAAAGATACAGCCACTTAGTGATGTAGGATTGGGCTATGTAAAACTCGGCCAGTCATCCGATACTTTATCGGGAGGCGAAGCCCAAAGGGTAAAGCTGGCTTCTTTCCTTGGCAAGGGAAGAACACAGGGCAGCATCTTATTTATTTTTGATGAACCAACAACAGGCCTGCATTTTCACGATATAAAAAAGTTACTGGCCTCTTTTAATGCACTTATAGAACAAGGCCATACTATACTCGTAATAGAACATAATACCGATGTTATAAAAAGCGCTGATTGGGTAATTGACCTTGGCCCCGAAGCCGGCGATGGTGGTGGTAACCTGGTGTTTGCAGGCAAACCTGCTGACCTGAAGAAATGTGAGGAAAGTTATACAGGCAAGTTTTTATAATTGTACGAAGTTGGATGTACGATGTAGGCAATTTTTTAGATGCATGTGTACATCGTACATCTAACATCACACATTACCTCAGCCTGTCGCTTTCCTTTAAAAGTTTTGAATCTTTACTGATGCCCCTGGCGGCCAGTACAAAAGCAAGCACAATAACACTGTGCAAAATAGCAGTTAAAGAGTAGGTGCCTTCAGTAAAAGTTGTTGTTTCCCGGTAGTACAAAAAAATAAGAACCGCCTCCAGTAAAATCCCCAGCACGCAAAGCCTCAACTGTAACGTTCTTTGTTTGTAAAGAAAAATAATAATGAGTGCCAGTGCTCCCACTGCAATGGTACAAGCCATTAATAAAGTATTTTCTGAGCCATTTAATTCGTATGAAGGAATACCTTTTGCGTTGGTGCCACTATAAAAAGGCAACTTTAATGCTGCAAATGCACAGGCTGCCGCCAGTAATAACCAAAGGGATTGAATGCGTTGAATCATCTTATTTTCTTTAGCCCCGAAATTAATTTAATTGATGCATACAAAAAAGCCCCTTTAAGGGGCTTTAAAAAGAGGTAATCAAGAAGTATCAAAATTTTTTTACTGATGCTCTTTAATTTTGGTTAACTGGCTGTGCCTGTGTAGTTTTTTGTTGGGCTGAATGCTGCACCTGTGCTCCGGAGTTTTTGGGCCTTTCGCTTTTTCCATTCAAAATGTTTTGCTGTTCGGGTGTAAGGTTTTTTGTTTCATCACCGGCACCGTTGTCCAGTACAACAGTTTTGGGTTTTGGCAAAGCTTTAGCTTCGCTTTTCCCTTCGTCGTTTTGCTGCGGTTTTGTATTTGATGGTGCAGCAGCTTCCCTGGGTAATTGCGTGCCAGGCTGAGGTTTTAATTCGGGCTGAGGAGAGGGTGTATTGAGTCCTGTCTGTGGCGGCGCTTTCATCTCCTCCTGTTTTAAAACTTCTGGTTTTAATTGAGGCGCTAGATTATTTTTTTCCTGCTGAGCGTGTAAACGGGTTGTTGCACACAATACAATCGTTACGAGCAATGTTGATTTAATGATTTTCATGATCTTGTTTTTATAAAAGATAATAAGTATTTTATTAATTGATTACCGTGATGAAAAGTGAATACCCGGCAGTTGCTGTACTGGCAGATCCAGTGATATTTGCATAAGATACCCTAACAGTATTTGGAGAAACTACCCTTGCATACCCAATGATTACGCCGGTGGGAAGCACAGTATTTGGTGAAATAGCAACCGACCCATTTAATGCAGCACCCGTAACAGTATAATCAACAGCAAACGTGCTATTGGCAGCTACAGAAGGAATAGTAACTGTGCTTACCGTTTGTTTGACCACCTGCGTTAAAACCGTACCATTGGTACCCAATTTAAAATCGCCTGATACATCAAGCCTGGCTGTTGGTGTATTAGTACCAATACCTACATCAACAACACCAACCTGCCCTAATACCAGTGAATTATTTTGGGCTACAGTTGCATTATAGCCAATTGCTGTTGCATTGGTTAATGCGCCGCTGGTAACATTTGCCAGGTTACCAATTAAAGTATTGTTGGTGCCGGTTGTATTGGTGGTTCCGGCATTATACCCTATAGCTGTATTACCAGATGCACTAGTATTAGATAATGCCTGGGCACCCAGTGCGGTATTATTGCTGCCACTTGTACCAGCCCCCATTGCATAATTACCTATTGCTGTGTTAAAAGATCCTGAAGTATGGCTCAGAAATGCCCAGGATCCCATTATTACGTTTTGCGTACCGGTTGTAAGGCCTTCGGCTGCACGGTCGCCAAAAGCATTATTGTAGCCATCTCCGGCACCGCCATTATAACTATACAACGCATTATATCCAAAAGCCTGGTTTACGTTAGACTGGGTGTTTGAAAAAAGGGCACCATTACCAACGGCTGTATTCAGGCTGCCGGTAGAATCGGCATTCATGGCCCTGTAACCAACAGCAGTATTATTGGCTCCCGAGCGTATATCCTGCAATACCTGGTATCCTACACCGGTATTTTCTCCACCGGTACTTCTGGTGGCAACACCTTCGCCTGCATAGCTGCCTAAATACGTATTGTTACTGCTGGTAACATTAAAGCCGCTGTTTATTCCTACACCCACATTCCGGATACCACTATAATTACCACGAAGGGCAGAAGTGCCCATGGCAGTATTTTCACTACCGGTGCTGTCATTCTCCAAAGCAAAATAACCATTGGCAGTGTTCCAGATAGCAGATGTGAGCTGCCTCAAACTGTAGGCACCAGTGCCGGTATTACCTGTTGCAGTTGGTGAAGATCTTGTTGCTTTGACCAGCGACCTGAAACCGATGGCTACATTATCAAAAACCTGGTAGGTATCGCCCATACTGCTATCACCAACAGCAACATTTCTTCCCGAGTTCTCTGCCCGGCTCAGGGCTTCGGTTCCCACAGCCACATTGTAGGCTCCGTAAGTAAACGCCATGGCGCTATCGCCAATCGCTACGTTACGGCCGACTGATGAACCATATATGCCTCCGTTAGAGTAATTATACAGCGCCCTGTAACCCACACCTGTACTTCTTCCCCTTGCCCAAAATCCATACCCGGCTTCTGTGCCTATCATCGTGTTTTGTAAACTGGGGAAGTTTACTGGGTCGCCATCCATATTGGTAGCTGCCTGGTAACCTACCGCTACATTATCACTGTGCCTGTTTGAGTATAATGCTGATGTACCAATGGCTGTTATCCTTGATGCAGTGTCGTTGTTAAAAGAAGCCAGGTAACCCATAGCATTGTTATGGGTTCCGCTTGAATCATTGTAAGCTGCTTCAAGGCCATAATAATTATTATAATTGCCTTTTTTTGAAAGCCTGTTGGCGCTGCGGCCTACTACTGTATTGCCAAAGCCGGTAGTGTTTTCCCTAAGGGCGCTTACTCCCATAGCTGTATTTGCATAACCGGTTGTATTTTCAATCATAGCTTCGCTGCCCACTGCAGTATTTTTTGTACCATTACCTGTTGTTGTGGACTGGGTATTAAACATGGCTTTGCTGCCAACAGCGGTATTGTCGCTTGTAAAAGTGCCGCCGGGATTATAGGAGTATGTGTACATGGCAGAATCGCCCATAGCCACATTACGTGCCGAAACAGTGTTGTTTCGTAAAGCATTGCCGCCCACGGCCACATTGCTATAAGCAATGGTGTTGCGCAATAATGCCTGCATACCCACAGCCACATTATCCGATCCACTGGTAAGATAGGTCATGGCGCTATCGCCAATGGCCACGTTTCTGTTACCGGAAATATAAGAAGTAACGCCCCTCATAGCCTGGTGGCCTACCGCCGTATTTTTAGAACCCAGGTTAACCAGGTAACCAGACCCATAACCCAGGCCTGTGTTTTCGATACCGGTTAAATTGCTGCCGGTTGTAAAATTATTACTGGCAAGAGAATATGCCCCTACACCGGTATTGTAATCACTTTTGTTATTATATCCTGCCTGGTAGCCAAGAAATGTTGTGGCAGTTGCAGTATCGCCAACTACAGCAGCCTGCATACCCATTGATACATTGTAATGGCCACTCTTATTCAGGAACGATGCATAACGGCCAACAGCAGTATTCCAGCTACCACTTGAATCTGCTTCAAGCGAACCTACACCCACAGCTGTATTCTCCTGCCCAGTTTTATTGTTTCTTAAAGACCGCCAGCCAACAGCCACATTGATGCTGCCGGCGCTATCGCTGCCCATTGCCTGGTGGCCAATAGCAGTGTTGAGGTCTCCCTTTATATGTGTGTACATGGCATCAGAACCTACAGCAGTATTGTAAGATGTACTGTCTGCAAAACGCATGGCGCTTAAACCCAGGCCGGTATTGTAAATACCGGTTCTGTTGTACTCCATACTATAAGCGCCAATTGAAGTATTGTAATAGGTATTTTTTGACGAGTCACGCTGGCTGAAATAACCAACGGCTGTGTTATATCCCTGATTTACCTGCTTGTTTAACGCTTTGTAACCTATGGCAACATTGCCATTTGTATTTGATGCGCCGCCCATGGCGCTATCGCCCATTACTACATTTTCAGAACCGGCAACTGCACGGCTAAAGGCTTCGGTTCCTACCACGGTATTTCTGCTACCCAGGCTAAAGGCCATAGCGCTGTCGCCTATAGCGGTGTTTCTGTTGGTGCCATAAACAAAACCACCACCCGAGGCAAACAAAGCCCTGAAACCAAGTGAAGTATTTTTACTGCCGTTCCAGTTTCCATAACCAGCCTGGTAACCAATGGCTGTATTTTCTATAGCTATTGTTGGATCTGTTAACGTGTATGAATTGTAGGCTCCGGCAGTGTGGCCTACTGCTGTATTATTACTGGCAAGGTTAAAAAACAGCGAATTGGTACCCACTGCAGTATTGTTTGATCCAACTTTATTATTAACCAATGCCTGTACACCCAATGCAGTATTTTGCTGACCAGTAGAATCAGTAAGCAATGCCTGCATACCTACCGCCGTATTCCAATAGCCATTTCTATGGTTTAGCATGGCATTATAACCTATCGCAGTAGTATAGTAAGAACTGTCGTTGTTTATTAAAGCATTGTAACCTGCTACCGTATTATAACTGCCATTGCGGTTGCTTTGCATGGCATTTCGGCCAAGGGCCACGTTGGCAAATCCCCCATTATCTGTGCGTAATGCAGAATAACCCAGGGCAGTTGATCCGTTGATGCTGTCAACAATTCCGGAGGGTATATTTCGTACCCGGAAACGCAAAGCACTATCATTAGTAGTTCCTAAAAAATTGGCCGATGTAATATTGCTGTTACCGGTTATTTTCCAGGCAGTACTGTCCGATGTTCCGGAAAGCCAGATCCACTGTACTCCATCAAAATAATGAAATCCTGCGCTGTCAGGTGCAGTTTGATAAACCAGCAAACCAGTTGCCGGCGTGGCAATCGCATTCCTTTGGGTTTTGTCCATACGGGGTATCAGCACACCTTTGGTGGTACTGGTAACATCCAGTATCGCACTGGGGTCGGCAGTGGCGCCGCTTGTGTTGATACTTACTGATTGTGCGTTAGCGGTAAAGTGTAAAACGATTGCAAAAGAAATGGCAAATGCAAAACGTACAAATTTTGTCATAATAAAGCAGATAAGGTTAAAAAATAAAAAACTTTTCTTCCGGGATATGGAAGGCTTTTGATGGAATTGGGTTTACAGGGCAGCTATCAGTAAACAGAAAATATCTGTTATGAGGAGCCGAACAAAACTAATTACAAAACACTTTTTAAAAAATACCACAAACGGGTAAATGTTTTTAAAGCACGTGGCTATGATCAACTACATTATTTCAATTAACCTTCTGGGGCAACCATTGCCACGGGCTTTGGCTTTGGGGCAGGCTCATTCTTTTTTCCGGTTTCAATGGTTGATGTTTTTAGCCTGTCCATATTTTTTACTTCCTGTCCTTTTTTATCTCCCGTTTTAATTTCAACACCCTTCATGTCTTCTGTTATAACTGTAGTATTTGAAGGTGATGGCACTGCAGGAACTGCATCGGAAGGCATTTGTTTGGCAACAGGCTGAGCCGAAGCTTTATCTGCGGCCGGTGATTTTGTTAATGCTGCAGGTAAGGGTTTTACAGTTTTTTCTTCGGGCTGCTGAGCCTGCACAGCCTTTGCTGTTAAGCATATTGAAAGGATCAATAATAATTTTATCTTGTTCATTTATAAGTATTTTATTGTTTGATGAATGGATAAGTTTCCGACTGCCCGTCTGCTTTCATTATTTTAATTACATAAGTGCCACCTGGCAGCGGTTTAACATTCAGTTGTACATTGTTTACAGCAGGTTTTAAATTAGAGATGAATTTACCATCCATACTGTACAGCAATAAAGTAACCTTGTTAACATACGAAGATGGCAGCAGTACATTTAAAACATCTGTTGCCGGAACGGGGAATACCTTTACATACTCCATTCCTTTTTCAAACTTAACAGGCCTTACGGGTGAATAAGTGAAAGCACCTGATTTATCAAATATTTTCAGGCGGTAATAATTCCAGCCGGATGCAGGGGAATTATCAAAATCAACATAGGCCGATTGAGAAAGCTGCCTTGAAAGTACTGTTCCAATGCGGCCGTAGCTGCTTGCATTGAGCGATCTTTCAATTTCATACTTAACTGTTTCCTGTTCGTTTGCAGCTTCCCAGTTCAGGCGCACCCTGTTGCCATCTGCAATGGCTGTAAAGTAAAGCAGTTTTACAGGCAAAGAATTAAATTGGCTGAAAGTACCCAATGTAAACAGGCGCTCGGCAAAATTATAATTATTGGTAGGTGAGTTGGAGGTTACAAAACCGGATAAGCTATCGGGGCCAATTGCACGCCCGGTTGCCCAAAGGCCCGGCACTTCCCACCTGAATCCACTGTTATCTATATATTGGGCTACCAAAAGGCTATCCCTTACTGTGGCATTGGCACTAACCCTGCTGTAACCCCTCCATGATAAACTAAGCATTGCGTCATCATTGGTGCCGAATTGATTGTTGCTTGTTATTTCCCAGTATTCAACATCACTTATATGATCTATCGGCGGGTTTTGCCTGTTGTTGCGGTCGAATGGAGTATTTGGCGAGTATTCAGCCGTCCAGGTGGTAGTGGTGTTATTTACTTTCGAAAGTTTGATGGGTGCATATAAACTATCCGTTTTGCCAATAGGGAACAGGTAAAAAACAGCAGGGTTTGGAGAAGGGTGGGGTGTACCAATTACATTTCCGGTGCGGCTAAGCCTGCCGTTTACCCAGCTTTCGGTATAATTGCTGGTTGATGAAATGGCATTGATGGCAGGATTGCTTACCAAAAGGCTGTCGCTACCATAACCACTTTCTGTGAAAACAAAACCGGTATCCAGCCTCAAATTATTTCTTACTTCGCAGGAAGAGAGTAAGGTATCTCCTACAGCATTGCGAACGGTCATATTATAAAAGCGGGTATTAGGACCATAAAAACTTTGCCTGTTAGTACCCCTGAAAAAAACAGTGCCGGTGCTGGTGACATCCATAGCGCCTGCGGCGGTAGAATCAAGCCATCCTTCAGTTGGTGTGGCAGAAGTCTTAATTAGGTATAGAGAATCGTCGGTTCCCTTCCAGCTGCTGGTGCCTAAAAAGGTGATGCCGCCGCCGTCAATTACGGTTTTGGTTCCTGCAGTAGTAACGATTTGTACGTTACCGCTGGCCCTTACTATTTGCTGGGCCTTAACAGCATAGTTATAAAAAAACAGCAGCAGTATTGTGGCTAATATATTTTTTTGCATACCGGCAATTTTATGAATTGTTATAGTTAGTTTTTGTATTTAATTAGTAAGCGGATGAATCCATTTACTATATGGCTGTAATTTACAGTTTTTATCAGGCTTTTCATGTCCCCTTTTTGGGTGATTTACTCTTTTGGTTTCTGTTCCAGCTTTTCCAGTCTTTTTGTTAACTCATCAATTTGTTTTTGTTGTTTTTCTATGATCTGCTGTTGTTCCTGTATTGCTTTAACTGCAACCGGGATGATGTCTGAATAAAAAATGCCCATTCTGTCGCTTTCTGTTTTTGTTGCAGCTTTTGTATCAATGTCCGTTGCAGGTGTATTGGTTTTAAGATCTCCAACTTGTACCACTTCGCCTAATATGGGTTTTACTTCCTGTGCAATAAACCCGAGTTTTTTGCCCCATTGCGGGTTGTCTTTCCATGTATAGCTTACCGGCCGTAGCTTCATTACTTCTTTCAATCCATAACTAAGATCGTTGATATTCTCTTTTTCTCTTGCATCAGAAGTGTTTATTACACCGTTAACAGCAAAAACTTCAGACCATCTGAAGCCTGCAGCACCAAGTGTTCGGGTGTTATTGGTAGTTGGGTAAAAGCTTGCATTAACAGCCAATATATTTGCACCAAAATCTTCAATACTTTCAGCAGTACCAATGCGAATCCTGGCGCCCGTTCCTGTTCCTACGTGCAATAAATCGCTGGGGTTCGGATTGTCGATACCCAACCTGCCATTGGTCAGGTCAATGGTAGTTACTTCTGCTCCGGCCGAAAGAAAATGAAATTTATCAGTGGCATCCTGGTATTGCAACCCATAAGTAGGAAAAGCCGGGCTATGGGCAACCACCATCCTGTCGGCATTGCCGGCCCCGCTTTTAAACATATAACTCATAACCGGTACACTGTTATCGTATTGTACGGTTCCTGAAGTACCGACTAAAAAGTTATCAGCAACAGATAAGATAGAATCAGGTGTGGTAGTCCGTATTCCTATTTTTGTATCTGAAGTAGCTCCATTAGTACCATTAATGCTTCCCAATATCATTGTATTGCTTTGAGCCGCTAAAGCCCTGTAACCTATGGCAGTTGCGTTGGTAAGGTTGTTGACTGAAACATCAGATTCAAATCCAAGCATTGTATTGTTGGTGCCGATGGTATTGGTATTGGCAGCATTTCGCCCAATAGCAGTATTACCGGTACCATTGCTGTTAATGAATAATGCAGAAGTGCCTACAGCAGTATTGTTGGTTCCTGTTGTATCATTTTGCATGGCATTGCTGCCTATGGCAACATTACCGTTGTTTTTCTGATGAGAGAAAAGAGCAGCTTGCCCAACAGCCGTATTAAATGCACCGGTAGTATTTAAAGCCAGAGTACTTGATCCTAATGCAGTGTTTGCATTGCCGCTTGTATTTGAAAAGGCAGCAAAACCCCCAACAGCCGTATTCAGGCCCGTACTTGTGTCTGAGGCTAAGGTGAATGCGCCGACTGCCACTGATTGCAGGCCGGTGCCTTTATTGGCCCGGAAAGATTCTGTACCAATGGCCACACTTTCGTAGCCACTCACATTGTTCTGCATACTGTAATCGCCAATGGCAACATTGTTATGGGCAGTGGTAAATTGTTCCAATGCATGATAACCCATAACATTGTTATACTGGCCTGTGGCGCCTGTTGTTGCACCCCGGCCTGCATACGAACCCAGGAATATGTTACCGCCGATTTGTCCCGAACCCGTGCCACTGAAATAGTAGCCAGCATTAAGACCAAGGCCCACATTTTCCTGCGATTGCTTATTAAAACGCAAGGCCGAGGTTCCTATACCCACATTACCAATACCAATCGAATCCAGATCCATCGCAAAAAGGCCCAGGGCATTGTTATAATAGCCTGATTTTTTATTGTTCATTGCCCAGGTTCCTACTGCCACGTTCTGGTTTGAATTACCCATGTTAAACATGGCACCACGGCCAACTGCCACATTCCAGAATGTACTGTCGCCATGTTCCATTGCGCCTACACCAAGCGCAACGCTCTCTGATACTTTTACGGGATTGCGCAAAGCACGGAAACCAACCGCTACAGTTGCATAAGAACTGGTATCATATTCCATGGCCTGGCCGCCTACAGCGGTAGTCCAGATACCATTGGCATACTGGTTTTTTAATGACTTCAAAGCATTATAGCCATAGGCCTCATTGGCAGCAGCAAGCACTGCATTCGCCATGGCCGAATCGCCCATGGCGGTGTTTTGGCTGCCCTGATCATTTTTCTGTAAGGTGGCATGGCCAACCGAGGTATTCCGGCTGCCGATGGTACCGGTTTGCGATGAATCGCCAATAGCTGTGTTAAAACTTAAAAAATCCTGCGCATTAGAACCGCCGCCAAACCAGTAACTGTTATCAGCAGCCATTGCCAGAGCCCTGTAACCCACAACGGTATTTTTTCTTCCGGTAGCGTTGCCCTGATTGGCCCTGTAGCCAATGGTTGTATTTTCAGTTCCATACAACACGTTACCCGTGGAATTGGTAAATCCGAATGCGTTGCCGGCAGCATAACCTATGGCCATATTTTCGCTTCTTTTGTTAAACCGCAAAGCAAAAGCCCCCATGGTTGTATTTTGGCTGGTAGTATCATTTGTAGATGCGCCATAACCAACAGCCACATTGTTTGAACCGGTACTGTCGTTGCGTAAAGCTGCGGAACCGATGGCTGTATTCTGACTGGCTCCTAAAAAACGGCCTGCATCGTTACCTACAGCCACATTATTGTTTCCGGCCTCACTTTCATACATCGCCGCATTACCTATCGCCACATTATTAAATCCTGTTTTATTTATTGAAAGCGAATAACTGCCCACAGCAGTGTTGGCCCCGGCTGTTGTATTACTATCCAGGCTTAAATAACCTACTGCGGTATTAGGATAGGTAGATGTTGTATTGCGCAAAGCGCCGCTACCGATTGCCACATGCTGAGATCCCGAAGTGTTTGCATTTAATGCTTTAAAACCCATGGCCACATTGTCGTTGCCAAAAGTGCGTAAGGCGGCAGAGTCGCCCACTACACTGTTTCGGCTGTAAGCATCTAAAGTTGGTTGGTCGCCATAAGCACCTGTACCTTCCAAAGCAAAAGCGCCCACCACAGCATTTTTGCGGCCAATATTAGCAAAGCGCCCGGTGTTAAAGCCGACGTAAGTATTTTCGCTGCCCTGCAGCGGGTTTGTTTGATTTGAATTATTGAATACACCCGCTTCGGCTCCTACTACCGTATTGCGTGCTGCTGTTTTATTTAAGAATAATGCCGAGCGGCCTATTGCTGTATTTTGAGTTCCGGAAGAGTCTGCCTCCAGCGAGCCAACACCCACTGCGGTATTTTCGCCTCCATCCTTATGCGCCTTCATAGATCGGAAACCCACTGCTACATTCACGCTTCCTCTTTTTGCATTCTGCATGGCTTCTGAACCTACTACCGTATTCCATACGCCAATGCTGTCGTTTTCAAGCGCAAAAGAACCAATTGCCACATTACTGTTAAAGCCGCTGCGCTTGTGATAAGCCATAGCATTTATGCCAATAGCGGTGTTGCTGGCGCTGGAATCATTATATCGCAGCGCACTTACACCAATGGCAACATTATCAAAGCCTGCTACATTATCGGCCATGGCAAAACCACCTACCGAAGTGTTGTAATAGCTGAAAGGCCCGTTAACAGTACCTGTTGCTGCACTTTGTGATGCATATCCAATGGCAGTGTTATAGGTTAAAAATCCCAAACCATTATATTGTTTTAATGCCTGAAAACCTACAGCTGTATTAGCATGGCTGCTTACAGCCCTGCCCATGGCACTATCGCCAATGGCAGTATTTTGAGTGGAAACGCCTGTAAGCGAAAGTGAATGGCGGCCCATTAAAGTATTTGAGTATCCTGAAGTAAGTGCCTGACCTGCACCGAAGCCCATTGAGGTATTGGCATAAAAGCCGGCACCTGTGTTTACCCTCAGCGATTTGTAACCCAATGCTGTATTACCGCTGGTGCTGTCAACTATGCCTGCTGTGGTATCATACACCCTGAATTTTAATGCCTTGTTATTGATGCTGCCCAGAAAACTGGTATCGGCTACATTGTTGTTGCCGGTTAGTTTCCACGCCGTAGTATCATTGGCAAAGCCATTGGTATTGATGTACACCCAGCTTGTGTTTGGCTGATCGTAATAATGAAAGCCGATACTATCCGGCCCGGTTTGAAAAACCAATAATCCATTTGCCGGTGTGGCAATGGCATTTTTTTCGGCTTTGGTCATGCGTGTTACCAATACGCCTTTGGCGGTACTGGTAACATCCAGTATAGCGCTGGGATCGGCAACTGCTCCGGTTGTGTTAATGCTTACTGATTGTGAATTGGCGGTAAAATGTAAAGTGATTGCAACAATAATGGCAAACACTAAACGTAAAAGTTTAGTCATAGAAGATTTCTAAAAGTTTGATAATCTTAGTTTAACAGTTCTTCACAGGAAATTGAAAAGCTTTTGCAGGTATTGAGTTTATCCGGGGGCTGTTTGAGGGCGTTAAGGTAGCATAATTTTTTAAAAAACAGCTTTTAAATACGCACTATTTTACTCTCTTGCAGCAGTACCCGCAAATACTCAAAATTATGAGGCGAAAATAAATGAACAGTTACTTGAAACAGGAAGTAGAAATACCTGTTTTGATATTAAACAAATTCTTTTTGCAAATTGCAAAAATGTTACGAATTATTGGAATGAATTATTAATATACTTTGAGAGATGTACTAATAATCGTACACTACCTGGTTCGGTACCAATTAGTGCCGTTGCTTTGTATGCTAATGCTGCTGTTAACAGGAATGGTTGTAACCGCGGCTGCAGAAAAATCAAGATAGGTTATACTGAAATTGTGAACCGAGTTGTCCTGGTTTACGATCACGTATTCACGCCGGGAGCAGGTATTGGCAGCCGGTATTGTTATTGTTACTGCAGCAGCGGTTGGTAAGATAATATGTGTGTGGTCAAACTGATCAAGCGCAGCAGATACAGTGGAGGCGGAAATGGCATTTCCCATAGAGCCGGATACATCTAAGTAACTGGCAGGGGCCGAGGTACGTACACCCACAAAGCCGGTATTATCAATAATCATACGGTTTAGAGAACCGCCGCTGTTGAAGTTAATAGAGCTGTCGGCTTCAAATGTAATGCCGCTGCGTTGGGGGGTTGATGCATTGCCGGAACGTATCAGGGCAGGGGATGCATTGGGGGTAGAAAACTGCAGCGTGAAGATGGAACTGTTTTCAAGAATCAGGCCCGATTCAGACTGGTAGGTTCCACCGCTTGCTCCATTCCGCACAATATGCATTCGGGCATTGGGAGTGTTGGTCCCTATCCCTACACTTACAGTAGCGCTGGCACCATTTATACCACTAACGCTTCCTAAGGTCAATGAATTGTCCTGAACGGCTGTTGACTGGTAGCCAACTGCTGTGGCGTTTGTAACGCTGGTAAGTGCCGCCTGGCTTTGAGCGCCCAAAAAAGTATTATTGAAACCGGTAGTAAGATTGTTACCACTGTTTAATCCCAAAGAAGTATTGTTTGCACCCGTTGATACACTTCTTAAAGCCCTGTAACCAATAGCGGTGTTGGAAGATGTATCGTTTGAGAACAACGCTTCAAAACCCACAGCAGTATTATAATTGCCTGTTTTAAGCGGAGCAACTGTGGTACCCATAGCCCTGGCACCAACCACCACATTACTATCGCCGCTGCTGTGATTTTGCATAGCTTCAGAGCCTACCACAGTATTGTTATTACCCGATGCCATCGAACGGGCTGCTATAAAACCTCCGTAATAATTACCATCACCACCAGAATTATTTAACCCCGCCTGAAAACCAATGGCGGTATTGCCGCCAAAACTGGTACTGTCGTTTTGCAAAGCCTGTGCACCAACTGCCACATTAAAATGATTAAAAATACCTCTCCCTTTTTCCAGCGCATTGGCACCAACTGCTACGTTGGAACTACCGTTGGTGTTTAAGTTTAGGGCTTTTGTGCCTATCGCCGTATTGCTAAAACCATTTGTATTTGATAATAGTGATTCACTTCCTACAGAAGTATTATTGATACCATCTGTAAGGCTGGTGGGGTTGTTTGCAGACAATGCTTTATACCCAACAGCCGTATTATTGGTAAAATGATTTCCACTGGCAACAGAAAAGTTGTTATTAAAAAGGGCGGAATCGCCAATGGCCACATTGCGGCTTGCTGAAAAATTACCATACAGCGCTGATGTTCCCACAGCAACGTTATTAACACCACGCCTGTTTATAAACATGGATAAATAACCCACGGCTGTATTGCCGTTGGCCGATGTGTCGTTAGCCAGTGAATTTACGCCAACTGCTACTTTATTGCTACCCTTTGCATTCCTCATTGCAAATGAACCAACAGCAACATTCATATCACCATCACCCGAAAAGCTAATCATGGAACCGTTGCCTATGGCAGTATTTGATGCTCCTGCAGAATCCTGCGACAATGCATCATTGCCAATAGCAACATTACCAAAGCCGGCTTTTATGTTTGAAGCGCTGTTGTAACCAACCGCTACATTAAAATTTCCATTTAAACCGTTATTGGCTGCATTTACACCAGTATTGGTAAGGGCATTTACACCTATTGCAGTATTGAACTGCGGGTTCTTTGCGTTCATCATTGAGTAAGCGCCGATAGACACATTATTAAAACCGATGGTGTCACCACTCATGGCATTACTTCCCACGGCGGTATTATTGTCGCCGGTTTTATGGCTGGCCAGTGTTGTATTACCCATAGCAACATTGGAGCTGCTACTGATATTATTGAGCATTGCTCCAGCGCCTATAGCTGTGTTAAAAAAACCGCTGGTGTTGTTTCTTAATGCAGCAGTTCCAATGGCAACGTTTAAAAACGGAAAGGTAGTTTTTGCCAAAGCGCTGTCGCCGATTGCAATGTTACTTGTACCCGATGTGATGGATTGCCCGGCTCCCTGGCCGATAAAATAATTATCCGTATTGCTATCAAACTGTCCTAACCATCCATTATTTTGTTTAAAGCGTATTGGCATATTATCCCTTGTTCCAATAAAATGCCTTGCTGTATCAGTACCCAAATTCCCGGCCGTTCTCCATCCAATTGTATCAGCGGTACTGTTACCCACAATCCAAACCCAGTTTGCACCATCAAAGTAATGAAACCCTGTACTGTCGGGAGCATTTTGATACACCATTAAACCGGTTGCCGGTGTTGCAATGGCATTTTTTTGCGCCTTACTCATTCTTGGAATCAGAATCCCCCTGCTCGTGCTGGTAATATCTAATGAAGAACTTGTGTTGGGAGCATTTGTACCAATGCCCACATTTGGCGTAACCGTAGCTCCGTTAATTCCGGTGATAGAACCTAATACCATTGAGTTGCTCTGTGCAACAGTGGCCCTGGTACCAATTGCCGTTGCATTGCTAAGATTGCTGGCCGTAACATTTGCCAATGCGCCTACTGTAACATTGTTTGAACCTGAAATGTTGGTAAACATGGAGTTCATTCCAATTGCAGTGTTTAAGCCACCGGTAGTATTTGAAGACAGGCTAACATACCCAATACTTACATTTGATGCACCAGATGTATTTGCAGACAATGCTGCTGAACCCAGTGCGGTATTTTGTCCATTTGAAGAATTTCGCAGAGCCCTGTAACCTACTCCTACATTGTTATTACTTATTGAATCATGGTACCCGGCTTCAAAACCCATGTAGGTATTAAAGTTTCCCGATTTTGATAACCGGTTTGCACTTCTGCCCACAGCCGTACTTTGTTGCCCCGTAATATTATCATGCATGGCACCTGTACCAACTGCGGTATTTTCAAAACCTGTTGTATTTAAATAAAGAGCTTCACTACCGATGGCTGTATTTTTAAAACCGTTTGCATTGGTGGTAGGCTGATTAAAAAACAATGCCTTGGAACCAACGGCTGTATTGTCCATATCATAACTCACATTGCTGTTAGTAAACGATTGGGTAAACATGGCAGAATCGCCTATCGCTGTATTGCGGTTACCAACAGCATTTGCGGTTAATGCACCAGCGCCAACAGCCAGGTTGCCAATGCCAGAAGTATTTGAGGCAAGGCTGTTTGCGCCAAAAGCTGTATTTGTACTTACTGTTGTATTTCTGCCGCTATTGGTGCCAATAAAAAAATTACTGTTGTTTGAATTGAATTGACCGATCCAGTTATTATTCTGTTTAAAACGGATGGGCATATTATCGGTAGTGCCAATAAAATTTACTGCTGTATCTGTACCCGCATTACCAATTATACGCCAGTCTGCAGCATTATTTGCTGTTGCCAGCCAAAGCCATGCACTGCCATCAAAATAATAAAAACCAACACTATCCGGTGCATCCTGAAAAACCAATAAACCTGTTGCCGGACCAGCAATAGCATTTTTTTGAGCCTTGCTCATACGTGGAACGAGTACACCTTTACTGGTACTTTTTATATCCAGCAGGGCGCTTGGGTTTGCTGTACTTCCATCGGTATTAATGGCTACAGATTGTGCGTTGGCTTTTTGTATAAAAAAAATACATGCTGCTATGATAAACAGTTGTTTCATTTTACATCGGTTTATGACCAGTAAAAATATCCAGCTATACCGGCAAAAAAAATCCCCAAATGTGGGGATTGAAAAAGGGTGAAAGTTTACACCAGTTTTTCTTTCATTGCTTTGAACACAACCTGTGAAATTGAAACAACATGCAGTTTTTCATAAATCTTTTTTACGTGGCTTCTTACGGTTTCATAACCGATGTCCAGCTCATCTGCGATCATTTTGTGTGATAAACCATTTACAATACATGCCAGTACTTCTTTTTCCCTGGCAGATAAACGATAATCGTTACCCGTTTCGTTCTTAAGCGCAGGTACCACCTCCTGCATTTTTGTAAGCACTTTACGGGCAATGGCGGGGCTCATGGGCGAACCACCAAACTGTAGTTCTTTAATGAAACCGATCAGTTTACTGCTTAACTGATCTTTAAGTATATAGCCAGATGCACCGGCACAAATAGAATCAAAAACCCTTTCATCATCTTCAAAAACTGTTTGCATAAGTATTTGCACAGCCGGTTGTGCCTGTTTGATCAGTTTTACAGCATCAATGCCACTCATACCAGGCATCTCAATATCCATTAATACCACATCGGGTTTACAGGCTGCCAGATCTTCCAGGCAATCCAGTACATGGGCAAATGAACCTACCACTTCAAACTCCTTTTCAGTTTTTAGCAACATGCCAATACTGTCACGCAGTATATTATTGTCGTCAAAAATGGCAATGCGGATGGGCATGTGTTCTCTTTGTCTCAAAGTTCTGGAAAATAAACCGGCAAACAATCACCAAAAACGGGGATAAGATATAATGATCAATCAATGGGTAAAGTCAACATCACTTCTGTACCACTGCCTGTACTGCTATTAATCGTTAACTGCCCGTTTAGTTCTTTGGCTCTTTTGTGCATGTTGTAGAGGCCATAGCCTGAAAGCGTAAGCTTATTTCCTGCCATTTCATTTTCGGCATTAAAGCCTGTTCCGTTATCTTTTACAGTGAGGATTAAATTTTTATCAGTTACCCGAATATTTGTTGAAAGTTCAGCTGCGCCTGAGTATTTAATGGCATTGGTTACTGCTTCTTTAAATATCAGGTAAAAATTTTTTCTTTTGTCCATATCTAATTGCAGTAATAAAACTGGCTGATCATACTCCAGGTTGAAATGTATATTTCTTGCGGCGGCAAGCGGCCCGGTAAAAGAAGCCATGCGTTCAATTATCTTTTCCATATTATCGTTACGGGGATTGATTGCCCAAACGATATCATTCATTTCAGCTACAGTTTCGCCCGATGCTTTGCTGATCTTTTCAAGCAGTTCATTCATCTCTGCATACTCTTTATTGGCCCCATGTATCCTGGCCACCTGGCTATAAACCGATACGCTGCTAAGTGTAGAGCCAATGTTGTCGTGCAGGTCCTGGCTTATTGCCAGCCGTTCTTTCAACAGTTTTTGCCCTGCTTTTATTTTACTTTGCTTTTTAAAACGGAAATATCCGTATGTGCCTGCTACCAGCAACAAAGCAGCCAGCAGGTAAGCAAAATTTCTTCCCTGCGATCTTTTTTCTGAAAGTGCCTTTTCTAGTTTGTTTTCTGTTTCAAGCAATGCAATTTCGTTGTCTTTCTTGTCAACATCTTCCTGGGCTTTAAGCGCCAGCAGGCTTTGCAGGCTTTGCTGGTTATACACGCTGTCGCGGCAGGCCACATGCATTTGATAATGCTTATAGGCAAGCGGAATATTGTTTTCTGCACTGTCAACTTTTGAAAGATAGAGGTAACTGGAAGCCAGGTGTCTTTTTTCTCCGATCTGCAAAGCCAGTGCCAGGCTCGTGGTTAAATATTTTTTTGCGAGGGAGATATTGTTTGTTTTAAAATAAGTTCTTCCCAGTAACATCATTTGTTCGGTGCTGCCGGCGGGATCTTTAATGGCATTAAACTTTTGAAGACTTTGCAGGTAATTGCCAAGCGCTGTTCTGTAGTTTTCTGCTGCTGCTGCTTCATGTTTCTGTGCCTTCATCTGATCGGCTATCTTTTCATATACACTGCCAATATTAGAATAACCCCAGGGCTGTCCCCATGGCGGAGCGCCGGCACGGCTGTAAATAGCAAACGATTCACGGAATGTTTTCATAGCCTGGTCACAATCATTTTGGTCCAGGTAAATTTCGCCCAGCATATTGTTGTTGCGGGCATAAGCAAATGAATCTTTTAGTTCAAGATTTAAAAGAGAGGCGGCCTTAATATTTTTAAAGGCGTACGCATAATTTTTAAAATCATAAAAAGAAGAACCCATGAGCTGCAGCGACTGGGCCATACCTTGCTTATTGGAAACAGCCTTACATTCCCGGTAGGCTTTTAAGGCATATTCTACCGTTTTATTATACCTGCCCATGCGTATGCAGGCCAATGCCATATCATTATTACATACACCATTTAATGCTGTAAAACCTGAAGTTTTCCATTTGGCAAGGGCCGCTTCACTTTGTACCATTACGTTCGGGTAATCACCCATATCGTAGTTGATATGGGCCATTAAAAAATTGCAATGTCCGCTGTTGGTTATATCCGCTGCGCTTTGGAGTATTTGCATTGCATACGAAACTGTATCTAGTGCTTTTTGATAATTTCTTTGGCCATAATACACAAAGCCTTTTATATATAGAGCCAGTCCTTTACCTTTTGTGAAATTTGTTTTTTTGGAAATCAGCATAGCCTCATCTGCCAATTGTCCCACTGCTCCGGGAATATCATTCCAGTTAAGAGAAAGGCATAATTGAAAAAGCCTGTTGACCTTTGCTGTATCAGGAGGCATTTTCTGAATAAGCAAAAGTTCATTATCATTTGATATGCTTTGTGCATACACTGTGCCCGCAAAGCCAAAGAGTAATATGAGTGCAGTTATTTTCAGAATAAAATTTCATCTAAAATAAAATAAATGCAGGGAATATGCGACTACAGGCTTTTTAATAGCTTACAGCCTGTTATGTAGCCAGTAAACATGCAGCTATATTGTGTGCATGAATGAAAGCTGTACACTGCACCCTTAACGATAACAGTTAATAAACTATCAATTCTGTACCATTATTGTCCAGTTGGCGCCATCGCTTATTGCCATAACCGTTTTTGGAGAAAAGGTGGGGTTAAGTGTGTAAGTAGCGCCGCCCACATTTGAATTGCCGGGAAACAATAATCCGGCAGCAGTAACAATATTGGCTGCATCCACCGCACTGTTGTTGCGTATTATGTATGTGCGGCCAGGGTAAGCCGTTGGGTCGGGAAGCTGATAATAATTATCGGTAGCATTGGCAGGCAATACACCCACATAAGATTTTTGATTGAGTAATGAAACGGGTGAACCACTGGTACCACCCGCAAGGTTCAGGGTTGTACCAACAGCGATGGAGCCATCCACATGTAGTGTACTGTTAGGTGCGGTGGTAGCAATGCCAACTTTACCATCATTTTTTATGGTTAAACGGGAGGCATAACCACCTGTTGTATTCATAGTGTTAAACATAAGCCTTGTTGGCATAATGCCCGATGCTATGGCCCCGTCTGCAAAAATATCCAGCCCGGCAGACAGGATATAATTTGTGCCATCATAGTTCATAGTACTGATAGCACCCAGGTAATCACCGTTGTTTACAGTAACGGGCGCAGCCAATGTTCCTCTTGCGTGTTGAAACACCAGGCCTGGTGCATAACCGGCATTATCTGCAGCATTTCTTATCAACAGATCTGTTGGGGCTAAAAATCCTTCAGATGCAATTTCTACTTTTGCGAAGCCGTATGTTGAATTAGGGGTTATGGTACCAAAGCCCAGTGTTTTGTTGCTGAAATCGCCGTAGATGATAGGCGGGTTGGTGGCGCTGTTGGCGATATATAATTTGTTACTTCCGGTTTCGCTAAAACCAGCCTGCCTGCCCACAAATACATTATTATCACCGGTAGTAAAAGCACCGGCATCTATACCCAAAGCGGTATTGCCGGATCCGGTTACGTTTGAATATAGCGCATGAAAGCCCAGGCCCGTATTATCGTTGCCAGTTGTGTTGGAAACAGAACCACCTTCACCTACAGAAACATTTTTTGAACCTGTTGTATTGCCAAATAAAGAGAAATAACCAATGGCTACATTCTGATCGCCGGTGTTGTTTGTGTAAAGAGAACCGCCTGCCAATGCAATATTTTTTGTACCCGAAATATTCGATCTCAAGGCATCGGTTCCTACCGCCACATTCTCGTTTCCGGTAATGTTGTTTAATAATGCATTGTACCCAACCGCAGTGTTATTTGATGCAGTAGTATTAAAGGTTAAGGTGTTTACCCCGATGCCCGTGTTGTTGCTTCCTGTGGTGTTATTCCACAAACTCTGGTATCCAATGCCTGTATTGGTATTTGAAGTATTTACAGAGCCGGCCTGGTAACCCAGGAATGTTTCTCCTGAAGGGGCAACCCTCCCCGATTTTTCGTTGTTTACTTTTATGTTGAGGGGTACATTGTCAAGGGTGCCTATAAAATTACCGGCATCAGTTGTACCGGTATTTCCCTTTGTTCTCCACGCAAGTGAGTCAGCATTGGCGTTAGAAAAAAGCCAGGTCCATTTAGTACCATCGTAATAATGAAAACCTATGCTATCGGGGCCGTTTTGAAATATCAGTAAACCGGTGGCGGGAGATGCAATGGCATTCCTTTCCGTTCTTGTCATTCGTGGAATGAGTATACCTTTTGCTGTACTCTTTACATCAAGCATGGCACTTGCATTGGCACTGCTGCCATCAGTATTAACTGATAAAGACTGTGCAGAAACATTTTGAATGAATGATGCGCTGATCAACAGCAACAAACTTAGGCAGGGTTTCATTTTGGCTGATTTATAACAGCTAATATAAGCAATTAATACTGTTATAAATCACAACTAACCCAGTTCAGGATACAACGGAAACTGCTTCATAAATGTTTTCACTTCTTCTTTCACAGAAGCTGTCACTGCTTCATCATCAATATTCATCAATACTTTATCAATAAAATTAACAACGGTTTGCATATCGGCCTCTTTCATTCCTCTTGTAGTTACAGCCGGTACACCCACACGGATGCCCGATGTAACAAACGGAGATTTATCGTCGAAAGGAACGGCATTTTTATTAAGGGTGATATGAGCTTTGTCTAAAGTTTCCTGCGCTTTTTTACCGGTGATGTTTTTATTACGCAGATCTATCAGCATTAAATGATTATCGGTTCCACCGCTGATGAGTTGATAATCTTTTTCAAAAAATGCTTTTGCCATTGCCTGTGCATTGCTGATAACCTGTTTGCCATAAGCTTTAAAATCTGCTGATAGAATTTCGCCGAAAGCAACAGCTTTAGCTGCTATCACATGCTCTAATGGCCCGCCCTGTGTACCGGGAAAAACAGCCAGGTCGAGCAAAGAGCTCATCATCCTTGTATTGCCTTTAGGGTCTTTTAGTCCCCATGGGTTTTCAAAATCATGGCGCAGCATAATTACACCACCACGTGGCCCACGCAAAGTTTTATGTGTGGTAGAAGTTACAATATGGCAGTGATCAAAAGGGTCGTTCAATAAACCGGCAGCAATTAAACCGGCAGGGTGGGCAATGTCTGCAAAAACAACCGCTCCAATTTCATCGGCTACGGCACGAATGCGTTTGTAATCCCAGTCGCGGCTGTAAGCCGATGCACCGCAAATGATCATCTTTGGTTTTTCTGTACGGGCTTTTTGTTCTAATTGTTCATAATCAACAATGCCATCTTTGGTTACGCCATAATGCAATGCCTGGTAAGTTTTTCCGCTGAAGTTGGCAGGGCTGCCATGCGTAAGGTGGCCACCCATACTCAGGTCAAGACCCAGGAATTTTTCACCGGGTTTCATCACTGCTAAAAAAACGGCGCCGTTTGCCTGGGCGCCGCTATGTGGCTGTACGTTGGCATAAGTACAATTGAAAATTTGTTTTAAACGATCAATGGCTAATTGTTCTACCTGGTCCACAATTTCGCAGCCTCCGTAATATCTTTTGCCTGGGTAACCTTCTGCATATTTATTGGTTAATGATGTACCCATTGCCTGCATCACCTGCAGGCTGGTAAAATTTTCTGATGCGATCAACTCAATCCCTTCACGCTGACGGGATAGTTCTTTATTGATGAGATCAAAAACCAAAGTATCTTTTTGCATAAGCCTGTTTTAGAAATGCAAATATAAGCAGCAGGCCTCATTATTACCGGCTGGGTTATACCGATGTGTGTATAAAATACACTGATTAATCAAAATGTACTACATTAGCTCCCCCGTTCAGGTTTAAGAAAAAGAATTACGAACTAAATGTACTGCCCAAGGCAGATTAGTTTTAAACAATGAAGGCAATAATTCCCGTAGCAGGCGCAGGCACCAAACTGAGGCCACATACCTATACACAACCCAAGGCTTTAATACCGCTTGCCGGCAAAACCATACTCAGCATTATTGTTGATCAATTGCACGAATCAGGGATTAAGGATTTTATTTTCATTATTGGTTACCTGGGAGAGAAGATACAGGATTATGTAGAAAAAAAGTATCCTGACCTAAACTGCCATTTTGTACAGCAGAACGAGCGCTTTGGTATTGGCCATGCCATCAACCTTACCCGTGAAATTGTGGGTACAGATGAAGTGATGATTGTTTTGGGAGATACCATTGCAGATTATAATGTAAAAGAGATCATTGACGCACCGGTAAGTATGCTGGGCATAAAAAAGGTAGATGACCCCAGGGATTTTGGCGTTGCAGAAGTAGAAGACGATGGAACAGTGAGCAAAGTGATTGAAAAGCCCGCCATTCCTAAAAGCAATATGGCACTGGTAGGTGTTTACAAGATAAAGGAAACAGATTTTATGTTTTCCTGTTTAGAAAACCTGATCGTAACCAATCCCAAAGGCTACGAAGAGTTTAGTTTAACCGATGCACTCGAGTGCATGATGCAGCGGGGCGCTGCTTTTAAATCCTTTAAGGTAAACAACTGGTTTGATTGCGGCAAGAAGGAAACCCTGCTGGAATCGAATGCAACTTTATTAAAAAAGTTCGGCGGTAATGTAAAAGAAGACCATAACTACGAGAACACCATTATCATTCCTCCGGTTTCCATTGCAGAAGGTTGCGATATAAAGAATTCGGTTATCGGCCCCAACGTAACCATTGGTGAGCATACCAGCATTACTTATGCCATTATAAAAGATTCCATTATTGGTTCTTATTCCAAACTGCATGAAATTGTTTTAAATACTTCATTGATTGGCAGCGATGCAGATGTAAGAGGTGTTAGCCGCAACCTGAATATTGGTGATAACACTGCGATTGACCTTGGTGGCAGCAGTAAATAATAAACCACAAAAAAAATAAAAAGATGTTACTAACAGGGTTGCCAACCTTCAAAGGTTGGCAACCCTGTTAGTAAAAGGTGACCCCAAATAAAGCGGGGCATTTTTTTATTTCGATGCCTGTAATCCTTAACTAAAATGAAATCCGCTTTCGCTCCAGCCGCAGATAATGCCGCCCATAATGGCAAGCGCTACCACCCAATAACCTGCGGTAATAAGTGACAGTTTAAACGGTTTGTGAGCATACAACCCATTAATGGCAATTACCGGAAAAACAAAGAAAAGCCCCAGCATAGTACCATGCAAGGCGCCATGTTTAAAGGTTCTGAAAGCGGTTCCATACTCAGCCATAAATGCTGTGTAGCTGGCACCGGCTTTGGCAGGATCGCCGCCAACCATACCCAATGCACCAAACTGATGTATCACAACTGCAGGAATAACCATAAAAGATGCAATAAATGAAAATAAAAACGACAACCCGAAGATCTTAGCCATATTGCCTTTTTTAAGCTGTTCTTCTGTTAACCCTTCGGCTTTCATCCAGGCCGTACCAAATACTTTTGGATTGTACCAGATAAAGCCAACAAGGAAGGTTGATAATGCTGCTGCTAAAGCACTAAGTGCCATGTGTCCAAAGTCCATAATGAGTAGTTTTAGTTTGATCAAACATAAAAATAATAATCAACACCTGCAAGTATTCGGCCTGCCGGTTATCAATCAGGGGCAGGCATTTTTTAGCGTGAGGGCCTGTTTTTTTGCAAAAATGTAAAATAAAATCATTTACTTTGCGTTTCAAAGTACTTTCTGTTTGTTAAGTTATTTTAACTGATATTTGAAAGTGTTATATCACCAGTTATGCAGAACCGGATCACAAAACTGTTTAATATAGAGTATCCCATTGTACAGGCGGGCATGATATGGGCCAGTGGCTGGCGGCTTGCCAGTGCGGTAAGCAATGCAGGTGCCTTGGGTATTATTGGTGCAGGCAGCATGTATCCCGATGTACTAAGAGAACATATACAAAAATGCAAAGCGGCAACACAAAAACCCTTTGGTGTAAACCTGCCCTTGCTTTATGCAGATATTGAAAAGCATATACAGATCATACTTGAAGAAAAAGTGCCGATTGTATTTACATCAGCAGGCAATCCAAAAACCTGGACATCTATATTAAAAGAAAAAGGTATTACTGTTGTGCATGTGGTAAGCAGCAGCAAATTCGCACTAAAATCGCAGGAAGCAGGTTGCGATGCCGTGGTTGCCGAAGGTTTTGAAGCAGGCGGGCATAATGGAAGAGAAGAGACCACTACAATGGTTTTGATACCTGCCGTTTGTGCAGCAGTGAGTATCCCTGTTATAGCAGCCGGAGGTATTGCCACCGGCAGGCAAATGCTGGCGGCAATGGTGTTGGGTGCAGAAGGGGTGCAGGTGGGGAGCAGGTTTGTGGCAAGTAATGAGGCCTCATCTCATCATAATTTTAAAAACATGGTTATTAATTCTGCTGAAGGTGATACACATTTATCACTTAAACAATTAACGCCCGTAAGATTACTTAAAAATGATTTTTTTAACCGTGTGCAGCAGGCAGAAAATAATTGTGCATCGGCAGATGAACTGCAAAAACTATTAGGAAGAGGAAGGGCCAAACTCGGTATGTTTGAAGGTGATCTTGCAGAAGGCGAACTGGAGATAGGACAGGTGAGCGCCCTCATAAAAAACATAAAACCGGCAGCAGCAATAGTGCAGGAGATGTATCAGGAATACTCAGATGCATTAAAGCAGCCGGTACAATAATATATTATATTTGCGCAGCAATGAAAATTGATAAATCAACCCCCACAAACATGTTACTAAACCCAGGGACAATTTTTAAATTATCTGGAAGAACGTTTTTTATTTTCAGCATATTTTTTTTCTTTTTCATAGGCACAGCCGGCGCTCAAAACCCTAAAGACCCAAGCAGCCCCGATGTACCTGCATTACCGAGTACACAAATGGCACCGGCCCAGTTGTATGATATGCTGAAAGATAAAAATGGCGATGGGCAAAAAAAGACAGGTGATGATGCCAATAAAAAATTAAAGGACCGTATAGAAAAAGACAGCCTGGTAAAAGAAAAAACACCGCAATCGGTTAACCCCACCGAAGATACATACGGGATGAACCTGTTCCGTAGTGGTGTGGTGGCTTCTCTTTCCGAATTATCAACCCCGCCATTAGATTATCCCATTGGGGTTTATGATCAGATCATAGTTTCGTTGTGGAACGGGGCTGAAGCAACTTTAGATTATACAGTTGCCAGAGACGGTTCAATTTTCCCCACCAGTATCGGAAAGATTTACCTCCAGGGGCTCACTTTTGAAAATGTACGATCTCTGCTTACCCGGAGGTTTAAAGCTTATGTACCACCTTCAACGAATATTTCAGTTTCTATTGGGCAGCCCCGTACCATCTCAGTAAATGTGGCCGGTGAAGTAAAAGACCAGGGGCCTGTTACTGTATCTGCTTTTACCAATGCATTTAATGTAATTGCTTTGGCAGGCGGGCCAACCAACTTGGCTAACCTGCGTGAAATACTGATTAAAAGGAATGGAAAAGTTATTGATGTGCTGGATGTATATAAATATCTTACAACCGGCGATTTTGGTAAACACATTTATCTTGATAACAATGATTTTGTGATTTTACAAACGGTAGAGAAAAAAGTTAAAGCAGAAGGTAAGTTTAAGCGCCCCATGTTTTACCAGTTAAAAAAAGACGAGGGTATGAAGGCCCTTTTAAAATATTCCGGAGGCCTTGAAAGGGATGCATTTTCAAGCGGTGTTAAAATTTACCGCACAGAGCTGGAAAAACAGGTTATACAGGATATTAACGCCACAGCCATCATTAACCCAACAAACGATCAGCGCTTAAAAAATGAAGACTACCCGTTGGTGGATGGCGATATTGTAAAAGTGATTGCAGTAAACCCGGGGCTTTTTAACAAGATTGAAATGAAGGGAGAGATATCTTATCCTGGCCAATATGAAGCAAGAAAAGGTGATAAACTATTTGACCTGATAAACCGTGCAGGCGGTATTACCCGTAATACCTACCTGCCCCGTGCTTATATTTTTCGTGGCGGCGGCGACAGTACCAATATTAAAGCAAGCAGGGTAGAAGTAAACCTCACAGATATTACTACCAACGATACAGCAAGTATGAATAATGTTGAATTATTTGCGAACGACCAGGTGCTGTTGTTTAATACCAATCAGTTTGCCGACAGACAATATGTTGAAATATTTGGCGAGGTAAGGAAAGAGGGTAAAGTAAACAAGTATGGAGGCATGACATTGCAGGACCTGTTGTATTTATCCGGCGGATTAAAACAATCAGCCGAATATGGAAGAATAGAAATTTCAAGTGTGGTTGATATAGATTCTGCCAAAGGAATGCAGCAACCCACCCGAACTGTTTTAAAAACCATAAAGGTTTCTCCCAGCCTGGATCTGGATAGCGTGTCGTCCGGCATTATACTAAAGCCTTACGACCAGGTGTATGTCCGTAAAAATCCAACATTTGAGCTACAGCAACTTGTACAGATAAACGGGATGGTAACTTATTCCGGCCCGTATCCCAGGCTGAGCAAATATGAAAGGCTGTCGTCTTACATTGAAAGAGCAGGCGGTGTAAAAGAAAATGCAGATTTATCCGGCGCAATTTTATACCGGAAAAAGACCCAGTTTTACAGGGATAATGTAACCACAAAAGTAGCTTCACTTACTGACTCCATCGGAAGTATTCAATTAGATTCGGCCAAAGCTTCTATTAGTGAAGTTGCCAATGAGCCGGTGAGTATTGACCTGGCCCGTGCTTTAAAATATAAGAACAGTAAGTATGATATTATTTTACAGGAAGGCGATGTGATCTTCATACCGGAAATAAATCCATTTGTAAATGTAAAAGGCGTTGTACAGTCGCCGTTAAAACTAACTTTTGATAAAGAGCATACCAGCGTTCAATATTATATTGATAAAGCCGGCGGATATGGCATCAGGCCGTGGAGAAAAAGGATTTATGTAACCTATGCCAACGGAAAAAGCCGCAGAACAAAAAATATTTTCTTCATGCATTTTTATCCAAAGGTAAAAGAGGGTTCTACAGTCACAGTTCCGTTAAGGCCCGAAGGAGCTGAGATTACAGATACACTTGTACAGGTTGTGGTATCAGCTATTCCTGTTGCGCTTGCAGCCTATCTTGTTAATATACTGAGGTAATTTTTAAACACGAGTTTCGCTATGAATAGTATAGAACTTATAAAACAACTCCTCAACCGGCTTAAGAAATATAGCTGGCTTATTGCCATTATCACTGCGCTATGCGGAGGACTTTTTTATTACATGGCAAAACAAAGTGTATTGTTATACACCGCTAAATCCACGGTGTTTCCATTAAACGGTACTTCAGAAACAAGTCCGGGATCTACCATCAGCAGCCTTTTGGGGCTTGGCGAAGGAACAAAATCATTTACCGGCGATGCATCCATCAATATAGTTGAGCTGGCCAACAGCCGCCGCACCAGGGAGGCAGTTGCAATGGTAAGGATACCATCCATGGGGAACAAGACCATATCAGAACTTTTGATAGCAGAGAACAACAGGCATACCGGGTTTATGCAGAATACTTATATAGAACCTCCCAAGGATACCTTGTCGCAAATGAATATTGCCAGTAACTTATTAAGGGGTGGGTTTTCTGCCAAGATCAATAAAACAGGTATCCTCGAACTTTATTTAACCAACAGCAGCCCGGAACTGGTGAGGGAAATGAGTTATATCTATATTGATAAGCTTTCTGAATTTTATATCAATCTTAAAAAGAAAAAAGCACAGATTGATTTTGAGTTTGCCGTAAAAAAAGCCGATTCTTTATTGCTTGTTTTAAACCAGCTTGATAAGCGGGCTATTGCTTTAGATGAAAGCACATTTTTTACCAATGAGAGCCTGAAAAGATATAACCTTCCTAAAATAAACCTGGCGCAGGATAAAGCAACTGTTCAATCGCAATATTATTATGCGGTTAACAACCGGGAGAGTGCGGCTTACAGGCTGCAAAAGGAAACACCGATTATTGAAGTGCTTGATAAACCCGAATGGCCTTATGATACCATTCAGAAATCGGCTTTCACGTACTCGGTTATGGGGGTAATATTAGGTTTGATAATGGGTATCTTCCTGGTAAGCTGGAAGGTTATCAACAAATACATGGCCGAAGAACTAAATAAAGCTATTGAAAAAGCTTCAAGAGCAAAAGGACAGCCTGTACTGGTGCCACAACAGGAGCCTGTAAAATAATTTTAATTTTCGCCTTCGGCGAAAAAGATTTGCCACAGGGCACAAAAACACTGAATTAAAAATTGTATTTTCTGTGGTTTTGTGCCTCTGTGGCAATTAATAAGTTGCGCAGCAACTTTGCGTATTTTTTATTTCCTGAATGTCCATTTCATCATTTCTTTCCAGCTGGCTTTTTTGCCATACATCAATATGCCGGTGCGGTAAATTTTTCCTGCCATCCAGGTAGTAAATAAAAAGCCGCCAATTAATGATACCATTGACAAAGCCAGTTGCCAAAATGGTGGCGAAGTTGATATTCTGCCCATCATTACAATAGGAGAAGTAAATGGAATGATGCTTCCCCAGAACATAGCATCGTTATCGGGCGAATTTAAATTGCTTGATAAGATGATAAAGCCAAAAATGATCGGCATCATGATCGGCAACATCAAAGATTGCGCCTCTTGCGGATCTTCATTAACTACGCTTCCTACCGCAGCAAACAGCGATGAATAAAAAAGAAATCCTCCAACAAAATAAAATATAAAGCAGCCGATGATCATCGGCCAGTTTAGGTTGCTTACATTGGCAATCATTTTGGCGCTTTCACTTAACTGTGCTGTATTGTTGCTTGCCATAGCAGGGTTGTTTTGTATCTGTTGTACCTGGCTCATAATATCCGAAGGAAGAAAGGCAGTTGCCGCAACAGATAATACAGACATAAGAATAATCCATAAAAGCAACTGCGTTAATCCTACCGCCCCAATGCCGAGTATCTTGCCCAGCATCAGCTGAAAAGGCTTTACACTGCTTACCATCACTTCGGCAATGCGGTTTGTTTTTTCTTCCATCACCCCCCTCATAACCATGGCGCCAAAAACAAACATGGTTATATAAATTAAAATGCCGCTGCCAAAGCCCACTGCATAATTAAGCCCTGCATTTACGATCTTGGCATCATCTCCTTTATTATCTACACTAAAATAAGATGAGGAGGCTTTTTTAAGAGAATCAAGATATGTTTTGCTGATGCCTGATCTTTCTAACTGGTAATTCTGATAAGCTTCGTTCAACCTGTTTTCAATTGAACTGGTTGTACCCATGGATGCTGCTTTGGGCGTACGAAGGATAAAATGATGACTGGCACTGTCATCCTGGTAAACAAAACCATCAAATCCTTTTTTGGTATAGTTTAAAGTATCGGCGCCTGCATCAAAAACAAACACAATTTTCGAACTGTCATTTTTCACCAGCGGTTTAAAGAATTCAGAAGTGTCGGAGAATGCAATGCGCTTGCGGCTTTCTTCTGACTTCACAGATAGAAATATGCTACCGGCAATGAACAGCACAATCACTATAGGCAGTAAAAAAGTGGAAAGCAAAAATGTTTTATTGCGTACCCTTGTAATGTATTCACGTTTTATGATGAGCCAGATCTTGTTCATGTTGTAAATAATTAGGCGGTGATCAGATTTCCTGAAACTGGCGTGCAGTTTTTGTGCCTTCTACCAGTTTGATGAATATTTCGTTGAGCGAAGGAAGCACTTCGCTGAATGTATTGACAGTGATGTTTTTTGAAATAAAATATTGCAGTACATCATTGGTTTTAGTGCCTGCTGATAGCTTTAGCAGTAACTCTTCCGGGTTGTGCTTAATTACCTCAAAAGCCGGATGCTGTATATCTTCTGCAGCAATAGAAGCTCCAATGCGGTACATATTTTCCTTGAAATCCTGCTTAACCTGTTTAACTGTTCCGTCAAGAATTTTCTTTCCTTTATTCACCAGTACAATATGGTTGCAAATCTCTTCTACCTGTTCCATACGGTGTGTACTGAAGATGATTGTACTGCCGTTTTGTGCCAGTTTAAATATCTCATCTTTTATCAGGTTGGCATTCACAGGGTCAAGGCCGCTGAAGGGTTCATCTAAAATAATAAGTTTGGGTTCGTGCAAAACGGTGGTTACAAATTGTAATTTCTGGCTCATACCTTTACTCAGGTCTTCTACTTTTTTGTTCCACCAGCTCTCCATTTCAAATTTTACAAACCAGGCTTTTATTTTAGTCATAGCCTCGGCTTTTGAAAGGCCTTTTAATTGCGCCAGGTAAACAGCCTGTTCGCCTATTTTCATCTTCTTGTAAAGGCCCCTTTCTTCGGGCATATAGCCTATGTATGCAGTATCGTTGATGGGATCAAATTTTCTGCCATTAAAAACAACTTCACCACTGTCGGGGTAAAAAATTCCTGTGATCATCCTTAGTAATGTTGTTTTACCTGCACCATTGGGGCCAAGCAATCCAAAAATATCGCCCTGTGCTATGTTAAAGCTGATATCATCCACCGCTTTTTGTGTGGCAAAATATTTTTTCAGGTTCTGAAGCTCTAAAATGTTCATGTTTGATTATTTATCAAGAAGCCAAATGTATGAATCTAACAATGATTTTGACTGTTATTTTTATCAATGGTAAATTAATTAAGCTAAAATAGTCGCCAATTGACTGGCTACTCTTTCTCCATCCATGGCTGCACTTACTATACCGCCGGCATAGCCTGCACCTTCTCCGCAGGGATATAAATTTTTTATTTGCGGATGAGCAAGTGTATCATAGTTACGTGGAATGCGAACCGGTGATGATGTACGGCTTTCAGTTGCAACCACCACTGCATCATTGGTAAAATAACCGGGCATCTTTTTGCCAAATTCAATAAAGCCTTTGGCAAGAGCCTGGTAAACGAAACCGGGTAATACTTCTTTTAGCGATACGGGGTTTAAACCCGGCTGGTAAGAGCATTCCGGCAAAGATGAAGAAGTAATTCCTTTGCTGAAATCAGCCATTCGCTGTGCCGGTGCAACAAATTTTCCGCCGCCGGCAGTAAAACATTGTTGCTCTACCATTTGCTGAAACCGCATCATGACCAATGGATCATTTTGACTTTTGATTTTTGACTTAAGCATTACATCTTCCAACTCAACCTGCACAACCATCCCGCTATTGGCATAAGGGTTATTTCTTTTTGAAGGGCTCCATCCGTTCACTACCAATTCGCCAGCCGATGTTGCTGCCGGTGCAATAATACCACCGGGGCACATGCAAAAAGAAAATACGCCCCTGTCATTTACCTGTTTTACCAAACTGTAAGAAGCTGGTGCCAGATATTCGCCTCTTGCGGGGCAATGGTATTGAATACTGTCAATTAATTGCTGCGGATGTTCAATGCGTACGCCCAATGCAAAACCTTTGGCTTCGATGAGTATCTGTTTTTGATGAAGCAGTTCAAAAATATCACGGGCGCTATGGCCGGTGGCTAAAATAAAAGAATCTGCATCAAATGAATTTCCATCCGCAGTTTTTACAGATCTTATTTTATCATTTTCAACAATAAAGTCAACCACTTTTTTTTCAAATAAAAATTCGCCACCGCAATCCGTTATTTGCTGGCGCATGGCTGTTATAATATGCGGCAATTTGTTGGTGCCAATATGTGGGTGAGATTGATAAAGTATCTTTTCATCGGCTCCAAATTTTACAAAGAGGTTTAGTATGCGGTCAATATCTCCCCGTTTATTACTGCGGGTGTATAATTTACCATCGCTGTAAGTACCGGCCCCGCCTTCGCCAAAGCAATAATTGCTTTCAGGATTAATGATGCCTTCTTTATTCAACGTCGCTAAATCTCTTCTTCTGGAACGTACATCTTTACCTCTTTCTAAAATGATTGGTTTTACACCCTGCGCAATTAAAAGCAATGCAGCAAACAAACCTGCAGGTCCGGCCCCGATAATGACTACTCTTTTTTCAGCCTTACTTACATCTTTAAAATTAAAAGATTGAATTTCTCTTTGATGAAAAGGCTCATCAATAAATGCATTAAGGGTTAAATTAACCCAAATTGTTTTTGCCCTGGCATCTATTGATTGTTTGAGGATATGATAACCCGAAACGGAATGTAGTTTTTTGCCGGTATTATTGGCAATCAGCTTTTTTACGGCCGATTCATCTGCTGCTTCCGACGGAAGCAGTTTGAGGGAGAGTTTTTGTTGCATAGTGTTAGGTAGTTATCCTAAAAACGTATCTTATATCTGCGAAATCAGTAAAATCGTTTAAATCTGCGGTTTAAAACGGCAGATCATCCACTGCATCCGGCGGTGTAGCCGAAAAGGTGTCAAGCGGCTCCAGGTATTCACTGTCGTTTTTTGGATTGCCCGCCTGCAGTATCTGTTCAATCCTCCAGGCATCCAGGTTGGTTATATAATTAACCTTACCGTCTTTCTCCCACTTGCTTCCTTTTATGTTGAAATACACTTTTATCTCATCGCCGATATTAACCCGGTCAATAATGGTAGTTTTATCCTGTACACATTGAAATTTGGCATAGTTGGTAATGGTACGGCCATTTATATCCTCTGTTTTTTCAACGGCAAACTCACGTGTTTTAAAAGTTTCGGTGCGTTGTACAGTATCGTATTTAGCAACTAATTTTCCTGTTAATTCGTAACTCATATAAAGTATTTAAGAAATCAAAAGTAGATATATTTTTTCTCATTGTTATTTTTCAATTAATTCCATGGCTGCAACGCAAGCGGCACTATCGTAAAAATGAAAATTGTAAAAGTTGTTTTTTATCAAAACCGTCAATGAGATATGGAAATTATAAAACAAGTGTTGTCAAAAAAAATTTTTTCCCAATTTCTTAAGAAAAAAAGATGTAGGTTGAAGGATGAAATATTAAGTCAATAACCAGGCCGATGTAGCTGTAAATCAGGGTTGTTGACAACGTATATTTTTTGGCCGGGGCGGTTATATATTTTCTAACCCGTACCTTGAAAATTAATACTGTGGTTTTGTAGAAAAAAACAAATGAATAAAAAATTTTTTTTTCAACATTTTATTCGATATTCGCTGTCCTGCCAAAGTTTTTTATCCAAATCAATTTGAAATAAAACTTACCGGCAAGCACCAAAGGAAACAATTCTTAACTCGATATATAAATTGCTAAGGAACTAATGGAGAAAGCTTTTGAAAAAGTATGGATAAATTGTTTAGAGATAATCAAAGACATCGTAGAGTGGCAGCATTTCAAAACCTGGTTCGAACCCATTAAGCCGGTAGCGTTAAAAGAAAAAATATTAACGATACAGGTACCAAGTCAGTTTTTTTATGAGTACCTTGAAGAGCATTATGTTTCGCTGCTGGCAAAAACATTAAAAAGAGAATTAGGAAAAGACGCAAGACTGGAATACCGGATAATGGTTGACAGCGGTAACAGTAAAAATAAACCACAAACCGTTGATGTACCGGGACAGGGTTACAAATCTTATTCAAACAACGAAATGGATTTTCCACTTGTCATAAACAACCCTGTAAAGAATCCCTTTGTAATTCCGGGGCTTAAAAAAATGCAGATCGACCCCCAGTTGAACCATGCATATACATTCGAAGCATTTATTGAAGGTGATTGTAACAGGGTAGCCAGGAGGGCAGGTAAAACCGTTGCTGAAAAGCCGGGCACCACCTCTTTCAATCCTTTGGTTATTTATGGTGGTGTTGGTTTAGGCAAAACGCATTTAGCTCAGGCAATAGGCAACGAGGTAAAAAGGCTTCATTCCAACAAGGTTGTATTATATGTAAGCTCCGAAAAATTCATCAACCAGTTTATAGATCATGGCCGCAATGGCGCCATCAACGATTTTATACATTTTTATCAATTGATAGATGTATTGATCATTGATGACGTGCAATTTTTTAATCGTGCCGAAAAATCGCAAGACGCTTTCTTCTCCATATTTAATCATTTACATCAAAGTGGTAAGCAGCTAATTTTAACCAGCGATAAACCACCCAAAGATTTGGAAGGTGTGCAGGAACGACTACTCAGCCGGTTCCGTTGGGGCCTCAGTGCCGACCTGCAGGTGCCTGATTACGAAACCAAGATTGAGATACTGGAGAAAAAGATGAAGAATGATGGGTTGGAGATGCCACAGGAAGTAGTAAAATATATTGCCTATAATATAAACAGTAATGTTCGTGAGCTGGAAGGCGCTTTGATATCATTATTGGCACAATCTTCGCTAAATAAACGGGAAATTGACCTTGAATTAGCCAAGAAAGTGCTCAGAAATTTTGTAAAATCATCAAGTAAAGAAATTACCATAGATACCATTCAAAAAATGGTGTGTGAGTACTTTGATGTGCCATATGATAAGCTGCTCCAAAAAACACGCAAGCGTGAAATTGTGCAGGCAAGGCAGATAACCATGTTCCTGGCAAAGGCATTTACCAAAAATTCATTAAAGACAATCGGCGAACATTTTGGTGGCAGGGATCATACAACCGTAATTCACAGTTGCCAAACGGTGAAAGACCTGATGGATACGGACAGCTTATTTAAAGAAAGTGTACTGGAATTACAACAGAAGGTTCATTTGGCAGCCATGTAAAATAGTAAAACCGAGCACTTAATATCTGATCCAAATTCCTGTGAATTTGGATTTTTTGTTTAATGGCGTCAGCTTTGAAATATTGCAGGAAGCAAACGGATAAAAAATATCAATAAATGTTGCCCGATTTAGCATTTAGTTTTGGGTGATACCGGTTTGAATTGTATTTTTGCCACCCCTTACAAAACAAGGGCAGGTTAGGTGAGGTTCCGCCAGCTGGCGGACGAAAGAAAAAATTTGCTTTAAAAGAGTAATTAATAATTTCGGTGAGGTGCCTGAGAGGCCGAAAGGAACGGTTTGCTAAATCGTCGTACGGGTTAAACTGTACCGTGGGTTCGAATCCCACCCTCACCGCAAAAAGTTCTTATTAGTTTTAAATAGATCGGGTGCTCCCAATAAACCCATCATATATTTTTAAGTTCGGGATGTAGCGTAGCCCGGTTATCGCGCCTGGTTTGGGACCAGGAGGTCGCAAGTTCGAATCTTGCCATCCCGACAAATAACCTAAGCCCTTCGATTTTCGAAGGGTTTTTTTATTACCCATATCTGTATCGTTGCGTTTTACTTGAGATGATAAACCTGCAATATGATTTTATAGTATTAAGCGCATTCATTATCAACCGCTTTAATATTAATGTTACCTCCTGATCTGTGAAAAGCTGTATATGTTAATTTTTTTGTTTTCGTAAAAACCGAAATATTTTTTAGTATTTTTTTATTTTAATATGAAATAATAGATGTTAATTTCATGGTATATTAAAGATCAATCAGTGTAAGTAAACGAATAAGTCCTTGCAGTAGCGATAGCTATACATTTCAAAAAAAATCAGCCTATAAACCAGGCGTTCCGTACTTTTTGTGATCTTTTGTGTTTCAGTTTGAATAAATCCTTCTCAAAGTAATTTCTCGTTTTCCTGCATTTGCGGGAATGTAATGCAACTACTGTATCAACCTTTTATTTTTTAAAGATGAAAAGTTATAAGCAAGGCTGGGCTTTGATCTACACAAAGCCAAGGCATGAAAAAAAGGTTTTTGGTCAATTGACAGAGATGGGGATACACTCATTCTTGCCACTTACACAAAAAATACGAATCTGGCGCAATCAAAAAAAATATGTGCACGAACCACTTTTCCCCGGTTATGTATTTATTAAAGTGAATAAACTTGAAGAGTATTATCAGAGCCTGGAATGTGACGGGAGCCTGTATTACGTAAAATTTGGGAAAGAGATCGCCAAAGTAAACAATGAAACCATTGATAAGCTAAGGATCATTGCGGATAAGAAACTGGATGTGGAAGTTTCAGATAGCAGGTTTGCTCCGGGCCAGATTGTGGAAATTAAAAAGGGTGTTTTCCTAGGTGTCCGGTGTGAGGTTGTTAATTATAGAAACATAGATAAGATTCTGGTGAGGATACCTTTTCTTAACAGAAATGTATTGGCGCATATTTCTCAGGATACCATTGCAAGTTAAATGATGTATTCAAATGAGTAAGATCAACCTGTTATGCCTCCCGTTTTCCGGTGGGAGCAAATATTCATTTTCCGGATTGTTTAACAGTGCTTCTGGTGTTTATTCACCTGTTGTGCTGGAACTGCCTGGCCGGGGTAAAAGAACCCAGGAATCTTTGTTATACAATATTGACCAGGCAGAAATTGATCTTTTTCAACAGGCCCAACCTTATTTGGATAAGCCTTATGCAGTTTACGGTCATAGTTTGGGAGGTTTGCTGGCTTTCAGGTTAATCAAACATATTCAACAAGGCGGACTAAAAAAACCACTTCATTTATTTGCAACGGGGGCAAGTGCTCCTTCCGTTCCCTTCAAAAAAAGTTATCATCTTTTGGGCAAGCAGCAATTTATCGACAAAATAAAAAGCCTGAAAGGCATGCCGGAAGAGATCATGGAGAATGAAGAAATTATGAACTATTTCGAACCCATCATCCGGGCTGATTTCACACTACTCGAAACCTACAACTATGAACCTTCCCCTCCATTCGATATTCCGGTGACGGTAATTTTTGGCGATAGGGAAGATATGCAAATCGAGGAAGTAGAGCCGTGGAAAAACGAGACTACTGGAGATATTGATATCAGGCAAATGCCTGGTGGACATTTTTTTATTTATAATCACGCCATCAAAATCCAAAAAATTATTGAAGACAAAATAGCGGCTGCCAGGCCCATGTTAGCTGCTGGCTCTTAGTTACCATTATACTTTTACCAACCGTTGAAAAATCTAAAATCTCTTTTTTTCTCTGCAATATTTTTTATCGCCATAACATCCTATGGTCAGGGAGGCACTGTGGACAGCCTTCTAATTAAAAAGACGGAAGCGGACATAAAAAGATTAATGGTTGAAGGAGATATACCCGGACTGAATGTTGTATTCGTTAAAGGCAAACAGTATACTATAAGAAGTTATGGATTTTCCTCGGTGGGAAGTCAAAGACCTGTTTTGCCTGAAACCCTTTTCGAGATTAATGAGTGCAGGGAGTCTTTTATTGCTTTAGCCATCACTAAGCTCGCTGCCTTGCACCTGATAGATATAAATCAGCGTGTGTCCTACTATTTACCGTGGTTTCGCCCGCAATATAAAAATGAGCCTGCTATCGTAACCGTACAGCAACTTCTTCATCATACCAGCGGTATATCAGCTCATATTTTGTCGGCTAATGATGATATAAATTCTGTTGAAGCTGCGAAGCAATTGTTTGTAAAAACACCCGGGATTAAGTTAAACACTTTGCCGGGAGAAGTATACAGCCACAGTAATATTAACTATGATATTTTAACACTTATTATACAGGCCGTAAAACAAAAAGATTATATCAATTACCTGCAGGAAGAGGTATTGGATACACTGGGCCTTTTTAACACGATCTTTGAAAAGCCTCGCAAAGCTGCATTGATAAGTTCTGGTTACAAAATTGGTTTTTTTAATCCCAGGCATTTTATAGCACCTGCTTACAGGGGAAAAAGTTTTACTGCCCCGCTATTTTCAAATGCGAAAAGCCTGGCGGAGTGGCTTGTTTTTCAAATGACTCAGGGAGATTCATCTCTAAACTACTTACAGCAAACGCATACCATGGATATAAAAGTGCCTTTTCACGATATGGCAGGCCATGGAATGGGATGGAGTGTTTCTTTAAAGGGCGACGGAAAGATTTACAGTGAGGGAATGGGCCCGAATTATAGTAGCTGCATGGCATTTTTGCCAGATAGCCAGGCGGGAGTTATTGTGCTGGCAAATTCAAACAGCAATTACACCTCAGTCATAGCTACAAAATGCCTAAATGCTTTGGCGGACAAAAGAGCAGAAAAAGTTGCTATTGAAAATGACAGCAGTGATACATTTTACTCTATGATGAGTATCATCATGGGCTTGTTTATTTTTTTACTGATCGGTTTTGCGATCACGGTTATTATTGACGTGGCAAAAGGCAGCCGCCAGTATGCCGGCATTACGGTTCAGCGTATTAGCAGGCTTGGCTGGTCAGCAGTTATCCTGCTTCCATTACTGTTTGCCATTTATGTCTATCCTTATGCATCTTCCGGGTTTAACTGGTACAACATGTTTCTCTGGTCGCCGGTAAGTTTTAAGGTCATGATTATTTTGGCAGTTGCAGCACTGGTGATAACCTTTATTGCATACGCCCTGAACCTGTTTTTTCCGCATCATAGCAAGATTCGTCAACTGCTCCCCCTGGTCTTGCTTTTAAGCATAGTTTCCGGTATCGCAAACATTGCAGTGATTACCCTGGTATCAAATTCCTTAAGCTCAGGTTTAGAAACCAAATACCTTGTTTTTTACTATCTGCTTGCTGCTGCTGTTTACATTTTGTCCAGGCGGTTTGTACAAAGGGCCTTAACAAAATTCTCCATGGAAATGATTTACGACCTGAGGCTTGAACTAATCGATAAAATCTTCGCAACATCTTATCAAAATTTCGAAACATTAGATCGTGGCAGGGTTTACACGTCATTAAACAATGATATTTTAAGGCTGAGCGAAATTGCCCACACAGCTGTTGTTTTCATGGGAGGTATCTTCACCATAGTAGGCGGGTTTGTTTACCTTTCGCTAGTTTCCCTCTGGTCAACAATTGTGATTATTATTGTGTTTGGCCTTATTTCGTTTATTTACTATGTTGTTACGCAGAATACGGATAAGTACTTTCACCGCTCAAGAGATTCTGAGAACGTTTTTGTACGGTATATAAGTGGTATGATCGATGGTTTCAAAGAAATAAGCCTGCATCAGAAAAAGAAGGCAGAGTATAAAAGTGATATTGCCGGCGCGGCAAACGAATTCAGAAAAAACACGACCATTGCAAATATTCGCTATATAGATGTATTTATCATCGGTGAGTGTTTAATTACTTTATTGCTTGGTGTTGTTGTTTTTGTTTTACCGTTTTTTTTCAAGGATATTCAGCGTGAGAGTATCATGTCTTTTATAGTTATTTTACTCTACTTAATTATACCAATTGACAATGTGCTAAATGCGATCCCCAGCATAATGCAGCTTAAGATCGCTAAAAAAAGAATTGATCAGTTTCTGAAAGATATTCCGGCAAATTTCGATGTACAGGCTCCTGTGCCTGCCAGCAAAATGGTAAATGTGAATAGCTTACGGGCAGAAGAAATCACCTATACTTACAAAGAGGAAGCAGAGGTGCATCCATTCTCCGTTGGACCAATAAATGTAGAAGTAAAAGCGGGAGAGATATTGTTTATTATTGGTGGAAACGGTAGTGGAAAAACCACACTTTCGAAGCTGCTTACCGGTCTTTACAAACCAGACGGGGGGACTTTTTTTATCAATGAAAAGCCTGTTCACAGCTCAGAGTTGGGCGAATATTTTTCTGTATGTTTCAGCCCGGCGTTTTTATTCGAAAAACTATATAATGTTAATATGGCAAACAGGGAAGCTGAAATTGCCGATTATCTGAAATTGCTGGGGCTTGATGAAAAAGTTAAGATCATTGGAAACAGGTACAACAGCATAAAACTTTCGGGCGGACAAATAAAAAGACTGGCCTTGTTTCAGTGTTACCTGGAAGACTCACCCATTTATCTTTTTGATGAATGGGCTGCCGACCAGGACCCGGAATACAGAAATTTTTTTTACAGGACGCTGTTGCCTGATATGAAACAGAATGGAAAGATCATAATAGCCATCACTCATGACGACCATTATTTTGATGTTGCCGATAAGGTACTTAAAATGAAAATGGGAAAACTGGAAGTGGCGGATTTCGAAACCTCAGCCGGACTTTTTTTAAAGTAAGTATCTGCCTGAATTTTTCGTCCCTGAACAACTGGAAGTGTTGGCATCGTTACTCCGGCCAATCCCTGCATACCCTCATCTCAAAAATATATATGCTGGCAATTCAGTAATTCAAATCGTTACAGTTGCTCCGCAAATACAAATGTTCGGACAATTGTCTGTAAATATTCTTAATAATCAATCTTCTTATTTCATAAACAAAAAACTGCAAAATGTATATATCAAACATTTTTGAAAAAGTTGGCAATACGCCAATTGTTTCAATAAGCATGGAAGATAATTGCCACATTACATTGTATGCCAAATTGGAAGCTTACAATCCAACCGGAAGCGTAAAGGATCGGGCCGCTCATTACATTTTAAAAAAGCTGAAACAGAGCAAAACAATCAATTCAGATACTACCATTATCGAATCAACGTCGGGTAATTTTGGAGTGGCTTTATCTGCCTATTGCAAATATCACGAACTGAAATTCATTGCCGTAGTAGATCCAAATATAACCCTGATGAATGAAAATCTCATACGTTCAAGCGGGGCCGAAATCATCAAAGTTACCCAGCCTGATAAATACGGAGGTTACTTACTTACACGTATCGAAAAAATAAATGAACTCAAGAAAGATATTGAAAACTCTTACTGGGTTAATCAATATGAAAACCCGCTGAATGCTGCTGCTTATTACCACACACTGGCCAGGGAGATCTGTTACCAGGTAGACGAAATTGAATACATTTTTATGGGTGTAAGTTCCGGAGGAACAATAACAGGTGTGTCGCAGAAAATAAAAGAAAATTATCCCAACGCAAAAGTAATAGCAGTAGATGTAGAGGGGTCTGTTATATTTAATAACCCTCCTAAAAAGCGGTTTATACCCGGTATAGGCTCCAGTATGGTTCCAAAAATCCTTTCTGCTGCCAGTATAGATGAGGTTGTTATGGTAGATGAAGTGGAGACCATTGATGCGTGTTACGAATTATTAGAGAAGCACAGTATTTTTTCGGGAGGCTCCTCTGGCTCTGTACTGGCCGGAATAAAAAAGTATTTTTCACAAAAGGAGCTTTACCAACCGGTAAACGTTGTTGCCATTTTTCCCGACAGGGGTGAAAGATATTACGACACTATTTACAATGAGACCTGGTGTAAAAATATCCGCGAAAAACTGGAAAAGGAAAGAAAACAAATTGTAACACCATAAATAAAAATTATGCTAGTATTAAATGAATCAGATATAAAGAAGATCGGTATCGATTGGACTGCACTTGTAGATGTTATTGAGGAGGCGGTTTTGTGTATGAACGACAAAGACTTTGCCCAACCCCTGAAACCATACCTGCGTTTTAGAAATCCAAAAAACAGGATCATCGCAATGCCTGCATTTTTAGGAGGTAATTTTAACAAAGCAGGTATTAAATGGATCGCCAGTTTTCCGGGGAATATTCAAAATGGTATACCAAGGGCCCACAGCGTGGTAATTTTGAATGATGCGGATACTGGTGAGCCGCTTGCAGTTATTAATACTGCATTGCTGAGTATTATTCGCACAGCGTCTGTTAGCGGGCTTGTCATTAAGCATTTTAAAAAGACGAGAGAACTGGCTAACATAAGGATTGGTATTACCGGAATGGGGCCTATAGGATACAATCACCTAAAAATGTGTATGGGATTATTGGGAGATAGAATTTCAAAGATATCTGTTTATGATATCCGTCCGGTAAACCCTGCCCTTTTTGAAGGAGATGATCGGGTTGAAATAGTTTCAGACTGGACAAAAGCTTACGAAGACGCAGACATTTTTATTACGTGCACTGTATCTGATGCAGCCTATATTGATCAGCAGCCTAAACCGGGTTCACTACATTTGAATGTTTCTCTCAGAGATTATAAAACAACAGTTTATCCCTGGTTTAAAGATGCTATGCTTGTAGATGACTGGACAGAGGTATGTCGTGAAAAAACGGATATTGAACACATGCATCTTCAGTGCGGCCTTACAGAAGCTGATACACGATCTGTTATTGATATTGTTAAAAACGATGTTTTAGCATGCTTTAAACCAAATCAACCGGTCATGTTTAATCCTATGGGTATGGCTATTTTTGATATAGCAATAGCCACGCATTATTACAACTTAGGTATCACCACAGGTGCAGGAACATTGGTTGATAATTAATAAGACCATGCAACCGCAAAAAATCCTTCTCATAAGGCCTTTCTACGTGCAGGGAGGATTTTAAATATTCTGGAAAAGTTATTGCCAAATTTAAGTATGGAAAAGAATTTATTTCCTCTTCACCCAAGTCAGAATGGAATTTATCTCGATCAGATGATGGATGCGAAAAGCGTTCATTATACCCTGGGTGTACTCAATATTCTTAAGGGCCAGGTTGATATTGCAGCTTTAAAAAAAGCTGTGCATTCTGCCGTACTGTCCTTTGATGCCACGCGTTTGTCATTTACTGAAGATCACGCAGGAGTTGTTAAATGTTATAGCAAGCCTATCGGTGAGATTGAAATAAAAGAGATTGATTTTTCAAGCGCTGCTTCCCCTTCGGAGAATGCAGATGCCTGGATAAAGAGCAGCATGCGCATTCCTTTTGATATTTATAATGACAGGCTTTTTGAAATTGCTATTTTGAAACTATCGGGCGAAGAACATTACTTATTTCTCCGTTTTCATCACTTGATTTCCGACGGAGCTGGTATATCAATCTTTAATAAATACGTCTCTGAAAAATACAATTCTATAATTGAAGGCCGGGAAATTGATATGGTTACCACTACCTACCGGTCATGTGTTGAGGACTATTTTAATTCGTTTGATGTAAAGTTATTCGAGCAGGATAAGCAGTATTGGTTAGGCCAATTCAGCGAACAGCATTATGAGTCGCTCACTCCGAGATTTAACTACAGTGGTAACAAAAGCGGCACGATAGTAGTAAAACCGGATGCACTTATTTTGGAAAAATGCGGATCATTGATTGAAAAGTACAAAATTAATTTTGCACAACTTACAATTGCGGCACTCAATGTTTTTTATTACAAAAGCCTTGGTTGGCAAAACGTGGTGTATGGCTTAACGTCCCATAACCGCCGAAATAGCAGGGAACGAACTGTCTTTGGTTCTTTTGCCCAGGTATTCCCGTTTGTGAATAAGCTCGACGAATCAATCATAACTGTGCAGGAGCTTTTTGATACCATCAAGGCTAAGCAAAGAACAAATTACAGGCATCTTAATTACCCAATTGATCAGCTGAATAGAGATTTAAAAATATTTTCAAAAAATAAGAGCCAGCTTTTTGACATTGCGATATCTTATAACCTGATTGCATCTAACCTTTTTATTAAGGACACAATCTCTACTACATACGATGTTTCAACTGATGAACAGCCATACCCGATACATTTTTGGTGGAGAGACTATGGCAAAAAACAGGATATTGAGCTGAGGATCGATTACCTGTTAAAATATTTTACAGAAGAAGATGCCTGGCTCATTGTAAAAAGAATATTTTACATTATTGAGCAATTTGATAGCGCTTCCGATAAAAGAATTGAGGATATCAATATACTCCCTGCCGAAGAAAAAAAACTGTTGTTGTTTGGCTTTAATAATACCCAGACCATTTATCCGGATAACAAGACAATTGTAGAGTTATTTAACGAACAGGCTATGAAAACGCCGGATGCTGTCGCATTTGTAGCTGAAGAAAAGCAGTTGACCTATAAGGAAGTTCATGAACGAAGTACCCGGCTGGCGGTTTACTTAAACCATTGCGGTATTTCAGGAGAAAGCCTGGTGCCAATTTGTATTGAGCGTGGGTTGGAAATGATTATTGGAATTTTGGGAATATGGAAAGCCGGCGGCGCCTATGTTCCGGTGGATACCGAATTCCCGGTTGACAGGATAAATTACCTGATTAAAGATATAGACTGCCGCCTGGTTGTATGCTGTTCTAAAACAGTTTCTTTATTTGCGAACACAGAAGTATCCAAAATATCTCTTGACGATGATTGGCATAAAATTGAAGTGTTTTCAAAAAGTGACGCTTTGCCTGCAATAGAAGCTGGCCAGTTGGCCTATATCATTTACACATCTGGATCTACAGGCCAACCCAAAGGTGTTCAAATTGAACACCGCGGTATGCTTAATCACTTATTTGCGAAAGTCAATGAACTGTGCATGAACAACCAAAGCAGGATGGCTTTTACGGCTTCATATACTTTCGATATATCTATTTGGCAAATGTTTAGTGCTACGCTATGTGGCGGGCAAACATTTATTTACAACAAGAACGCCATTTTGGATACCGAAATATTAATGGACAGCCTGGCGAAGGACAAAATTACAATTGCAGAACTTGTGCCCTCTTACCTTGCTACGATACTTGAAAGGCCCTTAATGCAAAAGCTTGATCAGCTTCGGTATTTATTGGTTACAGGTGAAACTTTACAGGCAGCGTTAGTGAACAAATGGTACGAAATATATGGAAGCGGCACAACATTGGTAAATGCTTATGGTCCCACGGAGGCGTCTGACGATATCTGTCACTGTTTTTTAGAACCGCCTGTAAGGAATTTATCTGTACCCATAGGCAAGCCAGTGCAGAACATGAATATTTTCATAATTGATAAAATGGGCAATCTTTGCCCGATTGGTGTTAAAGGTGAGTTGTGTGTTTCCGGTGTTGGCCTGAGCAGGGGGTATCTCAATAAACCCGCTCTGACTAATGAAAAATTTATAATGAATCCGTTTAGTAAAAGCGGTACCGAACGTTTATACCGAACTGGTGATTTAGCCTGTTGGTTAAGCGATGGTAATATCGAATTTAGTGGACGGTTCGATGACCAGATTAAAATTAGAGGATACAGGATAGAATTGGGCGAGATAGAACAGGCTGTTTTGAATAGCGGCCTGGTACACCAGGTTGTAGTGCTGGCTAAAGGAGATGTACATAAAAGGCTTGTGAGTTACGTTGTACCTGCTGCTCGCTATAAAAGGGAGCAACTGATCGAAAAGTTGAAGAAGAATTTACCGGAATATATGGTGCCTGCAGTTACTGTCGAATTAGATGTACTGCCCCTGACAACCAATGGAAAGATTGATAAAAAAGCGTTGCCCGATGCCGGTTTAGATGAATTGCCCGCTGATGACTATTTAGCACCATCCTCCGGTCTGGAACAAACCCTCGCCGGCATCTGGCAAGATCTTTTAAAAGTAAAAAAAATAGGTGCAAATGATAATTTTTTTGAACTGGGTGGTGATTCTATCATGGTGATACAAATGGTTAGCCGTATGAAGAGACTTGGCTACCAGGTGAAACCAATCGACGTGTTTAACCATCCGCAAATTTCAGAACTGTCTTCGTTTATCAATTCAGCACAAATTAACGGGCCGGGTGATTTTGCAGAAAAAGGCCTGCTATCAGGAAAGGCTCCCCTGTTACCGGTGCAACATTGGTATTTAAACTTCGCTGAAAAAAGCGCAATAGATCATTTTAACCAGTCGGTTTTATTAAAAATATCAAAACAAATCAATGCCAGCACACTGATATCCTTGGCTGAGGTCTTGATAAAACATCATGATGGGCTACGTTTTTCATATACACCTGCTGATGATGGCTGGCAACAGCTTTATCAGGAAGAAGCTGGGGTGAATTTTGAGCAAGAAGATTTATCAGCTGTGGGGCAAAACGAACTGGCAGCTATGCTGAATGAAAGGGATAAGCTGTACCAGCGTGGGTTAAAAATCAGGGAAGGAAAAGTTATTCGTTTTGTATTATTTGTTACCGGTGAGGGGGAAGCTTACAACCGCTTATTAATTATAGCTCATCATTTGGTGATCGATGGCGTGTCGTGGAGAATTTTGATCGAAGATATGAGATCGTTGCTGGAGAATGCTGGTAAAACGGACCCGGTGCTGCAAGAGTGGCTTGGGCAAAAAACAGCTTCTTATCGCCAATGGGGCAATGCGTTGCAGGCGTACAGCAGCGAGGAAAGATTATTATGTCAAAAAGATTATTGGCTCAGTATTATCAATTCTTATACACCCATCTCCGTAGATAGAAACCAGGGATTAATTGCAAAAGTTTCAGATTGCCTGGTGCTGAGCAGGAGCCTTGAACAGCAAACCACACAGAAGCTATTAACAGAAGTGTCAGGAGCGTATAATGCGAAGATCGACGATATTTTGTTAAGCGCTCTTTCTGCAGCAGTATTGAACTGGCGTGGTCATAAGCAACTAAGTGTGGGATTGGAAGGACATGGAAGGGAGCATTTAATAAATGAAACGGACATCAGTCATACTACAGGATGGTTTACAACTTTGTATCCGGTAATTCTGAAATGTGCCGGTTCTGAAGGGGGTAATTATTCAGATAGCATTCGCGATGTAAAGGAGCAGTTAAGAAAAATTCCCGATGGCGGAATTGGATACGGGGTATTGAAATACCTGAATGCAGAGCCTGGTTTAACTTCAGCGCAAGATCCCTGGTGCATTCTGTTCAACTACCTTGGCCGTTTTGATGAAATGTACGAGGACAACCAGGAATCAAAAGCCGGCCTGTCGCTTTTTTTAGACAAAGACTACCTGGGTAACATGGTGGGAGGAGCACATCGGGCCGGAAGCAAATTAACGTTTAATATTTTTGTGTCTCATGGGCAATTAACAATAAATCTTACCTATAGCAACTTGCATTTTGAAAAATCCAGTGTGGAAGAATTGATGCGGTTATATATGCTGGAGCTTGTAAATATTGTTGATCATTGTGCTGCCGCCAGGCCTGCCTATGGCACACCTTCCGACTATATGTTGGGAGATTTGGTAAGCCTAAAAGAACTGGATGTGTTTATGCTGGAGGAACTTCCTGATGGGCGTAAACGTTATGAAGTGACTGAAGATATCTATCCGCTTAGTTCGCTCCAGGAAGGAATGTTATTTCATAGCCTGTTGGAAGGCGCCGATACGGGCGGCTACATTCAGCAGCAGGAAGTGGACCTTAAGGCTGTTGACCCAAGCCTGTTACAGCAGAGCTGGCAATACCTGCTGGACAGGCATACGATATTAAGGAGCGGTTTTTATACCGACAGGTTTAAAATACCGGTGCAATGCGTGTATAAAACTGCTTTGGTGCCTTTTGATGTTGTAAACTACAGCGCACAGCAAGCAGATGAACAATTGGCTGCTATCAATGATTACTGGCGTTCAGTAAAAAAACAGGGGTTTGATTTTGGTCAGCCACCCCTTATATCGTTGCGGCTGGTGCAGTTAGCCGCAGATAGATATAAGTTATTGTGGGCCCATCATCATATTTTATTAGATGGCTGGTCTGTTCCCTTGATAATTACAGAACTGCTGCTAACATATGAGCAACTGGCCAATGGAATGGTGCTGGATGCGCCAACTCAAGATTTGTTTAAAGAGTATGTAACTTATGTTGGAAAGCGAAACAGAAATAATGAAAAGGCATACTGGAAACACTATTTGTCGGAACTCAATGCTCCCACACTACTTCCTTTCATAGAAACAACGCAGCAACGTAACAGGGGTGGAGAATACAGTACGGAAGAATTAACCCTAAACCAAACACTGTCCGAAAAAACAAGAACATATGCAAAGAATAATCGTATAACGATCAATACCATCTTACAGGGGGTGTGGAGTTATTTACTGCACCAGTATACTTCGGCTGAAGATATCGTTTACGGCGTTACCGTATCTGGCCGCCCGGCCGATCTGCCGGGTATTGAGCATAAAGTGGGCATGTACCTGAACACACAACCACTGCGCAGCAAAATAACTCATCAAAATAGCATAGCAGGCTGGCTGAGGGATTTACAGGACACGCATCAACAAAGCCAGGAGTTTCAATACACACCACTAACTGAAGTGCAGCAATACAGCGGAATAAAGGGAGATTGGTTTGACAGCTTATTGGTGTATGAGAATTACCCTGTTGACTGGGATATAATGAACAAGGGCTGGAAACTTAAGATCACAGGAATAAAAGTTGAAGAACATACCAACTATGCGCTTACCATTGTGGTACATGCGTCTGAAACAAGATTGGATATCAGGTTCAGCTACAATATGGGGCTTCTGCAACAGAAAATGGTTGGCAGGATATCCGATCATTTTAAAGATGTATTGTCCTGTATCGTGTGTGAGGAGGCTGCAGAGATCCGGGAATTGCCGATCCTTTCTTTTGATGAACGATCTTTACATTATGCACAACAAAATGAGCTGGCTTCATTTTGGAAAGAGTACCTGGCGGGTTACGAAAATGCGGCGATGTTGCCGCAGCAGGCTGGTCATTTGATGAAAACAGCAGCCAGGCAATATCAAAGCCAACATTATTTAATCAACACTTCCCTGCAACAAAAACTATATGTGTTGTGCCAAGAGACTGATGTTTCCGTGGATACAATATTTAAATGTGCCTGGGCCGTTTTGTTGTCAAAGTATAATCATACAGAAGATATTGTATTTGTGGGCGCTGAAATGCCGGATGCTGATCAATCAGGCACTGCGCCTGCTTCAGAAAAAATAACACTCAACCCTTTACCTGTTCGGATATGCTTTGATAATAACGATACTTTTAGTGATCTGCTTAAAAGTACGGGCGCTAAGGAGTTGAATAAAACTCAATTCGAAAATCATTCGTTTGCAGAAATTAAAAAACTTGTTGGGGATGATTCGGATACGCCCAACCATCTCTTGATTTTTGCAAAAACGCTCAAAATTACATCGCCAAATCAGTTTTGTTTCACCGGCGATTCGGTATACGACTTATACATTGCTATAAATTCCGACTCATTAGATTTTACCTTTGATCCGGACAGGTATACAACAGAAATGATCAGCGATTTTGCAGGAAATTTTCTCAATATACTTGTTTCTGTTGCCGCCAACGCTGAGCAGAAAGTTAAAACAGTGGTTACTTTTAACCGGGATACTGCTTATCTGAATGAAGAGAATTTCTCAATTAGTCTATATGCATATGAGCCGGTTTTAACCATTCAGGAAAAGCTGAACAAAAGCTTTGCAGTTAACAAAAATGAATGTGCAATTGAATACAATGGAAACAAATTCACCTATGGAGAGATCGAGGAGAAAGTAAATAATATTTTTAATGCCATCACGAAAGCCGGTATTCCTGAACAAAGTTATATTGGTATTTTCTGTGAGGATCGTTGTCTTGTTATTTGTTCCATATTAGCGATTCTGAAATCCAGGAATATATTTGTTCCGTTAGAAGTTTCCCTCCCTGCCACAAGGCTTTGTTCCATGATTGATCAGGTAGATATTGCTTGCATTATCACAGATCAGTGTGATCATGCTTTTTTGAGTTCAGATTTACAGGATAAAGAAAATATGACGTGGATATACCCTCACATTTCCGTAGATTCTTTAGGATCGACTGATACTTATAAATACAACGTGGAAGACAATATCTACGTATATTTTACTTCCGGCAGTACAGGCATTCCCAAAGCCGTGGTTGGTAGAAATAAAGGTCTGAGTCATTTTGTGGAATGGGAGATTCAGACATTTAATATAAACCGGTCTTTTAAATTCAGCCAGTTTACCAACCCCGGATTTGATGTTTTTATGCGGGATACGATCGTACCGCTATGCGCCGGAGCAAGCATATGTATACCTGACGAAAGTGATCTTTTAACCGGAGAAAAAGTATGTGAATGGATCGATGCTAAATCAATTAATCTTATTCACTGTGTACCCAGTTTCTTTAAGTATTTTAAAAGCAAAGCCAACAGCCTGCAATTTAGCAGCCTCCGGTACATACTGTTGGCAGGAGAAAAGATCATGCCATTCGAGCTGGAAGATTGGTATGCTGCATTTGAAAGTAAGATACAATTGGTGAACATTTATGGGCCCACCGAAACAACGCTTGCAAAAGGATGTTATTTTATTCAGCCCGCCGACCGTTTGCGTAATTTTATTCCTATCAAACCAATACCCGGAGCCCAGTTTTTAATTTTAGACAAAGAAATGAACTTGTGCCCCAGGTATGCGATTGGAGAAATTTATGTGAGAACTCCATACCGTGCTGCAGGTTATTTAAAAGATAAGAAACCCGATGGGGCAACTTACATAAAAAATCATTTTTCACAACAGGCCAATGACCTGATTTATAAAACGGGCGATTTGGGCAGGCTGAATGAACATTGTGAAATCGAGATTTTGGGAAGAATAGATCAGCAGATAAAGATAAGGGGTATCAGGATTGAACTCGATGACATCAGGCAAAATATATTAAAGTTTCCGGGGGTTGAAGACGCCGTACTTATCGTTAAGAAAAATGAAGAGTTGGAGAACCAGATTTATGCGTACGTGGTTGGCACACTTACACCCGGGCTTGCAGAATTACGGACATATTTGGAAACGGCTTTGCCCAGGAACATGGTGCCATCCTATCTGATTGCTTTAGATAAAATTCCTTTATTGCCAAACGGTAAGATAAATCGCAAAGCTTTGCCTGAAGCGCCTGTAACAGCAGATACGAATACAGAAGAATCCCTCGATGCTACGGAAGAAAGACTGCTGAATGTTTGGGCAGATGTTTTGAAGGTTGACAAAAGTAAACTGCCTGTAAATAATAGCTTTTTTGAAGCAGGCGGACATTCTTTAAAAGTATTTCATTTGATTAATGAGATTCAGCACGTTTTTCATGTTAAATTGAAGCTGGGGGATGTTTTTCAAAATCCATCTATCAAAAAGCTGGCATCTTTGCTTGCCGGAATGGAAGCCAACAACGCAGACCATATTCCCCGGGCAGCAAATAAGGAATACTATACGGCATCTCCTGCTCAGGAACGTATGTTTTACCAGCATGAACTGCATCAGGAAAGTACTGCTTTTAATATTTCATTTCCTTTTGAAGTAGATGAAAATATCAGCGCCGAGCAAATCAGGCATGTGTTTGAAGAACTGATCAAAAGACATGAAAGTCTGCGGACAGGATTTATTCTGCAGGATGAAGGCGTGGTACAAAAAGTTTATGAAAACGTGCCATTTGAGCTGAAATCAGTCAATATGTCTTCTGGCAATATCAAACAGTCTTTGCAGGATTTTATACAGCCTTTTGATCTGGCAAAACCACCTTTGTTCCGGTGTGGTTTAACAAAAGATGAAAAGGGGAGGAACATACTCTTCCTTGATATCCACCACATTATAGCAGATGGTGCTTCTCTTGAGATACTTGTTAATGATTTCATGCTCATCAATCACGGAAAAGCATTGCCTGTATTGCCGGTACGGTATGTTGATTATGCGCAGTGGATACAGGATGGAAAAGGTAAGCTGGAGTTGCAAAAAAAGTACTGGGTGGATAAACTGGCTGGCCAGTTGCCACGTATCGACCTGCCTGTTAATGGCAACCGGATGAATGTTTCCTTTCATATTTGTTCTACGCAAACACTTATAATTGAGGGAGATTTGTACAACAGGATCAGGGCTATGAACAACATATTCAATGTCTCTGATTTTATGATTCTCTTATCTGTTTATTACATCATGCTGTCCCGGATATCAGGTAGCGGGGATATTATAATTGGAACAGACGTTATTGGCAGAACACACAAGGATATTAAAAACCTGGTAGGAACGTTCGTTAACATTTTACCGCTGCGAATTGAATTAGACCAGTCTGCTGCTTATTCAGATTTTTTATTGGATGTGAAAAAGGCCGTTCTGGATGCTTATGAAAACCAGGATGTTCAGTTCGATCAAATGGTGTCTATGATAGCCGGGGATAACAGTGTATTTGAAAATCCTATTGTTGAAGTGCATTTCTCTTATGTTGCCATTGATGAAAAAAAGGAAATCGCCTTACAAAGCGGATTGAACTTCATCCAACTTGAAAAAAATGACAATGTTGTCAGCCAGTATGAATTCAAGCTTGAGGCGATAAGTACAGGCAATCGTATCGAAATAGCATTCATTTATAACAATGGTCTTTACGAAACTGAAACAATTGCTTTGTTTACAGAATACTATCGAAATATTTTAAGTGCCGTATTACAAAATCAGGCAATTCCTGTGGGAACGATCGATATGGATGTTTCTGTTGAATCATATATGGGCTGAGTGGCCGAAGTTTAAATACATCTTTTCATTACAAACTCATGAGAGGAAAAAAAATGATTGCATTGCCTGCTTAAAAATACTGTCATAAAAGAGACTTCTCGGGGATTACATATTTTCTCTGATTTTTTACTGTTATCATCTAAACACGAATAATTATGTGCGGTATTTGCGGATTTATGAAGTTAAATCATGGAATAACTGAAGCTGACAGGCAAGTTATACGCAACATGAACAAAAAATTGTTGCACCGGGGGCCTGATGCCCAGGATACGCTCATTGTAAATAATGTTGCTTTTGGATTTAGCCGTTTAAGCATCATCGGGCTGGAGAACGGGATGCAACCTATCAGTAATGAGGATGGGTCGTTATTCCTCGTGTGCAATGGTGAAATATTTAATTATATCGAATTGAGAGAGGAGCTGAAAACAAAAGGACATGTTTTTAAAACTGCCTCGGATGTTGAAGTACTGGTACATTTGTATGAAGAGGAGGGAATGGAGTTCATCAATAAATTAAACGGCCAGTTCGCTTTTGTTTTATACGATGTAAAAAAGGGTAATTTGTTTTGTGCCAGGGATCAAATGGGAATTGTGCCACTGTACTACACATTTGTGAATAACGTATTTATTTTTGGATCTGAGATAAAGGCAATATTGGAACATCCTTTAGTAAAACGGGAAGTAGATATGGTTGCTCTTGACCAGGTTTTTACTTTCCCTGGTTTGCTAAGTCCCAGAACTATATTTAAGGATATTAAAAGCCTGGAAAATGGACATTTTTTAAAAGTAGATGCAACCGGCCATATATTGGATAAGGAATATTGGGACTTGATTTATCCCGAAGGAGAGATTTTAATGAATGGGGAGGGGGAAAAACACTACGTTGATAAGCTGGAGGAGTTATTCGAAAAAGCGATCACACTCAGGTTAAGGGCAGATGTGCCCACTGGCCTGTATCTTAGTGGGGGCCTGGATTCATCCATGATAACCATGAAGGTTAATCAAATGCATCCCGAAGCAAAAAAAGAAACATTTTCCATTGACTTCACTGAATCTGATATTTCCGAAACACCTTACCAGGTTTTGATAGCCAATCAAAGTAATTCATACCTCAATAAAAAAACATTCTATTTTAAGGATATCAGCGAAAGATTAAAACAGGCGGTATACCATTGTGAGTGCCCCCTTAAAGAAACTTATAACACCGCATCCCTGGCATTATCTGCTTCTACCAGGGCAAAAGGTATTAAAGTGATACTTTCAGGAGAAGGCTCAGATGAACTCTTCGCTGGTTATGTGGGATATCGCTTCGATAAAATGCGGGCCTTAAACTTAATAGAAACCGTTTCTGACCCGCTGGAGAAAGAACTTCGGAAAAAGGTTTGGGGTGACGAAACTATGTTTTATGAATATAATTTCTCTGAACTGAATAAAATTAAAAAATCGCTTTATGCAAAAGATCTCAGTGATAACCTGGATGCGTTTAACTGTATAAATTTTCCGGTAATTAACGGCGACAGGACCAGGGGAAGAAACAGTATAAACAAGCGATCTTATATTGACTATAAGGTAAGGCTGGTAGATCATTTAGTTGCCGATCATGGAGATAAAATGGCGCTGGCAAATTCAGTGGAAGTTCGTTATCCTTTTTTGGATAAGGATCTGGCAGAGTTTTCCACCCGGGTGCCGGCCGACTTAAAACTGAATGACTTCACTGAGAAGTACATTGTAAAAAAGCTGGCCAGCAGGTTTGTTCCTGAAAAAGTTGTTGACCGTGAGAAATTTGGCTTTGTTGCTCCCGGAAGCCCTTACCTGCTGCAGAACAAGGTAGAGTACATCCAGGATTTACTTTCGTACAATCAAATAAAAAGGCAAGGCTATTTTAATCCTGATACCATAGAAAGTTTAAAAAATAAATACAGCAAAGAAAGTTTTAAATTGAATGTTCCTTTTGAAAGCGACTTACTGATAACTGTTATTACATTCGGGATATTACTGGAAACCTTTTTCAGCGAGTCTTAATCATCCGTCTTTAACAAAATCCACCACGAAGTTTAACATACTGCCCTGGCAACAGGGCCGAAACAAAACTAATTTATGATATTTCAACATGAACTTATCAGGTGCCTGCATGCGCACAGGGATAAAGTGGCAATTGACATGGATGGAGAGCAGACCACATACAGTCAGCTATTAAAAAAGGCTGATAAGATCACATTTTTTCTATTAGAGAAGGAATGCGCTTCCGAATCTGCAATTGGTATACTTTCAGGAGATGTTCCCCTGATAATTTCAGCTATGATTGGGATAGCTAACGCACGCTGCCAATTTGTACCCCTTGATCCTTCAATGCCTGCAAGACGCCAGGAGCATATGTTCGGGGAACTTCAGTTGAAATATATCATCACTTCCAGGGCAGTTGTGCAGCAAAATGTTAATTCGCTTCATGGCGCAGATGTGTATTTTATAGAAGATATTCTTGCAGGCATTAGCGAAGAACAGTCAGGTACTTTGATCTATCCGGAATATGAAGAAGAGGATAGCCTGTATGTATATTTTACCTCCGGTACAACCGGGATGCCCAAGGGTATTATTGGAAAGAATGCCAGTTTGGTACAATTTTTAAAATGGGAAATTGAAGAATTCGATATCCATGAAGGCTTCAGGTTCAGCCAATTTATAAGCCCGTATTTCGATGCGTTTTTAAGAGATGTTTTCGTTCCGCTGTTTACCGGCGGTATCATTTGCATTCCCGAAAATAAGAGCGATATACTTTCCCCGGAATTAATTACTCCATGGTTAAACAGGAATGGAATAAATTTCATTCATTGTGTTCCGAGCCTGTTTCGACTTATAAATAATAAGAACATTATTGTTGACGATTATCCACTGCTGAAATATGTATTGCTGTCAGGAGAAAAAATAATTCCGGGAGAATTGGTTAATTGGTATAGCATTTTTAGTTCAAGAATACAATTGGTTAACCTGTATGGTGCTACCGAAACCACTATGATCCGGTCATTTTACAGGATCAATCCACAGGATACCGCAAAAACAAGGATCCCAATCGGTAAACCTATAGCCGGCACCTCTTTACTTATCTTGTCTGCCGAGCTTAAGCCCTGCAATACACTCGTGGCGGGAGATTTGTACATCAGTTCGCAATATGTTTCAAAAGGATACCTCAATAATGCGGACTTAACAAATGCTAGATTTTTGAAAATACCTTCCCGGGAACACGGTGAAATCACAGCTTTTAAAACCGGCGATAAGGCAAGAAAGTTAACAGACGGCAACATTGATCTGATTGGCAGGGAAGACAGGCAGGTGAAGTTAAGGGGGGTGCGGGTAGAGCTGGATGCTATTGAATACGTGCTTTGCGAGTCAGACTTTGTTAAAAATGCAGTTGTTATAAAAGAAGAATGCAGCGAAGAATATTTGGTTGCCTATGTCATAATTAGCAGTAATGAATTGCCGGCCGAAAAAGTCTATGAGGAACTTCGCAATTACCTGGCACATGAACTGCCGGACTATATGATTCCTGCCGATATAATTATTGTTGAATCTTTTCCCTTATTGAGTAATGGCAAAATAGATTATAAGACATTACAAAATAGTAAACCGGATAAAGCAATAGAACCTCCGGCTAACAGCATTGAAGAAAAGCTATTGCATATCTGGCATGATATATTGGGCAAGGAGAAAATATCTGTTACACACGAATTTCAAAGGATTGGCGGTAATTCACTGACGATAATGCGGTTGATTGCTAGAATTTATAATGAATTCAGTGTAAAAATTACTCTGAGCGGGCTGTTTAAAAATCTTACCATTCAAAAGCAGGCGGCCTATATTCAGCTTGCAGGAAAGGATAAGCTAATGAGCATCCAGAAGACTCCAGTTAAAGAATTTTATCACACTTCACTGGCGCAGGAAAGAATGTACTACGACTACTTTATCCAGAAAGATAACAAAGCCTATAATTTACCCATGGCCATAAAGATCAATGGCAAATCAATATCCGAAAAAATAAAGAAAAATATAAGGTTGCTGGTACAACGCCACGAAAGTTTAAGAACAGGCTTTAAAATGGTTAAAGGCAAGTTGGTTCAGTTTATACTCGATGATGTTGATTTTTTTGTAAATGAGATCAATGCCGAAGGAAAAGATGCCCATGTTATCATCAATGACTTTGTACAGCCCTTTAACCTGGAGAAACCGCCTCTGTTACGATGTGTTATTATACAGCTAACCGAAGAGATGATATTGCTGGTGATCGATATTCATCATATTATTTGTGATGGTATCTCACAGATGAATCTTGAAAAAGATTTTATGGCACTTTTTAATGAAGAGACTTTGAACCCGGTAACTTATCACTATAAAGATTATACAGAGTGGGAATTTGCTTACCGGGCAACAGCAGATTACAAAGCATTAAGTGGTTTTTGGATGGATGTATTCAAGGACGGCATCCCGAAATTAAAATTCCCCAGTAATCACAACGCCAGTGATGCAAATGCGGGAAATGAGACTTTCTTTCTAATTGAAAAGTCAGCAATAAACGAAATAATGTCAGGTGTTGCTGATCCAAACATCACCATGTTTTCTGTATTGTTATCAATCTATTTTATCTATCTGTCCGAAATTACAGGCCAGCTGGATCTGGTCGTGGGTATTGCTGCTTCTGGCAGGATGCATGCTGAGTTTGAAGACACCATTGGTATGTTTGTAAAAACGTTGCCAATAAGATATAAGGTTGATACGGAGGCAGCGTATAAATATTTTTTACAAGGCCTCCATCAGTACCTTATAGAGGCCGGAAGCAGGCAGTTGTATGACCTGGCAGATATGCTTAGCGACCTCAATGTTGGAAGGTCTGAACCGGTAAAGAACATATTTGATACCATGTTCACTTTCCAGAATTATGAAAACAACGATTCAATGTCTTACAATAATAATTTTATAAACCACCAGGTATTCAGTGGTGAGGCGAAATATCCTTTTTCCATGATTGCTGTGGAAGACAAAGAATATCTTTCATTCCGGATAGAATATTCCAATGCCTATTTCTCTGATTCAGATGTGCAGCTTTTAGTAGGGGTTTTTAAAAATCTTGTTGCAAAAATTGCCGGTGATCCAAATCTCTGTATTTCCAGTTTTATCGAGGAGCCCCAGTCTCAGCCTCAGCTGGCCGACAGCGATATATCTTTTAACTTTTAGAGACTGGTATTGCAACATGTACTGTACGCAACCACTTCTTAATACAGATAACCTCAGTAGATTTTTATAACGATCAAACAACTATAATGTTAGCAGAATCAAAGCTTGATTTTGTATCCCTTAATGCCAATAAGAAATTTGCAGAACGTAAATATTGGGGAGAAAAAACAATTACTATTGAAAACATCAATCCTTTACAGGATTATGATTGTAGCAATCTGAAGAGAGCAAATGACGAATATCATGTTGATGTTCCCCGGGAAATATATGCAGCTTTGGAGAAGATTGCAGCTAATTACAAAGCTAAACACATTATACTACTTGCGGGTTTAAGTATTCTTATCCAGCGATACGGTTCAGTTTCAGGTGCCTGCATTTTCACTCCTGCTTATCAGGATATACAAATTTCAGGCTCACAAAATGCAATTGTTCCCGTTATGTCCGGAGGCTTTTCTGAATTTAATTTTAAACAATATGTAAATCACATAAAGGAAGATTTTGTGCATGGGGTCAGGCACAGCAACTATCCTGTTCATTATATGCTTGGTTTGGAAAAGCAGCAGCTCGCTGATACCGGTGTGATTGGGTGTGTGGTTAACGGACTCCAGCAACTGTCTTCTTTTGATGAATTACAGGTTGATCTGTTATTCTCTTTTTTTAATTCCGGCGCACAAACTTTAACTGTTACCTATAACAATGGTAAATTTTCCCGGGGCTATATACAAAGACTTGCACATGCTTATTTTTCCTTCTTAAAGACCCTGATGGATAATCCTGAACAACTAATTGGGAAGATCGGGTTGGGTGGCTTACTTTCTAGTGATGCCGAGCGCCATCTTTTACTGGAGACCTACAATGCCACTGCTGCCTTTTATCCTGAGGATCAAACGATCGTTGATCTTTTTGAAGCGCAGGTATTGCGCAGCCCGGATCATATTGCCCTTGAATGTGAAGGCCAGGAGGTTAGTTA
>JAEUVU010000024.1 GCA_016786725.1 Ferruginibacter sp. | reverse complement strand
TTGGTAATTATTTGGTTGTTTAAAATACAGTTTTGTTTTTATTTGCACAAGGGTTAAAACACGGATTTTATTAATTGCCTGAAAAAATGTTTGATGGTTAAGCGGCTGTTTTCGTTATAGCAGAGCCAGATGGCTAAGACGCTTAATAAAACAATAATGGTGATTTTGAGTTGATTTTTTTGCATTTCTTTATTAACAATTGTTTGCTATTATCGCAAAGGGACTGGAAGCCTGCATGTTAAGGGTCTTAATTCTTCTCTGTCATTCCACAAACCTGGAAAAACTTCAAATTTTAAATCATCCCTGTTTATTCCTTTCTCAAAATACCTGATCAATCTTTCTTTTAAATCATCAGCCCCCCACATATTTACCAACTCGTATTTTTCAATTAAAGCCTTGTCTTCCGGAACAGTTAAGTGTTTTTTTATAACTGGAGCATTAAAATAATCCTGATCCGGTAAAACCTTTACTAAGTCTCCTCCCTTAAAAACAAAACCTGCTCCTATATTTGTTCCTGGCCTTATCCATAAATTTTCATTATTGTCTGAATCAAAGGTATAGTCAGCAATATTTAATTTTTCATAAACTAATAAATTCATTGCTTTACCTGCATAAATCCTGAATAAAGGCTTTAGTTCTGTGTGTTTTAGATTACGCCAATTTCCGTCTAATGACTTAACATCAAAAAATAGCCTCTCTGCAATACTAGCTGCATAACAAATAGTATAGAGATTGTCTTTTAACTTTATGCTGAATAACATGCCAGGTTTTATTCGAAAAGTTGCCATTTTATTTTGCATTTATTACTTATGGACAAACGCCCCCATGATTTGCATTTATATGGCCATCTGCAGCAGCAAGATAGGTAGCTCTGTTTGCATTACGAGGGCCTACAGGATTTTGGGCATTAGCTGTTCCTACGAGCCCACCTCTTGCTTCAAACATTCTCTGCTCTAATCCTCGTGTTACCTGTTTACCGGCTAATCCATATTGTGCATGAATTACTACAGGTTGAGCAGTATATCTTGAATAATTACCACTATACCTGTAATGTAAAACTTCAAGCCCTGTTTTATTACCTTGCATACTTGCATACCCAACATAAGGTAAACCTGTTGCCTGATCAACAGCAAGGTAAGTTATGTGGGTTGCAGTTGCAGGGTTACAACCAAGTTCATCAAATAATATGTTAGAATCATTCACATATTGATATAAAGCAATTCCCCCCTCTAAACTAATTGGGTCTTGTTTTATATAAATCCCCTCCTCAGCATCATAATACCTAAACCTGTTATAATACAATCCTGTTTCTGAATCTTCATACTGCCCCTGGTACCTGAACGGGCAATCGTTAGCAGCGCCTGCATATTGCTTTCTTATCTTGCCATAAATATCATAGTCCACACTCCAGCTTTGGTTACCGTGTTTGTCAAACATTTCAACAGGTGTACCCAGGTAATCGGTAATAATGCTCTGCAGTTTGCCATCTTCAATTTTGGCAGCAGGTTTAAAACTGCCTTCATCAAATATCCAGCTTATAATATTTTCTGAAGGTTCGGCTTTGTCGGTAGTTATATCTCCAAATTCATCTACAATTATTTTGGGGCGTTCAGCTAATTCATATTTCCATTCGTGCAGTGGAGTGTTGCCATCCCAAACCCAGCGTGTTATCTGCCTGTCAAAAACCTTGGCAGTCCTTCTTCCCAAAGCATCATATTCAAAAACCACTTCTTTTTTATCGGGCCGTATCACTTTTTGCAGCATACCATTGCCGGCCCATTTATAACTCCAAACCCTTCCTTCGGGAGTGGTTTTGGTCAACAGGTTACCTTCATCATCATAAGTGTATTTAGTCCCTTTGCTTTCCAGCAGTTTTCCGCCGGGAGCATATTTGCGGTCGGTTTGTTCTTTGGTTCTGTAAACATTGCCAACCTTATCGGGCATTTTATAGTCGTACTGGTTGTCTTCATACTTAGCCCAGGCAAGGTTTCCAAAATCATCATGACCAAATTGTGTAATGCCTTTGGTAAGCACATTCATCATGCTTTTTAAACGGTCGTTCACATTCCAGGAATAAGAGCGGTGGCGCATTACACGGCTGCCATTTTTTACAAGCTGCTCCAGAGGGCGGCCTGCATTGTCATAAGCAAATGAAGATGTAACACCTCCTGGTAGTAAACGTTCGGTTTCCAAACCCAGGCTGTTGTATTTAAATTGTGCTTCCCAGTTTGTGCCTGTTTCGTTTTGTGCATTCATCCTGCTTACATAACCGGCTTCATTCCTTTCAATGCTAATGGCAGCACCCAGGCTACTGGTTACACTAATACGTTTACCCAGTTTATCGTATTTGCTTTCTACAGTATGGTCATCCTGTTCTTCTTTAATTATCCTGCCTGCAGCATCCCTTGCGATAAATACATTGCTGTTTTCATTCCTGGCTTCAATTAACTGCCCGTTTTTGTTATAACTGTAAACTTCCCAGGTGCCATCGCTGTATTCAACACGGGTAGGGCGGCCAGCAAGATCGTATTCATACTGTGTAAATTTTTCACCCGGTCTGTTTACTCTTTCTACTTTACCGGTAGCATCCCTCAGGTAATGCCTGGTTAACCCGTCGAAACCGGTTTCCTGGATGATGCTTCCACGTTTATCGTATTTAAAACGGTATGCTTCGCTGTGTTCGTTCACCAGAGAGATTAGCCTTTCCTCAGTATTGTAATTGAACTGGATGCGTACGTCATTCTCTTCTCTTGCTTTTAAACTACCAAGGGGTGTGTATTCAAATTTTACACGATGCTGATCATCTTCGGCAAGCACCACCTCTTCGTAAGCATTATATTTAAGCTGCACATTGTTGCCATCGTATTTTCTAACTTTAATAACCCTGTCGAGCAAATCGTATGTAAAGCGCTGCGACTGGTTCTCGGGATTAATGGTGGTTATACACCTTCCCCAGGCATCGTACTCCCATCTTGCTTCATTGCCATTGGGCAGTACCATGCGTATGAGATTGTGGTCTTCATCATAGTACAGTAAAGTTTTCTGCCCCTTACCGTTGCTGATGGTTTTTATCAATCCATGTTCTTCGTACTCGTAAGAAGTAACAGACTGATCTGCTGCTACAACAGCACTCAAGAGCTTATCTTTATACACATAAACCGATGCATTTCCTTCTGCATCAGCCCTCAACTGCAGCTTTCCTTCGTCATCATATTTATAATTGATAACAGCACCATCGGGTTTTTGTAAGGTTTTTAAATTACCTTTTTCATCATACACATAACCGGTTATATTTCCTTCCTGATCAATATCCCGGTAGAACTCGCCAAAATCGGTATATTGATGAAATACGTTGTAGCCAAGAGGATCTGTTTCCTGTATGCATAAACCATCTTCATTATAATAATAAATGGTGGTTTCGCCCAGTGAATTGGTTACAATGTTGTGGCCTTTTCTGTATTCAATCCTTCCTTCCAATATTCCGCCATCGCCATAGGTATGTATGCAACGGGCGCCTGTTTCAAATCCATCATATTTCCAGTAAAAAGTCTGACCGTTCCTGTCTGTTTTCTCAACCATTAAATGATTTTGATAGAGAATGGAAGTGGTTTGATCGTTGGCATCTATAATGGCAGTCAGATCCCCGGCCTGGTTATATGCATATTCGATTAATTTACGGCTATATCCGTTATGCTGTGCTTCTACTTTTTTTACCCTGTTAAATGCATCAGTTTCAATATTAAGTTTGCGGCCGGCCGTATCAATAATGGTTTCTAAGCAATGGTTTCTGTTGTAAAAGAATTTTATTGCCAGGCCCCCGGCATCAGTAATTGAAACCTGTTTAAAAATATTATCGTGCAGCCTTTTAAATGAATAAACCAACTGGGTCTTATGATCAAATAGTTCGTAATCGTTGGTGCTTTTACAGGTAAGCGTTAATTTTTCGCTGCGGTGATAAAATTTTTCATCAGTAGTCAGCATTAACGGAAAACCTGCCGACCTGCCATCGGGTAGCATAATACCTATAGCATTATCTTCGTGAAAAACCTGCAGCATCAGATCGTAACTGCAATGAGTGCCATGCCCCAGCAAGCCGGTATAGTCAGAATCTGAATACCAGTTTCTTTCCCACCTGATGGGAATAGTGCCGGGAAGTTCAAAATCAACGCCTTCATAAAGTACGCTGCCCGTTATAAGGTTAACCGGTTCAAAACCATGTTTACAAAACAGTTTAGAAAGGCTTTCGGTTGATTTAAATTTCTTTAATACAGTGTGGTTTAGTTTTGTTAGGGCTTTTTTTGCCAATGCTCCTCCGGCTTTCATTAAACAGCCAAAACCAAATGACATGGCCAGGTTCATTAACATACCAATGAGGTCGGGTACATACGGTCCGCCTACAATAACAGGCGGACCTGCCGGTATTGGAATACATACCGAAGTCGGGAGATACAGGCTTGGTATGGGTTTAAATTTTTTACCGGGTTTTGCTGAAAGTGGTGCACCAACATCATTACAACTCATAACCATAAAACCAGCACCACTTAAATAAGAACCTTCGGCCACAACACGTGGGCTGCCAAAAAAATTACTTGAATCATGGCCTATCATGGGTGCCATAGCAAAGGGCCCGCCCATAGGTATATGTACTTTGGTACCAAGCATGCCGCTTGTGCCCGAATTGCCACGTGGCAGGTTGTTAACCTTTACAGTTGCACCTATAAATGGTATCCAGTCCATCGGGTCGAAAACCAAACCAATAAACGGGTGGGGTATAGGAACAGGTGCACCCAAAATGATGATCATGTGGATGTCAATTCCAACTATCGGCAATAAATGTCTGTTTGCAGGTAACATTTACAAATCAGTTTAGGGCTTCTGTTTCTTTCGTATTGCCTGAATAATGAGCCATTGTTTTTTTTGCCTGTGTCTTCCAGTCTTTACCGAATATATCTGTTAATTTATTATCTGTTTCTTCAGCCTCATTATGTTTTTGATGATTTTGCTGCCACACGTAAAAATCCAAACCAATCATTGCAAAACTGCTGTTCACTAACTCTTCTTTAGGTAATGAAATACCGGTACCAAAGGTTTTTTTAAGGAGATCATCATGCAGCATCGGCATTTTTTTTCGGCTTAATGTGTATGCCTGCTGGTAGGGAGTTAAAGCCATTGTTGGCAATTGATATTGAACTGCAATATCTCCTTGCTTCTCATACATCTTAATTGCATCTAAAGTATTTTTTTGCAATTGTTTACTGGCTGCCATGTATCCATAAAGCTGGATAATTAGTGGTTTGCATGATGCATCATTTAGTTTCAATCCCTGTTCAGCTATGCGAAGCCCTTTTTGCAGCATTGGGTCGATCTTTTCAAATTTTTTAAAATTAAAAAGCATTCCTGCATATACCAGGTGTGCAGAAGCAAACATGCTTTTTAAGCCGCTTTGCTGTGTAGCAAGCAAAGCTTTTTCTCCCCAATGATCTAATCTTGCCTGATCATTTTTTTGCACAGCTTTACCCATCTCAAGAATGCATTCCCTGAATTTAACTTCCGGGGAATTGGGATTTCCCATTTTTGCAATCTTACTTACTGCCTCGTCCATGTTCAGATTAACATGCAATGTTTTGGTTATCTCCGGAAATTTCTCAAATACTTTATCGTAATAATTTTCGCCGGTATGATCAAAGATCATAAATGATATTCCGTCTGGCATTCCTTTTCTGAGCATTTCTGATAGCCAGTTTCTCATGCCCTGCATGTTGTGAATGGAGTAGGGGAAAAGTGCAACAACAAGCTTCCTATCTCTTTCAATCATTTCCATTTTAAAGGAACTCAGCATTTCCAGCAAAAGTTTATCAAAGTCATTATCTCTCAGTTCTGCCCCTGCACTAAAAGGCTGATGATCCCAAATTTTATTAATACCTTTTTGCTGAAGTTTTTCCTGGGTTTTTAAATCTTCCCTGTAATTTTTTATCCAATCCCTGATCAGGTTCTGAGAATAATTCATTTCTGATAAAAAGGGGGTAAGCATGGCCACCAGTATTTCAGGTATTGAGCCATGTTCTGTAGATTCAAGCCTGAGAAACCCTTCATACAGCCTTGCTTCATCAGGGTTAATCAGCCAGCGTGTTAATTTTAGTTTGGGAAAAGGCGAAACTTCATCAACCCATTTTTGCTGAATTTGATGAACCAGTTCTGCTATGGGATTGTGTTCGGAAAGCATAAATTTAATTAAGATTAACTACCCCGCCTTTTACATTGGTCATGGCTTTGCCTTCTACATTTACCATGGCATCGCTCTGAAGATCAAGTTTAGCATCGCCTTTGACTGAAGTAGCAGGAGAGCCTACAGTTACGGTAGCCTGACCTTTTACTTCGGTTGCGGTACCTTCAACTGTAGCCGAAGTTCCCTCTGCTGTAAATGAGGCAGTACTTTTCATAATGGCCTTAACGCTGCCATCTGTTGTAACTTCTTTGCCAACTATATCAATTTTGCCCGCTGCGGTCATTGTAATGCTGGATGCACCACAGGATAATACAATCTGATCTGATGCAGTTATGGTAATTTTATTAGTACCGTCTATCTCAATTTTGTTTCCTGCAGATTTATCAACTATTGTAATACCGCCTCCATCATCCAGTGTTATTGTATGGCCGCTTTTACTGTTTAAGCTTTTTGTATTGTTACCCTGTCCGCCGCCACCGCCGCTTTTTCCATGAAACAGGCTTCCCATTACGAACGGCCTGTCAGGGTCGTTATATCTGAAACAAATGATAACCTGGTCGCCGGGTTCCGGTACCACAAGAAGCCCCCTGTTTTTACCACCACCTTTTCCGCTTCCGGCATCCGGTGTCATCACCCTTAACCAATCGGTCATTTCATTACCTTTTTGCCAAAGCATCTGAACTCTTATGCGGCCCATGTTCTGAGGGTCTTTATTGTCTTTTACAGTTGCGATCTGCGGCTCTGCTAGGGGAGTATTTACCGGAGGATGTGGTAATACTTCAACAGTGGATGGTATAGCTTCAAATGTGTTATAGTATTTTCCATTCTCATTTACATGATGTTCAACACCCGTTACCAGGAATTTCCCATAATCTTCTTTAACAAATGATACATCCTGCAGTTTTGAAACCTTTACATTAATTATATTACCGATAGAAACTTTTGGATTATAACAGGTACCGGTCAGTACTTCCAGGCTTGCAGCAATGGCAGCTTTTTGTTTTTTTACAAAATTTTCAAGGTCCGATTTATTTTCAACCCGTTGGCTTACGGGGAAATTTACCGGTTCTGCAAAAAGATTGTTTGATTCTTTGAGAACCTGGCTGGCATATTGTCCCATACCGTTTACATTGGAAGGGGCATCATATTTTTCCACCTTGTCTTCTTTTGAAATATAACTGTAGTTACTGAAATTCATAGGTTGTGCCTGTAATGTCATCTGCATGCTGATGATATCTTCACCGTAGGTGATATCAATTGTATCAGAAGAAGAGGGCTTGCCAAAATTCAGTTCTTTACCATTGTAATAAAAAAATTCGCTGAAGTCGGCAGACAACCGGTTAAGAAAATGAAAACCACTTTCTTTGTACTGGCAGATGTAAGTTATCTTTTTGGTGTGTTGATTTTTGACATTAACGGTACACTTAGCCTGCTTAACAGGTTTTACTATCTGGTCAACTATTTTCCCCAGATCAGTATCATAAAAAGAAGAAAGATGTGGCCCGTTCTCAATCAGGATGGTGGGGCTGTAACCAATAAGCACCAGGTCTGCATCTGATTTGCCGGTTTGTTCCATCCGCACCTCACATACAATTCCCCTGAACTCCAAAGCATCTTCAAGGCTAAGTTCCCTTTTCTTGAACTTGATCAGCGCAGACTTACCGATCTTTTTCTGCGCATTTTCCAAGCTGAATGAACCGGATGTTTCCAGTACATCATGGCTGATGCGGATAATGAACTGGTGATGGGCATTGAATTTCTGCCTGAGCGTAATATTAGTATAATGCTCAATTTTATTTCCGTCAATCTCAATTTCGGCAGTAACTAAGTATTCCATAATATTATTTTAATGAACATACATACCAGGACACAATTAAACATCCTGCAATAGTACATACCAATAAAGGTATAACTTAATTATACCTGTACCAGTTAATTGGTCAAGAGTTTTACCGGGTATGATGCTGTGTAAATAAAATGGCTACTTACTTCTGAGGCCAGTCATTTTTGTGCTCAGCGCCTCCAATCTTTATTGTTTGGGCAGAAACAGTAAAACTTATAAGCATTGGCTGAGAACCGATGGTATCAAAATTTTCTCCGAAACGTACAACATATCCTTTTTCAAAAGAAAGCTCTTTAAGCTTAGCATCTTCATCACTTTTTTTAAAAGTAATGGTTCCGTCAAGTGGTTTATGCTGGTTATTCACCATGGCTTCAATAATTGAGGTATCGTCTGTTGATTCTACCACCAGGTCAATAGTACCGCCATAAACTACTGATGCAGGCCTTCCTTTACCATCCACTTCTCTGTGAAGGGCATAGCTGCAGGAGATAACATCAAATTCTTTACTTCCGATTTTTGCTGTTGCTTTGAATGACATAAAAAAAATTTTAACTGTGAATAATGATACAATATAATAAATATCCTATATTCTTCATAACATTTTCTGGATTTTAAAATTATTTTCAGGTTAAACGATCAATTTTTAAGATTTACAACTGTTATTCTCTTAAAATAGATCCATTAATTTATTTACAGGATAGCTAAGGTGGATGTTTCCACATTTATTTCAACAGGTAGTTCTACCTGATTTTTTAATTTTTTTACTTGTTTTAATATTAAAGCAAAACCTGCAATTGATCCCCAATACAATAAAGTTCAAATTGTTTTAGGGCTTTAATCGTTAATTTTGAGGATAGAACTGTTTTAGTTCATAATCAAGTTTGCATCCGGAAATAATATTACTATGGCAGATATCTTAATAATTGACGACGAAAAATCCATCCGCAAAACCCTTTCGGAAATACTGAGTTACGAAGGATATAAGATTGATGAGGCCGGCGATGGCGAAGAAGGCCTGAAAAAATTCACAGAAAAAACATATGATGTGGTGCTTTGTGATATTAAAATGCCAAAGCTGGATGGTATAGAATTTCTTGATAAATCAAAATTAATTAATCCGGATGTACCTGTTATTATGATCAGCGGGCATGGAAATGTGGAAACGGCTGTGGAAGCAGTAAAAAAAGGCGCTTTTGATTATATAAGCAAACCGCCCGATCTTAACCGCCTGCTGATCACTTTACGAAATGCATTAGACAAACAAAAACTGGTTGCCGAAACAAAAGTGCTGAAACGCAAAGTAGGAAAGGCTTTGGAAATGGTGGGAGAAAGCGGGCCCATCAATAAAATTAAAGATACGATTGAAAAAGTGGCGCCCACAGATGCCCGTGTTTTAATAACCGGAGAAAACGGGGTAGGTAAAGAGTTGGTGGCAAGATGGATACATGAAAAAAGCAACCGCAGTGCCGGCCCAATGGTTGAAGTGAATTGTGCTGCCATACCCGGCGAACTGATAGAAAGCGAATTGTTTGGTCACGAAAAAGGCTCTTTTACATCTGCCGTAAAACAACGTATTGGTAAATTTGAAACGGCCAATGGGGGCACTTTGTTTTTAGATGAGATAGGCGATATGAGCCTGAATGCACAGGCAAAGGTTCTACGTGCACTGCAGGAAGGTAAGATCACAAGAGTTGGCGCTGATAAAGATATTTCTGTTGATGTAAGGGTTGTTGCCGCAACCAATAAAGACCTGCTTAAAGAAGTGGATGAAAAAAATTTCAGGCTTGATCTTTATCATCGTCTCGGTGTTATCATTATTCATGTGCCTTCATTAAACGAGCGCAGGGATGATATACCTGCACTGGTCATTCACTTCCTGGAGATTATTGCCAATGACTATGGACAGCCGGTTAAAGAAGTAGATGCCGATGCAATGGAAGCATTAAAAAATTATAACTGGACGGGTAACATACGTGAGTTAAGGAATGTTGTAGAGCGGCTCATCATCCTTTCCGGCAAAAAAATATCTCTTGAAGATGTAGAGAGTTATGTTTTACCAAGAAAATAATATTTGCTTCTCTAACTAAATCATAAGGTAACAATCTAAGCAGGGGTAAGGGTATGAAAACGATCTATTGCATAAGCGGGTTGGGAGCTGATGAAAGGGCTTTTTCAAAACTGAAAGTAGATGGTTACGAATTGAGAGTGATACCCTGGCTGATGCCTGAAAAGAATGAAACCATTGAACAGTATGCTGAAAGAATGCGTGCCGGCATCGCCGAAGAAAAACCTGTGCTGATGGGGCTTTCATTTGGCGGTATGATTTGCACCGAAATTGCAAAACAGGTACCTGTTGATAAGATCATTATTATTTCCAGTATCAAATCATCAAAAGAAATACCTTTCTGGATGAAAGCCGTAGCCACGTTAAAGCTCAACAAAATTGTTCCTTTGCGGTCAACCAGGCTTACACAGCCCATACAGAATAAAATGCTGGGTGTTCAGTCTGAAGAAGAAAAGACGCTTGTAGCCAGTTTAAGAAAGAAGGTTGATCTTCCCTATACAAACTGGGCCGTACACCAGGCATTAAACTGGAAAAACGATTGGAAACATCCCAATATCTATCACATACACGGGGATAAAGACAATATGTTCCCCATCAAGAATATTAAAGCCGATTACACCATAAAAAATGCAGGGCATTTTATGATTATGAACCGTGCAAAAGAAGTGAGTGCCTGTATTAACTGCATCCTGGCGGGGCAATAAGCCGTTTTATGTTAAACAATTGAAAACATTATTTGTATAAATATTTATCAATTGGTTTATTATGGTATTTTTGGCACTCTAAAATTTAACGCATAATATGGGATGGATCATTTTTATTGTTGTAATGCTGGGCTCACTTATTGGTTTGTATGGGATGTTTAAGAAAGCCGGCATCGCCCCCTGGAAAGCCCTGATACCTTTATACAATACCTGGTGCATGGTGCAGAAGATGGAACTGAAAAAGGTTTGGTTCTTTCTGCAGCTAATACCCATCGCAGGCCAGTTCATCACTATCTGGATCTGTATAAAATTTGTTGAACATTTTGGCCGCTTTGGTTTCCTGCATCATGCAGCCACTGTTTTCATTCCATTCATTTATTTTCCTTACCTGGGGTTTTCAAAAAATGAAAGATATGCCGGTATTGCTGTTGTAAAAAACTACAAAAAATCGGGCGCCAGGGAATGGATAGATGCGGCCGTATTTGCGATTGTTGCAGCCACACTCATACGCACTTTTGTTTTTGAAGCCTATACCATCCCAACTCCATCAGAGGAAAAGACCTTACTGGTAAACGACTTTTTGTTTGTAAGCAAGATGGCTTACGGACCACGTATTCCCAACACACCGCTTGCAATGCCATTTGTGCATCATACCATTCCGGGACTAAATGTAAAATCTTATGTTGAATGGATACATATTCCCTACACCCGCTGGTTTGCAAGCCCTGTAAAAAGAAATGATGCGGTTGTTTTTAATTTTCCGGTAAATGATACATTGATCAATACACCTGAGTATGGTTCACAAATAACTTACTACGAAGCAATAAGACAGGCAGCAAACCAGGGAGGCAGGGATAAAATATGGGAGCTTTATGGCGATAATATCACTACAAGGCCCGTTGATAAAAGAGAGAATTTTATTAAGCGATGTGTTGCAGTTGCCGGAGATACATTACAGATAATGAATGGGGTAGTTCATATCAATGGAAAAGCACAGGAATCATTTCCAAAAGCTGAAAGATTTTACAAGGTTATCAATCCGAAAGCTACTTCTGTTGAACCTGAAGATTTAAAGCAATTGGGCATTACCATACATGAAGGGGAAAATATTGGAGATGTAAGAATTTATCCCAACGGCGAAACACTGGTGAATATCACCAATGACGAATGGTATAAAATGACACCAGCTAATAAAGCTCTTTTTAGTTATTACACCTATGGGCCCACGCCCGACCTGTTTCCTTACTACGATGATTCAACAGGAAAAAACTGGTCGTCTGATAATTATGGGCCAATATGGGTTCCCAAAAAAGGAGCAAGCATACAATTAACGCCCGATAATCTTATACGCTACCGGCGTTGTATTGAAGTGTACGAAGGCAATAAATTTGAAAACCGCGGTGGTAAATATTTTATTAACGGTGCAGAAGCTGCCAGTTATACTTTTAAAATGGATTATTTCTGGCTGATGGGAGATAACCGCCATAATTCGCTCGACAGCCGTTACTGGGGCTTTGTTCCCGAAGACCATGTAGTGGGCAGGGCATCGCTGATCTGGTTCAGTTATGAGAATGGTCCACGCTGGAACCGGTTGTTCCGTTGGATAAAATAATTTCGTTAACTTTAAATAGGAATATATCCTCCCTGTATTACAGGGAGGATTTTTTATCTGATGCTAATTTTAATTTATGAAGAAAGAAGATTACCATTTTTCTTACGAGGTTTACGATTCAATAAATGACCTGACAGGGCAAGATGCATTATTGCTAAGTGAAGCAAGAAAGGTTACTGCATCGGCCTATGCACCTTATTCTAACTTTAATGTAGGTGCAGTTGCTGAACTGGAAAATGGAGAAATTGTAAAAGGCACCAACCAGGAAAATGCATCGTACCCTGTTGGCCTTTGTGCCGAAAGAAGTTTGCTTGCCTCTGCCGCATCACTTTTCCCCAATGTGGCAATAAATACAATGGCCATCAGCTATAATAATGTAAACGGGCAAAGCAACCGACCCATCTCCCCGTGCGGTATGTGCCGGCAAAGCTTAGTTGAGTATGAAGAAAGAGTTAATAAACCAATACGCCTGATCATGAGCGGACAGGAAGGAAAAGTAATTGTTGTTGAAAAGGCTGATGCACTGTTGCCTTTCTCTTTCAGAAGTGAGGATCTAAAATAAGGTTTGTACCCCGTTGGCGATCCTGCCTTCATGCTCCAGCAACCATTTCTTTCTCCAAAGGTCGCCGCCATAGCCAACTAAATCACCATTGCTGCCAATAACCCGGTGACAGGGAACAATAATACTGATACTGTTATTACCATTGGCTGTGCCTACTGCACGGATGGCTTTTACATTTCCAAGGCGTTTACTTAGTTCAAGATAGCTGATGGTGCGGCCATAAGGGATATTGCATAATTCTTTCCAAACGCTTTGCTGAAAATCTGTACCAACCTGCGCTGTGTGAATTGCAAATTCGGTTCTTGTACCTGCAAAATATTCATCTAATTGCTTGATGCAGTTTTTTATTGCCGGAGATTTTGGTTTTGCAAAATTAAGGTCGCTTTCAACCAGTTTGGCGCCTTTCCACGAGTTAACGAATAAAACATCGGAAATTGAACTGCCGGTGCTTCTTATTTCCAGTATGCCAACAGGCGATTGATAATATGCAATTTCGATGTTCATTTTTTGGAACTTAAATTAGAAAAGTTGTCAGGTTGATAGTTCGTCAGGCTCACTATGATATGTCGAAACCGGGGCTAATTTAGATTAAACCCGTCTTCGACAGGCTCAGACCGACAGTAAAATTGATAGCAAGAATTATTGAACTAATCAGTTGCCGAATTTACATCAATTTCTTTTGTCCCTTTGATTAAAAAATGATTTCTTTGAACAAGTATTGAATGCGTAATTATGAAGAGTGACCAGAAATTTTTTGAGAAAGCGGTTTCAGCCGTGGCCGATCCTTACCGTATGTCTATTTTAAAAGAACTTGCCGCCAAAGGAGAGATACGCTGCTGTGATGCTGTTGGTTTAACAGGTTTATCTCAGCCAACCTGCTCTCATCATATTAAATTGCTGGCCGACAGCGACCTGATAACCTGCCGCAAACAAGGCCGCAATAATATCTTCACAATCAATAAAGAAAACTTTAAAAAACTGGGACAGTATTTTGAAAAATTTGGGGAGTAAGAAAAATTAAGAATTAAAAATTACGAATCAGGAATCAGCCTATTTTACTTCCATTCTTTACAGGAAGTGTTGGCTGTAGCAAAACAACATCATTGTTCTCATTATAAACACCCAGCACCAGGCATTCGCTGAAGAAGTTAGCTATCTGTTTTACCGGAAAATTCACAACTGCTATTACTTGCTTGTTTATTAATTCTTCTTTGTTGTAAAGCTTTGTTATTTGTGCCGATGATCTTTTAATGCCGAGGTTACCAAAATCTATCTTTAGCTGATAAGCCGGTTTTCTTGCACCGGCAAAATCATTTATTTCCAGGATAGTTCCTGTACGGATGTCTATCTTTTCAAAATCTTCCCAGGTGATCATATCTGTTTTTTGAACATTGGCAAAGTTTTAAACTTTGCCAATGTTAGTAATCATATTTTTTCTGCTTTTGCAACGGCATCTATATTTAGCCTGCCGTAAATGTGCGGAAACTCCTCATTAACTGATGGAGCCAGTTCATATTTCAAAGGAGCAGTAAGTTTTTTTTCGTTTATATGCAGTAACATTAAATCGTTTTGGCCTTTGTAGTACCGTTCTAAAACGCCTGCAACCTGGTTTTGCCTGCTGGCATGTATAAAACCTTCTTTGGCCAGTGATTCTGCTTCATAAAAGCCATTCTCTAAAGCATATTGCCAGTTTATTTCGGTAACTACGTGGTAAATCATTGGTCGAGCAGGTTTGCCAGCAGCAGCAGTTCATCCATTTTATAACTGTTGCGGTCGTTATCAAAACATTTGCTTAATTCTTCCAGCAGGTATTGTATAATGCGCCTGTTATTCATTTGCCTGAAGTAGGAGGGAACCGGTGGTACAGAGATGCGTTTAAAATATGCTTCTACATCGTTGTGGCTGTACATCTGCCCGTTGAGCGGATCAATATAAAAATTTATTTTTTCAGAAGGATGGCCAACCGGGTTAAGCAGGTCATGCTGTGGATCGAAATACGCCAGTATGAACTGGCGGGGAATATTTACGGCTTTCACCGGTATATCAAGCAGTTCGCAAAGCGCAATATAAATAATGCCGTTGCTCAATGCATTTCCTTTTCTGCCTTCAAGCGTTTTGTTTATTAAATAATCATCGGGATTGTTGTAGGCAAACTCAATACCCTTTTGTTTATAGTAATTATAAAAAATGCTGGTAACTATATTGATCTGCTCAATAGGAGTGAGGTAGTTGTTCAGCTCCAGCCAGGTGTTGCGGCGCAGTTTTTCAATTTCCTGGTAAACTATCGTGGTATCCAGGTCGGGGTAATGATACCTTGCTACGAGCAAAGCGCCTTCCAGCAGGTCGCAGTCTTTGGCGGCCCATTCGGTAAAATCATCTGTAAGGTCTCTGAAGTGCAGCCGGTGTATCAGCAGTTCTATTCTTTCCTGTATATCTTCATTACCGGTATTTTCCCAAAGATTTTCCAGGTTGGGAATGATATCCTTGCCAAATGAAATGATCTTATCACTTACCGTGCTGTACACATCTTCGTCTGGATCATCTATCAGGTGTAAAAGTGCCGTTATTTCTTTATTTGCTTCCAAGCCGGGTTTTAATTTTTATGAATTTCGGAAATTGAACGGGAAATGAGAAGTTAAAATTGTCCACAACTGTGGTTAAATATTGCGAAAGGAATATGCAGCGTTATTTTAAAAGAACTATCAGTTTGTTACAACATTTATAAGCAAGAATATTAGCCATATCACAAAAGGTAATACAATGATGGAAACTCCTATGTAGCTAAACCATTTGTGCCTGTACTGCCTTCTTACTTCCATATAGTCAGTCATTAGGTTTGCATTTATGGGAACTCCATATCTCTTCAATCCACATTTTTTACAAACCACCATTGCATCTTTATCACCCGGGTAAAGGGGTATGTAATAAATGTGTGAATAAACACTGCTTACCAGCATTTCGGCCCACTGGTGTGCTTCGCAATGCGGACACCTCACCAGGTATTCGCCATATCCAATAGGCGATCTTTCTATGCCATATTTTAAAGGGATAAACATGCTGGTATTCTAAAGAGGCAATACTACTTTACAATTATTGAATAAGCAACAGCATCTTTTGAACCATCAGTTAAACTGACTGCAATACCGTTTTTCCAAAATTTTGCAACCCCATTTCCTGCCGCATTCTCTTCATAACCTGCAGCGTAAATATCTGCACCTGATACAGTGATTGACTCTGCGTTTGCATGAAAAACTGCATTGGTAAGATTGGCAGCAACACCATTCTTCCAGTATTTTGCTACTTCAATATTACCAAGAGCCAGCGGCGTTTTTTCAAAACCGCAAACATATACATCTGATCCGGAAACGAAGATATCAAATGCACCTGTTTCACTGTTGGCTACAGCAAATGGCAGATTGGTTACCATATTATTTTTCCAGTAAGTGGACTGATAAAAGCCATGCCTGCCAGCCACATATACATCTGTTCCCTGTAAAAAAACGGCATTAGCCGCACTGGCAACAAACCCTCCTGATAAATCTGTAACAATGCCATTCTTTATAATTACTGCAGACGGAGAAGGGAAAGGATCAAAAATGGAAACAGCCACATACACATCAGTACCTGCTACGGCAATGGATGTGGCAAGTGATGCTTCCGTGGAATTGGTTGCAAGGTTAACAGCAATACCATTCTTCCAGTATTTAGCCTGGCCAGCACTGGTTGCATTGGCTTCCCTGCCACAAATGTATACATCTGTGCCTGAAACAATGATATCTGTTGCTTCTGCATTATGGGTGCCATCCGTTAAATTAACAGCAACCGAATTCTTCCAGTATTTAGCAACTTTTATTGCTCCCTGCATTTCCCACCCAGCAACATATATATCTGTGCCATTAATAAAAATTGAATTGGCTTCAGCATTGTTTGTACCATCCGTTAAACTAACCGCAACTGAATTTTTCCAGTATTTTGCAACAGTTTTACTGCCATTGCTTTCATAACCTGCAACATATACATCCGCTGTTGAAGGAACAGAGCTTGTTGTAAAAACCGAATCTCCACCATATGCAGTACCCACACTGTTGGTTGCATAGGCACGTACATGATAAGTTGTACCTGCGGTAAGCCCGGTCATAAAACCTGCGAATGTACCAATGCCGCTTCCATCTGTAGTATGATTGCCTGTGGCAACAGGGTTGGGACTGGTGCTCCAGCAAATGCCACGAATGGTTACGGTTGCGCCTCCATCTGTTACCACCGTACCTCCCCCCGATGCTGTTAAAGCTGTTATTGAACCAACTGAAGCTGTTGTTACCGTTGCTAATGCGGTTGAGGTAGTGGTAGTTGTAAAACTGATTTCGTTGCCATAAGCTGTGCCTGCACTATTCGTTGCATAGGCACGAACATAGTAAACGGTACTTGCAGTAAGGCCTGTGATGGCGCTTGTAAATGCCCCGGTGCCGGTGCCGTCGGTTGTATGGCTACCGCTTACAACCGGATTGGATGAAGTACCCCAGCAAACGCCACGGGCCGTAACTGTTGCGCCGCCATCATTGATTATATTACCGCCGCCGGATGCTGTTACATTGGTTACAGAGGTAACTGCTGTGGTTGTAATAGTGGGTACAACTGCAGAAGGATTTGTTGGCCCCGGGTTTTCGTAACTCAGCTCTTTCTGGCAACCCCAAAAAATAAATGACAGCAATAGTAAAAGCACGGGCCGTTTCATATACAGGTATTTGTGTTTCAAATATAGGTAAATGCCAATAATAAGAAAGTAATGATGCCGGAAGGAAAACAAACAGATCAGCAATTTTGCCGGGATATTTTACTGCTCCGGGCTTTTAAGTTTAAGCGATTCTGCCATTTTAATGGAATGCTTCAATGAATTGGTGTTTTTCCAGTCGCTGTGTGCTATGATGATGAATTTTGGCTTTCGGTATTTCTTCTGCACATTTTTAAGGGTAGAGGCATATGCTGTTACATTTGCATCGCCCAAATAACCCAGGGTTTTATCATCAACCCCTTTTATAAGGCAGCCTCCGTAGAGTATTTTTTCTTTGCCAAACCAGATCACGATATTGTCTGCCGTATGCCCCTCGCCGGGATAGTAAGTTTCAAAAGTGTAACCGCCGATATTAAAGACGGTATCTTTTGTCATTAAAAATTCAGCCCTTTTTTTATCATTCTTTTTACTGAGTTCATCTGTAAGCACCGTGGTATAGGTTTTAATACCCTGCTGCCGGTAATACTCAAGCCCTGCGGTTTTATCACTATGCCAGTGCGTAGCAAAGCACAAAACCACCTTTTTATTGTGCCTTAGTTTTATACTGTCGAGCAGTGGCTGAAACTGGGTGGTATCCCAGGGCGTATCAAACATAACAGCGCCATCACCGGTTATAAGGTACATTCCGTTTGCCGGCACCCGGCTTTCTTCGTAAGTATTGTAGGTGGTATAAAGATAAAAGTCTCCCGTTAAACGGGTGATCTTAAGCCTGCTTTTTTCTGCCTGCGCAAAAAGGCTGGTGAAACAAGCGATCAGTATAATTGACAATGAAATTTTTCTTACCATGTTTTTGTAAATGAGGATTGTTTGAAGTTACACACAAATATAGGCAACTCCTTTGCCTTGTTTTTAACCGGTGGCATATAATACCGGTTGAATTTTAAGAGTCAGTTACAGAGTTGGTTGTAAACCAGGCCCCGGCATACAGGCTGCCTTCGGCAGCATCAAATATGGTTGAAACTATTTCTTCATTTTGCCGCCGGGCGGCGGTATGGAAGTTTCCTGCGGCGGCAGAAAAACCTATAGCTTATAATAATTCTTTTGTATTTTACCTGTAATCAAAACCGGTACAGCCATGAAAAGAACTTCACTTCTTTCTGCTGTGCTCTCTTTATTCCTGCTCGTACCAGCATCAATAACCCGGGCACAAACTGTTTCATCTCAAAAGGGATTAACAACAGCGGTATTCAATGTTCAGCAAGGTATTATTAAGGTTTACCTGCCGGATGATATACGGCCGGGAGATATCATTTCGGGCAGCATCAATACAGAGGCAAATGGAAATAATGCAAAACAACTGTCAACAAACCAGCAGGCGCTTAAACAATACACTGTGAGCATCATCAACAATAAAATTTCGGTTGATAATAAGCTTTTTCAAATTACAGTTCCACCGGGTAAACCTTTGCCGGTACAGGTGTTATTATCAGATGCCGCTTCCAACAAAGTATCAGCAATAACCGTTCGCTCCATTTCCGAGAATAACACGGTAGCCAGATCATCTGCATGCAATATCCCTTCGCTTGCACTGACAGATGCACCGCTCCGCATCAACGGCCCTTTTGATGGTGATGCTTCCAATACCAAATGCAGCCTGGGTGGAAAACCGCTGCACATTATTGCCGAGTCTCCAAGGCAATGTATTCTTCTTTTTCCTGGGGTGCAGGCTGGTAATCATACACTGAACTGCCAGGAGGGCGGCAAACAATCATGCACCGGAAACATAGGAGCCATTGACATGAATGTTACGGCGGGAAAAATGAATTTGCGGAAAGGAGAGAAGACCTATATTGACGTAAAAATAAGCGGCCTTGAAAACCTGCATGATACTGCCCGCCTGAGCGTAACCAATACTTCTGCCGGTGTTATTGCAATAACAGGTGCCAATAATACTACCCTTTCTATTCCGCCTTCTGCAGTCAATACAAATGGTATATATAGCCGCCGCTTTAATGCAGAAAGTATCCAGACAGGAACTTTTACAGTAAATATTGATCTTGATCTTCCGGAAACAAAACCTGCCACGCAGCACCAACCGGTTTACAACATGAAAGTGTGGCTGCCCTTAAAAGGAGGCGATCTTTCTGCAACCTATGATGAGCAGACAGATGAAGCAAAAGTTGACGGCGGAGAGAACGTTTACATAATTGACAATGCAATCAGGATTTTTTTGAACGGAATTTTTTTACAGGAATACGATATGGCCAATGACGGAACTTCGACAGTGCAGCAGATATTAACTGAATACTCCGATACTAACTATGCGGAACCGGGCATAGGTTGTGACAGCCTTAACAGGATATGCAATAAGAATGCTGCATTCAATGTATTTTGGGGAGATGTGTACAGTGTTTTTGAAGGAAAAGCCACAACAAAGCTGGCCAAAGGAGAGGTTATCGAAAATGCTTCGCAAAATTCTTTACTTATCACCCGGGGATGGGAGATTGACTGCTGTACCGGTGAATACAGGCTTAAATTATTTTTTCAGTCTATGTCGGGCGGCGGGGAAAAAGGAAGTCATAATATTACTTATAGCAGGATATTGAAGACAGGAAAACCCTGTCCTGTCAATTGCCCGCAATGTATCCGGAAATGTGATGAAATGAAAAAAGTGATTGAGGAATCAAGAAGGAAAATGGAAGAGATAAGGAACAAAGAAAATGGGAATAACTAATAGCCTTTGATGTTTTTATGCTTTTAAACTGTTAGTTAAGACAGGAGTTTTCAGACTTCCGAAGTTTTCAAAGGTCTCAACATACTAATAAGGTACAAGAGGGTTGAGCTTCTTTTTTTAGGCTTCAACTCCTTTTGAAGGAACAAGGTATAAAAGCCTTTAAAACTCCCTTCCTTAATTGTATGAATATATCATGGGTAATACTCGCAATAATTCTAACAATAGCAAAGAGGTTTTACAGAAGCAAAAGATAGGTTCAGTTAAGGCTCTAATTATGGAGATGGGAGTATCATTATCCGATACGGGATATGTATGGACGAACAGTATGCGTTCTGCCTTTAATAAGGCAGTAAAGCGCTTAGATAGTAAAGACGTACTACTTACTTCTTAGTCCTATTGTAAGGGCTTTGATTTGTAGGTTTTAGCGAAATGTTGTTATCGCTTGCAATAGCTCGAACCGAATTTTCTGTACGTTGTGTTTTGTAAGCTATTAAGCCAGTTGGTGTGTTGTGAGCAGCAAGATTTTTTATTTGCTGTACTACTTGGGTGGTAATTGGCTTCCCGTGATTTGATGGAGTTTTTGCCATTTTCTTATTTTTTATTTATGATTTAATATTAGCCACCTGCTTGTAACGGGTGGCTTTTACAAATGTACGAATAAGTATAAATAATCAAGTTAATATTTTTTAGTTTTTTGAATAGTAAATTCCACATAATCAATGTGTATTTATACTTATATGGCTAATTTAATTAGCTATATAGTATTTTAGTAATTAAAATAATGATATTAATTGTTTTTAATTTTATATACTTTGCTCCATAAATTTCTAAGTAATTTCTTAAAATCTTCACTAAATTAATTAGATACCATTAGTGTATTTTATTTGCAACTGAAGCTAAAATGCCTCATATTTGTGTTATCCGAAGCATTAAACAACAAAATGTCATGTCACAACATACTGACTATTAGTACATTAAATTTTAACACCCAATATCTTCTGAACGGCTTAAAAATTGCAATATTGTTATTGTAATAAACGTTAAGGCTAAAGACACCATGCAACATAAAGAAGCTAATATTGAAATTCAAAGAAATAATGGCAAACTGTCTTGCGTAACTGTGTTTATACCTGTATGGCATAAACAAGAGGATAGCGGGGCAATTGGCATTGGTATTCCTTTGTTTGGGCTAAAAACATTCGCTAATGATGAAAATGATATAGATGCAGCTATTGAGGAATGTTTAAAATGCTTTTGCATACTTTCTGAAAAATTTGGACAAGGATTAGAAAAAGAACTTGAAGTTTTAGGATGGCAGCGTGAAACACAATCAACTGATTTAAACTTTAGTGTTGAAAATCCTGTTTTTGAACAAATGATGGAAACGGGCGAACCATTTGTTCATCAATTAGAAATTGCCTGTTAACAATGCCGGATCAGTTTTATCCCACCATAAATATAGATTTTGTAGAGGAGCAGATACTTCAAAGCGGTAAAATTATACCAGATAGTAAATTAAAGATTGGTTCTACTGCAACCTTTGTGACTGAAGGAACACAAGCTATACACAAACGGTTAGTTATAATTAGAGAGATTGAGGATGGCGCAATTTCATTTGAAAATGCTACCGCTATGGCTCTTAAATTTAACTTCATGGGTTCACTTTTAAAATGGTTAGAATCTAATAAGAATTGGAAAGATGGTGCTTACGTAGAGCCTCAATAAAAAACTATTTCCCCTTTTTTTTGATAGATGTATTTAACACCAGGTTTAGTAACTGGTCGGCAGTTAGTGAAGTCTTAACAGTAATATCGTATTTACCTTTCTTTTTTGGTTTTGCTGCTTTTGCCATGCAGCTAATTTAAGCATAAATCCAGTCAAATCCACCAGCAGATTTTCTTTGGCTATTGCATACCCTATGTATGTTACCACTTCTTAATCCAGTTTCTTTGGCTGCTACATGAACGTTCCTGTAGTGTGCTATTATTTCACCGTCCTTTACCTGAAATACTCCTTTATGCCTATTCTTTGGTTTTGATGGCATTTCTACCTGTACTGGTATTGGTGCTGCTATAAGGGTTTTATAAGTCAACCTGCCTTCTATGTTTTCCATAGTGATATTAAATCTGTCAGCATCTTTTACTTTCCTGCTGTTATACCTGTAAGCAAATTCATCACAATACCGTTGTGTATGCTTTGAACTTATTTGGTGGTAAGTTCCTATCAACATTCTTTTAAAATGGCTAAATGCCCCCTCTATTGTGTTTGTGTGTATATCTCCTTCCTTTACATACTCAAATATTCCATGATTAACGGAATGATAGTTATAGCTGTTTGTAATCCTGCTATACATATTTGAACTATCGGTTATCAGGGTGGCATTTTTCTTTACCAGTTCAGTAATGGTTTGAGGTATCTTGTAAGTGTTTTTCTTAGGCATAACCCTTGCAACTAACTCCCCGTTTCTTTCAATTACTCCTAACACGGTTGTTTTGTTTGCCATTGGGTCAGCTATGTCCTTATATTTCATCCTTCTTTTCTTATTCATATTTCCAAACTTACCACCCACAAAAGTTTCATCAGCTTCCACCGGATTAGTTTCTCCTAACACTATTTCATCTTTTCTTCTCAATGCTTCTCTTATCCTATGTAACATAAACCACGCAGATTTTTGAGTGCAACCAATATTTTTACCTAACTGATAACTGCTTATTCCTTTTTTATGAGCAGTAACTAAATAGATAGCTGTAAACCATTTTACTAAAGGGATATTGCTTGCTTCCATAATCGTTCCCACAGTTATCTTAAACCTCTTATAGCACTTGTTACTTGCACACTTATATCTTCCCCCTCCTTCAATAACATAACACTTATTATGCCCACAATAAGGACAAGATGCTTTGCCATCCTGCCATCTTTGTTTAGCCAAATATTCCCTACAGGCAACCTCTGTAGGCATTGACAGTATTAATTCTCTTAGGTTATTAAACATGATATTTATTTTAATTGGTTAACTTAGTAATCTCAAAACAACTTTAAAAACAAAAAAATGACAGAAGAACAATTCACTACGCTAATGGATAAATTATCCGAAATCAATGATGGAATTAAACTCCTAACAGCAAAAGATTCAGGCAAAGAGCTTTACAACTTAGCAGATATTTTTCATAAACTTGATTCAGTAGTATCCGCAGTTGAAAGTGTTGAAGGTGCAGTTAACAAATCTTAGCACCATACTCGCTTTCGTTCATTGCGGCAAAACATGCCTTTTTAAAGTCATAAATGGTGCTGCCTTTGGCTGCTTTTAAAATCTTCTTGGTAAGCACTTCGATTGATGTAATCTTTACTGGTGCAGATTTTTGTTGTTTGTTAATAGCCATAATCATTTATTTTAAAAGATAAAAAATAGAGTAATGATACAATACATATACAGCGGTGGTGGCGATAGCCTTACATTAGATGCAATCCAAGTAGCTAAAGCAAACTTTGCTGAAACAATGGGTGAAGATTTTATGAAAGAGTTAGATGAAAAGAACGCAACAATAACATTAGAGTTCAAAACTCCCGTTGATGATAAAACAGGATATACAATTAATTTACCAAACCATGAAGTAGGTGAGTTCATACAAAGGTTTAATAAGTATTTGGAAAATAAGGGTGGTTAATAGCTCCAGTACATTTACCACTATCATCAAAGACCAATTGAATTAGCCCATTATCTTCAACAGATTTCTTATAAGATGCAAGCTGTGTTTGGGAAAGCGAACTGCCATCTTCATTTTTAAGACTATCGAAATATTTATCTTTAATTTCATTTAATTCAGCACTCATAAAAAAAGCCAAAACCAATTTTAATAGTCTTGGCTTTTTGTACCTTAATTGGATATGATAGCCTTTTCAAAACTTCGGAAGTCTGATGATCATTAAGCCAGCTGTCTGCATCGCTCTATAAAGCTATATTTAAAGCTGAGATTTGGAAGAATGATTGTTCAGGAGTCTTCAGGCATTGCGGTTTCGCAAATAACTATTTCCTGAACATAAATATTATGCCTGCGAAAACCTGCCGGGACAAAATATAATGCTGGTTAAATTTTTTAGACCCCGATACGGCGTTGGTTAAAAACCAGACGCCGGCATGGAGTCTACCTGCGGCGGCAGAAAAAATGTACCGGCACCGCCAGTACATTCTCATTGTAAATATTTAATTGTGAAAAATTACTTCTTCTTCGCCGCCTTCTTAACCGCTGCCTTTTTCTTCGCAGGCGCTTTCTTTTTATCAAAAGCTTTAGGATCCTGTGCCAGTATCATATCCTTTACTTCATCAAGCGTAACAGTTGCTAAAGCTTCAGCAGTGTATTTTCCTTTTGGTAAACGCAGGCGTTTTTTTGCGTAGGTAACTTCCGGTCCCCAGCGGCCGTTTTCAATGGCTATCTTTTCTTCGGGCCATTGCTGTATAAAGCGGTTGGCCTCTTTTTCTATTTTCTTTTCAATCAGTTCGGTGTATTCCTGCTGGCTCAGGTTTTCAAAATTATAACGGGCTGGTACATTGATGAACATATCGTTCCATTTAATGAACGGCCCGAATCTTCCTTTGCCTTTTGTGATCGGTTTCTCCTGGTAAAAACCGATGGGAGCATCTTCAAACTGTTTTGCTTTGATGATCTCAATAGCCCTGTCAAGCGTAACAGAAGATGGTTCTTCGCCTCTCGGTATAGAAATGAACTGCTCGCCAAATTTTACATAAGGGCCAAAGCGGCCAATGTTGACAGATATTTCCTGTCCCTCGTATTCACCGAGTGGCGCACCGAGTTTAAAGAGTTCCATTGCTTCTTCCATGCTGATGGTTTCAATACTCTGTGTTGGTTTCAGTTTGGCGAATTTGGGTTTTTCATCATCTTCGCTGCTGCCTATCTGCACCATGGGGCCATAGCGGCCCATACGGGCTATTACCGGCTTGCCGGTTTCGGCATCGGTGCCTAATGCTCTTTCACCAACGGCACGTTCTGCATTTTCTAAAGTATGTTCTACACCTTCATGAAAGGGCGTGTAAAAGTCACTCACCATTTTGTTCCACTTCATTTTGCCGTCGGCAATCTCATCAAACTCTTTTTCTATTTCGGCAGTAAAAGAGTAGTTCATCACTTTATCAAAATGCTGGCTTAAAAAATCGGTAACCACCAAACCAAGATCGGTAGGGAAGAGCTTTGATTTTTCTGCACCGGTATTTTCCTGTTCGGTTATTTTTTTGATCTCATCATTCTTTAAACGCAGCACACGGTAGTCTCGCTTTACACCTTCTTTATCTTTTTTCTCAACATAATTTCTTTTGATGATGGTTGAGATTGTGGGAGCGTAGGTACTGGGGCGGCCGATTCCTAACTCTTCGAGTTTCTTTACCAGCGAGGCCTCGGTGTAGCGGGCTGCATGTTTGGTAAAGCGTTCGGTGGCAGTCATTCTTTCAAAGGCAAGCACCTGTCCAACGGTTAAGTTCGGCAGGCGGCTGTCGTCACCGTCATTTTCTTCTTCGTCATCCGTACTCTCTAAATACACTTTTAAGAAACCATCAAATTTCAGCACTTCACCGGTTGCTGTAAGTTCTTCGTTGCCTGCCTGTCCGGTAGGCAGGTTGGTGCTGATATTTATTTTAGCGGTTGTTTTCTCCAGTTCTGCATCACTCATCTGCGAAGCAATGGTGCGTTTCCAGATCAGTTCATACAAACGCTGCAGATCGGGGTCGCCTACATTCTTTACTTCCATGTAGGTAGGGCGAATGGCTTCATGCGCTTCCTGTGCACCTTCGTTCTTGTTCTTGTATTTGCGAACCTGTAAGTATTTATCGCCAAAACTGCTTCCAATCTCTGCTTTAATAGCATCCATAGCAGTGTCACTTAAATTCACACTGTCGGTACGCATATAAGTTATCTTACCGCTTTCGTAAAGTTTCTGCGCCAGCAGCATGGTCTTGCTTACGCCATAACCAAGTTTACGGCTTGCTTCCTGCTGCAGGGTAGATGTGGTGAATGGCGCTGCCGGTGTACGTTTGCCGGGACGAACCTGTATGTCTTTTACTTTGTACTCAGCGCCAATGCAGCTTTGTAAGAATTGCTCTGCATCTGCCTCATTGTTGTATTTACTTCCTTCTGCTTTAAAAGAAACCGTTCTGTTGTTAAGATCGGTTGCAGCTAAAGTAGCTTCCAGTTTAAAACTGCTAACCGGTGTAAACTGGTTTATCTCTCTTTCTTTTTCTACAATTAATTTTACTGCCACGCTTTGTACACGGCCGGCGCTTAACCCACCGCTCATGCCTATTTTTCGCCAGAGTACCGGACTCAGTTCAAAACCAACGATACGGTCAACCACACGGCGTGCCTGTTGTGCATCCACCAGGTTCATATCTATCACACGTGGATTTTGCACCGCTTTCTGAATAGCTGGTTTGGTGATCTCATGAAAAACGATACGCTTGGTTGTTTTGGGGTTCAATCCCAGCACTTCAGCCAGGTGCCAGCTTATACTTTCTCCCTCACGGTCCTCATCCGATGCAAGCCAAACCTCTTCACTTTTCTTTGCAAGGCTTTTTAATTCGCTTACCACTTTGGTTTTTTCGGGTGGTACTATATAAGTAGGTTTGAAATTATTGTTGATATCAATACCCATATCGTTCTTCTGCAGGTCACGGATATGGCCAAAGCAGCTTTTCACTTCAAAGTCTTTTCCAAGAATCGCTTCAATGGTTTTGGCTTTTGCCGGACTCTCCACTATTAACAGGTTTTTCGCCATTTTTTATTTTTGTCTTTTCTTTCTGAAACGGCTGTGGTAGCGGATTTCGGTAATTGCAACTGCCACAACTGTACTGTTCTGTTTAATTAAAAACTGCCATTTACAATATGGCAGTTGGAACTGCAATATTAGGTCAAAATTGAAAAATCAAAATAAATCTTATTCGGGCGGGTTGTTTTTTAACCCTTTTCCAGAAACTGTATGACCTTGTTTTTAACATCTGCATCGTGGTAAATTTTCCGGTGTCCCAGCCCTTTTGTAACCACAAATTTTATGTTGCTATGGTTGTCGGCTTTTACTTTTTCTGCATCTTTCCAAGGTGTAATATCATCTTCTTCATCGTGTATCCAAAGCACGCTGGCTTTTATATTTTGCATAGCACGGCGTATGGAAAACCAGGCTGTTTTTTTTCCGCTGTATTCGAATATGATCTTCTCAAATTCCTGCCTTACTTTATCATGATTCAGCTTCAGCATTTTAAATGCGCCGTCTATGGCAGATGTGGTTTCTGTTGCCGGCGCAATGAATACAACTCTTGTTTTACTGTCATGCGTTACCTGTTCCAGCGCCAGGCTTAAAGAAATGCCGCCGAAGGAATGTGCAATAAAATTTTTAACGGGACCGAATTTCTGCATCACTTCTTTTATCATTTCGCTGTATTCAATGGCATTGGTGGTATTGCCTTCGCTATTGCCATGCGCCGGTGCATCGAATGCCAGCACTTCAAATCCTTTTTCGATCAGCAGCAAAGCATAATCCTCAAATTTGTGGGCTGCAGAGCCAAAGCCATGCAGGATAAGGGCTTTGCGGGGCTGCGGATGATTCCACCGGTATCCATTCATCTTTTTACCGTTGAGATGAAAGTGAATTACTTCCGCATTCTTAAGGGGTGTTTTTCGTACCGATTTCATAAAAGGGGTACCAAAAATTTCAAAAGCTTTTTCAGCAGCCTTTCTTTTTGAAAAGGCACTTATTAATTTAAATTTTGTTTGAATGTAACTTATGGCTAATCTTTGTGAGAGTTTCATAAATGCAAAGTTAAGCGTATGAAGATCGTAATTATTGGTTCGGGAAATGTTGCAACGGTTTTAGGCCGTTTGTGTAAAAAGCGGCAGCATGAAATGGTGCAGGTGGTTAGCCGCAATGCTGCCCATGCAAAAATATTAGCCAATGAATTGAACTGTGCATATGCAGATTATGATGAGAAACTTAATGAATCTGCAGATATATATATAATCGCAGTAGCTGATACTGCTTTGCAGGAAATGAACAGCCGCCTTCACCTGGGCAATAAACTGACCGTGCATACTGCAGGTTCTGTTTCAAAAGAGGTGCTGAAGGATATTTCACACAATTACGGGGTGCTGTACCCTTTGCAAAGCCTGCGAAAAGAAATGCAATACGAAACCGATATCCCGTTTTTAATTGACGGCAATACCGCCGACGCCATTACCTTGTTAGAAGATTTTGCTTCAACCTTATCAGCAACCATCACCAAAGCAACTGATGATGAAAGGCTGAAACTGCATGTGGCGGCTGTGATGGTAAGCAATTTTACCAACCATTTATATGCACTGGCAGAAGATTTCTGTAAAAAAGAAGGGGTTGATTTCGGGCTGCTGATACCTTTAATAAAAGAAACAGCAGAGCGTATTCAACAATTTTCACCTGCTGATGTGCAAACCGGCCCGGCGGTACGCAACGATATTTTTACAATAGATAAGCACCTGCGCATTTTAACTGAGCACCCGCAGTTGAAGTATATGTATATAAAGCTTACAGATAGTATTATGAAAGGGTAAAAACCTCACCCCAGTCCCTCTCCAAAGAAGAGGGACTTAGCCCCTTTAACTTTTAAGAGTATTTTATTTGGATGAGACTCTAACTTTTATTTTATGGGGAATACAATATCCGTTTGAATTTTATAAGGATCAACTGGTTTACCATTTTTATCAATGGGGTCGGTTATGTAGATTTCGTAAGAAGGGCCGGCCAGGGTCTTTTTATTTTCCTTCATCCATTCTTTAACGGCATCATAACCCTGTGGCAGTAATTCAAATGGCCCGAAGAAGTGTACAATCAAGGCTTTTCCACCGGTCATCTGGCGCACCTGCACGCCTTTAACAGGCTTTGTTCCGGCCTTATTAACAGGAATACCTGCTTCAAAAAAGAAGGGAGCTTTTTGTTTTTTGTACCAGGCCATGGGAGCGCCGGCAGTTTTCAGGTTGTTCTTTTTAATGTATTCAGGGAGTGTGGTTCCATATATTTTGCCCAGCTTTAAACTGATGCGGTCAAATGTGGCGGCGCTGTCGCTGGTGTATATTACCGTCATTTTTGGTGCAACTGTATCTACAATGTTGATGATAGGGGGGCGTTTTGTTTCAGATTCTTTTTTA
>JAEUVU010000011.1 GCA_016786725.1 Ferruginibacter sp. | reverse complement strand
CAAACGTAAAGAAAGTGGCATTTTTGTGAAGGAAGAAACAATACAGCAGGCGGCAGAAAATGCAGCTAAACCCAGAAGGCGCTTCTTAGGATAGTTGGTAGCAGCGAAATAATTGGCTTACGCCCTAAATAATACATGTATGCAACCCAATAACCATGCTGAAAGAAGAAAAGCATCATTGAATTTTATGTTGCTTTTTTTAATTTGTACAGCAATTATAATAACAACCGTTTTTTACAGCACCAGAATACCTTTTACACAGAACAAAAAACTGGTTGAAGAAAAAAATTCATTTACGCAAAGAGATGAATTTAAAAGCAATTTTACCGACAGGTTTACGGAAGTTTCTTCTATGATAGACTCACTGGGCAATAAAACCTCAGGAGAGATCAGTATCTATTCCACATCAATAGATAAAAAAGTTGACGAATTAAACGCTTTATTAAAAACTGCTGCTACAGACGATGTGAAATTATATACAACCGTAATGACGAATTTAAACAGATATTATGATGCAAAAAAAGCAGCAAAGAAAGATGTAGAAACTACTTCAAATGAAAAAGAATACCAGGCCCAGATCGAAAAACTACAGGACCGGAACTTACAGTTATATGGCCAGTTAAATGATTGTATAAAAAGTAAGTAGCAGGCAATTAAAAGATATTTTATGAACGCACGGCTTATATACACCCGGAAATTTAAAGGTCTTGACAATGCCGTTTGGCTTTTTATAATAATTGTAATGTTGCTCTCCCTTATTTTATTGACTTCTTTTTTAATCGGCCGCACAAAATGCATTCCTTTCAAAGTAGCAGTTACTCCGTATTCAGACAGTGTATATTATACCGGGAAGACAATTTATTTCAGTTCATCAGTTTCGGCCAAACATATAACCTGGGATTTTGGTGATGGAACTCCGGGCGTGCAAAGTGTATCTGCATCTCACCAATTTCATAAAGAAGGTAAATACTATGTATCGGCAAATATGAAAGAAGATTGCGAGCAGGGTATTACGATCATTGTTAAAAAGAACCCTTATGATCATACTTCAGGCAATGAAATTAAAGGGCCTGAAATGATAGAAGCAGGAAAAGAAGCCGAATTTAATTGCCTGGTATATGGCAACACATGGTCATGGGAAGTCATCGATCATCCCGAAATAAAAGCTTACAATGATAAAACCGGCAATGAAAAACTGGGAAGCATTAAATTCAGATTTACTAAGGGCGGCACTTACTATGTTCAGGTTACCCTTGATGATGACCGTACAAAAAGCTACAGAAAAGAAGTATTTGTAAATGATGGAAAAGTTAAACCTGCTACTACCATAATCACTCCTCCACCCGTTGAGATTAAAAGGCTTATTAACGATAATAAGAAACCAACAGAAAAAGAGGAGGCAGTTGAAAAAGTAAAAACCTTAACAGTTATACGTTATATTAAAGAAGGAACTTTTAAAGATTACCTGAACCAGGTTATTGCCGACGATAATTTCAGCCCCATATTACAGGATTTTGACCAGTACTTATTTAAAAAAGGCGAAACACCGGTAAAGATTAACGGTGGCTCTCAAATGAGTTTTAAAAAGTTTTATGATTACCTGAAAACTAAAGGAAACATGGCAGTTACAAGTGTAGTGCTTCAACGAAATCAGGAAGATAAATCGAAGGTTGACTTTATTGTTGTTACAATTGGCAGCAAATAAGACGTGGAAACCAAATAATAATGCTAAGTTATCATTGTAAGGTATATATCGAAAATTAAAAAAAATCAATGAACCAAAGAATTTATCGTTTACTCTGTTGTACCTTTTTATTATTTTTTCAAAATGGTATTCTTACTGCCCAGGAAAGCCCTGTTGAAAACAAAACCATCAACATAAACTATAAGGGAGAATTCCAGATCCATTTTACCACACCTATCAATACCCAGAATTTTATACCGGCAAGCACCGCAGAAAGTTATGTGGTTAAACAGCTTAACGAGCTTAAATCGATCACTATCAAAACAGATAAAACATCGCTGCCCCCTACTGTATTGAACATAAAAGAAACCAGTGGAAAAATATGGAATATTACCATAGCATACAAAGAAGACATAGACCTGGAAAATGAATCTGTATTTGATTTTGCTGATAACAATGTTAACAGGGCAAACAACAGTATAGTTTTAAGAACTACAGAAGAGCAGAACAGGTTAACAAAACAAACTGACCCTATCCCTTATTCTTCGGCCGAAGACAGGGACATGTTGCTTAAAAACTATCCCGGAATTGATTTTTCATTGCCGCCTCCTGCACAAACTTTTAACCTGCTTGAAACCGGCAAAATCAATCTTACTTTTACTGAAGACTTGTATAATAATAAAAAAACTGGCCTGAAACTGGCATTCAAACATGAAATGACATCAATAGGAGTTGTGTGCCAGGATATTGTTTTTGATGGCAATAATGTTTATTTAAAATTATTGATACAAAACGCCGGCGAAAATGAAGTGTTTCTTACAGGAAGTATGCTTTTGACCCTGTTAAGGCAAAATGGCTCGTCATTAACCTTATATCCATCCCATATATATCCGGCCAGGTTTCCAATTGTTAAACCAAAGTTTCAAATACCCGTAATTTATGTTTTTAAAGCTTATGATGTAACAGCGGAAGATAATTTAAAATTTGAAATAAGCGACAGGCAGCAAAAGACAAATCTTGAATTTTCTATCCCAGGCTCGGCCTATAACGATTCAAAAAAAGATTAAATAGCCAGACCGTATTAAATTGTTTAACCCCTATTTTAACCTGATGCAATTAAAAACATCCATATACAGATCAGCCATTGGATGTTGCTTTATTTTATTATCGCTGCAGGTATCTGCACATGATATATATTTTTGTGGTGAAAGAATTCCATTAAACGAACGGGTAGCCAAAAAGCTGATGGACATTATTAAAAAACAGATCAATTATGGAACGGTTAATATAATTAAAAAGAGAGAAAGCGATCTTAAGGTAATTGAAATGTACCTGGAAAAAACAGGACTCCCGGATGATTTTAAATACCTGGCTATTGTTGAAAGCGGTTTTAAGAATGTTGTTTCAAGCGCCGGTGCTGCAGGTTACTGGCAACTGATGCCTGCAACTGCAAGGCAATATGGTTTAATAGTAAATGAACTCATCGACGAAAGAAATGATTTCCACAGATCTACTCATGCTGCCTGCAAAGTGCTGGCAGGATATTACCTTGAAATACAGAAAAAGCACCGTGTTTCATCATGGGCGCTAACAGCGGCCGCCTATAATTTCGGTAGTGGCAACATGGGACAGGCCATTAAAAACCAGGGAAAGAACTATTTTGAGATGGACCTTAACAAAGAAACTGCTGAATATGTTTATAAGATAATTGCAGTAAAGGAATTATTTGAATATCCTGAACTTTACATGAAGGATTTTGGCTATAATCTTTTTAATACAAAAATAACGTCTCCTCAAAAAAGCAAAACAGACGCTATAAAAACTGATAACTCAGATTTTGGTACCATGAGTGTAAAAGTCTCAACAGACGATGGCTATCATCCTGCTGATCTCTCTGATAAAAACTACAATTCTAAAAAAACAGTGAAGCCCCAGGTAAACAGCAATGTAAAAAGCGAAAAGTATGTTTTTGCGCACATTACAGGCAACTATGATAATTTTACCGACAGCAGCGAAATAAATATCACACTTGAAGATCCATTGCTGATAAACAACAGCTTTACCAATGCAGGCAATATAATCAAGGGAATTGGCTGGAAAATAGATGATAAAATATTTATTGACCTTGGCTATGGTAAAAAGCTGATCATTATAGACTATGACAATAAAAAGCATGACGGCATATTGCAAAGTGGCTTGAAAGACAAGGCACGGATATGCCTGAAAGTAACAGAGTTCAGGAGTTAGCTTAAAAAACAGTATGCTCTTTCTGAAAAATTCAATCAGGTTTTACCTGCCTGTTAAAAACAGTATTTTCAATTTTATCAGCAGTTTAAGTTTGTAAAACCCCGGAAGTTGAGTAAATTTATAATTCGGAATACCTGTAGAGCAGTATTTTAAAAAAACAACAAAATGCAACCCTTAAATAAGTCAATACGTAAAAAAACCTTCTCTAATTTTTTACTGCTTTTTTTACTGTGCATAGCTATTATTATTACAACCATTTTTTTTAGTTTCCAGGCCCCGCTAAAACAAAATGATCTGCTGCTAAAAGAGTCGAGGTCTTATGTAAAAGACAAGGAATTTTCAAGGTCATTTATGGCTGAAATGTCGAATATTGCAGGCATGCTTGATACCATAAATACAAAAGCCACAAAGCCAGACTTGCTTGATGGGAATATCACTGAAGGCATAAAAAGGCTGAATGCTAAGATTGAGGTTGAATCTGCCTCCGACAAGGAATTTTACAACAATATGGTTTTTCTGTTATCCGATATACAATCTGCAAAAAAACAATTACGGGAAAACACGGGCAAAGATCAGAATGCAGATGCATTGCGTCAACAGATTGAATCTTTAAACAGCAGCCTGGATGCTGCAAAAATTGAAAACCTAAATTTAAAGCAACAGGTGTTTTTGTTACAGCAAAAACAATGACAATTAACTTTACCAAATGGCTGCTAACAGAGCATTTACAAGACAATTATTTGGATTGGATTACCGGGTGATCCGGGTGATGCTGGCGATAATTATCCTTTCCATCGGATTAGTAAGTTACCGCCTGCTTGACAAAAAAGAATGCACTCCCGTAAGATTTATAATTAAAACCATCACACCGCATACAGACAGTAGTTACAGTGCAGGTGAATCTTTATCTTTTATAGCAACATCAACAGGAAATGAGATAACCTGGGATTTTGGAGATAACTCTGAAAAAATTACAGGTCAATATGTGTCACATAAATATTTAAGCACAGGCTCATTTACTGTTACTGCCACCACAGGCACATCCTGCGAAACGGCACTGAAGATACTTGTTCAGCTACCATCAGAGCTAAACAAAAGTAATGAGCCTGTAACTGCAGGAGAAGAGATTATTGGGCCTTTGCTTACACAACCAGGTGTGGCGGCCAATTTTACCTGCATGGTATCGGCAGACAGTTATGAATGGTCAATTCCCAATTATCCAAAAATGATACGTACGGGTTCCACAGCAAAATTCGTATTTCCCTCTGCTGGAAAATTCATGGTGCAGGTAACATTGGATAATGACCGTACAAAAAGATATACCAAAGAAATTACAGTTGAAGCGCCCGAAACTCCAAAACCTTTAGTTCCAGGCAATATTAAGCCTCTTGTTCCGGAAGTTCAGCCTTTGCCCGATCCAAAAACTTTCAGTGTAAAAGTTACTGATGCGGTTTTCGCCGAATACCTTGGGCAGGTAGTAGATAAAAAAATGGCAGCGCCTGATTTTGATAAATACCTGTGCTATAAAGGAGAAACGAAAGTTGTGTCAAATGGTGATGTTATGACTTTTAATGCTTTTTGTGAAGAGATCAGTGGCAAAAAAAGAAGGAAATTCATCATTGGAAAAACAAAGATTAAAATTAACTCTGCCATACTACGGCGTGATAACGATGGTTGCGTAAATATTATTGAAGTTAAATACCGATAATTATTACATTACTTAAAGAAATAAGTTCAAAACTGCTTACCTGATGAAAAAAAGGCTTTTTTTTCGCTTATCTGTATTACCAGCTTTAGTTTTCTTCAATTTCTTCTCTTTTATTTCAACTAATATTTTTGCCCAGGAGCCCGGATCGCAGGTTAAAATTTCTATCCGGATATTAGAAACAGGATATCGTAATATAAGTGACAAAGGTAAAAACAGGCTGGTATGGAAATTTTACAAGGGAGCCAGCCACAGCCAGGATGCAGTACTTACCAATTCGAAATTTGAATCTTGTTTTATTCTGAAGTCGAAAAAAAATAATAAAGCCAAGGAGATAAGCGATGAAAAAGATGACCTGAGACCGTTCTTTGCCGATATTTCTGGTTTTAGCATAACCATGGAAGCTTTCCTCAATAAAAAAGGTGGTGAGAAATGTATAGCTGATGCAAAAGATATTAATTATGGTATAAAAACAGAAAATATCAGGCCCGACAACCTTGCGGCTGGTGAATGGAGTGATGAAATCAAAATTGAAGATGCATTTGGAACTTTTTATTCTGTGATCGTTTATAAATATGAATTAACAGATGGGCTTAGTATAATAGAATTTTCCGGAACCAATTCAATAAACGATGCTTCAAAAAACATAGTACTTAGTCTGCCAATTAAATTGCCTAAAAAAGAAACACTGCCTTTTAACTGGAGTTATTCAATAGGCAGTGAAGAAAACTGGGTTACAATACCAAATTCAGCAGAAGATAAATCGAAGATCAACTTCAATCCGTTAAAAACAATTTTTACTAATAAACAGTTTCCCGGATCTCAAAAAGTAAACTTTAAAGCTGAAGTTGAAATGAACGGCAAAACAGAAGCCACAGATACGTTTGCACTTACATTTGTATCTCCTCCTCCCGCTTTTGATGTAGCGGATATGCAATTGATCCCTGTATGCAATGGTATGCTGAATGGCAGGATAGAAATAAAAAATATTAAAACAAGCGCTGCGGAAATAAAGTACGTTTTACGCAAGAAAGCAGAAACTGGCGAACCCTGTAACTTTAAGGACCTGACCGCCGAAAGCTGTCCTGGTTTTATAAAAAATGGAACAGTTGCTGCAGATAAAACATTAAAAATAAGAGACCTGGCGGCAGGAGAATATCTTCTGTATCTTTTTAACGCCGACCTGGAATCGGGTGAAGTATATACTTCTACCCCGGTTATCATCACAGAGTTGGTGCCTTTTAACATCATTGATGCCGAATCTTCTTCTAAAAACCCAACCTGCGAAAATGGAAAAAGCGGTGAGATCTATATGAAAGTAGAAGGAGCCACCAATCTCTGGCAAATGGCAATCATCCCGAATAAAGGGACACTTAAATGGGATGGAAATGTACTTTCAATTAAAAATCTTGAAGCAGGAAAATACACCATTTATTTAAGCGACCGCTGCGGGCCTGAAAAAAGCAAAACATTTATTTTAAAAAAGCCAAAACAAATAAGCGTTGATCCAGGCGGCATAACACCATTGCAGGAAAAAGGCGATTTTTATATACAACTTAATATATTGAACGGTTCCAATGATTACCGGGTGAAAGTAACAGATCAGGATAATGTAAGTACAGAAACACCATTTTCTTTTTTTCCAGACATGAAAATACCGGTTACCAAAGCAGGTGTTTATACCATTGAAATAAGGGATGTAGCCACTCCAAACTGTCCGCCTCTGCAGCTTAAAATCAAAGTTGATAAATCTTCCGGAAAGACAAAATTCAAACTTACTATACTGGACAAATAATTCTGGCCGCATTTTTATTGTGACCATACAGTTAAAACCTTCCGTTTATCCACCCATTGCTTGTTTAACAGTTTAAAAAAACTTACATTAGTAATCAATTTAAACTCATGCTATTGTTTTTAACAGCATAATTAATAGCGATTTATATGTACAAGTTTATTTTTCTTTTATTATTTACCGGCGGAATCGGAGTTTTTGGTTTACAGGCCCAGGAATTAAATATCAATGGTGACACCATATTTGTAAATACAGAGGCCGAGATCATGGTTCGATTCCCTACCCTTCCTACTTATTTCAATACCCAACCTCCTACTGCACCATATAATTTAAAAACAGCCGGCACAGGGTTTACCATCACCTCTAAAGCCGAAAAAACCAAATCGGCTCCATTAACTGTAATGGAAGGTGGCAGAACCCATAAATTCATCCTTGTTTTTAAAAAAAATATCAATTACAACAATGATGCGGAAATGGACTATGATTTTTCTACCGTAAAAAAACTAGAGCAACATATCAGGTCACTTTCTCTCAAAAAACCCGGTTCAAAAACAGATCCCGAATCTTTGCCTGTAGCTAAGGAAGATAAAAAAGAAAAGCCTTCAAAAAAAGATAAAGCTGCAGAAAATGCTGCGGCAAATTATTATGCTTTGCTTGAAACCGGAGATAATTTTTTAAAAGACAAAAAATACCTGGATGCAAAATTAAGTTTTGAAAAAGCTTCTGCCCTAAGGCCGGCCGATCAGATACCAAAGCAGCGGCTTGACGAAATAAGAATAAGACTGGAGGAGCAGGAGAAAGCTGTTACGCAGGCAAAAAACAAACAATATTCCGAGATAATTGCAATTGCCAAAACTAACCTCAACGCAAAAAAATATGATAAGGCGCAGGAAAATTACAGGAAAGCACTTGAATTAGTACCGGGTGATAATTATGCTACGCATCAACTGGAAAAAATAGATGAACTCATCAATTCGGAAAAAGGCAAAAAAGAACAGCAAAGGCTTGAAGACCTGTATGCAGGTTATATAGCAGATGGTGATAAAGCGCTGAAGAAAAACGATCTGGACGATGCCAGACTTGCCTTTGAACAGGCATTGGTGATAAAGCAAAACGATGTGGTAGCAGTAAGTAAACTAAAGTTAATAAGTGAAAAAGAAAAGCAGGAAAGGGAAAAAGCCGACGCTGAATCAAAGTATAATACCATTGTAGATAATGCAGACAAATTATATAAGGCCGGCTATCTGGAAGAAGCAAAAGTTGAATATACAAGGGCAAAGGGGCTGAGTAAAAAAAACTGGCCTGATGACCAGTTAAAAAAAATAGCCAGGCAGCAGGCAACTATTGCCAAAGAAACTGCTGACAAACAAAAAAGCGCAAAAGATACCAAAGCTGCTGAAAAAGCAAAACTTGAAACGGCTTACAATGAAGCCATAAAGTCGGCTGATAATTTTTTTGCAGAAAAAAACTTTGTTAATGCAGCCATCGCCTATAATGAGGCATTAAAAATAGATAAACGGGATTGGCCGGCAAGCCAGTTAAACACGATCAGGAAAATACAGGAGGCTGAAGAAGCGGAAAGTAAAAAAACAGCCGCAGCGGAGAAGGAAACTGCCAAACAGGTAAAGGAAAAGAAAAGGCAGGAAGAGAAGGAAAAACAGGATCGTGAAAAAGAATATAAGGCATTGATAAAGGAAGCAGACAGGCTTTTTGACAAAAAAGATTATGAAGCTGCTAAAACCGAATACGTAAAAGCTTCTGCGCTCAGCAACGATAAAAAGCCGCTTGACCAGATAGCAGCAATAAATAAAATATTTGCAGATCAAAAGGAAAAGGAAGAAGCTGAAAAATTAAGATTGGCAAAAGAAGCAGAAATAAACAGCAATTACGCAACATTTATTACCAGAGCCAATACTGAACTTGATCAGGGCCGCTATTTAAATGCCCGGAAACTTTATGCAGATGCAGCTTTGATAAAGCCCTCAGAAAAATTACCCGGTGAAAAGATCAAAGAAATTGATGTAAAAACTGAACAATTAGCTGCCGCCGAAAAAGCAAAAAAAGACAGTATAGCAACGGCAGCAGAGTTAAAAAAGAAATACTCGCTGGTAATGTCTAAGGCCAGGTCTTATTATCTCAAACAAGACTATACCAATGCAAAAAATGAATATACTGAAGCCCTGCGTTTAAAGCCGCAGGAAGCTGAACCTAAAACACAGTTAAAAGCAATTGAAGACAAATTGAATGCGCTTGCAAAAGCCAATGAGATAGATGATAAGTACGATCAGAAAGTTGCGTTGGGCGATAGTTTACTGATAGCAAAATCTTACGACAAAGCCATTGATGCATATAAGGCTGCACTTGCCATCAAACCCGGGCAATATTATCCGCAGAAACAGATAACTTATTCCAATGCCGAGATCAGGAATCAGCAAAAAGAAAATGAAGACCGTGCAAAGCTGGAACTTTATCAAAAACAGAAAGAGATTGATAAAAATTTTCATGATGCATTAAAACGAGCTGACCAGGCTGTAGTTGAAAAAAATTATGCCGCTGCAAAAGCTGCATACATAGATGCTTTGGCTATACGGCCCGACCACGATTATGCAAAAAGAAGGCTTGAAATAGTTAATTATCAACTGGAAAAAGAAAGTATCGCAGTTGCTGAACCTCCGAAAAAAGATACAAAAAAGAAAGAAAGCAAAACACCTGTAGTTACTGACGCAAAAAACACTGAAAAATTACAGGAAAAAAGATTGGCAGATTCACTGTTGCAGGCAGCCGCACCACTTCCCTATTCGCCTGAAGAATTAAAAGCAAAATATCCTGGTATTGATTTTACAAAGCTTCCTCCTGAGCAACCGTTCAATGATGCACCGGTTAATTCGTCCGGCAAAGCAACATTTATTAAGGATATATTACCGGAAGCTCGGAGACTGGATCTGTCAGCAAGCCAGGCCGATATTAAAGTAACATGCCAGGGAATTAATTTTGAAGGCACAAACGTTTATTTCAAATTCCTGGTTAAAAATAACAGTGGTGCAGATTTTCTTACAGGCTCTATGATGGTGACCTGGACAAAAAGAGCGGGTAACAGAATAAAACTGTATCCGGTTTATCTCTATCCCGCCATTTTGCCTGTCATTACAGCAAAAAAAGAAGCAACCATTATTTATGTATGCAAAAGTTATTACATCAATGACCAGGAAAAATTGAATTTTGAATTGAACGACCGGTTAAATAAAATAAAAATGGAAATAGAAATACCCGGCACTGTATATAATGAAGAAGAATCCAGGTGATCGTTTTAAGCGGCATCTTTAAATCAATCAATGAAATTAAGATCAATAGTAACAAAGTTAATCATTTGCGGCCTGCTGAGTTTTACACTACTGAGCTCATTTGCGCATGAAATTATTTTTTGTGGCGAACGCATTCCCGTTGGAGATAAGTTTGTGTCTGACAAATTAATGAACATCATCAAAAAGCAGATAAATTATGTAAATGTTCCTTCACTAAGGCAAAGGGTGAATCAATATATGAGCCAGGTTGAGTATTATCTGCACGAAACCAATATACCGGAAGATTTTAAATACCTGGCAATTGTAGAAAGTGGTTTTAAAAATGCAACCTCAAGCGCCGGTGCAGCAGGTTTCTGGCAGTTGATGCCGGAAACAGCCAGGGAACTGGGCCTCGTAGTAAATGGAATAGTTGATGAAAGGAATGATTTCAACAAATCAACTTATGCTGCCTGTAAGGTACTGGCAAATTATTACCTGTACATACGCAAACAGTTTGGCATTTCTTCCTGGGTATTAACAGCCGCCGCTTACAATAATGGCATCGGCAATATTCAAAATGCAATTAAAAAACAGGGAACAAATTATTTTCAGATGCAGTTAAATGAAGAAACTGCTGCTTACGTATATAAGATCATTGCTGTAAAAGAATTATTTCAATACCCTGAATTGTACATGAATGATTTTGGATATAATATTTTTACAACAGCCACAAAATCCAACATAAAAAACCAGGATGTTCCTGATAAACTCAATATCGGAGGTATGACAGTTAAGGTTGATGAAGCTGATGGCGTACACCCGGTAAATCTGAACAGGAAGTTAAGCCCTGTAAAGAAGACTGATCTTTCAAAAATAAAATTTGTAGCTGCCCAGTTGCAGGGAAAATATAAAAAATTTAAAGACGGCGAGCTTGTTTCCATAATATTACAGGAAGATTTGCAGGTTTTTAACCGCTTCCATGGTAAAGGCACCATCATACAGGGACGTGGGTGGATAATTGACGACAGGGTTCAGATCGACCTGGGCTTTAACCACAATGTAATTTTACTTGATCTGAAGAATGAAAAAGGGATAGCCATAAAAGACCTTAAGAACAAAGAAAAGGTGATTTTAAAAGTAGATGTAACTAATAATTAACTGCATTCAACAATCACACAAATCCCAATTTAATTAAAGGGAGCATCTGAGAGCCAGATGATCCATGTTGGCTTTATTGCTTTCTTTGAGGCTTTTTTACCTGAAGGCCTTAGTGCATCACTCACAGATTGTATCAGCCCGTCTTTAGCGGCTTCAAAAAAGCGGGAATCTATTCTTATCTGGTAATAAGCCCTGGACAGGGATTTATTTTCATCATCGCTGTTAAAGAAAAGTATTTTACCAAAGTATTTTTTGGCGCCCTTTTTTGAGATTGTAATGTCATAGGCAGGATATTTATTTTTTTTCAGTTCTGCATATTGAACGTTCGTATCGTCTGCATTCCACTCCCAGCGTTTTTGACTTGCCATTATACCCTTTTCCGGCAGACTGAACATTTCATTTGGTTTAAGCACTATCCTTTTTTCTGTCAATGTAATTTCAAATAAATCCTCAATTTTTCCATTGTCTATCCTGTAAGCCAGTTTGCCTCCTCCGCCACAAGAAACTAAAAATGCAATGAATAAAAAATAAAAAAAGGCCTTTAAGATTTTGAAATGTCTCATACAGTTTTGGTTTAGAAGCTTAGGGTTAAATGTATATTAGCTGGTAATGTAATTACTCGTTCAGGAATAAATATATAATTTTTTTTAAAAAGAACCGTTCTTCAAGGATGTTTTTTTAAACCCAGTCTGAAGTATTTATTAACAGGAAAGTATGCTTGTCTTTAATTTCTTTTTCCCAAAAATCAAAGCCCAGGGGCCTTTTAACAAATTGTTTATATGGATTCATGTTTTGCATGAATCTGTACAGCATGAACCAACTATTTTCTTTTATCAGTTTATCGCTATTGCTGTTGTCGTGCAATAATGATAGTGGCGCTATGCCGGATAAAAATACAACCGGTGCAGTTCCTTTAAATCCATATAAACATATAAAAGCAATACCCTTGCCGGCAGGATTTGAACGAATTAAAGCTGATTCAGGTTCGTTCACCGGTTATTTAAGAAATATAGGCCTTAAATCACAAACCACTGTTTACCTTTTTAACGGGCAGCCAAAGCGCAACCAAGATGCCCAGTTTGCCTTACTCAATATTTCTACCGGAAATAAAGACCTGCAGCAATGTGCCGACGCAGTGATGCGCCTGAGAGCAGAGTACCTGTTTAGCCAAAAGCAATTTGACCAGATCATTTTCTATGATAATGCCCATGCTGTTTACAAATTTTCGGCACCTTTTACACGGGATCATTTTGATAAATACTTAAGCCGTGTTTTTGGCATGTGCGGTTCTGCATCCTTATCTAAACAATTAAAACCCGTAAACAGGTTTTCAGAAATTAAACCCGGTGATGTACTGATAAGAGGCGGGTTTCCCGGCCATGCCGTAATTGTAATGGATGTAGCAATAAATGATGCAGGCAAAAAGATTTACCTGCTTGCACAAAGTTTTATGCCTGCACAGGATATCCATGTGCTTAAAAATCCTGCGAATGCTGATCTTACACCGTGGTATGAAGTGAATGATGATGAAATTATACTTACTCCCGAATATACCTTTAAGCGAAGTGAACTGATGCGGTGGTAACATTGAATTTAGTTCGTACATTCTATCTACCTCAACAGCAGCAGCTTTTCTGCACCCGATTTATTATCTTCAGTAGTGTAGCGTATAAAATAGGTGGCAGCCGGCAGATCTGAAATATCAAAACGATACCTGGTCTTCAACTTTTTAATATCAATACTTCTGAGTATCTTACCTGTAAAATCAGCCACATAAACCTCTTTTAATTTAAGTTCTGTTTCCAGTGTTACCGGCCCGGTTGCGGGATTAGGATATACTTTTACTGAATCTACAGGTTTGTAAAGCGACAAGGGCTGTTCTGTTAACCCGTTTTTTTCACAGGTATTTACATAACACATTTGAGCGATCGTTCTTTGCAACAGATCATTTAACAACTCTACTTTAAATTCATCGGTGGTAGGTTTTATATGTTTGTTGCCAATTCCGCTATCATCGGTTAAAAAGATATAAGTACCATTGGTGGCAAGTGCAATTGAACGCAAAACAAACTCGGTAGATTTGTCTGTACCACTGCAGGCAAGGGGAACAATTCTTATCCCTTTAGCTGCCGCATTGCGGATCAAAGCTGAAAGAGTTGCCTTAGCTTCATCATGTGGCGGGGCATCCATCACCAGGAAAATGATCTTTGTCCTGGCGTCGGGCGACCAGTTTAGTTTTTCAGTGGCAGCCTCCAAAGCTTCTTTTACTGCTTCAGGATAATCTCCGCCACCACCTGCAGCCTGTTTTTTGATAAAGTCTGTTGTTTGTGTGATTCCAGATGTAAAAGGCTGAACCCTTGTAACATATTCATCACGGGTATCCCTGTAAAATACTGCGCCGGTCCGCAGATCTATTGAAGCATCTTTTGCTGATACTTTTATTAAAATATCTTCCAGTTCCTCTTTCAGGTAATCTATCTCATCGCCCATGCTGCCCGTTGCGTCAACTACAAAAGCAATATCAACCCGGGAAGAAACCCGGCACTCCTTTTTAAGTGTGATAAAATTGATACCATTTTCGAATTTTTTTGCAGGATAATTATTTGCTTCGCCTTTTACTGCAATCTCTAATTGCTCGTTATCATCATCTGCATCAGCCCCAAAATTATCCCACAATTCAGCCTTGCCGGTATTATCCGAAACTGCAGTCCATAATGTATCACCGTTGCTGCCATTGATGAGATAAACAACCTGGCCGGTTACTGCCTTGTAATTAATATTCTGCAGCTGAACTGTATACCGGGCATTGGCATAAAGTTTCCATTTATCACTATAAGATCTGAATTCGGAATTGTTGTAACCTTCCCATAATTTCCATTTTTTAAAATCACTGAGTTCGCCGGCAGTTAATAATTTAGTACGGTTTTGGCCGCTGGTGGAAGATGTTACAGACGATTCGCTTCTTACTTCTACACTACCGACCTTGCCCGCCAAAGCACCACTCACACTTACACTTGAAGAAACAGACCTGGCAGTACGTTTAATGCCATATGCCGAAGTAACGACTACTTCTTTCAGTTCGGCCATGCCAGCTTTAAGAATAATTGTAAGATCGGTCAATGAGTCGTTCCTAATATTTTTCTCCATTGACAGGTAACCGGCAGCATTGATAACAAGAACAGCGGGAAAAGTACCCAACCTGATACTAAACCGGCCATTGGCATCTGCACTCACTCCACTTTTGGTTCCTTTGATGAGGATAGAGGCAAATGATACGGGGTTGTCTTTCTCATCTTTTACACTACCGGAAAAAACTCTGGACTGTGCCATTGTTTGTATTGAGAACAAAGTGAGCATAACAAAAAAAAGTAATGGCCTGATAAGATTTTTTTTGCCTGCGAATAAATAAAGTATGGATTGTAACATAAACATTGTTTTAGTAAATGATTTTGTTACTGGATGCTGATAATTGCTTTTTTACATAAAGTGTATTAATAAAAGAGGTTGTCTTAAAAAGACAACCTCTAAAAAAGTCGGGATGATGTGATTCGAACACACGACCCCACGCCCCCCAGACGTGTGCCCCGCAGATTGCGGGGCTATATCCCGAAAATTAATTTCTTAAATACTCCGCCGCCTTTCCAACTTTTAATTTGCTTTTCTCTTGCTAATGCTAAAATCCTATTGTCAAATTCTTCTACTAAAATTAATTTAAAAGGTATTCTGTTTTTTGTTGAACGCTGTTTACCCGCATTATGAAATGCCAGTCTTGCCTCAACGTCATGAGTTTCACCAATATAATATTTATTGTCTTTTAGGCTTTGCAGTATGTAAATGAAATGAGGCATAAAAAAATCTCTATAAAAATAGAGATTTTTTTAGTCGGGATGATGTGATTCGAACACACGACCCCACGCCCCCCAGACGTGTGCGCTACCGGGCTGCGCTACATCCCGAAATTTTGTAATAGCCCCTCAGATGTGTGCCCCGCATTCGGCGGCATTCATCCCGAAAAACCGGTGGCAAAAGTAATTGAAAAATTTCAACTTTAAAAACAGCAAGTTATCTTATCTTAGCGCAACTTTTTACTACATGAATGTTTTAATAAAGCAGGCTACCATAATTTCCCCCTCCTCTCCTTTCAACGGACAAATAAAAGACATTTTAATCAAAGCAGGTAAGTTCGCCTCCATCAGCAATGGTATTACCGATGATAAAGCACAGATAATTGAACAGGATGGATTGTGTGTAAGCATTGGCTGGATGGATATGCTTGCTGATTTTGGCGACCCCGGATTTGAACAGAAAGAAACTATAGGATCAGGAGCAAGAGCGGCGGCTGCCGGAGGCTTTACTGATGTTATGCTGATGCCCAACAGCCGGCCGGCAGTTGATAATAAAGCCCAGGTTGAATACATTATACAAAAAGCAAAACAGCTTGCTGTAAATATTCACCCACTTGGTGCCATATCTAAAAAAACAGAAGGAAAAGACCTTTCTGAAATGTACGACATGCGTCAATCCTGCGCAATAGCGTTCAGCGATGGAATTCACCCGGTTCAAAACTCCGGCCTGTTATTAAAGGCATTGCAGTATGTAAAAAGTTTTGACGGAACCATTATACAGATACCAGATGATACCAGCATCGGTGCAAACGGGCTGATGAATGAAGGGATCATTTCTACCCAAATGGGTTTACCGGGCAAACCGATACTGGCAGAAGAACTGATGGTGGCCCGGGACCTTAAACTTGCAAGGTATGCCGGAAGCAAAATTCATTTCTCCGGAGTTACATCACCCAGAAGTTTGGAGTACATTAAACGTTCTAAAGAAAGCGGCATACAGGTAACCTGTTCCATTACGCCTTACCAGGCATTTTTTTGTGATGAGGATTTGCAGGGTTATGATACCAATCTTAAATTGAATCCGCCATTAAGAACAAGGGCCGATATGATGGCAATAAGAAAAGCATTGAATGAAGGAGTAATTGATTGTATTGCTTCTCATCACCTGCCACAACATTGGGATAACAAGACCTGCGAATTTGAATATGCCAAACCGGGCATGATTGCTTTGGAAACCATGTTTGCCGCTGCAATAAGTTGTGGTTTAACTGCCGCGGCTTTTGTGCAGATGCAAACCATTAATGTGAGGAATATTTTTGGCTTGTCAATTCCTGAAATAAAAGAAGGAGAAAATGCATCGCTTACATTATTTATACCGGGCGAAGAATTTACTTTTGAAGAAAGCATGATACGATCCAAATCAAAGAACTCTCCATTTATTGGTAAAAAACTAAAAGGGAAAGTGCTTGGCATCATTAACAAATCTAATATTCAATTAAATAATTAATGCTGAAAGAAATAAGCGCTACCAATAAAGGACTGATAACAGGGGCAGTAATGATTGTTATGGCTCTGTTTTTTTATTATGTTCTTAATCTGCCGGTGAATGAAAAAGATCAGTATGCTCTTTTTACAGTTTATGTTGCAGGTATTATATGGAGCCTGTTTTCATACAGGAAGGCAGCAGGAGATAAGAATTTTAAAAGCTATTTTCAAACCGGGTTTAAAACATTTATTGTTGTTACTTTTCTGATGGTGCTTTATACTTTTATTTTCTTTAAGTTTAACACGGCATACCGGGATGCCGGTATTGTAGAAAACAACAAATTACTGATACAGCAAGGCAACCATACAGCAGCTGAAATTGAAAGCAATGCCAATAAATTAAAACAGCTGTTTATGCCGGTGATGATAGGAATAACAACTTTTAAATATTTAATTTTGGGTGCGCTGGTAACGGCTGTAGGTGCTGGCTTTTTAAGCCAGAAGCAACGATAAAACTGTTCATCAAAATCAAAACATGGACCTGTCAATAGTAATACCGCTTTATAACGAAGATGAATCTTTGCCCGAACTGGCCGCATGGATAGAAAAAGTGATGCTTGAAAACAATTTCAGTTACGAGGTTATTATGATAGATGACGGCAGTACCGATAATTCGTGGAATGTGATTGAACAGCTGCGTTCTGCAAATTCAAATATCAAAGGCATTAAATTTCAACGCAATTATGGCAAAAGCGCAGCGCTTAACGAAGGTTTTAAAGCCGCACAGGGAGATGTAGTTATCACCATGGATGCAGATATGCAGGACAGCCCGGATGAAATTCCAGAACTGCGGAGAATGATTGTTGAAGATGGATTTGATATGGTGAGCGGATGGAAAAAGAAACGGTACGATAATACACTCACCAAAAATATTCCTTCAAAATTATTCAATGCGGCTGCACGCCACAGTTCAAAAATAAAGCTGCACGATTTTAACTGCGGTTTAAAATCTTACAGAAAAAAAGTTGTGAAAAGTGTGGAGATATACGGCGAGATGCACCGCTATATCCCTATCCTGGCCAAATGGGCTGGCTTTAAAAAGATTGGCGAAAAAGTGGTAGAGCACCGTGCAAGAAAATATGGTGTTACCAAATTTGGCTGGGAGCGTTTTGTAAATGGCTTTCTGGATCTTGGCTCTATCATGTTTGTTGGTAAGTTTGGCAAAAGGCCCATGCATTTTTTTGGTTTATGGGGTACTTTATTTTTCCTGTTTGGTTTTATGATTTTCTTATACCTCACTGTATCCAAATTCTTTTTCGACCAGACCGGGTTAACACAGCGGCCACTCTTCTTCGTTGCCATCCTGGTTATGATCATCGGTTCGCAATTATTCCTGGCAGGTTTTATCGGCGAACTGATTGCCCGCAATGCCCCCGAAAGAAATTATTACCTGATCGAAGAAAAAGCTGGTTTGTAAATCATGCGTATCATCATCATAGGCCCGGCACATCCCCTGCGTGGGGGCGGCATTACAACTTTTAATGAAAGGCTTGCCAGGCAATTTCAAAGCGAAGGACACTTAACTTCAATCTATTCCTTCTCTTTACAATATCCCGGTTTCTTATTTCCCGGCAAATCACAGTTCACTGATGAACCTGCACCCAAGGACCTGGATATTCATACAAGGATAAACTCGGTAAATCCTTTGAACTGGCTTAGTGTGGGGAGTGAAATAAAAAAATTAAACCCTGATGTGGTTATTGTGAGATACTGGATACCACTGATGGGTCCATGTTTAGGAACGATCCTCCGCATCATCAAAAAAAATAAACACACCCGTATCATCTGCATAGCCGATAATATTGTGCCGCATGAAAAACGCTTTGGCGATAAACCCTTTACCCGTTATTTCATTAAACCGGTGGATGCTTTTATTACCATGAGCGAAAAAGTTTTGACCGATCTGCGAACGTTCACCACAAAAAAAGCATTGCTGGTGCCACACCCATTGTATGATAATTTTGGGGAGAAAATTTCTAAAGCAGTAGCCCGCCGGGAATTAGGAATTGGGAATGAGGAATTAGTTGTGTTGTTTTTTGGCTTCATTCGAAAATACAAAGGCCTTGATATTTTGCTGGATGCAATGGGTGAAATTCAAAATTCAAAAGTTAAAAACCAAAACATTAAACTGCTCATTGCGGGTGAATTTTATGAAGACAGAAAAGCGTACGATGAGCAAATTGAAAACCTCGGCATCAGGGATAGTTTGATTCTGCATACAGATTTCATCCCGGATAACAAAGTAAAAAATTATCTCTGTGCTGCCGATGTTGTTATTCAGCCTTACCGCAATGCAACACAAAGCGGCGTTACCCCCCTTGCCTATCATTTTGAAGTGCCGATGATTGTTACCAATGTGGGCGGCTTGCCTGCCATGGTGCCTGATGATAAAGTTGGTCTTGTTGCAGAGCCCACTCCTGCATCACTTGCAGAAAAAATTATTGAATACTTTGATAAAGGAGAAGCTCATTTTCTTCCTCATCTTATCGAAGAAAAGAAAAAATTCAGCTGGACAAAAATAGCGGACAGCATCCTCCAACTGGCCAATAGTAAGTAAATTGCATCAAGGGTTGCCAACCTTTGCAAAAAAAATAAATTAAATTAAATTTTATAAAGGTTGGCAACCCTGTTAAACACAGTACATGATCTACAGAAGCAAAGCTCCTTTAAGAATTGGCCTGGCAGGCGGTGGTACCGATGTGAGCCCTTACAGTGACCAGTTTGGCGGCGCAATACTCAACGCCACCATTTCTCTTTCAGCTTATGCCGCCATTCAACCCCTGAGTGAAAAAAAAATAATTGTGGAGGCGCTCGACCGGGATGAACAACAGATTTTTGACCTCGCAAATGAATTACCCATTGATGGTACCCTCGATCTTTTAAAGGGTGTTTACAACCGCATCAGTAAAGATCATGCTCCTGCATTACAGGGCTTCAGGCTTTCAACTTTTGTGGATGCCCCTGCAGGCTCTGGTTTAGGAACTTCTTCAACTTTAGTTGTTGCTGTGTTAGGCGCATTTAAAGAAATGCTGAAACTGCAATTGGATGAATACAAGATTGCACAGTATGCTTACGATATTGAACGGCACGACCTGCAACTGGCCGGTGGCAAACAGGATCAGTATGCAGCAACTTTTGGCGGTGTAAATTTCATGGAGTTCTCCGGAGAGAAAGTTATCGTAAACCCGCTGCGTATCAAACCACAATATCTGCACGAACTGGAAAACAACCTGGTTCTTTATTTTACATCAACCTCAAGAGAAAGTGCGGCCATCATTAAAGAACAGGTGAAAAACGTGAATGAGAAGAATGAGAAAAGCATTGAAGCCATGCACCAGTTAAAGGAGCAGGCAAAGATGATGAAAGAAGCTTTGCTGCAGGGCCAGTTGCATGAAATAGGCCTGATACTTGACTATGGCTTTGAACAAAAAAGAAATATGGCTGCCAATATCAGCAATAGTAATATTGAGGAAGTGTATGCAGCAGCCAAAGCGGCCGGTGCAACCGGCGGCAAGATAAGCGGTGCAGGCGGTGGTGGGTTTATGATATTTTATTGTCCCGGCAACACCCGCCATGCTGTTATAAAAACATTGAATACTTTTGGCGGCACAGTCAGGGATTATTCGTTCACCAAATATGGTTTAACAACCTGGAATGCCCCCTCCGCCCCCTGAAGGGGGAACTAAAACGAAGAATAAAGCAATGATTATGTTTTATTTTTTTGGGAACAGGCATTTGAAATACTATTTAACATCGTTCCGTTGAACACTTGTACGACATACCTTTGTGCAGCGAATAATATTTTAAATTATGGAGCAGATAAAAAATATAGTAAAGGCTTCTATCAAAGTAAAACAGGATGTTTTGCAAAATGAAGAACTGCTGCAAACCGTGAAAGATTGTATTGCAGTAATTGTACAGGCCTTTAAAAACGGCAACAAAGTTTTGTTTTGCGGCAATGGCGGCAGCGCCGCTGATGCACAGCACCTGGCTGCCGAATTCAGCGGGCGTTTTTATACCGACAGGGATGCCTTGCCTGCTGAAGCCCTGCATTGCAACACCTCGTACATGACGGCCGTCGCCAATGATTACAGTTACGATGTCATCTACTCCCGTTTATTAAAAGGCATCGGCAATAAAGGTGATGTATTGGTTGGCTTAAGCACATCGGGCAACAGCGCCAATATTTACAATGCTTTTGAAGTGGCAAAAGAAAAAGGAATGATCACCATTGGTTTTACCGGGCTTACCGGCGGAACCATGAAGGCGCTTTCAGACTATCTCATCAATGTACCTTCAACCGATACACCACGCATACAGGAGAGCCACATTATGCTGGGACATATTATTTGCCAATTGGTAGAAGCTGAATATTTCGGATGATCAAAGAAGCTATCATACTGGCCGGCGGATTGGGAACAAGATTAAGAAGCGTAGTAAGCGATGTTCCCAAGTGTATGGCACCGGTAAATGGCGTTCCCTTTATCCATTTCATTATCATCTATCTTAAAAAAGAAGGCGTTGAGCGCTTTATTTTTTCACTTGGATATAAAAGTGATATTGTTATTGATTATGTAGACAAAACTTTTCCGGATCTGGATATAGAATATGTAATTGAAAATACTCCATTAGGAACCGGCGGCGCCATCAAACTCGCCTGTAGTAAGGTTAAAAGTGCAGATGTACTAATTATTAATGGCGATACGCTCTTTAACATTAACCTGAAAGATTTATCTGAATTTCATCACACTAAAAAAGCAGATTTTACTGTAGCCTTAAAAGAAATGAGAAATTTCAGCAGGTATGGCTCAGTTGAAATTAATAACGACTATTCAATAAGAGCCTTTCATGAAAAGAAGTTTTGCGAAAAGGGTTTTATTAATGGTGGTGTATATGCACTGAATGTAAATAGCTTTCTGCATGAACCTTTGCCAGATGTATTTTCTTTTGAAAAAGATTTTTTAGAAAAGAATACCGGTAAGAAAAAATTTTATGGTCTGGAATGCGAATATTATTTTATTGATATTGGAATACCGGAAGATTATGATCGTTTTATCAGAGACTTTAACCTGATCTTTGATAAAAGCAAATACCATAAAAAAGATACAAGTGACTATGCTACTGATTTCATTGGAGAGACTTTCTTTGAAGGGCTGCTTTCAATTATAACTGATTAACTCAACTCCTTGGCAATCGACTTACATAAAATAGACCATACCTGGACACTCTTCCTCGACCGTGACGGTGTGATCAACCATGAAAAACACAAAGACTATATCCATACCTGGAATGAATTTGTTTTTTATGATGGCGTACAGGAAGCAATGGCTGTTTTTGCAAAAATATTCAGCCATATTATTATAGTAACCAATCAAAGAGGCATTGGCAAAGGCGTTACCCGCCGGCAGGACGTAGAACTTATTCATAAGAACATGACTAAAGCAATTGAAATGGCAGGAGGACGAATTGATGCCATTTATTTTTGCCCTGATATGGAAAGCCCCAACCGCAAACCCAACCCCGGCATGGGTTTGCAGGCATTAAAAGATTTTCCGGCAATAGATACAGGCAAAGCCATCATGATCGGCAATACCCTCAGCGATATGCAGTTTGGCCGAAACCTGGGTGTGCATACCATCTTCCTGCCAACCACCAGGCCCGAAGTGGATTTAAAGGATGAACGGATTGATGCTGTTTATGATTCATTGATCACATTTGCAAATGACCTGGAGAAGAAATGATGCCAATTCGTGTAACCTGCCGGCAGGCTGGTTAGTGTACTTCGTTCTATTCGTGTCTAATCTTTAGTTAAATTTTACTTATACCCAATAGTTTTACCGCCTTCTTGTGTTAAGTTTAATTATTTTTATCGCATGAAGAAACAAGCCCTTTTATTTCTTTTATCCTTTATCAGCACTTTATGTTTTGCCCAGGGTATTGAAAAAACTGACCTCAGGGTATTGATACAAAAAGAAGATTCATTAAAAAAATACGCAGTTAAGATTATACAGGGCAATGAAGCCGATCACCGCTTTAATGCCGACAGTATGTTTACCCGTGTGCTGGTACGTGCATTAAGAACCAAAAATTCATTCTACTACCCTTTTGATTCTTTACAAACAGTTTCAATATTGTATTCACCGGATAGTGTGTTCCGCATTTTTACCTGGCAAATGGTTATTAACGAAAATGTAATACGCCAGCATGGCGCCATACAAATGAAGACTTACGACGGCTCTTTAAAATTATACCCGCTCATTGACAAGTCGGATGTTACCACCAATATTGCTGATACAACCGGCAACCATTTTGGCTGGATAGGCGCCATCTACTATAAAATCATCGTTAAAAAAAGCAGTAACCAGAGTTATTACACCCTGCTTGGCTTTGATGAAAACAATATACGCAGCAGCCGCAAAATAATTGAAGTGCTTAATTTCATAAACGACCAGCCCCTGTTTGGAGGCCGTTATTTCAGTTATGAAGATGATGCTGTTTTTAAATCGGCCCAAAGCCGTTATATAATGGAATATAAAAAAGGAGCCGGCCCCAGGTTAAATTATGATAAAGAACTGGACATGATCATTGTTGAGCACCTTGTTTCTGAAAACAACCAGCCTGCCAAAAAATGGACACTGGTTGGCGATGGCGATTACGAAGGTTTTAAATGGAAGAACGGCAAATGGGTGCATGTAGAAAAGGTATTTGACCTGGTAACACCCGATGGCCAGGCTCCCGTACCTGTTCCCCTGCGAGACCCTGCAGGCAACCTTGATGAAAAGAAATTGAAGGGCAATGAAGAAGAAGCACCTGTAACTCCTGTAGCCAGGCCAAAAGGCAAAGGAGAAAATTAAAAGGCTGTAATAATTATGATTAACCTTACACCAAAAACGTTCCCAGGTCAATCACTTCACCTTGGCCCATTTTAAATTTCTCCATGGCATCAAGGTCAAGGTCATGCATTACCGGGCTTTGAAAAATGAGTGATTCACCTTTGTACAAAGCAAAGTACAGATCGGGATTTTTTTCAGGATTTAAAAAATCCATATAGTCGCCGTGCTTGAAAGAAACTTTAGCCACACCATTTTCATCCAGTGCACTCTTGCCTAAGTAATCATCTTCCATCAGGTCCTTTTCAAACAACCTGAACTCGTATTCAGCGCCTGTTAAAGGTGCATCACTGCCTTTAGCAATAAAACTTGCTGTTACTTCTATGTTGATGTCGGCATCCAAAGAAAAATTACTCATGGTATTTTTATTTACAACTTCAAAAATCTTGTTTCTTCTCTGCGTCTCTGCGCCTTAGCGGTAAAAGAAAAACCGCAGAGGCGCTAAGGCGCAAAGCTTCTAATCATTTAGTTTAAGAACAGCAAGGAATGCCTCCTGCGGCACTTCCACATTGCCAATCTGCTTCATACGCTTTTTACCTTCTTTCTGTTTTTCCAGCAGCTTACGCTTACGGCTTATATCACCACCGTAACATTTGGCGGTAACATCCTTACGCATAGCACTGATATTTTCACGTGCTATCACTTTAGCGCCAATAGCAGCCTGTATCGCTATCTGGAACTGCTGCCTGGTGAGTAACTCCTTCAGTTTTTCGCAAAGCTTGCGGCCAAAATCCTGGGCACGGCTGCGGTGTATCAAAGCGCTCAAGGCATCCACTTTTTCGCCATTAAGCAAAATATCCATCTTTACAATATCACTTTCCCTGAAACCGATGGGGTGATAATCAAACGAAGCATAACCACGTGTCTGTGATTTAAGCTTATCATAAAAATCAAAAACGATCTCCGTAAGCGGCATTTCAAAATTAAGTTCCACACGGTCTTGTGTAAGATAAGTTTGATTGGTAAGCATGCCCCGCTTGCTGATGCAAAGCGTCATGATATTACCGATATATTCCTGCTTGGTAATGATCTGTGCTTTGATGTAAGGCTCCTCAATATGATCTGTACGGCTTGGATCCGGCATTTGCGCCGGGTTGTGTACATCTATCTTTTCGCCTTTACTGGTATAGGCAATAAAGCTTACGTTGGGCACGGTGGTAATTACCGTTTGGTTAAACTCACGTTCCAGGCGCTCCTGTATAATTTCCATGTGCAGCAGCCCCAAAAATCCGCAGCGGAAACCAAAGCCCAGCGCCTGCGATGTTTCCAGTTCAAACGTAAGAGAAGCATCATTCAGCTGCAGCTTTTCCATACAATCCCGCAGTTCTTCAAAAGCATCTGTTTCTACCGGGAAGATACCGGCAAATACCATCGGCTTCACATCCTCAAAACCTTCAATTCTTTTATCGGTTGGGTTTACAACGGTAGTAAGCGTATCGCCCACTTTTACCTCTTTGGCATTTTTAATACCGGTGATGATATAACCCACATCGCCACAATTAACCTGTTTCTTTTCCTCCATGCCCAGTTTTAAGATACCCACTTCATCTGCCTCATAATCGTTACCGGTGCTGAAGAATTTTACCTTATCGCCTTTTTTAATGCTGCCATTAAAAACACGGTAGTACACAATAATACCCCTGAAACTGTTGAACACACTGTCAAATATCAAGGCCTGCAGCGGTGCTTCCGGGTCGCCTTCCGGCGACGGGATACGCTCTACAATTGCTTCCAGAATACCCTCGATACCGATACCGCTTTTACCGCTGGCCAGCAATATATCTTCGGCCTTGCAGCCTATCAGGTCAACGATCTGGTCGGTTACTTCGGGAATCATGGCGCCATCCATATCAATCTTATTGATGACAGGAATGATCTCAAGGTTATTTTCAATAGCGAGGTATAAGTTACTGATTGTCTGCGCCTGTATGCCCTGTGTGGCATCCACCAAAAGCAGGGCTCCTTCGCAGGCTGCCAGGGCACGGCTTACTTCGTAACTAAAGTCCACATGGCCGGGCGTATCTATCAGGTTCAGCGTATATTTCTGGCCCTTGTAAGGGTAATCTATCTGTATAGCATGGCTTTTAATGGTAATACCCTTCTCCCTTTCCAGGTCCATATCATCAAGCACCTGTGCCTGCATATCCCTTTCGCTGATGGTATTGGTAGTTTGCAGTAGGCGGTCGGCAAGGGTACTTTTACCGTGGTCAATATGGGCAATGATGCAAAAATTTCTGATGTTCTTCATGTACGTTCTATACTCTTTTTGAGGGGGCAAATTTAGGTTAAAATGGGGGATTATGAACAGACAGATTTGTTGTTTCACGCAGAGGGTACAGTGCAGCAGAGGTCGCAGGTTAGCCTCAGTTTGCCCTGCTTCTTTGCGTTCTCTGCCTGAAAGTTTTATGGTTCTCACTGGCGCATTCTATGATAAAGCCCCGCTGAATCAGGTTCACCCATCCTCTTTACCATTTTGTATCAATTTTTTTTGTAAACTATATTGCCATTGCTTATATTTATCAGCTAAATACCAAAACAACAGCAACCCTTTAATCCCTTTATTACTAACTGCAAAAGAGAATAATTTTATGGCTAACCCTCCCCAGGCCCCGGATCAGCCTTTAAGCTGCAACGGAGATGATGTATTTAAACCAGAATCCATAACTGTAACACCTTACACAAAGCCGGATAACATTACACCGCTTTTGGCCGGACTCACCGATGACGATTGGCGCAGGCAGGTGCTTACAGATGCTAAACAGGCAACTGAAAATGGTGTGCTGCAACTTAAAGACAATACCTTTTCGGGCTTTAACCTGCTTAAAACAGTTACCGATACATTGTTTGATGTTGTAAACATCAGCGATGTAAAAATAGAACTGGCCAATGCTGCTGCAGTTGAGAAACCGGAGGAGGAAGAAGCTGCAGAAGAAGATGCTAAAACACCCAAAGCTGAAACGGGGCCGGCCAAAAAGCCCAAACCTATAAGCAAGCGATTTAATTTTAAAGCCGAAGGCGGGGTAAAAATCAGCGGCAAAGCAAACCTTTTAGGCCTCAAATCTGCTGATGTTGCAATGGAGTTTAGCATGAGCAACAAAAAAGAGAAGAATGCTTTAATTAAAGTTAAGGTAAGTGATAGTGAAGAGAGTAATAACATAAGCGAAATACTGAAAGGTGGTTTACAGGAATTGCCGGATATATTTAAAGATTTGCTTGCTGCACTGGATAAGGCTCAGTTATTCAATCCTGCTTTTGCATTTTCTACTTCCGCTGTTGTGGATACCGAAGAGCCGTTTGATGTGGGCATAAGCGAAGGCTTTAATTTTTACAGCCAACTGAAGTTGAGCGATTTTAAAACGGACCCGGATGCACCAAAGCCGGAAAAAAAAGAAAATAACGGTTTTAATGAAATGCTGCGCTTTTTGGCCGGGGTTTTTAAGATAGAAGAAATTGTTACCCGCCTGTGCATCAAAAAAAGCGAACTGGCCGGCTTTGATTTTGAGCTTGACACCATCATAAAGCAAGACCTGGAATTTTCTTCCGGAAAAAACCTTAACATCGTGTTTAAGGGCGTTATGATCAGTATTGGATTAGAGGGTACCCCTCCTACGCCAAAAATAGCTGTAAGTACTTCCATTGAATTATCACTCAGCTTTATTAACGCCGACAAACTGCTGTTGACCGGGATGATAACCCTGGACCCGAAATCAATAACCCCGGCATTTACCCTGCAGGCTAATGAAGGGCCCTGGCACCCGTTCGGTTTACAGGAATTATCGGTTAATGCATTGGCTGTAGAGATAGGCGCTACTTACCTGAAACCCTGGATTGATAATTTTGGCTTTAAAGCCGAAGAAGTGCAGATAGGAACTGTTAAGGGCAGTATGGCCCTCAAAGTTGACACAAATGATTATGAGAATTTCGGCTTCCTGGTTGAAACAGATGAGATATCTTTTATAGAAATAGCTACGGTATTTTGCCCTCCCGTATTTGCGGCTTACCAGGCATTTCAAACAAAATCTCCCGAGGTTGCAGCATCGTTGGAAAAGGTGATTAACTGCCAGGTTAAAAATATGGCAGTATCTCTTGCCCCTGCCCCCATAACCATTGGCGAACTGTTTTTAGACAAAGAGGGCTTTAACGCCAAAGGCGAGATGCATTTGTGGGGATGGGTTGCCAAAATGGATGCCGCTTTATCTGCCAACGAAATAGATGTAACTGCCGAAATAGATGCGTTTAGCCTGAGCGTAAATGATGTTGTTTTGGTAAAGGTTGAAGGAGCAGAAAATGATAAAAACCCATTGTTTAAAATATACCTGGGCATGGGTGAAAAAGACCCTGAATTCCTGATGACCATTGCGGTTACTATTTTAAACGTTCGCAATGAAGTGAAAGCCGAAGCCAATAAAGACGGGTTAAAATTTAAATTTGAAAACAAATCGGATGCAGGCAGTTTTTTACTGAAATCATCATTAGACAGCTCCATGCTTACCGGGCAGGGCGCATTTGATTTTAATATCAATGAAAAGATACACTTAGGAAAACTGGGAGATATTGATTTGCGTACCGCAGTTAAGATAGAGATGCTGCTTGGTATTGACAGTAAATTTTCGCTGAGCCTGAAGGGAGATATTGACCTTGCCGGCAAAACAGCCCAGATAATATACGAGATCAAAGAAGCATTGCCCGATCTTACTGATGTGCCGGAAAATGTTATTGCATACCTGAAAACCAATGCCGAAAAATTATTTCTTTCGGTGTTTAAAACACTGGCCGAATGGGCGGATGCTGTTAAAAACGGCGCTGTAATTTTTGGCGGTAATGTTGCCGATGTAGCAAAAGATGTTTATAAACTGGGAGATGCCGCAGTAGGCCAGATTATAGATGCCGCAAAAAAGATTGGACAAACCCCGGCCCAGATAGCCAGTGGCCTTAAAGCTGCTTATACCTTTAGCGAAACGCAGGTGGCACAGGCTTTAAAAGCGGCAAGCTATGGCGCCGATGAGGTAGCCAAAGGCCTAAAAGCTGCTTATAACTTTAGCGAAAAGGAGGTGGCACAAGTATTAAAATCGGCAGGCTATGCTGTTGGCGAGGTTACAAACGGTATAAAAGCCGCCTACAACCTTACCCAGGAACGAATTGCTAAAACACTATACAATCTTAATTACCCGGCTCATGAAGTGGCTGTGGTTATCAGGCAGGCATTTAAAGCAGATGATGTTGCAGTTGCCATTGTATTAAAAGGCGCCGGTTACGCCAAAGAGAAAGTAACTGATGCACTTGATTATGGTTTGGGGCTTTCTGAAACCGGTATCAAAAAAGCATTAACAGGGGCAGGCTATGTATCTGCCGCAGTAAATAATGTGCTGGATACAATAAACCCGAAAAACTGGTTATTTTAAATATTTTACCCCCGGCAAATAAAAGCAAGGCAGGTGTAAAACACTTAACATAAAAAAAACAAACAGATGAACGATCAATCAACATCAAATACAGAAACACCCGTACAACTTTTTTTCAGCAAACTTGGCCGTGATTTAAGCATGCGTGAACACTTTTATGAAGCATTTAAAGAGCTTACCCCCAAAGACTGGCAGGGTTTTGTAAACCTCGGCAAAACTGCCGGGTACAATTTTACCATAGAAGAACTAAAAGCTGTTTTGGGTGATGAATTTTATACCGGCCGCAGGGCAGCATGGAAAGAGGGGGTTTTTTCGCTCGATTACGGAGAATCCTTACATGTAGAATGGATTAATAAAACAGGCAGGGCAATTTATGTTAACTGGATCAGTTACGATGGTACGGAAGTATTTGATGAAGAAAGAAAACAAAAGCAACTGATACCGCCAGATGGAACTTATATTGATGACACATATATCGGGCATGTTTTCCGTGTGCGTAATGCAGATACAAATGAGGAACTGGGTTTAATAACTGTGGATGCATCTAAATCAGAGTATGACATCAGTAAATTTCTGTAATACCCTTAATTAATTATTTCCCATTGGCCCTTACTGGCGCAGATATGCGGCTTAGCCTTGCAGCGTTGCGTATTTGTGCCAGTAATACGCTTAGAAAAATAAAATCAGTCAAACTTTTTCACTGTAAAATTTCTACAATTGCACAGATACGCCTGCACACAAAGCCAGGCTGCATATTTGCGCCAGTCGTGTCCAGTCAGGCAGATTACAGACCTCCGAAGTTTTGAAAACTTCGGAAGTCTTTCCTTATTGTACCGGGGAATTTTCGCCGTAGGTGTTCATTTCGTCCCGGAGGGGGTACAGATTTCTTTTTATTTACTAATTCTCTTTCGTGAAACCCCGATGATTAAAGGCTCTTTAGCCGGGTAGCTGTCACTTTTTTATTTTATGGAGAGGTTTTCCCTAAGTTGGTGTTTTCCAGTATTCCCACGAAGCCGACTGCCCGCCATTGTTGCGTGTTCGTGCAGCAGGTACAGCAGCCTGGCAATCACCAACAACAAAGTGTGCTGTTAAATTTCAGGAGTTGGTGCTCAAAGAATTAAAAAGTATTCCATGTTGTTGGTGATTGCCATGCCGCAAAACCATTAACACGAACACCAACAACGAAGTTGAGTCTGCAAACACCGGGGTTTCGCAGCAGCAGTATTTAATACAAATGAAAATGTTTGCGAAAACCCCGTTGAGACAGAATATATCTGCGCCAGTGAAGGCACCAGAAAAAACTTATGTATATTTATGCATAAGTGAAATTTAACTTTATAATCAAACCCGCCTTACTGCAATGCAAAAAAGTGAACTTAAGCCAGATCACGTTGCCGAAGACCTTCATGTTGTGAGATGGCAGCTGATATTTTTTACAACAGCACTGGTACTTCCATTTATTATTTTCCCGCTTGTACATTCGGAGAAATTGCCTGAGATAATCGGCAAAATAAACGACATGCTCTTTGTAAGCGGCAGCATTTTACTGGCTGTAAAACTTGCCAGGGAAGGCTGGGATATGGCGGCAGCCGGTTATACCATCCTTGGAATTGGCTGGGGCATCCTGTTTGCAGCCATTGACTTTCAAAGCCTGCACCTGGATACTGAAGTACGCACATCTGCAGCCTATTTCTTTTTACCTTCCATGATACTGATCTGTTTTTACAAACCTTTTCCGTGGTGGATAAAAGTTTTAACCATCGCCTGTATTATACCATTCTTTGTTGCCTTGCTTCTTCAAAATAATTCAGAAGCACACGAAAGACCGGTGCACACCTGGGTGCTTATCGGGTTCAATGTTTTTCATCTCACCAGTTTGTTTTGGGGCATTTTCTTTTTCAGGCAACATAAAAAACAGTACAAAAAAAACAAGAGGGCCGTTCACCGTCCCGGTTCGTGATCAGTATAACACCGGTCCCCCTTCCCAACTACTTAAAAACCCTTCACCAATAGGTTTATAACCCCTCCCGAACTGGTTTTTACCCCTTACCCAACTGGTTAAAACCCCTTCGGAACTCCTTTATAACCCCTCCGGGACTGGTTTATAACCTGTCCGGAACTGGTTTTTACCCCTTACCCAACAGGCTTTAATCCCTCAGGCAACAGGTTTTAACCCCTTACCTGACAGGTTAAAACCCTTGCGAAGGGGTTTTCGGCTTTGTGGGGACATAAAAAAGAGTGCGGCTGCAGTCCGCACTTTTTTGCCAAGGCTTTTACAAACCGTTAAGCATCAGGGGCCTGCTCATCTGCCTTGGCTGATGGCCTGCCGGGGAACTGTTGCTTAAGGTCTTTGTAAATGGCACTGGCGCCGGGTGCATTTGTTTTGCTGGCCTCCCTCAGGCTGCGGTAAAATGCCCCCAGGTTGCTGTACAGGTCAGTACCCAATAACAGGTTGGTATCCAACATGCCTTGCAGCAGGGTTTGCAAACGGTCAATACGGGGGTTAAGCTGGTTGTGGGTGATGTGGTCTGCCCTCAGCTCGTCCATATCAATATAACCCGGCATCAAGCCCGGGTTAACATCGGCATAATTAAATGCCTTGTTCACCCACACTTCCATCTCGTACTTTACACGGCCGTGCTGCTGCCGCTGTTTGGCGCTCAGGTTTATCACCTTGTTTTTTAATACGCTTTCAATTTCATCGAAAGCCTTGTCTAATTGCTGTAGTTCAGCGTCGGTAAATACCACGCTTACTAAATTTTCTAAAGCCATGGTTACTGTTTTAAAAGATTAATAAAATTGTTTAAACCTGTAACCGGTTACGGGGTAAAAGTAGAAGATGTTAAAGGCGGAAGGGGGATAAAAATATTGTAAAAAACAATAAATTTATCGTTTTAAAGCGTAGTTTTTCCTTGGTGGTTTAAGCTATTTTTTGTAAATGTGTTTATACACCTATGCCTCTATGCCCCGTTAGTTCCGGCGGGGTTTTCACAGGTTTCCCTTTAATCTCTAATTCTCTTTCGTGAAACCCCGATGAATTAAATCTCTTTACCAAGGTAGCTGCCAGTTTTTTATTTCATGGAGAGGATGCATTAGTGAGTAAGAATCTGAAACACCGGGGTTTCGCAGTTACAGTTTTTAAGGAAATGACGAAGGTATGCGAAAACCCCGCTGGGACAGAAATAAAGGGTTGCTAAACAATGTTAATAAATTTAGCAATAAATATTTGTTGCATTTGAGAAATATTTGCATATTTGACAATTATAAGCAAAAAATGAAGTCATGAATGATACTGACTGGAATGAAAAAGCTAAGCGATTACTAAAGTCTGAGTTGATACGAAGAGGTGTAACTTCTGAAGATTTAGTCAGA
>JAEUVU010000001.1 GCA_016786725.1 Ferruginibacter sp. | reverse complement strand
AGAAGAAAATTAAAACAAACCGAAAGTTTTGGATTCCAAAGATTGAAAGAAATATGCAAAGGGATATAGAAAATAATAAAGCATTAAAGAAACTTGGCTTTAAGGTTTTAAGATTTTGGGAACAGGAAATAAAAAAGGATTCTAATAAATGTGTCAAAAAGATAAAGGCTGTAATAAATAGTCAAAAGATTTAACTGTTAAAGTTTCTTTGTCAGCTGCTATGGAAACGGTCGCCCTATACCCCGGTTCGGGGCACACGAAACGAAAATTGTTTCGTGTGCCCCGAACCAAGGCGGGGGCCTGCAGGCGGCACAGCAAATGAGCGCTGGCGTACCTGTGCCGGTACAAAGGAAAAAGCAATTAACCGGTTTAAATAGCTTATATTGTGCAGCTGCAGGCCCTTATCAGGGCCAATTACATCAAAAACAAAAGACCATGAAAAAACAAACCGTATTTATTTTATTTGCCCTGCTGGCAGGCATTTACAGTTATGGCCAGTGCGATAAAAAAAACATCCTGCACGGAGGTGGATTTGAAAACCTGGATGCTTCTGGTGTTGTGCAAAGCAAAGATGAAAGGGAGATCAAAGTGGTGTACGATTCAAAAATGATACAATTTTCGCCGGGCGATGTTACGCTGGATGGAACGGTAGATGCAATTACCTGCAACTGGACAGTACCTTTTAAAGAAGGCAAAACTTTTATTAAAACCACCCTTACCCGTACCGATGGATCAGCCATTTCGGGTACCATCACCATCGAAGGAAAAGAAGGGAAAAACATCCTGACCATGGAGTTTGAGGGATCGGATTATCCCACACAAAGGCTTACCCTCACCAAATTTGAAGAAACCAATTAAGGATACCATTTTGCCGCTGCACCAAGGCAGGCTGCTGCCGGCCCTGGGTGATCATCAACCGGTTTACATTTCCTGGTGATACAAAAAAGACCAGCGCCCGTTAAAAGCGCTGGTCTTTTTTTATTATCAAAACCCTTACAGCTTGCAATGAAAATATCCGCTGGCTGTTGTTACCTTGCTTGGGTCGCTGTCGCTGCCCAGTTCGCCACTGAAAGTGCCTTCCATTTCGGTGCCGGTATTTTTGGTTACAGTAACGGTAAAGCCTGCACCGGTTCCGCCCCCTATTGCCCATCCGGCGCTGCCAATGGCATACGACATTAAAAAGTTATTGGCCAGGTCGGCGCCGGCCGAAGCCTGCGTGGCAGTGCCTGTTGCAATATTGGTAGGAAAAACGATTTGCACTACTTTGGCAGTTGTGCCCGATACAACCGTTGCAGCAATCTGGGTTATGCCGCCACTTGATGCCACAGTAGTAAATGAGATTGCCGATTGAAAGCTGCCGCTTTGTGCACCGGAATAACTAAAGCGCACTTCGCCCTGGCCGCTGCCCAGGTTCTGGTTGCCCGAAGCATCCGTAGAATCTTTTTTGCACGACCCCATAAAAAGGCTGCAGGCTGCAAACAGGGAAACGGATAATAGCTGAATTGTTTTTTTCATCATTCTTTGTTTTTATTGGTTTAAGATTGATTAACAACCCAAAACTAACAGCTGGTTTAAACGAAGGCAATACCCTGCAAAGGGTATTTTGGCGAAGGCATACTGGCGCATGTTATCTGCCTGTTAATCTTAATTTATATTCATTTTCAAAAAAGAGAATCTGTATTTTGTAACCCTGAAAAAATATCATTTTTACAGGGAGTAATTAAAAAATAATGACATGAAAACCATCCTGCCCGCTTTACTTGCAGTTTTATTGCTGCCCGGATGCCTTGGTACTGCAAAACTTTCTGATTTCAGCCAGACGGCAGCATCCGTTGATTTTGAAAAGCTTTCAAAAGAATTCAAACTGGCCGAAACCCCGTTTTGGACAGCATCCACCAGCAACGAATATTATTTTGAAAAAGAAACCATACCCGCAGAAGAATTGCTGGTTGATTTCATTAAAGCCAGCCTGGCAGTTTATCATTACAACATCACGGTCATAAATCCTGCAGAAAAATGTATAATAGGCCAGCGTGGAATGATGGCAAATGAATGGGCATCTATAACAGCTGTATATTACAAAACAGAGGGAAACCGTTTACAGGTGTACATTAAAACAAAAATTACCCAGGACTTTACCGGCGGCTGGAAGGAAAACAGGGCCATGAAGGTGGGTAAATTGATTGAACAGAAACTGCAACAGTAATATACCGGGGACTGCCTGCAGATGTACAAACGGTAAACACTGTTTTAAAAAAATACCTTTCTTTACGGCAAAGTTATAAGCCATGAAAAAAAATATTCTAACTGCAGGCGTTCTCATCAGTGCCTGCCTTTGCCTTTCAACTTTACAGGCCGGGGCACAATCCGCTTACCAATACCATGTTGACCTCACCAAAGTTATAGACGATAAGCTGCAGGTAGAGCTGGTAGCTCCTGCCATCAGTAAAAATGAGATCAGTTTTTACCTGCCAAAAATTGTACCCGGCACGTACATGAACAGCAATTACGGCATGTACGTTCACGACCTGAAAGCATTTGACAAAGAAAATAAGGAACTGCCGGTATCACGGCAGGGCGGATGCCAATGGACTATTAAAAAAGCTAAAAAAATACACCGCCTCAGTTATACTGTAGAAGACACCTGGGATGCAGCCATAGAAAATTTTGTGTACAGCATGTGCGGCACCAGCTTTGAAGCAGGCAAAAATTTTGTATTGAATACACCCGGCGTATTTGGTTATTTTGATGGCATGAAGAAAATGCCTTTTGAAATATCATTTACCAAGCCGGCAGGGTTTTATGCAGCTACGGGATTAAAACCCGTTGCAACCGGCGCTGTTAATGATAAATTCATCTGCAGCAATGCAGACCATTTGTACGACTCCCCCATTATGTACTCGCTGCCCGATACCACCACCATTACTGTAGGCAATGCTGAAGTGCTGGTGGCTGTATATGCGCCACGCAAACAGGCCACCTCAAAATTTATTGCGGCCAATCTTGATAAATTGCTGCAGGGTTCAAAAGATTACCTGGGCGGCAAACTGCCGGTTGATAAATATGCTTTTATCTTTTACTTCAACAGCGAGCAAAAGAAACAGGCGGTAACCGGCGCCTGGGAACATTCCTATTCTTCTTTTTACAGCCTTGATGAAAGCCCCGAAAAAGATGCCATTGAGGGGATAGTGGATATATCATCCCACGAATTTTTCCATATCATTTCTCCGCTTACCATCAGTTCACGTGAAGTAAAAGAATTCAACTTTAATGAAACTGTACTTTCAAAACATTTATGGCTGTATGAAGGCAGCACCGAATACACCTCCCATCATGTACAGGTATGGAGCGGTATGAAAACGCCTGAACAGTTTTTAGAAACGCTGGCACAAAAAATTAACGGTTCCCGTTCTTTTTACAACGACAGCCTTTCCTTTACTGAATTAAGTACCGAAAGCGCAGGCAGGTGGGCACAGCAATATGGTAATGTATATCAAAAGGGCGCACTGATATCTGCCTGCCTCGATCTTTATTTACTAAAACTCTCCAATGCACAGTACGGTATTAAAGACCTGAAGCATGATCTTTCAATAAAATACGGGAAGGATAAATTTTTTGAAGATGCTGAGTTGTTTGATATCATTACAGAGATGACTTTTCCGCAGGTGAAAGATTTTTTTAAAACTTATGTTGAAAAAGGAACCCCCATCCCCTACCAGCAGTTTTTTGATATGGCAGGGGTGGATTATATACCTGCAGAAATTTACCGTGATTTTACAATTGGGGGTGTAAAGATCAGTTCAGATAAACAGGGGGCAGTTGTTGTTGGGCTAAAAGGCATGAACGCCTTTGGTGAAAAACTGGGATATAAAGAGGGCGATGAAATGGTAAGTATAAATGATATGCCGGTAAACATCAGCAACATCAGCGATGTAATTACCCAATTGTATGGCAACCTTAAAGAAGGAGACATCGTTACTGTAAAAGTAAAACGTACCGATGCTTCGGGAAAAATTGAACTGGTTACTTTATCAGCAGCGGCTTTTAAAATAGAAAAAACACGAAAGCATTTGCTGCGTTTTATTTCCAACCCCACGGCAGCACAGCTTAAGATACGCAATGCATGGCTGCACAATTATGCAGCAGCAACGCCTGCAGCAAATGCTGCAGATGTGGCAGAAATTGATGGCATCATCAAAGCATTGTACGATGTGATCTCGGGCCCTGCGGGCCCGAGAAACTGGGACCGCTTCCGCAGCCTTTTTCACAAAGATGCTTACATGGCTGCCTTTAACGCAAAAAAAGAATTACGCAAATTTTCTCCTGCACAGTATGTACAAAACAACGGGCCTTTCTTTATGAAAAATTCATTCAACGAAAAAGAGATCGGTCGCACGGTAAACCAGTTTGGAACGGTGGCCCAGGTATTTACTGCTTATGAATTCAACGCAGGCACTACACCCCCCACCACCAAACGCGGCATCAACAGTGTTGAACTTATTAAAGAAAAAGGCCGCTGGTTTATTATGAGTGTTACCTGGGATGAAGAAACTAAAGAGCAGCCAATTCCACCTGCATATCTGAATAAATAAAATTGATGGAACAGGTAACCATAAGAAAAGCCGAATTAAAAGACCTGGATACCCTGCTTGTTTTTGAGCAGGGGGTTATCAGCGCTGAACGCCCTTTCGACCCCACCTTAAAAACCAATACACATTATTATGATATTGAAAAAATGATAACAGCGGATCATATTGAGCTGCTGGTTGCCGAACTGGATAACAAACTCATCGGCAGCGGCTATGCCCGGATAGAAGAGGCAAAACCCTACCTGCAGCATACACAACATGCTTACCTGGGGTTCATGTATGTAGTGCCCCAACACCGGGGAAAAGGGATAAATAAGATGATCATGGATGCACTGGCAGCATGGTCTGCTTCACAAAATATTACTGGACTGAGATTAGATGTGTATCACGCAAATGAATCTGCCATTAAAGCCTATGAAAAAACTGGTTTTGCAAAGCATATGATAGCTATGCGGAAGGGATTGAAATAAAATGGGCCGTATATTCATATTATGGGGTACCAGTTCCTCAATATTTTCTTCTTTGTTTTTCACACAGCATTTACCTTGTTCAACTGTGTTGGCTGGGCTTTTGCAAAAGCAAGAAAGCTGCATTTGTTTACCATGCTGCTCACCGTTTTTTCCTGGTTTGTGCTGGGTATATGGTATGGCTGGGGCTATTGCGCCTGCACCGAATGGCACGGGCAGGCAAGAGAAGCATTGGGTCATCAAGACAGGTCAAATTCTTATATCCATTTCCTGTTGCTTAAACTTACCGGTAAAAATGTTGACCCGCAATTGGTTGAAAATGCAACACTGATCATCTTTATCGCCTGTTTTGTTTTGAATGTAGTTTTCCATTTGATACAAAGGAGAAAAACGGCAAACCAATCATAATATTACTGCTGCAATATTTCCTGTCCCAAAAATATTATGCTGACATTTATTAACTATCACTACCTGGTAACCACATACACCACACCCTGCACGGCCGGGTGAATACCGCATTTATAGGTATAGGTGCCGGTTGCAGAAGGTATAAAGCTATAGCTGGCACCGGAAGGTATATTACCACTGTTAAAACTTATTCCATCATCACTTACAATGCTGTGTGTATCCGTATCCATATTTGTCCAGGTTATTTTATTTGCCGGCAGCATGGTAATGCCTGAAGGGCTGAACTGGTTTGCCTGGATATTCACTTTATAGATTGCAGTATCGCTGCCTGGGAGATTATAATCATCAGACCTGCTGCAGGATATTGTTCCAAAACTGATAAAGCCAATCAACAGGGCTGGTAATATAAATTTTAAACTTTTCATAGTATTTAAGTTTATGGTAAACAATAGCCGGGAAAGGTTTACCGGGGTACAATCAAAAAATAAACTATAATCGTACCAAAAATTTGTACCTGATCAAAGAAAAAAGGCTGTTGCAACATTAAATCAATGCAACTGTCCGTATTCTCATAGGTTATTACTTACATTTGCTTATAAAAAAATTGCATTATGAAAAAATTCCTTTTCTTTTTACAGGCCATGTTTTTATTATCATTGGCCAACGCACAAACATTAACTACACCGCAGCCGTCGCCTACTCAAACTGTGAAGCAAAACTTTGCTTTGGGGTCAATTGAACTGAGTTACAGCCGCCCTGCAAAAAAAGGCAGGAAAATTATGGGCGACCTGGTTCCTTTTGGAAAGGTTTGGCGCACGGGGGCTAATGCCGCCACCACCCTCACCTTCAGCGATGATGTAACCATTGGCGGTACCGAAGTAAAAGCAGGCAAATATGGTTTGCTTACTATCCCTGATGCAGGTAAATGGACAATCATCATATCTAAAGATGTTACTGTAAACTCACCCAGCGCCTATAAGCAGGAGAACGATGTGGTAAGGGTTCAGGCAGATGTAGTTAAAACCCCTTTTACGGTTGAAAACTTCACCATCAATTTTGCAGATATTACCGGCAGCAGCTGCAATGTAGAAATGATGTGGGAGAATACTTATGTACAATTTGCGGTTACCACAGGCACCGATGCCAAAGTAATGAAGCAGATAGACAATGTGATGAATAAAGATAACAAGCCATACTTTGCTGCTGCATCTTATTACTATGATAATGGTAAAGACCTTAACCAGGCTTTAAGCTGGGTTAACAAAGCTGTTGAAGCCAATAAAGAAGCATTCTGGATGTATATGCTTAAAGCACGCATTCATGCAAAGCAGGGCGATAAAGCAGCAGCCAAAGCAGCAGCCAATACCACGATAGAACTTGCTACCAAAGCTAAAAACGATGATTACGTGAAGATGGCTAATGACCTGATTGCAGGATTGTAATTTATTTTTTTCTCAATGGCAGTAACCTGGTGTTACTGCCATTTTTTTATTCTACTGGCAAAGTTTTATTGCATCTGTACCCCTGGCGCACATCTGTATCTTATTAATTTTTCCGGCAGCATTATAATATAAAATCAATGTGCCGTAAGCCATCTGGTAGGCATCCCAGGCGGGGTCTTTTAATTTAGGATGGCCGAGTGTATTAAACAAGTTGCCACGGGCAGTTCCTAACAAGGCAGGCGTTAATTTGCCTTTAAACTTTTCGCCAATCTCTATATATTGCCTGCCGGTATAAAAATTGATAAATTTATCTGGATAAAAAACCCCGGCACATACGGTTACTGAATCTTTTTCAATGATGCTGCTAAAGCAGGGAAATTTGGTTTTTATTTCAACAATGGCCGATTTGGGAACCAACTCATTTACGCTGCCGGCAAGCACATCAACTGTAAAAGGAGGGCAAACCGGTGTGGCAGTTAATTGTGCATTAACCAATTTTGTGGCAATACCAAAAGCCAGAACAAGGAAAACGGTTTTCATTTGTACTATCAATTTAAAAGGATTAAAGTTTTTTAAACACGCAAGTTACAGCAAATATCCTGCTACATTTAACAAGGTGTAAAAAACAATCAGTTCACCACCACAATATCCATCACCTGTCTTTTATCGGCGCTTTCCCACCGGTACCGTATGGTGTAGCCTTTTGTTTTATCAGTTTTTAACCGAAAAGGAATTTTAACAGTAGAATTTACATTGCCTCCTTCCATTGCTCCCCCTACTTTTTTTAAGAGTGTTTCTTTAATCTTTACCTCCCGGTAGCTGGTATCGTACACCCAAAAATAATCTTTGCCCTGTAACATGCCCACCACATCGGCCCCGGCTATTTTTGAAATATCCATACTCAGGTAGGCCATTTTTGTTTCGGCCTTTACTGTTGTATCCAACGAAAAAGCAAGGCTTTTGGGTTTCAGTTCTGTAGTCATCAACATTGATCCGGGCGGGGTTTTAATCGTTTGAACTGATTTGGTAAAATAGATTGCTTCTTTAGGATAAGAAATGCTGACGGGATAATCAAGCCGCAATTGTTTTTTTCCTTTCAGGTCAAACACCCGTATCCTCACAATGGCTTTGGAATTGGGTTGTATCACCCCTTCGGCAATGCCAAATTTTAAAGATACCTGCTTCTGGTCTTTAGGGGCAAATCCTTTGGCCTCGTTTTGAAATAACAGGTTGGGGATGTTCCTTAACACTTCCCCTTTTGAAGATATGAGTGAATACTCGGCCCCTATAAAAATATTTTTTTTCTTGTCGGCCACAAAACCGGTGGGTTGCTGCAGGCTTATTTCTATTTCCCTGGCCAGGGGTATCCTGTTACCATACAACTGTTCTCCGTTTATCTTAACTGCAATTGAATTTGACCAGATGCCTTCGTTGTAGTATTGCATACCTGTTAAAGGAAGCATACCTTTTTTTTGAGCCGCACAAAAAGGCATGTACAAAAAAGAGCCGGCTGCTGCCAAAAGGAGTTGCCTGAACATAGTTTCGGTAGTTTTTCTAAAGATAAGGCAGATTTCAATACAATAAAACTCCATTGCATCTACTGAACAACCGCCTCAAAATTGAAAAATGCAGTTATATTGTAACCAAATTAATCTGCCAAAATATGAGAAAGTATTACCGGCACCTGCTGCCTGCACTGTTCTTCTTTTCAGCCGCACAAAAATGTACAGCGCAGATTGTGAATATGGAAAGCCAGCGCTACCAAACCGATACTACAGGCTGGGCAGGTACGCTGGGCGGCAACTTTTCGTTGAGTAATTTCGGGCAAAAAGTGTTTGCAGTAAATGCCCATGCACATGTACAATACAAGTCTAAAAAAAGCCTGTATCTTTTTTTGGGTGGCTATGGTTTTTTAAAAGGCGATAATCAGGCTTTTGTTGATCATGGCTTCCTGCACTTCCGCTATAATTACAAACTCACCCAAGTGGTTCGGCTGGAAGCCTTTACACAGGTACAGCAAAATGTGGTAACCAAACTGCAGTACCGGTATCTTTTTGGCGCCGGGCCAAGATTTAAAATACTGGGCTCCGAAAAATTACGCATGTATGCCGGTACCTTACCCATGTATGAAATAGAAAAGGAAAAACAAAATCCGCAACTGATACGTGACTGGCGCCTCAGCAGTTACCTGTCCATTACTTATATACCCAATAAGCAAACAGAACTTACTACAACTACTTATTACCAGCCCGTGTTGTTTGATGTGGGCGATTACCGGTTGCTTAACCAGAGTTCGTTAAAGGTAAAGGCTGCAAAAAAAGTAGCCGTTGCCATCAACTGGAATTACCAATACGATGCTTCTCCCCCGGCAGGCATTGTTACAGACACTTATAATTTCAGTACAGGAGTAGAAATAGCTCTCTAATATATCCCCTTATAAAATTGCTGAAATAGCAAAGGGTAAATGCAGTTTACCCAGGCCAGGCGCAGCCATAATAAATTAGAAATTTATGCGTTATTACCTTTCTTAAGTAACAAATTTTAAACAATCCAAAAAAAAAACATCATGAACAACCAAACAATTTCCGGTGAAACCACCTTAACAGACAATGTACCAAGTCCAGGCATTCCTGAATCGGTAGGAACAGGCTACACAGCCAACTGGCGTACTTATATTTCAGGTATTGATCCTGATCCTAACTATATCAGGGCCTTTAATATCCCGATGGAAGATATTGCATCGCTGGCCGATTTTACCAAATGCACTTCAGTAAGGGCTTACCTGGGTATGGCCAACAGTACAGATGTATCAACCTTAAAGCTGGTGCTGGTACCGGTTGATGCAAATAACCTGGATGTTTTAAGCACCGAAGTACCTGATGGCTCAGGGGGCTTTGTGGAGCAGAGCAGTATTTATGATTTTTCAACACCCTGCCCTCAGCTTTGCGATATTGACAGCCCTTTATTTGAGGACTAATTCGATTAAAATGAGTTTGCGGAACGAATAAATAAATACATTTTATTTATTCGTTTTTTTTTGCATATTACGATATCTTCTCAAAATCTAAATTAAAAATTATGCAAAAAAACATCTCCCAAGTGCAAACAAAACCTGCTGATGTAGGGCAAATGATTTCAAGCGGGCAAAAAGATTTTTTATTACAGAATTTTAAAAATCATTTCCATGAAAAGGTTTCATCCTTTAAAATTTTAAAAGAATTGCTTTCGTACATATTGAATGAAAACGGTGTTACGGGAATTCGTTTTATGTATGGAATACAGGATTTAGCAAAGCCAGAAACCTGCTTGGTTTTAATGCCTTGCAGTGAAAACATGGCTTCGCCAAAAAGCAACCTGCCTAACATTATGATACAGGAGGATGGGTATTTTCTGCATACGGGAGTACAGGTTCCGTTAGAAGAAACCTGGAAAATACTTTTTAACCATGTTAAACATGAACATACTTTAAATCCTGAACAAAATATCAAAACCATACATAGGGGTGATTTTTGGGGCGTTAATAAATTGAATACATTTATCAATAATCCTGAAACAGACACACTGCAATTCAATTTAGGATATTCCCCAACTGAGGGCGAATTCAGTAAAGGGATTCATCCGGTTTTGGAAGCTTTTGATGCAGAGAATAAAAATTTAAATATCTGGATGGATTTTACAAGCCCGTGTCCACAAATGTGTGACGGTGGTGATGGCTTATGTATATCTACCAAAATCGTTGATACTCTTTTTAAAAATAATGATGAAACAGAATTAAATATTTTACGTTCTTTTAGGGAAGATTTGTGGCAGACTGAAAACGGCCATTTGGTAGAAATGTATTACCACAGTTCGCCCGTAATAGTTTCTGCTATTAACAAGCATGAGAACAAAGAAGAAATTTACAAAGACCTTTACGGTAATTATTTAAAACCTTGCTTACAAGCAATTGAAGATGGCAATAATCCGCAGGTATTGAAATTGTATAACGAAGTGTTTGCTCATCTTAATGATAAATACTCTTCTTAATACTTCATTTTAAAACTAAATAAAAAAGCAGTTCAATTATGAACTGCTTTTTTATTTTTACGGAAAGCTGTATTTAGTTTAATATTGCAACAGCATAAGTAAGCACTATGTTTTGGAAATCATTTAATTCAATTATTGCTCCTTTATGTATCCTTATTCCCATAATAGTTGGCTTAATAAAATTCAAAGCCTTACCTTTTAACATAAAAGTAATATGGTATTATCTTGTTTTAGCCGCATTAATTAATACAGCAGCAACTATTATAGCAAGGGTATATCATTTGAATAATCTGCCATTAGTTCACTTATTTACACTTGTTGAAGGGTTAATGCTGATTTTGTTTTACAAGTACACATTGAATACAAATAAAAAAAAGAGTTGGTATAACTTTTTGCAGATTACATTCCTTGTAATTTGTATAATAAATGCCTTATTTTTTCAAAGCATTTATACATACAGCAGTTATACAAGATATGCTGAGAGTATTATCTGTATGCTGTTTGCCCTGAATTATTTTGCTAAAATTGCCGCATTAGAGTTAAAGCCTCTCACATTGTCGGCCTTTTATATTAATGCCGGCATATTCCTTTATTTTTCAGGCTCATTTATTCTTTTCATTTTTTCGAATTTGATTACCTATAAAGTATCATTGACAAATTTTTTAATCATTTGGAATATACATGCAGCATTGTTTGTGATAATGTATTTATTCTTTTCAATCGGCTTTATAAAATGCAAAAACTAACAGAGGATATTTTTTTATTGATTGTATTTGCAGTTTGCGGCACCTTTATCCTGGCGGCCTCTTTTATTTTCTTTTTTATACGCTACCAGCGCCGGATAAACCAGCAAAAAGCAGCCATGCAAAAGGCAGAGCTTGAACATAGCGAACAGTTGTTGCATGCAACATTGCTGTCTCAGGAAGATGAACGGAAACGTATTGGCCGCGACCTGCATGATGATGTAGGTGCATCCTTGTCAAACTTAAAAATGATCATGAGCCAGGCTGTTGAAACAACGGCTGATAAACCGGCATTTAAACCGCTTATAGATAATATCATCACAACCGTACGCAACATCTCTCATAGTTTATCGCCCCCGGGGCTTGCCCTGTTCGGCCTTGAAAATACACTGCACGAACTGTTTGATAATTTTAATGCTGCAGGGCTGGTTAAAGTAAATTTTGAAAATGAGCCGGGCGAAAAAATAAATAGCTTTGATGAGCAAACTTCCCTGGCTTTATACCGCATCATACAGGAACTATTGACCAATACCGTTAAACATGCAGGCGCATCCAATATCCTGGTGAAGTGCTTTGAAGAAAACAGCTACTACATCATCACTTACCAGGATGATGGAAAAGGATTAAGTGCCGGCAGGGATAAAAAAAGCGGCATGGGCATGCAGAATGTGGAAGCCAGGTTAAGGATGATCAATGCAACAAGCGAAATGCCTGTTGCAGCAAAAGGGTTTTTTATTAAAATAACAGTACCGGCCAAAATGGTTTAAGCAATATGGATAAGATACTTATTTCCTTAATTGATGATCAGCAACTGTTCAGGAGCGGCCTTGCAGCTTTGATACGATCAGTTGAAGGTTTTACATTGATGTCTGAAGCTGAGAATGGAAAAGTATTTATTGAACAGCTGGAAGCAGGCGATACATTACCCCATATTGCTTTAATAGATATGGAAATGCCGGAGATGAACGGTGTAGAACTGAACACTGTACTGCAAAAAAAATATCCTTCTATAAAAGTGCTGGTACTTTCTACCTACAACCAGGAAAGGTTCATCGGCAAGATGATAGAAGCCGGCGCCTGCGGCTATCTTACCAAAAACTGTGAGATTGAAGAACTGGTTACAGCCATCAATGCCACTTATAAAAATGGCTTTTATTTTAACCAGTCTATGCTGGAAGCCATGCGTAAAACATCGCAATACAAAGCTGCCGGTATTAAAAACCTCAACAACATCTCTATAGAAATTACCGGCAGGGAAGCTGAAATACTGGCGCTGCTTTGCCAGGAGCTGTCGAATATCGAGATTGGTGAACGCCTTTTTTTAAGCCCCCGCACAGTGGAGGGCCACCGCAATAACCTGCTGCAAAAAACCGGCTGCCGCAACACTGCAGGCCTGGTTATTTTTGCAATTAAAAATGGTTTTTTCCAGATAGGCCTTTAGTTAACACAACCACGTATATATACCTGATTTTAAAAACCGTAGAAAAACGGTGTTTTTATCTGCACATATTTCTTCACTTTGATAAATAAATACACCAGCTAATTGCTAACCTGCTGTTAATCACATTAAAATATTGCACTGCAATACATTTGGGTTCCTGCTTCAATGTTTGAATGTTTGAACAACACTCATTATATCCGGCAGGACGTTCCAGGGGTTTTCTAAAAGTAGGCCGCCCATTTTCTAATGGGCGGCTTAATTTGTGGTCATTATTTCATTAATTACAAACAGGTATATTCACCTGTATATTTTTCAGGTATAATAACGCTGCTTTTTTACTTACCGGCATTTTACCTTTGGTTTATGATATTGGATACAAGGTTTTAAAAAACTCTGAAGTTATAGGAAAGTAATAATGAAATTGCTTACCGAAAAATTGCCTTAAAGCAGCAGCCGTTATACACGTTGGATTGCGCTTTAAGGCTTATTTTTTGTATAAAAAACTTGTCAATAAATTATTGAAAGCAATATTGGTTCTTTACCCTGTTTGGAAATATATCCTTTTAATACCTGCAGGAATTTTACAGAAACCATGGGGCATCCATAGCTAAAACAAAGCGGATAATCATCATAGGCTTTGGCCGGTATGCAACTATGACCGTGTAAAACAATAGCACGTTCAAGCGCTTTATTGTTGGTGCTGTCCAGGCCATGTAAGCGGTACGAAAAACCGTACATGCCTTTATAAGAAGCTCCTATTTTATATTTTCCCAGAGATGTGCAGCGGCTGTCGGGCACATTTGAAAACATCAGTTCGTTACGGAAGGTTTCGGAACCGGTACCATGCGCCACGTATCCGGAATCAAGAATGCTGTCTTTTTTAAGATCGAAAACAAAGAACCTTTTTTTGTAAGAAGGGATACGCATGTTAATTACAAAAGCATATTTTGTATTGCATTTCTTTTTTGCCGCATACAGTTCAAGGTCATTACGGCTGCTGTCAACCCTTATCATTTCATTTTTTAAATTGTAAGCAGCCACAGCATACTTTGCAGTAAAGGAAACTGCGGAAGTTTTATTTATCATCCTGCTTTTTTCTTCAGCTGCCGGTGCAGGCTTTTCCCTGCTCTTCAGATAAAAATAAATATTGCCTGCAAGCAGCAGCACAATTAAAACTGCAGATATGGGCTTATACATTTTTGAATATTTAACAGATATGAAAATAAGCAAATAAAAGAAAGCTGTGGTTAATTATGGTAGTTTTGCACCTAAATAAAATTAATGAAACCAGTTATTATCACACTGCTCAGTTTTTTTTGCACAATTGCCGTTAGTGCACAAACCAGTATCAAATTAGAAGATGTTAGCAAACATATCGGTGATAGTGTTACCGTTTGCGGCAAGGTAGGCGGCATGCGGTATTTCGAAAATTCAAAAAACAAACCCACCTTTCTGAATATCGGCGCCAATCATCCGAACCAGTTATTGACTGTTGTAATCTGGGAAACCACCCGGGCGCTTTTTACATCAAAAGTTGAAGACCTGATGGATAAAGAAATATGCATTACCGGCCGGATAATTTTATACAAAGAGAGGCCGGAGATCGTAATTGAAAAGCCGGAACAGATAGTTGTGCAGTAACCTGTTGCTTTTCTTACAATAACCTTCCACAATAATTACACTGACTTTATTCCCCATTATTTTGTTTTGTAGTAAACTAATGTTTATATTGTATCAATATAGCATATAAGGCCAGCAATATCTTTCTAAAAGCCAATTATATATTCCGGCTCCCGCATTAACCTGTTTCAATTCATCTCACTTAAATCACCTATTAAAATGAAAAAAGTAAAACTCATTACAGCAGGTTTATTATTGCTGCTGGCAGCCTGCAACGATTCGAAAAAAGAATCTGACAAACCTTTGGTTGAGTCTTCGGCTGTAGTAACAAATGATCCTGTTGTTTACAGTTTTGCATTTATGGGGTGCAACCGTGTTGATAGTGGCGATTCATCCAATGCTTCCACAGCAAATGTACTGGCGCTGCAAAGTATATTTAATGATGTTACTGACCTTGCAGATAAACCTGCCCTTTTCTTTTTGCTGGGAGATGTGGTGCTGGGCGAAACAAATACAACAGATTTAAACAATCAGCTAAGCGCCTGGGTAGCGCAGTATAAAGACACAAAATTCAGTAAGATATCCACATCGGGCATTGAAATAGTTGCCGTACCGGGTAATCATGAAATGCTTGATGGATCTGAAAAGCCTTTAAAAGGATCCTCGGATGTATGGTTAAAATATATGGCGCCTTATATGCCGGCCGACCGTAAGCAGATAGCAAGCACTCCAAACCTGGATAACAGGATGACATTTTCATTTGTGCGGAATAATGTAGCTTTCATAGTTATGAATACAGACAGTTATAATCCCCCGACAGTACAACATCGCCATGGCCTTGAAGGGATTGTGCCAACCGATTCAATTCTCAATTTGCTGAATGCTTTTAAGGCAAACAAAGCAATTGAACATATTTTTGTGCTGGGCCATAAGCCCTATTATGTAAGTGGCAAATCATGCACCGGGCATAAAGGATTACCCGAAGGGCCGGTGCTTTGGCCTGCATTTAATGCTGCGGGAGTGGTAGCCATGTTATCGGCGCATGAACATGACTACCAGCGCTGGCAATTGCCCGCCAATACAGGCACTTACCAGATAATAGCCGGTAATGCCGGCAGCCAGGGCGAAGCAAAATTCTTTGGCTATTCAGTTATCAATATTTTAAAAAGCGGAAAAGTGCAATTGGTATCGAGGGGCTTTACCAAACAAAAACCTTATTACAGGATACCATCGCCGGTTAATTTTACAACCAGGGACAGTACCATTTTAACCTGGACGAAAAATACAAACCCCTACCCTAACTATACCAGCAATAAAGATTGTGATCTGAAATAAAAAAGAGAATGGTTCGTGAAAAACACGAACCATTCCCACACAATTATAAATTGTACCTACCAACCCCTCACATAAAACTTAATTCCATTGGCTGTAACGGTGGTTGCACCGCTTTTCATACTGCCGCTGTATTGCTCCGATGAGGAATAGTATGTAAAGTAATTGCTGCCAATGCTTTTTAATTTGCCACGAAAAGCTTTGTCTTCAAAAGAACCAAAATAAGTAACCTGTATTCCGCCTACTCCTTTAAGCTTGCCACGCAAGCCTTCGTTTTCGTAAGAAGCATACCACTCAATATTTTGCTGGCCGATTGTTTTAAGGCTGCCTGCCATGGCCTTATCTTCATAAGCCTGGTAATAAACCATATTCAGCGAACCGATGCTTTTTAATTTACCTCTTAACGATTCCATTTCGTAAGACGGATAATAAGTGAGCATGGTTTTGCCGATGTATTTTACCTTACCCCGTAAGGCCGCATCATCATTTTGTGAATAGTATTCTACCCTGCCCACATAAGGCTCCAGGTAATCATTGTAGTTTTCCTGGTAGCCAATAAAACGGTCAAAACCCCATTTGCTTATCTGTCCGTCTTTGGTAAGATATACCTGTACATTTTCATCCAGTCCGATAACGATATCACTTACAGAACCGCTTCCGGTTATAGTTATTTTAGAAATGCGCTGGCCAAAAACAACCATGCATAAAAAAAGTGAAACTGTAATTGAGAATATTCTTTTCATAAAAAACCTGTGCGGTATTTAGAGATATAAAGATACGGCACAAAATAAATATACAAATGATATTAATCAGGCAATACAGTTTAACATTAATTTTATGTTTCTTTTTTCTGCATAAAAAAATTACGGGTATGATTAAGATCTATTTTTGTTTTGCCTCTTTATTAGCTCTTTCCTGCAACCAGCCGGCATATAAAAACCCACACATACTTATTGAAACACAACTGGGCGATATTGAAGTTGAGCTTTTTCCGGATAAAGCCCCTAAAACTGTGGCCGCCTTTTTATCTTATATAGATTCCGGTTTTTACAATAACAGTTCATTTTACCGGGTATTAAAAACAGAAGAAATGCCATCAGCTACAAACACCGGCATTATACAGGGCGGCATGTATCAAACAAACCCTGGTAAAAAAATAACCATCCCCGGCATACCTCATGAAAGCACCAGGCAAACAGGCCTTACGCATGAATCAGGCGCTATTTCCCTGGCAAGGCTGGAACCCGGTACAGGCAATACAGAGTTTTTCATCTGCATTGGCGACCAAAGCCCGCTTGATGCAGGCAGGCGTGGTACCGAAGATGGACAAGGCTACGCAGCTTTTGGAAGTGTTTTTAAAGGTATGAGCGTGGTAAGAAAAATTCAGGCACAAAAAAGTGCAGGAGACAAATTTGTTGACAAAATCACCATAAAAAAAATATCAAGGATTTGATTTTTCATACTATTTGTCAAACCTTTTTATGCTGAATGTGTTAGTAGTTAAAATGTTTTTTATGCACAACAAAAAAAGGAACTTATTTACCTGCATTATTTTTTCAGCACCGGTTATTTTATTTAATGCCTGTTCCTTTAGCGAAAAAACCACTGCCCGCTATTATAAAAAAGCAAGTAACAAAACTTATGAAATGATTGCAGTACCTGGCGTACCGTTTACCGAAACCGGCTGGGACAGCACCATGAAAGCCCGTGTTTACTGGGCCAAACATTTATATGACAAAGGCATTGCAAAAAACATTATGTTTTCAGGTTCATCAGTTGGCAGCCCTTATTATGAAGGAGAGATCATGGCTTTATACGCCATTGCATTGGGTGTGCCCGAAAAAAATGTTTATGCCGAAACCAAAGCCGAGCACAGTACTGAAAACTTATACTACGTGTACCTCAAATCAAAAAAATTAGGTTTTAAGCATATTGCTTTGGCAACCGATCCGTTCCAGGCAAAACAGTTAAAAAGGTTTGCAAGAAAAAAAATAAGTGCAGAGGTGGGGCTGATACCGATTGTATTTGATACCCTCCGCATGATGCAGCCGTTTATGATCAATCCCCGGATTGAGTATCAAAAAGCCTGCAACAGCAATTTTGTTTCATTAAAATCAAGGGAATCTTTCTGGAAAAGGTTCAGGGGAACGATGGGAAAAAACATAGATTACAATGCCTATTAAATTACTTTTTTTCCTGCACCTGAAAATCTATCTGTTTATCTCCCCATAACAGGCTTACAACTCCATCAGGGCTGATCTTATAAACCAGTTTTTCTGAAAATTCAGCCGGCTTTGATCCTCTCACCGGAACCCTGAAGACATCTTTTGCCTGGTCATATTCAGTACCCCACTGGTTCCAGGCTTTATTAAAAATAAGGTTCCAGGAGCGGCCGCCCTGTTGTAAAATATAAAAACTGTATTTTCCTTTGGGCAATAATTTTCCCTCCACCAACACATCTTTGTCAACTTCAAAAACAGTCGCTTCGTTGGCGCCTGCCCTCCAAACTTTATCGGGCATGGGTTCCAGGTTAACACCAATGGTTCTTCCTTTTACAGAAGGCTGGCCGTACCTGATAGTCAGGTTGGTACTGCCAATTATTTGTTTGGCTTCGGCCGGGGGACTTTCACGTTTTGATTTGTGCTTTTGGGCGCAGGAAACCACCACTATTGAAAACAAAAGGCAGGCAATGCACCAATACATGATGTTTTTAAAATTATACTGTTTTGATTGTTTATACATATCTGTCATGGTGGTAAGTTAAAAAATATTTACTATCAGTCAGGTATCAATCCTATAGGCAGTATAATCTCCCATCTGTTTTTAACTGCCGGGTTCAGCAGGTCTTTATCAAGCAGATGAGAAAAACGTACCCCAAAACTCACCGGGTATGCGTTCCATATCTTTGTATCAAAAAATACTTCGGCACCGGTACTGCTGTTTATTATTTCAGTGAGTAAATTGTTCACCCTTGCTTTTGCATTGGTGTAATCGTAAAAAGCATTGGCCCTTATGCGCTGAAAATACAGCAAATTGGCAAAACCCCAGTCGGGGTATAAAACCGGCAACTGGTAATTTACACCTACTTTATACATACGCCTTGTGCTTAAAGCTTCGTACCCACGTGAATAGGAAAATACTTTGCTGAAAAGATCGGGCAGGGTATCACGGTTTTGATAAGCCGTATTGATTACCAGGCTGTGGTTACGGGCAAAGCCCGGAAAATAAAATGATGCGTGGGCAACAAATTTGCGGCTGTTGCTGAAATTAAAAGCATCCCGGTAATTAAGAGATAAAGTTTGCGCCCAGCGGGGGTTTACATGCTGCCTGGCCTGCTGGCCCACATGACTGAAACTTAAAAATGCATTCATGTATTTGATGGACTTATTGTCAAACACATTTTTACCCACACCCCTGTAATAATACTGCTCCAGGTTATAGCCTGCCCCAAAATTTAAAAATTTGTTCGTTCTGCCGCCAACAAAGCGCAGCGGAATTGAAACGCCGGCTTTTACTGTTGCAGCGTTATAACTTACAGATTTACCAAAAGCTGTATCCAGTGTCCTGTTAAAACTTTCTTCCACACCCGCATTTAAAACCGGGAACCATCCTGCAAAGGCAGTATTGAAGCCGATGGTGTGGCTCCTGTCGGCCCTGTTGTATGTATAGAAAATATTGTTTTTAAAACTGCTGAGTATATTATCGCTGAAGAAATTGTAGCCATATTCAGGATCATCAGCTATGGGCCGCCAGCTGTGAAAATTAAAGAGCCGGAATGATTTGCGATATTTTGTAACCGGCAATGCAGCAGCGTTTTCGGCCAAAGAATATAAAGCGCCGCTACCTTTCATTTTTGAGCCGGAAAAAAACTCATCACTTACCACTGGTATGTTGAAAGCAGTTGCTTCTTCCCATTCAGATTTTTTAAGGTCGAATGCAGCGGGCATATAACCATCAGCGGTAAAAACCGAAACTGCCAGTTCTCCCCTGTTATTTACAGCAGGATAATAAACCCCATTGCTGTTACCGGTTACCCTGAATATTTTTTTTGATTGCATCAATACTGCGAAAATCCTGTCAGCATCATCGTTCATTGCAGTAAAGTAAATGGTATCCCCTTTTATTGCCGGATAGCCAAGCACATTAAAAGTAAAAGGCGTTAAGTTTTCAGTTGTTCCGTTCGTTAAATCAATTTTTACCAAAGCCATTTTACCTTCGGGGTTTCTCACTGCTGATACCGCCGCATTGCCATCAACATATTTGCTCTGTGTAAAAAAATAATTATTTGGATTAGGTATCCTGTTGACAGGATTGCCTGTTTCAGCATTGATACGTTCAAGATTATTGCTGCCATCTGTATTAACTTTTACTGCCAGTATTTCTGTACCAGCTGCATTTATAGCCGGTGAAAAATACTTTGATTGATGCGTAATTTGCCTTTGCCCGCCTGTGTAAATGTTATAAACTTTAAGAACACTGTAATCCCTGTTTGCCCACCTGGGGTCTGACTGGTAAGCTGCGTAAACTATCTTTCCCTTGTTATAAGAATAGTAATCATCAATCACCATATCTCTTACGCTTAACCTTTTTTCTTTGCCTCCTGCAATAACAGTAAAGCTGTTTACCTCTTTGTAAGATCTTTTTGTAACAAGGATACTGTCATCACTGATATAATGGGGGAATTTATAATCAACAACATTATTTTTTTCTGGCCTGGCAAGAAAAGTAACTGTTTCTGCAGGGTGCAATGATGATTTTGTTTTAAAGTACTGCATTGCATCACTGGTAAATTGCCGGTATGTTTTACCCGAATATCTTTTAACCGCATTATTGAACGGATAAAAAACACCCCTGAAACGCACAGCATCATCGGTAACCTTTCTCCAGAAATCTTCACCATATTTTTCATAACCATAAGCTGTAACCTGGTAACCCAAAGCGTAATGATCAGGAATGAAATCTTTGTAAGAGCCATTCCTCAGTTTCATCCAGGAATAATTTTTATTTGCCAGCCATAAAGATTTAAAACCGTTATAAAAAGATGGCATCCGGCCACGGCCCTGGGCACTTACCAGTGTTTCCTGCCACACAGCATCGCCTTCAAAAAAGTAGTCAGGTATCATCATTCCGTTTGCCAGCAATTGCCCCTCCTCTCCCAGCAAAAATGAAAATACTTTGGTAAAGCCTTTGTTGAAGTTGCTGAGTTGCAGCATGTGCCTGTTTTCATGAATGATAAGATTGTCGTCCCAGCGAAGGCTTCCGGTAGAAAAATTATCCTGGTCAGGCATCATGTACAATTCACTCATCGAAGGCGCCAGGCGTACATAGGCATTTGAAACAGTTGTTTGGTTTTGTAAAACAATATTCCATTTTTTTTGATTGCCACCTATAGTGGCTGCAGTTGTATTGCCGAGCATCTGCATCATGCTGGCAATGCGGTTTGCCTGGCTGTCTAAACCCGCAGGAAAAATTACCCTGGCTTTACTAGTGTTTACCTGCCTCCATTTTATGGATGCTGGGTTGCCGCCAAAATTTTGCGCCAAAAGCGGAAAACAAAATAAAAACCCGGAGAAAAACATTATGATGATACGCATATTGAACTTTAATTAAAGTTAGTAAAAAGATCAGTTTATTCAACCCGCAGAAATGATAGTTGATAAAGTTATAAAGCAAGCATTCACTCAAATACTACCGTAATTTTACTATCCGAAACTAAAAATTCTACGTTGAAAAAAATAATTTGAAAACCTGTGCTAAACAAAATGCAAATACCAGAATAAGTTTAGTATTTTCGGGCGCAAAATAACTCTTATGAAACTTTTTGTTGCCGGCCTGCCTTATGATCTGGATGATGCAGAATTGATGGAAATATTTGAAAAATTCGGAACCGTTGTATCTGCAAGAGTTGCGATGGATAAAGAAACCGGCAAAAGCAAGGGTTTTGGTTTTGTGGATATGCAAAATGCAGAGGAAGCAAAGGATGCAATTGAAAACCTGAAAGATATTTCATTGGGCAAAAAACCCCTGATAGTGAAAGAGGCTGAAGAAAAAACCGGTTCTTCCGGCGGTGGATTTAAGCCCGGAGGATTCAGGCCCGGTGGCAACCGTGGCGGTGGCGGGGGTTATAACGGCGGAGGCAGTTACGGTGGTGGAGGCGGTAACCGCAGGGGATATTGATAAAATTATTTTTTGGAAAAACTAAAAGCAGCAGATTTTATCTGCTGTTTTTTATTAGGTAAAATGTATCTTCCGGCTGTATGCTGATTTCATTTTCAACCTACCAGTTACTTTTTTATTTATGGATCGGCGTTGCTGTAATTATTTTTTTCCTGTTAAAAAAAGTTGTTGCTCCCTATGGCAGGCACACAACCAATAAATGGGGGCCGCAAATTGCCAATCATTTTGGGTGGATGCTGATGGAACTGCCTGCATTGCTGATCATGCTTTATTTCTTTGCAAAAAATTTAAGTGCAGAGAATTTAGTTGTTGCGCTGATGATCAGTTTATATTGCCTGCATTATTTTAACCGCAGTTTTATTTTTCCCTTTCGCCTGCATACCAGGGGTAAAAAAATGCCTGTACTGATTGTGATCTCTGCAATCTTCTTTAACCTCTGCAATACTTTATTGCTGGGCTATTATTTTTCTCATTTTGCAAACTATCAAATGAGCTGGTTAACCGATCCCAGGTTCATCACCGGCATCATTTTATTTTTTGCCGGGTTCTGGATAAACCTGAAAGCAGACAATATCTTGATTCATTTGCGCAAGCCCGGTGAAACAGGTTATAAAGTTCCGCAGGGCTGGTTGTTTAATTTGGTAAGCTGCCCTAATTTAATGGGAGAGTTAATTGAATGGGGTGGCTTTGCGCTGCTTTGCTGGAATATGCCTGCACTGGCTTTCTTTATCTGGACAGCAGCCAACCTGGTGCCCCGTGCAATGGCGCATCACAAATGGTATAAAAATAAATTTGAAAATTATCCGGCACAAAGAAAAGCTGTGATACCTTATCTGTATTAATGTGTCATGGCTTTCCACTCATTTTCCAATATCGCCATTTCCACCATACTTAAATATTCATTGTTGTACCAGAGGATGTCACGGGATACACCTTCAATATTAAATCCGCATTTTAAATAGCAGTTAAGTGCAGGTTTGTTATTTTCATAAACACCCAGGCAAATGCGGTGCAACCCAAGTTCTTCAAAACCTATTTTTAAAGCAGCTTTCGTCATCTGCTGCCCAATGCCTTTTCTATGCCTGTTTTCGCTGCCAACCAATACCCTGCTTATTCTTGACGACCTGTTCTTCCAGCTTATTCCACCAAGCGAAATATGCCCAACCACTTCACCGGTTTCAACATCTACTGCCTTATAAACAAAAGCATCCGACTCATTAATAACATTGGTATCTGTTAAATACCACTCTAAACTACTTGCAGTTAATGGAAAACTGAATAAAGAACCCGACCATTGTGTAAGCAATTCTTCGCTGTCAACCCAATCTATCAATTGTTGAAAATCGCTTCTTTCAAAAGGTTCCAGTCTGATCATTGCTTCGCATTAATTTTTTGCGAAGCGAATGTAGCATTAAATGAGTGAGAATGCTGAAATAACTATTTTAAATATTTATCAAACCAGTCCACAAAATATTTTTGTTCTGTTTCCATATCCTTCCAGCCGTGGCCTCCACCTTCTTTAATGATAAGATTGTTGGGAACATTGGCTTCTTTAAGTTTGGCAATGATAGATTCTGATTGCTGTTTAGGAACCAGCATATCCTTATCGCCATGAACGATCATCACTGGTGGATCATCTGGTGTGACTGAATTTATCGGAGATATCTCTTTTGCAATAGCCAGTCTTTTTTCAGTATCGGTGATTGAAACATAAGTTCCTGTAGTATCGTTCCATACTTTAAAATCGAATGCGGCAGCTACTCTTGCTAATACCAACCCTGCCTGGTTTATTTTGCCTGATGTATTTGGTCCGCCATAATTTATAAAATCGGTAGGAGGAAAAAATACAGCAGCAGCCTGCACCCTGGCGGAGGCTTTATCAACCGGGTCGGTAGATTTCGTATTACTGCTATCGCTTGCAGTAGCAATCATTAATGATAAATGCCCGCCGGATGAAGAACCGGTTATGCCAATCTTTTCAGGATCAATTTTATATTCCTTCGCATTATATCTGATAAAGCGTACCGCTCTTTTAAGATCGGTTATTTCATCAGGGATAGTGTAGCGGGGCTGGCTGCCAACCATAACTCCAAACACAGTATAACCATTATCAACATAAATTTTCGTCCACTCTGTAAACCTCAGCCTCGATCTTTCTGCTGATATCCAGTTACCGCTTATTACGCTGATGATTGCTTTTCCGTTGGCTTTTTGTTTTGGAGTAAGCACCGTCATGGTTAATGCCATGCCGTCTTTTCGGCCGTATATTACCTCTGTTTTGGAAAAGTTAAGGCTGTCCTGCGCTGTTGTGCTTAAAGTAAAAACTGCAAAAAATGAAATAAGAAGGTATCGCATACAATATGTTTAGATTAATTTACCTTACTCAAACAATTCAGCCTGCGGATTGTTCGGTGTTTTTGGCACCCATTCCATTTCGATGGATTTGTTATAATCTGCCAGTTTGTTTCCCAGGGCCTTCCATCCCATTACATCCACCACTTTGCTGATGGTAACTTTTGCCTTGCGAACCTGTGCCCCCCTGCCGCTTTGCATGGCCAGTATCGGTTCCTCTTCTGTGGTAACTGCTTCAAGATAATTGCCATCTCCTTCTTTAATAAAAAAGAATTTATTGTGCAGGGTTGAAGTTTCTATCTTAAACCTTTTAACACTGTATTGTACTTTTTCTTTGTCGAAGTAAACCGCTGTTATAATTTTTTCTGTATCAAATTTTTCGATCAGCAAGACTTTTTCGGTATCAAAGCGCTGGGTGAGTTCCTGGTCGGTAATTTCATAATTACCATCGTTGTAAATAACCAGCAACCGGTCTTCGGCTTCAAATTTGCCAAGATATTCTCCCTTCTCTTCTGTATTCAGGCGGCCAAACTTATTATCAAACCAAAGCTTTTTGGCATCCAGTGTTGATTTGCCTGCTTCTTTAAATTTTACAGATTTGACCGGGTATTTTGTAACCTGGTTACCAATGCTGTTCCTGCCTTTAATATCCTGTTCTTCAAAATAAAAATCAAACTCTTTTTTGTGTGCGCTGCAATTGGGGCTTAAAATTATTTTAACTACTTCTGCTTCGCCATTGGCATTGGCCGAAAAATAATGAACCTTGCTTTTATCAGAACCTTTGGTAAGATCATATTCTTTATCACGGGTAATGCCCGTTACATTAAACCGCTTAGCAAGACTTACGCCGGTTTTACCGTCAACATAAATCATGTTGTAGGTCGTTCGTTCATCATTCTTCATAAAAACGGCCACATGCAGAATATCTTTCCCTATAAATACCTTGTCTGCCACCCTTACCACTTTCATGATACCGCCTTTGGTAAAGGCAATGATATCATCCAGGTCGGAAACTTCTGCAACCATTTCATCTTTCTTTAAACCGGTGCCGATAAACCCATCTGCAAAATTTGCGTAGAGTTTTATGTTGGCAATGGCTACAGTCTTTGCCTGGATGGTGTCAAACTGTTTGATTTCAGTTTTACGTTCCCTGCCTTTGCCATATTTCTTTAACAGATTTTCATAGTAAGCAACTGCAAAGTCTGTAAGGTTGTCAAGGTCGTGCTTTACCTGTTTGATATCTGCTTCCAGGCCCTTGATTTGCTCAATGAGGTCATCAATATCCAGTTTATAAATTCGGCGTACAGGTTTTTCTGTAAGCTTTACGATATCCTCACGGGTTATTGCTCTCTTCAGTAATTTCTTGAAAGGAGTAAAAGCTTTGTCTATTGCTTCCAGCACTTTTTCCCAGGTTTCATGTTTCTTTTCAAGCTCCTTGTATATTTTTTCTTCAAAGAAAATTTTCTCTAAAGAAGTGAAATGCCATTTTTCATACAACTCAGCCAGTTTAATTTCAAGTTCACGCTTTAGCAACTCTTTTGTGTTATCTGTAGCGGCTTTCAGCAGTTCACTCACTTTTAAAAACTGCGGCTTATCCTCTACAATAACACAAGCGTTTGGAGAAACACTTACTTCACAATCGGTAAAAGCATATAATGCATCAATAGTAATATCAGGAGAAATGCCCGGCGCCAGTTCGATAATGATCTCCACTTCTGCTGCGGTATGATCAGTAACTTTTTTGATCTTTATTTTTCCCTGGTCATTGGCTTTCACTATGCTTTCCATCAGCTGTGAGGTGGTAACACCAAAGGGAACGTTGCGTATCGCCAGTGTTTTTTTATCAACTTCCTCAATAATCGCTCTCACCCTTATTTTACCTCCACGAACACCGTCATTATAGTTGGTGGCATCCATCGTACCGCCGGTTTGAAAATCCGGGAAAATCTCAAACCTTTTACCACGCAAATATTTTATGGAAGCTTCGATGAGTTCACAAAAATTATGGGGCAGAATTTTTGTTGCCAAACCCACTGCAATACCTTCGGCACCCTGCGCCAGCAGCAAAGGGAATTTCATGGGCAGGGTTACCGGTTCGTTTTTACGGCCATCGTAACTTAATGCCCATTCTGTTGTTTTTGCATTGAAGGCAACTTCCAAAGCAAACTTGCTCAACCTTGCTTCAATATATCTGGATGCGGCAGCTTCGTCTCCTGTACGTACATCGCCCCAGTTTCCCTGTGTTTCAATCAACAGGTCTTTTTGTCCCAGGTTTACCAGCGCATCACCAATACTTGCATCGCCATGGGGGTGATATTGCATACTCTGCCCGATGATGTTGGCCACTTTATTAAAACGACCATCATCCATTTCCTTCATGGCGTGCAGAATGCGGCGCTGTACAGGCTTTAAACCATCTTCAATAGCAGGCACGGCACGTTCTAATATTACATAGCTGGCATAGTCCAGGAACCAGGTTTTGTATTGACCGCCTAAACCGGTATCAGTATGTTCGTATTCGTCTTTTGATTTTTTACTGTTCGCCATAATCTACTTTTTCACGCTTATGCAGTTTCACTTTCTACTTTTGCATGTTGTTTTATTTCAAATTCTTTCATCTTACCCACTGTGCCCTGCACATCAAACATATCTTGTGCAATCATTCCTTTTAAACGCCACAGCAAATACATATCACCGGTTGTGTGTTTAGCTTTAGTAAGATGTGTATGAATGATTTTGGATGCTTTTTGCCAATCCCCTGTTACAAATTTTTTAAGGTCTGCATCATAAAAATCATAGCCCTCCTGCACCAGTTTTTTTCCACCTTCCAGCAAACGAACGCCTTTATCTTCATTGCAAAGCTTTTCCCATTCATCGGGGTCTACTTCAAATTCACTGGGCGTAATTTCCCGTGCAAGCTTTTTTGCTTTCACAAATTCTTTGGCTGGTATCTCAAAGAGGTTTACCGGGTAAAACAAATTTCCCTTTTCATTTAAAAAAGGGAGATTATTCAAATACAGAATAAATATCCTGCCCTGGTAATCTTTTAACTGGCTCATCAGCCAGTAATAACCGCTTACATCGTGTTTGTTTTGGGCTGCCCATATCCAAACAAGTTCTTCAGGATCATTATTCAGCCGCTCCTTAAGATCTGCAACTGTTTTAGGATCATCAACAATACCTGTATCTACATGCCCGTCATAATCTCCGCCTGCCAGCACTTCACGCTGCCATTGCTTGCGGGCTTCAATCCCTTCCTGGGTGAAAATATCCTTTAAAGGCCCCACAGCATAATCATCCTTTATCTGGATGATATCTGCCTTTAACGTTTCATCAAGCTCAAAACTTTTTTGAAGCGCTTCAATATCTGCTTCTTGAAATACTATGTGAATCATTTTTACTTTTGAATTTTTACTTTTGAATTGTCTCTTCTACCAGGTCCATCTCCACCTTTAAATTATCAATAATAAAATCCTGCCTGCTTGGTGTGTTCTTGCCCATATAATATTCCAGCAATTGCTGGATATGTGTTTCGGGTAAAAGCATTACCGGCTGCAGTTTCATGTCCTCTCCTATAAAACGTGCAAATTCGCCGGGGCTGATCTCTCCCAGTCCTTTAAATCTTGTTATCTCTGGTTTGCTGCCCAGTTTTTTTATTGCTTCCGTCTTTTCGGTTTCATCGTAGCAATAAATTGTTTCCTGTTTATTTCTTACACGGAACAAAGGCGTTTCTAAAATATAAACGTGGCCGTTCTTTACAAGATCAGGGAAGAATTGCAGAAAGAAAGTCATAAGCAACAAACGGATGTGCATACCATCCACATCGGCATCGGTTGCAAATACAATGTTGTTGTAACGCAGCCCTTCATAACCTTCCTCAATATTCAAAGCATGTTGCAGCAGGTTGAACTCTTCATTTTCGTAAACCACTTTTTTTGTAAGGCCAAAGCAGTTCAACGGTTTTCCACGTAAGCTGAATACAGCCTGCGTATCTACATTCCGGGCCTTGGTGATGCTTCCGCTGGCGCTATCCCCTTCGGTAATAAAAATGGTACTTTCTTTTTGCTTTTCCGCAATTTTATCTTTGTCTTTGCCGCTTGCTTCATCATTGTAATGAAACTTGCAATCCCTTAATTTTTTATTGTGAAGATTTGCCTTCTTGGCCCTTTCGTTGGCAAGTTTTTTAATGCCGGCCATATCCTTGCGCTCTCTTTCATTCTGCTCAATGCGCTTTTTTAGTGCATCTGCCGTTTCTGGATTTTTATGCAGAAAATTGTCTAATTCTTTTCCCAGGAAATCGCCAATAAAATTCCTCATGCTTGGACCGCCTTCATAAACCGTTTGAGAGCCCAGTTTGGTTTTGGTCTGGCTTTCAAAAACCGGTTCCTGCACACGTACACTGATAGCTGCACAAATACTGCCACGTATATCGGTAGCGTCGTAATCTTTTTTATAAAATTCACGTACCGTTTTTATTAAAGCTTCCCTGAAAGCTGCCAGGTGCGTACCCCCCTGTGTTGTAAACTGCCCGTTCACAAAACTGTAATATTCCTCGCCATAATCATTTTCATGTGTCATGGCTATTTCTATATCCTCACCTTTTAAATGAATGATGGGATAACGTATTTCATCCTCGTTGGTTTTGCGCTGCAGCAGATCAAGCAAACCATTTTTACTTACATACCTTTTGTTGTTCAGATTCATCACCAGGCCTGCGTTCAGGTAGCAGTAATTCCAGAACTGGTTATCCAGGTATTCCTGTACAAAATGAAAGTTCTTGAATATCTTATCATCCGGCACAAAAGTTACCAGCGTGCCGTTCTCTTCAGTTGTTTTTACTTCTTTATGCTCCTGCGTTAAAACCCCTCTTTCAAACTCTGCTGTTTTTTCTTTTCCATCCCTGAAAGCAGTCACTTTAAAATAGTTGCTGAGTGCATTTACTGCTTTTGTACCAACACCGTTCAACCCAACACTTTTTTGAAAAGCCTTGCTGTCATACTTTGCTCCGGTGTTTATCTTACTTACCACATCCACCACTTTACCCAATGGAATGCCCCGGCCATAATCACGAACGGTAATGGTTTTGTCTTTGATAGTTACATCCACATGCTTGCCATAACCCATGGTATGCTCATCAATGCAGTTGTCAATTACCTCTTTCATCAGAACATAAATACCATCATCCGCACTGCTGCCATCGCCCAGTTTGCCAATGTACATACCGGGGCGTAGCCTTATGTGTTCCTTCCAGTCGAGGCTGCGTATGGATTCCTCATTATAATCGTTCTTTTCTATTTCTGGCATATCTTATTATAAGATTAATACTTACCCTTTTTTTGCTGCGAATATAACTGAATGGAAGGAGTTTTGCCCGTTGTGAATTATCCACAATAATTTAAAAATGTGAGCAAGTAAATACAGTAGCCAGGTCAGGATCAATTATGACAGGGAATAGGTTTTACCATGCCTGAAATCATAGGCTAAAAACAAAGCCGGGCTTAGGTTTGTACAAATTTATTTTATGAAACCGATATCATTAATTGCAGCAACTATTTTAACCACATTCATCCTTTCCTGCAATTCAACCAAAATAAGCACTTCCTGGAAAGCAGAAAATACTGAAACAAAGCCTTACCGCAATATTATGGTTTGGGGCCTGCTTACCGAAAAAGACAGTATGGTGAGGCACCAGATGGAAACACACCTGGTGAATGACCTGATGACCAAGGGTTATCGTGCTTTTTCTTCCACAGATGTTTATAAGGCAAAAGCGTATAAAAAACTTACGGCTGCAGAAATTGTTGAAGAATTTAAAAACACCGGGGTTGATGCAGTGATAACCATTGCATTGCTGAACAAAGAAAAAGAAGAAAAATATTATCCCGGCGGATTCTATAATCAGCCGTCAAATCAAAATATGCATGGGGGCCTTGATAAATATTATTCAAATATTTATGAAAGGGTTTTTACCCCGGGATATTACATTACTACCACCACTTATTTCTGGGAAGCCAGTTTATTTGAAGTGAAGGACGACAAGATGATCTATTCTGTACAAACCAGGTCTTTTGATCCTAATAGTACAGATAAGCTTGCACATGAAAACGGCTTGAAGATTATTAAGGATATGGTTAAGAAAAAAGTGATACCGGACGCAGTTATCAAAGAAGATTAAAAGACTGCAAAGTTCAGTAGTGTTTTTGTAGTAGCTTTATACAAATAATCTGCATGAACCTTGATCTTAGAAACAAAAAGGCCCTTGTATGCGGGAGCACTCAGGGGCTTGGTTATGCCAGCGCAGTTGAGCTTGCTTTATCGGGCTGCGATGTGGTATTAATGGCCCGCAATGAAGAAAAATTAAAAGAGGCAGTTAAAACCCTTGACAGCAGTAAAGGGCAGCAGCACCAATATCTTGTTGCCGATTTTATTGATGTATCAGCAGTTAAATCCACCATTGATGGATTTATAACGACCAACACCATACACATCCTGGTAAACAATACAGGCGGCCCTCCCGGTGGCGCTGCATTATCGGCTAAGCCGGAGGATTTTTTAGCTGCATTCAACAATCATCTTATCAACAACCACAACCTTACACAGGCTGTGGTACCAGGTATGAAGCAAGCTGGTTTTGGAAGGATCATTAACATTATTTCTACTTCGGTTAAAAGCCCTATTACAGGTTTAGGTGTAAGCAATACCATCAGGGCTGCTGTTGCCAACTGGGCAAAAACACTGGCTACAGAGCTTGGTTCTTTTGGTATTACTGTAAATAATGTTTTACCCGGCTTTACCAAAACGGTAAGGGCCGATTATGTTATTGCCTCTAAAGCCAAAGCTGCCAACATAAGCGAAGAAGAAGTTATGAAACAGCTGGTTGCCGAAATTCCGGCAGGCAGGATTGGCCAGCCGGAAGAATTTGGTGCTGCAGTGGCATTTTTAGCCTCGCCTGCTGCAGCATACATTAATGGCATTAATTTACCGGTAGATGGCGGCAGGCTGGGATGCCTTTAATACACCATGCAAAAACAAAAGCCTGTATTTTTTGCACAATGTAAAAGAACATAATTTTAAATTCACAATAAATACCTACTTTGTAATCTCAATTATAACTAAAACCAAAAAAAATGAAACTGACGAAATTACTGCTGGCTGTTGTAGTATCAGCCACTATGCTTTTTGTAAGCTGCAAACCAAAAGATGCCGACATTAAGGCCAATGTAGAGAAAGCATTAAAGGCAGACCCCACGATGGCCTCAACAACTGTAGATGTTAAAGATGGTGTTGTTACCCTCGGCGGCGAATGTAAAGACGATGCCTGCAAAGCACATTGCGAAGAAACTGCCAAAGCTGTTAAAGGCGTAAAAAGTGTAGTGAATAATTGTACGGTTGCTGCTCCACCTCCGCCACCGCCGGCTTCTTTATCCACCACTATTGATGCAGCTAAAATGCAGCAGGTAAAAGATGGCCTGAAAGATATGGCAGGTGTTACTGTTGAATTTGTTGGAGACAAAGCTGTATTAAAAGGCGCAGTTACCAAAGCACAGAGAATGACCATCATGCAGTTGCTGGCATCAGCAAAGGTGCTTTCTGATGTAACAGGCTTGACTGAAAAGAAATAAATTAATCATAATTAAAATTAACAAAAATGGCACTACAGGATAAATATGCTGAGTTATTGCAAACGGCCACCACATTGGGTGTTGCCAACTTAGCTTCATCAGAACAAAACGGTGTATTGCATATAAGCGGTACAGCTAAAAGCACTGCGGATTATGACGCACTCTGGGCATTGTATGATAAAATAGACCCCAACATGGCCAGCGGCGACCTGATGATGAACATTGACATTAAGGCCGATGCCGGTGCACAATTAAAAGTAACTACCGAAAGCACAAACCTTAATATCAGGAGCACACCAAGCACCGAAGGTGAAATTGTTGGTAAAGCAGCGCATGACGAAGTTGTTACGCTGGTTGAAAAAACAGATGACAGCTGGTGGAAGATCAGGACTGCTGATGGAGAAGAAGGATATGCATTTGCACAATACCTTTCCCCACTTTAAAAAATAAACCGTTTTAAAATAAGCCGTCACATATACTGTGATGGCTTATTTTATGGCATTAAGAGAGTAAATTTGTAAAAAAACAAAATGAAATTCCTGTATAATATTTTACCTGCCGCTTTGTTTTGTGTGATGATGGGCTCTTGCACTGCCCAGTCAAAAAATGCACTAACAGCCGATGAATTTGAAAAAGAGATAACCACCAAAGAAAATATCCAGGTACTGGACGTAAGAACCTCTGGCGAATTTTTCAGCGGCCATATTAAAAACGCCCTGCAGGCCGATTGGAATGATAAAAAAGAATTTGAGCGCCGCCTGGCTTTTATTGATAAGAACAAACCCGTGTATGTGTATTGCCTGGCCGGTGGCAGAAGTGCAGCCGCAGCATCTAAAATGCGTGAAATGGGTTATGCCCATGTATATGAATTAAAAGGAGGCACCAATGCCTGGCGTGCCGCCAGCAAGCCCTTGGAGGGAGCCAGCACTGAAAAACAAATGAGCATTAGTGAATTAAATAATACCATTGCAGGCTCTAAAGTTATACTTGTTGATTTTGGTGCAACCTGGTGCCCGCCCTGTAAACAGATGGAACCGGTTTTAAAAAGCCTCACAGAAAATAACAAAGACAAATTTACCCTGATAAAAGTAGATGGCGGCAGAGACCAGGATATTCTGCAGGCATACAATGTTACTGCATTGCCCGTTTTTATTGTTTTTAAAGATGGTAAACAGGTTTGGCGTAAAGATGGTATTGCAACAGAAAAAGAAATTGCGGATCAGCTCAGGTAAATCAATCCTGCGTAAGGGTTTTAATAAAATCGCTAACCAGGTAACTGATGAGTTTACCGGTTGTTATATTTTTTCTTCCATCAGCCAATTGAGTAGCACCCTCACTTATGTGCAGGTAAGCCGGTTTTGAATCCTGCGCAGCAAAAGTTACAAATTTACGTGCCATTAAGGGTGTAATGCCGCTTGGCGTAATGCCGCTGCTTAAAATATTTTCAATACAATCAAGGTCTATCTCAATACCTGTGTAGCTGTCTTCTGTAAAACCCGTTGCATGAGCTACAGCCTGTATAAAATTCTTCCGTTCATGAATAAATATCTCTTCATAACTGATATAATCAATAAAAGGATTATTATGAATATCCATTAATACATTCTGCGAAATATAATTTTCGTGAAGCCCCACAACAAAATATTTACCAAGATAGCCGTCTTCCTCTGCATACCGGAAACCATTGCCGCTATGCCTGCCTTCGGCCACACTATAATCCGCATGAGCATCAAGGTTAATGCAATTGATCTGTGAGAGTGGGATCATGTCGGCCTTATGCAAGCCTTTGGCAACACCTTTAATGATGGGGTAGGCGTTGTTATGTCCGCCGCCGATAATTATGGGAATCTTTTTTGCAGATGCAATTACTTTTATCAGGTTCTCTACCTCTTCATCCACAAGATTAAGTGCATGGCGGTAAGCATTAATTTTTTCTTCGGGGTTATAGGCATTGTTCTCTATCAGGAATTTTATATCACCAAAATCGAAATGGCCCAGTATCAAGATATTCTCTCCTGTTAAAAAATCATTGCTTTGCGTATTTAAAAAAGAAGTAAGAAAGGATAACCAGGCTGTTTCTGTTCCGCCAACACCATAATTTGCCTTTACCCCAAAATCTTCAGGGATACCTAAAACCACATATTTAGCGTCAGATTCTTTTAAAACCTCGGGCCACTCACTATCGGGTTTTAAAAACTTCACACGTTCTCCCATTTTCGTTTCAAAACGTCTTACCCCTGTCATGGATAAAATGTCTTCCTTGGAATAAAACTTAAAATGCTTCATGCATGGAAGTTAGGTAAATTCTTTCTGCCAAAAAGAAATACAGCTTAAAATAATATTTACGCTGTGTACTTAGTGATCTGTTACTTTTTAATTTAATTAACAGAGGCTTGCATAAAATAAAAACAGGTGGTATAATATTTGTTTTCTAAAGGCTATGAAAAAACAAACCTTAATCTCCCCTGTTTTACTGGGCATAGCGTTCAGTTTTACCTCAGTTATTAATGCACAAAACATAGTAGAAAAAGGCAGCGTATTATTTAACGCCGGTGCTGGTATAGGCAATGAGTATAACAGCAACTACTATAAATCAGCCCTGGGCACTAAAGCCGCTTTGGAAGTTGGTATGTGGCAGGCCGGCCCTGGTGTTATTACCCTTGGTGGCCAGGTGGGTGGCACCTTTTCCAATGGTGGTGGCGTACTGGCCAATTATAAAACGCACACATTCATTGCAGGCGGCCGTTCAGCATGGCACCATGGCTGGAATGTAAATGGATTAGATACCTATGCAGGGCTTTCTACAGGCGCAGGCTTCAACCAGTATTCTTATACTAATAATGAGAATGTAAAGATTAAGCAAAACGAAGTGATACCGGTATTCGGAGGCTTTGTTGGTGTTTCCTACTTTATAACTCCTTCCTTTGGTATTAATGTTGAAGCCGGGCGTGATATTACCCAGATACAGGGTGGTATTGTTTTAAAAATAAAATAAGCTCAACTCTTTGTTATTTTTGCTGCAACCAATTCAATAAATTGCATGGGTGCAGCAAAAGCATATATAGCCAATCTTATTTTTACAGGTGATGAATGGCTCAACCATCATGCAGTGATAGTTGAAGATGGCATAATCAAAAAGGTATTGTCTAAAACTGATATCCCGGCAGGTATTGAAACAAAAAATTTTGGTGAAAGCATAATTGCCCCGGCATTTATTGATCTGCAGATATATGGCGCTTATGAAAAACTGTTTGCAGTTTATCCCGATACCAATTCCTTACATTTATTAAACAAATACAGCAACAGCGGTGGCGCTGCTTTTTGCATGCCCACTGTTGCAACCAACAAAACCGAAGTGTTTTATAAATGCATTGATGCAATAAGAATATATTGGCAACAAGGCGGCAAAGGTATTTTAGGATTACATGCCGAAGGCCCCTGGATAAATAAAGAAAAAAGAGGCGCCCATATTGAATCGCTCATTCACCGTCCATCATTACAGGAAGTTGAAGCATTGCTAAACTATGGCAAAGATGTTATCAGGATCATCACGCTTGCTCCTGAAGTTTGCAGCAGAGAAGTAATTGATCTTATCAGATCATCCGGTGTAAAAATATTTGCAGGCCATAGCAATGCTGCTTACGGGGAATCAATAGAAAGTTTTGATAATGGTATTGATGCAGTAACGCATTTATACAATGCCATGAGCCCGTTACAACATCGCAGCCCGGGGCTCGTTGGAGCTACGTTTGATCACCCGGCAATAAAGGCAAGCATTATCGCAGATGGTTATCATGTAGATTATGCTGCAATAAGGATTGCAAAAAAGATAATGGGAGAAAGATTGTTTGCCATTACCGATGCTGTTACAACATCAACCGAAGGTTATTACCAACATCAACCCGATGGAGATAAATATACCGCCGATAATATCCTCAGCGGATCGGCATTAACTATGTACAAGGCATTTCAAAACCTGGTAAAGCATGTAGGCATTGAAACCGGCGAAGCCATTCGTATGTGCAGCCTTTACCCTGCACAGATAATGGGGTTTGATGATAAGTTGGGTATGATCGGCAGAGGATACCGGTCAAACATGGTATTATTGCCGGAACTATTGAACAGCGCTGATGAACTTCGCTTGATCTCATAAAACTTCCCGGAATAAAATTACTCTGTTACAAATATTGCCATGCCAACAGATACGATACCCGATGTTTTATTACCAATATCAGTTACCACACCATTTTTCCAGAACTTGGTAATTGTATAATTATTACCGTTAAATCCATCCATCTCATATCCCGCAATGAAAACATCATTTCCGTATACAGCAATGGCATAAGGGTTCATCCAATTCCACTCGACAGCATTGGAAAGATTTACCGAAGCTCCCTTGCTGTTCCAGTATTTCCCTACAGAATATCTAGGTATAGGAACATTTATATGATCAATTTCAGAACCTGTAGCATGAACTACGCCATTATTATCAACAGCTATTGACCTGAGACGGGCATCTTTGGTTCCATCTGAAAGTCGTACTACCTGGCCATTTTTCCAATATACAGCAACTTCCGTTGTTCCGATCAACTGATTGCATCCCACGTAAACATCTTTTCCTGCAACAGCAATAGAATATGGGCCACGTAAACCTGGCAAATTAATAGCTGTTCCATTTTTCCAAAGCTTTGTACCACTTCCCCATTCACTACCCAATACATAAACGTCATTGCCGGACACAGCTATTGCATTGGCGCTTGCATGGTTTGTTCCATCTGTTAACTTTGTTTCAATTCCGTTTTTCCAATATTTAGCAACATGTGTCATGTTTTCCATCTCACTGCCTGATACATAAACATCTTTTCCAACCACGGTCATTGAACCAAACTCGGCTAAAGAGCTACTCATTGAAAGGGTTGTTGGTACTCCGTTCTTCCAATATTTTAAAGTTGCGTGCCCACTTGGATCATCTATTTCAATTCCTCCAACATATATATCGCTACCGCTTACAGCAATAGCATAAGCAACAGATGCTTTTGTTCCATTTGTTACCTGTGTTGCCACACCATTTTTCCAGTATGCAGCAACACCAATGGTTCCATTGGATAGCCGCCCTGCTATGTATACATTTTTTGCTACGGGGATAATATCATTTTTTTTACAGGAACTTATAACTGCAATAATGCTCAGCAACATAAATAGTTTTTGTAAGTGTTTCATGTTGTAAGGGTTGTTGGTTGAATAATAGGCGGGCTTAAAGACCACTTGACTATAAGTGACAACCCGTTGGGACAATTAGCTGCATCAGATCATCTTTTTTCCCCATGCTATTAAACAGTACTTGCATTTCCTTTTTATTTGAATTATATTTATACAAGTTCTTTTTCTTCACGCTTTAAATTATACGTTATGAACCTCATTCAAAAATTTGAGTATTGGGGTGACAGGCATCACCCCAAATGGCTGGACATTATCCGTATAGCTTTAGGTATCTTTCTCTGCTATAAAGGCGTAGATTTTTTACACAATACCAGCAGCCTCATCAGCCTGATGAAACTTACCTCTCCCTTCAGTGAATTTATGATCATCCTCATGGCGCACTATGTTGCTTTTGCCCACATCCTTGGCGGCTTCTTTTTAACCCTGGGCCTGTTTACCCGTGCTGCCTGTTTAATACAACTGCCTGTTTTACTGGGTGCCATCATTTTTGTGAACATTAATGCTACCCGTGCTGCTTTCAGCCCTTATTCCGAATTGTTTCTTTCTGTTATTGTTTTACTGCTGCTCATTTATTTTATGATCATCGGCAATGGGCCGCTCTCAGTAAAAGTGCCGCCGGAAGAACATTTAAAGGAACATGAGGATTATATCAGGAAAGTAAAGGGTGAAAATTAGAAACATATTGAACGAAGAAAGACCAGATATCTAAAAGACACAAAGGTTCGCTGATTGCGAACCCTTGTGTTAGAAATTTTTTACTTATTCAGCTACTACCTCAATAAATAACTGGTACCTTGTATTGTACGTACCAGGTTATCCGGGCCAATAACTTTTACATTGTCGAAAACAACCATGGTACCGGGCGCACAACGGGACATTAAATTCTTGATGGGTTTCAGATCCTTACTTTTAATAAAACCGGTTTCCACGTTCTTAAAATTGGTACCGGAGAAGTACACCGTGGCGCTTACAATTTTAAACTCAACATCAAATACAAAATCTTTAAGTTCTACCCGGCAGGCATCCTGGCTTCTGAATATTGCTGCCGGCATCCTTTCCGATTCAGGTTCGGGCTGGCTTCCATCAGTGCTGCCGATAGATAAAAAATTGGGTTCAGCATTAAGGTTTTTGTTTTTGCCAGGGTAGCTGCTGTTAACAGATAAAATTCCCATGCTTAAAAAAGAAAGAAGGAGTACGTGTTTCATTGTATAGAGTTTTGGGATGGTGAAAGATGATTTAAAGCTAATGATTCAAAAGTGAAAAAAATGTTACGATTAAACCCAAAAAATATACTTGTAACACAGGCTGTAAAAAATAATGGTGAAAAAGAATTAAATATGCGAAGAAGAAAAAAGACAGAGAACATTGATGCTATGCCAAATGCACAATTGATCCGGGTCTTTTGAATTATTCAATTATGAACGGGAAACGTTTTACAGGTTGCCAGGTTTCAGGAGTTGATTTTATATGCCTGTAAACATTTTTTTCTCTGATTACCAATAAAATTATTATTCTGCCTCATTAACCACTCTTCAATTTCCGAAATTTAAGTTCGGGAATTAAAATATATTTATGGCTGTAAATTACTTCTATGCCAAAATTAATTATTACATCCCTGTTGTTTATATCATCTCTTCAGCTTGCCGCACAACAAAAGCTTGATAAATTAACCGTTGAAAAGATCATGAGAGACCCGGTATGGATCGGCACCTCCCCTTCCGGCCTCCAATGGAGCAATGATGGTACCTGTCTTTATTTTAACTGGAACCCGGAGAAAACGCCTTCTGATTCACTTTACTATATCACACTCAATAATAAAATACCGGCAAAGGCAACAAAGGCACAGGTTCAAAACCAAAATTCAACCGGCAATTTTATATATAACCAACCCCGCAATGCTTATGTGTATATAAAGGATGACGATGTTTTTTATACTGAGATGAAAAGCGGCAAAACAAAACGCATCACCCAAACAACCGACCTTGAAAACACTCCGCAGTTTTCTTTTAATGAAACAAAGATCGTTTACAACCGGGCCCAGAATTTATACGCATGGGATATTGCAAGCGGCGAAACCATGCAGCTCACCAATATTAAAACCGGAGACGGCAGTAAAGCAAACAAAGATGTAAAAAACCAGCAGGAAGACTGGCTGAAGAGAGACCAGTTGCAGTATTTTGAAGTGTTACGTTCAAGAAAAGAAAAAAAAGAACTGGGCGAAGCATATAATAAATCATTGCCAAAGCCAAAAGAATTACGGACAGTTAGTTTAGAAGACAAAACATTGCAGGGGCTGAATATAAGCCCCGACGGACGTTTTATCAGCTACCGTTTGTTTAAGGCTGCTGCCAGTAATAAAACTACTATTGTGCCCAGCTATGTTACCGAAACCGGGTTTACAACAGATATACCGGCCCGTACAAAAGTTGGTTCGGTACAGGGCACCACTGATTTTTTTATGTACGACAGGGAAAGAGATACTGTATTTGCCATTAAAACCGATTCCATCCCCGGTATAAAAGACCTGCCTGATTATGTGCAGGATTATCCCAAACAATTAGAAGAAAGAAAAAAGAAAAATGCAAACCGTGATGTAAGTTTTGCTGCTGTTTCCTGGTCGCCAAAAGGCAATTATGTAGTACTTGATATCCGATCCAACGACAACAAAGACCGCTGGCTGATGAGTTGGGACAGGGCTGCCAACAAATTAAATCTTTTAGACCGCCAGCGTGATGAAGCCTGGATCGGCGGCCCCGGCATTTTGGGGCGCAACACAGGCTGGACAGATGAAAATACATTTTGGTTTCAGTCTGAGGCAACCGGTTATTCCCACCTTTATACCATCAATGTAAATACAAAACAAAAGCAGGCATTAACATCGGGCAAATATGAAGTGCAGCAGGCACTGCTCTCTATTGACAAAAAATATTTTTACATCACTACCAATGAAGTGCATCCTGGCGATCAGCAATTCTATCGCTTAACAATTGCCGATGGAAAAAAAGAACGCATAACAACCATGACCGGCGCTAACCAGGTAAGCATCTCAAGGGATGAAAAATACATTGCCATACTTTATTCTTACTCCAACAAACCATGGGAATTGTATCTGCAGGAAAATAAACCAGATGGAAAGATTGAGCAAATTACCAACCAAGCGCAGAGTGATGAATTCAGATCCTATCCCTGGCGTGAACCGGAACTGATAACATTTACTGCCGCCGATAGTGCACCGGTTTATGCAAGGGTTTACAAACCTGCCAATCCGCATCCCAATAAACCGGCTGTGTTATTTGTGCATGGCGCAGGCTATCTGCAAAATGCACATAAGTGGTGGAGCAGTTATTTCAGGGAGTATATGTTTAACAATATGCTGGCAGATAATGGTTATTATGTAATGGACATTGACTACCGTGGCAGCGCCGGTTATGGCCGCAACTGTAGAACCGGCATCTATCGTTTTATGGGAGGTAAAGACTTAAGTGATCATGTGGATGCTGTGAATTATTTAGTGAAAACCTATGGTGTAAACCCACAGCATGTGGGATTGTACGGCGGCTCCTATGGGGGCTTTATTACATTGATGGGAATGTTCAACAAGCCGGATGTTTTTGCAGCAGGCGCTGCTTTAAGGCCTGTTACAGATTGGGCTAATTACAATCATGGTTACACATCCAATATACTTAATGAACCTTTCACTGATAGTATTGCTTACAGAAGAAGCTCTCCCTTTTATTTTGCTGAAGGATTAAAAGGGCATTTATTGATGTGCCATGGAATGGTAGATGTAAATGTGCATTATCAAGATGTAGTAAAATTATCGCAACGCCTGATAGAACTGGGAAAGGATAACTGGGAGCTGGCTTCGTACCCAATGGAAGACCATGGCTTTGTGGAGTCAAGCAGCTGGACTGATGAATACAAGCGTATATTTAAGTTGTTTGAGGCAGTGCTGAAGAAATAGCCTCAGCATATTTTAAGGGATTACCGCTTTTAATTGCTTAACAGCAGCCTCTGCAAAAACAACCAGTTCCCTGGTATCGGTTTTATCATCGGTAGCAACAAATACCTTGCAGGCTATATTTTTATACACAAAAAGAAAATAATGATGGCGCTGTTTCAAACCAAAATCACTAAGCATTTTTGCTGCACCGCTCCCCTCCCGAAATACCTGTAATGCTGCGGCTCCTTCTATTTCAATACGTTCCTTAACAGGGTTACCTGATTCTGAATTTTCTCTTATTTTTTTGCGGTGCCATTCCAAAGCATCGGCTTCGCTTTCAAAAGTCCAGCGTATATCAACCAGGCGCTGGCATTTTGATTCACCTATATTTTCACTGTTATATACATGCAGCAGGTTGTTAACTTCTCCGGGTTTTAATCCGTATGTTTTAAAAAAAACGGCGGGTGTAAAAATATTATCTGCGTTCTTTTCCCGGTAAGAGGGAACTTTGTTTAATGAAGCCACTATACGCTTTATAGCTTCACAGCTTTCAGCGAGTTGCTTAAAGGTTCTGTTCTCCAGGTAGGCCGATTTTTTTTCATCAGTCAATAATTCAGGAGTTATCAGTTGCCGGTTGAGCAGGTTGGTAAGCGATATGGTCTTGCATAAACCGATTGCCTTTTTCAACTCTGTTTCTGGCATATTTATATCAACAGTATCTATGCAGTTGCAGATATCTTTTACCAATATCTTTACAGTGCTATCGCTTACCTGTGCATTCACATACTGTGATGAAAAAAAACATACCAGGGCAAAGGATATTTTTTTCATTTTTTCAAATTATAATCAAATATATTATTTTGAAGGCAACTTTTTAAAACAACATTTTTCCTGGTAATACAGCATCAGCTAACCAGCGCTAATTGCTTAACTTGCTTTCATGAAAAAACACCTGCTCCTTTTCTGTATGATCATTTTTTCTGTTGCAGCAATTGCACAGATAAAACCTTTTCGTTTTGCATTCCTTTCCGATACGCACATAGGATCGCCAAACGGCAACGCAGACGAAGATCTACGCAGAACTGTGGCCGACATCAATAACATGCACGATATTGATTTTGTGGTGATAACCGGTGATATTACCGAATTGGGCACCAATGAAGAACTGCCAAGGGCAAAAAAACTGCTTGATTCTTTAAATGTGAAATATTATATCATACCCGGAAACCATGATGTGGGCTGGAGTGAAACCGGCGGCATGGGCTTTATTACCACTTTCGGCAGCGACCGCTTTGTTTTTGACCATAAGGGCATTCGTTTTATCGGTTGCTCATCCGGCCCTTATGTACGAATGAGTGATGGCCATATTCCCCGTGATGCCATGAACTGGATGAAAAATATCCTGGACACTACTGATTCAAATATGCCCGTTATCTTTCTCAACCACTACCCTATGGATAACCAGATGGATAACTGGTATGAAGTGACGGATATGTTTAAATCGAGAAATACATTGTTGTTCCTTTGCGGGCACGGACATGCCAATAAGATATTGAACTTTGAAGACATTCCCGGTATTATGGGCAGATCGAACCTGCGGGCCAGGCAAACCGAAGGAGGATATAATTTAGTGAGTGTAAGAGTGGATTCTATTTTATTTGCTGAAAGAAAACCTGTTAGCGGGGAGATGAAAAACTGGGCTGGTGTAAAGGTGGAGAAACATAATTATGATATCAGCAAAAAATTCACCCGGCCGGATTATGGTGTAAACACCCAATATCACCAGGTAAAAGAGCATTGGATTTTTAGCTCCGATGCCAATGTGATCTCTACACCGGCAGTAATAAATGACATTGTTGTTTTTGGAAACCAGCAGGGCACTGTAAGCGCTCTCTCTTTAAAGAGTGGTAAGCAGAAATGGGTATATAAAACAGGTGGCGCCGTTTATTCGTCACCTGCAGCGGTTAAAAATAAAATTGTATTTGGCAGTACTGATGGATACATATATTGTTTAACTGAAAAAGGCAACCTGGTCTGGAAATTAAAGACCGGTGCAGCAGTATTGGGTTGCCCGTTAATAGAAAACAATATCGTGTATATCGGCGGAAGCGATCATAACTTTCGTGCCATTGAACTGGAAACAGGAAAAGAGATATGGAGCTTTAATGGCCTTAACGGACCGGTTGTAAGCACACCGGTTATTAATAAAGAAGCTGTAATTTTTGGTGCATGGGACACATACTTATATTCTGTTGATAAGCATACCGGAAGGCTTAACTGGAAATGGAGTAACGGATCAACAGTTAGGAATTATTCTCCTGCTGCCTGTACTCCGGTAGTAAAAGATGATGTGATCTACATTGTAGCCCCCGATCGTTATCTAAGCGCCATTGATGCCGTAACAGGCCAGGCACTCTGGCGTACTAAAGAATCCGGTGTAAGGGAATCAATAGGTATTGCCCAGGATGGTAAATATGTTTATGGTAAAACGATGAATGATACCATTTCTGCTTTTGCTACCTCCAGGGAATTGCAAAAAACAGCCTGGAAACTGCATGCAGGATTTGGATATGAACATGCACCCTCTATGTTAACCGAAAAAGATGGTATGATCTTTTTCGGCACACGCAACGGCATTGTGTACGCCATTGATGCTGTACAAAAAAAAGCAGCCTGGGCACATAAGATAGATAATTCGATGGTGAATACGGTAAGGGTACTGAACAAAAACAATATCCTTGTTTCTACCATGGATGGAAAAGTAACCTTATTAAAAGTTACTGAATAAAAGATGAAGTTCTGTAACATTACCTGCATGAAATGCAACCCATATTATTATAAAGGCAATTACCAGGGGCTGCGTAAAATCAACTATTTTCCTGTAAATAGATTTTGAGTTTAATGAGTTTTTTAATGCCCTCTTTAAGAACAAATGGCGGGCAAAGCTGTTTTCGATGAAGGTGGCGCCAACAGATGACACAATTACGGCGCTTTTTGTTTTTTAATTTCCCCAATCACGGGAGCCACCGCCCAGATCTTACTCAAACACATAATAAAGCCCCAGCACCACAATGCATACGGCCAGGGTAGTTAGCCCGTAAAAAATAAAATCAAACATCTGCGGCAATACATGAGAGATGGTAAGCACACAACTGAGAAAGCCAAGAAATGCTCCCGCTGCCATAAAAGTAAAACCCATGTTTCGCCTTTTTGAATAACGCATTTTTTTTATGGTATCCATATAAGCTGCTACCAGGTCATCATCCGATATCCCTTTTTCTTTGAGAGAAGCCTGTATGCCTTCTGTATTAAGGCCCGATGAAAGCAACTGCTGACAAATACTTTCATCAACCTGCAAAACTTCTTCCATGGCAAATAAGATAATTAATTACAATCGTTTTAACTGAATAAATATAATATTCTGTTTTGCAAAAAAGGTTGCTTTTTACATCATTTTTTCATCCATTACCCTGATGTTTAAAAGGAGATACTTGTAACTATATTTTTATCGTTATCAGCAGTTACTTTAATTTCGCCATTATACATTTCAAGCATATTTTTTATACCGGCTATGTGGCGCTGAAGTATGAGGGTGTGTGTATCTTTTACCGGGCAGTTGTCTTTAATTAATATCTCTAATTTTCCATCGCTGTTTTTGATGCTGATTGCTATTGTTGTTGGTTTTCCATTTTTGGTAAAGAACATATTGTTGATAATATCTGCCATTACACGGTAAATAAAAATGCCCAGTTCCTTATCAACCCTGTCTTCGCTGAATGAATGGTGTGTAAAATTAATTGTAACGGGATAAAGATTTTCTTTCATCGAAATCATGTCTTTTATGGAAGCAATGATTCCGAAATACTCAAGCCCGGATGGAGAAAGCCTGTTTGACAACTGCCTTATTTTAAAGATCACGTCATTCAGTTGTGCAATACCTTCCTTTGCCATTTCATCTTCCTTGCCGCCGTTGTAAATATCATGAAAGCATAGTTTAATGGAAGCCAGTACCTGGTTAATATCTTCATGCAGTTCTGTTCTTATAAGCTTCTTTTCTTCTTCCTGTGCCTGTATAATGGCTTTGCCCAGTTCATTTTTATGCTCCAGTTTTTTTGCCACAACAGCTTCCTGTTGTTGTCTTTCATCGGTAATATCGTTCATAGCGCCTATCAGCCTGATGGGTTTGCCCTGGGTGTTGCGTATAATATAGCTCCTGTCGTTCACAATCTTGTAGCTTCCATCCTTGCACCTGAACCTGTATTCATCCTGCCATACATAATCTGAGTTACCAAGTTTCTCATCTATTTTTAGCTTTACCCTATTCCAGTCGTCGGGGTGTATATTATCACTCCACCAGCTATGGTTGTCTTTCAGGTCTTCTTTTGAGTAGCCCAATATCATCAGCAGGCGGTCGTTATAAAAGGTTTCGCTGGTAAGCAGGTCATGATCCCAGATACCTTCTTTGGTAGCTTTATTGAGAGTATCATAACGTTCAATAATTTCCTGCGTTTTTATTTTTTCTTCCTCTATTTTTTTTGTTAGCCTTTGGGTAATAATAAAATACATGGCTACGGCCATGCCAATCATTACAAGGGTAAATAATATAAATATCATAACGATTTTTTTTTCGAATGCTGGTTTTGGGGTAAAGGGGGATAAAACAAAGGATAACGGTAACAGCCAACGCAAAAATAAAAACTAAACCGTTAAAAACGATGTATTTTTTTTGTACCACACATTAAAAGAAGTTTATTTGAAAGGCTAAGCTTATGTAATAAAAAAACCGGCTGGTACTTATACCAGCCGGTTAATAAAAATTAATACTGCTTATTGTTACTTTACAAATAGTTTTCTCACAAGCACTGTTTCTTTGCCGGTTAATTTAACAACATACATTCCTTTTGCAAGATTACTTACAGTTAGGTTATACAGTTGTACTCCTTTATTGATGCGGTTGTTTACAACAACCTGCCCCATTTGATTTACAACTTGTAAATTCATATCTTCTGCCGCAGCTTTGCTTAAAGCAATATTTACATCCGAAACGGCAGGGTTTGGATATAATAGCAAATCCTGAGCAGCGGCAGTTTTTAAAACAGCCCTTATATCGCTAAGCTTATGGCTTCCCCCGGCATCAATAATTTTTAAGCGGTAAAACAGTAATGTATTTCCTGCATTCATATCAATAAAACGATAACTACGCAGATTTGTGCTATACCCTGCTGCCTGCACCTGGCCTATACTTATGAAGTTAATTCCATCAACACTTTTTTCAATTTCAAACCTTGCACTGTTTTGTTCTGAAGATGTGTTCCATGTTATCAACACATTTGTTCCCTGGCGCACAGCCCACAAGTTTAATCCGTTTATTGGCAGTATAGGACCCAGTGTGGTAAAAGCCTGTGTAGAACTGTAGCCCGAACGGCCTGCGCTGCCTACTGCTTCCACCGCATAATCGTAATCGGTACTGGCAGCAAGACCAGGTATTGCTATTGAAGGAATGGTTGAGGGTGCAATGGTCCAGGTATTTTCGGTAAACCTTTTATACCGCAGGTTGTACGAGGCTGCAGTATTATCAGGTGTCCATGCAAATACGGCGCTTGAATTGGTGATATTAAAAACAGTAAGCCCCAAAGGCACGGCCGGCGGGTTAATGCTGCCATCGTTTACCACTACTGTATAATCTTCGGTTTCGCCCCTGGCATAAGTACCGCAAGGTGTTGCAGGGCTATCATGGCTCATAACTACCCTCATACGGGTGGCGCCCAAAGCGGCTGTTGCCGGCACTGTAAAATTAAATCCAATAAGACCGGTAAAATCGGTGTACAATGTTACTGCTTCTTCTCCTGCATCATCAAAGTCATTATCATGGTTATAATCTATCCATATACTGTAATACTCGTACTCCGGAAATGGCACCAGTGCAGACAGGTAACCTTGTACAAGCTGGTTCCTGGTAATAGGGGCCGAAATATTTGTAAAGTCAGCATAACCATTATTATTGCCCGACACATTATTGAAACCACTCATCAGCCAAACCTGGCTTAAATATTCCTGTGTCTGGTTTTGCCCAACGGAAGTGCAAATAGCTGTACCCGTTGTGGTAAATATTTGTGTGGGGCCATAGCCTGTGGGGCCATTATCGCAAACTGCTTCTACGGCATACTCATAGGTAGTTCCTGCATACAGGCCAAACACATTAATACTGGTAAGATTGTACGAAACCACGTTCCAGGTGGTGGAAGAAACCGGCTTGTACCGCAGGTGATATAAGGTTGCATTAGGCACTGCCGTCCACGAAAAAGTAGCAAAACTGTTAGTAATATTGGCTACTGCAAGCCCTGTGGGCACATTGCACGGCCCGGCACCTGTATGGTCAAGAAAATGGAAAGCCGACATGGCTGTGCTGCTTATCGCATACAAACTGTTGTCACTTGCAAGCGTACAACCATATCCCCATCCGCTGTAAATATTGGTTGAGTCTATCCAGGTTTGCGAGCCTGCATTGCTGTACTTTAAAGTAAGCATACGTAAATAAGAAGTATTATTAGGATCGGGACTTGGGCCACCCTTTCCCGTTACAAACACTTCTCCGTTGGTTTTGGCTGCAATAAAATACGGAATTTCATCATTGCCAGACGAGGCATTATATCTTGTATTCCACAGCATATTACCATCTGTATCTGTTTGCATGGTAACCCAGTCAAAATAAGATGCTGCTATGTTACCCTGCGCTATCAGGCTTAACTTGCCGGCAACCAATGTAAATCTTGAGGGTATTTCTGTACCTCCAAAATCAAAATCTCTTTTCCATAACTGTGTACCCGATGCATCAAATTTAAACAGCTCAATGTCCATCTCGCTGGCAGCTGTTACCTGGTTAAAAAAACAGGTAAGCAGATACACATTGCCTGCATCATCAATCTCCACATCTTTGCCACCACGGCCCTGCACACCTGCTCCCCACATAAACGCACCTGAAGTGTCCCATACTGCAACTGTAGCAATATTAGGGTCTCCGCCGGCCGGAGGGCCACCTGATGCACTCAGGGCAACCTTATTATCTTTTACACGCATGGAGTTAAAAAAACCAGGAGTATTTGCAGCACTGTGCTGTGTGAAAAGTATAGTACCGTTGGGATCAAATTTGATCAAAGCAAATCCGGGAAGCACACCAACACCGGTTGCACCAACATACAGGTTCCCGTTATTATCTACTTCACATCGCAGATTCATGCCCACCAGGTAGTTAACCGGCTCAACTATTTTTTTCCATAGCAGCAAACCGTCGGCACTGTATTTTAAAACCACCATCGCATTGGCGGTAGAGGCACCTGCATAACGGTAACCCGCCACAAAAACATTTCGGTTATTATCTGTAGTTATCCATACCGGACGTTCGTAATTGCTGGCTATTCCCGATGCCGAAGTGGTTTCCCACTGCAAAACACCAAATTTGTTATACTTGCGGGTGTAGATATTATTGCTGGTCCAGTAACCGGTAGTGATAACATTATCCTGGTTATCCCGTGCAAGCATTACGCCGTTTTTCTGGTAGGCTTCTGCAGGTCTTATCCAGTCCGTAGAGAACTGTGCAAACAGATTTACTGAAAACAACATGATACATGTTGCCAGTATGGCGACTTTTTTCATTTTAATTGATTTAAGCAGTAAAGTAATTTATTCAACAAGTACGTACAGCCATAGCCCATTACAGGCTGCTATTGACACAGGCCGTGATATTACTATACTAACTGGGGAGGGTGCCAGATGCTGGAGTTGAAATCTGAATGTATGAATACATCCCGGGCAAATATTTTAGCCGGGCAGGAGATTATAAAAGAACGAACCGCTGAAGGCTGTGAAGGCTGAACCGGAATACAAAATGTCATACTGTTTGAAACACAGGTTTCAGAAGATTTAAAAGGTAACTGTTTATCCTGTTCATTATCCCTGTCATTTAGATCATCAGTTACATAATGCATGAACAGAAATTGTGAAAAGCTTAGGGGCCCTTGCTGATCCCGGGTTTGGTGAAAATGATCAATGAGTGCATTAAACTTAAACAACTCGTGAATTCCTGTTGTATAAAACAGGTAGATGAAAAGAAACAGTATAGCAGTTATTTTTTTCACTAAATAAATTTACCATTAAATGTTTAAACATCAAAACAATAATCCTGCCAAATGACATTAAAGACAACAGAAATGAGTTTTTTTTTCCAGATTCAAAAAAAAATAAAGTTTTTCTTTAAAAAAATTGCTTTTTGTAACATCAGTATTTTGCAAACATCACATTTTCAAAATAAGAAAGACATTGAAATCCTCCTGATGTATTCGTGGGTTTACAGGCGTTGTATAACCTTACATTTATTGATAACAATCATGTGCTTCAATGCCTGCTGTCATTTATACCTTCTTATATGTGGATTTACCTTGTAAGTATTAAAAACAAACATCCTAATAATACTCATCATGAAAAAGCTGATCATACTCTTCCTGTCACTATGTATGTTTACCTCATATGCACAGGAAGTAAGCAAACAATATGATAAGATAGGTAAATTCAATAAAGGCCTTGCCATTGTATGGAAAAACGGGCACTGCGGCCTGCTGTCGCAGGATGGCAGGGAGATTGTAAAACCAACTTATGATAAGATTGGCGCCTTTGGCAACGATGCCATAGCATACACTACCAAAGATGGCAAAATGGGCATGCTGAATATGGAAGGCAAAGTGATTGTTCCTAATATTTACGAATCTATCAGCAGTTTTAAAGGCTCTTTTGCAATCACCCGCCGCAACGGGCTTGCAGGCATGATAAACAAACAGGGTAAAATACTTATTGATAATAAGTACGAGAAAATAACTATTGGCAAAAACAATGCAATAAGAGCTGTAAAAGACGGGCAGGAAATGATACTGGATATAAAAAACTGAAAAATGCAATCCTGTATTTTGATTTAATTTATTTAACAGCAAATAAGCCGGTGTTACCACCGGCTTATTTGCTGAGTATATGCAGCATTATAAATATTGCTTAACGGCCTGTAGCTTTTATAAGCACTTTTATTTTAGCAGCACGTTGTGCCAGCGCTGCCTGCTGATTTAATATATCAGGCGTAAAAACCGGCTTGCCAACATTGTCTAATAAAAAAGAAAGATCGGTGCCCAATGCTACCTGCGCCACTCCGTGGCATCCCTGGCAACCGCCCATGCTGATCATATTATTATTGCGGTACAGTATATTGGGTTTGGCATTGTGCGGCGTACCAATACCACTGCCCCGGAAATTGGCTAAGGTAGAATCGGATTCAACCACTGCATTGGCCAGGAAGAAACTGTAGGCACTGGTGTTGTTGCCTGGCTTTGCCTGCACACCTACCAAACGGTAATTAAGCAAAACAGACTTTGGATTTTTTTTCCTTAATAACCGGTGGGCATAGGCGGTAGAAGAGTCAGTAACAGAGGCTATCGGGTGCAGGCGTGGAAATGCCGGGTGTACGGTTCCAGAATCAAGTCCATTGTTGAGCAACACATAACCCATGCTGTCTTTTTCTGCATTTACCTGCTCCCAGGTTGCAAAAACAAAATCTTCGTTATTGCGTGTTTTGTGAATGATGTGCATGCCTATCAGTCCATACACTTTATTGGTATAATACACCGTGTTTGGATTGGCGGAATCCGGAATAAAAGTTACTACCGTACGTGTAAGAAATTGTGATGCATCATCCCGGCTGGTAAGCGGCCTCCAGGCGGTTTTTATTTCCATGGCCCCGATAATGATGCGTTGGGTTGCCGGATCTGTACTGCCTCCGCAAGGCAGGTTGATAACGGTTTTATCCTTACAGTCGCAGGAATTGGGCGTACCCAGCGAATCATAAGATTTATACTTATTTATATGGGCAAGTGTTTTTGCCCTGGCCGTTATCAGTTTGGCCGAGTCGGAAAAATTGTTGAAGATGTATTCATATTCATCCCGGTTCACTTTGGCCTGGTATCTTACCAGGTTCATCGGATCGGGCTGGCCACCCGATTTTGAAAATGCATACATGTTGCAGGAGCCTATCTCGTTGTTCTCATCCAGTACATTAAACAGGTCAAGCTTATCACCGGGGTTCAGTGGTTTTAATGTAATGCCATAACTGTAGTGAGGCGGCTTATCAAAAGGCATCATCACATTGCTCCATGGCCGCAGTTCGGCACGGTGGCCAAAGGTTTCCCAAACCACCAGGTCGGGTGAAGGCTGTGTATAATCCCAGGTAGTATCGGGAGAATCACGCAGGCCATTAGCCGGGTAAGATGATTTCCAGTTAAGGGCAAATAATTCTTCCCAGGCAAAGCTGGCCAACTGCTCCGGAGTGGCATTTGAATCAATATCAACCGGCGGCCTTGGCATAAAGCGGATGGTAAAGCCAGACTGGCTGAGTTCTTCATCTGCAGGCTTATCGCTGCTGTTGTTACAGGCAATATACGTTGATGCCAGCAACAATACGGCAATCACGTAACAGTAGTTCTTATTCATGTTGGTTGGTTTATGGTTAATAAAAAATGTCTTTTCTAAAAAGAATGCCGCAACAGTGTAAGCAGGTTAAAAGTATAAATAGACATTCTTAATTTTACAGGCGATTTTACCTGTTTTTTAGGACAGGTAAATTTATTTGGGCTGCAGCATCAAAGTTCTTATCTGTAAAAAACTGTAAATTTATATTTCTCAAAAAAGCTGTATGAAGTATTTAATACATTACATGTTATTGGTTACTGCTGTAATCCTTTTCAGTTCCTGCCAGAAAGAACTGAGTTTTGATGGGGTTGCTGATGATGGAAAAGCTGTTGGTTCGTTAAAATCTGCTTCGGGAATTTGTTTACCCGGTTTAATATTTGGTTCTTTTACAAAAGATTCAGTTTTAAAAGCAACAGATATTATAGAGCTTTATGCAGATATTACTAAAACAGGCACTTACATTATAAAGAGCGATACTGTAGGCGGTTTTTATTTTAGCGGCTCAGGTACAGTAACATCAAAAGGTATCAACACCATTCAAATAAGGGCTTTTGGTACACCCACTACAGCCGGTGCCCACACTTTTACTTTCACTTTTGGAACAAGTGTTTGCAAAATTGATGTGTATGTAAACGCCACAACAACACCACCCGCTGCCTATACTTTTACCTGCGCCGGTACTGCGTTCGGCACCGGTGTATATACTGCAGGCTCGCCTGTTGGTGCACAGCATACCGTTACTCTTAATGTAGCGGTAACTATTCCCGGCCCGTGGACAATTAACAGCGATACCGTTAATGGCGTGTTTTTTTCCGGTTCCGGCACATTTGCTGCTGCCGGCAACACACAGGTTACTTTAACTGCAGGCGGCACACCGGTAGCGGTAAGCCCGCCACCCTATAATTACAGGGTAGCCAGCGGAGGCGCTGTTTGTTCGTTTGCTATTAATGTGGCAGCAGCGCCGCCGCCACCTAATTTAGATTATGTGCCGCAAACAACTAACAGTAACTGGAGCGCTAAACTGGTTGGAGGCACCCCATCCGATACTACCTATGTGCAGGTGAGTGCCAACTCAAAAACATTTGGCGCCAACAGTTATAAAATTTTTGAAGTAAAAGACAATGGCACACCTACCGATTCGATTTACAACCGCAAGAACGGTGGTGAATACTATCAATACATTGATGGTAACCTGGGTGTATTGGATAACCCCATCAACCAGGAATACATGGTTTTGGATTCTACAAAAGCTGTAAATTTTACCTGGTTTAAAAACTTTGGCCCCAATGTTGCCATGGGCTTTCCGCTGTCAAACATCCGGGTAGATGCGCTGATACTGGCCAAGGGCGAAACACAGACCGTTGCATCCATTACATATAATAATGTGATAAGGATGAAATATACTTACACTGCTACCGTTATTGGCCTGGGTGATATACCCGTAGCTGAAGAAGAAAGATGGTTTGCAAAAGGCATTGGCATGATACGATCCAGCATTGTAAACCTGGTAAACCCGGCTACAACGGTTAATGAAACAACCAGGGCCCAGATATTTTAACAGATGTATTGATTTCTTTTCAGGCTAATTTCTGCAGCCTGATAGTGATTAATGACTGGCCTGTAAGCCATTATCTTCCTTTATATCCACCCTAAATTGTTTCCTAAAAATCTATCCTGAAATTAAAATATACCATTGCTAAAGCCCAGGCAATAAAAAGCAGCTTTCGTTTTAACAAAGTCATTTGCTGCAATATTATCCCCCTGAAAAGATATTAACATTTTCTATAAATGGCACTTGTTTTGTATATATTTTCATCAAATACTATCTTCCCCATAAAGTAATCCAACCTTCAACTATGCAGAACGTGATACTTACTAACGTTACTGTAAGTTCAAAATTCAATTAGTTAAAAATGAAAAAGACATTATTCTTAGCGGCGATAACCGCCGCTGCTCTTTTCTTCAGCAGTTGCAGAAAAAGTGAAGAGGTAAATCAGGAAAATAACCCTGCCGGTGTTTCAGGCAAAGCAGAAGCGGCTGAGGCTGCTGCTGCCTGCCAGCCGGGTTACTACAACCTTGCATTAGACCCGTCAAACGGCAATTCACTTATTTATAAAATTACAGGTTCACCCAGCGCCGGGCCGGTTTTAGTAGTTCCGGTAATAGGCTCTATGGGCGATAATATCGTGCGTGTTGGTGGCGTACCAGTACTCAAAATGTCGGGACTGGCAGTTGACCCGGCAAGCGGAACTGCATGGGGCGTTACCAACGGCGGTAATTTCCCCAACCAACTCATCAAGTTTGCAATCGGCGATCCTAATGTAGCATCAGCCGCAGCAATTGCACCGGGATGCATTACAAACCTGAATCTTTCAGACATTGAAAGAGACCCGGCAACAGGCAGGTATTATGCCATCAATTCAAGTACCACGGTAGCCGGCAACAATCGCATTGTGATCATCAATGTTGGGGGATTCCCTTCGGTAACCTGCCTGGCCAATACAGTGCCATTGGGGATTAATTTAAGAGGACTCACGTTTGACTGTAACGGACGCTTGTTTGTAATGCGTATGACCGGGCCCAACGGCAGGGTATATAATGTAAATACGGGTACCGGCCTGCTGGGAGCCAGCTGTGTTTATTCCGGTGTAATTTCTCCGGGCGGTGTGGGCGCTCCCGAAATGGGTTTCCACTTCGATTGCGGCTGTATCAATAAGTTTATCACCGGCGATTTCAATAACACGTTGCTTACCGATGGTGGCGCTGCCTGTTTCTATCCCGGCGCCTATGCAAGTTTGCCGTTTTCGATAAGACCAACCGTAGATTTTGCCAAACCCTGACAAGCAAAAAGATAGTATTTTAATAATGAAAAAGCTGTACAGATTAGTTCCGGAAATACAAACGGCAATATTTATAAAACTCCCGCCGCCGTTTTTGGATTTTAATCTGTACAGTTTTTTGTTTTAGCAACTTTTCACAATAATCCTGCAATAGTACAGGCATCTCTTTGCGAAACCCCTATGCCTTAAAACTCCTGCATCTAATACTTTACACTTCCGGATTGAGAACCAGCATCCTGTCTTTTAATTTTTACTATTGCCCCGGATCAGGTTGATAAATTTTCGGTTCAATTTTTATAATAAAATAATATCATGTATATTGATTCATCATTTTTAAAATCTAAAACTTAATTCCATGTCAACACCCGGCCAGGCTGCTGATGCAATAAATAACCTCAACAAATTTGAGCATGTGGTTGTGCTTATGATGGAGAACCGCTCTTTTGATAACCTGCTTGGTTATTTATATAACCAGGGCGACCTGCCGGATGGTAAACAGTTTGCAGGATTGAATTTTGGCAACCCGCCCTATTATAATATGATACCTGATTATATGGGCGAAGGTAAAGGAGGTACACCACTACAGGTTTATGTGGGCAACGATCTTACACAGCCCTACCCAGACCCAGGTGAAGAGTACCCACACATAAATACGCAACTGTTTGGCCATATTGATAAACAGAACCAGGGCAAACTGGCCTACCAGATGAAGAAGCCTTATAACCTGCCCAGTCCTGTTCCCAACAAGGCAGCAATGGATGGTTTTATAAAAGATTATATCAGTAACCTGCAGAGTACCTTTAATGGTGAACCGCTCAGCAAGGTTACTTACGATCAATACAAAGTGATAATGCAGTGCTTTGATAATAAGCAGGTGCCTGTACTGAGTGGGCTGGCAAAAGGGTTTGCAGTTTTTGACCACTGGTTTTGCTCGGTACCCAGCCAAACCTGGTGCAACCGGGCATTCTTTCATGCAGCCACTTCAGGCGGTAAAGTAATTAACCCGCTTGAGGAGTATGGTGACTGCTGGCTCACCAAAATATTTGACGACTTTACAGAAATGCATTCCTGGGTACGCCATGTGTGGAGCAGGGAAACCATCTTTGACCGGATGAGTAAAAACAATATTTCCTGGAACATCTATTCGCACATATGGCCGCTCAGCCTTACCGCATTGGTGCATGGCGATAAATATGTGTGGGGTACCAAAGAGTTTAAAGATTTTCAAAATGATGTAAGTGCAGGAAGTTTGCCCCAATACAGTTTCCTGGAGCCGCAGTTTATGTTCAGGCATAATGATATGCACCCTTTTTCGGAGAGTAAAAAATCGGTACCCGCCACACTTAAGCTGGGCGAAAAACTGATATTAGATGTTTACAATACCATACGCAACAGCAAACAATACAGGGATAATACCCTGCTCATCATCACTTTTGATGAACATGGCGGCTGCTACGATCATGTACCACCACCATCAACCGCGGTACCGCCCGATAACAGCAAAGGCCAGATGGGCTTTGGTTTTAACAGGCCGGGTATACGGGTACCAACGGTGATGATCTCTTCATGGATAAACCCGAATACGATCGTGAACGAACCATTTGAACACACTTCTTTCATACGCACCCTCTGCGATAAATGGAACCTGGGCCATTTAACTAATCGTGATGCCAGTGTGCTGCCGTTCACAGCTTCAACACAGTTGTTTGCAGATGCGATGCGTACAGAGCCCTGGCCAGAAATAACCATGAGCGCCGAAGACCTTCAGGAACTGGCAGCTTCAACCGAATATGATAAAGACGATGATGAGCCTAACCACCTGCAGCATGCCATGGTGAATGCATTGCTGCACCAGGAAAAAAAACGCAAACTGCCACGTACGCCCAGGGCTGCTGTTAAAACCAATGGCGATATACGCAGGGTACTAAGTAAAGTGAATGCAGCAATTGCTGCAGAGATGGGAAAGCAAGTTAATCTCTTATAATCAGAAAATTTTCTGCTATACCGGTGGTGAAAAAAACCGATAAAAGATATTGATAAATGAAGGTGAAATGTTACTGCATCCTAAAATTAAATCCTTTCTCTTTTACCGGTAACTATTTTTCTTTTTAGAATGGCAGTTTCATTTATTTGTACTGCACCGGGGTTTTCGCTGCAAGCGTTTTTGAATTAAAACAGGCCTGGTACGAAAACCCCGATGAGATACAAAATGGCCACCTATTCCTTAATAAACATTCTGGTGGTGGTGCCGCCTTGCCTATTCATCACCTTTAGCGAATATAGGCCTGGCTTTAAACCGGTTATATTTAAATTAACACGGGGCAAATTGCTGGTTGTTTGCAGCAGAATACGCCCGGCCGGGTCGGCAATGGATATCCTGTACGTCCCTACCGTTGAGGCCTTGGGTAACTTTTCCGTGATTTGAAGTACCAAAGTGCTGCCTGTTGCAGGATTGGGCGAAAGCGTAAACGAAAGGCTTTCCGGCAAAGCATCAGCGTTTCTCTGTACCATGGCATTTCCTGCCTCCCTGCGGGTAAAGTCACTCAGCAGGTTAAATTTTGCAATGAAAACAGAATTGCCATACGGTGGTACGGCTGCGATGGTTTGATTACCGATGGTAAAAGTGGTGTTATATAAAATTGTGCCTGCCAGGTACACCTCATTACCGTCAAACATATACAGGAGGGGGATCAAGTTGGTGCCTGTACCCGAAGATTGTATTTTTCTGGAATTGCCGCTGGCAAAATCTAATGCATAAAAATAATTGTCGGCATTGTTAAACACAAGGCAGCGGCTTTCTGTATAGGGATTATTGGAACTGAGGGCAAGTATTGCGGTGTTATTAAAACCTGTGAGAGACGGAGTGGAAAAGGTGACCGGATTGGCGGTATAATTACACTCCTGCACCTGGCTGTTTTGTACAACAAAGAGCCTGTCGCTGTTATCCATTTGCAAAAACTGAAGAGTGCCATTAGGCAGTTGCCGGCTAAGCTGCAGGTTGAGCTGGTTATTCTGTAACAGGTATTGCTGCAATGTAAGCACTGTGTTGGATGTAACACTTACAACCAGCAGGCTGTTGGTAACCGGGTTAAATTTTACATAGTAAGGGGCGGCAAGCGGTATGCTGGTGGTTGTATTATTTACGGTATGTACATAAAAGTTCGCCCGGTCCCGGCTGATGATGCTGCCATTGGCGGCTTCGGCTATGATCAGTTCGCCGGCCGGTACAATGGCCGGGCCTGCGGAAGCATTGCCGGTTGTACCATTTACATATTGGGTATTGTGCATGCTCATCCAGTCGTATAACTGCACATCCCCGGAATTAAGGCTGTATTGAACACTTTTTCCATCGGCAGCCCAGTTCGTGTAACCAGCAGCGCTATACTGTACCGTATATTCCCCGGTGTTTTGGGTGGCGGGTAAAGCCCCTGCATGATTAAAGTTGTTGGCAAAAGAGGCCGAATGCAGGTACATAAAAATGTTGCCTGAAACATCTTTGCCAAGGTATTGTGACGCCTTGCCCTGGTACACTTTGGGCCAGCTTGAACCGCAGTTGGGCAGGTCTACCTTCGCCTGTATGGTACAGGTACTGCCACAGGATCCATAATTCTGAGCGCCCGGTACAATCATTCTCAATGTCCAGGTACCGATGTTGGCGGGGATAGATGCATCAACACTCAACTGCTGACTGGGGAGTGCGTAACTGGGAGCAATTGGGTTGCTGAAGCCGGGATCGTTGGGAGCAAACCACCTGAATATGGCATTTCTTACACCACAGTTCGGTCTTACAGGACCAATATCAACGGTACAATTAGGCTGAGTGGGCACAGGTGCAGCGCCTGCCGTAAAACCATCCAGGCTGATGAGTTCTGGATAGGATACCAGGATACTGCTCATAACCTGCTGACTGCCGGATATCCGGTTACATTTTGGAAACATCCAGATCATATCATAATTGCTGTTTGCGGTGAAACATACCAATGCCTGTTTCCAGTTTTGATTTGAAATGTTTTGTTCACAGTAAACCTGTTGTGCACTGGCCGGTATGGCAGGGATAGCAAAACTGGTGGGATCAAAATTCACAGCATCAGCCGAATGCATCAGGTAAATATGAAAATTGTCAACATTTACATCGCTGGCAACATACTTTTTCATGCGTTCAAAAAAACTGAGGGCATATTTACCCCCCTGCTGTAGGGGTGTAATGGCTTGTGCAATACCCTCGCTGTTATTGCCGTCGTCCGGTAAGAACCCTGCAAACATCCTGGAGTAACCAGCATTGGCAAAGGGTGGCGGATCATTATAGTAACTGCCGCCATAAATATTGGCCGATCCATGCGAGGGTATCCAAAAGGGTACATAGCCCAGGTTAAAGGGCAGGCCGTATATACCCGGATCGTTTGGATTGTACGGCGGTATGGGTGCCGTAAATGTGTTGTTGTCAATAAAATTACAGCCTGTGCGCTGCTCACCTGTACCCATTGTTCTTTGTGCGTTGGCAAACAATGCCAACAGCAGCAAAAGCCAGGTAAAAAAAATCATTTTTTTCATGGTGTAAAATTTTTGTGTGATTAAATACGGGCTTAAGCCCGTGCCCAAGACACAGAAATAAACCAGGCTGCTGCCGGGCATCCGGCCAGTAAACAGACATATCCGGCAAAAAAAGATTTTGTGAACAGTTAGCGGTGATGTTCATATTTACAGCATGTTTATGCGACTGGCATAGCAGTACGGGCAATTACCATTAACAGGCAGCAGTTAACGAATGCAGTGAATGTGGGCGAATTACCGGCAATGGCTTAAAGTCAGGTGCAGGCAGGTAAATAAAAAGAAAATTCTATCTTCATTTCAAAAATCAATAAATGAGCCAGAATGCCATTTCATTGCAAATCTACCCCAATCCTAATAACGGCTATTTCACCGTTTCTCTTTTCACGGAAACTCCCGCAGAAGTCGTTTTTAATTTTTATGATGCCCAAGGTGCACGCAGGTTAAAGCAGCCAAAAACACTTCACGTGGGCAGAAACAACATTCAGATGGATCAGCGCCAGTGGGAGGATGGTATGTATTTTCTTGAGATGCAAAAGTCAGGTGTTAGGGTTGCAGTAGCAAGATTTTTCATTTCCCGCAGAAGGTAATACTAAGGAACTGTTTATTGAACGATGAATAAGTTTTGCAGGCATCCTCATACACCGCTGCTTTACACCGGCCATGAATACGGCTTACCTGCTGTGCAGCAGGAAAGCAAGACAACCCACTGAAAAAAAACTAACTTAGTTGTATTACAGCCTGTTTAAACATTTCCCATAAACCAACTGCCATGGCAACTAACCAAACACCGGGAATTTATATTGAAGAAGAAAATGCATTCCCAAATTCAGCCGTTGCTGTTGCAACAGCCATACCCGTTTTTATTGGTTATACCCAAAAAGCAGAACACAAAGGTATTTCGTTAATTGGTAAACCAATTTACATAACCTCCTTTGCAGAATATATGCAATGGTTTGGACATGGTTATCATCATCGCTTTGCTATTAAAAATGCACCGGCAATTATCAATCAGTTTCAACCTGATATGGTTATACAACCGGCAACCATATTTTACCTGTATAACTGTATGCGGTTGTTTTACCTCAACGGCGGTGGCAGTTGCTATATTCTTTCTGTAGGCACTTATGGTGAAGGAGCAAATAAAATAACGGAGGTCAATCCTGCCGACCTTTCGGATGCAGTATTTGATACACTTGAAAAAACGCCCGAACCAACCCTTGTGGTATTGCCCGACTTTGTGAACGATAGGGACCAGTGCTACCATTTGTATAAAAAGGTATTAGCACACTGTGCCAACACACAAAGCCGCTTTGGCATTTTTGATGTGATACCGGATGCTGCCGATGCTTCAACAAATGCTACTTTAACAGCATTCAGAGAGGCAATTGGTACCGAAGCATTGAATTATGGCGCCGCCTATTACCCCTGGCTTAACGCTTCGGTGGTTGCAGCAGATGAAGTTGATTTTACAAATATGGATGTATCAACAGAAGCGCTGAAAACAATGTTGCCCGAAACAGACGTATCAGCCGCCATTGACGATTGGAACAATGCCGTAGCTGCCTCCCCCACCAGCACTCAAAACCGCATCCTGCACCAGGCGCTGATGGCCTGCAGCAACACTTATGTGCAACTGGTAAATGAGATAAAAAACCGGTTAAACCTGCTGCCGCCTTCCTGTGCCATCGCCGGCATTTATTCGCTGGTTGATGGCACAAGAGGTGTTTGGAAGGCGCCGGCCAATGTTTCTATTTCGATGGCTGTTTCTCCGGCAGTAAATATTTCAGCCGAAGAGCAACAGGATATGAATATTGATGTAAGCAGCGGTAAATCGGTAAATGCAATACGCCCCTTCCCCGGCCAGGGCTGCCTGGTGTGGGGTGCCAGAACACTGGATGGCAACAGCCAGGACTGGCGTTATATCAATGTACGCAGAACCATGATCATGATAGAACAATCGCTGAAACTTGCCTGCCGTGCCTACGTTTTTGAACCCAATGTTGCAGCAACCTGGGTAACGATGAAGAGCATGATGAATAACTTCCTGAACAGTTTATGGCAACAGGGCGCATTGGCAGGCGCATCGCCCGAACAGGCTTTTGATGTGCAGACAGGCCTGGGAGCCACCATGACACCGCAGGATATTCTTGATGGGGTTTTGCTGGTTACGGTTAAGCTGGCGCTGGTTCGCCCTGCCGAGTTTATCGTGTTAACCATTCAGCAGCAACAACAACGATCCTAATTGAACAGGGTTATTCATTGGCTTTTTTACCGGCAGCGGCTGAGCGGCAAAGATTTTGTAATCAATCAACCTTTTGAGAAATCGCTGTAAGAAAAAAATCTTACCTCATTTATCATTTTCCTTTGCAAAAGGCCATTGTTTAAGGTTACCCTTACTCCCTGCAGGCACATTCGTGGTGCTCGTTTATGTACCTGATTGTAGCTTTACTTAGTTTTTCTAAAATGCCAAGGTCAATATCTGCCAGTTTTTTAAAGTAAATACAGGCTTTGCCCATTTTATACTTTCCCAATTTATCAAGCAGTTGTTTATTGTCATTTCCCGGTGCAGAAACGTACAGTGAAAATTCGGCTTTTCTCGGTGAAAAACCAATCAGCATAGCATCGCCCTCATGCCCGCTGGCATATTTGTAATGATAGCTTCCGAAACCTATCATGGTAGGCCCCCACATTTTTGGCTCAAAGCCCGACCATTTTTTCATCAGCTCAATCAGGCGAAAACTGTCCTGTTTCTTTTGTTCGTTGTCAACAAATGAGTTAATGAAATCAGTTACATTTACTTCGGTTTCTGTAGTTTTTGTTTTTGTTTTTGTTGCCATATGCTTTTTTCATTTAAGAGTATAGTTTTTTACAATCCCCATCAAACGCAGGCAAATAAAGCTGTGCCCATTCTGCCACACCTTGCTTAAAAACCTTTGCTGGTGGCACTGTACCTACTTCTTCGTTTTGTAACCGTAATATTTATCAAGGCTTTTTATTTTCTCCTCGTCTGTTCTTTGATAAAGCAAGTTTCTTATGTCAAAATAAATTTCCTTTTTAATCCAATTTGTAAGTTGCGTAAATGTTTCATCTGTGTCGGCCAGGTGTTCGTAGAAACTGACTCCGGCTGCATTCCATAGCTTCTTGTCCTTTTGCTGGTGGCACCATGCTGCATATGAATATATTTTTTCTAACCTTTCATTATCCTTGTCAATATGGGCTTTTCTTAAAATGGGAAGAAGCTCCATAAAAACATCGTATGGCGTTAAATCGTCTGCCTGAAATTCTGATCTTAATTCAGGTGCACATTCAATTGCCATTTTTCGCCATGTACTCATTGTTTAAATATAATTATTCGTTTTGCTGGTATTGTCTCAGCGGGGTTTTCACAGCCTGCTCTGTAATTAATAAAACTGTTTCGCAAAACCCGGATGCAGTATACTATTGAGCAATCAGGGCCCCGCTCTAAATACCAGTGGAAGCAATATTATGCAAGATTATTCAAACAGTTTTTCTAATGTTGGTTTCTCAGCAAGTAAATGTGCTGCTCCAAAAACTACAAAAACGATATCGTGCTTTTGCAGGGTTTTGTAAATATTTCCAATAATTACGCTATCCCTTATCTGCAATGAACTTCTGCTGATATTCCCCAAATCCCCTTTGTCAAATTCTGTTTGAGACAGATCAAAGTTTTCGAGGTCTATTTTTTTGTCAGCATTATTTTCGGCGTATAGTTTTTCAAAATAGCCCCACTGTTTTTCATTTTCTGTAAGTTTCAGATTGCACCTTGTTTCTAAATATTTTCCTGTAAATTTTCCGTATTCTGTTTCCAGTTTTTTTGCCCCATCGTAGCCTGCTGTAAATTGAGGAACAAACCTCTGTAAAACTAAAAAGTATAGAACTTTATTTCTGTTGTATTTTGTTAACAGAGAAGCTATCTCCAGACTGTCCGGGCAGTCTGCATTTTGAAGTTTTACTTTAGCATTGTCTGCCAAAAATTTTAAAAAACCGATTGTTCCTTTTTTTTGTATAGCATCTACCCTGCTTGTGAAGTGAAGACTATCAGCAACCGGTCCGCCTTCATTTAGCAGAATTGCCGGTTTGTAAAGGGAAAAATATTTTTGAATGGTATCAAACCTTGGATCGTTTGGGTCGTTTCCGTGTTGTTCGCCAAAATAAATTAAATGTTTGTTTCCCTTTTTTTTCTCAAATTTAATCAGCGGAAATTTACCATTGTTTTCCTCAAGTATATTTTGAACCTGGTTATCTATTTCTGAATAGTTAACCGGTTCAATTTCTTTCAAAGGATTTAGCTCAGGCTTTTTTGCCTGAAAGTTGCAGGAAAAAAGTGTTACTGAAAAAAGAAAGCAAAACAATTTCATAATTTCTTTGTTGCCGGTTAGAATTACAAGCATACTGTTTACACATTGCCGGTGGCGGGTTAAGCCCTCAGCCAGTTAATGCCAATAGGGTGTTTAAAGCTGTTATTCTGTTCGTAACCATTTTACGGCTTCTGCTATGCACTTGTCTTTGTCAGTATTTTTTTCAACTTCAAACAAAACTTCCATATCAACCGGAATGTTTTTTTCATAAACAACCCCGTTTCTGTCGCAAAACATACCTGTTGAAATTACCATTATTATTTTATCATTTATAATTTCCCAACCCGTGTTGGTTGCAAAACCGCCTGTGGCTTCTCCAAAAAACTTTGTATCAGGCCTTCCTTTTAATGTTGTTGCTACCACTTCTCCTGAGCTAGCTGTCCACCGGCTTGTTAAAACTGCCACTTTTGGCAACACCCTGAAAGTTGGTTTGTTGGGCAGCGTGATAACGCCAGGTACATCATAAGTAAAATTTCCTTTATCAATAGTCCACTTAAATAAAGTATCATAATTTGCTGAAACCAATTTGCCTGCAATACCATCTCCAATTATCGGGGCAATACCAGATACCATCGGGTACATATTTCCACCGCCATTGTATCTAAGGTCAATAATCCAGCCAGTTACTTTCTTTTTTGAAAGTTTAATAACAGCATTCCTGATCTTTTCCGATTCCTTTTGTATATCAACATTGGGCCCGATACCAACAATTTTCAAATACCCGATATTGTTTTTCAACAACCTGTAGCCAAACTTCAGCGCTGTATCATTTACTGCTTTCCAGGTTTCCGGGTCTTTGGTTCTTGTGTCTTTGTACCGTTGATTTTTATAGTCGGTAAAATAGGCAAGGGTAGCATAATTTGTTGCGTCTAAAAATCTTCCGTGGTGGTCCCTGAGACCATTGAGCAGTGTTTCAAGTGCAGGTTTCAGGTGCTGGGTTGTGCTGGCGTTTGCTGCTTTACTATACACTTGTTTTTGCAGGCTGTCCCAATTAATTGTGCTGCTGTACATTGAAACCTCCCTGGCTTTTAACAAAACAGAGTCTAACAGGGATTTAATATTTGCCTGGCTGAAACAAATGGTGTTAAAAATAAGTGATACTGAAAATACCAGGATTTTTTTCATTGCATAATGTTGTTATTGGTGGCTGTGCCTGCAACCGTAGGTGGCCTGCCTGCCGACAGGCAATTGAAAATATAAAATTGAATTTAAGAATTAAAGTTGAGATTTATTCATTGGCCCCGAACTCTGTTGCCTGGTGCTTTTTTACTGTGATTGTAACCACTTTATTAGTTGCTCAGGGCCCCTCGCCCTGTTTCGTGAAACCCCGATGCAGCATACTATTGAGCAATCAGGGCCCCCGCTCTAAATACCAGTGGGAGCAATATTATGCAAGATTATTCAAACATCGGGGTTTCGCAGAAAGGATATTTTTTAATTAAATGATTGGAGTTGCGAAAACCCCGCTGAGACAGATCGCCATGTGCTCATTGTTTAAATATGCAATCACTTTGTTTTACAGATAAACAGTATTTACCCAACTATAAAAATAATACTTTGTAAACAAAAAAAGCCGGCAATAAAATTTACCGGCTTTGGTCATTAATTGTGTTAAGTGTGAGATGCTTCGTTCCTCAGCATGACAGAAAGCTTACTGCTTCGGCTTATAGTCCAGCATCAGTACCGCATTCTCTGTAAGGCTGGCGCTGCTGCGTAACTCGTAACGCTTACCGCCTGATTTAACAACAACCGTTGCTGTATTGGGTGGTATGCTGCCCAGGTTATGTGCAAAAAGAACGATCTCATGTTGTACTGCTTTATCATCAAGTATGAGTTGTACCGTAATGGCTTTATCGGTAAGGCCCCGGTTAGCCACCAGTAATTTATTGTTGTAATAAACACTGATGCTGTCGCCATCAATAGTGCCGTTATCAAAAATATCAAGGGCAACATTCCTGTCACTCACTTCAAGGCGGCCAAACACATTGGTTTTACGGGCCGGTACTGTCGGCTCCTCTTTTTTTGCCGTTGGAGCCGGGGCATTGGCTGTGTTTACTATCTTATATTCTTTTGGCACTTCGGCACCCATCAGGTTTTTGCCAAAATAATCCCAGCGGCGGCGGGTCATGTACAGGTTATCGGCGCCATAACCATGGCGTGCATTGGGGAATATTACCAGGTCAAAATCTTTGTTGGCTTTCTGTAACGCATCTACCACCAGATAGGTATTGTAGGGAGGCACATTATCATCCATACCGCCATGTGCAAGCATCAGTTTGCCTCTCAGGTTGCCTGCATTTATCTGGTTGGCCTGTTTGGCATAATTGGTGGTGCCGTCAGGGCCTTTTGTTTCCAGGCCAATGTATCGTTCGCCCCAGTCGTCTTCATAATTACGGTTATCGTGGTTGCCGCTTTCAGAGATGCCCACTTTATAAAATTCAGGAAAGCTGAACATAGCATCGGCAGTAGCAAAGCCGCCGCCTGAATGTCCCCAGATGCCCACTTTATCAAGGTCAATATAAGAATGCTTTGCAGCCAGTTCTTTAATACCGGCAATCTGGTCGTTGAGGGTATTATCGCCCATCTGTCCGTAACAGGCATCGTGAAATGACTTGGAACGGTCCGGGTTGCAGCTTCCATCAATGATGATCACAATAAAACCAAGATCAGCCAGCGCCTGGTGATCGCCACGTGAAGAGGCAAAATTGCGGGTGCCTACTCCCCCGCCCTGCGGACCGGGATAAACATAATTAACAACAGGATATTTTTTTGAAGGGTTAAAATCTTTGGGCTTGAACATGAGGCCATAAAGATCCCACCTGTTATCGGCAGATCTTACTTTGATGGGCTCAACAGGTTTCCAGCCGGTAGCAAGCAATTTGCTGATATCTGTACGCTCCAGTTCGGTTATGAGTTTGCCTTTGATATTACGCAGTACAGAAACCGGGGGCACATGCGGCTGAGAATAATTATCGGTAAAATATTTACCATCCGGCGACAGGTTGATATTGTGATTGCCTTCTTCCGGAGTTAAAAGTTTAAGATCGCTGCCATCAAATTTAATGCTGTAAAAATGGGCAAGATAAGGATCACGGCCCGGCTCACGGCCGTTGGCCATAAAGTAAAGTGTGCGGCTTGCTTCATCTATCTGCAGCAACTGCGTTACCACCCATGCCCCTTTGGTGATTTGATTTTTTAATTTACCTGTGGTTGCGTCATATAAATATAAATGCCCCCAGTCGTCACGCTCGCTGTACCAGATGATCTCATTGGTTTTATCAAGAAAACGGTTGTTGATGGTGCCCTGCCCGCTTTCGTATTGTGTTGCAACTTTTTCTTCAAACACTTCCCTTACATCACCGGTTGCAGCATCGGCAATGCGTACTTTTTCTATTTTATGATCACGGCTGGTGCTTACAAACATCAGCCGGCTGCCATCGGCATTCCATTCATTGTCATCAAAAGGGCTGCCCGATGAGATGTCATCGCTCAGGCTGCCCCTCCTGTCGTCAGAAGGTATTTTTAAACGGATAACTTTTGCATTATCCACATCAATGATCACACGTTCAATCTGTATTACTTTTTTATCTTCGGGCAGCGGGTATTTCCATTGCTCCAGTTCGGGCGCCCCTACTTTTGTTTTTACAAGATACATATCGCTTACATGGCGCTGGTCCTGCTGAAAAGTAGCTATCTTCTTAGAGTCGGGGCTCCAGAGCATAATGGGTCGGTCGCTGTGTGTCCAGCCGGCATTGTCGGTTGCATAGCCATAATCTTTTACACCATCAAAAGTGAGCTGGGTTTCTTTTTTGGTATCAAGGTCTTTCACCCACAGGTTCCAGTCTTTGATAAAAGCTGCTTTTTTTCCATCAGGCGATACACTTTCCAATGGGCCGCCACGGCGCTGTGCCGGTTTATCATCAGGCAATACTGATTTTTTATCGGCGCCTGTTTTGCGGCTGCCATCAGCAGGGTTTATTAAAACAAACTCTTTGCCACCCTCTACATTTACCGAATACCAGAACCTGCCGTCGGGCAGCCACGTGGGGTTAACATTATAGCGGTAAACAAGTTTACTGGTGTTCATACCCAGGGCTTTGGTGGCCTGGTCGTAATCAGCAGTACTTAATACTTTTTTATCTGATTGGGCTGTTGCGGTAAAGCCAGCCAGGGCGCTTATCACAATAGCGAAAAAATATTTTTTCATATAGAGATTTTGTTTCGGGGCGGAAATTAGGGAAACTTGCGGATTTGTGGTTTGCAGAATGTGTTGAGTGGTAAGAGTTTTATTTGCCATTAAGTGGCTTTTTAACAATATAAGCAGATTACGTAATTTAGAAATCGGTATTACCTGAAATAAAAATTATGAAAACATCTTTGCCTGAAACTTATGGCCTGGTAATGTGCGGTGGCAAAAGCCGCCGCATGGGTACCGATAAAAGCATGCTGCAGTATTTTGATAAGCCGCAGCGCTACCAGGTGTACGATATGCTGCTGCCTTTTTGTGAAAAGGTTTTTATTTGCTGCAGTGCTCAACAGGCAAAAAATATGGAGGCAGGGTATAATTTTATAACCGATGCTGAAGAATACAGTAATATCGGGCCAATGGCTGCTTTGCTTTCGGCGTGGAAACTTCATCCAAACAAAAGCCTGCTGCTGCTTGGCTGCGACTACCCTTTTTTAAAAGCAGATGAGCTGCAGCAATTTTCTTTATTGTGCAAAAATGCCCCTGCATCTTTTTATAACAAAGAAGCGGCTATTTATGAATCTATGCTTGCCTGGTACCCTTTTACCTGCTATGAAGAACTGAAGCTGATGTTTGAAGCAAAGGAACTATCGCTGCAGCAATTACTGAGAAAGTATGATGCCCTGAAATATTTTCCTGCAGATACAAACAGCATTAAAAGCGTAGACACCATAGAGGCATTTACCAAGACCATTAATGAGTTGAATGCCCGATAGTTTCAGTAATTTTATTGGATGAACGACAAGCGGACGGAACAGGTCACTATTCATAAAGTGATTAATACGGAAATGAATGAAGCAACCGATAAAGTTGCTGCAGAAGGACCTTTGCAGATACAGTTACAGTACAGCACTGCCACCGGGCAGATGCTGAAGGATATTGCTGTTACCATGCGTACGCCGGGCAATGATGAAGAACTGGCTGCGGGTTTTTTATTTACAGAAGGAATAATTAAACAGGCTGGTGACATTGCCTCCATAAAAAGACCGCCTGCTGATGAAAATATAATACAGGTTACCTTGAAGGAAAATGTTGTACCGGAATTAAAAAACAGTTCCAGGAATTTTTATACCACTTCCAGTTGTGGTGTTTGCGGCAAGGCGAGCATTGATGCGATCAATACTGTTTCATCTTTCACTGATTGTAAAGACAATATTTTTGTTGACGCAGCTATCCTTTACAAATTGCCTGAAAGTATAAAAGCAGAACAGAAGGTATTTGAAGATACCGGCGGCATTCATGCCAGCGCTTTATTTGATGTTGCCGGAAAGGTCCGGTTACTCAGAGAAGATGTGGGCAGGCACAATGCATTAGACAAACTTATTGGAGAAGCATTGATGAATAATAAGCTGCCGCTTAACAATCAAATATTATTTTTAAGCGGCCGTGCCAGTTTTGAACTGGTACAAAAAGCAGTGATGGCGGGCATCAGGTTTATTGCTGCTGTTGGTGCACCATCAAGCCTGGCTGTGGAAATGGCGAAGGATAACAGCATCACTTTAATTGGTTTTTTAAAAAACAACCGGTTTAATATATATAGTGGAAAGGAAAGAATAAGTTTATAATAACCGCTTTGTGAACCCTGTGGTAAGAATTTAACCACAAAGAACACAAAGTTGTTACACAAAGAACGCAAAGTAAAAATTCAGAAATGAAACTACGCATTAAAGGAAACTCAATAAGAATCAGGCTTACCAAAACGGAAGTAAATACCATTGCAACAACCGGCTATCTGGAAGAAGAAACATGCTTTGGCATCAACAGGTTTGTGTATGCTTTGCAAAGGATTGATGAGGGCAGTACATTATCAGCAGTACTGGAAGAAAATAAAATAACGATGCTGGTTCCGTCAGCTTTCACCAAAGACTGGCCGGTAAATGATATCATTAGTTTTGAAGCCAATATACCGGTTGAAGACAACAAAACACTTTACCTGCTTTTGGAAAAAGACTTTGTATGCCTCGATCATACCAATGAAGACCAAAGCGATAATTATGAGAATCCCAATAAGGCCTGTTAGGTAGCTGCGTTCTTATACTTTCCTTTACTCTTCCGGATATTGCAGGCCACCACTTTATATTCAGGGCACATGGCTTCACTATCGCTGATGCTGCTGGTGATATTGTTGAGCATAATATCCGGGAAATGAAAGGTACTGCTGAGTATGCCGGGTTTTACTTCGTCTGTGATCCTGGCCTTAATATCAACTTTACCTCTCGGTGATTCCACACAAACCATATCGCCATCGCTAATTAAATGCCTGCGGGCATCTTCTTCGCAGATGAGCAATACATCTTCAGTTAGTATATCAACATTCCTCGTTCTTCTCGTCATGGCCCCGCAGTTATAGTGCTCCAGTTCACGGTTGGTGGTAATGATGTAAGGATATTCTTTCCCATGCTGCAGAATTTCTTCTGAATCTTTAAAGGCATTAAACATGAACTTGCCCTTACCCCTTGTAAATGTTTCGGTATGCAATATCTCTGTATCTGTTCCGTCTTTTTTCACCGGCCATTGCTTGCCGTTATCTCCCAGTTCATTCCATTTTACACCTGCAAAGAAGGGAACTACCTGTGCAATTTCTTCCAGCATAGTTTCCGGCTCATAATCAGCCTGGGCATAACCCATACGGTTCATGATATCAACAATAATCTGCCCGTCGCATTTGGTACCTTCAACAGGTTCCACCACTTTGTTCACTCTTTGTATCCTTCTTTCGCCGTTCGTAAAGGTTCCGCTTTTTTCTAAAAAAGAGGCACCGGGTAAAATAACCGTGGCCAGTTTTGCTGTTTCAGTCATGAATAATTCCTGTACCACAAACAATTCCAGTTTATCCAGCGCCTTCACCACATGATGGGTATTGGGGTCCGTCTGCGCCATATCTTCACCAATTACCCAAATGGCTTTCATTTTATCATTCAGGGCAGCATCGTACATCTGCGGTATTTTTAACCCTGCATGCAGAGGTAATTTAGCATGATAGAATTCCTCGTACATTTTGTGTATTTCCGGGTTGGTTACATCAAGATAACCAGCGCCCTGATAGGGCTGGCAGCCCATGTCGGCAGCTCCTTGTACATTATTCTGCCCACGCAAAGGATTTACGCCCACTCCCCTGCGGCCAATATTACCCGTTATCATAGCTAGGTCGGCTATCAGCATCACGGTATATGTTCCCTGGGAATGTTCTGTTACACCCAGACCATGAAATGACATGGCATTGGGTGCAGATGCATAAGCAATGGCTGCATCACGAACCAGGTTGCGGTCAACACCGGTGATATTTTCTAATTCATCAATATTGAGGTTTAAAATGCTTTGTTTAAACTCTTCATAGCCTTCTGTTCTTGCAGCAATAAAATCCTTGTCTTCTAAATTCTCTTTGATGATATAATGCAGCATCATATTCAGCAGCGCCACATTGGTACCCGGACGTAATTGCAAATGATAGTTTGCATAGTTGGCGAGTTCTGTTCTTCTTGGGTCAATTACGATCAATGTCTTTCCCTTCATAGCCTGCTGCTTTATTTTGGCACCGGTTACGGGGTGTGCATCGGTTGGGTTGGCGCCGATCACCATCATGCAATCGGTGTATTGCATATCAATAACCGAATTGGTGGCAGCGCCGGTTCCAAAAGTGCGTTGCATACCAATGGCTGTGGGAGAATGGCAAACCCTGGCACAGCTATCAATATTATTGGTGCCAATTACAGCCCTTATAAATTTCTGCATGATGTAGTTCTCTTCGTTGGTACATCTTGCAGAAGAGATGCCTGCAATAGCATCAGGGCCATGATCTTTTTTTATCTGTGTAAGTTTGTTTGCAATAAAATCATAAGCTTCATCCCAGGTAGCTTCCACAAATACACCATCTTTTTTTATCAGTGGTGTCCGCAGCCTTTCAGGATGATTGTAAAATGAAAAAGCATAACGGCCTTTCAGGCAGGTGTGGCCGCCGTTGGCTTCTGCATCGTAAGGAGCCTGGATGGATTTAATAGTGCCTGCGTTCACAGCAACATCCAGGTTGCAGCCAACGCCGCAGTAAGTACAAACGGTGCGTACCTTTTTATCAAACACTATTGACTTGGATTCAAACACATCACTGATAGCTGAAGTGGGACAGGCCTGTGCACAGGCCCCGCAGCTTACGCAATCGCTTTCTTTAAAACTAACATCGCTGCCCTTGATGATATGACTGTTAAAACCACGGCCTGCCATGCTTAACACAAACTGGCCCTGCACTTCATCGCAGGCACGCACACAGCGGTAGCAGTTAATGCATTTTGAAAAATCGGAAGTCATGTATGGATGACTTAGGTCTTTTTCTTTATCCAGGTGATTTTTTCCTTCGGGATAACGTACATCACGAATGCCTACTTTAGCTGCAACAGACTGCAGTTCGCAGTTGTTGTTTACTTCGCAGGTGAGGCAGTCGAGCGGATGATCGGTAAGTACCAGTTCAACAATATTTTTGCGGAGTTTTTCTATGCGTTGAGAATGTGGGTAGATATAGGAATTGGGCATCACCGGTGTATGGCAGCTTGCCTGTGCTTTGGCAGCTCCATTCTCTGTAAGTGCCACATCAACACTGCAAACACGGCATGAACCAAAAGGATCAAGATTAGGTGCATCGCATAATGTTGGTACGTAGTCCTTGCCAAAATTTCTCCTGATGAAAGCAAGTATGGTTTCGCCTTCTTTGATCTCAAAAGGTTCGTTATCTATATAAGCAACCGCAGCAGGTTTTCCGTTGCCGGAGCCGAAGGTAAATGTGGCGCCTGCTGCAGCCTGGTTGTATTTGTCTTCTATTCTATATACAATGCCCATGATCAGGATTATTTAAAATATGGTGACAATTCTTCTTCAAAATATTGCAGTGCATTTTTAACAGGCAGGGGTAATCCCCCGCCCAATGCACAAAGTGACCCAATCTCTAAAGTTTCAATTAAATCATTCATTAAGTTCCTGTCAATTTTATATTCTGTTTCCTGTGCCTTCTTTATCATTTCATATCCACGTGTGCTGCCTATGCGGCAGGGAAAACATTTGCCGCAGCTTTCGTGGGCAGTAAACTCAAATAAATGCTGCAGGTATTTTATTACCGGAAAATTTTGTGGAATGCAAACAACAGATGCATGGCCAAGCAAGAAACCATTTTTTGAAAAACTTTCAAAGTCAACCGCAAGGTCTTTTATTTTTTCAACAGGCACCAAACCTCCAAGCGGGCCGCCAATGTGCATGGCTTTGATATTTTGTTTAAAGCCTCCGCCCAGCTCATCAATAACAACAGCAAGCGGTGTGCCCATATCCACTTCGTAGATACCGGGTCTGTTAAAGAAACCATCCAGCGAAACTAATTTTGTACCGGTGGATTTTCCAATGCCGATGGATGCGAATTGTTTGCCACCATTCTTAATGATATAAGGAATACAGGCCAGTGTTTCTACATTATTAACAACAGTTGGTTTATTGAAAAGCCCCTGCTGTGTTGGATAAGGCGGCCTCACCCTCACTTCGGGCCTTTGGCCCTCGATGGAAGAAAGCAAGGCGGTTTCTTCGCCACATATGTAGGCGCCCATTGCCCTGATGAGTTTGAAATTGAAATTAAAACCGGACCCAAGAATATTTTCTCCAAGCAAATTTTCATCCAGCAAATGATTGATGGCATCCTGGATTATTTCCTGCGACTCAGGATACTCTGCACGGATGTACAATACACCTGTATCTGCACCAGCAATATACCCGGCGATCATCATGCCCAGTAAAACACTGTGTGGCTGCTGCTCCATCAGGTAGCGGTCGCTGTAAGCGCCGGGGTCGCCTTCATCGGCATTGCACACAATAAATTTTTGCCTGCCTGCCGAGTTACGGCACGAATCTAATTTAAAAGCGATCGGGAAGCCTGCTCCTCCCCTGCCCCGTAAACCAGATTCTTTTAGTTCTGCCAACAATGCTTCAGGACTTTGGGAAAGGGCGGTAGCCAGTATCTTGTAATATTCATTTACATGGGTGAAAGCCTGTGTTAAAACAGGCGTACCGTATGAAGCAACGTGATATTCATCACTGACTTTTGATTTTTGATTTTTGATTTCTTCTATCTGATCTCCAGCGGAGCCGGAATAATTTTTTCCAGCATAATTAAAGGCGCTGTTTTGGTAGCAGCGGCCCAGGCAACACATTTCGCCTATCTCATCTGCATTAAATTGTGTGCTTAGTTTTTCCCTCAATGAATCTTGTGTGCCGGCTGTCATGCAGGCGCTGCCATTGCATACAAATACTTTTTTTCCTTTATTATCTTCTTTTAAAAAATCATAAAAACTGGCTGTTCCAAAAATATTTGCCTTCCCCATTAAAAATTCACCGGCAAGTGCTTCCATCTTTTCTACAGATGGTGTACCTGTACCTGCTGCGGCAATACCGAGCGCTTCAAAAAGGTTAGCCTTCAGCCCTTTTCTTCCGGATAACTCTCCCAGGTTTTTTGACATGAATTTAGTTTACAGCAATTTAAGAAATTAAATGCCGAAAAGATGGATTGCCGCCCTAAATTTTAACTGCGGTTTGTAATTACCTCATTGAAATAAAGTTACCTTAACAAAATACTGGTACCAGACAGGTTCACAGTTCGCCCATCACTGAGTGTTGCTGTTACATACCAGGCATAGGTTCCGGTTGATTGCGCTTTGCCTTTAAAGGTTCCGTCCCAGCCTGCATTTAATGCAGTTGTAGAAAATACGAGTTGGCCATACCGGTTATAAACAATAAACCGGTACGTTTTAATATCCCCATAAACCCTTAAAGTATTATTCAGCAAATCGCCGTTTGGCGTAAAGGCCGATGGCACATATACATCATCGTATTTAGCCAAAGTGGTGCCGGTGGCTGTTCCATTTTTACTGGCAATACAGGGTGTTAAAGTATCCAATGCTTTTACATAAAGCGTAAGGGTTGCACGGGGCAACAGCCCTGTTACCAGATGTGTTGTACCATTAATACCCGAGCTGGGCAAGGTATAATTAATGCCATTGGTTGAAACCGAATAATTGTTTGCACCCGGCACAGCAGCCCAGCTAAATAAGATTGAACTATCAGTAACCTGAACCACACTAACCAACGGTGATGCCAATTGTGTTCTGATGAGTACTTCTGCATTTGTTCGGGCCGATGCACAACCCTGTGCATTCACTGCTTCGGCATAATAAATAGTGGGTACAAATAATACCGGCGTTGTAAATGTTGTGCCGGTGTGTACCGGGGTTACTGCGGTTGGTGATGTGTACCAATTATAAGTATTACCTGCAACGGGGCTGGTTATGCTTAAAGTTGCAGTTTGGTTTTCGCAGATAGTAACCGGCGCATTAACTGCAGGTGCGGCCGGTACAGCTGGCTGGGCATTAATGGTAACAGGTAATACTTGTGAAATACAACCCAATGCATTAATTGCAGTAATGGAATAGGTGCCCGGCAGCAGGTTAGAAAAAGTTAATCCTGCCTGGCAACCGGCACCATTGATACAGTATTGATAGCCCGGGCCAATTGGTGAGGTGATGGTTATGCTGCCGGTATTTACAGTACAGGTAGTTTGTAAAGCATTTGCCTGTGGTGTTGCAACTGTTTGCACTTTAATAGTTACAGGCACACGCACAGGTAACACGCAGCCAAATGCGGATGTTGTTTCTACATACAGGGTGGTATCATTGGGCAAATTAGGTATGGTGATGCTGGTACCTGTACCCACTAAAATACCGCCAGCCGACAGGTTATACCAATTATAAACAGCGCCCGGCACCGGGTTCATAACAACAGCAGTACCGTTTGTATTTACACAAACATCAGCAGCCTGCAGTTGCGGAAGCGGTATAGTATCGCTGGAAAAAGTAAAATAATCATTATGGCTGATTGTAACTGCACTATACAACTTTCCTCCTGCTGCTGTAACGGAATAGATGGTTGTTGCACTCAAAGGGAATGCAGGATTTGCTGAAACCAGTATATTTTTTACCGTTGCCGGTACAGATGCCTGGTCCACTGCAATAGTTACCGGCGATACCGGTCCTGTATTGCTTGCTTTCCAGATACGCTGCATCCGGTGGGCGTTTCCATCCAATGCACACTGGTCAACAGTTGTTGTTCCCCCATTATCGCCAACCAGTAAAAAAGATAAGTCGTTTGAAAAGCTGTTGCTATTGCTTGCATTCTCTGTTGGAAAAACCCCGGCGGCATAAGATCCATTGTACAATGTTACAAGGGAGGTTGTGTTAACTGATCTGGATTGTTTCTGGTTCAATGCAGTTGCATCATCCCGGCCAATACCCGTTATATCATTTGCATAAGCGCTGTTAAGCGCCCTGTCCCAGGTAATGGCAGCATTGGTAGCTACATAATTGTTGTTATTTGCAGCCAGTTGGTTTAATGTAAAACCATATTTCACCGCCAGGTACGATTCTATTTTATTTCTTTCTGCTGCTGTTAATGTGTTTGAGTAAATAATTACTTCGGCCATATCAATGCGGCAGGGCAGGTTCAACAGGTTTTCGTTGCCAATTACAATTTTTGTATTGGCTGCGCCAAAATTGCCCGGCCCCGGAATGGGAATGGTATTATCATCGGCTCCGCCTAAGCGGTTTACCGATGTGTTTACATTTACAAATGAGGTGGAAAGCGTATGCTTATTCAGGATATTGGTTACCCCTATATTCTGGCCATTTGCCGGGGGATTGGCCCTTGGAAAGTCGAACCTGAGCCTGCCTGCTGCATTTTCAAAACCAAGCCGGGCCGTAGTTCCTAACTGATCGGTTTCCCATTTTAGCCATACTACACCTGATTTTAAATTGATGACCTGGAAAACAGTAACATTACTGTTGCCTACCAAAGCTGTTCCAACAAAATTATTTACGCTGGATAAGGAATTGGTGATACCGTCAAAGCTCAGGTAAGGATTAAAATTAACCCCTGCAGGAATGAGCGTTGGGCCGGTTTGAACATTGGCGGTGCCGGCCAGCGCCTGTACGGTAAAATTACCGGTAACGCCGGCCCCGGAATTTTCCTGCCATTGTGTTACAGTGCTGCCAGCGGCAGTTATACCATTATCGGACCTGAGCCATATTTTATTATTGGCTGAAATGCCACCGGGTGACTGTGCTTTTAACAGACCTGCAGAAAAAATAAAACAACAGGTTGCAGACAAAAGATATTTCAACATAAGCGCTTTTTTCAAAGCTAAAAAGTAAACCTTTTTTTTAAATAATTAACAGATGGTGTAATTCTTCAAAAAAAATCGCAGGATTTTGATTGTTGGAGCAATGTTTATACTTTCCTGTTGGCAGGCTCACCATTAATTACATAATTACAGCGATTCACAAAAATCCTGGCAAATACAGGCATTTTCCGTGTCTTCAGGGCCGGAGATGGTTAAAATTAAATTATTCTGTTTACTGTTCCTTTATAAAGATTTTCCTTTTGAGAGCGTTTCTGCTGCAGCCACCATTATCTTTTTCACTTCCGGTGTTGGCGCATCTGTAACTGCTTTATTTGCGTACTCCAGCGCCTTTTTAAGATCGCCCTGTGCGGAATAGCCACGCATTAAACCGGCACTGGTTGGCCAGGCACCATTAAATTTTTTATAGTTCATTTCAAATATTTCTACAGCTTCCTTCACTTTATTTTGATTGAGTAACTGGCGGCCATAATTGTGTATATCGTTAACAGTTGCTTTTTCAAAAGCTGCCGTCATTATTTTTCCGGCTTCTTCCTTCCTGTTTAGTTTTTCCAGCAGCCCTGCTTTTACCGACAGTGTTTTAAAAGAACTTAGACCACCCAGGTTTGGGTCACCCGCAGAATTTATCCAGTTGAGGGCCTCTTCAGTATTTACATTATTCTGCAGGCACCAGGTTGCTGCAGATTCAAGGCTTGGCGGATCGAAACCTGCTGCGCCGCTCATTTGTGATTTTATATATGCCAGTGTTGTAGCAGTTAAATCTACTTCTACTTTAAAAGGAATGCGCCAGCGTTCCCAGTCGAGGCTTACTTCCACACTGTTATTTGTTTGCTTTGAAAAATTATATTCAAGCCTCTCCTTACTTTCTTTCTGCTCTTTTTGCTGGTAAGCTGTTACCCTCAGCACATCCATTTCACTCTTGTAAAAATAACTGCCCCATTCGTTGATGTTTTTATTGAAAATGAGTATGCAGGAATCTGGATATAATGCAATAAAGAAAGCATACTTACCTGCTGCCAATAGTTTCCCGTTTATTGTAACATCTGTTGAGAAAGAAATATTGGTGCATTCATCGGCACCAGCCCTCCAGGGAGAAGCTGTATTGGAACCAAAGCCCAGCACTGTAAAACCATAAGGCGCAACATCGGTTCCCCATATTTTTCCTTCACGGCCTTTTACGCCGGGTGCGTTCCAGGTGATATCAATATTTGTTGCACCTACCAGCCTGCCTGTTTTGCATTTGTAATTGGTGTTACCATCTGGCAACCGCAGCATTTGTGCATTTGCATAAGAGTTGAAGAACAATAAGCAAAAAGAAAGGATGACAGAAGGAATAACAGATCTTTTCATAACAGCAGTTTTAAATACCCGATAAAAGTAGATTTTAACCGCTGTATTTATTTTCCGCTCATGTAAAAGCTTCAGTCTATTTTTCGGCGTATTATTTTTTTCAACACTCCCGGATCGCCGTCAATGGGTTCTGTGTAATTAAGCCCGAGCAGGTTACATACCAACGGAAACACATGAATATTTTCGAAAGTGCCAATGGTTTTGCCGCTTTTTATCTGCGGCCCCCAGGCATAAAAGGTCGCATGCATTTTCTTTATAGCAGGATCAAAACCATGTGCGCCGGGGTTTATGCGTTTGGTGGTGTAGCTGCTTAATACTTTTGGGTATTGGGGTGCAATAAAAATATCACCAATACGGTTAAAGCGGTCTTCGCTTTTTGAAAAATGCCATTTAGCAGGAATATCTTCACGCAGGTAGGCAGTGAAAAACTGTTCTTTTTCTTTAAGTAATTGACAGGTTGGTTTTATATCCGCAGTATCTTTTGCATACAGATGAAGGCTGGTGTTGCCGCCACACATGATAAAACGGGAAGTGTCAATCATGGCTGCAATGTTTATCCTTGTAACGGTATCAACTGTTGCCATTCCATGATCGGAAAGAAAAATATAATTTACGGGCAAGCCCAGTGCACTTACTTTTTCAACCATAGTACCAATGGCTTTATCTACAAACTGAACCGCTTCTGCTGTTTCAGAAGTTTCGGGGCCAGACATGTGACCGGCATGGTCTGTATTGCTGATATAAAATGTAATGAAATGAGGCCTGACATCTTCGGGAAGTTTCAACCAGTCAACTACTTTATTGATGCGGTAATCAATATCAGTACTATCGCCAAAGCGGTACCAGTAAGCTGGATAAGTATCCCTGATAGCAGCTTCTGACCCTACAAAATAATAAGAGGCACTCAACATGCCCTGCTGCTCTGCCAAAACCCATAGCGGCGTGCCGCCATACCAGGTTCCGTCTTCAACCGTTCTGCGAACGCCGATGCTGTAGGTATCTTTCCGGCTGCGGTCGTAAAACTGGTTATACACCAAACCATGATGTGATGGGTACAAACCGGTGGCAATAGTATAATGATTTGGAAAAGTTACGCTGGGGTAACTGGGTTTCATGCTTTTTGCCTTTACACCTTTGCTGCGGAGTTTTAAAAGATTTTGAGCATTGTATTTTTCAGCATAATCATAACGAAAGCCATCGGCAGAAATAAGTATTACATAAGGTTTGCTTATTTGCGTGGCTGCATTTTTTCTTCCCGGCACAATTTGCTGAATGGTATCCTGTGCCTGAAGATTTACAGAAAAAGAAAAAAGCAAAATAAATATCCTGTGCATGTAACAAAGGTATTGCGTAGCCTGGTGAAAAAAGCTCCTCCTGCCTGTAAAACTTAATTTATTTATAATCTGATAATACAATACTACTAACCGGGTATTGCATTTAAAATTTATACACATTACTTTTATATAAAACTATCAATATGGCACTTCCAAGAAAACTTACAGCAGCAGAAAAAGTTATTTTTCACAACGACTTTCCTTTATTAGATGTAGATTTCACTATTGTTACAGATGAACCAACCGGCGCTTATAATTGTATATCATGGACGGTGGGTATTACCAATTACTGGCATTGGCCGGGAAGTACACTTGCAAATTTTGACAGTTTTTATTCGCAGTTTGGCTTAATGAGAAAAACCAAAGGGCACGTGGCTGCATGGGGCCATGCAGATAATAATATGACGCATGGATGTATTTCGGGCCCGACACATGGCCCTTGTTGGGAATCAAAATGCGGCAGCCTGGCACGCATCCAGCATTGCCTGAATGAACTGAACGGTCCGGTATATGGGCATGTGATTGCTTATTATGGCTGGAAAAGAATTATTGTTGGCCCAAATTTTCCGCTTCCAAAATATCTTATAGAGTATATGAAAATAAAAAGAGTTTATACGAGGGAAGAAATTGCAACCGTAAGGGATCTGATAAAAGCCATACCGGCCGCAAGGGTTAAAAATTTTGAAGCTAAATTCAAAGCATGGAAAAGCGGCTGGCATAAAGGGTCCCTTTCTTCTTCCTCAGATCCTTATGCAAGAGCAGCTACCGGAGAGTTCAGGGAATTAACAGCCATGGGAAAAGAGATTATTCCTTTACTCATTAATAAACTGATGGATGAAAGCAATTTTTTAGCATTGCCGGCTTATGAAAAACTTGCTGACAAAAAACTGATCATTAGTATTGATGCAAGAGACGAGAAAGTGCTTGAAGGAGAACAAGGCAGAGCATACCGCACAGTTAAATTGTTTTTAAGCAACAGAAGATAATTGTGATCCGATTATAAAAACCCATAATTTTATCAGCATGACATCAACAGCAAACATCACTATTTATTTACAGGCGGTTGGCGGTCATTTTTTGGGTGCCAACGCATACGATCCGGGCGGTATTTCAATTACCCTGAAATATTCCGGCGGCAAAATAAAAATACCGTACAATGTTATTCCTCATTTTACTGATGATGGAAATGTGTCGCCAAACTTCACCGAAGGTGCCAGTTCTTTTTTACCCATCATCACCATTCCACAACCGGCACCTGCAGTACAGGCAGGTGCTGTAAATTATTTATCCGGAGATTTTACAACCGTTGCTGCCAGGGCAAATATCAAACTGGCTTCAGTAGTTGAATTTGCAGAATTATCGGTAAATGTACCAACCACATCCGGCCAGCCATTCCAAATCAGTCAATCTGTGATACTTAACCCGGCACAGCCGGAATATAAAATTATTGTTCCTGTGCCAGGCTTATACCTTTCGGCGGGTAATTTACCCAAAGCTGTTTCTGTTTTTGTAAAGATGATGTGTGGCTGCCCGGTTACTGCCGCTCCGCCTGCTTCCTTATGGCCTGCAAATGATTTTGTGGTTTTTGCAAATGTTACTGATATATCCGGAGGCAGCACAGTGTATTCTTTAACTTATGATACATCCCAAACCGGTAATTCACTATTCAGCGCTGCATTATTGCCTGGCCAGAAAAAAATAAAATCGGTGACTTACACAGCCCTGCAAAAAAGCACAGCCAATTATGGAGTACTTGCAGCGGGTTAAAGACGGTATAATGCAAAAAGAGCAACACTTATTTGCTGCTCTTTTTGCAAAATTATAATTCTAAAATATGCCGGTTTATTTTTTGGGCATCAGCACCGCATCAATTACGTAAGTAACGCCATTACTGGAGATAACATCAGCAATAGTGATGTTTGCAACGCCGCCTTTGGCATCAGTAACAGTCCACTTATTGTCTTTGTACCCAATGGTCAGTTCTTCACCCTGAACTGTTTTTACTTTTTGCCCGTCTTTAAGATCGGTAGATTTAAAGCCGCCGGCAACAACATGGTAAGTAAGAATTTTTGCAAGCATTGCTTTATTCTCAGGCTTCAACAGGTTATCAACTGTGCCAGCCGGTAATTTTGCAAATGCTTCGTTGGTTGGGGCGAATACGGTAAATGGCCCTGCTCCTTTTAAAGTTTCAACCAATGATGCAGCTTTTACGGCAGCAACCAAAGTTGTATGATCAGCAGAACCGGCAGCATTATCAACAATATCTTTAGAGGGCACCATATTGGCACCGCCCACCATAACACCTGGCTCTTCCATCGGTTTCGCAGGCTCCGTTGCAACGGTATCTGTTTTTGGTTCTTCAGATTGCTTTGCGCTGTCGTTGCATGCAATAAATGTTACTGTTGTTAAAGCACCTGCTATCAACAGTGAAAAAAGATTCTTTTTCATAAAAAGTTATTTTTAAAAGTTAATTATGCAGGAGATACGCAGATATGGGCGGAATGGTTTGCTGAAAATGCAGAATTTAGAAAAAAATAAAATTGTATAACTCCTGAAAGCTTAAAATCATTACCTGTTATACAAAAAGTGAGGGGCAGCGTTTATTTTTCAATGACCGTGGGTGTACCGCCATCCATCCAGGTGGCAAATACTTCTGATATTTTCCAGCTATTGCCTGCATATTTTTTGGGCCTTGCTGTTACATATTTTAAAAAAGCTTCCAGCTCGGTACGCTTTACTGCCTGCATGGCTTCAAAAAGTTTTTTTCCGTCGTATATACCGCCTTTTACAGGCTGGTTCTGCCCGGGCATCTGCTGTAGCATGGCGCTGCCGGTAAAATGTATATCATTCACCATAGAATCCAATACTTTAAATTCATCATTTTTTGTATTGGTGAATACAGCACCGGTATTCATAAAATTATCGCCGTAAACATTGGTAAAATTAATGGCGTGGTTCATCACATTCAGCAACAGCCCGTCGTACACATAAGGCATTTTAACTTTTAAGTAAATTAAATCACCTTCTGATGCTTTTTGCTGCTTGTGCAGCTTTATGCCAAAATAATAATAATCTCCTTTGATGAGATTGCATCTTCCCACGCCGATTGCAGCCGTATCAAGTGCTTCACCGGCTTTGTAGCAGTGATAAAGTACGCCCAGTTGTTTATTTTTTATTGATACAGGGAAAGCTGCGGGTTTCATCACCTGCACAGCGATGGAAGAATCTGTAAGAACATTGATGTAGCCGGTAATTTTAAATGCAAAAACTTTTTCAACAGAATCTTTTTGAGCATACAGGGCGCTGCTGAAAAAAATGCATAAAAGCAGGGCTGTAAAACACCTTGTACTTTTATTAGAATGTAAAATCATTTAAAGGGCATTAATTTTTGCAAGCAGTTTTTCTGCAAGCGCTGCGTCAAGCGGTTTCAATTCGTTGTACATGATAGTAGCATTGGCTATATCTTTTTGCTTTACATAAATAAGCCCGCTGTAATACCTGCAGAGTTTGCTATTGTTGTCTTCTGCAATCCCCTTTTTTAAAGTCTCCAGGCCATCGGTGTATTTGCCTGTCATATAATATGCATAGCCCAGCTCAGAATATGCCGCTGTAGTACCTTTATCAAGTTCCAGCGATTTACGCAGCAGCGGAATTGCATCCTGGTACCTGCTTTTTTCATTGTAACACCAGCCGAGGCCAAAATGCGACCCTGAGCTTTTTGGATTGTTCTCAATGGCTTTTAAATAACTGGTAATCGCATCATCTAACCTGGCCGGGCTGTAATTGCGGCGATAAACATCGCCCATGCCCTTATAGGCTGTGCCGTTTTTAGGGTTTATTTTAAGGGCGCCCTGGTATGCGCTGATGGCTTCTTCATTTTTTTTCAGTTTATAATATGCAAATCCTATCTCGTTATAAACTTCTACAGCTTCCTTAATTTTATTGGATTTATCAAGCCACTCCAATGCCGTATTGTATTCGCCCTTGCCGTTGTACAGGTAACCAAGGTTGAAACTGGCATCACTATTTTTATTATTAAGTTCAAAACATTTTTTATACGCAGTAATGGCATCATCATCTTTATCCAGATTCTGGTACACATCTCCCATTTGCTTGTAAGCAAGTGCATAATCATACTTTATTTCAACCGCTTTTTTTAAACAACTGAGTGCAAGTTCATTTTTAGCTGTTTTTTTGTAGGCATAACCTAACTCCTGCCAGGCCTGGTGGTTGTTTTTGTTAAGGGCCACCGCTTTATTTAAACGGTCAATGGCATTATCAAACTGGCTTATGTCGTTATAGCACCACCCGGCTTTAAAAAAAGCGTCTTCCTTTTTAGGGTCGAGTTTACCGGCTTTGTCAAATGAAATCACAGCTTCGGCATACTTTTTTTCATCATACAATTTAATGCCTTTAGCGTACCATTCAGCAGCAGTAGTTTGTGCAGTTAACTTTGCCGAAACTAATAAAGGAAGCAGCAGAACTGCGATATTTTTAAATAGCCTTACCATAAAATAATTTTTGCTAAAATTAGTGATCGCTTTTTATATGTCAATACCCATTGGCAGGTATTTTCAGAAGGAAATGCTGAAACCCCATTTAAATGCCCAGTTATCTGAATTTTTGGGCAAGGCATAATACCCATAGCGGTAAAAAATACCCCCGCCAATGCCGAGGTAAACCAATGAATAGAGGCTGCGCCTGTAAATATTTTTGATCATCAGTCCGGATTCAAAAATACCTTTCTCCGGAACTTTTACAGCCAGTAATTTATGAGATGATGGATTATTAAGTGTGCCGTAACCGATGTTTTGTATTACATATATTTCCGGCCTGAAGGAAATATTTTTTGGTTTAAACAAAAGGTTCCCAAAATTATGCTCTACAAATAAATTTACATTGCTGCCTGAAACAAATTCATACAATCCAACCGTTTGAAAATGACCGGGCACATACACACTTATCTTGCCCGACCTGGTTGCCCTTGCATTAAAAAGGTACGGATAAGGCACATCGCCCCAAATTTGTCCTGCTTCTAAACGAAAAGATGTTTTTCCGAATCTTTTAAGCTGAAAGCTGTGGTTAAAGCGTATGGCTGCCTTCGTATAATCCAGCTCTCCGTTTAAAAAGCCTTTAAAACCTTTTGAGAATTGCAGCAATAATTCAGTTGATGCAGGTGTTGTGCGGATCTTTGCCCTGCCCATCCTGGTAAATATTTCTCCTTTGGTAAGCCTGAAACCGATACCCAGTTCTGTATTTTTAAAACTACGAACATCAACGCCGCTATTCTCAAACCTGTATTCATAGGCTGCCGGATTACGGCCCTCACTCAGCAGCCAGATATCTGATTGGATTGCCGGGCGGATCTTTGTGCTGAAATTGACCTTAAACTGTTCAATACTGTCAAAACGGGAGCGTTGGAAATTACGGAGCGACTGGTTTGAAAAAATTGAGCCATTGCGAACAAAATAATCTACGTTGGCCGGTTCAGCAATATCGCGGCTGTAATCAAAACGGAGACTGGTATTTGTGCGCTGATCAAAATTAAACTGAATGTTGCCGCCATATTTAAAAGCCTTATCTCCCAGCCCATAACCGGCAAAACCACCAACTGATACCAGTTTGCTGAATGATGGATTTGTTTGTATGCCTGCACCGATTCTGAAACTTTCATATTTATTGATGCCCGAAATAATGTGTTTAAAAGGAATATCAATTTTGCCAACCGGTATCCCCTCCAGAGAAAGAATTTGTGAAACCCTGTTAACTTTCTCTATCATATTCTTGTATTTTGCCGGCAGCATATCATAGGTTTCGTAAGTTATTCTTCCCTTTTCGCTCAGCGAATCGGTACGCATGTTGCGCCAGGCTGTATCGCTTCGCCTGCCTGCCTTTGGGTCGTATTGCAGTTTTACATCAGAAAAATCTGATTTACTGAACCGCTTTCCAAAATCAACATTGGTGATATAGCTGCGGCAATCCCAGAAAAGCAGGGTAGAATCTGTACGCAGGTCTTTTTGCGAAAGCGTACTGTTGAGTTGAGAGGGGAACCATTTTCCATTCACACGTTCATATTTCTGCTGCAGCCTGAAGGTGAAGATCATGCCTTTTTCATCTGAAGGAGAAACGATGATATTTTCAATCGCATATCCGTCAGAATTAACATAGAGCAATCCCTTTAATCCTTTAAAATTGGTGCCTGCTTTTGGTTCAAAGCTGATGATGTAAGTTGTATCGTTTTCGTGTGGTATGCGTTCTTTCAGCCTGAACTTATACATATTAATACTGCCTTCAATCACGGGGCTCACAAAGCTTACATTATTCATCACCAGGTAATCTTTGTAAAAACCAAAAGGTTGAAAGTTGGAAGTGGTTACGCCAAAAGTTGCATTCTTCAATCCTGATATCCTGGTTGCCAATACGGTTTCTTTTGTTTGGCCGGGAAATTTATAAATGCGTTCGGTATAAGACTCCGTAAGCATCAGGTAATTTTCTTTGAACCTTCGGCCGAGTTTGCTGCCAAGGCTGTTGGTATCTTTTGAAGGCTTTGCCAGTTTGCCAATCTGCTTATTCATCTCTTCCATTTGCGGCACTGTACTTTTTTGTTTGCCCGTATCAGACCGGTTCATGTTCCAGAAACGGTTACCTGCTGCCAGTGCTGCAATGGTGTATGCATTGTATTTAAAAGATGGTTGTTGTTCAGGATCGTGCCTTTTTTTATTACGTTGCAACAATTTGATAATCCGGTGCGCCGGATTTTCGTTGCTGGAAACTGTTACGCTTTCTAATTGACCATCTGCGGGCTCTAAATAGATTGAAACGGCAGCATCTTTTTTTTCCGGGATGTATTCTTTGTTTTTGTACCCGATATAACTTATTAGCAAAGCAGTATTAGCTGGAAATTTAGCGATTGCAAAATGCCCGTCAATATCTGTTACAATACCCGTATTGGTTCCTTTAACTGTAACACTTACAAATGCAAGCGGCGCTTTTGAAACTGCATCGTAAATGGTTCCTGATATGCCGCCTGTTTGCGAAAACATCAGAACAGGAATTAATAAGACAAGTAAACTCAGAAAAAGCCGCCCCGGCATGGTAGTTAATTATGAGGTCAGGAATAAGATTATAAAACTAACGGAATTTTGTTTGGGAAGGATTTATAAACCTGCAGGTTTCATTTCATTGAAATCCATTTCAAACAAACCGGTTTGCCAACTTCTATTCTGTTACCGGTATCAGTTAACAGCCCGGTCTCTTTATCTATTCTGAATATCACAATAGCATCGCTGTTTTGGTTGGCTACCAGCAAAAAATTTCCCGATGGATCAAAGTTAAAGTTGCGTGGGGTTTTACCCAGCGTTGACTGATGGCCGGCAAGTGACAGTTTACCATTGTTTTTATTTATACTGAAAATAGCGATGGTATTGGCTTCTCCCCTGTTTGAAGCATACAGGAATCTTCCATCAGGCGATACTTGAATATCGGCGCTGCCGGCAAAGCTGCTATCGCCTGCAGGCATACTGCTGATAACCTGCCTGGTTTTGAGCTTGCCATTTTTATATTTAAAGGTTGTTACCGTGCCGCTTAATTCGTGCACTAAATAGGCATACTTATTTGAAGGATGAAAACAGATATGCCTTGGCCCCGAACCTGGAACAGATTCGGCGAATGCTTGTTTAGCAGCAGTTAATCTTCCTGTGCTTTCATCAAATGCATATATCATCACTTTGTCTATCCCCAGATCGGGTACAAACAAAAACTTATTATCTGGTGAAAAAAAAGTTGCATGAACATGCGGCGAATTTTGCCGTGGCTTGTTTGGCCCGGAACCTTCATGCTTTATAACAGCAGTTGCGGCACCCAAACTTCCATTTGCCTGTACAGCAAAAACAGATAAACTTCCGCTGGTATAATTACCCACTGCAACCCATTTGGCGGTTTTATCAACGCTTACATAACAGGGATGATCACCACCCGAAGGCTGGCCGTTTAAATAACTAAGAGTTCCTGTTTTTTTATCAAATGCAAAAGCGGTTACTTTTCCTCCCGAACCATTATTGCCTGCATTTTCTTCTACCGAATAAACAAATCTTTCATCACCCGAAACCGCAACGAAAGATGGATTGGAAATTTTGACTGAACTGATTGCTTTGGCAGAACCATCATTGCTATCGAATTGGTAAACATAAATGCCTTCGCTTTTACCGCCTGTGTAAGTACCGGTTACCAGGTAATGCTGCTGCGCCTTTGCAAAAAGGCAAAATAAAAATAAGGGTACTGCAGTTAAAATTTTATACTTCATGTTTGTAATATACTATACACTGCTAATATTACCAGCGGCATTTTGCAGAGGGTGAAATTAACAAACAACATTTGTACTCTTTCGTAAATTTGTCGCCTTAAAACGAATTGCACAATTATATAAAGATGACAGTTACAGAATTACAGGACACGATTGAAAAAATTGAGGGGCAATTAAATGCCGGTGCTGCTGCACTTGATTCAAGAACTATATCAGGCATGCGCAAGGAGCTTTTCGAAAATTTTAAAATTACCAGTTTTGCAAACAGCCAGGAGCGCCAGGAAAAATGGACAAGCCTTCAACACTTACTTGATACTCTAAAAGAAAGGCAGGCAGTGCTGGATAAAGAAAGTGAAGTGTTTGCCAAAGAAGCGGAAGCAAAAATAGCTGCCGTTGGAGAATTGATTGCTGGTGAAACAAGCGATAAGACATTTACGAAGGAAGAAATTGAAGCGATAAAAAAACAGGTTGCTGAAACCGGCGAATTCATAAGGCAGAGCAACTGGCCCAATAAAGAGCGCAGAACTGCAGCCTGGGCCCTTTTTAAAGAATACCGTGAAACCATCAGGCTTAAAGAAGACGGGTATTACAACCAGCTACGTGAAGAAAAGACAAGGCTTGCCGAACAATCATCTTCTCTTACCCAGGCAATACTGTATGCAGTAAGGGCCTGCCATCCGGAAGCGGCAGCAGAAAAACTTACTGACATAGCTATTACCATCGCAGCGCTTACAAACCCCGGAGAAGCCGTTCAGAAGGATATTGCTGAGGAAGAAAATAAATCTCAAACACCTTTAAAAACAAAATCTGAAGGACTGAGGGACCTGAGGAAATTTGTGATTGACAACAGGGATGGTATAACCCGTGAGGACAAGAACAGGATATTTACAGCCATTGATGAAGTGCAGGAAGAACTGGACAAGGCATGGACCGTTTACAAAGAAGAACTGCAGCAGAAAAAAGAGGAATGGGAAGAAAGAAAAAAGCAACGTGAGGTTAAGCATGAAGAATGGAGGCTGAAACAAAATGACTTTTTAGCAAGGCTGGAAGACAGGCTGGCAAAGCAATACGCCTTTAAAGAAAAACTGGCTGTGGTGTACGAAAAACAAAATTCATTTTGGGAAAGGCTCGAAAAAAGGATCATCAACCAGCAGGATTATATACAGCAGATAAATGCGCAACTGAACGACCTGGAAAATAAATATGCTGTAACAAGCGACAGCAAGTACCGTGAAAAATTATCTGAATGGATAAAAGGCAAATACACAAGGATAGAAGAAGTGGAGGCTGATATTAAAGACATGGAACAAAAGATTGCTGATGCAAAAATGAACATTGAAGAACTTCCTGGAAAGATCAGCGATGTGGAAAAAAGTATCGAAGAAATTCAAAACAAGATACTGGAAGTAAAACAAAACCTGGAGGAAAAAAATTAATTCCCCGGCGCTTTAAAATCGGGGTTGTCAAACATTGACTTGTGAAACAGATAATACTTTCCGTTACGGTTATTGCGCCAGTAGCGGCGCCCTTCCAGGTCATAGTAATATCTTCCATCCACACTCCTTTTAGCCACTTTATCATTAACAGTAATTACTTTGGGCACCGCAGTTTTAACAGCAGGCCTTTTAACAGGTTTTGCAGGTTCTGTTGTTGTGGTGGTTTCGGGATGAGTTTTTTTACTGCAGCCCGCTGACATGAGAAAGGCAATTAAAAAAGCGTAAGGAAGTAGTTTATTTTTCATAACCTGTTTATGATAAATAACAAAAACCTTACCGGAACTATGCTGCAGCTATTAATATTGCTTTTTACTTACCAGACTTGAATAAGGAAGGTTTATTACGTATCTGCAGATGAGCAGCCATTGTTGTTTCCAGCCATCCTTAACAAAATGGCTTTGTGCATCACTTACTTTGCGCCACTCCTTATTATTATTCCAGCTTACTTCGATGCTTTTTCCGCCCCGGTCGTACACCATGCCCTCGTTGCGGTATTCTATTTCGGTAAAACGGTTTTGCTTCAGTATTGTGTACAGGCTGTCCAATCCTGCCTCACTAATAAAAAATTTCCGGGTTATTATATGGCCCCTCTCGTTCAGCCGGTAAACACAGCTGTCTTTGCTTATAATAATATCCTCAAAATGGTAACTCATGCCTCCATCAAAATGATAAGTAAGTTTAAAATCGGCTGGCCGTACCTGTGGCAGGTTTTGCTGGGCACTTAAATTGCATCCTGCAATTAGCAGTACTATTAAAATAAAATATTGTTTCATGCTGGTTGTTTATTTTAGGATGCAGCCAATAAATATTTTACATATCCTGCTATAAAATACCTGGCGGCTTTAACTTCTTGTTTACAAAATGCTGTAACATGGCCCAGCATTTATTTGGCCAGAAGAGTTATCTGGGCTTTATAAGAATTACCGGTTTGCGGTATTTTTTTTACCGATTGAGGGCAATACTTTTATACTATGAAATTTTTGCGGAAGGAGAGTTGTATTATCTATCCTGGTTTTTAGGGTTCTCTTAATAATGAAAGGGCCCCGTTGCATAACGGGGCTCTTCTTTTTATTAAATCCATTCACAAAGAATTTGCTTTTAAATACCATTTTTAGTTTTTATTTTAGGAACCAAAACAGAAACTATATGAAGAAGACTATCATTGGCGTACTTGTTGGCGCCGTTATTCTTTTTATCTGGCAATTTTTAAGCTGGGCTTTATTAAACCTGCATGAGCCGCAGCAAAAATACACTCCAAAGCAGGATACAGTTTTAGCTTTTCTGCAAACACAGTTCAGCGAAGAGGGCGCTTACATGATGCCGCAACCTGCACCCGGTACCCCCAAAGAAGAAATGGAGAAAAAAATGAAAGAATCTGAAGGGAAACCCTGGGCACAGGTAATATATCATAAAAGCATGCCCGGCATGGATGGTATGTTTATGAATATGGCACGTGGCCTGTTGGTAAACATTGTGATCATCTGGCTGCTCTGTTGGCTGCTGGGTAAAATAAATGCACCATCCTTCGGCACAGTTTTCATGGGCACACTTGGTACAGGTATCATTGTGTTTTTGCATGCCCCTTATACCATGCACATATGGTACGGCAGTTTCGACCTGATGATACATTTCCTGGATGCTATAGTTGCATGGGGTGTTACCGGCCTTTGGTTGGGCTGGTGGCTTACCCGTAAAAAAAGCCAGGCATAGTTTTCTTCTTTATTAATATGCATAAGCCCGCTGCATGATGCAGGGGGCTTTATTTTTTGAGAACAGGCATAAGCGATAACCAAAAGCACCCGGGCCTGTTTCAGATCTTTTTTATATTTTTCTTTGATGGTTTCTTTTTCAGGTTCGTTTTATCAAAACATTCAAAAAAACTGTGCTGGAATGATTACAAAACTCCCGCCTCTATGCCCCTAACTGAAAAATACAGTGTATTTTTACAGCCGAACAGTAAACTATTAAACCTTAATAAAATGAAACAGATTAAATCTCACTACATCCTCAGCATTTTATTTGCCGGCACAGCTTTAATGCTGATGATGAATTTCCTGCAGGCATGTTCAAAAAAATCAACTTCATCCAAAACATCCCTGGCAGCAACAACAGAACCTGCCCAACCGGCACCACCCCCTCCTGCTGAAGAAAAAGACGGGATGCAGATTAAAAGAGATGCAGCCGGTAACTATGTTATCCAGCTGGTCATTGTAAACCTGGAGCCTGTAAAACTAATGAAACCAGTTAAAGAAGGCTATATTGTATGGATGACCAATGAAGCTGGTGTAACCTCAAATATCGGTACCATTGAAGGCGCCAATACCTGGACAACAAGAAAAGACAAATCGAGGTTTGAAGCTACCTCTGCCGTTAAACCAACCAAGGTTTTTATTTCTGCAGAAACTGATCTTAAAGCTCAAAAACCCGGAACCCAGATAGTATGGTCAACCGGAAATTTTTAATTTGAATTAGATTTTTTCCCTCCAATAATAACTGAGGCTATCTCATAATTAAAATATTGCCTTGACAATTGCTTAAATAAGGTAAGTTCTCCATCAGGGATCCGAATAAAAAGAGGCTGTCTCGTACTTTTGAGACAGCCTCTTTTATTTATTGAACTTTTTTTAAAGATTTTTGCCAGTTAGTTTGTTTTTCTGGATTTTCTGCTTATTTTGTTGTCATAGAAAACACCCCCCCCGAATCCCCCTCGGACAACAGCCAATCCTATTTAAACTCTTATTTAGTGCAATATCCGGGTGTTATATTCCTTAACCTAAACTGGCAATTTATGAACAAGCTCAGTCGTTTTTTCGACTCCCTGACCACTATGTTTTTTATTATGTGGATGTTACTGAATCTTTTTGAAAAATTTTCTCTGGCCCATCTTTGTATGGCTGCAGTTTTGATTTTGGCTTTTTGCCTGCTTGCTGTGCGAACATTTATTTTTCTGAGGATTACACTTCATCAACTAAAGCAGTGAAAAATTTAAGCCCCTGGTATTTATTTTGAAGAATTCATTAAAATTAGTTTTCATCAACACCTTTTGATAACAAAAATTTTTTTGCCCTTTTCTTTTAACAGTCATGCTGCCCGGTTGGCAGCATTTTTGTTTCCACATATTTTAAACCATTAAACTCTTACTACTATGATTATGAAAAGAACAGTGCTCTTATTTGCAGTTACCTTTTTATCTGCATCAGTAATACAGGCACAGGATGCAAAATACCAAAGGCTGATAGAAGACGCAGAAAATGCCAAAACCAGTTTTGTTAACGCTGATAAATTTATGCAGCACCTGTTTGACAATGCATACGGTTATGCCATTTTACCTAATGTGGGTAAGGGTGCCGCCGGTATTGGCGGGGCTGCAGGAAGCGGAATAGTGTATGAAAAAGGAAAGATGATTGGTTTGGTAAAAATGAAACAATTAACGGTCGGTTTACAGGTAGGTGGCCAGGCATACCGGGAAGTGATATTTTTTGAAGACAAAGAAACACTAGACCGTTTTAAAACGAACGAATTTGAATTTGCCGCCCAAACCCCGGCTGCAGCCATAAAAGCAGAAAGCTATTCGGATGTTGAATATAATGATGGTATATTGGTATTTACCCAGAAGAAGACGGGCCTGATGTACGATGCATCTATTGGCGGACAAAAATTTAATTACGATTCTTTTTAGGTTTACAGAATACGGAAAAAAAAAGAGGCTGACTCATATAAAGCCAGCCTTTTTTGTTTACATAGCAGGCAAACAGAAAAAACCTTCATTGCTGAAGGTTTTTCACAGGCGATCAATATTCTGATGCATTCTACCGATACATCGTTTTCATAAGGATTTGGATACTGTTTTACTCAGGATGTGGATTTTTTTAACAACACAAAAATGCATCGTTCTAAAAAAACAAATTGTAATAGTTGATGTAAATAGTTGTAGAAATTTTACGAAACAGTTGGTAAGCTTCCCGCCGGTTTATGAAAGTTTGGATAACTTTAACCAGCGGTAAATTAACTGTTATCAATATGAAACACAACCTTCTTTTGTTTTTTGCTTTGATTTTGCTGCTGGCTTGCAACAACCAGCAAAATAAATCCGTAATTGGTGATTTAACCGGGGCAAAGGTTGATGAAAAAACTTTCATGACCCTGGGAGGTGAAAAGCAGTATATAGAGATAACCGGTCAATCAGATAAGAGCCCTGTACTTCTTTTCATTCATGGCGGACCAGGCTGGCCTCAAACGCCACAGCTCAGGTATTTTAATGCTGCCCTTACAAAAAAATTTATTGTAGCTACCTGGGACCAGCGTGGCTGCGGACTGTCTTACCTGCAGGATACGGCTGCTCCAAATGTAAGCCTGCAGCAGATCGTAGCAGATGCCCATGAATACACACAGTTTTTAAAAAAGAAATTCAAACAGGATAAAATTTACCTTGCAGGTTTTTCGTGGGGCAGTAATGCAGGCCTGGTACTTGCACAGAAATACCCGGAAGATTACCTGGCCTATGCCGGCATATCCCAGGTAGTGAATTTAAAAAAAGGAATGCAGGTAACACAAAAATGGCTGGAAGAACAGGCTGCCAAAAAAAATGATAACGAAACACTAAGTACCCTTAGGCAACTCCGCAAAGGCGATACCGCTTTATGTAAAAGCCCGATGGAATGTTTTATGAAACAGTATGAACTTGTTTCAAAATACGGGGGTGCTGTTTTTGATGCAAAAACCGATCAGCTTGTGCAAAGAGCAATGACAAAATATGAAGACTACAAAAATTACGACTGGAACAAAGGGTTCTTTTATTCAGCAGGTTTGCTGGAGAAAGATATTTTTGCAACAGACTTTACCGGGTTGACCAAACTGGATATACCGGCTTATTTTTTTGCCGGCAGGCATGATTGGAATGTTCCTGCCGTGCTGGTGGAAGCATTGGTAAAAAACCTGCAGGCACCCAGCAAAGAAATCATCTGGTTCGAATATTCGGGCCACGGGCCTTTGGAAGAAGAGCCGGATAAGTTTAATAAGCTGATGGTTGAAAAGTTGCTGGGTACCAAATAACAAGCTACCGTACAAACATCATATAATTTACCAGGTACTTATCGCTACTCTTTTCCAGGTATTGGTTGCCACGCATATATAAATGTAATCATTGTCCCAGGCAATATCGCCTGTATTTCCGGCATCAGCTGAAGAAGCAGGTGTTTTGGCTGTTCTTACCCTGATGGTATTGCCATTTATATCCAGCAATGCTGTAGGATTAGCCGTACCAATACCCACATTGCCTCCTTTTAATATAGTAAATGCATCGGCCCTTAAAACAGATGAAATGCCGTTTCCTACATTGAAAATACGGTCGGCCGCATCGTAAACTGATGTAGATACTGGCGTATAGTTAGTGCCATACATACCCAATGCAAATTCATTAAAGGAAGCCGCTTTGTTGCTCAAACCAAATGCAGCCGAATTATTACCGGCTGCAGTATCAAGCAACCCGGTTACAAATGCACTGGTGCCTGATGTGGCATTTTGATAACCAAATGCGGTTCCGTTTTGAGCAAATACTGTATTTCTGTCGCCGGCAGCAAAACCGGTAAAGCCGGTTACATTGTTTTTAAATCCGAATATGGCTGAAGCAGAACCATTCAATGTATCCTGGTAACCTACCACTATAGAATGACCATAGGGTGAAACAACCTGGTTGAGTACGCCAGATACAATATTATTTTCACCGCTTACATTATTGGTAACGCCTGATACCATAGACCTTATTGAACTTACTGTATTGCTTTCTCCGGTAACTATGGAGTAATTACCGCTAAGGTTATTGGCATTGCCCGAGGCAATTGTTTTTGTGCCGGTATTGGTATTACCGGTGCCGATGGTGGCGCTGCCGTTTACATCGAGTGCAACTGCAGGCGTTGGTACACCAATACCTACATTACCACCCCTGTTTATCACCAATATATCCGAATTGGTAAAGGCATTTCCGGCATCTGTAAGGGCAGCAAACCTGATGCTTTGGTTGAACAACCTTATATCCATCAGTTTTTGATCTGCTGGCTGGCCGGCAGCTTCCAGGTAAATACGGGGAATATTATTATCCGTTATCAGCATAGAAGCGCCATACCCTCCACCATCAGTAACATTTTTTAAACTGGTACTGCCATCGCTTATATGTACTTCACTCCTGGGAGTTTGGGTACCTATGCCCAACATACCCCGGTGGTTTCCATCAAGTGTCATTGCGGCTTCGCTGCCTAAGGTATCAATATTATCTACCCCCTGGTTCCATAAATAAAAATCGTAAGCATTGCCAATACGGCTGGCGGAGTTATGCCTGGTTTTTATAGAATGGCGGTATTGCGCCGTACCATTATAACCGAACGTTAATTGATTGCTTGCTGTACCCACACTGGTATTTCCACTACGCAGCAATACAGAATTGGTACCGCCACCATTGCCGGCCACATCCAGCCTGGCTACCGGGGTGGATACGCCGATGCCCACACTACCATATGACTTGATGGTAAGCCTTTCCACCGGACTTACCGCATTGGTATCTGTTGTAAAAAAACGAATGGCAGCCGGGGTACGGGTGGTTGATATGGTACCATCTGCCTGCATCCTGATAACGGTGCTGTACCTGTAAGTGGAACCATCATAAAGTAATCCGTTAATCTGGCCAAGAGCATCACCCGAAACAGTTGCTGCAGGTGCGGCCACGGTTCCCCGTTGTTTAATGAAGTTATGAAAAGGGGCTCCGGTTGTGCCGGCAACCATCTGGGAAATATCACTGAAATTTCCATCCTCATCCCTGATATCAATTTTGGCCCCGCCGCCAATACCGGTGGAGGGGGCATTTGTACCCAGGCCAATGGCTCCGTTTGTTGCAATACGCATCACTTCTGCATTGTTGGTTTTTATTACCAGGTCGGCATTATCCCTGGTGCCTATAAAATTGTTAGCAGGTAAAGTGCCGGTGTTGCCGCCTGTTTTCCAGGCCAGCGAATCGGCATTGGAGTTGGATAGCAGCCATGTCCATGCCGTACCGTTATAATAATAGTAACCAATACTGTCCGGCGCATTTTGAAAAATAAGCAGGCCGGTAGCAGGCGATGCAATGGCATCTCTTTCGGCACGGCTCATGCGGGGTACCAGTAATCCTTTGGTGGTGCTTTTTACATCCAGCATGGCGCTGGCTTCAGCGGCGCTGCCATCTGTATTTACACTTAATGATTGGGAAATGGCTGAAATGGGGGTTAATGCAATTAAAATAATTGCAATAAGCAGATAGTTTAACCTGGTCATTGTTTCTGTTTAAAAATGTTTAGCAGTATCGGGTAACTTATAATGGCAGTTGAAGCCTGAACACGTTATAAAAATAGGCTTTCTCCCTTAAATAAGACGTTTAATTTTCTGCAATCCATTGGCAGCAGCAAAAAAGCGGTGAATGATTTTGCCGCCGGCTGTTTACCGTTTGGTAAGTTTTTTGTTAACCGGTAAATTGTATGATAAACAGTTTTTTATTTTTCCTGTCTCACAATCACTAAAGATCAACAAATGCAAAAGTTATTTTTTACTTTTTTAGTTTACTTACTGGCAACAGTACCGGCCTTTGCACAAAAGAAAACCACCTACCCTGTGGTAATTACCTTCAACAGTATGTGCTGCGGTGTTCCTTCTGATGAGCCGCTGATGAAAATGGTGCAGCGCTTTAAAAAGCAATACAAAATAAAAAAGCTAAGCGCCGACCGCATTGGCCCTATGGGCCGTGAAGGCGAGTACTGGTTAGCCTTTGGCCTGAAAGAATTATCCAAAACACAGCGGGTATTGTTTATTAAACAGCTTAAGAAAACCGCCGCCACCATGACGGATAAAGGCACTGCCGAAGTAAAGGAAAATGAAACGGTTGACAGGGCTGAGCTTTCGGGTGCAACTACTGTAAGTATAATGAAATTTTGATTTTACAGCCGGTTACAGACCGGCAACATTACAAAGAGCAGTCAGGATAAAAAAATCCGCTTCATTTATCATAAAGCGGATCTTTACAGCATCATTAGCTGCTGTTTATCAGAATACTACAACCTTTGCGGTTTGTACTATTGCCTTTGAATGCACTTTAATAAAATATGTGCCTTTTGTTTTATTTACAAACTGTATTTTTTTACTGTAGTTTCCCATATTCTCTATGCTGATATTCTGTACCTTACCCGATACATCCACGGCCTCTATATAAGACGTTGTTATATCACGACCTGCTGTAAGTACAAATGTTCCGTTGGTGGGATTGGGTAAAACAGTAAGTTTATCTGCCCGCAAAACATCAATTCTGGCTGTTGTTGTTGCCGGGATGCTGAAATACTTTACCGGTCGCTCCTGTATACCACGCATGGGCTCTTGTACGCCACATCCATCTAATGGCTGGGCTATAAACTCGCCGGTAGTGGGGGCAGCATAAAAGAAATCGGTGCCTGCAGATGGTGCCATTTCTACATACCCGGTTGCAGCAGCATCAAGTTTTACAGTTGCAGTTTCCTGTATAGTGGTTTGTCCTGCAGACTTTATCCAGTTTGCTGATGATGTAAGCGGTACAGCATAAGTGCCTGTAATGGTAACATCTGAAGGGCAAGTCTGCTGTCCTGATACAATCAGCGAAAAATCCTGTTTACTCAAGCCCACAGGAATATTCAATGTTCCTTTGTGTGTTATGGTAATGGTGTAGGCTTGCCCGGCTACCGCATTTGGTATTTCTATTTTTTCCACATTGTCCCTGTCGTTATCGCCCTGTATAGCTGCCCCCTGTATATCTGCAGGGTTTAACTTCCATGGGTAGTTGGTATTTACTCCGCTGGTTATTCTGATATCCAGATCATTTACCAGCCTGGCTGAACTATCTGTGTAAGGATATTCTATAGCTGCACCCGGCACATCTGTCCAGCAGAGTGTTGCCACAAGCGGCTGATTACCCGCTGCAGTAACCACTTTTGTGTAGGTACTGTTGTTATTAAGAGTAGCCTCTGTAATTCCGGAGTTCTGGCTGTTACTACCAATAATCAGCGCTGCTTTTTCTGCATTAAGTACTCCCCAGCCAAATTTATAATCCGGGCCGGGATATAGTCCGGCTTCGTCGGCGGTATGAATTGCAAGGCCTTTTAAGCTGGCTGATTTCATAAATGAAGAGCCAGAGAGGGATACGTAATACTGTTGCAAAAGCAAAAGGGTACCCGTAACACCTGCCGTTGCCATGGAAGTGCCCCAGGCATACCCATAGGGCGTATAGAATGTTCCGGTAGACGGGTTGATAATAGTATAGTTATTGCTGGAATTTACCGCATGGCCCTTTGCGCAAACATCCGGTTTTATTCTGCCATCATAAGTGGGGCCCCTGCTGCTGCTAGGCGAAATCACCACATCGCCCGGGCCGGTATAGTTACTTATCTCATAAATGTTTCCTACGGTAATACCGTTTTTGTTGGCTGCTTCATTAACAAGGCGGTTGGCTTCCACCGGTTGCCCATACCATTCACCGCCGTTTCCGGCAGCCCAGGCCACCAGGTAGTAAGGTGCATAATACATGGTGGTATCCCAATAGGTTGTTGAGTAATCATACCCGCCCCACACAGAATAGCCGGCAAGGGTTGTTGTATAATAAGAATGATTGGATACAAGCAAACCATTTGCAGCGGCAGTACGTGCTTCTCCCCTGTCATCATACCAGTCGTAGGCATGTAAATTCGCCTTAAATGCAGCCCCCCTCACGAGTCCTCCTTCATACTGATCAGACCCTATGATCGTGCCGGCAACATGTGTAGCATGATTGGCGAGATAGTTTACAGGACCATCCATTTTAACAGCCCGGTTTTCGAATATTTCATGCGTAAGCAACACATCGGGTGCATCCCATATACCGACCGTCATACTTTCGCCATGTATGCCAAGTCCTAAACCGCCGCCGCTGTAAAGTTTATTTGCACGGGTTGTAAGTCCCGCCCCCCAGTTTAATGAAGTGGCATATATTGGCTGCAGATTACCTGTAACACCTACAAGCATGGAAAACCCGTTATTGATTCCTTTTTTTACCAAAGGCCACCCTTTTAATTTTGCACACTGCATGGCCAGTTCCCTGTTTTGTTTTTGTTCGGCAATTTTGGCCTTACCGGATTCTAAAAGAAACTGCACTTGGGTTCCGGCCTGTATCGTTTTAATTTCACGGTTTGTTTGGGCGCCTGCCACCAGCGCCACAAACAAGCAATACAGTATTATTAATATCGTTTTCATAGGTATTAATTTTTATCCGTTGAAAAAGATAGTTTCAAAGTCCTGTTTTCCTGCTTTAATGTTTCTATCTCTTTTTTCATTTCAAGCAGGTATAGGGTCAGCTCTTCAATTTTCTCCAGCAGCTTTGCATTCATACTTCCCACATCTATTCCTTCTTTTCCAAGTTCAGCAGCAGATGGTATGCCTGGCAGGTGCTGATATTTTTCAATGAACTTCTCTACTTCTTTCAACGAAGGAAGTTGGTAAGTTTTATTGAACACATAATCGGGCCATACGGCCGACTGCAGTTTTAATTTTATCTTCTCGGCAATGATACCCCCTGCTACCGCAAAGCGATAGCCGGAAGGCACGGCAGATAATCCAACAGCTACATTACCGGCCTGGTTGGTATTGTAGAGGTTACCGCCTCCGGCATCCGTCCAGAAACTGCTGCCGGCCCCTGCAGACTGCCAGGTAGGCGCTGCTCCACTGCCGTTTGATGTTAATACCTGTCCGGCTGTACCATAGTTACCTCCAATAGAAAAAGCACCTGTGTTGTTAACTTTTAATCTTTCGGTTCCGCCGCCATCGGCCAGTATGATATGGTTACTCAAACCGTTAAGACCGGCTCCGTCATTATTCCCAATGATCACATTGTAATCTCCTGCACCTATATTTCTTCCTGAACTTCTGCCAATAAACGTATTCCAGCTGCCGGTACTGGTTAAGCCAGAGCTTTTGCCTATATAGGTATTGTTGCTACCAGATACATTGGCTTCGCCTGCATTGGTACCAATGGCAATATTGTAACTGCCGCTTACTTTGGTATACATGGTTGCCTGACCAAAGCCTAAATTATCCTCTCCGGTAACCAGGCTTGCCAGCGCAAGGTTGCCAAAAGCAGAATTAAAATTGCCGGTGGTAAGCGATGATAAAGTTTGAGAACCGATTGCCGTGTTTTTAAACCCGCTGGTGAGGGATTTTAAGGCAGCCCAACCTATACCGGTATTATTTGCTTCTGTATACACAGGCAAAGATGGGTCCGCATTCATACCGGCATCTTTGCCGATAAAGAGGTTGGCTTCCCCGTTCAGGGTACTTGCCCTTACTTCAAAAAGACTTACCCCTCCTCTTACAGAAGTAATAATGGCTGAAGTGTTTGTTCCGTTCTCAAAAGTGCTGAGGCCGTTTACATGCAGCCTTGCCTGAGGTGATACGGTTCCCATTCCTACGTTTCCTGATGCGTTAATAACAAGCCTTGCCGTGCCGGCGGCATTGCTGTCAACTACCTGGAACAAACCACCCGAGCTTGAATTGATAAAATAATTTCTTCCGGTAGATGCGGTGGTATTTTTCAGGTACAGGCTTGGGCTGCTGATACCGCTGTTGCCGGTATTGAAAAGTTTTACAGAACCGCCAACATACATTTTACATTCGGGATTTGCAATTGATGCTGTTGCAATACGTGCAGAGCCAACGCTTCCGTTTGCCGGAAATGAATTACTGGTTGGTGCAAGGGTCTGGCTGTAAACAGCAAACCCTGGTAATAACAGCATGCAAATGATCGATAATAGTGTTTTCATAACTTTTGTTTTAAAGATGACTTGAAAATTATCACTTGCCATCATACCGGCGTACAGAACCGCATGAGTTAATTAGTATGCCGGTATGAATGTACATATCAAAGGAACGGTAATACAATTCATTTGTATGAAGCGTTTAATAAGTGGAGGCTATTTGAAACAACTGGTATGTAGTGCCAATAACCGGCGTATGCATATCACCCGGCGCCGCTAACACGCTGATCATTTTTATTGTTTATCTAAATATTTATGGAAAGATTGCGTAAAACAAAAATACACCTATCCCGGCAGCGGGGTTATTAACTCTGGCTCTTGTATAATTTAACTGTAATACTGATATACCTGTTTATTGTTTACCAACAGTTTTTTTAAGAACAAAAGTTTTAAGACGTGTATAAGTATCAACACTTTTAAGCCCATCATAAAAGACCAGTGTCTCATAGTTTTTACCCGACAGGCTCATGATCTTATCTTTTTCGGAAGCTGATCTGAAAGAAAGATCGGGCATAATGATATACAAACGGGATATCGCCTCACCGGATTTTTTAAGGCTTAATCCCTCCTTTGTACCGGTGATCTTCATTTTCTTTTTATCTGTATTATTTATCCATTCACCTTCAAAAAAAGAAGCATCTTCATAGTTTTTGTAAGCTACCTGACCAGAAAGTGAAGAGCCAGGTTTAAAAACAAACTGAGGATACAGATGATCACCATCACAGTATAAAATTGCATGGGTATTGTCTTTAAATTTCAACTGGTATCCTTTGCCATGTACCCACTCAAACTCATCTGCCGAAATTTTTAAGAACTCAAAAGATATACCCGACCTGGTAAAAATGAGGCCGGTCTGCGTAATTTCAATTTTTGACTGTATCTCGCTGCCGGTGCCTGCCATTGATATCCAAACCCCTGGCCGGATTGCTGTATTTGCCTCCAGGCCGCAGGGCTGGTTTATTTTCTTTTCAACAGAATCACAAATAGCGTAGCAATCATTTTTTCCACCGCAGTGCATGCCGTCAAAACAAAGTTCCCCAACATCCACCGCCCAGTCAATAGATGCGGTTTTAAAAATATGGGCAGTCATGCTGTCTGCTCCTTCTGTCCAGGTATCGCCGGCCTTCAGTTTATAAACAGCACTGGTACCGCCTTTTATTTTTTCTGTGTCGATAGTAAGGCCGAATTTAAATGTCACCGCAGTATCATAATCATTCCTGAACCTTACTCCCCATAAATAACCTTCAGCTTGTTTAGCCCATCCCATATTGCGTACGCTTATTGACAGGCCTTTGTAGCATGGATGCTGCATCCATGGCTGCCATTTAACAGCATTTATCTGGGCATAAGTGTTTGTTTGTTGCCACAGCAAAATAAATGCAACCAGAATAAGGTGCAGCAGTTTTTTCTTTTTCATACCGGCAAATCAGAGAAGAAAGATAAAAAGAAAAATTAAAATAATGCCTGGCTGCCAGGCAAGCGAAAGTTTTCGTCCCAGCTGGGTTTTCACAAAATACTATATAAAAAACTAAACCCCTTGCGTGAAATCCCGATGTATAATACTTCTGCCATAAAATGCCGCCACTTACGAAATATTGGTACTGCAAGCTTTGAAATGAAAGAGTACTCTAACATCGGGGTTTCGCAGAAAGGTTTCAGTTAATAAAAATGACTACTTGCGAAAAGCCAGGTGAGACACATGGTATGAAATACAAATGCCTGTTCCATCATCATTTCATCTTTGCCAAACAGATTTCTCCTATCGTCGAAATGACAGAAACTACACCCCAATCTTCTCATTCACCAACTCCAATATCTCCGCTTCCAGTGCCAGTGTTTTGTTTTGTATATCATTGCCCCGGGCAATTACATCTTCGGTAAATGTTTTGTCTTTATAACCGGTGGCATTAATGCGTACGTTCATAAAAGCGCCCATTACGGCGGCCCTTGCACAAAGGGCACCCACTCCTGCATCAGTTACAGAATTGGGGTTGCCTTCTATTACCATCGCTTTAATAACTTCCATACTGGCGTAAGCAGTTTCCATTACCTTAAAAGGGATCTCGATTGCGTATTTGGTGGCAGCCTGAATGGCTTCGGCACAGGTGGCTTTTTCTGCATCCGTTGCTTTGGGCAGACCAAAGGCTTCCATTATTTTATTGAATGCTGCAGTGTCAGCATCTACCAATTGTAATAAAGTACTTTTATACTTCTCGCCTTTCTCCGCCCAATCGCTGAATTCTTTCCATCTCTCATCCCAGCCTTTTTTATGGCTGCTTAAATTGGCCACCATGGTTGCCAGGCTTACGCCCAATGCTCCCACATAAGCGCTGATGGAACCGCCGCCGGGTGCCGGGCTTTCTCTGGCCGTTTCGTTGGCAAAATCAATAAGGGTCATGCTCACAAGTTTGTGATCGGCTGCATTGGCAAGCATGTATTCGATGATTCGCTCTTCAGGCTTAAAGGGGCCCAGTTCATCAAGCCCCATACTTTTAATAGCTATCTTGATGAGTTCTTTTTCACTTACACCGGTACTGCGTTTTTGTTTTTGTAAAAAATATTTTCCGGCATCGGTCATGGCTTTTAAAGGAATAAGGCCCACCAGTTCGCTGCCCGTAACACGTATGCCCCTTGCAGTTGCCTTGGTGCAAACCTCATCAAATGCAATATGCACAGGGGTAATGTTGATATTGGTGAGGTTCATGGATATCTGCGCCACGCCATATTCTTCAATATACCAGCCGATGGCTTTTACACTTTTGAGGGTGCCGGGCTGGTTTACTTTCTTACCATCCACTTCAATATTCCTTCCGGCTTCCCGTACATCAAATGCAATGGCATTAGCCCGGCGGGTGGATGTGGTGTTGAGGTTGATATTATATGCCACTAAAAAGTCTCTTGCGCCAATAACGGTGCCTCCACGCTTTGCATCAAACTCCGCAGGGCCAAAATCGGGAGCCCATTCAGGCTGTTTTATTTTTTTAAAGAAGCCCTCGTATTCTCCGGCACGGATAACACTCAGATTGTTTCTTGCTGCGTTTGGTTGTGCTGCTTCGTATAAATAAACCGGAATGCTGAGTTCTTCTCCTACCCTTTTTGCAAGCTGCTGTGCATAGTTTGCTGTTTCTTCCATACTGATGTTTGCAATCGGAATCAGCGGACAAACATCCGTAGCGCCCATGCGTGGATGCTCGCCTTTGTGTTTACTCATGTCAATCAGCTCTCCTGCTTTTTTTATGGCTTTGAAGGCAGCTTCTATAACTGGCCCGGGTTGACCTACCATGGTTACAACAGTTCTGTTGGTTGCTTTACCCGGGTCTACATTGAGAAGGCGTACACCTTCAACGGATTCTATTTCGTTGGTTATTTGTTTGATGATGTTGGGGTCGTTGCCTTCGGAGAAATTGGGAACACATTCTATAAGTTGCATGTAAGTTTTTGTTTAAAATTAAAGAAATTAACCACAAAGGTCACAAAGGTATGCACTAAGAGTACAAAGTTATACTTAGTGAACTTTGTGTTTTTGCTTTGTAACCTTTGTGGTAAAAGTACCTGTTCAAACAAAAATCATATCGCTGTATGACAGATATTAGCTGATGCATTAGATATTAAATGGATTTTTGCGATAAATAATAATTTAAATGATCCATCCATATAACTATGTAACCGCCAAAGAAGCCCTGTCCATTATTGAAAGCAACAGCCGTGTTTTTGTGCATGGCAGCATCTGTACCCCCACTTTTTTGCTTAATGAACTGGCCGGTGAAAAAGACAGGCTGCAAAATGTAGAACTGGTTTCCATCACACTCAAAGGCGATGTGGAGATTGCAAAGCCGGAGTACCAGGATAGTTTTCTTATCAATTCTTTATTTGTATCAACACCCATACGGGAAGCTGTGGCCGAAGGCCGGGGAGATTTTGTTCCGGTTTTTTTAAGCGACATCCCGGATCTCTTCAAAAATGACATCATGCCGCTGGATACGGCTATTGTGCAGGTATCGCCACCGGATAAGCAGGGATACGTATCGCTGGGCGTATCGGTTGATATTGCACGTTCTGCGGTTGACTCCGCCAAACAGATTATTGCAATGATAAACCCCAATATGCCCCGTACCCATGGCGACGGCATGATACATACAGACAGGTTTGCCAAAATGGTTTTTCATGATGCGGACCTGCCAGAAGAAAGTTACAGCAGCAAAGTAGGAGAAAATGAACTGAAGATAGGAAAGCTGATAGCCGATATGATTGATGATGGAAGCACCCTGCAGATGGGCATCGGCACCATACCTGATGCGGTATTGAGTTTATTAGGTAATCATAAAAATCTGGGCGTACATACCGAGATGATGAGTGACGGTGTAATAAGCCTGATTGAAAGCGATGTGATAAACAACCGCAAAAAAAAGATACACCCCAATAAAAGTGTAACCAGTTTTGCACTTGGCACAAAGAAACTATACAATTACGTTGATGACAATCCTTCTGTAGTTTTCCTGGATATTGATTACGTAAACAGTCCGCAGGTGATACAGCGCAACCCCAAAGTTGTGGCTATTAACAGCGCCATTGAGGTTGATCTTACAGGCCAGGTATGCAGCGACAGCATCGGCACTTTGCAATACAGCGGCATTGGCGGGCAAATGGATTTTATAAGGGGCGCTGCACTCAGCAAAGGAGGCAAACCCATCATTGCATTAACAAGCCGCACCAAAAAAGGGATGCCACGCATTGTACCTTATCTTAAAGAAGGCGCAGGTGTGGTTACCACCCGTGGACATGTACATTACGTGGTTACTGAATACGGTGTTGCCTATTTGTTTGGAAAGAATTTAAGGCAACGTGCAAAGCTGCTGATAGATATTGCCCATCCTGATGACAGGGAGATGCTTGAGAAGTATTGTTTCGAAAGGTTTAAAGTTTTCATCTGAGAATGAGTTTTCACGCAAAGGTGCTAAGGAGCAAAGTGCCAAAAGCTTTGCGTCTTATTTACTTTGCAGCTTTGCGTGAAAGAGATTTAAATAAAAATTCCACCTATCATTACCTTATCAATCAGATTGTTTCCAAATGCATAAGGCAGATATGCCAACGATGGAATGGGTTTGGTAAAAATGAGGTTTGCTTTTTTGCCGATGGTGATGCTGCCAAATTCGTTCTGTAATTCCATTGCATAAGCGCCGTTGATAGTTGCTGCATTGATGGCTTCTTCGGGCAGCATTTTCATTTGAATGCAACTGAGGGCAACAACAAAATTCATATTGCCTGATGGTGATGAGCCGGGATTATAATCAGAAGCTAATGCAATGGCGCAGTTATTATCAATCAATGTTCTTGCCGGCTGGTACTGCATACGTAAAAAGAAAGCGGCTGTTGGTAACAATGTGCCAATTGTATTGGATGAAGCCAGCGTAGTTATATCAACATCAGTCATCGTTTCCAGGTGATCAACAGAAAGTGCATTTAGTTTGACCGCTGATTCTATTCCTCCGATACTGTTGAGCTGGTTTACATGCAGCTTTGGTTTTAAACCATAGCTCATTCCTGCTTTGCAGATGGTTTCCATTTCTGCGGAAGAGAAGAAGCCGGTTTCACAAAACACATCTATATAGTCCGCCAGTTTTTCTGCAGCAATTACAGGCAGCATTTCGTTAATGATGCTGTCAATATATCCCTGGTGGTTTTCTTTATAAGCAATGGGGTAAGTATGTGCACCGAGGAAGGTTGATTTAATGCTGAGGTTCGATTTCTCTTTTAACTTTTTAATCACCCGAAGCATTTTCAATTCACCTGCTGCAGTTAAACCATAGCCGCTTTTTATTTCGATGGCACCGGTGCCGAGTTTTGCTGCTTCTTCTAATCTTTTCCAGGCGCTGCTGAAGAGTTCATCTTCAGTTGCTTCATTTAATTTGCCGGCACTGTTTAAAATACCGCCGCCTTTTGCAGCAATATCTGCATAACTCATGCCTTTTATCTTATCAATAAATTCTTCTTCTCTCGTTTTTGCAAAAACAAGGTGGGTATGGCTATCGCACCAGGCAGGTAAAATAAATTGTTCGTGGGCATCAATAATGTGTTTGGGCAATTGCGGAACTTTTAATTCCAGTTCGTACATATAGCCGTACGCTGCAATGATGCCATCTTCAATGAGTAAAAATGCATCTTCAATCACCGGCAACTCCGCCAACGCGGTGCCGCGGAGAAGATTTGTTTCTTTGCGGGTATTTACCAGTTGGGCTATGTTGGTTATGAGTGTTGTCATTCTTTAAAAACCTGTTAACATTGTATATGGTCAGACGGGGATGTCAGGCCATGTTTGATCAAATTCTATTTCTTTGTAAGTGTTAATCTTTTCAGTATTGAGAAATCAACCATATCAGGATACCTGATACCTTTGGTGATATTTAAAATGCCTGGCCCAATAATGAATATATCCTGCCACTCTACCCTACGGGTCTTGTCCGGGGTATAACCTTCTCTTTCGGCATACATAGTTAAGCGTACACCTCTTCTGCGTACTTCAGTTATCTCAAATTGTGTACTGTCGAAACTGAGTTTGCTATTGTTATCATAAATCCGAAAAGGGTATTTTTCAACCAGCTGTTTACCGCCTTCGTCTGTAAAAGTAAAACTGAACATCAGTGAATCCTGCATATCCGTTACTTCAAGCGCTGTAGTATAACTGTGCTGGTTCTTACCATCAACAAAACCTGTGGCAATCATCGGCCCGGTCCAGTAGCCAACCAGGGCTTTCAGTTCTGCATTGGTAACCGGTTTATCCATCTGCGCAAAAGTGGTTAGTGAGAAAAAAATGATCAATGCGCTTAAAATAGTCTTCATAAAATTTATTTAGAGTAATTCAAATACAGATCTGCTGAATGCTTCTAATCCCGGATCCCTTGCCCCCATTAAAAGCAGCACAGCATTTCCGGAAAGATGTGGGCGCACCGTTTCCACAAACAGGCTCCTGTCTTCAACAAAGAATGCATGTTTACCCAATGCCTCAATATCATTAATAAGATCATTTGCACTTATGTCTTTTACCGCTGTGCCTCCTGCATAAAAAATCTCACTCATCCATATTTCATCCTGCGGCCTTAAGGCTGCTGCAATTTCTTTTACAAAATCATTCCGTAAAAATCTGGTTGGTCCGTAACCATGCGGCTGAAACCAGGCCACCACTTTATCTGCAACAGGCTGGCAAGCCCTGATGGCCGCAGCACATTTAACCGGGTTGTGTGCATAATCATCAATTACCCAAATGCCCTTTTTATTTCCCAGCACCTGGTTACGGCGGTAAATACCTTCGTAATTTTTTAAAGAAGAAGCACAGGTTTCAAGATCAACGCCTATCTGATTGGCTACGGCAACAGCGGCCAGGGCGTTTTCCATATTGTGCTTTCCAATACTGTTAATCGTGAATGGAGATTCGTTAATCGTGAATTGGATGCTGAACCCCTGCTGATTAAAATTCTTTGCAAGGTAACCAGATCCTGAATTTTCATCTGAGGAAAAATCCTGTTTGATATTTTGCGAAAGCTGTTTTGCAAGATGATTGGATTGATTAACGATGAATACCTTGCTGTTGTTTTTAAATGTAGCGAAAATGCTCATCAGTTCTTCTATCTCCTGGTGGTCTTTATCAACATTTAATAACAAACCAATTTCAGGATGATATTGCACAATACTGCCATCGCTTTCATCAGCTTCAATTACCAGCCACTCCCCTGCACCAACCTTTGCATTGCCTATCTTGCCTTCTTTAATAATGCTTACCAATCCTGCCCCGCTTATGATGCTGGGTTGCATTCCGGCCTTATCCAGGATATCAAACAACATGGCACTGGTGGTGCTTTTGCCCGATGTGCCGCCAACAGCAATCGTTTTTTTGCTTTTGGCAATAATCGCAAGCAGTTCAGACCTTTTGATGATGGGGATATTCAGTTCTTTGGCTTTCTGCACTTCAAACACGGTGTCTTCTATCGCTGTTGAAACAACTACCAGGTTGGTTTCGTTATTAATACCTTCCCCGTTTTGTAAAAAGCATTTAATCCCTTCCGCTTCCAGTTTTTCTTTTGTTTCGTTGTACTCCCTTTCTTTAAAATAGCGGTCGCTGCCGCTTACATTTTTCCCAATGCCTGCCAGGTATTGTGCAATGGCGCTCATGCCCACACCGGCCACACCAATAAAAAAAACATTTTTAAAATCGTTTATTCCTTTGATCATAACAAGATTATAAGCCCTGCAAATGTAATTAATATAGGCTGATGATGCAGTTCCCGGCTTTGAATGTTGCATCCGGTTCTTTATATTTAACATCAAAACATTTTTTATGCTTAAAAAGGGTTTGCTCGGCGGTGCAGTTGTACTCATCGGCCTCATTGCAGGTTTTATTTTTTTATTGAGAGGCTGCCTCTCAGGCTATGACGAACGCTCAGCAATGGTACCGGCTCTTTATTTTGAGAAAGATGGTAAGGCTGTTGTTTTTACGATTGTTGAATATGGTAAAGCCACCTCATACAGCTCTGGCCCTAAGGGCACTTTTAAAAGTATGAGCGTTAATTATTTTATACAGGCAAATGATGCCGCTACCGGGGAACTGATCAGCAACAAAAAAATAATTCATAACAGTGATATTAAATTCCGCCCTGTTGCTGTGATGGGCAGCAGCAATGATAAGGCCTGGGTTTTTATTAATGAACTGCTTGCTTACGATCCTTACACACTTGAAAAACTGGCGGATAAGGAAACAATAGAAACAAAAAATCCTGAGCTGAGGGGTAAAATGCCGGAGGAAGGGCGCTATTATAAGTATGATCAATTTTCAAACAGCATCCTGATAACAGCAACAGACGGCTTAAAATATAGTTTATCAACTGCCGACTTGAAAGCCATTGTTACCGGTGAAGATGGAATGGGCAAAGATGTTACCGAAGCGAAGATGAAGGTATTAAAGAAAGCAGAGGATGCGCTGGATAAGTTGTACCGGAATAATTTTGATCGCTATCGTGCTTTTAACAAACTGTACAGCGAACGCAAAATAAGCCCTGCGGCCTATTTTGACAGCGGTAAAAATTTTAACCGCATCCAGGACAGCATCAGTAAAATGAAAACAGCCATCCGTAACGAGATCAGCGATCTGAACGATCTCAGTAATGCCGGTGATGATATAAAAAGACAGATAGAAAATCTTACAGGAGGCAGTAAGAGCTACAGTAATATCTGCACAGCCGTAGATACTTTTAATGGAAAATGGTACGGCCTGCTAAATACGGAAGACCTGGAAAAGCCCGAAACAAGTTTCAGGTACCGGAGTGTATATACAGAAACCGCACGCAATAAATTTTACAGTGCAGCAGTAAGCATCAAAGATTCTGCAAGGAGAGCTGTTGAATTGTTAATTGGCGAACCTGAAAAAGTAAATGATGCCGTTTACCTGCAGGGCGGATTTTTATTGAATAAAGAAACTGCCTTACCCATTCACCTTACCAATGAAGAAGGATTTATTGTTTGTTATAAAGAAAAAGTAGGCAATATCGGCAATATTATGCTGGCCCGGATTGACTTGCAGGGAAATACTAAATGGTCGGTAAATACTATGCTCCCGGAATTTAAGGATTGGATATTTGCAGGCACAAAGCTGATCATCCTTGGCAACGATAATGAAGAGATCACCTCCGGCAATGCCAACCTGTTAATGATCATTGATCTGAAAACGGGCAAAGCTGTAAAGCATGATTACTTTACTGAGAAGATGCGTAAGGAATAGGATAAGAGGTTGAAGTTGAGGTTAAAGTTGAGGGTTAAGAAGCGCCACCCTTATATGCAATTCGTCATTTTTTTTCTATTTTAAAGGGATGTGCTTCTGTTGTCAATACCACTTTTTTAAAATCCAGTGTTGATTCGGGTGCGAAGATGAGGTATGCATATTTCAAAGTTTCACCAAAAAAGAAACTCTCCATTGAATTCATCTTTTCAAAGGTCTGCACATTTTTAAGCGAAGCATAACCCACATCATGCTTGCAGTGGTCAATAATGCTTTCTACCATCACTTTTCCCTGCCATAAATATTTCAGCTCACCAGTCATACGGTACATGTAGAAAGCGCTCTCTAAATTCTCAGGTCGCAAAATATAATATGCAGCGGTAATGGTATCAGCTTTAAAATCAAATTCTTCCGGTTCGATGTTAAAGCGTGTCCACATATAATAATTGGCTTCCTGTATCTGGCGGCCGGTTTCCACATCTCCTGCAAAGGCGCATAGTCCGGCATAAAATGCTTCCAGTGCGCCGTATTTTGTATCTATCACTTTCCCAGTGTTCATATCAACCTGTTGCATAAACCAGCCTTTATCCGTTTTGCTGATGTAATGTTTTTTAATGGCTGCATTGTGTACCTCAAAAGCAGTTTTAAAATCTTTATCGCCAAAGAGTAACCAGCTTTTGTACAGGTACTCGTAATAAGAATCAATATAAGCGCCAATATGGCTCCTGTTATTTATCCATTTGCCGGTTTCGACATCTATCTGCTCTCCCACCAGATCCAAACTGCTGCGGTGATTGTACACATACATCATTCCCTTTTTTGCGGCGTTGTAATATTTTTTATTCCCGGTTATCCTTGAGAGTTTTCCAAACTCCATCATTAATGTTCCTATCTCTGCAGGGTTATTAATGCCATCTCTTGTTTTGCCGGTTTGCAGATGCACATAGCGGTAAGGTATTCCTGTTTTTGAATTGAAGGCCGGCATCAGGCGGTCAGCAAGGTCTTTTGCCAGGGCAAGAAATTTTTTATCCCCATCCATTTCGTAGGCAGTAATTAAACCTCCAAGCAGGCGAATGGTGATTTCAAAAACCTGCACATCGTTATCAATATTAAAATCGAGTTTGGAAAGAATGAGCTCTTTTGCTTCTTTAGCTTCAGTAGTTAAACCTAACATAGTAAAAGTATCAAATGCATCAACCGGTGTCATCAGCATTGACTTTTTGTACCATGTTTTTGCTGTTTTTGTGAGGGGTTTCAAATCATCTTCTCCCCATGCATAATCTTTATAGCCTTTCCAGGCGTGTTGTGCAGCAGCTCTTACTTTGCTACACATCTCCTGCTTCATCTCTTCAGAAAACTTTGCATCCTTTTGAGCATATATTGAACCTGAAATAAAAATGCAGCTTACAGCAGCAAAAAAATGCTTCTTCATCTTGATTGATTTAATTAACTATGAGTAAAGATAATGATAGTGAAGTGCATAAAAAAAGAGCTCAACCCCAGAGCTCTTTATAAACAAGTGAATTAATAATTACCATACAAATTTCATCACAGGCTGATAAATACATGTGCCCGCCTTTACCTGTGATGAAGGCATTATTTTTCAGGAAGTTTTTTTACCCATTCCCATCAGCATTCCAATTACAGCACCTACCACTGCCGTCATTACGGTGGTTGCAGCTACATCGGCAGCCATGGCAGTTTTACTTGTTACATTGGTTGTTGCATACATCATGCAATCATACCCCACTGCCACCAGTAAACCGATTATACCACCCATTACGGCCCCGCCTGCTATAGTATTTACATTGGCCCTTATAAATATATAGGCCATCATAAAACCCAATGCCATGTTGCCGATGATCAGGTATAAATAATCAGGTTCGGCCCTTGCTACATTACCAGCTATGCCTGGGTTACTGGCCATAAAATCCATTAATAACATTCCGTAAATAACCCAGCCCAACAGGAAAAAAAGTACACCGCCGGTGATACCGCCAATTAATAATTTTTTAATGTCCATAAGATTAGTTTTAGGTTAAAAGAATAGAAAGACCAGTCAAAATAATCATTAGTTAAACAAAATGCAAGCTGCAATTGGGAAATGCACATATTACCGGCAGCAATTGTTAGTAAGTGCGGCGAAAAAAATATCTGTAGGGAATTCTTACTTTTTAGAGAAGGATTTATCTATCTGCAGGCCAAAATAGTAACCGCCCACTGCACCGGCAACCGCCCCTGCCAATAACCAGGGCAGGCTTGCCCCTGCTGCAAAATAAGCTATACCTATACCCAATAAAGAGAAGAATACCCCTGCTACTGTTACTGCGCTTTTGGTTTTTTGAGTTTTGGCTGTATGTGGTTGCGGATGAAAATCGTGGTGGTGTTTTCTCTTCTTAGACTTTGCCATAATTTTTTTTGTTAAAGTACGATTTTTTTAAAATAATTTAATTCGCCGACAGTATTTCCATTTCTCTAACATATTCGTACTGCAGGTCTTCATGCATGGAAGCAATTACCTTAGAAGCTTTTTTAAGCTGGCCATAAAACATATTTCTGATGACCGGATTTTTTTCAATGGGTATCCCCGATATTTTAAGGGTTGTACAAAAAAACAACAGGAGTTTTACCTCTGCTTCTGCAGATGCGGCATAACGGATGTATTTATTTACAGTACGGATTATTTTCCTCAGGCTTTTCTTTATAAAATATACACTGGAAGTGTTGATTTCACCAAACTGCTCCAGCATTTCGGCTTTGATATTTTCAACATAGGCCTGTTCATCAAAAGATTCAAACAAAAGATAGGTAAGCAATTCTTTGTTCTCCTTTTTAAATTTTGCCAGGCGTATGCAAAGTTCTGTTAACTGCGGTGCCGGAAGATCCTGCAATTCCAGTTTTAATTCATGAATAGTAGCTGCTTTCATGTGTTCATTTTAATTGGTTTTAGCCACCTGGAGCCTGCATGACGGCAGGCAGGTTCGCCAATAAATTTTGATTGGCACCAACTTTTGTTATGGCTCATTTCATGCGGCTAAAATAGGGAGATTTTAAAGATGTGTAAACCTGCCTTCGTGTTAAAAAGAAAAAACCTCCAATACTGAAGGTTTTTCATAGATAAAACTCATGCCTGAACAAAAAAAGTGATCACAGGAGTAAGGGATTTTAAACGGGCTTTTCTTAATCAACACTGTAAAGATGCGATTTCAGTATTGGGGATATTGTAGCAGGTTGGGTTATTTTTTTGTAGTATTTATTCTAAACAAAAAACAGGATGACAACAGCAAAAAAACTTTTATTACCGCTTATGAGAGCTGCCTTACAACTTTTCCAATCATCATACCATTGTGATATACCTCCATGGTGTAATTGCCTTTGGTTAAACTCCCTCCCTTTAAAGAAAAAGACAGCCGTTTTGCTTCTCCCCTGGTGTACGCAAAGCTGAATTTATAGGAATATATTTTTTTTCCGGCGGGAGTATTGAAAGTGCCTGCATCCCATGGCGAGCCTTTCAGCACTTTTCCATCGGGCCTGGTAACAACCACCATCATTTCGGCATTGGTAAGCTGACTGTTAAAATTCATCACAGTAAAAGTGCCTGTTAATTTACCGGCATTTTCTGCCAGGGGGGTTTCTGTTTCATCTGCACTATTTACAGCAGCCAATTTTATATCAGATGCAATGAATGCAGAGTAAACCGTTGCGGGCCTTTCGGGTTCATTGGTTTTTGCAACAGTGGGTCTGCCATTTTTTTCCGGTTTACTGATATCGCTGAGCACTTCATTCAGCCTTTTATTTTCATTATCCACAACCTGGTTCTTTTCTTTCAGATCATCTGCTTTGGCCTGTAGTTCACCAATTTTTTGTTTAACTACTGTAAAATTATTGTTGACAGAGCGGCTTTTTAAAATGGTAGCTATCTCGTTTCTTAAACGATAGAACTCAGCCAGTTTAACTTCCAGTTGGGTTTGCAGCGAATCAGAATGCAGAAGAGTTGAATTAAGCTGAAGGTCAAGACCCTGCAAGGTTGCATCATATACTTTTTGAAGTGAATCTCTTACTTTGCCGGCAATAGCTGCAGAATCAGGCGCTGCCTGCACAGCATTGGTTTTGGCCCTGGAGTTGGTTGTATAATAACTATAGCCCCATGTCCAGATGAGAACAAAAGATACCAACACCAGCAACAATGATACCAGCAGCAGTAACAAAGATTTAGTGTCTCTCATGGGGAAATAGGGAAATGTTTTTTTTATTTTCCGGTATGTTGATTTACGTAAGCCGATATCCAGCCCACAGCGCCGTTTTTAACCAGGTAAAATTTCTTTCTTTCCACCACACCATCAAATTGCCGCATGATCTTTAAGAGTAACCCGGCTCCTGCCAGCAAAGCCCGTTGATCAAAAACCTTATTCACCTGCTTTACATCCCTGCCTACTTTTTCTGCATCAACTGTGTTTTCAGGCAAAGTTTTAACTATATAATAATCGGAGTATAAAGATGGATTTTTAGCAAGCTTTTCACTGAATTCCAGTACTTCATCATACGTTACCCCTACCACTGCGTTATCATTTAATTCCGGGGCTATCAGGTTTGCTACGGCCCACGCAATACCGCCACTGAATGCGATATTATCACTCTTGGGAAAAGCACCGCTGGCATTTACCGCATACACAATTTCATTATTCTCGGCGCCGGCGAGCACACGGTTTAACTGGCTGTTGAAGTTTTCCAGCCCTTTATCATCACCCAGCATTTTATCTGCCGCATTAAAAGTGCTTTTTGTACCCCAGTTGAGCTGAAAAAGGCGGAAGTCTTTTGTATTCCCGTAAGGAAAATAACCGCCCTTGGTATTTCCACTGCCTATGTCAATCAAAAATGTATTGTAACGCCTTGCTTCAGGCACAATACCCAGGTGCGATAACCTTGCTTCTTCCATTACATCAATTACCGCTACTGTTCTGTCTGGCTGGTTGTTGCTTTGTTTAAATGCATTTATCAACTGGTCTATCCAGCTCTTCTTATCCTCTTTTTGTGCCTGTATGTTTACACCGCTGCTGATTGCTGTAAATACATTTGCAGCCGGAATATTATTGCGGGTAACTGCAATTTCGTAAAGCTTATTAAGTGCGGCCAATGTTGCCTGATAGGTTGGCTGGGTAAAAGAAATAAAATCGGTATTAATGGTTGTGTCTTTGAGTATTTTAAATTCTCCGTCTTCGCCTGCCTTTTTATCAAGTTCAAGCACGCTCATCTTAACACCTTTTGAGCCAACTTCGATACCGGCGTACACATTACCGGTTTCGAATTTTTTAATAATGCTGTTTTGTGCTTTTAGTGCAAAGCTGCAAAAAACAAATGCAACTGCTATTATTGAAAATCGTTTGGTATAGATTGCAAACATGGGTTTTAGTTTGCTCAAAAGTACCGAAATATAAACTGGAGATTTTCAGTTATGCACATGGTGTGAGAAAATTGTAAGCATTGAGAACAGGCATTAAAAAAGCCATTTTTGCATATTAATGGTCTGCAAAAATGGCTCTCAAAAAGAGTATTATTTTTAGATGAGAATAACTTTTTCCATCACATCTCCCTGCCTTATATCATCTATCACATCCAAACCGTCAATTACTTTTCCAAAGCAGGTATGTACCCCATCCAGGTGGCTGGTGTTTTTCCTGCTGTGGCAAATAAAGAATTGTGAGCCGCCGGTATTGGGCCCACGATGCGCCATTGACATTACGCCACGGTCGTGGTATTGTTTACTGCCCTTTGTTTCGCAATTGATGGTATAACCCGGCCCGCCGGCACCTGTACCATTGGGGCAACCACCCTGTATCATAAAGTTTGGTATCACCCGGTGAAAGGTAAGGCCATTGTAGAAACCTTCACTGATGAGTTTTTTAAAATTTGCTACTGCAATGGGTGCATCATCATCATACAATTCAAATTTCATCACGCCTTTGCTGGTGTGTATTTCGCCCTGTGTTAATTTAACTTCGCTCATGTTATTTAATTTTATATTTTTTTTGCAAAAATAGCATTCAGCTTCTATTGAGCCAGCAATTTATTGTAAAGATCAAAAAACTGCTGACCCACTTTTTTATAATTATACTTTTCCGCAGCAGTTGCTGCAATGGTTTGCTTATCAAAGCTATTTTTCACCGCTACAAATTCCTTTATTTTTTCAGCCAATGCCCCAGGTTTTTCGCCTTCAGCAAAAAGGCCATTAACTCCCTCTTCCACTATTTCATGAAAAATTTTCAAATCACTAACAATAACCGGAACACCGCAGGCATTCGCTTCTATTAAAACGCAGCCAAAGGTTTCAAACCTTGAGTACAGTATCAATGCATCGCATTGCTGCATTGTTTTGGCAAGTTCTTCCTGCGGTACTTCTCCTTTCAACAGAACCTGTTGCTTCAGGCCAAGTTGTTCAATTAATTTAATTTGTGCGTCTGTAACCGGTCCATAAAAATAGGCCTCGAAATCAAATTCAGTCTTCAGCAAAGCCAAAGCCTGCAAAATGGCTTCCGGGTTTTTCTGGTAAACCATGGTTGAAACGTGAATGAACCGGATCTTTTCTGCTGGCGATTTTTGTGCAGGATAAAAAATATCCGTATTAACAACATTCGGAATGACAACCGTATTTTGAATTTTATATTTTTTTTCGATGAGTTTTTGCAGGTATGCCGATACATACGTACTTGCCTTTGCACCTGTAATGATCCTGTTCCAGTAATAATGATAAATGGAATTATAGTCATTGATACTGGGAACGGCTTCATCCAGGTAACCGCCCCAATGCTCAGTAAGCAGGTAAGGAATTTTGTATTTTTTTTTTGCCCATATTGCAGTAAGTCCTGCTTTCATGGCAATATGCAGGTGCAGAAAAGCTGGTTTATCGTTGCCAGACAGATACTTTTTTACAGCATTTCTTGATAGTTGTTTATATTTTAAGCTTGACAAAAACCTGTCAACAAAACGTATAGATATTGTACCTGGCTTATAATAAATTATTCTTTCAGTTAGCTGATTGGTTGTAGTAACAATCTCTTTTACATCCTGTGTTACAACACCTTTTTCGTCTTTCACAACATGCAGCACTTCAATATTGCAAAACAGGGATACTGCCTGTGCATGGCGCTGAATAAAATCTCCATCGTAAGGAAACAGTTTTGAAGGATAGATGCTTGCCAGCCACAATACTTTCATGGCTGCAAGTTAAATTTTTTCACCGGTTATATTAAAGCCAAAAGTATCGGTTGTGGTAACCTGTACATTTTTGTAACCAGATTTTTTATACCAGCCTGCTGCTTCCTCATGCTCATGCTCCCACCTGAATTCAGGTGTAAACCAGTCAAGTATGCTGAGTTTCATTTCGGCAAAACTTTCTTTATTTCCTTTTAATCTTTTTATACAATAGCTCAAGGGTAAAAGGGTGACCATGTATAAATAATACTGAAAGTTTAAGGGCATTTTTGAAGTTACTTTCCGTATTGCGTTAAAAATGCGGTGTATAATATTTTTACGTGGGTGATACAGCCACACACTTAATTTGCCTCCCTTCTTTACCGTAGGCTGCAGGCAGGAAAATGAATGCGCTGTGTTGTTGGTATGTATCAACACACCACTGCAATGCACTATATCAAAATAATTGTGTTGAACCGGTGGATACTGAACATCGCCCTGTATAAAATGAACATGGGCAGCATTATTCCTTTTATAAGCTTCCTGCATACTGTTTGTAAAATCCATTGCTATAATAGCTTTGCAAACCGGGGCCAGCAGCAGATCGAGTTTTCCGTTTCCGCAACCGGCATCAAAAATGATCTTGTCTTTTAAAGCCGCTTCAGATTCATTTGTTTCTTTTAAAAACCGGGCGATCATTCCTGCATCATCTGCATTCCATGTTTTATCCTTATCATAATTATATAGCGACCATTCTTTTGCAAAACTTTCCTTGGTGCGTTTATTTTTCTTTACGACATAATTTACCAGTTCACCGTGCTTTTGCAAAATGTTCTGTTTGCGCTTTTGATAATCTTCCATTTCTCTCTTTAAAAAATCTTCATGATCCAGAAATGATTCTACATTCAGCCTGGGAATACTATTTATTACGGGATAAAACCAGTCTTCAGCAGCAAACAAAATTCCTTCTTCAATAACTATAATAGTTTCGCCGGCGTATTGTTTCTCCACCTGTTTAATTATCTTAACGGCTAACGGGCTTTGAGAAACCGGGCATCTTAACAGGGGAACTAAAGATTGTTGCATGATGAATGATTATTTAGCCAGGATCATCATGGAGTAATTGCCCCATTTTTTTGCACTCCAGTCTTTATTGATGGCAAAAGAAATATTGCGTAATGTTTTTTTTACAAATCGTTTAAATGAATCAGCAGGAGCTATATCAACAACAGGCTTTGTGTAAACCCAGTCAACAATTTCATATCCGGTATCCTTTAATGCCCACTCTATTATTTCTTTTGTGTAATAATGAATATGGCCTACTGACTGGCGTTGCTGCAACATTACATGTGGTTTCATTACTGTTCTGCCCGAAAGATCGAGGGGAATATGAAAAACAAAACAGTCGCTTTTTGTTTTTAGCTCACGCAGAAAGCCGTAATAATCATCCACATGCTCAACCACATCAATTACCAGCATCAGGTTTGTATGTATGTTTTCTTTTGTTGTAAGATCTTCATTATAAAAACTGATCGTATCCGTCGCTTTCTTTGCAGCCAGTTCAATTGCCTGTGGAGAAATATCATAGCCGGTTAGCTTTTCAATACTGTTATCTCTTTTCAACAACTCAACCAGGTTTTCACCTGCTCCGCAGCCAACTTCAATCACTTCTTTCGGTTTTACATTATTCTTTTTAAGCAGTTCCAAGATTACATCAACCTTCCATTTCGCATCTGCGACATCCCAATCCGGGTTGTTTTTAAAATACTCCCCGCTTACATACATATCATTGCTGCTTTGCTTCATTTATTTTTTCAGAGAGTTTGTAATTGTTTGTTTTATTTGCTTCCAGTCGGATGATCTAAAGATAAAAAAATCTGCCACAGAAGATTTATATTCTTTTCTGAATACTGCAGTAATATAAACCTGGTAAACTATGTAACCGATGCTGCTAACGATAGCTGCAGCTTCAATTCCGTATTTTGGTATGAAGAGAATATCTCCCGTAACAATAATAACCAGGGCATAAACCGACCCGGTGATATTTATTTTGATCCTGTTTCTGCCGGCAAAATAGGCTGTGAGTGTAAATATTCCTGAAAGAGAAATGATGCCGGGAATAAGCCATAAAAAAGGCTGATACATACCCGTAAAACTGTCGCCGAATACAAACGGGAAAAGCCATTTACCCATTAGCGCCAATACCAGGCAACATACAGTGTACAGTAAAAATATTGATCTTGATAAAAGAGTAAGTAATTTATTGATATCTTCTTTTCTGCCGCCGGCTGTGATTGGAAACACAGCGCTGGCAAGTATTGTGGGCAAAATAAAAAACAGGTGTACGATCTTTGAAACCTGTATATAATTGCCCAGATCATCTGCAGTACAATATTTTTCTGCAAAAAAATAATCCACCCGGTATAAAAGAAAGAAAATAACATTACCCAAAAAAGCCATTGCACAGTAGCGTAACAACAATTTGAATTGTGCTACAGATAAGAATTGAAAAGCATCCGTCTTTATATATTTAATTCGTACAGTTACAGCCATCGCTATCCCCTGCACAAAAAAGGAAGCAAAATAAACATAAAAATAATTTTCATTGGCAACAGCCGGAACAATTGACCTTCCATTATAAGGGATTAATGCAATCTGTAATACTGTACCGGAAATGATGATAATATTGGGCACACTAAAATTATTGTATGCATAAAAAAAGCCGGAGCAATAGGTGATTAGGAGATTACCAGTTATAAATGTAACGGCTGAGAAAATAATAAGCCCTGTTGGCATTTCACTATATGCTTCGCTGAATAATTGCCAGGTGATAAGAAAAGTTATAATGCCTGTAATGAAAGACCATATCATTGAGAAATTAAAAAGCCGGGCAGCAGGTATTTGCTTTTTAGCGGCAAAATAAGTAATGCCCGATTCAAGACTAAGGCTGAACACGAGCAAAACCAACGCATAAATACTGCTGATATAATAAATACTGCCGCTTACCGAAGCCTGAAAATGCCTTGCAATTAAAATATTGATGATAAAAGCCGAAACATAGTACAACCCACGCCACAACATACCCTGCAATAAAATCTTTCCTGTGTGCATATTATTGGATAAAGCGCTTTATTAAAGCTGGTGTCAAAAATCATATATTTGACAGGCTCAAATTTAAAGTAAAAACACGCCTTTAAGTTATGTCGCTTTTAAGAAAAATAAATACCAGGGCTAAAACGGAGATTAATACTGGTTTTGGAACAAACGCATCCGATTATGGCGGCCGTTTTGTTAACAAAAGCGGCAAACCAAATATTGAGATCAAAGGTGTTCCTTTTTTAAGCAGGATAAGCTGGTACCATACCATGCTGAGTTTACCCGGCTGGAAATTTTTAACCGTTATTTTCTCTTTTTACATCATCATCAATTTTATTTTCGCCGGCATTTATATGCTGATAGGTGTAGAGAACCTGAATGGTATTGAATCCCTTGATGCACTTGGTAAATTTGGTGCTGCCTATTTCTTCAGTGCACAAACATTTACCACGGTTGGTTACGGACATATTAGCCCCGATGGTGTTTTAACCAGTGCTGTAGCTGCCGGTGAAGCATTGGTTGGTTTACTGAGTTTTGCTATAGCTACCGGTTTGTTTTACGGCCGGTTCAGCAGGCCGAGAGCTTATTTAAAATTTTCGGAGAATGCAGTGATAGCGCCTTACAAAGATATTACTGCATTGATGGTGAGGGTTGCTCCTTATAAAAACACCACGCTTACGGATGCTGAAGCAAAGATGACATTTGGGATGACAGTTGAAGAGAATGGTAAGATGGTAAATAAATTTTTCCCGCTGGAGCTTGAATTTAAAGTTGCCAATGCATTAACACTTAACTGGACACTTGTTCATCCGATAACTGAAGACAGTCCTTTTTATAATTTTTCTAATGAGGATTACACAAACGTCAACGGAGAGATACTTGTTTTCATAAAAGCATTTGATGACATGTTCAGCAATACAGTTGTTGACCGTAGTTCTTATACGCTTAAAGAAGTTGTGGTGGGCGCTAAGTTTGTACCCATGTACCATCGCAGCAGCGCCGGCAGCAAAACCATTTTAGAACTTGAAAAGCTGAACAGTTTTGTGGAGGCTGATGTTAGCTTTGGTTTTGCAGATGCTGTTAAAAAATCAGCTATTCAGTAATTAATGGTCAGACGAGAGCGTCAGACCATTAATTACTTCAAACTATTAATAATCGCCGCAAAATCAGCAGCAACCAAACTTGCACCACCAACCAATCCCCCATCTACATCAGGCTGGCCAAAAATATCTTTCGCATTGTTTGCTTTTACACTTCCTCCGTATAATATGGAGATGCTATCTGCAACTGCAGCACCGTATTGCTCTGCCAGTACGCTGCGGATATGTGCATGCATTTCCTGGGCCTGTTCGTTACTGGCAGTTTTGCCGGTACCAATGGCCCAGATGGGTTCGTAAGCAATTACAAAACCGGTGAGTTGTTCTGCTGTTAAATGAAACAGGCTTTCTTTTAATTGAGTTTCAACAAAACTATTCTGTGTTCCGGCTTCACGTATTTCCAAAGCTTCACCGCAGCAAAAAATAGGTTTCAGGCCATTGGCAATGCAGATATCAATTTTTGCTGCCAGCATGGCATGGCTTTCATTAAAATATTCACGGCGCTCACTGTGGCCCAGTATCACGTAATCCACCGCAATGCTTTTCAGCATTTCGGCGCTTACTTCACCGGTATATGCTCCGCTTTTTTTATCGTAACAGTTTTGTGCAGCAACAAATACATTTTTCTTTCCGGCCAGTTTATTTTTTATGCTGATGAGATACGGAAACGGAACTCCGAAAACGGCTTCCTGGTTATCTTTCAGTTCATGTGGTGTGGCAATTAGTTCATTCATTAAAGCTTCTGCCTGTTGCAGGGTAAGATTCATTTTCCAGTTTGCTGCTGCAATTTGTTTACGCATAAGTATTTTGTTTTGGTTATGATGTTATAAGTTTTATCACACTAACTAATACGAATTACACTAATTAGCGAAAAGAAGTTCGTGTAATTCGTGTTTTTAAATTCGTGTAATTAAGTCAGTTTGTAAATATCAGTCAAAATTTGTTTTTCCCTTTCGGAAATTGTGTGGCCTTTTAATTTTTTCCAGTTATCAATATCAATTAATGCCTTCTCTAATTTGTATTTAGTAATGCCATCGGCTCCCCAGCAAAAGCCCGAAATAAATTTAGGCGTAAGCCCTGCCGAAAATACATTGCTGCAAACGCCTACCATGGTGCCTGTATTGAATGAAGTGTTGATGGCCGCTTTTGAATAATCTCCCATTAACAAACCTCCTTTAATGCCCGCACTCTTCTCTTTTTGATCGGCATCTATCCAGTACTTTACTTCGCCTGCATTGTTTTTTACATTACTGTTGCTTGTGCCGGCACCTAAGTTGCACCATTCGCCTATCACACTATCGCCTAAATAACCATCATGAGCCTTATTACTGTAGCCAAACAAAACAGAATTTTTTAATTCTCCTGCAACTGTGCAAAACGGCCCTACTGTAGTAGCTCCATAAATTTTGGTACCCATTTTAACCACGGCTCCTTCACAAATTGCAACAGGGCCTCTCAGCATGCTGCCTTCCATAACCACTGCATTTTTACCGATATAGACCGGTCCTTCCGAAGCATTTAAAATACAATGCTCAACCTTTGCTCCTGCTTCTATAAAGATCTGTGCAGGTTTTATTAGTTTATTGGTTTTTGAAATGGCCTTGCTTTTTCTGCCGGCTGTTACCAACGTAAAATCCTCCCGCAATGCCCAATCATTTTTTTGAAATATCTCCCAGGGATAATGAAGCGCCTGTATATCATCCTTAAATTTCACAGATGAATTCACTTTTATTTTGTGCAGGCCCAGCACTTCTTTGTTTGAGAATTTAAATGCAATACCGCCTTCTTTTTCCGAACTGAGCAATTCGCCATTTCTCATTCTCTTTATTTTGCTGATGATTGCTTTTGTTGGTAAAACATTTGCATGCACCAGCAGGTAATCATCTTTACTGATACCTTTTTCAATCTTTACAGAGCGCTCATCATCCAGATAATTGTCTTCCCATTTATCTGCCGAAGGAATTTTCAGGTAACGTTCCCATTTTTCACGGATAGTTAAAATGCCAATGCGGATATCCTGTATGTGCCGGGTGAAGGTAAAAGGATGGAGATTTTCGGGCCTGCAGTATTCTTCGGTAAAAATGATCTTTTGCATGCTGTAAAATTAAGCAAATAAAAATCCCCCCGGAGAACCGGAGGGACTTAAAGTATAGCCATGAAAAACAAACTTCGAAATAAAGATAATGATCTCTATTTAATTATTTATCTTTTTTTGCGTAACGCTTGTTGAATTTGTCAATCCTACCTGCGGTATCCACCAGTACATTTTTACCGGTATAAAAAGGATGAGAAGTATTTGAAATCTCCAGTTTAATTACCGGATACTCGTTACCATCTTCGTAAACTACTGTTTCTTTTGATTCGGCAGTTGAGCGGCTTAAGAACTGAGTTCCGTTACTCATGTCTTTAAACACAACCAGCCTGTAATTGTTTGGATGAATTCCCTGTTTCATAATTTTTTTTAAGTTTAGCGTACGGATTTTGCCGTACAAATTATTTAGAAAGTGGCAAAAGTAAGGCTTTTTATTGAATTTTAAGTGTTGAAACATTAAAAAACCGGTAATATCAGCTCTTCATGTTGATATATTGCAGAGCAATTCCGAGGTTCCAGCCTTTTGAAGCCTGTATCACTTCCTGCAGGTCGTCAATCTTTTTACCGGTTACCCGTATAATATCGTCCATAATAGCCGCCTGCACTTTCAGGCCGCTGTCTTTTATTAGTTTTACAATCTTTTTAGCATCCTCCTGCTTTATACCATTCTTTACCGGCACTTCTTTTTTTACCACTTTACCGCTCTGGTAAGGCTCTTTGCTCAGGTCGTAAATTTCAGCCGCCAGACCCTGCTTCATGCTGCGGCTTATCATCACATCGGTTATCTGGTTTATTTTCATATCGCTGTCGGCCTCCAGGTTCACTTTAAATTCTTTTTTGTTAAGATCTATCACCACATGTGAACCTTTAAAGTCGAAGCGGTTGGTAATTTCTTTTATAACAGTATTGATCGCATTATCCAATGTTTGCAGATCAACTTTGCTTACAAGATCAAATGAAGGCATAGCAGTTATTTTTTTTCAAAAGTAAAAAACCTGGCGCACAAAGGCGACAGGTTTTTACAAAAAGAGACCATTTCTTTTAATTATGTAAGGTTTTAGCTACCTCCTTTAACCCTGTTTTGTTCATCACCGGCTCCGCTGTTTCTTTTACCACTGCCTGCTTTTAGTTTTCCTTTGTTGAACCTGTAGGTAAACGTAAGGCTTACAGCACGGCTGTCGTTAACATTTTTGAAATTTGCATCAACAGTACCATATTTGCTGTATCCCCTGAAAACACCACCGGCAAAAATATCACGTACATTCAGGCGGATGCTTCCTTTGTCTTTCAGTATCTGCTTGCTTACTCCTGCATTTACCTGGGCCATAGCCTTGATATAAATAACCCCTTCAAGCCCCTTGGTACGGTAGAAGCCGCTCAGTTCTGCAGCCCATCCTTTTTTAAATTTAAACTGGTGCTGCAACTGCGCCATAAATGTGGTAACACCTATTGATATCTTTTCATTATTCACCAGGCCGGTAAAATGGTTATTATATACGTTGGCATAGATATTACCGGTCCACCATTTGGTTAATGATTTATTGGCTGTAACCTCTAAACCTATTTGTTTGGCGCTGGCTATGTTAGCTTTTTTGATAAACGTTTCATTGGTAACATCATTTTGTTCCAATACCTGTTGAATGATATTGTTGGTGGCTGTGTAATTCACCGTTGTTGTTAAAAATCCTTTCCAGGTATGGCTCAGTTCTATATTATGAGAAAACTGAGGGCTGATATTTGGATTACCCTGCTCAAAAGTATATCTGTCTAAAAAGTGAACAAATGGGTTCATGTCTTCGTAGTCAGGTCTTTTTATCCTGCGGCCATAGTTAATAACAAACTGGTTCTTATCATTGGCTGTGTATTGCAGGTAAACCGTTGGAAACAGCTGTGTATAAGATCTTTTAAATTTCGTTTCAGTGTAAACAAATTTATCTTGTGAAGTATTGTATGTGTAGCCTTTTGAAATACCATTTGAATTTGTATTCTCCACCCTCAAACCCAGTTGTGCACTCCATTTTTTTCCCAGAGGCCTGCTGTAATTTACATAGGCAGCATTAATATTCTCATCATAAATGAAATGATTGCTTCGGGCGCTGTCTAATATTGAATAACCGGTTTTCAGGCTATCATACCTTGCATCATTATCATTGGTTACAAAACTGGTTTTAAAACCTGCTTCAAATTTTGCATCTTTTTTCAAGGGCAAAGTATAATCTACCTTACCACTGTAAATTTTTATATTGGTTGGTAAAGTTCCGTTCAACACATCAGGTGCCTGTTTAAGGTTACCAAGAGCATCGTAATACGAGCTTGTAAGCGGCTGCACACTTGTTGCCTTGTATTGAATAAAGTCAAAATCTCCTGAAAGCTCCTGCCCTGCTGAATCCAGCTTGGTTCTGAAGTTAACGTTAGAGCTGAAATTTTTCCATTTCTCCTTGTTCTCTGTGCTGGCAGTTGTAATATCAGTTAAGTTATAATTTGGATCGTAGATATATGTTTTTGTATTGCTCTGCCACAAGCTGGGATTGTAAAATCCATTCAATACTACACCCAGGGTTGTGTTTTTTGACACATTGTAATCCATACCAATTTTTGCATTGTAATAATGCCGTTGATTTTCCATCTGCGTAGCCTGGTCAAAGATTGATTTAATCTGTTTTGTATTGGCATCACGGAAATTCCTTACGATATACAACTCTTCGCCCCTGTGGTTGCGGTTGTAATTCAGGTTGCTGAAGAAGTTCACTTTTTTATTGCGATAGTTAAAACTTACTGATTCATTAAATCGGGCATATCTTCCCTGTGTATAACCTGTAGTTATATTACCGTTGTAACCAAACAGTTTATTCTTTTTGGTTTTGATGTTGATAACACCTGCATTGCCGGCTGCATCATATTTAGCAGGAGGATTGGTCATGATTTCGATTTGGTCAAGCTGGCTGGCTGTCATATTACGCAGCATATTTGCAAGGTCGGCAGCTCCTAAATAACTGGGTCTTCCATCAATATAAACAATAACACCGCTTTTGCCCTTCAGGCTGATATTACCGTCTTTATCAACCGAAACACCAGGCGATTTTTCCAATACTTCCATAGCTGTGCCTCCTGTATTGGTAATTGAGGCGTCTACATTTACAATGGTTCTGTCGAGCTTTCTTTCAATCAATGGTTTTTTAGCGCTAACTGATACTTCTTTCATATCCTTTTCTGCAGGAACCAATTGCAGCACTCCCGTATTAGCTGATAAAGCATCTGGCGCAATAGTAATTTTTGTACTGTAGGTTTTTGTGTGACCTACTGAAGTTGCAAGAACCAGGTAGCTCCCGTCTTTAATATTTTCAAAAGAAAAATTACCGTCTTTATCGGTTACGGCTACTTTTACCAGGCTGGAATCTTTGGCTCTTAAGAGGGATACTGAAGCGGCATCAATTATTTTTTGGTTACCGCCGTCTTTAATACTTCCGGTTATTTTGCCCCCGGTTTGGGCGAAGCTGGACATACCAATAAAGGCAGCAGCCAGCAGGCTGAAAAATTTTTTCATGGCTATACTTTTTGTTTTGTTACCCGAATGGCTGTCGGGTTGTTTTAATAATCAGTTACTATACTTTGATAACTACTTCACAAAAGTAGGTACTATGTGTTACATAGTACATTGTAAAATAATGGGCGGCAAAATTTGAGGATAACTGGTTATATAGCATTATACGGCTAACCCGAAGAAAATGTTACAGTAAATAAAATGAAATAAAAGTTAAGAAACAGATTAATTAACTTGTTTGGCAGCCCAGCGTTTTACGAAAAAGATCAATCCAATGCCTGTTAAAACAAGGAGCGCTGATATAATTTCGGCCTGGGTAGGATGCAAACCGAAAATTGAATAAGTATTATTTACCCGGAATAATTCTACAGTAAAACGCTCTATTCCATTTAAAATAAGATAGATACCAAACATAACACCTGGCGTTTTTATGCGCCTTCTTAAACTCCAAAGTATTAAAAACAGCAAGGTGCAAACCAATGTTTCATAAAATGGTGTCGGAAAAACCGGTTGCGGTAAGGCCCTGCAATGCTCATCATCACAGTTAGCTATTAATACCCCATCTTTATTTACATTTTGGGGATATGTATAGCCAAACATCCAGGTGGGCAAGAAAGAGGGGCCTTTAAATGATTTGTGCGGAACTTTATCCAAACTTGAATAAACACGATCTGTTACGGGTACCATTGCAGAATCTTTACCCCGCACTTCGCCCCTTAAATAGTAGGCTTCGTTCTTTTTAAGCTGCATTTCGTAATCCCCGGGTGCCGCTTCAACAACCTTGCCTTCAGCATTTACAACATAAGCACTGTTAAAAATACCCCAGTCGCCATCGCCTGCCACCTGGCAACCAATGCGGCCAACAGCATAGGCAAGCAAAAGCGCAAGCCCCGCTGCATCCATCAGGTGAATGATCTTTATTCCTTTTTTAGATGCATACCAGCAAATAGCTATTGCCGCCAGAATCAACCCGCCATAAAAAGTTAAACCGCTTGCAGAAAAAATACGCCCAACAGGATCTTTAATAAAATCATTCCAGTTTTCGAGGTTATCAAAAAGTTTGGCTCCAAGAATTCCGAATATCAAACCCAGGATAATGATATCACCTACCCTGTCGTGTGGCCAGATGCGTACATTACGCCTTTCAGGTTCTTTTAATTTTTGTTTATTCTTATCGTACCATTTAAACCAGGCAAGTACTGCACACAGCAACAAACCGCCCAATAAATTTCCCTGCGAAGAAAAAATATAATCCTGCGGATTTACATCAGCCGGCTTGCTGAAGAAGAGCCCGAATATCTTATACCCAAAAATAAAACCTACGATGCCGTTAATGAGAATATCCAATAAAGAAGCAGGCTTGCCCACAACAATCATCTCTTCCCGGTAACTTAACAGACCCTGCTTTTCTTTGCGCTGTAATTCTTTACTTAAAACAATTGCAGCGGTTACAAAACCCAGCGCCACAAACAGCCCGAATGTATTTAAAAAGCTTAATCCATGCCATTCAACACCAAGCCAGTCTTTAAATACATAATATAAATTGGGATACATCTGTTAGCTGAGGTTTAAAATTCAGGACTGCAATATACTATTTCATTCAATATTACTTCATTAAAGCTGCAATCTTATAACGATTGCAGGTGTAAAAAAGCCCCTTGTTAAAACAAGAGGCTTATAGTACTTACTAATAAAAATTATTAATTGCAATATTGCTCAAATGCGCCTAACAGGTTCTCGGCAATCATTTGTGCGCTGCGGCCTTCAATATTGTGGCGCTCAATATAATGAACCAGCTTACCATCTTTAAATAAAGCTATGGCCGGTGAAGATGGTGGGTAAGGCACCAGGTGTTCTCTTATTTTTTTCACTGCTTCAATATCAAAACCTGCAAAACTGGTAGTGATATTATCAGGCTTTTTTGAAGTATTGCTTACAGCCATTAAAACTCCCGGACGTGCTGTGCCGGCGCTGCAACCGCATACGGAATTGATCATTACCAAAGTAGTTCCTTTTTCAGCAAGTTTATTTTCTACAGCCTCAGCAGTCAACAGTTCACTAAAACCATTTTCTGTTAACTCTTCTTTCATTGGGATTACAATTTCTTCTGGATACATATATCTTTTTATTTTTTATGGAATACAAAATTACATACTAACTTCAGAAAATATTCAAGCTGTAGAGAGTATTCCCAATATCGAAACCACTAAAAAACCGGAAATTATGGCGCTATACCTAATCGAAATGCGACATGATGACTTGAAATTTATAGATTTTTAGAAATTCTGTCTTTAAAAATGGCTTGGAATACAATTTGGATATGCTTAAACGTAAACAAACAAATTAAAAACTAAAAAACAATAGCTATGACACTCGTAAAAGTTAACAGCCCGATCAACAAAACCTTTGATGGTTTAATGAATGAACTATTTAATGAATTACCGGTGAATTTTGGTAAATCATTAAGAGAAGATGTGTTGCATTTTCCGCCTGCAAACATCGTTGAAAAAGCAGACCAGTATAAAATTGAAATGGCGGCTCCGGGTATGGACAAAGCTGATTTCAATGTAAAGTTAGATGGTAAGATTTTAACCATCAGCGCAGAAAAGAAAACAGAAGCTGCGGTTGAAAACGAAAAAATGATCCGTAAAGAGTTTGGTTACAAATCTTTCAAACGCAGTTTTACATTGGATGAAAAAATTGATGCCGCAAACATTACGGCGAAATACGAAAACGGGATTTTGAGCCTTGAGCTTCCTAAAAAAGAAGAAGTGAAAGGTGGGGCAAAAGATATTGCGATACAATAATTTTAGTTTTTTTCATAAGTATACAGTTGGTTTGGTTCCCGATTTCATCGGGAGAAAGCCCCTCCTGGTCTCAGGAGGGGCTTTTTATTTTAACCACATAGGTTTTGCCTTTGGCAAAAAACAATTGCCACAGAGTAACTGAAGCACGGAAACTCGTAAATCTATTTTTCTGTGATTCTGTGCCTCTGTGGCAATTTAAAAATCCACGAAGTTGATTTTACTTTTATTCGCAGTTAGTCTTTCTTCTTGTATCAAGTATGTACTGTATTTTCCACTCACCATTTAACCTGGTTAGTTGAAATGAATTTACACCACAATGAGAAAATTTTGAATTAAAATAGAACTTATAGGGAGTCCACACAGCAGCCATAGGGCCATCAATCTTCAGATCTTTGTAAACAATCTGTTCATCAGCTGCACCTGCCGGAATGGAAGCTAAAACTTTAGCAAAATCGCCTGGTGTTTCGGTTGTGATGATCGTTTTCCCTTCTTTACTCCTGCCAAAGGTTTGCAATACTGCAGTTTCTGTAAAACATGTTTTCAACAAAGTGCTGTCACTTTTCTTCATAGCAGTGAACATGGTATTAATAACAGTTTTAATTGAGTCTTCTGCGGTTTGTGCAAAAGCTGCAGTTCCGGTTACTGTAATTAATAAAAAAAATAACAGGAAGTATTTTGTAAACTTGTTTTGCATGATTTGCTTTTTAATGAGCAATAAAAATAGGCAACACAAAGGTTGCCTATACTAAAATTACATGAGCGGTCAGGGCATCAATAGCCCAATATCTTCAACATACTTTGTGAGGTTTGCTCTTTTGCATAAACCCACTCTACCAGTTTACCATTCTTATCTTTTTCAATGATGACATGCTTGGGCGAAGGGATAAGACAATGCTTGATACCTCCATAGCCGCTTATCTGGTCCTGGTAAGCACCGGTGTGAAAAAATCCAACATACAAAGGTTCTTTATTCGTATCCAGTCTTTCTTCATTAGTAGTTTTTACTTTTGGTAAGAACACTTCATTGATATGTTCTTCACTGTCGTAGTAATCATGTCCATCACAGGTGATGCCGCCTAAAACAATACGCTGGTATTCGTTATCCCATTTGTTGATTGGCAACATCAGAAACTTTTCTCCAATGCCCCAGGTATCAGGCAATGTGGTAATAAAAGAAGAATCTATCATGTACCAGGTTTCCCGGTCATTTTGCACCTTTTCGCCTATCACACTGTAAATATGTGCCATGCTCTCTCCTACTGTATAGCTCCCAAATTCGGTATAAATATTCGGCATTTGCACTTTGGCTTTTTTACAGGCTGTTTTAATATTACCCACAATCTCGTTGATCATAAACTGGTAATCATAATTAAAACCCAGTGAGTGTTTAATAGGAAAACCTCCGCCGATATTTATTGAATCCAGTTCCGGACAAATCTTTTTCAACTGGCAATACAGCGTAATACTTTTCTGCAATTCACTCCAGTAATAAATATCATCTTTAATGCCTTTGTTTAAAAAGATGTGCAGCATCTTTAGCTGAAACCTGTCTTCATATCCTTCTATCTCATCTACATAAAACTCCAGAACATCTTTTGCTTTTATGCCCAGCCTGCTGGTGTAAAAAGGAAAAGTAGGTTCTTCTTCAGCCGCTATTCTTATGCCCACTTTAAAAGGTTCGCCGGTACGCACATTACGTTTGTACATGGCCAGTTCTTCTTTATTATCCAATACAGGTATTACATTTTTAAAACCATCGTTTATCAGTTTGGCAATCCGGCTGGTATAATTTTTTTGCTTAAACCCGTTACAAATGATATGTATATCCTTGGTTAACTTTCTTTTTTTGTATAAAGAGTTGATAATATCAATATCGTAAGCGTAAGAAGTTTCGAGGTGAATATTGTGCTTCAATGTTTCTTCAACAATAAAACTAAAGTGAGAGCTTTTGGTACAGTAGCAATAATGATATTCGCCTTCGTACTTATGCTTTTTAAATGCATTGGCAAACATCTTCTTTGCCTTATTTATCTGCATTCCGATTTTGGGGAGGTAAGTGAGTTTTAAGGGAGTACCGTGCTTATCTATAAGCGCCTTAATATCCACATCATTGTATTGCAAATAATCATTTTTCAGTTTAAAATCTTCCTGCGGAAAATTAAAAGTTTGTTGTACAAGGCTGTGGTATGTATTATTCATTGATTGCTCTTATCATTTTTGGGGTTAGTGTGATATTTTCAGCAAAAATATATTATTACTGATATTATGAACATAAAAAAACCGGTAGCGAAAAAATCACCACCGGTCCTGTTATTTCATACAGCAAATTACTTAACTGACTCTATTAATTTTTTGAAAGTTTCAGGCTCATTCATGGCCAAATCTGCCAAAACCTTACGGTTAAGGTCAATACCTTTAGCGCTCAGTTTGTTGATGAACTGGCTGTAGGTCATGCTGCCTTCTTCACGAACTGCAGCGTTAATACGGGCAATCCATAAGGTGCGGTATTCTCTTTTCTTTAATTTACGGCCAACGTAGCTGTACGTTAACCCTTTTTCCATTACGTTTTTGGCAACGGTATATACATTTTTACGCTTGCCATAAAATCCTTTGGCAGCTTTTAATATTCTTTTGCGGCGGGCCCTGCTGGCTACTGCATTTACTGAACGTGGCATATCTTAATAAGTTTAAAAGTTAAAAGTTTACCTGCCGTGGCAGGTTGATAAGTTTAAAAGGGATTATTTCATTCCCAATAGTCTTTTTACAAAATGCAGGTTTGCATCACTCACAACACCATCCATACGCATATTACGCTTGCGCTTGGTTGATTTTTTTGTTAAGATGTGACGTTTAAAAGCTTTTTGAAAAGTGATCTTACCTGAACCGGTAACTTTAAAGCGCTTCTTGGCGCTGCTGTTGGTTTTAACCTTTGGCATTACATAACTGTTTTTAAGTTACTCCCTACTGGCGTCCCGATACCTTATCGGGAACTTGTTGAGCCTTGTGGGAAATGTCTGAAAGTGCCTGTTTAGCGCTTTCGGGCGGCAAAGGTAAGGAAATTCAGGAAATTTGAGAAATGTTATGGTAAAAAATAATGTTTAAAGTTATTTTACCGAATTTTATCTCGTAAACATTGGCAAAGCAAGTGAATTTTGCCTGCAGTCAACCACCAAACCCTTTGCCTTTCCTATTTGCACCAGCCCGTATTTATTATCCTGCTGCCGGGTTTCCCAAATTTCGTTAACCCAATTATAGATAAGGCAAGGTTCATACAATAGCAATTTACGGCCTGGTTCATCTTTTTTAGCCCACCTAAAGGAAAAAAATAGCTTACCAATGCGTACCTTTTTCTTAAGCAATTCATTCCCAATTAATTTTTCGGGAACATTAATTTGAACCGCCCATTTGTCTCTGTATTCCGGAAGCAATGCATTGATCAGCTCCAGGAAACTCATGCCAAAAGCTGTACATCCACTTCCCTTACCTTTCCTGGGCAAATTAAGCCCGTTGTAAAGACTATCATACCCTTTTAATTTAAATGAATCTACAAATGCAAGCAGATAATTGTATGCCGAGTCACTTATCTTAAAACTTACAAATGCTGCTTTGAATAATTCAGTCCGCATCTTTACCTCGGTCTGCACCTGCCTCGTTTCCTCCAAATGTCCCTTTACCAGTTTGAACAATACCCCTAATCCAATTTTTTCTTTTAACAGTGAATTTTTCATTCCTGCCATATCATCTGATGCCATACCGGTTAAAAATATGTTCGTATCATTTCTTATTTCAATAACCATATGGCCCAATATCCGACGAGGTTGACAATCTGATTTTGAATAGTAATTATGCAATGTACTTACCAGCAAACTATGGGGACTGTTCCATTTATAAGGATGGGGAGAAGGAAAACTATACAAGGTAAGGGTTTGGGCTTTTGAGAAAAAGGAATTCAAAAGTAAATAGCATAACAATATGCACAGGCGTTTCAAGCCTGCCAGATCAAGGCGCATTTTTGGTTTATTAAGGCGATACAATTTACCCTAACCCTCCAAAATATAAACTGACCTTACTTATTTACTATTGTGATAATTATCAGTTAATTTTTACTCATCCATTCCCTCATTTCCATCGGCAGTTTTACTGGAGTTTTTAAGCATCTGATTGATGGTATCAATTTCGGCTGGTGTAAAATAACGCCATTTGCCAGGCGGAAGATTACTTAAAGTGATATTCATGATACGTACACGTTTTAGAGTTTCTACATTATAACCAAGTGCCTCACACATACGGCGTATCTGCCGGTTCAGCCCCTGCACTAATATTATTTTAAACCGGTTTGGGCCTTCCTGCTTTACAAAACACTTTTGGGTTACTGTACCCAGAATGCGTACACCGTTCCGCATTTTTTGTATAAAATCAAGTGTTACGGGTTGATCAACTGTAACGATGTATTCTTTTTCGTGCTGATTGCCGGCACGGAGAATTTTGTTTACAATATCGCCATCGTTGGTTAAAAAGATCAGGCCTTCGCTACGTTTGTCTAACCTGCCAATGGGAAATATCCTCGTTTTATAATTTACAAAATCAATGATATTTGTTTTGTCTTTAAGATCGGTGGTGCAGGTTATACCTTTGGGTTTATTAAGTACCAGGTAAACTACAGTTTTCTTTTTCCTGCCAATGGTTTCACCATCAACCTGTACCACATCTCCTTCTTTTACACGGTTACCTTTCATGGCTTCCACCCCATTAATTGTAACACGAAGTTGTTCAATGTATTTATCGGCCTCCCGCCGGCTGCAGAAGCCGGTTTCGCTAATGTATTTATTCAGGCTGATATCCATACTTTGTAAAAATAAAAAAGGGAAGCTAAACTTCCCTTAGTTAATATACAGTTGGTTTTTATAACCGGTTTGCTTCCTGCTGTTTTCTTTTGGAAAGTTTCGCTTTTGGCGCAAACATCACCAGCATTCTTTTACCTTCCATTTTTGGCAGACCTTCCAAAGCGCCCACATCTTTTAAACGGTCAGCAAATTTTAATAACAACAATTCGCCTCTTTCTTTAAACATGATGGCTCGGCCTTTAAACTGAACATGTGCCTTCACTTTATCACCATCGCTCAAAAATTTTTCAGCATGTTTTACCTTAAATTCAAAATCATGATCATCGGTATTAGGTGTAAAGCGTATTTCCTTAACCTCGCTGGTTTTGGATTTTGCTTTCATTTCTTTCTTCTTCTTTTTCTCTTCGTAAAGGAATTTATTATAGTCGATTATCTTGCAAACAGGGGGTTTAGCTCCCGGAGATATCTCTACCAGGTCAAGTTCCTGTTCTTTTGAAATTTTAATTGCATCTGCAAGTGAATAAACACCCGGTTCTACATTATCACCAACAAGCCTTACTTCAATGGCTCTTATCATGTGGTTGGTCCGGTGTTCCTGTTGTTGTTCTTTTTTAAAACGGGGGTTAAAGGTGCCCCTGGGTCTTGGAGGAAATGACATCTATTATTTTTAGTTTACAATATTGTTCACTTATCAAAATTATCTTTTTTATTTTAATAAGTCATCAGCAATTTATTTATTTAATATAACTAATCCAAATTAAATCTTAGCAAATCTGCTACAGTCAACACTTATTCAGCAACACGGTCTTTAATTTCCTGCGAAATTTCTGCTACAAATTCATCAACCGATTTAGCTCCAAGGTCTCCTTTTCCCTGCCTGCGTATAGACACTTTTCCTTCATTCATTTCCTTTTCGCCAATAACCAACATATAAGGCACCCTGGCAAGTTCGGTATCACGTATCTTCTTCCCTATTTTTTCGCTGCGGTCATCTATTTCAACCCGTACTTCGGCATCTGTTAAAGCCTGTTTCACTTTGTTTGCATAATCCATAAACTTATCGCTGATAGGTAATATTTTTACCTGCAGCGGGGCAAGCCATGTAGGGAATTTGCCTGCATAGTGCTCCAGCAAAAAGCCTATAAATCTTTCATGAGTGCCAAGTGGGGCTCTATGAATGATCAAGGGCACTTCCGGCTCATTATTCTGGTTTGCAAATGACAATTTAAAACTGCGGGATTGTGCAAAATCAACCTGGTTGGTTGCCAGGGTAAACTCACGGCCAATAGCGCTCCATATCTGCACATCAATTTTAGGACCGTAAAATGCTCCCTCACCTTTTACTTCTACGAAGGGAACGCCGGTTTCTATCAATACATTTCTTACCAACTCTTCGGTTTGCAGCCAAAGCTCGGGTTCGTTCACGTACTTCTGCCCCAGCTTTTCAGGATCATGTAAACTCAGGCGCATCACATATTTTTCAATGCCGAATATCTTAAAATATTTCAGGTACATATCATTTACGGCCTTAAACTCCTGTGCAAACTGTTCCTTACTGCAGTAAATATGTGCATCGTTCATGTGCAGGCAACGCACACGCATGAGGCCGAATAATTCACCGCTTTGCTCATACCGGTAACAGGTTCCATACTCTGCAATGCGGTACGGCAGGTCTTTATAACTCCTTTGCTCAGCATCAAAAATTTTATGATGATGCGGACAGTTCATCGCTTTCAGGTAATATTTTTCACCATCCATTTCCATGGGCGGAAACATACTATCAGCATAATAAGGCAAATGGCCGCTGGTGAGATACATACTCTCTTTAGCAATATGTGGTGTAACTACCCGCTTGTAACCGGCCGCATTTTCGGTTTGCTTGGCAAGTTTTTCCAGTTCTTCAATAATCACAGTACCGTTTGGCATCCACAATATCAAACCTGGTCCCACATTATCATCCATGGTATAAATACCCAGTTCCTTGCCAAGTTTGCGATGGTCTCTTTTCTTTGCTTCCTCCAGCATCAACAAATACTCATCTAATTCTTTTTGCTCCGGAAAAGTAACACCGTAAACACGGGTAAGCTGTTTGTTTTTTTCATCTCCTTTCCAGTATGCACCTGCAACGCTGGTGAGCTTAATCGCTTTAATAAAACCAGTGTTTGGAATATGTGGACCACGGCAGAGATCGGTAAAACCTCCCTGTGTGTAGAAAGTAATTTCACCGTCGGTTAAATTAGTCAACAGATCGAGTTTATACTCATCCCCTTTTTCAGTAAAATACTGAATGGCATCTGCTTTAGACATTGCCTTACGTATGTAAGGATTTTTTTGCCTTGCCAGTTGATTCATCTTTTTTTCAAGGGCAAGCAGGTCTTCTTCGGTGATCTTTCTGTCGCCAAGATCCATATCGTAATAAAATCCTTTTTCAATTGCAGGGCCTACCCAGAATTTTACACCGGGGAAAGCGGCTTCCACAGCCTCGGCCATTAAGTGTGCAGATGAATGCCAGAAAGTAGATTTGCCATCCGTATCATCCCAGGTTAATAGTTTAAGAGAAGCATCGGCATTGATCGGCCTGTGCAGGTCCCAAACTTCCCCGTTAATATTTGCGGCCAGTACTTTCCTGGCCAGCCCTTCACTGATGGATTTTGCGACATCAAATGCAGAAGCACCTGCTTCATATTCTCTTACGGCTCCATCGGGTAATGTTATCTTTATCATATCTTTAATTGAAAAGTCATTGGTTATAAGTTATTGGTCATTGAGCCATACGCTAAGGGAATGACTTAATGACAAATGACTAATTTTCAGGCTGCAAATTTAACGATCTGTTAGCTATGGAAAAATTTATCTGAAATATCTTTGTATTAATGAAAAAAATTGTACCACTACTCTTATTTTTTTTTACTCCTTCTCTTCTTAAAGCCCAGAATTTTACAGGCCAATGGAAAGGCGAGTTTATAGACAAAAGCACTTCTTTTACGGGCTGGGGAGGCGACCGCTGCGATTATGTGCTGGAGCTGGAATGCAGTGGCAACAAAGTTTCCGGTTATTCTTACACTTACTTCAGTGATGGTGGAAAAAAATATTACACCATCTGCAAATTAAGCGGTACGATCAACAAGGCCAGTAAATCAATTGAAGTAAAAGAAACCGAACGCACAAAAACAAATGTACCTATTACCATCCGAAATTGTTTTCAGATACACCGCTTAACTTATTTTCAAAAAGGTGATGAGCTTTCGCTGGAAGGTAGTTGGGTACCCGTACCAAACCAGGAGGGAGATTGTGGCTATGGAACAACGGCTTTGTCTCGCAGGCTTTTGCAAAAAAATACAGCTTTTATTAATAAGCCTGTTACCAAATCGGCGCCGGTTGTAAAAAACAAACCGGTACAAACCACACCTCCGCCGGTTGCGAAAAATACACCTAAACAAAACATACCGCCAGTAGTAAAAACCCCGGCTAAAAAAACGCCCCCTGTTGTAAAAAAAGAAACTAAAAAAATAACACAGCCACCGCTTGTAAAAGCCGAACCTGTAAAAAAAGAAACTACGCCGGTAAAAGATCCGGTAACCAATAATTTACCAACTCCCCCCGTTATAAAAACAGAGCCGGTAATAAAACCATTGGATATTATTTATACAAAAAGAAGCAGTGAGCTTTTGAAAACCATTGAAATTGACAATCCCACCTTTACGGTTAGCCTGTATGATAATGGTGAAATAGACGGGGACAGTATATCCCTCCTGTTTAACGGAAACCTTATTCTATCTCATAAGCGCCTGAGCGATAAAGCCCTTACATTAAAACTTGAGGTAGATAAAAACAAGGAATTAAATGAATTGGTTATGTATGCCGAAAACCTGGGTTCAATCCCCCCAAATACAGCTTTAATGCTGGTAAATGACGGCGATAACCGGTATGAAGTGCGCATTTCATCCGACCTGCAAAAAAGCGGGGTAATACGGTTCAAATACAGGGATAAAATAAAGCAATAAAATAGCTGGTTGTACGTTATAAAAACAACCAATTATCTTATTTCTGATGAAAACCTCTTATACCCCCCTTATTTTACTGGCGATTTTATTATCTGTTGCAGTTTTAAGCGGTTGCGCAAAGGCAGACACTGGTACTACCCTGCCCAAAGAGCAGCAGGTAGTTGGTGAGTGGGTTATAAACCGCATTCAGCTTAAATTATTTCAAAATGGGGTGTTTGTTAAAGATACTATCCTGAAAGCAACTCCCCGGCCTAAAAATTTTGTGCGTTTTGATGAAGATGGAGGTTTTGAATACAAACTGAATATCAACCCTTCAGACATTGGCACCTATGAATTTGCAGGCGCCGGCACCCTGATCACCAATTCATCGCCAAAAACATACAACTGGACGATGCTGACCTTAACAGACAAATTATTTACGGTAGTTAATAAGGGCAGTGACCCGGCTTTTCCGGGCTATGATGTAGAGCGATACCAGACATTCACACGCTAACCCCCAATTTTTAAATAATTAAGCATCTCGATAAATTATCGGGATGATTCTTCATTTTAAAACTTCACATTCCAGGTAATGGCAGGTATTACCGGAAAAAGAGAAACCTGCTTGGCCTGGATCTCAAGTGTGCCGTTAAACGGACTGCCAGATTGATCAAAATAAATAAAGTAGGGATTTTTACGGTTGTAGGCATTGTACACACTAAACACCCATTCGCTTTTCCATTTGCGTTTCAGGTTTTTCTTTGGTGTAAGTATGGCAGAAAAATCGAGCCTGTGATAAGGCGGTAAACGGTATTCATTAATGCGGCTGTACTCCTGTGTAAGTATGCCGCCAACAATATAAAAACGCTGGGGCAAAGTTGCTGAATTACCTGTTCCAAAAACAAAGGATGCAGATAATTTCCACTTTTTACTTAACTCATACATTGCCACCACGCTCAAATCATGTCGGCGGTCGTACTTTGCGGGATACTTTTCTCCAAAATTAAGAGCCGGAAATTTCCGCCATGTCCAGCTTAAGGTATAACCGATCCAACCGGTTAAGCGGCCCTTGGTTTTGTTTACGAAGAATTCGGCGCCATAGCTCCATCCTTTACCAAATGCAAAATGATTTTCAGTATCATCCAGGCTGCTGGGTACATACCCTTCTTCATATTCAATCTGGTTCTGCATCTGCTTGTAATACAATTCTACAGATGTTTCATACATATTGTCTTTAAAATTCTTGAACAATCCCGCGGCATACAACCAACTTATCTGCGGCTTTACTTTATAAGTGCTGGGTACCCAGATATCAGTTGGCAAGGTTGTGCCGGCATTACTCACCAGGTGTATGTATTGCAGGTTTCTTGTAACAGAACCTTTAATGGAGGTTTCATCATTCAATGCATAGCGGATGGTGAACCGTGGCTCCAGACCTCCATAAGTTTTTACTGCTTTGCCGCTTCCGTAAACAGTGCTGTCTGTTCTGTTTCCATTATCATCTGTCTGGTAAATTTTGTAAGGCCCGGTTTGTTGAAACCAGCTATATCTTAACCCTGCATGAATTTTTATTTTTTCATTAATCTCCCAATCATCCTGCAGATACAATGCTGCTTCATGTGCGAATTTTACCTGTGCATTGTTTGGTTCAAAAACAGTTGAATCCTGCCTGCCACTGATAACGGAGGGAGTGAATTTATGATAAGTGTAGATACCGCCGAATTTCAGTTTGTGGCCTGTGTAAGGATAAAGATCAAAATCCTGTTTTAAACTGATGTCCCGGATGCCCGATGAGAGTTTTAACTCAAAATCATTTTGTGCCGCATTAAAGGCAAAATTATAATCATTGTAAACCGCTGTGGTGTTTCCAAACAGCTTGTTATTGAATACATGGTTCCATCTTAATGTGCCCGTGCTGTTGCCCCAGGGGATATTGAATTTTAAACTTTGTTTACCATTCACATAATCAAAAACATCACGGCCAAAATAACCGCTCAGGTAAAGCCGGTCCTTGTCAGAAAAAATATAGTTCACTTTTGCATTCAGGTCGTAAAAATAGTAACCGCTTCCTTTAAACTGGCTGCCCGATTTTACAAATGGCTTTGCAATGGCATCTATATAAGTACGGCGGCCGGATAATATAAAGGAAGATTTATTTTTTTTGATGGGCCCCTGAACAGAAAGCCGGGAAGCAATAAGTCCTATACCTGCATCTACCTGGAACTTTTGGTTGTTACCTTCCTTCATCGAAACATCCAGCACACTGGATAATCTTCCGCCATATTGTGCAGGCATACCGCCTTTGATAAGCGTAACATTTTTTATAGCATCAGCATTAAAGATGGAAAAAAATCCAAACAGGTGGCCTGTGTTGTAAACGGGTGCGTCATCGAGTAATATCAGGTTCTGATCAGGACCGCCGCCACGTACATAAATACCCGAACTGCCTTCGCCTGCATTGCGAACACCCGGTAAAAACTGTACAACCTTTAACAGGTCAACCTCGCCCAAAAAAGCTGGTATAGATTTTATCTGTTCAATGGGCAAAGTAAATTTTCCCATCTGTGCATTTTTTACATTGGCATCTCTTTTTTTAGAGGATACCACCACTTCTTCTGCCAGGTAAGATTTAGGCAAAACTTCAAAATTAATCTTTGTATCAGCCTTCAGGTCAATTGAAACTGCTTTGATACGGTAGCCTACAAAAGTGCAGAGAAGAATGTATTTTCCTTCGTCAAGCGTGATGGAATAAAATCCGTACAGGTTGCTGCTGATGCCTTTTGTTTGGCCCTGTACAGCTATAGTAGCGCCTATCAGGGTTTCGCCGTTAAGCGAATCTTTGACGTAACCGCTGATGGTATATTTGTTTTGTGCCGAAACTGAAAACGAACTCAAAACAAACAGTAAAACAGAAATGATTATTTTCATAGTTACTTAATTACTGTAGAGCCTGCTTTTTAAACAGCTATCTTATTTCGCTTTAATTGTATCTTTTACCATCCCGCAGTGCAGCATTGTACCTTTAAATTCCGGGTGATTTTTGCCCAGGTAAGGATTGATCACTTCCTCAGTCTTGCTTACCCAGTTAGCTTCCTTCTCATCTCCAAAAGCCATAGGGCAGTTTTGCCAGTACATTTTTTCTCCTTCGTAGTTGATCACTTTAAAAAACGGATACAGGTTTTCTGATACCATACTGAAATCTTTACGCATTTCCTGTATATCAGTCATGGTTAAAATAGATTGTGCATTGCCTTTAATACCTTCAAAACTACCCATGGCTACTTCAAAAATATTTGCTGTATCTCTTTTTAATTCGGTTAAGGGAATGCTGTCGAGTAATTGTATAAATTTATTGGCATGGCTTTTAACTTTTGCCGTATCGGCATCTACAAATGCAGCCGACATATCAAAGTATGCATTCATGGCATTGGCAACAGCCAGGTTAAAAGTATCGGAATGCTTTTTTAATGTTATTGCAGCCTGTTTAGGACCCTTGTCTCCTCCTCGTGCACTACTAAATTTATACCATACATATCCCGCCCCTGCCAGTATCACTATTAAAATACCTAAAATAACTTTCTTCATATTACTTGTTTTTTTACAAAGCTAACTTACTCATTCATAATGCCGGTGTTTCAACTCAAATAATTTTTGGTAATATAACAGTATTTAAACTTTAAGGTTCGATATTCGTTAATTTTGCGGCCTGTATTAAACAGTACAAAAATTTATGCTTTTAGGATTACAAAATGTGACGTTTGAATTTGGTGCCCGAACTATTGTGGAAGATGCCACCTGGCATATACAACCCAATGAACGTATTGGCCTGATCGGTTATAATGGTACCGGAAAATCTACTTTGCTTAAGGTATTAACCAGCCAGTATACCCCTTCAAAAGGTACAGTGGAGAAAGGACGTGAAACCACCATTGGCTTTTTGCACCAGGACCTGCTGGGGTTTGATACCGAAGATTCTATTCTGGAAGTGGCAATGGGCGCTTTTGAAAGAGTGAAGGAACTGGAAAAAGAAATGGAACTGCTGGGGCATGAGCTGGAAAAGACAGGCGATGAAACCCTTGCCAATAAATATGCCGACCTGTTGCATGAAATGGATGTACTGGATGGTTACAGTATTCACCACCGCACAGAAGAAATTTTACAGGGATTGGGGTTTGCAAACGCCGACCTGGGAAAGCCCTATAAAAACTTCAGCGGGGGTTGGCGCATGCGTGTGCTGCTGGCAAAAATGATTTTGCAGAATCCTGATGTGTTGCTGATGGATGAACCTACCAATCACCTGGATCTGCCTAGTATTGAGTGGCTTGAGAAATACCTGATCCATTATCCCGGCGCTGTTGTAATTGTATCGCACGATCGTTTCTTTTTAGACAGGATGGTGAATAAGATCGTAGAGTTGTATCAAAGGCAGTTACATTTTTATACCGGCAATTATTCTTACTACGAAACGGAAAAGGCCCTGCGCATTGATATGCAGCAAAAGGCTTATGAAAACCAGCAGGACTATATCCGTCAAAACGAACGACTGGTAGAGAGATTCAGGGCAAAAGCCAGCAAAGCAGCCATGGCACAAAGCATTGTAAAAAAATTAGATAAGCTGGAAAGAATAGAAGAAGCAGAATTAGAACGCCCCAACATGCGTATCAATTTTGCTATTGATAAAACACCCGGTAAAATTGTTGCTACGCTAAAACATGTTAGCAAGAGTTTTGGCGAGATAAAGATATTGGAAGATACCGGCGCTGAAATTGACCGTGGCGATAAGATAGCATTGATTGGCGCCAATGGCAAAGGAAAATCTACGCTCTTAAGAATTATTGCCGGTACGGAATCATTTAATGGAGAAAGAGAATGGGGGCACAATGTTGAAGAATCATTTTATGCACAGCACCAGCTGGAAGCATTGAACCAAAACAACGATATTTTAGAAGAACTAAAGGAAGCCAGAAGCGGAAAAAATGATTTGGAATTAAGAAGCTTGCTGGGCGCTTTCTTATTCAGTGGTGATACAGTTGAAAAGAAAATAAAAGTATTAAGCGGAGGAGAAAAAGCAAGGGTGGCTTTAGCAAAAACAATTGCCAGCAAAGCAAATTTTTTAATGCTGGATGAACCTACCAACCACTTAGACATTCACTCCGTTGACCTCCTGGTGGAAGCATTGAATAAATATGAAGGCACTATTGTATTGGTAAGTCACGACAGGTATTTCATCAGCCGCATTGCCAATAAGATATGGGACATTGATAATTATAAGATACGGGAGTTTAAAGGCACTTATAAAGAATGGGAAGACTGGAAAGAGAGAAAAGAAAAAGCTGATGCTGCTTTGTTAAAAGCAGAAGCGGCCAACACACAACCGATTAAAGAAACTCCTGTAAAAACTGAACAACCTAAACCCGTTGCCCAGCCTGCTGCCAATACTCAAAACACCGGTATTGATAAAGAATTAAAAAAGGAGATCACCAAACAGAAAAACCTTTTTAAACAGCTGGAAGAAAAAATTGCAGAGCTTACAAAAAAGAAAACTCAACTGGAACTTGACCTTGCATCACCCGATGTATATGGAGATAAAACAAAATTCCTGCAAACAGAAACTGCCTACAAAGCAATTGAAGATGATCTGAAAAAAGCAAATGCAGAGTATGAAGTTGTTTTTGAGAGGCTGATGGAATTGGAAGCGAAGATTTGATTTAATTTTCTGAGAAAATGGTTTAATGCACGGAGGCTATCTCATAATTAAAATATTGCCTTGACAATTGCTTAAATAAGGTAAGTTCTCCATCAGGGATCCGAATAAAAAGAGGCTGTCTCGTACTTTTGAGACAGCCTCTTTTTGTTTCTGCCTTCGATAGAAGCAGAACAAGCCGCAGGCATATTCCTACAAACAAAAATCCCTCCGATTGCCGGAGGGATTTTCTATTTAGTTTAAGAAACTATTAATAGTTGCTCAAAGTCATTTCTACTCTTCTGTTTTCTGCACGGCCTTTAGCTGTTTTGTTATCAGCAACTGGTTTTGTTTCGCCATAGCCCATAGAGCTTAAACGGCTTTCAGCAATACCTTTACCAACCAAATAAGCTTTTACAGAAGCAGCCCTTCTGTTAGAAAGGTCCATGTTGTACTCATCTTTACCCTGATCATCTGTGTGACCATCAATCTGAATTTTGAAAGATGGATTCTCGTTGAGGATAGTAACAACATCATTTAAGCGTTTGTTGGACTGTGCCAGTAATTTATCACTTGCCGTAGCAAAGAATACATTTTTGGCAGCCAATTTAACGCGGTCAATGATAGCCTGTTCAATAACCGGGCAACCAAAGTTTGAAGCTGGCCCTTTTTCGTTGATACACTTATCTTCCTCATCATTTACACCATCGCCATCAGTATCAGGAATAGGACAACCCTGGTAACGTGCAACACCTGGAACAGTTGGGCATTTATCAACTTCGTCATTGATACCATCTTTATCTGTATCAGGTATTGGGCAACCTTGATAGCGGGCCAAACCTGGAACATCGGGACACTTATCATCAGCATCAGTTATACCATCACCATCCCTGTCTGGGCAGCCCTGCAGAGAAGCTAAACCAGGAACATCAGGACATTTGTCATCAGCATCAATGATACCATCATTATCCCTGTCGGCTGGTGGTGGTGGTGGTGGTGGTGGTGGTGGTGCTGTTGGCTTTTCTTTACCAATATTCTGAGCCAGGCCCACTGAATAGAACAGGTTGTCGCCAACTTTTGTTTTCTTCATGATATCCCACCTGTATTGCGCCTGCACAAACATATATGTAACGCTGTTGAAATTAACCTGAAGACCAAGGCCTGCAGGAACATAAGCGCCTAATTTATCAGTATAAAGCCCGCCGCCGATACCCACGGTTAAAAACGGATTCAGCAGGGCTCCATCAGGAAAAGGACGCAGGTTGATGGTTGGTTCAAGTTCAATACCTATTTCAGTTTTTTGAGTTAAACCTGTGCGGATAGCACGGTAATCACGAAAACTTGCATTTGCCTTTACAGCAACATCCACTTTAGGATGAATACCTTTCCAATATGATAAAGAAAAGCCTTTAGTCATATCTCTGAAAGTTGCGTAGGTTTTACCGGTGATTGGATTTTTAATACCCAATGGCGCAACAAAGTCCTGCATATTAAAATGTAACCCGAAAAGCGGGCCTTTTTTATCTCCGGATGCCTTCTTGTTTTTTTGCGAAAAGGCACTTGTGGCTAAGAGAGATAATGCCAGAATTAGTGTTAGTTTTTGTTTCATAAACTTTAATTTGATTAAAATTTTTATCTGAGTTATGTGCAAATATAATGTTAAATTAATGGAAAGGCAAAATTTGTACCTTTTTTTATTATTTATGCTAAGATAGTAAAAATCAAACCTTTACCAATTTCCATTTTCCCTTTTTAAAAATTATGATACTTACAATTGCCAAAACCGTTTCTGATACACCAATAGCAACATAAACTCCGGTTGGGCCCATCTTTAAAAATTTGGCCAAGAGCCAGGCCAGCGGTATTTGTAATACCCAGAAAACAAATAAATTTATGTAAGTAGGTGTACGGGTGTCGCCGGCGCCATTAAATGCCTGGCTTATGATCATACCATAAGCAAAGAAAACATAGCCAACAGCCAGTATATGCAGGCATTCAGTGCCCGCGGCAACAGCCGCTTCATCCTGTGTAAAAAAGCGCATTAAAGCCTCTCCAAACAAGAAAAAAACAACTGCAACAATGGCAAAAAAACAAAAAGTTATGAAGGCTGTCCGCCACACAGATTTTTCGGCTCTATCAGGTTGATTTGCTCCCAGGTTTTGTCCAACCAATGTGGCTGCCGCATTTGCCAAACCCCAGGCAGGTAGTATAGTAAAAATGCATATCCGGATTGCTGTACCATAGCCCGAAACTGCTGCCGTACCTGATTCTGCAATAATCATCGCCAGAAATATCCAACTGCAGCTGCCAATGATGAACTGGAACATCCCCCCTGCCGAAGTGCTCAAAATATTACGTACCAATTCTTTTTTTATGGCAAATTGCTTTACAGCCAGTTTAATCAATGACTTACCATTGAATAAAAAATAAAACTGCAGCAGTACAGCTACGGTTCTGCCGGTAGTAGTTGCTACTGCTGCCCCAACCACACCCAGTTTGGGAAAGGGGCCAATACCCAATATAAGCAGAGGGTCAAGTATCATATTGATGGCATTAGCCAGTATTAAAACCCACATGGCAATGGAGGCATTGCCTGCCCCACGAAAAATTGCATTGTTGATGAAGAGCAGCATGATAACAATATTACCGGTTAACATGATCTGCGTAAACAAATAATTTTCTTCGGCAACCTTGGCTGATGCTCCCATCAGGAGTAATATTTCTCTTGGGAAAAAGAAGCCGATAATGCTTACGATTATTGAAAGCAACAACCCCACAACGATTGCCTGTGCGGCAATATCTGAAGCCGATTTAAAATTCTTTTCGCCGGCACGCCTTGCTACAAGCGCTGTTACGCCTATTGACAAACCCCATGCAACTGAATATAAAATAGTAAGGGATGCTTCTGTTAATACAACAGTGGAAGAAGCCTCGATACCTACTTTGTTCACAAAGTAAATATCAACAATGGCAAATAAAGATTCCATCACCATTTCAAATATCATCGGTATGGCTAATAAAAAGATGGCCCTGTTAATACTGCCTGAAGTAAAATCTTTTATTTCACCGGTAAATGCCTGGATAAGCAGTTTAAAAAAAGAAGAAACTTGCTGTGTTGAAAATGCCATGATAGTATAAAATAAAAGTTAAGTAAATAGATAAATAACAATACGGATGTATTGTTAACAGATGCGGACCAAGGAAGCAGAAACTTACCTTAGCTGAAAAAATACTTCATAGCCGAAAATTGTAGAGAGCGAAAATAGAGGTTTTATTTTATACAAATAAAAAAAAGCCCCTAAAGGCTTTTTTGTGATCTGGATTGGATTCGAACCAATGACCCTCCCGATTATAAATCGGGATGCACTATCCGGCTGAGGTTATCAGTTTCTCAATAAATATTTTGCTTTTCATTCTTTTAATATAAAATTCTCTTTGTCTTGCTTGATTTAATTCCTCAAATATTTCAGAATAAACCAATAACCAAGGAATTCCAGTTCTGGTAAATTTTTCCTTCCCTCTGTTATGTTCAGCCAAACGCCTTTCTATGTCTGTTGTAGAGCCTATATAATATTTGTTAAGAGCCTGGCTGAATAATATGTATAGGCATGCCTGCATGAAAAATATTGATCTCTGTTTCAATTAAGTTCTAATGCAAAGTAAAATTTTCTTAGCTTTGCGGCTGCAAAAAATGGTCTGGTAGCTCAGCTGGATAGAGCATCAGCCTTCTAAGCTGAGGGTCATTGGTTCGAATCCAATCCAGATCACAAACAAAAGAAAGAGTCGCTGATTGGCGGCTCTTTTTTATTTTTATACAAATATTGCAAGATGGATGTAAAAATGGAGGCTTCCTGGAAAGATGTACTGAAAAATGAATTCACAAAACCTTACTTTCAGCAGATCGTAACTTTTTTAAAAACAGAAAAAGCTACAGGCAAAACAATTTATCCTCCCGGCTCCCTCATCTTCAATGCTTTTAATCAAACGCCGTTTAATAAACTGAAGGTAGTTATCCTTGGGCAGGATCCTTATCATGGAGAAGGCCAGGCGCATGGCCTGAGTTTTTCCGTACAAAACGGTATTAAACCGCCGCCATCGCTGGTAAATATTTTTAAAGAGATACAAAACGATATAGGTATTGCCATGCCGGCACAATATGGCAATTTAACACGTTGGGCAGAGCAAGGGGTATTATTGCTGAATGCAGCCTTAACAGTAAGGGCTAATGAACCTTTCAGTCATGCAAAATTCGGTTGGGCAGAGTTTACCGATGCCGTAATTCAAAAAATATCAGACGATAAAAAGGGTATCGTTTTTTTACTTTGGGGTAAGTTTGCACAGGACAAGCAACTACTTATTGACGAAACAAAACATTTTGTGTTAAAAGCTGCTCACCCCTCCCCTTTTTCGGCCGACAAAGGTTTTTTTGGCTGTAAACATTTTTCAAAAACAAATGACATTTTAACAAAGCAAGGTATTGCTCCCATAGACTGGAAATTACTAACACCTTAACAATGAAAACAGCAACGAATATCTTTGGGCGCCTCTGGGCCTTTTGGGGGTTGATCACTTTTTTAATCACATTCCTCATCATTTTTCCTTTTGCCATGCTGTCGCATTTGATGGAAGAAACAAAAGGGCAGAAATACTTTATAGCTGTGTCCCGCCTATGGATGAATGTATGGTTGTTCCTGGTAGGCTGCCCGGTTACAGTAACCGGAAGAGAACATTTCAAAAAAGGCAACGCATACATTGTGGTGTTCAATCACAATGCATTGCTTGATGTGCCTTTATCGGCACCGTATGTACCCGGCGCCAATAAAACCATTGCAAAGGCATCTTTTGCAAAAATCCCGTTGTTTGGTTTGTTCTACTCAAGAGGCTCGATATTAGTTGACCGTAAAGATGAAAAAAGCCGCAGCAAAAGTTTTGATGCCATGAAAAAAGTTTTGGCCAGGGGTATGCACATGTGCATTTATCCCGAAGGTGCAAGAAACCGCACAAACGAACCCATAAAACCTTTTTATGACGGAGCTTTCAGGCTTGCCGTATCTACAAATACAGATATAATCCCCTGTGTAATTACCGGAACTAAAAAAGCGATGCCGATCAATAAAAATTTCTTTCTGTTGCCTGTTAAATTAAAAATGCAATTTTTACCGGCAGAAACTTCAAAAGACAATACGGTTACTGAATTAAAAGAAAAAGTGCATGCAGAAATGCTGAAAGAGTACGTAAGGGAATTAGGAATTAGGAATTAGGAATTGGGAAGCAACCTGCAAGATCAGAACTAATTACCAACTACAAATTCCTAATTACTTAAAAAATCTACAGATCATAAAAATACCTCGTTCTGTTTATCTTAAGGTCGCGTAATAACCCGGATTTGGGGCTGATACTGATATTAAAGGAGCGGTATCTTCCTACAGGAGAGATATTAATTGCCATTTGCCAGCAATGCATTTCCCTTGTGAGATACATACTGATCATTCCGAGATCTTTCTCTGTAATATTATAAGAGCCGTTTATGCCCATCTGCCATTTGGGAGTGAGATTTAAGGACCCGGTCCAGTTAATACTTTGCGTTACAAGACCTTTATAACCGGTTCCCAGCCCATTGGGAACACGGTTGTAATTAAATGCATATTGAAAACTTATACTCCAGGGAATATTGAAATTTGCAAATTCGCCGGGATTGTTCATAATATACGATGCTTCCTGCTCATACTCATTCAACGGCAATCCCGTTACCGGGTTAAGGCGTGGTACCTGTTGCTGGTTGTTGATTGGTAACTGTTCATTCTTGTCACCGCCCTTAAACTGACTTTGGATAGCAATATTGGCGCTCGTTAATTTTCCTACAGCTACCTTGTTTTTCCAGATATATTTATTGATGAATTCGCCGTTGTTATTTGTCTGGTAAGGCATCAATACCGCCCCTGCAGATATACTGATCTTTTCAAAAAGATTGGTACGCATGTTAATATTAAATGGGCTGAGTTTAAAAGAGTCGAGTAAAAAATTATAGGCACTGTTAACACTAAGTCCGTCTATAAGGGTAATTTTTTTAACCGCATCGGCAGCCGTGTCTTTCTTATTACGCACTTTCATCTGGAGGTTATTATCAAGCCCAAAACTTATTCCTCCAAACCTGCCTTCGCCAAAATACCCTACAACACTGCGTTCATAATAAGAAAACCTGCCTTTATTCCCGAATGTATCAATTTGCGATGAATAGTAATTTTTCCGGTTCATATCAGGCTTATAATTGGCAGAAATATTCGGCCTTAATTCATGCCGTATGGCCTGAACCTTGCTATTCTTTTTAAATGTAAACATGCCGAAAATACGGGTGGCTACTCCTAGGCCAAAACTCATTTCACGTGCTGTGTAAAACCCGTTACTGATCGTGGTGTCAAGTTTCCTGTCAACACTGTTCCACCGGCGTGTAAATTTTTCCTGGTACCATCTTTCAACATAGCTCACACTGGGTGAAATCTGAAAATTTCCAACAGGCGGCAATGCCAACGTGATGGGAACATTATGATTGGCGCCCCATTTGTAATTTTTGGCAAACTGTTTAAAGAACCCGCCCAGTGTATCGTAAAAAGAAGACTGGCTGCGTACATTGGTGTTCAGTGCAATTCCCAGGTTTTCAAACCATTTATATTCGCCGATCACTTCTTTTCGCCTGAAAGGATATAATGTGTTTACATTAAAACCTATATCCGGCAAATTAATATTCCATGCTTTGGTATTGGTGTTCTGGTTATGATTAGCGTTGATATTTATATTGTAGGGCTTATTTTTCCATACTTTAGAATAAGTAATGGAAGAGTTAAGCTGGTTTTGAAAATTTCTTTGCGGGCTGTTAGGTACTGACGAATTAAAACCGCTGCTGCCTGCATTTACACTGGCACTGAAAGTTACACCCGGTCTCGACTTTGTGTCGGCACTATGGCTCCAGCGTACATTAAAACTGCGGGCTCCCGATTTATCGAGGTTACGCAGGTGCAAAACATCCACCGACAGGTTGCCCTGGTAACGGTACCTTTTGTAATAACGCGGACTTAAATTGGCTGTCCAGCCGCCATAAGAATAAATGGTTCCCCTAAGCACTACATCCCATTTATCGTTTAACACTTTATAATAACCCAGGTTTTCCAGTGCAAGGCCCAATTCTTCATTGGCTGAAAAACTGGGCGCCAGTATGCCTGAACGCCTGCCCGTTTTTAGCGGAAAAATACCAAACGGTAAATATACCGGTATGGGCACGGCTTCAAACTCGGGGTGCACGGGACCCGTGATCGCCATCTTCTTATTTATGAATTTGAATTTCTTACTTACAAATGAAAAGTGTGGAGTATCCAGGTTGCAGGTAGTAAATTGACCTTTGTAACCATAAAAAACTTCAGGATCAACCTTTTTGATTTTCTCAGCATGAAAAAATATTTCACCCTGTTGGGTGTAAGTACTTTTTGTAATTCCCTTCAATGTTTTCATGTTGAACTTAATGGAATCACTTTGTGTTTTAAAATCGGCCTGGTTAAATACAGGAAATGAAATCACATTGCCATTACTGTCTCTTACCAGATAAGCACTTACCAGGCTGGTGCGTTGGTCAAATTCTATCCTTGGTGCATACAATTCGTTATCAATGTATTTTACGTTGGTACCCTTGCCATATAAAATTATTTTTTTGCCAGGTATATCCATCACCATCGAATCATCGGCATGGTATGTAACCGGTGCATCTAATGCATCTTTTGAAGGGCGATAGGTAAGTGTGTCGGTTTTATTGATGATGGTTGTGTCTGTACTTTTTTTTATTGCTGCGTCATCAATTGTTTTATTTGTACTTAATTTTTGTGAGTCTGATCTGGTGAGTGGCAAAGTATCAACCGTTAAAAAACTGTGAAAGTATGATGTGTGAAAAACGCCTGCACTGCAATACAGCGTTATGATGAATAACAGCGGTACCAATGCCAAAACCAATATGTATTTTGCCTTACCTTTGTTCAGATGGTTCATACTAAAGATTGGCAAAAATAGCCATTATAACAGAACGAATTTGTGAATAATTGATTAATTACTAACCCCGATAAAAACAAACAGTACATGCTGAGGAACAAAGTGCCTTTTATTTTTCTTTTTGCTGCTTTGCATTTGTTAATAATAACTGAATTACCTGCTCAAACTCCCAAACTTATAAAAACAATTGTTGTAGATGCCGGCCATGGCGGCGACAGGGACCCTGGTGCTACAGGTCAATATGAAAATTCTTTACGCTCCAAAGAAAAAGATGTAACACTCGCCATCTCATTAAAATTAGTTGATGAATTAAAAAAACAATTGCCTGGTGTAAAAATAGTTCCTACCCGTACAACAGATATTTATCAATCGCCTACAGAAAAAGCAAGAATTGCCAATGAAGTTAAGGGCGATCTCTTTTTGTGTATTCATGCTGATAGCGGTCCATTAAAAACAGGTAAACGACAGGTAGGTACACGAATGGTTACCCGTTATAAAATAACTTATACCGGAAAAGGCAGGAGGAGAAAAAAACATAAAGAAGCATACGAAGTTGAAGAACCGGTTTATGAATATTTTAAAATGCCGCTCACCCGCAGCGGCACCAGTGTATGGATATTTGCCGCACATAAAACCAGTGATAAGTTAAAAGCAATTATGGGTGGCGATGAGAATTTTGAGATAGAAGCCGGTGGTGTGGATTCACTTGAAACTGCTTTTGATTTCAGCAGTCCGCAAGGCAAGATCATTGCCGCCATTTATGCAAAAAGATACCAGGAAAGAAGCGACCGTTTAGCTACCATGGTAAATGAAGAAGTTGAAAATACCGGAAGGGCAGCTTTGGGTGTAAACCAGCGCCAGGTAGGCATTTGGGTGCTGCAGGCTACCAATATGCCCGCTATATTGGTAGAAACCGGTTTTATAAATAATCCGGAAGATGAGCGGTACATCAACAGCGAACAGGGCCAGCAGGAACTGGCGGAAGCCATTACCAAAGCAGTGAAACGCTATAAAGCACAGGTGGAAGGTTTAAACAACACCGCTCCGCAACCTGTAGTTTCAAACGATAAAAAGCCAACTGCATCAGGCAATGCCGCAGTTGACAGCAGGCCGGTAAAAGATATAAAAACCATCAATGTAAAAAACAAAAAGATAAGTGTTGACCTGTACGATGATGGTGATGTAGATAATGATATTGTTTCTGTATACTTTAATGGTGCATCCCTTGTTTCAAAAAAACCTTTAAGTACAAACCCGGTTTCTCTTACATTAAATATAGAACCCGGTAAAAACAATGAACTGATATTATTTGCTGAAAACCTGGGGAATATTCCCCCCAACACTGCCTTGATGATCATCAACGACGGTTCATCACGCCACGAAGTGCGCCTGAGCGCCGACCTTAAAAATAATGCGGAGGTAAGATTTGAATTAAAGAATTAAGGCTATTTTTGACCAGGCTTAATTATTTATGTAAGCCTGGTTATAACCATTATGAAAATTTCTAACGAAACAAAAATAGGTTCCCTTACTGCTATTGCCATTGTGTTATTGATACTCGGCTTTAACTTTTTGAAAGGAAAAACCTTTTTTGGTAAAAGCCATACCCTGTTTGCTAAATATACCAATGTACAGGGGCTTGCTCCATCTAACCCCGTTGTTATAAACGGCCTCCAGGTAGGTACTGTGTACAGCATTACTACAGATAAAAACATGAAGGAAATACTGGTGAACATGAACCTCACCAAGGATGTAAATATCCCTGTGAATTCAGTAGCCATCATCAAACCATCTTTATTGGGCATTACAAGTGTTGAAATAACTTTGGGAGATGCTAAAACATATATCCCGATGAACGATACAATCCCCACAAAACCTTCGTCGGGTGTTTTTACAGATGTGTTGAGCAAGGTAGATCCGGTGCTTTACCAGGTTACCAAAGCGGTAACTTCCATAGATTCGATCATGATGAGCGTTAACCGTATACTGGATCCTAATGCAAAAAACAACATCAGCGCCATGCTTGCAAACCTGAATACAACAACCGCAAACCTCACTGTTGCATCAGCTTCTTTAACCAGTTTATTAAATACACAAACTGGCGCACTGGCCGGCACACTCAACAACCTGAATTCTTTTACCACCACACTTGATAAAAACAGCGGTAAAATCACCAGTGTATTAGGTAACCTGGATAAAACTGCTGCTAACCTCTCTAATTTAGACCTGCAGAAAACACTCAGTACTTTAGAGGCAACCATTACCGACCTTAAAACCACCATTGGCAAATTTGATAAAAAAGACGGTACAATAGGCTTGTTGCTGAACGACACCAGGTTATACAACAACCTCACAGCCACCACCAATAAACTCAACCTGCTGATAGATGATTTAAAGACAAATCCAAAAAGATATGTCAATATCTCGGTATTTGGCAAAAAAAATACAGCGCCGGGTTTACTGGTACCATTGCCCGACACAGTAAATGCCCCATACCTTCCTAAATAAAATTTACCATTCTGTTATAAAATAAAAATTGAAATTTACAGCCTGAACAAAAACAGCAACATTGCGTTTGAAATTTACCTTTACTTTTTTTTTGATTGCTTTTTTAATTTGCTGCAGTTACGTTCTTGCTGCACAGCAGATCATAACAAGCCCCCCGTCAGCCGATTCTATCCGTGCTATAAAAATTGTACAGGGCAAAAGCCTTAGGCTTATCACCATAGACTCTGTCACTGCTTTTGAAACCATTGCCGGTGAGGTGATCATTAAAGAAGGTCTCACCACTTTTTATTGCGACAGCGCCACCATCAACCGCCGGACCAATATTGTAGAAGCTTTTGGAAATATCCACATCAACGATAACGACAGCATACATACCTACACCCAGTATCTTAAGTATGTTGGCGCCGACCGTATTGCCTATTTAAAAAAGAATGTAAAGCTAACCGACAAAAAAGGAACCTTATACACCGATGACCTGGAATACAATTTAAGAACAGGCATTGCTACTTACAAGAATGGCGGCAGGATCACTAATGATAAAACAGTTTTAACCAGCCGTGATGGTGTTTATTATGCAGATACGAAAGATGTTTATTTTAAGAACAATGTGCACCTTAAAGATCCGGACCGTGATATATGGACAGACAGTTTGCTCTACAATATCACAACAAATATTGCCACTTTTATTGCTAAAACTCGTATTGTGGGTAAAGACGGGAGTGTTATTACTACCAATTCGGGTACCTATAATTTACGAACCGGCGAAGCAATTTTCGGAGGCAGGCCAACCTTTAGCGATAGTACCCGAAGTGCTGTTGCAGACAGAATGGCCTATGATAAGACTACAGAGGTTTTACAGATGGAAGGAAATGCAAAATTTGTTGACAGCGTCAATAATATTACATTGCTCGGAGGTGAGATATATGCAGATGGAAAAATAAAATCTTTCCTCGCCACACGAAAACCTGTGATGATCATTTACAGAGATGGCGACAGTACCTATGTTGCTGCCGACACTTTGTTTTCAGGTTTACGAAAATATGACAGCCTTGAAAGAAAAATGGTTACACAAAAAGATACTTTAAAAACTGCTATGGCTGTAAACAGCACCAGTGCAGACACTGCCATCAGGTATTTCATCGGCTTTCATCATGTACGAATCTTCAACGATTCGATGCAGGCAGTAAGCGACAGCCTCCACTACTCTACCATTGATTCCACTTTTAAACTTTTTGGTGAACCGGTTGTGTGGAATGATAAATCGCAGGTTACAGGAGATACATTATACCTCTTTACACAAAATCAAAAGCCAAAGCGGCTGTATGTTTTTAACAACGGTATGATTATTAACCGCACAAAGGAAGGAATGTATAACCAGATAGGCGGGCGCACTTTGAACGGGTATTTTGTTGATGGTAATATTGATTATGTGAGGGTTAAAGGCAGCCCGGCCGAAAGTATTTTTTATCCGCAGGATGATGACAGCGCTTACGTAGGCATGAACCGCAGCAGCGGCGATGTGATAGATATTTATTTTGTAAAGAAAGAACTCAACAAAGTGAAATTTGTAAACAATGTGGATGGTGTTTTATACCCGATGAAAGATATCCCTGCCGATAAAAAAGAACTGCGTGGCTTTAAATGGCTTGATAACCGCAGGCCTAAAAACAAGCTGGAATTGTTTGAGTAGGATCGGAACGCTGTAAGCGGTCTGACCCCTGATTCACAGTCGGCCAATCATAATGATTCAGGTCGCTTAAAGCGCCCCGGCTCTGTAGAAAGTTATTTCAACTTAGCCAACGCCTCTTTTATCTTTCCAAAACCCTTTTCAATATTTTCCATACTGTTGGCAAATGAAATACGTATGCAGTTGGGTTCACCAAAAGCGCTGCCGGTAACCGTTGTAACGTGAGCCTTGTTTAGTAAATACATACAAAGATCCCCGGCATCTTCTATTCTATCATCTCCATCGGCCTTGCCAAAATAATGGCTTACCTGCGGAAAAACATAAAACGCCCCTTCAGGTTCGCTGCAAACAATGCCGGGTATTTCTTTCAGTAATTCCATAACACGTTGCCTGCGTTTGGTAAATTCGGCCACCATCATCTCAGTAGGTTTCATATCTCCGGTTAAAGCAACAATGGCAGCTCTTTGTGTAACTGCATTGGTTCCGCTGGTTACCTGTCCCTGTATTTTTTCGCAGGCCCTGGCAATGGTTTCATGTGCAGCAATATATCCAAGCCTCCAGCCAGTCATTGCATAAGCTTTACTAAGGCCATTAATGATGATAACCCTGTCTTTTAAAAAATCGAATTGGGCGATACTCTGGTGGTGGCCAACAAAATTGATATACTCATATATCTCATCACTCATGATGAAAATATCAGGATATTTTTTAAACACTTCAGCTAATGCACTCAACTCTTCTTTTGAATAGACTGCCCCGCTTGGGTTGCAGGGCGATGAGAACATAAACAGTTTTGTTCTATCTGTTATCGCAGCTTCCAGTTCTGCAGCGGTGATCTTGTATCCATTCTCTGCAGAAGTTTTCACTATCTTCACTTCCCCTCCTGCCATCTTCACTATTTCAGAATAAGTGACCCAAAATGGCGTGGGAATAATCACTTCATCTCCCTTATCAACAATGCTCATCACAGTATTGTAAATACTTTGCTTGGCGCCCGTGCTGATGATGATTTGTGCCGGGGTATAATCCAGGTTATTGTCTCTTTTTAGTTTCGTGCAAACAGCTTCACGTAAGTCCAGGTATCCGGCAACGGGTGTATAATGGCTGTAATTATCGTCAATGGCTTTTTTTGCAGCCGCTTTTATATGGTCGGGTGTATCAAAATCCGGTTCTCCCAAACTAAGATCAGTTATGTCGAAACCCTGTGCCCTCAGTTCCCGGCCCAGTTTGGCCATTTTTAAAGTTTCGGGTTCATTAAAGCGCTGTAGTAAAGATGATAACTGCATCAGTTGGTTTTTGGTTGCACACAAAAATAGTTATTTATCATACGTAAATAAAACCGGCGAAAGATCGGGTTTAATTTTGCGATCACGGGTAAGTTCATATTCATAAAGAACCCTGCCCAGGTTTTTCATAAAAGGCTCGCCCACGGTTTTATAATCGTATTGATCATCGTTTAAAATCCCATCGCTGTTGCAGTAGATGATTGCCGACAGAAAGAACTCAATTTTATTTTTATGATCAACAATGTAAGCGGCATCTATCATGTGGCCGTAAGCATCGCCGGGTTTATTAAAAATGCGGATACCGTCAACAGGATCGGTTCTTTCGGCACCGTAAAATAAAAACTTGCAATAGGCAGGCCAGTAAGCCGCTGTATCGGCTGCATAAGGCGGATATTGGCTTTCTGTTGGGTACATACTCATATATCTCAGAATAAACTGCCGGTCATCTTCGCTGATATTAAACCTTTCACTTGCCTTTACACTCTCCGGAAATATTGTACTGATAACAATCTTGTGCAACTCTTCTAAACCCAGCTTGTTTTTTTTAGAAAAATCCATCGGCCCGTTTCTTAATTTGCCGCCCGAATAATAACCAATCCCCAGGCTGTCTTTTCTTGCTGCATATTTTAATGCACTGCTTTGCCCGGGTTGTTCGTAGATCAACCTGGCAGAATCGTCATAAAATTTTACCGGGTTCGTGGTTCGGTTTTCGGCCTCGGTTAAAAAAATATTCAGCCGGTGTATGATCTGTACATCATCATATCCTTTCTTTTTCATTTCCTCATTAATGTACTGCTGACCTAAAAATTCATACAGTCTGTTATAAGCATCATTATCGCTTACCAGCAATATCTTTTTTATATAGTGAGCAATACCTGGTCTGCCATCAATTGAGGTAGGATCGTTAAAAACTGCTGTTTGCCCGCTGAACGAAGTTTCTGTAAGCATGGCAGTGTTACGGTCAATACCCTTATCTTTTAATTCGCTCAGTTTTTGTAAAGCCAGTAAAGCAACGGGCAGCTTTACTGTAGAAGCCGGGTAAAAATATTTACCGGGGTTTACATTAAAATAATGATTTGATAATTGAGGGGTTCCATTTGGCCGCCTGTTGATTTGTGTATAAATAATCTGAACATTCAGGGCATCTTTATTTTCCAGTATTTCGCTAAAATATTGCGGGTGTTTCAGCAATAAAGATTCAATAAAAGACGAATCAGCGGTATTAATCCCGGGCATCTTATCCACTGGTTTTGATGGCTTTACAGCATTGCAGGATGCAAAAATAATAATGGCAGCCAGGTACTTCAGCATTCCATTAGTATTACAGTTCATATAACCGGTTTTACTGTGCAAATTGAATAAAATTCTAAAATTATCCAGCCTAAAATCCGAACAGGTTTTTCCCCTATCTTTGCACACTTCTGAAAATTCAACAAAAGAGGTACTAAAACGAACATTATTATGAAATTAAAAGGTTTAGTCTGGTTTTTTACAATTGCACTTACATTATTGTCCCTTTGGGAATTATCCTATACCTGGGTAGTGCGTAATTATGAAAACTCCGTTAAGGCAAAAGCAACAAAGGTCGTAAAGAAGGCAAATCCCGGTTTGAAAGGTGAGGCACTGGATGCTGAAATAGAATTAAGAAAAAGAAAGATACTCGACAGTACATCAGAACAAAAGATCTACCCCGTTTTTGGAACCACCTACAAACAATGTAAGGCAAATGAATTGAACCTGGGGCTTGACCTGCAGGGTGGTATCAGCGTAACGATGGATGTAAGCCTTACCGACCTTTTAAAATCACTAAGCAATAATTCAAAAAATCCGCTGCTGCTGAATGCCATACAAACAGCCACAGTAAATAAAACCAGCAGCGAGGCAGATTTCATCACCCTTTTTACAGATGCATTCATCAAACAGAATGGCTCAGGTAAACTGGCTAGTGTTTTTGCCGGTGCCGAAAAAGAAGTAAAACCCAATGAGAGCGATGCAGAAGTGATTACCAAACTAAAAAAGATTGCTTCGGGTGCTATTAAAGAAACCTATAAGGTACTGGTTCGCCGTATTGATAAATTTGGTGTAGCCCAGCCCAACATCAACTACGATGAGAACAAAGGGATCATCAATGTTGAGCTGGCAGGTATTACCGATGTTGAACGTGTGCGTAAACAACTTCAGGCTTCGGCACGCCTCCAGTTTTGGGAGGTTTATAATATTGATGAACTGGCTGAATCTTTAAAACTTGCAGATGCTAACCTGCAGAATTATTTAAACGGGGTGTTACCAGACAGCACCGGTAAAATTGATTCTGCAAAATTAACCGAGAATGTAAATCCATTCTTCAGGATAATTAACCCACAAAATGCTCAGACCGACCCGGCAAGTGGTAAAAAATTCTATCCTGCCAACATTGGTATCATTGCAAAAACAGATACTTCCCTCTTTTATGAATACATGAACAATCCCGTTGTAAAAAATGCACTTCCCGCCGAGGCGAAGTTTTTATTGGGTGTTCCTGAAAAAGGAGGCGCAAAGGGTACACAGGAGATATTTAAATTGTATGTAGTTAAAACCTTACCTGGCAGCGAAAAAGCTCCTTTGGAAGGTGACGGTGTAAGCAGGTCATGGCAGGCCAATGATGAAAAAGGAAAGCCGTCCATTAAAATGGACATGACCAGTATGGGTTCAAAAGCATGGGCCAGGCTTACCGGCAAAAATGTAGGCCGCCCGGTTGCTATTTCCTTAGATAATATTGTTTACTCTGCCCCTAATGTAATTAGTGCAATTGAAGGTGGCAGTACCGAAATATCCGGAAGCTTTACTGTACAGGAAGCCCAGGATTTAGCGGATCTGTTACAATCAGGTAAACTGGATGCACCTGCAAAGATCGTAGCACAACAGGTAGTAGGCCCAACACTGGGTGCAGAGTCTGTTAAGGGCGGCGCCATGTCATTTGGTATTGCTTTCCTGGTGATATTTATTTTAATGCTGGTGTACTATAATAATGGTGGCTGGGTTGCCAATATCGCTTTGATATTTAACCTGCTCTTTACCATCGGTGTTTTAATTTCATTACAGTTTACTTTAACTGCTGCAGGTATTGCAGGCCTTGTGTTAACTATCGGCCTTGCAGTTGATACCAACGTAATTATTTTCGAACGCATTAAGGAAGAACTTACAAAAGGCAAATCGTATCCGCTGGCTGTTAACGATGGTTACAGGCGTTCGCTGGCGCCGGTAATTGATGCCCACGTAACTTCCCTGCTTACTGCATTCATACTGTTTTACTTTGGTTTGGGTCCTGTACTTGGTTTTGCCACTACACAAATCATCGGTATCTTACTGTCGCTGTTTTGCGGTATCCTGGTATCCCGTTTAATTACCGAAATATGGACAAACAAAAACCGCCACTTTAACTATTTTACAGCCCTTTCAAAAAGGATTTTCAAACACGCCAATTACAAATTCATTGAATACAGGAAGTATGCGTATATGATCTCGGTTGTTGTTTTGATTGCTGGCATTTTATCGTTCTTCAACGGTTTCCATTTTGGCGTTGAGTTTAAAGGTGGCCGCAGCTACACTGTACAGTTTGACAAAACAGTTAAGAACGATGATATACGTGATGATTTGAAAAAATCATTTGATAACGACAACCCTACTATCAAAACAGTGGGCGATAACCGTCATTTGAATATTACCACAGCTTACCTGAAAGATGATGAAAGAGCAGACAGTGCTGTAAAAACCAGGCTGTATGAGGGCCTTAAAAAAGTATTGCCTGTTAATACTACTTATGACCAGTTCACAAAAAATCACTTACAGGCATACTCTACAGTTCAGCCAAGTATATCAGACGATCTTAAGCGTGGCGCTGTAAAAGCAACCATTTTTGCTATACTCGCCATATTCTTATACATCTTTATTCGCTTCCGCGACTGGAGATATTCTGCAGGAACCATTGTTACCTTGCTGCACGACGTATTTGTGACACTGGCAGTATTTTCATTCCTCAAAAATATTGTGCCTTTCCCGCTGGAGATTGACCAGCACTTTATTGCAGCCATCCTCACTGTTATCGGTTTCAGTATGAACGATACCGTAATTGTATTTGACCGTATACGTGAATACAGCCGCGATATGAAAGGCGCTACCAAAACAACCATCATCAACAGGGCTATCAATGATACGCTTAGCCGTACCATTATGACCTCATTAACGGTATTCTTGACCATCCTTATCCTTTTCATCTTTGGTGGTGAGGTTACACGTGGTTTTGCATTTGCCATGCTGATAGGTGTTATTACCGGTACTTATTCTTCCATTTTTGTTGGTGCTCCTATACTGGTTGAGTTTGCAAAAGACAAACCATTAGGCGCCGCTGCAGAAGTACCGAAAGAAAAAAAGAAAACCGTATAATTTTGATTTGAGTTATAAATTAAGAGCCCCGTTTTTACGGGGCTTTTTTATTTAACCGCAGGCACATTCTCTTCCGCCCATTTAATAAAATGTTTATCTTTCTGCTTAAATCAAAATAAATTGTATGCTGTATAAAATTTCTTTTTTATTACTGGCGATATTTGTGGCATTTATTACAGGTTCTGCACAGATTGTTGACCTGAAAGAGAAAACGCCTACACTCATCAACGGCGTTGAATATGGTTATCTTATCAAAAACGAACAGACAAAAAGCAATAAGGGTGAAGAATACAGCCGTTTTGAAATCGCCCTCTATGCCACCAACAAAAGCGGCTGCACAAAACTTTATGCGGAACGCACTGCCATCTATTCGTACGATGACCCGGCCTTACTTGCAACCTTTAACTGCACCAATGCAAACGGCAAGCGGCTTACTGCAAAATCGGGCAATGTAAAGGCAAGGGAATTTAATGTAAACGTAAAAGTAAAAGAGGGTGATAAGGAAGTTAACCGTGTGGCAAGAGCGGGATATATGTTCCGCAATGGTGAAACGCTCAGAGCAAATATCATTGTGCTGGTGCCGCTCAATGAAAGGCCGGCCATTACCTGCAGCCTGAATACTTTACCAGAATTGCAATAGTGATATCGTTTCGCTAATTTCTTCTCCCCTCCTCAAGGAAAAGGGTTTGGGGTGAAGGTCACACTAAAAAGCCGACCTGAAAACAAGTCGGCTTTTTAGTGTATAGAATAAATATTAAATCATGCCAAATCAAAACGGTCGAGGTTCATAACCTTTGCCCATGCAGCAACAAAGTCATTTACAAATTTTTCCTGAGAATCTTCTGAGGCATATAATTCGGCAATGGCTCTTAACTCTGAGTTTGAACCGAAGATAAGATCGGCACGTGTGCCAGTGAATTTTGCTTCGCCTGTTTTACGGTCGCGGCCGGTAAATACATTTTGTGCATCATCATTTGCAGCCCACTTAATTCCAAAGTCAAGGAGGTTCACAAAAAAATCATTGCTTAAAACTTCTTTGCGGCTGCTTAAATAGCCATGCTGCGACTGATCAAAGTTTGCATTTAATGCCCGCATACCGCCAACAAGCACTGTCATTTCTGGTGCAGTAAGGTTTAGCAGTTGTGCTTTATCAACCAGCATTTCTTCTGCAGTAACATTGTGCTTTGCAGCAAAATAATTGCGGAAACCATCAGCTTTTGGTTCCAATACAGCAAATGATTCCACATCAGTCTGTTCCTGCGAAGCATCGGCACGGCCTGAAGTAAAAGGCACTTTCACTTCGTAACCGCCTTTTTGTGCAGCAAGTTCAACAGCAGCGCAACCACCTAAAACGATCAGATCAGCAATTGAAACCTGTTTGCCATCTGTTTGTGCATTGTTGAATTCGTTTTGAATAGCTGTAAGTTTTTCCAGCACGGCAGCCAGCTGCACAGGATTGTTAACTGCCCAGTCTTTTTGCGGAGCCAAACGAATGCGTGCCCCATTGGCGCCACCCCGTTTATCAGAGCCGCGGAAAGTGGATGCTGAAGCCCAGGCAGTAGATACCAATTGAGATACAGAAAGCCCTGTAGCAAGTATCTTATTTTTAAGTGCAGCAATATCATTTTCATCAACCAGTTTGTGTGTAACAGCCGGTATTGGATCCTGCCATATCAAAACTTCCGCCGGCACTTCTTTACCTAAGTAACGTACCACAGGCCCCATATCTCGATGGGTTAATTTATACCAGGCCCTTGCAAATGCATCTGCAAACTGATCGGGGTTATCCAAAAAGCGCCTTGAAATTTTTTCATATTCCGGATCAAACCTTAATGCCAGATCCGTTGTAAGCATAATGGGTGCATGTCTTTTTGAAGGATCGTGAGCATCGGGTACAGAATCAGCCCCCATGCCATGTTTTGGTTTCCATTGCTGTGCGCCGGCGGGGCTTTTTGTAAGTTCCCATTCATACCCAAAAAGGTTCCAGAAAAAATTATTGCTCCATTTCGTAGGTGTGGTTGTCCAGGCACCTTCTAATCCGCTGGTAATGGTATCGCCTGCATTGCCTTTGCCAAAAGAATTTTTCCAGCCCAGGCCCATCTCTTCAATTGCTGCCGCTTCGGGCTCTTTGCCAACATTTTCGGCAGAAGCTGCACCATGTGTTTTGCCAAAGCTGTGGCCTCCGGCAATCAATGCAACCGTTTCTTCATCATTCATGGCCATACGTGCAAAGGTTTCACGAATGTCTTTTGCTGCAGCTATCGGGTCTGGGTTTCCGTCGGGTCCTTCGGGGTTTACATAGATCAAACCCATCTGCACAGCGCCCAATGGTTTTTCAAGATTACGGCTGTGAATATTTCCATCTGCATTATCATCTGTTACAAGTACGCCTTCGCCTTCCACACCCGGCGAACCATGTTTGTAACGCACATCTCCACCCAGCCATTCCTTTTCAGATCCCCAGTACACATCTTCCTGCGGCTCCCACACATCAACACGGCCACCGCCAAAACCAAAGGTTTTAAAACCCATTGATTCAAGGGCGCAGTTGCCGGCAAGTATCATCAGGTCGGCCCAGGAAAGTTTACGGCCATATTTTTTCTTAACCGGCCAAAGCAGCAGGCGGGCTTTATCAAGGTTCACATTATCTGGCCAGCTGTTTAAAGGTGCAAAGCGTTGGGTACCGCTTCCTCCGCCGCCTCTTCCGTCATGTATGCGGTATGTTCCTGCGCTATGCCAGGCCATCCGTATAAACAACGGGCCATAATGGCCATAGTCAGCAGGCCACCAATCCTGAGAGGTTGTCATCAGGTCAAAAATATCTTTCTTCACGGCATCCAGGTCTAGCGTTTTAAATTCAGTTGCATAGTCAAAATCTGCTCCCATAGGATTGGATAAAGAGGAATGCTGACGGAGTATATTTAGTTTTAACTGGTTAGGCCACCAGTCACGGTTGCGTGTGCCGCCACCGGCGGTTTGTTTTGCCGCACCGGCATGAAACGGGCATTTAGATACACTTTCATTCTTTACAGAAGAATCCTGTATTCCATTATTTTCCATAATATTCGTTTTAGTTTTTTATGTAGATAAAGTTATGGTAATTGTGTTCCGGTAATTGATACAATGCTCATGTTGCATAATGATTTGCATCAGCAGATTGAAAAAAGCAGTTAACTGTTTTTAAAAAGAATTATTAACCCGTGAAATACACTAAACCGCAAAACTGGTTCCGCAGCCACAGGTTTTACTGGCATTGGGGTTATTGAATGTAAATCCGCGGCTGTTCAACCCTCCCTGCCAGTCAACTTCCATACCCATCAGATAGATCCCGTGGCTTTTTTCCATTACTACAGGTATTCCGTCAATCTCAAAACTTTCATCTTTTTCAGTTTTGATATCAAAACCCAAAACGTAGGTCATACCACTGCAGCCTCCACCCTTTACCCCAATACGCAGCGACTGGTTTTTATCAAACCCTTCCTCTGCCATCAGCCTTTTTATTTCTTCCTTTGCTGTAGCTGTTAAACTAACAGGCGCTGTTGTTGTATCCATTTAAAGATATTTGTACAAAATTAATTAAATGCGGTTAGTTGCTTTTACGAAATAAGATTTTTTGTTGTTAAAAAAATCAGGCTTAATAAAACAAATGATGATTTTATCTTCAGGCTGTGAAAGCCCCTCTCCCCTGGAGAGGGGTTGGGGTGAGGTCAAATGATAATCCCTTAATTTTGCCACAAACAAATAAAGCATGCATTTATCAGAAGGAACTGTTCAGAATATTATTTTCGGGGCCATTTTTATGTTTTTTATTGCCATTGCCTGGCTGCTTGCCGAGTTTAAAGGCATGAAAGATGAGTTGAGGGAAAGGATGGGTATTAATAACGAAACCATAAAACTGAAACTTCAGGCCATGGAGCGTTTCACTTTATATGCCGAGAGGAGCTCTTTAAAAAATCTCATTTCACGTACACCGGCAGCAGGGATGACGGTTGTTGACCTGCAGCTTACTTTACTGGAAACCCTGCGTACCGAATATGAATATAATGTAAGCCAGCAGATATATGTTGATCCTAAAATGTGGGAAGCAATCGGAAATTTAAAAGACCAGAATAGTTTTATCATCAACCAGCTTGCCGCCACCCTGCCTTCGGAGGCAAACGGCATCGAACTCAGCAAACGCATTCTTGATTATGTGGCAAGCACCAATGCCGACCTGAGCAAAACAGTTTTAAGCGCCCTGCAGTTTGAAGCAAAGAGAATATTATAATGATGATTATGGGTTCTAACTTTTAGGGCATCAAATACCAAAAGTTGTCAGGGTAAGTTTATCGAACACGGCACATTAGAATTAACCCGCCTTCGACAGGCTCAGACTGACCGCTTTTAAAATTTAAGTTTCACTTCAATAATATTTATGGTTGATAAAAAGATTTTTACCGATAGCGGTATTGAAATAAAGACAATCTACACCCAGGATGATCTTGCCCAGGCCCCCCCTCATCCTGAGCGGAGTCGAAGGACAGGGGGCGATGACTCATTGCCCGGCTCTTTCCCTTTTACCCGTGGTGTACAACCTGATATGTACCGGGGCAAACTCTGGACCATGCGGCAATACGCCGGTTTCTCCACTGCCGAAGAAAGCAACCGGCGCTATCATTATTTATTAAGCCAGGGCGTTAATGGATTGAGTGTAGCCTTCGATCTGCCTACGCAAATTGGCTACGATAGTGATCATCCATTGGCTGATGGCGAAGTAGGAAAAGTTGGTGTAGCAATAGACAGCCTGGAGGATATGGAAATACTCTTCAAAGGCATTAAGCTTGATGAAATAACAACCAGCATGACCATTAATGCAAGCGGATTTATTTTACTGGCTTTTTATATTGCCCTTGCAAAAAAGCAGGGAGCCGATCTGAAAAAAATATCCGGCACTATACAAAACGATATTTTAAAAGAGTATGCAGCAAGAGGTACATATATTTATCCCCCCAAAGCTTCCATGCGCATCATCACCGATATTTTTGAATGGTGTGCTGCTGAAGTTCCCAAATGGAATACCATTTCTATTTCAGGTTATCATATTCGTGAAGCAGGCAGCACAGCCGTACAAGAAATTGCTTTCACACTCAGTAATGGTAAAGCCTATGTACAGGCTGCTTTGCAAAAAGGCTTAGACATTAATGTATTTGGTAAGCGCCTCTCCTTCTTCTTTAATGCACACAATAATCTGTTTGAAGAAGTAGCCAAGTTCCGTGCTGCCAGGCGCATGTGGGCTGTTATGATGAAAGACCTTGGCGCAACAGATCCCAAAGCCATGATGCTGCGCTTTCATACACAAACAGGTGGCAGTACATTAACGGCACAGCAGCCTTACAACAACATCAGCCGTGTTACCTTACAAACGCTGGCTGCCGTGCTGGGCGGTACTCAATCTTTACATACCAATGGTTATGATGAAGCATTGAGCCTGCCTACCGAAGAAGCGGCAGCTATTGCATTACGCACACAACAGATCGTGGCATTTGAAAGCGGCGCTGCAGACACCGTTGACCCTTTGGCCGGCAGTTATTTTATTGAAACGCTTACCAGCGAAGTAGAATCTGCTGCCTGGAAATTAATAGAAAAGATAGATGCCATGGGCGGCAGTGTATCTGCCATTGAACAGGGATTTATTCAGGATGAAATTGCCAAAAGCGCTTATGAATACCAGCGCCAGATAGAACATGGAGAAAAGATCATTGTTGGTGTAAATAAATTTCAAACCGAAGAAAAAAATACCATTCCTGTATTTAAAGTAGATGAAGAAGTGCAAACGGTACAGGTTGAAAAATTAAAAGCGCTCAAACAAAAAAGAGACAATAATAAAGTTGCAGCTTCATTAAAAACCCTTCACCAAAAAGCTGTTAGTACCGAAAACCTGATGCCTGCTGTGTTAGAAGCAGTTGAAAATTATTGCACACTTGGTGAGATTGCGGATGAATTAAGGAAGGTTTTTGGAGAGTATAAATAAAGGTGGAATTCAAAAGTCAAAATTCAAAAACAAGCCCGCAGGTTTTGTTCTCTTTTTGACTTTTGACTTTTGAATTATTTATTACTGCACCACCACCTTATTCACTGCCACACGTTTGCCAATATTATTCCGCAGCTCTACCCAGTAAAGTCCTTTGCCGTGTGCACTTATATCCACATCTAACTTTTGAAAGGGAACAGTTTGCGTAAAAGGCCTGGTAAATATTTTTTCCCCACGGTTATTATATACTATCAAAAACCGGTACGATATAGTGTTTGGCTCACTATGATACCTCACTTCGAAAATACCTCCATTGGGGTTGGGATAAGCAAGCATGTTTGCAGCAAACGAATTGGCAATGCTGACTATATTGGAAACACCCACACCACAGTTATTGGCATCGGTAACTTTTAACTGGTAATCGCCGGGACTGCCATAGTTCACATGCAATATGTTTGATGTTTCACCAGGCAGAACAGTGTTGTTATAATACCATGCAAGAATATATGGCGGGGTTGCTATAATTGAATTAGCTATAATAGTACTTGTTTGCGTGGGGCCTATAACTAATGGAAAACCACTTATGAAAGCAGTGGGTGGTGCGTTAACCGCTAATGCAGCGGGAATAGAATTGGTTGTACCACAGGTTGCAGTTCCATTGATTACCACCCTGTAATAATGACCGTTCATGTTCACAGGTGGATTGGTAATGGTAAGTGTTGGGGTTGTAGCTCCGCTGTAGATACCACCATTGGTTATATTGCTCCATGGCCCGTTACTGCTAACCTGCCATTGATAGGTGAACGGCCCTGCCCCTGCCGCTGTAACAGAAAATGTGGCTACCCCGCCACTGCTGCAGACTGTTGCATTTACAGGCTGAGATGTTATAGTAGTTGATTGCCCTACATTCACTACAACAGTTGTTGGTGGAGAGGTACATGTTGTTGCTGCATCTGCAAATTGAACGCTGCCAACAAAGCCGCTCAAAGGCGTTGCGGGTGTATTGGTGTTTCCGCTGTAGCCGATATTTGTTCCTGTAATTAATTCGCATCCTCCGTCATTATAGGAATAATTACCGGCAGCTAAACCACTATAGACCAGGTTTGGCACACTGGTAGTTGATGTACGGGCCCTTAAACATATTCCATAGGTTGCTCCCGGAGGTATTACCAGTTGCAGGTTTGTTAAAAACGGCTGGTTGCCTGTACCGGTTCCTGTTATGTTAGCAGATCCAAACTGGTTCCAGCCATTGGAAGCAGATATAAATCCCGGCGGACCATTGATGGCAGATGTTTTATAATAAACCGATACAGATGTTAGATCTGTTGTAATTGTTTTACTGTTTACCTGGTACAGCTTTATGGGGTAAGGATGATTATTCCTTACATTAAACGTAACTGATTCATTTCCGTTATTGCCTATAAAATTAGTAGCGGGTGCACATAGCAGGGCCGGAAGGCTTTGTGTTGTTACCTGGTATGTATAAACACCAGCGGGGAATGGCTGTACCCAAACATTATTTACCTGTGTTCCGGCTACATACGGTACAGTGGCTGTTGCATTAAGATATAGTCCGGCGGGGGGAGACCATACAGCCGGCGTGGCAGGCAATACGCTTGCACAGGAAAGATTGAAGTTAAGACACCAGTAAGTCAGGGTTCCCACATCACCGGTAACGCCATCATAAAAACCAAGTGTCCAGTTTCCATTCACTGATCCTGCTAACAGGCTGTTCCAGTTTGTTGTTGTAGGAAGCATGCCTGTTGGCCCTGCGGGGCCAAATCCCCCGGCAGGAGTAGTTTGTGCATCAGCCTTAAAAATTGCTGTATAAGGATTTGCACCGGCACTCAATGCAACTGTTCCGGTTGAACTGATAACAGTATTAGTAAATCCGGTAGTAGCTCCGCTTCCCCCGGTAGCGCTGAGGAAATAATCAAGATTTAGCACCTGTCCATTGGGTGCTTTCAATACAATGACCATATCTCCTGCCCTTGTATGTGGCATATTGAAGCTTACTGTCATTCCTGTTATTGTACAACCTGCAGGGATACCGGCTACAGCAATGGTACTTGATGCACCCGAAGGGTTATTATCAGGCACGGGTACATTTATTACTCCTGAGCAAAATTGAGTAGAATTGGTTGGTGTTAAAACCTGTAACCTTACAGGAGGATCACCCAGGCACATATTTACAGAAGGTGGTATAACTACCGGTGCATGAGGCGTAGCATTAACCTGTACTGTTGCAGAGCTGTAACAACCTGTAGCTATAATACTGCCGGTTACTGTGTATGTTGTGCTAACCGTTGGTGCTGCATACACAGTAGATAAGTTTTGGCCGGTATAAGGTATAGTTGCAGGGCAATTTGTATATAATCCTGCAAGCGGAGTCCAGATATAAGTATCTGCATTACCGCTTGCTGTTAAAGGATTGCAAGGTCCGCTTCCTGATGTTCCGCCACAACTAACAGTTGGTGTAACATTTAAAACAGGTGGTACACAGGTTAGTGTAACCGTATTATCGGTACTGGTAGATGCATTGTTAGATTGTGCACAGTTGCTTTGAGCAACACCGGCCGCAATGGTAGCTATTACCGTTCCGCTTGCCGTCATACCAGATACTGCTACATTGTAACGATCACCGGTTCCGGTAACAATGGCTGTTGTAGCGCCGGCAGTGCCTGATAAAGTAATATCTCCTGTTGTAAAACCGGTAACGATCTGGTCAAACTGTACGGTAAAATTAATGGGTGAAGTATTTGTTGGATCCGATTGAGCTGCCGCCTGGTTAATGGTTACTGTGGGATTTTGCGCATTGGCATACATACTTGAGAGCAATATCAAAAGCAATAAACTTATGCATAAAGAACGCTTTTTAAAATTGCTGGTAACAATATGTAAGTGAATGTAAAGTTTATTCATTCAGTAATTGTTTGTTTGGATAGATATATACAATTTACAATTAATAAATGGTAAATGAAAAGTTTTTGGTAATTAAATGATCAAACACCACATAAAAAAAGTCCCCCGATAAAATATCGGGGGACTTGTATAACTGTTTAGTTATTTATTACTGAATCACCACCCTGCAAATAGTGAGGCGGTTACCATTTCGGTCACCGATCTCAACCCAGTACAGGCCTTTTCCAAATGCCCTCATATCCACATCCATCCTGTCATAAGGCCTTCCGATGGTGTAGTATTGAGTGAACACACGGTCGCCTTTTGAATCATAGATAGTCATTGACCTTGGCAACACATTGTTGGCTGCACTGTGGTACCTCACCTGGAACTTG
>JAEUVU010000019.1 GCA_016786725.1 Ferruginibacter sp. | reverse complement strand
TATTTCGTTTCTATTTCTTTTGCTTTGCTCTTTGCGTCATCAAGGCTGATTGAGCCTTCAGATAATTTTTTTATCAGATCTGCAGTTTCCTGCCGGCCACTCATATCCCTGAAAATATTGGATGTGCCTAAAATCTTTAATGCCTCTGCAAGGCCTTGCGGATCGGGAGCTGCTGACGGCGACACAATATTAATGGATGAATTAGGAAAAGGAGTAGGCTGTACATTTTGTTGGATGAGTTGTGGCGTAACTGCTGTAACAGGATTGATATCTGGTGCATTGATTGGAATGGGATGTTCTTCCCATTTCCAGAAACGGGTCTCATCAATTTCTTCTGAAATATTGCAATGACCAAGTTTACCCTCTGCAAATATTCCTTTTGTAGGAAAGGATATTAGTTTTTCTGTTTTGGCTTTTACCTGCATCGTTTGTACAGCCAAATTTTCAAAATCATGTTCGGTAAAACTTTTCATTTGTTCTAAAGCCCATTGATTTTTTTCAGGGTCATTGCTTACTATTGCATCATATATTTCTTTTAGTTTGTCTGCTTCGTATTTATCCTTAACAATCATCGGGTAAGCTATCATACTTCCAAATACTTCCAAGGCTATTGGCTCTACATGATCTACCCAGTTATCATTATTTGGAGTAAGGCCCCATGGATTTGTTTCAAACTCTTCTGTACGTTCATTAATATCCCTGTTAAATTGTATGATCTGATTGTAGTATGCACTATTTGTAATTAAATGTTCTTTCAAACGCTCAATTGCAAAACGTTCTTCCTGGGTAAAGTTCTTTTCAAATTTTGGGGCAATAAGATTTTGTGGGCCCGGGGGTATTATTGCTGTAATCGAATGTCTTGATTTCGGCAAAAGTAAGGCATCAAACTTTTGGCTTTCATTAAGCTTTATGAGTGTGATCTTACCCCACATATCTTTACAAATACCCTTTAATTCTACCCATTCACAAAGCCAGGCATCATCCCCGTCAATGTTCTCTAAAACAATGCCTGCAATATCTTTCCACTTAACTTGTCTTTCTACTAATACCCCATTTACGTCATTCCCCATTGCAACAACCAATTGCCAATTTAAAAAATTGTGGTTATAAAGTCTTCGATCATAGTTTAAATTATATTCACCTCCTCCCTGGTTATTAACCTGGTATCTTTTTAGCATTAAATGTTCGCCGGAATGAAGTACTAAAAATGCAATTACTCCATTTAAGGTACCACCTGGTGTTAATATTTCCGAACCGATATGTTCTATAGGAGTTCTTTGAATATTGGCGTTAACGCCGATTCCTGTTTTTAAACCTAAATTAAAGAACTTAAATTCTGTTTCAGCTTCAGGTTTTACCGGTTCAAAATTATCCTGATCTGATTTATATTGGTTGACCCTGTAGTTGTCTTTTAAAAGTAATAATTTTTCAACACTGCTAAAAGCGCCGGTTAAAGATTTGTCTATCAGGTAAGGTTCTAAAAGATATCTGAATTTTACAATAGTCTGATAACAGTCATTGCCTCCAAAATCAACTTTATCGTAGGGTAATAATGCCACCGGCTTCCTGTTCACCCATTCAGTTACTAACCTAAAATGCCTTAATATTTCGTAATAGAGTATGGTAAGTGTATGGCTATGGTTATAATTAGTAAACGTTCTTGTTTGAATGCTTTCTTTTTCTTCGTGTTTTGCCTGTACCACAACAGTACTGTGATATTCCTTAAGAACAGAACTTGCCTGCGAAAAACTGTCTGTCAGTTTTTGAACATTCTTTGTAGCTACATCGCGGCTACCGGTTGAGGTGGAATGAGTGCCCTTAATATCGCCTGTAAGTCCGCCACCTATACCACCTACCAATGCCCCGGCTATTACTCCAAAAGGGCCGGCTGCCACACCTGCCAATGCACCGCTTGCTGCACCGCTTATAGCTTTGCCTGCTGAAAAATCAGATTTATCAATCCCACTATTTCCGCTTTGCATCTCCCGGAGGGCGGCAGTTGCTGTTTCAGTAATTGTTCTGTCACGCATTTGATTATGATACAACTGCTCTTTTAAAGAATTATCTTCTGTTCTTGCAGAAGAATCCATTCTTGACCAATCTATAATAGCAAGCTTAACTGATTCGCCCGGCGCTAATGGAAGGCTGTACTTTATTTCTCCGAGCGAATGACCGATCGGTAATAGAGTAACTTTATACTCATCTAAATAACCATACCTGTAATTTGAAGGAAAACCCACAGGAGAGTCTGCGGCTGTTAGCCTCACCACCTGCCTGAACCTGAATTCCTGCGTTGCAAAATTTGCCGGAAATAAATTTTCACAACCATCTGCACCAATCAAAGCAGATGGTAAAGCAGCAAAAGAACCAGGTGACATATACCAGTCAGCCAGATCAGGATTTTGCATTGCCGGTAAATTCAGCGCCTTCAGGTTTGCTTCAAATAGCGGTTTTTCTATTTCAAGTTTTGCTACAATGGCGTCAGGGGTAATACGGCCCTGCTCCAAAGCATCAATTTTTGCAGCCTCTTTACCCATCGGATACAGATAGATAGCATATTGCAGCTCGTTAAAAAGCGGGAAAGGATTTTTTGGCACATTTTTTAAACTATAAGATAGATAACCAGCATGATCTGTTGCCAGCATCCCCAAAGGATAAGCTCCTAAGGTTTCAAATTGTATTTCTGCATCCGGAGGCATGTTAACACCTACTTCAGCAGCTATTTTTTTAATGGCATCTTCTGTAATTTTTTTCTTTTTTTGCTCAGCTATATTTTCCTGTCCCATCATCATAGCCTTTGCTTCCTCAACTATTTTATCAACCAGGTCTTTTTTTTCGTCATTTGTTAGGTCATTAAAATAAACAGCACCAAAATATTTTTCAATTCCTTTTCTTATCCATTCACCTGTATTCCCATTTCCAAGAATATCGTTGATGACCTGTATATCTTCTGTATTTATTGTTTCAGGTATTTTTTTTCCGATCACAGCTATTTCTGCAAACATAGGCATCCGCTTTATGGGATTATTATTTGCTTTGTCAAAAACAAAAACTGAAAGGTGTGATTGTGTAATTTGAGTAATCGTTTTCATTGTTGATAATTTGTAGTAAAATCCGCTGTTATTTCTCTTGAACCAATTACCATTGAGCCATTCCCATATTCCACTTAGCCGGCGGCAGAAATAGCATAACTCCTTACATTTGTGCAGTAAACGATTTGCTATGGTAAAAGAAAAAATATTAGTTATTGGTGCCAGCGGCCAGATAGGGGTGGAGCTAACACTAGCTTTAAGAAAAATATATGGCAATGCCAATGTGGTTGCTTCTGATCTAAGAGAACAAAACCCATTATTGGAAGGTACCGGCCCTTATGTAAGCCTTGATGTAATGAACAAGGAAATGCTGCATGTACAGGTGATACGCCAGGGCATTACGCAAATTTATCTGCTTGCAGCCATCCTTTCTGCCACCGGCGAAAAAAATCCCAATCTTGCCTGGAGCCTGAATATGCAAAGCCTGTTGAATGTACTTGATATAGCGAGAGAGGAGAATTTGCATAAAGTTTACTGGCCTTCTTCTATTGCAGTTTTTGGTCCAACATCGCCTAAGCAAAATTGTCCGCAGGCTACAGTAATAGAACCTGTAACGGTGTATGGCATCAGCAAATTTGCCGGCGAGTTCTGGTGTAATTATTATAACCGCCGCTACAAGGTTGACGTAAGAAGTTTACGTTACCCCGGTTTGATCAGTTATAAAAGCGCTCCCGGCGGAGGCACTACCGATTATGCCGTGGAGATCTTTCATGAGGCATTGGAAGAAAAAAAATACGAATGTTTTTTACGGGAAGATACCTACCTGCCAATGATGTATATGCCTGATGCCATTCGAGCAACTATTGAACTGATGGAAGCAGAGGCATCAAAGATATCTACAAGAACATCCTACAATATTTCGGGCATGAGTTTCTCCCCCAAAGAAATTGCTGCTGAAATTAAAAATCATATTCCTGAATTTTCCATCAGTTATAAACCCGATTACCGCCAGGCTATCGCCGACAGCTGGCCGCAAAGCATTGATGACTCTGTTGCAAGAAGCGACTGGGGCTGGAAGGAAGAGTTTGCTTTAGATGGAATGGTGAAGGATATGCTGGAAAATTTGAAGAAGTAAAAATTCAAAAGTAAAAAGTCAAAAGGGATTTTTGGCTTAGGAAAATTTCGAAAAGTGAAACTTCAATTTTGATTTTTGAATTTTTACTTATGACCTAAATCAGTTTGTGTTCGTAAGCATACTTAACCAATCCAATTACACTGCTCGTATTTGTTTTGCGGAAAATATTTTTACGGTGGGTTTCAATGGTGCGTTCGCTCAGGAATAATTGTTCGGCAATCTGCTTATTGCTTAATTCTTTTTCAATCAGCTGGATGATCTCAACTTCACGGGCAGTTAAATGTGCTTCTTCATTCTCTTTTTTCATTTCGCTGGCACGGGTCATTTCCTGTAACACTTCTTCGCTGAAATAAATACCTCCGCCGGATATTTTTTCCAAAGCTTTTACCAGCTCCTGCTTGCCGATATTTTTTAAAACATAACCGGAGATATCCGCATCATCTATCATCTGGTTCACCAGGTCGCCCTGGCCACTCATTGAGAGCGCCAGTATCTTTATCTCCGGAAACTTCTGATGAACAAGTTTAGAGAGTTCGGCGCCATTCAGTCCGGGCATCATAATATCAGTGAGTAAAACATCAATTGGTTTTTTTGCAATCAGCGAAATCATTTCTGTCGGCTGGGTGCATTCAACAGCTACTTCAAACCGGTCATGGCCATGCAAAAGTGATTTTAAACCATCAATTACTATCTGGTGGTCATCAACTATGCCCAATAATATTTTTTTGTTTTTCATTTTGGTTTATTAATGCTGTCCCCGCTAATCGCTTGCAATATAATTTTTTTACCTTGTAATTGGTACGTGTATGGCAACCAATGTTCCTTTACCGGGCGAACTGTCAAAATCTACTGTACCCTTTAAAAAGGCAATCCTGGAGCTAATGTTTTTTAAGCCAATGCCTTCAAATTTCTGTTTGTCTTTTGCATCAAACCCACGGCCATTGTCTTCAACAGTTGCCGCTATTCCATCCGCATCTTTTATCAGAGATATATCCAGGTTATTGGCCCCGGAGTGTTTTATCACATTGTTCACACATTCCTGTATCACCCGGTACAAAACGGTTTCCACGTCAGCATCCAGCCTTTCATTCAGCCCTTCGGCATATAAATTTATTTTTATGATCCGGCTGTCTATTTTATCAATAAACTCTCTTACTGCGGTGGCAAGGCCGCTTTTTAAAAGTGCATTGGGCATCATCTGGTGGCTTACACTTCTTACTTCCTTACAGCTTTCATCCATCATGCCAATCACTTTATCAAATGATTTTTTTTGTGCTTCGTCTTTAAAAGTTATTTCATTTTCAATGGCCGATAAATTCATTTTGGCGGCGCTCATCATTTGCCCAACACCATCATGCAGCTCGGCTGCAATACGTTTGCGTTCATTTTCTTCGGCGGCTATGATGGCCTTGGTGGCAATATCCTGCTGCCTCATCACTTCATGCTGCAGCCTTTTTTCCTGCTTCAGTTTATATCTTCTGTAAAAAGAATAGCCAAGTAATAAAAGAAGTATGGCAAAGCCTATGGAGCCATATAGCCAGTATTGTTTTTTGGTGAGTTCAAATTGCTGTTCTTGTATCTGTTTATCTTTTTTTGCAGTCTGGTACCTGGTTTCCATTTCAGAAAAACGTTTGTTCATACCGTCTGTATAAATGGAGTCGTTCAACTTTACGGTAAGCCTTGCCATTTCCATAGACTTTTTATAATCGCCTGTTTTTTCATAAAGCTGAGATAAGCCATCGTACAGTTTTGCTTTTTCGCCCAGGCAGGATGAAAGCGTATCGGCAAGTTTAAGACCAAGCATATACTTGCTTTCGGCCAGGCTGTATTGTTTATCGCTGGTTAAAATAGATCCCATATTTACCAGGCAGCTAACCTGGCCCTTGGTATCCCCCAATTTGCTCCTGATATCAAAGGATTCCTGTGCCAGCGGCAATGCCTTTTTGTAATCGCCTGTTTTTTGATAAAGCGATGACAGGTTGTTGAGTGAGTTGGATAAGTACTCTGGATTGCCGATCTGGCGGCTCATATTCTCCGCCTTTTCAAAATATTCCTTTGCTTTGGCAACATCTTTTTTCAGCAGGTAAATATTGCCCACATTTACATAAGAACCTGCTACACCCAGCCTATCCTTTATTTCTTCTTTTATGGCAATGGATTGCTGCTGGTATTTAAGGGCCTCATCCAGATTGCCAACGTTTTGATTAACGATGCCTATGTTGTTGAGCGAATAGGAAATACCGATCTTATCATTAAGCTTTTCATAAACTGTCAGTGCTTTTTGTGCATACAATAAAGCAGAGTCAAACTTTGATTCCTTCTGGTAAATAATACCGATCTTATTGTAAACAGCGCCAATGCCTTTTTGGTCGTTTAATTTTACACGTATGTTAAATGCTTTTTGGTAAGATGCTAAGGCTGCGGTAAAATCCTGCTGGTCATAATAAATAATGCCAAGATCGTTATAAGCCTGTGCAATTGCCGGGCTGAAGTTTATCTTATTTCCCAGGGCGATTGCTTTGTTACCGTATTCGATCGCTTTATCCTGGTCAATGGTTCTGTATTGCCAGGTGAGTTCGTTATAACTTTTTGCCAGCACACTGTCTTTTTGAGAAGGTAAAAGTTTTTCAATACTGTCGATTACTTTTTGCTGGGCATTTAAGAAAAGGGGTAACGTTACAATTATACATGCAGCCAAAATTTTTTTACGGGCCATCTACTTTTTTTTATATGGGTTTAAATATTTTTTCAGGCAGGTATATGAATCGCCACCAATGTACCTCTGCCGGGCTTACTGTCAAAATCAACAGTGCCTTTTAAAAAAGTAACACGTGAATTTATATTCTTCAATCCAATTCCTTCAAACTTTTTTTTGTCAGCAATGTCGAAACCGCGCCCATTATCTTCTATCGTTACCGAAACGCCGTCGGCATCCTTTATGAGTGAAATATCCAGTTTGTTTGCCCCTGAATGTTTGATCACATTGTTCACACATTCCTGTATAACCCGGTATAAAATGGTTTCTGTGTTTGTGTCCAGCCTTTGCTGCAGGCCTTCGGCATGCAGGGTTATTTTAATAATGCGGTTGTCAATCTTATCAATAAACTCCCTGATGGCACTGGTAAGGCCACTTTTTAAAAGTGCATTGGGCATCATCTGGTGGCTTACATTTCTTATTTCTTTACAGCTTTCATCAACCAGGCTTATCAGGTTTTCAAAACTGGTTTTTTGAGCCTCGTCTTTAAATGCTGCCTCACTTTCAAAAGCAGATAAATTCATTTTGGCGGCACTCATCATTTGTCCCACGCCATCGTGCAGGTCGGCGGCAATACGTTTGCGTTCATTTTCTTCTGCCTGAATGATGGCCTTTGTTGCCAGGTCCTGTTGTTTCATTACTTCGGCCTGCAAATTCATTTTGTTTTGCAGCTGGCGTTTTCTGTAAAAACTGATACCGGCAAAAACAAGTAGCGCTATGCTGGCAGCCAGCCCCCACAGCAGGTAATTCTTTTTGGTGATCTGTGCCTGCTGCAATTGTAACTGCTGTTCTTTTTTCTCCGTCTGGTACACTGTTTCCAGTTCGGCAATTTTACCTTCGGTTGATTCATTAATGATTTTACTTTTCAATGCATTTGCCTGTTGCAGTGCTTCAAATGCCAGGTCGTACCGGTTACTGGCTTTGTAAAGATCACTTTGTAATACATAGGCAGCATACTTACCCTGTTTATACCCGGCGCTGTCTGCCAATAGTATGGAGTGATTTAAATATTGCCCGGCATCGGAATATTTTTTTTGCATGAGCATTAAGTTGCCGAGGTTAAGATAAGTATCCGACATCTGTTTCCTGTTGCCAAATGAAGAGTCAATCTGCAGGCAAAGAAGAAAATATTTTTTTGCTTCGTCATACCGGTTACTGAACATGAAGCAATTTGCCATATTGTCGTAAAACATGGTCTTTTGAAAATTTGCATTTTCAATTTCACATAGTTTTAGACCGGCACTGTCTAAATCCAGCGCTTCTTTATATTTTCCTTCCATGCCATACACATTGGCAAGCGTATGCAGTGCTGATATTTTTACCTTATTGTCTTTTATTTTAGAAAACGATGAGAGGGTTTCATATAGAATTGCTTCTGCCTTAGGTAAATCGTTTTTTAACTGGTATATCTGCGACATGAGTACCCTTGTTTTCAGGATGCCCGTTGCATTTTTCATTTTATCAAAAAGCTTTAAAGCAGCAAATGCATTTTCAAGCGCCAGGTCGTAGTTTGTTTTGTTATAATGATACGAGGCAATGCTGGTTAAAGAATAGCCTTTTAAAGAATCATTGTCTGTTTTTTGGGCAATAGCAAGCGCTTTGCGGGCATAGTCGTTAGAAATTTCGTAACGTGATTTTGTGCCGTTGGCAAGCGCCAGGCACAGGTAAGCAGTGCCAATGCCATATTCGTAGTTTTCTTTTTCAGCCAGTTTTAAGGTTGTTTCGGCCAATGCAATGGCACTGTCGGCATTTACCGATCTTAATTCTGCAGCAATAGCATTACTGATATTGATTTTTTCCTTTGAAGACGAAACGGAACCCAGTATTTTTTTAAGTGAATCTATTTTATTACCCTGGCTCTTTAAACAATATGGAATACCTGCTGTAAAAACAGCAAGCATCAAAGCAATTATTGTTTTTCTTAACTGAGGATTTGTAATCATGGTTATTGATTTTAAACAGGGTAAAGATAGGATACAATCGGGCATGCTGTGCTTCAATATCATTGATCCGGATCATGCTTCAGCAGCATTTAATTCAGCATAAAAATTTTCAGCTTGTTTCCAGCCCGGGTTAATAGCAAGGCATTTTGCCACAAGCGTTTTGGCAATCGTAACCTCCTTTTTTATTGCGTGAATCCTGGCAAGCAGCAGGAGACTGGGAACATGCGAACCATTTATTTTTAACGCCCTTTTGATTAAGAATTTAGCTGCTGCGGTTTTGCCCATTGCCATATAACAGCAGGCTATCTTATATTTGATCTCTTCTGGTTTTACATACAGATCACCGGGTATAACCTGGTTGTACTTTAACTTGTTGATACTGGTTTTTACTTTTCTGTAACAATTTATACTTTGTTTAAACTGGTCTGCCTGATAAAAAATATTACCCTTTATCATCATGCCCATAGATTGTTTGGGGTTAAGTTGTAAACTTTTATCTGTTTCATTTACAGCTTCTGCAAAAAGCCCTTCTTCCATCAGCAGTACAGCTTTATTGCAGAAGCAGGAACATCTTATAACCAGCGGGCAATTGTTGGTATTTGCAATGCCTGAAAAAATGAACTTTGCTTTTTCTTTTTCTCCCAGGAACCAATATGTCTTTGCCTGCTGGTACCTCATCCAGTAATTGGTGCTGTCTTTAGCCAGTTCATTTTCTATCAAACCCAGGTAACGCCGCTGTTTTGTTTCCAGAAAATCATCTGCAGACATATACACCTGGTGAATAATTCTTGATGTCTTTAATATCTCAACAGTAAAACCGGCATCTGTTATAGCAGTATTGATCTGCTCATGTACAGGGCTCCGGTATTCAAATTGCGGGTTATTGCGGAACAGCCGTACTATCCCCACAGGATAATGTATTATCAAACCATTTTCTTTGTGCCGGTACACATCAGTTCTTTCTGTTAAAAAACCCCCGGTATTTCTGTTCTTTGCTTTAGATAAAACTTTTAAAAGGTTTTCAGCATTCTCCAGGTATTCATCAGCATCTAAAAAAAATATCCAATCGCTGCTGCACTTACTAATGGCTATGTTGCGTGCCCAGGCATAATCATTTTGCCAGGTTATTGAAAATATTTTTGCATTAAAACCGGCTGCTATTTTAAGGGTATCATCGGTTGATCCTGAATCAACAATAATAATTTCAGAAGCTATTCTGCAAACGGATTGAAGGCAGGTTTGAATAAACCGGCTTTCGTTTTTTGTTATCACACATATGCTAAGTGATGGAGCAGGCAAAATAAGGGAAATTTAATAAAGCTGCCGGTCCGGCAGCTTTATTACTTTAACTGTGATAGAACGCACTTGAAGTAGATTGTTCTTCCTTGATGGAACTGCCCGTAAAAACAGACAGAATCAGTGAAACTAAATAATCCATAAAAATGTGTTTTATCAAATATATACAAATTATCAACTAAACAAAACATCCTTCATACCAAAAATCCCTTTTTTGTTATGAACAAATTCTGATGCTAAAACAGCGCCCAATGCAAAGCCCTGGCGGTTGTGTGCTGTGTGTATAATTTCAATATCATCAACGGCAGAACTGTATTTAATGCTGTGGGTGCCGGGTGCCGGATCTTCACGCTTACTGATGATGGATAATTCCTGCGGATCAGCCGTTTCACTATTCACCCATTTTTTCTTTTCAGGAATCTCTTGTATGATCTGTTCTGCCAAAGTAATGGCTGTTCCGCTTGGTGCATCCTTCTTTTGAGTGTGATGAATTTCTTCCATCGTTACTGAGTATTCAGCATGGCCATTCATCAGTTGCGCCAGTTTTTTATTCAGCTCAAAAAAAATGTTTACTCCCACGCTAAAGTTGCTGGCGTATAATATTGTTCCGTTTTTTTGTTCGCATTTTTTTTCAACCTCACTCCAATCATGCAGCCAGCCGGTACTGCCGCTTACAACCGGAATGCCGGCATCCAGGCATTTTAAAATATTTTCCTTTGCACTGTGCGGACCGGTAAATTCAATAGCTACATGGCATTGCAGCAGTTTTTCTTTTGTAAAATCACCGATGCTGTCAATATCAATTTTCAGGTCAACCGTATGGCCTCTTTCAAGTGCAATGGCTTCAATGGTCTTCCCCATTTTTCCATAACCTATCAATGCAATTTTTAAGCCCCCTAACCCCCTAAAGGGGGAATTGCCTGTACTATCCATTTTGTAAGATGTAATTTTAACTTTCAGTAAGATGAAGATAATTATTTTGAACGATGTTTGCCAATGTTGAGTACAATACTTATCCCGTTTGTATTTGCAAGCTGGCTATAGCCTGGTTTTATCTGCAAGCTAAGGTCATCACTTACGTCAAAGGTTTTTAAGTGTGCATCAACAGTGGCATCAACCACATTCAGCCCCCAGAAAAGGATAAAGAATAACACGGTGTAGTCAACATTCTGGCGTACCTGGTTTCTGAAGGTTCTTATTCTGTCGGGTTGATTTATCAATGAATAATAGGGCTGGGGAATGAGTGAATCATTTGCTGAATTGCCGTCAATAGCATTGGCATAGGCATCCCTGGCCTCCCGGTATTGTTTGGTGTTGCGGAAAAAGATGTAAGTGGTTGTTCCCAATGCAGCATACACAACAGGTATCTTCCAGATCTTTTTATTGGTGTATTGCCCCCAGCCGGGTAAAATGGCCGAGCGGTATGTGGCAATGCGTGGGTTATAAGCCCTGGCAGGATCGGGAGCTGAAAAAATATTGGTGTTCTTTTTTTTTGTGCTGTCTGATTTGGCAGGAGTATTTTTTTGCGCAAATACCTGTGCAGATATCAAAAGAGAAAATAAAAAAAGGAGCGTTTTAAAAGCTTTCAACATTAAGATACTTTGATATTAAATTTATCAAGCAATGCATTTAATTCTTCTACAGAGTAGTACTCAAATAAAATACTTCCATTGCCTTTTTTGCCGTGTTTCATTTTTACACGGGTATTAAAGCTGGATGCTAAATTATCTTCTATCTTTTTAAAATTGGCCGGTAGCGAAGCTTTTACACCAACTTTAACAGCAGGCGTGTATTGTTTTCTTACCAGTTCTTCTGTTTGCCTTACCGAAAGGCCGCCCCTTTTTATTTCGTTGAAAATGTATAACTGTTTATCAACTACATCAACATTTATCAATGCCCTGGCATGGCCCATACTTATGACACCGGTACGTACTGCCACCTGTATATCGGGCGGCAGTTTAAGCAGACGGATGTAGTTGGTTACAGTGCTTCTTTCCTTGCCCATTCTTTCGGCTACCTGTTCCTGTGTGTACTCCAGTTCATCCATCAGGCGTTTGTAACTTAACGCAACTTCAATGGCATTAAGATCTTTGCGCTGCAGGTTTTCAAGCAATGATAATTCAAGCAACTGTGTATCATTGGCCTGCCTTATATACACGGGTACATCTTTTAATCCCGCAATTTTTGATGCCCTGAAACGGCGTTCGCCGGCAATAAGCCTGTATTTACCGGTGGGTAATTTTGAAACAGTGAGTGGTTGAATGATGTCGTGTATTTTGATTGATGCAGCCAGTTCATTCAAGGCTGTTTCATCAAAATCGTGGCGGGGCTGTTTGGGGTTTACTTCTATCTGGCCGAGCGGAATACGAAGTGAAACAGAAGCCTGTTCTACCACTTCGGGTTTTAAATTTCCGGCAGTGGTTTTCAGGTCGGCATCAATGTTTTGCAATAAGCTTCTTATCCCTTTTCCTAAAGCGTCTTTTTTATTTGGCGTGTTCATGTTTAATGTGCTGATATGCTAATTTGCTGATGTGCTAATTCCTAAATGCGAGTAGTTATTTTATTTTAATTATAAACCTTTATTTTAAAAACATTAGCTAATTATTCTTTCTTCTTCTTTTATTTTAGTAAGATTATTCTTTTGTAAAATCTCTTTTGCCAGGTGCAGGTAGTTTACGGCCCCTTTACTGTCTGAATCGTACAATATTACCGGTTTGCCAAAGCTTGGCGCTTCGCTCAGCCTGGTGTTGCGGTGAATAATGCTGCTGAAAACAATATCTTCAAAATGGCGTCTCACTTCACTCACCACCTGGTTGCAAAGGCGAAGGCGGCCATCGTACATGGTCATCAAAATGCCTTCTATCTTTAGATCGGTGTTAAGCCTGTTTTGTACAATTTTGATGGTGTTTAATAATTTACCCAACCCTTCCAGCGCAAAAAATTCGGTTTGCACCGGCACTACCACGCTATCGGCAGCTGTTAATGCATTTACTGTTATCAATCCTAATGATGGGGAACAATCAATGATGATGAAATCATAATTATCCCGTACGGGTTCCAGTATTTTCTTTAAAACCGTTTCCCGGTTGGGATAGTTGATCATCTCAATTTCGGCGCCCACCAGGTCAATATGCGATGGCAATACATCTAAGAAAGGGATATCCGATTTTAAAATAATATCCTTTGCGGCTGCATCGTTCACCATGCAATCGTACAGGCTTTGGGTAATATTATGCAGGTCGAAACCGGTACCGGTAGTGCTATTGGCCTGCGGATCGGCATCTACCAAAAGTGTTCTGTATTCCAGCACAGCAAAACTTGCCGCCAGGTTTATAGCCGTGGTTGTTTTACCTACACCGCCTTTTTGATTTGCTACACCGATTATTTTTGCCATCTGTTAATTGTTCGTTGCTGGTTGATCGTTGTTCGTGCAGCAGTCCGGTCAACGGACAACTATCAACGATTAACGGTTCCAATTCTGCCAAAGGTATAATTTCTGCTCTGATAAAATATTATTACATCCCAATCGTCTTTTGTACAAAAAACAGTCAGGATGGCAAATTTAACCATTCGGCATAAAAATGGACAACAAACAAGCATCTTAATTGTAATATTGAGGAGTTAACTTTGCGATTTATGGTCACAATTATATCGGGTACCAACCGGAAACACAGTAATACATCAAAAATAGCCAGGGAATACCAGTTGATATTGCACAAAAAAGGTATTGAGGCCGGCCTGCTGTCTTTGGAAGGCCTGGACCTGGCATATTATAATGCCGCTTTTGAAAAGATAGAGAATGAAATTATAATTCCCACCACCCATTTTATCATCATATCTCCAGAATATAATGGCAGCTTTCCGGGTGTGCTTAAGCTGCTTTTTGATACCAGCCGCTCACACGATATCTGGTTTAACAAAAAAGCCCTGCTTACAGGAGTAGCTACAGGCAGGGCCGGTAACCTGAGAGGGATGGATCACCTGGCCGATGTGCTGAATTACCTGAAGATAACGGTGCATCCCAATAAACTTCCAATCCCGGTTGTAAATACCGTGTTAGACTATGAAGGAAAGATCATCAACAATAACACATTAAAAGCCATCAACCAGCAACTTGATGAATTCATTGCCTGGACATCTTTACAACTCATAACCATAACCCATAACTCCTGACTGATTTCATGCGTACACCCATAGGAACATTTATTTTTTTTGCATTTGCCATACTGATGGATACTTATATTTTCCAGGCAGTAAAAACGGTAAGCCACTCTGCCTCACCCAAAACCAGGGTGATTATCTATATTGCTTACTGGTCAATATCAGCATTAGCGCTGATCAGTTTTATGCTGTTTTTTTATACTGATCATAATTTCCTGCCTAAAAAATTCCGTACGTATTTATTTGCAACTGCTATCGGTTTATTCTTATCAAAACTCATTATCGTTCTTTTTCTTTTTATTGATGATATACGAAGGGTAATACAATGGATAACCGGCAAGCTGTTCTTTAAAAATACCGAAGGCGAGGAGATGAGTGGCGACGGCATCAGCCGTTCGGTTTTTTTAAGCTGGCTGGGCCTTGCCGCCGGCGGAACGCTGTTTGGGAGCCTGCTGTACGGCTTCAGCAATAAATATAATTACAAGGTTAAGCGCATACAACTGGCGTATGATAATTTGCCTGCTGCTTTTAAAGGATTGAAAATTGTACACATCAGCGATATACACAGCGGAAGTTTTACCGATAAGCAAAAAGTAGCGCATGGTGTTGAAAAGATACTTGCCGAAAAGCCAGATCTAATTTTATTTACCGGCGATATTGTGAATGACCGGGCAACAGAAATGGATGACTACAAAGAGGTATTCAATAAACTGAATGCACCGATGGGTGTGTACAGCATATTGGGCAACCATGATTATGGTGATTATGTACGCTGGCCTTATAATGGTATCAGTAAGGATCAGAACCTGGAGAACCTGAAAAAAGTACATGCAGACATGGGATGGAAGCTTTTAATGAATGAACACGTGGTACTGGAAAAAGGCGGGGCAGAAATTGCTTTGCTTGGTATTGAAAACTGGAGCAACAAGGCACGCTTTCCTAAGCATGGCCGCATGGACCTGGCGCATGCAGGTACCGAAAAATATCCGTTTAAAATTCTGATGAGCCACGACCCCAGCCATTGGGATGCACAGGTGAGGCCGCAATATGCTGATGTTGATCTTACCCTGAGCGGCCACACACATGGTATGCAGTTTGGTGTGGAGATACCTGGCTTTAAATGGAGTCCGGTTCAATATATGTACAAGCAATGGCATGGTCTGTATGAAGATGGCAAACAAAAATTGTATGTAAACCCCGGCTACGGCTTTCTCGGCTATCCCGGCAGGGTGGGGGTTTTGGCAGAGATAACGGTGATTGAACTGGTTTAATAAACAGCCGGGAAGACGTTTTTAAATTTAATTACCGTCTTCCCGGCACAAAATAAAATCAACGCTTATCTAAAACTTCTCTTCTCTTTAGAAGCATATATTCTCTTTCTTCCTTCGCCACCTCTTCCTTCATCACTTGGCCTTTTAAAGCCGCCGTCAGCCTCATTCATCCGTACTGTGCGGTTATTGTAGCGTTTGCCGTCAATTGCTTTTATCATTTTGCCGGCAGCCGCCTGGTCAATCTCAATCCAGCTGTTCATTTCACGCATGTCAATTTTACCCAGTACTTCTTTGTTCAAATTACTTTCGTCTAAAATAAATTGTAAAAAGCTGGCTTTATAAAAACCATCTTTGGTGCCCAGGTTCACAAATAATCTGGTGTAACCACTATTGCCACGGTTAAAATTAGTGCGTTCTTTACGGCTGCCATTCATGTCGCCGCTTCTTTCGGTCCTTCTGTCGTTGCGGTCACGTGTGTTCAGGTCATCAGCATTTTCGTAATACTTTAAAAAATGGCTGAACTCCAATGCAGCAACTCTTTGTAGAACTTCTTCCTTGCTAACATTGGCAAATTTTTCCATCAGGTCGGGCATATAGGTTTCATAATCGCCATGGCTAACATCTGCCTGCATCAGTTTATCCATGAAGTGGAAAAATTGTTTGCGGCAAACATCTTTACCAGATGGAACATCTACTTTATGGAATTGAGAATTGATCATTCTTTCCAAAGAACGGATCTTATAAATTTCCCTGCTATGGCAAATAGATAAACAAACACCTGTTTTACCGGCACGGCCAGTACGGCCGCTACGGTGTGTGTACACTTCCATGTCATCGGGCAATTCAAAATTGATAACATGCGTAATGCCATCCACATCAATACCACGTGCAGCCACATCAGTAGCAATTAATAACTGTAAATTTTTGCTGCGGAAACGGCCCATCACTTTATCACGCTGTTGTTGTGATAAGTCACCATGTAAAGCTTCGATCTCGTAACCAGATTTTGCCAAACGCTCACTAATTTCCTGTGCATCGGCCTTGGTACGGGTGAAGATGATACCATACATGCCGGGATTGAAATCAATTAAACGCTTTAATGCTTCGTAGCGGTGTGGTGCGCCAACCACAAAAAACTGGTGATCAATATTTGCATTGCCGCTGTTCTTTTTACCAACAGTAACTTCTTTGGGCGTTTCCATGTAATTTTTAGAAATGGCCCTAACTTCCGGCGGCATGGTTGCGCTGAACAGCCAGGTGCTTTCACGGTTGATGGTATTCTTTAATACAAAATCAATATCATCCCTGAAGCCCATGTTCAGCATTTCATCAGCCTCGTCCAGCACTACGTATTTTACTTTTTGCAGGTCAATAGCTTTTCTTTCAATAAGATCAATCAAACGGCCCGGCGTAGCAACAACAATATGTACGCCCCTTTTCAGGTTGCGTATCTGCATCATAATGGATGCACCGCCATATACCGCTTCGGTGTAAATATTGCGGTTGTGTTTTTTAAAATTTTCAATGTCGTTGGTAATTTGTAAACACAGTTCACGTGTAGGGCAAACGATCAGTGCCTGCGGATGGCGCTGAGTGCCATCAATAAGTTGTAAAAGCGGTAAACCAAAAGCAGCGGTTTTACCCGTGCCGGTTTGTGCCAGGCCGATAAAATCGGTGGTGCCCGATAATAAAACGGGGATGGCTTTTGTTTGTATTTCAGTGGGGGTTTCAAATCCCAGTTCGGTAACAGATTGTACCAATTGTTCGTTCAGGCCTAAAGCCTCAAATGCATTCATGTAATTTGTTTTGCGATAGCCACATGTAATTTTCCGGCAGTGCTTAACTCCGCAGAGTTACCGGAATGTCATGCTTTGGCCGTTGGGATAAGTAAGGGTTCTCTATAACCCTGTCGGCGGGTATAACCCCCGACAGCGGTTAAAAACCCTGGTAGTGGTCATTTCGGATATTGCCGATAATAACTAATGTTCAACAGCAACTGAGCATGTCATGTAATTCTCAGTTTTTAAATAATGGGCGCAAAGGTAGGCTATTTATTCCCATTTTCCGCATCATATTGTATCTTAATCTGACTTGGGGTATTAAATGACGATGAAATGATTATTATTTAACGAAGCATTAAACTAAATTTGGTTTTAGTATTCTAACACCAGCAACTCAAACCTTTATGCTCAGATACCTGCTGCTGATCTCCTGTTGGCTTATTGGCCTGTGTGCAATGGCACAAACAGATACTTTGTCTAAGGAAGATAAACGCCTGCTTGATTCTATGTTTAATAATGATGAGTTTATTAAGCTGATGATGAAAAAAGACAGGAGTTACTTAGAAGTGAAAACCGGAGCAGGAAATCAAACCATCAGTACCTCTAATAACAATGTAAATGCCGGTGAGTTAAAATCGTATCTCATTTTAACACCAGCAGTAAATTATCATCACAAAAGCGGTTTTGGCCTGGCTGCCAACGCTTTTTTAGCAGTGGATAGCGGCAATATCAAAGCATACCAGTTTTCTATCAATCCGTATTTTGAATATTTTGGTAAGTCTTTTAACGCAGGTATTTACTACACAAGATATATTTCAAATGAGTCTTCCGGATTTACTCCCAACCCTTTTCAAAACAGCTTTTATGGCAATGTTGTTTACACAAAAACCTACCTGGCACCAGGATTTGCAATTGGTTATAACAGCGGGCGTTTTTCAGATTCAGTGCTAATATTAAGCAGGGTACGGGAACTTGAAATAAAAATTTCAGATTTTAATTTGTCTGCTTATGTACTTCATGAATATTATTTTAATAAGCTGATTTCAAAAAATGATGAACTTACGTTTACACCCTCACTCATTTTAATTGCAGGACGCCAACAGGTTAAAGCTCCAGGACTTAATAACCCCCGTCTTTCAAATTTCCCCCGGGCAAAAACATATCTTAAGAACAGGTATGAATCCGATTCAAAATTTCAGATGCAATCAATAGCTGCATCAGCTACGCTACATTACCGGTACAAAAAATTCTTCATCGAACCCAATTTTTATATTGACTATTACTTACCTGCTACGAGTTACAAGAAGTTTACAACGGTGTTTTCTTTCAGCGCCGGTTTTATATTTTAACCTTCTTCTCTTAACATAAGTTTGTAATTTTTTAAAGCCCATTGGTATAATACTTGGTGCAATTACGCCAACTAAACAATTTTTATTTTTATGAAAACAAAACTCTTAATCCTGGCAATTATTTGTATCACCGCAGGTGCAGCAACTGCACAAAAACTCCATGTGGGTGTTAAAGGTGGTGCAAACATCAACAAACTTACCGGCAAATCTTTCGATGATGAATTTTCTTTTGGCTACCACATAGGCGGCTTTTTTTCTGTAGGGCTTGGCAAAAAATTTGCTATTCAGCCCGAAGTGTTATTTAACCAGATAAATGTGGATACCTCCAGCACATTCAGCAGTGTTTACCAGTTTAAACAATTGAATAAAGTTCAGCTTAAATATGTGAGCATCCCTATCATGCTTAACTACAAGCCGGTAAAATTCCTCACATTGCAGGCCGGGCCGCAGTTTGGAATATTAACCAACAAAAGCAAAACTGTTTTGCAGAATGGACAGGAAGCATTTAAATCGGGCGACTTTAGTATGCTGGGTGGTGCACAGGTTAATCTTGGCCACCTGAATATTTATGCCCGTTATGCGATTGGGCTGAATAACCTGAACGATATTGATAATAAAGAAAAATGGAAGAGCCAGAGCGTTCAGCTTGGTGTAGGGTTTACTTTATAATTTTTACGGGCGTATGATGGTGAGAGAGCCATCGGCGTTCAGCTTTACAATAGCAGATGGTGATGCTGCAGTTACATCATCCCGGCGGTGTTGCACTATATAGTCAACACCGCTTTTTATTGCAATATCCACATCTATAAAAATTGCAGGGGCAGGATAGCCCGAAATATTTGCAGAGGTAGAAACCAATGGTTTGCCAAAGCGTTTGATAAGTTGTTTGCAAAAAGGGTCTTTGGTGATGCGTATGCCTACAGTGCCATCGGCTTGTATCATATTGGTGGCCAGGTTGGTGGCACCTTCGTATATAAAAGTGGTGGGTTTGTGTATGCCCTTTATGTAGTAAAATATTTTTGGATCGGGTTCTGATACATATTTAGCAATCTCTTTCTCATCAGCCAGTAAAACGATCAGGCTTTTTTCATCTGATCTTTTTTTGAGTGCATATATCTTTGCAACTGCAGTTGCATCGGTTGCATCGCAGCCAAGCCCCCAAACCGTATCGGTAGGGTAGAGAATGATACCTCCCTTGTTTAATACATTCAGCGATGCTTCAATATCCATCTCAAAAACCATAGCTTTATTTTAAAACGCAATTTACAGCTGAAACAATTATTTGTTCATCAAGCCTTACCAAACATTGTGGTACACCATAAACTTTGCATGTATTGCTTACGCAGGGTTCGCAGGGCAATTGTGCCAGCCTGATGATGGTGCGTTTGTGTTTATTATAAGGTGCAGTATTGTTTTCATTACCGGCTCCAAACAAAACAATGCTGTGCACACCCAATGCATTGGCCAAATGGGCTGGCCCGCTATCAGTTGTTAATACAGCAACGCTGTTTGCAAACAATTGCAGCAACGCTGTTAAATTGGTTTTACCGGCTTTATTCGTGATATTGCTTTTATCAGGTAAAGAATCAAAAACCTCATTTACAAAATCAGCTTCTTTATTACTGCCAACTAAAATGATCCCGTTCGGAATTGCATTACGAACAGCAGTGATAATGCTGATGGCTTTTTCTTTCGGCAACCTGCGTGATACTGCTTCGGAATTGATATTGATCACTACCGCATTTCCTTTTACAGCGCCTGCAACTTTTAACTCTACCGCTGGTACGGCAATTTGTTTTTGTGTGAAGTGCTGCAAAAGATCAACATATTCTTCAACCCGGTGAATATTTTTTTTCTTTGTGTAACTATGTGTTAAAAAAACAGAACGTAATTCTTTTTTAAAACCAACTCTTTGCTTTGCAGCAACCGCATGGCCCATTATGGCTGATGAAAAAGAATCGGGCAGGCAAAAGAAAAGGTCATATTTTTTTTGAGCGGCAATCATTTTACCAAACTTCCTCAGGCCACCAAGGCCTTTATATTCATCTTTAGAAAAAATAAATGCCTGCCCATGTTCAGGAAAATAAGGCAATAAAAAATCAATGCCCTTTTTAGCAATAAGATCAATGCCTGCACCCGGGTATTCATCTTTTACAGCCTTAACAAAAGCCGTACTCATCACCATATCTCCCAGCCAGTTGGGCAATCGAATGAGAATATTCATGGGTGTAAAATACATTCAATTTTAAATATGCAGCAGCTTCAGGTTCAAATTAATTAAGTTTGCAAAAAACTTAGAAATGGAATTAAAAGAACAAATACTGGCTGCATGGGCCAACCGTGAATTGCTGAAAGAGGAGGTATATGCAAATGCAGTAAGGCAGGTTATTGAAGAAGTGGATAAGGGCCGCTTAAGAACTGCAGAACCTGCTAACGAAGGCTGGCAGGTTAATGAGTGGGTTAAGCAGGCTATACTCATGTATTTTGCCATACAGCAAATGGAAACATTTACCTTGCCGCCTTTTGAGTTTTATGATAAAATGAAACTCAAATCAGATTATGCCTCGCTTGGAGTAAGGGCAGTGCCGCATGCTGTTGCAAGATACGGAGCTTACTTAGGCCGTAATGTGGTGCTGATGCCCAGTTACGTAAACATTGGCGCTTATGTGGATGAAGGCACGATGGTAGATACCTGGGCAACCGTAGGCAGTTGTGCACAGATAGGTAAGGGCGTACACCTGAGCGGTGGTGTTGGCATTGGCGGTGTGTTAGAGCCATTACAGGCAAGCCCGGTTATTATTGAAGATGGATGTTTTATTGGCAGCCGCTGTATTGTGGTAGAAGGGGTGAGGGTAGAGAAAGAGGCCGTGCTGGGTGCGAATGTTGTTTTAACTCAATCAACAAAAATTATAGATGTAAGTGTTACAGAGCCGGTAGAAATGAAGGGAGTAGTGCCGGCCCGTAGTGTGGTGATACCGGGCAGCTATACCAAAAAATTTCCGGCGGGAGAGTTTGGTGTGGGCTGCGCTTTAATAATTGGCCAGCGAAAACCCAGTACCGATCTTAAAACGAGCTTGAATGATGCGCTGAGGGATTTTAATGTTTCAGTGTAATTTGGGTAAAAATTTATAGTTAATTGTCTAAAGTTGCATACTTCAATTATATTTGCAACCCGTTATTAGTTAAAGGTTAAACTATCAACTATTAACCTTCAACTTTTAACTGCCCCTGCCCAGGTGGCGAAATTGGTAGACGCACTGTGTTCAGGTCGCAGCGTTCGCAAGGATGTGCTGGTTCGAATCCAGTCCTGGGCACCAAGCCTTCGGAAATTTCCCGAAGGCTTTTTGTTTTCAGGAACTACCCGGCAGAAAGTACTTACTTTTATCTTGCACTTATTCTTACGATTATGAAAAAACTTTTTATCCTGCTTATGTTTTTTACAACAACAGCCCAGGCACAGGATTTTCTGATATTTAATAAGCGATACGTTGAAAGCGAAGACAGATGGGTTGCTTTTGAAAAAGACAGCAGCAACAGTTTGATGTATGGCTTTATTTATATTGATCCACAGGCGGGCCTTACATTAAATTACGAAGGCAGTTTTACCATTTCACCAAACGGCACTTTTGTTCCAAAAAAGATGGACAGTGTGGGTTTTAAAGTGCGGCTTCAGCCTAATAATATTTTAGTGGCTTTTATTCCGGAAAATAAGTTTGAAGAGCTGAAAATACAAGCGGTACCTGAATGGCTTAAGTCTTACAAAACAGATACCGCATCTGCCGAAAGGCTTTTTCGCTGGGGCTACATGTACAATGGCTGGAACGAATGCACCAAAGCCTTAACCTTTCTCGAAAGAGCGAAAAATATAAAACCTCAATTAGATGGACTGTTAACTGAAATTGCCTTCTCTTACAACTGCCTGGAACAATATGACAAGGCCATACCGGTATTAAAAGAAGCGTTAAAAACCAAACCGGCTGACGCTTATTCTTACAAAGAACTGATCTATGCCTACATCAATTCCGGGCAACTACATAAAGCTGCTGAAAGTTGCGAAAAAGCCATAGAAGTATGTATTGACAGGTCATATAATGGTGAGAACTGTTTTAATCTTTTGGGCGCTTATTACAAGAAAAAAGATAAAGCAAATTTTAAGTTATGGTTGCCTGCAACTAAAAAGTGGCTGGAGGGAAATAAAAACCTGCTTGATAGTGTACAGGCTATGGAAGAAGATCTGGCAAAATAAATTTGCGCAGGTATTTACGCTCTTTCAGATTTTTTTTCTTTATAAATACTTCTGTTGTTTTATAAAATAATACAGGCTGATGAGTATCAGCTACCTGTTATTTGCGGTACAATCAATTTCATTTAGTTTTGCAATCAACTAAAATCAAATCAATGCTCATGAGAAAACATTTCCTGGTAATGGCGTTTGCCATTTGCTTTTGCACACAGCTTACTGCACAAACCTATAAAATTGATACCGCTGCAATAACTTTCGAGAACCAGCAACGCCCCTGTTTAAGGGTTAAATATGATGCATCGCCTAAAACGGTGAAAAAGGCATGGGACGATTATTTTAAAAAGACCTATGATGTGAAAGTGAAGGGTATTGGTTTTTTAACCAACAAAGAAGTGATTACTGCAACAGATGTTACATTAGTACCCGTTTCAGAAAAGAGGATGAATATGTATGCCAGCGTGGTGGATGCACCGGGCGACCGATCAGAACTGAGTTATTTTATGAGCTTTGGTTACGATTTTTTTATAGGCCCTGAAAATTATGCAGCAGAATTTACAGCCATGAAAAAAATACTCAACGATTTCAGCGTTGAATTTTTAACTGATTATTATTATTCAGAAGCATCAAGAATGACCAGCGAAATAAAAGGCCTGGAAAAAGATATCAAGGAGAACAACAAGAGCATTAAAAAGAATACCAAGAAAGCCCGCAAGGAATCTAAAGAAGTAGCCAGCGGCCTGCAGGCAAAAAATATCTCTATGCAGATGGAAAATGACCAGGCTGCAAGAAAGATTGAAGAACTGGCTAAAGCCATTGATGCTATTAAAGTAAAGCAGGCAGGTATTACGAGGAATTAGGTTTTCTTTTTTAACCACTTACGGGCCTGCCTGCCGGTAGGCAGGGTTTGTAACCGCCGTCAGCGGTTATAGATAAATTCCAATGACCAATGCCACCATCGAAATGATGGTGAGCAATATCAGCAGCGGCATAATAAACTTTAGCCAAACTTTAAAACTTACATTCACCATAGCCAGCGATGGCAGTATCATGCCTGTTGGTGCAATGAACGACATGAGGCAAATGCCATACATATAAGCATTCACAATTTCCCTGCCCGGCACATTTACCAGAATTGCAAGTGCTCCGATGATTGGCATGGTAAGCACTGCCATACCGGAAGATGATTGTATGAAAATTGAAAAGATGATGTAAAAAACCAACAGCATCAGGATGAATAATGCCGGTTGCACACCCTGCACCATATTAGCAGTGTAATACAATATGGAATCGCTTATATGACCTTCGTTCAAGACAATCGTAACACCTCTTGCAACGCCAATGATAAAAGCAACTGACAATAAACTCTCAGCCCCTTTGATAAACTCACGGATGAACATTTTTTCATTCAGCCTTGTTATCAATGCAAGTAATATAGAAGAGCCAAGAAACAGCGCCGACATTTCTGTTGTCCACCAATCTAAAAATACCACGCCGCCTATCATGGTTAAAAAAGTGGCGATGTAAATAAACAGCAACAGTTTTGTTTGTAAGCTTAGCGAAGGCCTGGTTTCTTCATTGCCAATATTTACTTCGTACAATGGTTTTACTTCACCATCAATTTTATAAACCAATGAAGCGGTTGGATCTTTTTTTACTTTGGCTGCATATCTTAAAATATACCAGATCAAAATACCTGTTACAATCACCCAAAGTATCAGCCTTTGTGTTAATCCATCCATCCAGTTGATACCTGCAGCATTGGATGCAATAATAACAGAAAACGGATTGGAGAAAGCCGGCAGGCAACCAAGCGCTGTACCACCAAAAATGACCGCCAGCGGAACCAGCAGATCGTAACCCGCCGCCAGGAAAAGCGGTACCAGTATTGGGTAAAACACCAAAGCTTCTTCGGCCATACCATAAGATGCAGCAAAGAAAGAGAAAATGGTTGTGAGTACAACGATGAGCCAATGCTCACGGCCCTTCATGGTATGAGCAAGCCAGCTAATACCTTTTGTCATGGCACCGGTTTCATTAAATACAAACATGAAGCCGCCAATGATCAAACAAAACAAGATGATATCAATGCTATCAACAATTCCCTTTATGGGCGCCTGTAAAATGGCTATAAAGCCCTGTGGGTTTCTTTTTTGGCTGGCAAATGTGTTTGGAACCGATACAGGTTTGCGTATTTCTTCATTGATGAACTTTTCAACTTTTATTTTTATGCCGAGGCTGTCCAAAGTTTTTTGAGTAAGCGGTAATGCTATTTCATTACTATCAGTAACCATGCTGAATGTTTTGCCGGATACCGAAAGTTTATTGTACTGCCCGGCCGGTAAAAGCCAGGTGGCTGCGGCTGCCAGTATAATCACAATCATTAAAATTGGGATAGGCCCGGGGAAAGATCTTTTAATTGCCATGCGCAAGTTTAAATATTTCTAAAAACGAATTTATTACTTTGTTTCATTGGCATACAAAACCCTTAACAGGTTTCCCCCAAGTATCTTTGTAACATCTTTTTTATTGTATCCTCTTTCAACTAATGCTTTTGTAATTAACGGGTAGCTTGTAACATCATCTAATTGCTGTGGAGTAAGATTGATACCATCAAAATCAGAGCCCAGGCCAACGTAATTAACACCTGCTAATTTTACTACATAATCAATATGATCTATAAGCATAGATAAGGGCGGACGAATGCTGTCGGCTTCTGTTTTGTATTTACTGTTCAGGTAATCCTGCACATAAAAATCAGCCATACCGCTTTTTATAAGCGAATCATATTCCGTTTTATGCATTTTCATAAAAGCGGCCTCTTTTCTTCCCATGCTGCTGTCAATAAAACCGGGATTAAAATTTATCTGTATCACGCCGCCATTCTTTGCTATTGCAAGTATCTGCTCATCTTTTAAATTGCGGCGGCTGGGCACCAGGCGGTAAACAGAGCTGTGAGAAGCAATGATGGGCTTTGTAGTTATTTTAATTACGTCGCGGAATGTTTGATCGCCGGCATGGCTCACATCTATCATCATGCCCAATTGGTTCATGCGCTGTACAACCTGTTTGCCAAAATCAGTTAGTCCTTTGTGTGGCAGGTTTGGTTTTGTTGTTTCATCGGCAGCGCTGGTAGCCCAGGAAGGCGCTATGTTATGAGTGAGGGTTAGATATCTTGCGCCACGTTTAAACAGGGAGTCTAATTTATTCAGATCGCCTTCTATCATATGCCCGCCCTCTACACCAAACATAGCTGCTATCTTATGTTGTTTAACTGCTGAAAGCAGCTGGGCATAATTATACACTTTTACAATTTTACCGGGATTGCGTGCTGCCACTGCATCCAGGCTATCCATTTCCCTGTTGGCAAATGCAAATGCATTTTGCTGGTCACCATCGCAGTAAACGGAAAACAGCTGTACATCAAGCCCTCCCTTTTTCAACCGGTTCAGGTCGCTATGTGTTTTGCCGCCCAAATCCCGGTCAAAAACAACACCGATATCTGCGGCTTTCATCAATATATCATTGTGCGTATCAATTACAATTGCTTTGTCATGAATTCTTTTATAAGATTGTGCATGCAGCTGGAGTGTAAAAAGGGCCGATAGTATCAGTATTTTTATTTTCATTGTTTGCAGCATAAAATATCCGGAAAATATAACCCTCATTGTTTCTTAAAGAAAAGCAATTACCGGCATTCTGCAAAGTATGTTGAGCAGGAGCGGCATTATTTAGGTTTGTATTCAAACACCAGTACGGCATTTTCTTCCAGGCTGGCGCTGGCAAATAATTCATAACGTTTGGTACCTGCGGTAATAACTATGAGTGCGGTATTGGGAGGTATGCTGCCCAGGTTCTCGGCAAATAAAGTTATCTCGTGGCGGGTTTGTGTTTCATCCAGTTCGATATTCAGATCAATACCTTTTTCTGAAAGCAGTTGATGTGAAAGCAGCATTTTACCGTTATACAATATGCTTACAGTATCGCCATCCATAATGGCATTGTCATACACTTTTAAGTTGATGGTTTTTACATCTACTTCAATGCGGCTTTGTTCTTTGTTTTTCCGCTGTTCAATTGCTTTAGGCAGGGCGATACTGTCTGCTTTCTTTTCAACAGGTTGGGCTGTAATAACCGGCGGTACGCTGTCTTTTGGTTTATCAGGAATAATAACCTTTACAACCGGTGGCACACTGTCTTTTTTTGGAGGGACAGTTTTTTTTACAACAGTATCTGTCTTCTTTTTATCTCGTGCAATGCAATCCTTCATCAGTTCAATCAATTCGTAAGGCTGATCGGCCACTTTTTTTATATATACATATTGAGAAGTGGCCTGTGCCTGAAAAGGGTCGTCATCTCCAAAACCAAAACTTCTCAGCATATCAGAAAATATACGTCCCGGCCTTGGTATTTCCTCCAGGATTTCAACGCCTCTTGATGTTTTGTAGTTTAAGCTGAGTTTCATCAGTATGTGACTTCCGGAATTCTGCAGAAAATATTTGCCATCAATCAGCAGCATTTTTCTTTGCCTGTCGAACCGGCCTTCAAAAAAAGCTTTGCAAAAACTTTTTCTGTCCGTTTTTACACGATCATAGGTATAGCCACATATTTTGTCCCCGGTTTGTATAATATTCAATTGAAGAAACTGATCGCTACCCAGGTCTCCCTCCCAGGTGCCGGTTAAATTTTGGGCCCATGAGTTTAACGCCGGAAAAATCAGCAGGAGTATAAGCAAATATCGTTTTGCAGAAAACATTTCAAATTAAAACTAAAACAAAAAAACAGTATTAAATGTTAAGCTCTGGCAAAAAAATCGCCAGGCAAAGACCAGGCAGGAGTAGTTTTTTATTTAAACAAGCTTGGCCAGTTTAAATCTGCCTTCTTTTTAAGGGCTGCCTCGTTTTTGTTCCAGTCTTTTAAAGTGTTGGTAAAATACCTGTTGTAGAAAAGGTATAGCTTACCATTCAGCACTTTAAAAGTTTCTGGATCAACGGGCACTTTTTCGCCGCTTTGCCCCATGGCGTAAGCACACCATCCCCCGTATTCAGGTTCATATTTAAACGGTGCGGCCTTAAAAATTTCTTTATTTGTTTCAGATGAAAAATGATACAGCGTGCCCAGGTAAGATACAGCCAGTTCTTTTTTACCTTTTACGGCTTTGCTTTGTGTAAAGTAAGCAACGGGGTCATATCCTTTTATGGCCAGCCCGTTATCAAGATTAAAATGTTTTTTACGAAGTGCTCCTGCATCCTGCGCAACTAAGGGTATGCTTAAAACCATCAGCGTAATTAAAATAAATGTGTATTTCATGATTTGTTTATTTAGCACATAAAAGTATAAATTGAGCTGACGGTATAATGTCGTAAGGATGACATGGGGCAAAAACTTTACAATAAATTAACTGCAAACCAAACCCTGGCTAAAATATCTACGTAAATTACCTGTGCCGGTTCAGCTTAGTTTCATTTTAATAAGGAATGTCTGCCAAATGACAAATGAATTCATTCAGTAAGTGTAAAATTGCATTTTAAATACGCCAAGATGATTAAAACAATTTTTACATGGGCATTACGCATCATAGCAGCTTTGTTGCTTTTGCAAACATTGTATTTTAAGTTTACAGCACATCCGCAATCAGTACAGCTTTTTACCACACTTGATATGGAACCCTGGGGCAGGATAGGCACAGGTATTGCAGAGCTGGCAGCATCGCTGTTGATTTTAATGCCCCGTACAACATTATTGGGCGCTTTAATGGGATTGGGGTTGATGTGCGGAGCAATTTTTTTCCATCTTACCAAATTGGGCATTAACTTTGGGGGAGATGCGGTTTTGTTCATTTACGCAGTTATTGTATTTGTTTGCTGCCTGGCCTTAATCATCATCTACAGAAAAAATATACCTCAACTTTTAAAATTCAGGTTTTGACAAGCGTATTTAATAAATCGGCAGAAGCACTTACAAGCCTGGCAGATGCATTGCAGCAATTGCCGGATCAAAACAGTTATACCAATCCATGCGAAGCATTAAGCAACGCCACCATTGGCCAGCATACACGCCATATTATTGAATTGTATCAATGCCTGTTAGCAGGTTATGCAGAGGGAAAAATAAATTATGATGGACGAAAACGCAACCCGCTTTATGAAAACGATATAGCTGCCGCAATAGATGAAATCAGGCAAATTCAGAATAAACTGGAACAGCCTGATAAGGAATTGAGTATTTTTTGCGGAACAAATGACCACTCAGTTTGCATAGAATCCAATTACTACCGGGAGGTTTTATACAACCTGGAGCATTGCATTCATCACCAGGCATTAATAAAAGTTGCCCTGCTGTCTCATAAAAATATCAATATTGCCGAAGGCTTTGGAGTAGCCCCATCCACACTACAATACCGCAGGGAATGTGCACAGTAAGTTTTGTACGGGCAAATGAAGCAGTGATCATTACTTCAAACCGGGACGAACATACAGGCCGTGAAAATGCTGCTGCGCCTGCATTTTACCAGTCAGAGAATAAAACAATAATTTTTCCGAAAGATGCAAAGGCCGGCGGCACCTGGTTTGCTGCTGCAGACGATGGTACGGTTGCTGTTTTACTCAACGGGGCTTTTAAAAAACATACCGCCAGCCCGCCTTACCGCAAAAGCAGGGGATTGATACTGCTGGAAATTATCGAAGCAGCAGAACCACTCTCTTTTTTCAGGATACTTGACCTGGATGATATTGAACCTTTTACCATCGTACTTTACCGGCTGGCATCATTGCATGAGTTAAGATGGGATGGAAGTGAAAAACATGAACAGGCACTTGATATTTACAGCAATTATATCTGGTCATCAGCTACCTTGTATGCTGATGAAGTAATTGCACAACGCAAAAACCTATTTGAAAAGTTCATTGGTTCCTCAGACAAAATAACGGCACAATCAACTTATGATTTTCATGCCGGGAACAATGGGGATACTGAAAATGGTTTTGTAATAAACCGGTCAACCGGTATGAAAACATTCAGCATTACACAGGCAATTATACAAAATGGCAGGGCAGATTTTTTACACGCAGACCTGCTGCAGGAAAAAAGCCATTCCGGAACCATGCAAATTAACCAAGCTGCAATAAAGGTATAAGTGAAGAAGTTAAAACTGTTTTTTCATAAACTTACACACTGGGAGTACTGGCCCTTTGATGTGGTATATATCCCCATGTATTTTGTGTGGTTTTATTATGCCGCCAAAGCAAGGTCTTTTTTCTTTTTTAATGCGGCCAATCCACGCATTAAGAATGCAGGCTTTTTGATGGAATCCAAAAAAGAAATTTACGATATTATACCTGCTCAGTACATTCCCAAAACTTTGTTTTTTAAAAAAGGAACTGCAGCACCGGAAATCTTAAGCGAATTGGCTGCTTCGGGTATCTCTTTTCCCTGTATAGCAAAACCCGATATTGGCGGAAAGGGCAGGGGAGTTGAAAAGGTTTATACAGCAGAAAATATTGCTGCTTATGCCGGTAAAATCAATATGGATTTTCTTATCCAGGAATTTATTGCTTATCCCAGCGAAGTGGGTATATTTTACTGTCGTATGCCGGGTAAAGAAAACGGGTTTATTACCGGTATTGTGGCCAAAGAATTTTTAATTGTAAAAGGGGATGGCATTTCAACCTTAACACAACTGATAGAAAAAGACCCCCGTTATCATTTTCAGCTTGCAGCATTGCAAAAAATATATGGGGATGGATTAAAAGAAGTGCTTGCAAAAAATGAAATGAAAAACCTGGTGCCTTATGGCAACCATGCACGTGGCGCAAAATTTATTGATGTAAGTCATTGGGCAGACAAAACCTTTACCGCTTCAATAGATCACGTTTGCAAACAGATACCTGAATTTTATTTCGGCAGGCTGGATGTGATGTACAGCAGTTTTGATGATTTGAAAGCAGGAAAAAATTTCTGCATTATTGAACTGAATGGCGCCGGCAGCGAGCCTACACATATCTATGATCCCGGCCACTCGCTGTTTTTTGCGTGGAAAGAAATTGCCCGGCATTTTAAACTGCTATGTAAAATCAGCATTATAAATCATAAAAGAGGTTTCAGATACTTAACCGTTAAGGAAGGAATGCAGATGTTCAGGGATAATAAAGCCGTTCTTAAAACACTGAACAAATTTTAATACCGTAATTCAATGACCGGTAAAACAAAAAAAAGATTGAGACTAAGCTTTCTTATTTTTCTGGCTTGCTGGATTGTATTTGCACAAAGCTGTATGAAGTTCAGGATCAGCGACAATAAGGCCAAAGAAGAGTTTGCTCAAAAGGGTTTGCTGGTAAGTTTTCGGTACACCTCTGCAGATAATACGGGTGTGCATTATGCAAAAGCAGGAAATGACAGCCTGCCCACCTTATTTTTTGTTCATGGCTCGCCGGGCAGCTGGGATGCTTTTAAGATATACATGATGGACACCTCATTGCTCAGGCATTTCAGAATTATCTCTGTTGACAGGCCGGGGTTTGGTTATACAGGTTTTGGTACTGCATTAAGGCTGGAGGAGCAATGCCTGCTTATAAATAAAGTAGTTGAAAAGGAAAATAATCATAAGCCATTACATCTTGTGGGGCATAGCATTGGAGGCCCCGTAATTGTGCATCTTGCCCAGAAATATCCTGAGGAGTTTGCATCACTTACTATACTTGCGGGTTCTATTTCGCCTTATGAAGAACCTAAGGAATACTGGCGCTATCTTTTTATGTACACACCTTTAAAAATTTTGATGCCGGGCGCTTTTCGCCCATCCAATGATGAGATCATTTATTTTAAAAAAGACCTTTACCATATTGACACTATGTATGAAGCGATAAAAATACCGGTTACTTTTATTCATGGCGATAAGGATAAGTTTGTTACCGTAAAAAATGTTGAATATGGTAAAAATAAACTTACACATAATGTCGGTGTTAATGCAATCATCATTAATGGAGCAGGACATTTTATACCCTGGGAGTACTTTGACTTAATTAAAAAGCATTTGCTTTTACTCGATACAACTTATGCAAAGCAGTAGGGCACTGCTTTTCATTCATCCCCCCAATTAAGGATTAATTTCTTTCCGTATTTTATTTTGCACCGTAAAATTACGGAGATGTGTGTCGTATATATACTATGGCCTTCTGTATTTTAACATTACAAACTTTGATTATTTTATCTTTATATTTGCGCAATAGAATATTGACTGCAATCAGTATATACTTTTGTTTTTAATTGTTGTCCCTAATCCCTCAGCGCAAAATGAAAAGGTTTTTACTTGTTGACGATCACGAAGTAGTTCGTTCCGGAATAAAAACAATCCTGTCGGATATTTATTATCCATGCGAAATACATGAGGCTGCCAATGGCGACACTGCCGTAGCAAAGCTTAAGGAACATTCATTTGACCTGATCTTACTGGATATTCAAATGCCGCAGACAGGCACTTTCGGCCTGATGGAATATATCCGCATCACCTATCCCGATGCAAAAGTGCTGATGTTTTCTATGAGCGCTGAGAATATTTACGCCAAACGTTTTATGAAAGCAGGAGCCTATGGTTTTATTTCTAAAGAAGCTCCGCTGGATGAGATCATCCGTGCCATCAATATTATTTTAAGCGGAAAAAAATACATCAGTGAAACACTTGCCGAAAGGCTGGCAGAAGATTCTTTTTCAGGAAAAACAGGGAACCCGTTTAATGAACTTTCTCCCAGGGAATTTGAAATTGTTTTTTTACTGCTGGAAGGAAAAACAGTTACCGAAATATCACAGACTTTAAATATCCAGGTGTCAACTGTGGGCACACATAAGGCCCGCCTGTTTGAAAAACTGGGTGTTGACAACCTCCTCAAATTAAAAGAACTGGCTACCAGTTATAACCTCTGATTTTTTTATTATTGGGTTGATTCCCCCATTTTTTTGAACCCCACAAAGTCATTGATAGTAATATCTTTTTTAGAGATGGTGATGAGCCCCTGTTTTTCAAACTGATTAAGTGATGTTGTTACCGTTTGCCGGGATGAGCCGATCAGTTTGGCAATGTCATCATGGGTAAGGAATTTTGCAATAACGGCTTTGTTTTCTTTAATGCTGTTATTATCAACAGCCAGCTGTATGAGTAACTGCACCAGCCGGCTTTTTACATCCTTGTTTAAGATATTGAGTAAGCGGTTTTCTACTTTACGCAGTTTATTGCCCAGGTGAAAACTGAATGCTATGGCCATTTCGGGCCTGCGCTGCAGTATGCGGACGAAATCTTCCATAGTAAATGCACAAAGGCTCACATCGCTTTTATAAGCCTGGGCAAATTCATCCTGGGCATTATTTCTTTCTAAGGTAAGCTGCCCGAAAACTTCTCCTTTCTGAATGATTTCTTTTATCACTTCATTACCGGCTTCATCAATATACCCCAGTTTGATAAAACCATCTTTGGTAAAATAAAGTTTGTTGCGGTTCTGGTGCGGAAAGTAAATGTATTCTCCATTGGCAGCTTCTACATAATTATGTACAAGGCCGAGTTGCTCATATTCTTCTTCTGTGATGTGTTGGAAAATATCAAAGCCCCTCAAAAGGAGTAAGGCAGAATCGCAGGAGTTTGAATCATTCACGTTGTTTATTTTTTCACAAAAATAAGCGAAGCTGAGTTCATACAATAGCGAAGGCCGGTTGGTTTGGGGCCATCATCAAATACATGTCCTAAATGGGCGCCGCAACGGCTGCAGTTTACCTCGGTTCTTACCATGCCATAGCTGTTATCAGCAAGCTCTTCTACATTTTCTTTTTTAATAGCCTTCCAGAAGCTGGGCCAGCCGGTGCCGCTTTCAAATTTTGCTGATGAATTGAACAGTTCCTGGCTGCAGCACACACATTTATAAATCCCGCTCTCGTGATTGTTCCAGTACGCCCCGCTGAATGCCCGTTCGGTGCCTTTTTTGCGGGTTACCTGGTATTGTTCTGCAGTTAACTGCTTTCGCCATTCTGCATCGGTTTTTACAACTGAATATTTTTTTTGAGTTTGTGCCTGTGTATTTAGAAAACTTATCAGCGATGCGATAATTGTGAGAATGAATTTCATACTAATCTTTTTTTGAGATACGGATTACTCACCCGGAGGGTTTTAAAAATCTTGTAAACAAAAAGCAAAAAAAAGTTTAAGCCCCGTTTGCCAGGTTTAATAAAATGCCGGGCACCTTACTTTGTTTACAGATGAATTTTCGCTTTTTGTGAAGCCTTTATAAGAAAGTGTTGCTTCAAACGAACCCCGCATTTGCGAAGCAGACCTTAATTTGCCTGTATTAACATCATAGCTGAACCCAATGCCCAATTTGTTGTAATCAATTTTTACTACCGGTATAAACGCATCGTTTGAACGATAAATAAGCCCACCTGTTAAAGATATATCCTGGGCTTCGTTACCCGTTTCAAAATCATGGCTCAGCATCAAGCCACCCTGTACCAGTCGGGCGCCACCCTGCATAAAATAATCTGCATAAACAATAAGCTTATTTACTTCATTAAACGACATTGATAAACCTCCGTTAACCCCATATTTGGGGTTTAGCACAACATCGTATTGTTTTTGAAAAGCCACTTTTGGTTTTAAAATATGGAACATTCCTGCTCCCAGGTAAAACCTGGTATTTGCCCCCACCACACTGCTGAAAGTAAGGCCGGCTGTGAGGTCCCAGTAAGTAAAACCGGTATTGGTAAAAACTTCTTTTGTGGGGTTTGACGGGCTGTAGGCGCCATTAACAAACTGGTCATCAAATGTCAATTGCGATGGGTCAAAACGCTGCATCACCGGGCCACCCATAATACCCGCAGAGAGGTACATATCTTTTTCACTGTTGAGGGATTTGTGAAAATTCAATACAGGAAAAATCTGTGTACGCCTCAGCTTTGATTCTCCGGCAATATCATTTGTACCCTGCAGGCCAACAGTAAAAAAATCGTCGGAATTTTTCTTTATTGGCTTTTTATATTCCAGGCCCAAAGCAAAAGTTCTATAAGGTGTAGTTACGCTCTGCCATTGGTTTCGGTAGGCAGATGTTACTGCATAATCCCCTGAGAAGATGCCGGCCAACGCAGGGTTTCGCAGCATGGGTATTTCGTAAAACTGCGAAAAATTAACATCCTGGCAAATGGCTCTCTGAGCATTGCCAGACAGTAAAAAAACGAGCAGGTATATTATTTTTGTTTTCAAAGCAGCAGATTATCTTAATAAGGTTGTATTGCCTTTATAGGTGTATTTAATACCATTGTCACAAACCACTTCGGCAGTAAAAACGAATACATCTGTATTGGCCGGTATGCCCCTCACTTTGCCATCCCATCCAAATTGTTTGTCGTTAGGATTGAAATTTGTTTTTTGAAAAACCAGTTCTCCCCACCGGTTAAAGATGCGGAAGTTTGTAACAAAAATCCCTTTGCCCCTTACCATCAGTATATCATTCAATCCATCTCCATCAGGCGTAAATGCATTGGGCACAAACACCTGCGAATTTTTACAGAAGGTAGAGATGGAAATATTGTCTCTTGCTGTGCAGCCATAAATATTGGTTGCAACTGCAGTAAAAGTAATATCGTTGGTAACTCTTAATTCAGGAGATGGGCAATCAGTGCAGCTAAGGCCCGTAGCCGGTGTCCAGGCCCAGGTAGCAATCGGCCCGTTTTGAATAACAGCATTCAGGTTGGTGATGGTACCAGTTGACAGATTCAGATTATCTCCAAGTTCAATTGCCGGGTTTGGATCAACCCTCACTTCAACAGTTTTTGGTAAACCCACGCATCCTTTGGCAACGGGCGTTACCGTAATGGAAGCAGTAACCGGCAAAGGCCCGGGATTTATTCCCCTGAACGAATTGATATTTCCTGTGCCTGTTGATGCAAGACCGATTGATGGCTGGCTGTTTGTCCAGTTAAAATTTGTTCCTGATACATTGCCGGAAAAATTGATGGCGTTGGTAGTAAAACCCTCGCAAATTCTTTGGTCTGTTGGCTGCGCCACATCAGGTGTAGGATTTACCATGATGGTAAAAGTTTGGGACGAACCTGCACAACTGTTTGCCGATGTTGAAACTGTGATCGTTGCAGTTACCGGTACATTGGTTGTATTAACTGCAGTAAACGATGGGATATCACCGGTACCGCCTGCTGCCAGGCCAATTGAAGTGTTATCATTAACCCAACTGTAAACTGTACCGGTTACCGGACCCGTAAAGTTTACAGCATTGGTAATGGCATTATTGCATAAAACCTGGTCGGCTGGCTTTACAATACCAGGTGTTGGGTTTACGGTAATAGTAAAAATCTTTGGCGCCCCGGGGCAACTGTTAGCCGACGGTATTACAATTATAGTTGCTGTTACCGGAACATTATTTGTATTGATGGCTGTAAAAGATGGAATATCTCCCACACCATTGGCGGGTAAACCAATTGAAGGGTTATCATTGGTCCAGCCAAAACCTGTTCCGCTAACTGAACCTGTAAAATTTATTGCAGCAGTTGCAGAGCCATTGCATAAAACCTGGCTGGCAGGCTGTGCAACATCCGGGGTAGGATTTACAGTGATCAGGAAATTTTGTGCAATACCGGTACAGCCATTCGCCGAAGGCGTAACAGTAATAGTAGCAGTTACCGGTGCATTGGTTGTATTAACTGCGGTAAACGATGGTATATCACCGGTACCGCTGGCGGCCAGGCCAATAGTGGTATTGTTGTTTACCCAGTTAAAACTGGTGCCAGTTACAGAACCTGTAAAATTGGTGGCAGCAGTTGCCCCGCCATTACATACAACCTGGTTAGCCGGTTGTACAAGGTCGGGGGTTGGCAATACTGTAATGGTAAAGCCAACCGGTGAGCCAGGGCACCCATTTGCAGTTGGCAAAACTGAAATAGTTGCGATTACAGAAGTGTTGCTTAAATTAACTGCTGTAAAAGACGGTATATCGCCTGTACCGCTTCCGGCAAGGCCAATGGAAGTATTGTTATTCGTCCAGCTGAAAATGGTTCCGCTTACTGCCCCGGTAAAATTGATTGCAGCTGTTGCCGCATTGTTACATACAACCTGGCTTGCAGGTACTGCAATATCAGGTGTTGGATATACCGTGATGGTAAAAATTTGTGGAATGCCGGTGCAGCCATTGGCGGATGGTGTAACAGTTATGGTTGCTGTTACAGCAACATTCGTAACATTTATACCGGTGAATGAAGGAATATCGCCGGTACCATTTGCTGCCAGGCCAATGGAAGTATTATCATTCGTCCAGCTAAAACTGGTGCCGCTTACAGAGCCTGTAAAATTTATTGCACCGGTTGCTGTTCCATTACATATTGCCTGGTTACCTGGTTGAACAACATCAGGCGATGGGTTTACAGTAATGGTAAAAATTTGTGGAGGCCCTGGGCATCCATTGAAAGAAGGTGTTACAGTTATAGTTGCCGTTACGGGTGCATTGCTGATGTTAACTGCAGTAAAGGGCGGAATATCCCCACTGCCGCCTGCAGCCAAACCTATTGAAGGGTCGGTATTGGTCCAGCTAAAAGAACTTCCGCTTACATTGCCGGTAAAATTGATTGCATTGGTTAATGCATTATTGCACAATACCTGGTCGGCCGGTTTAACTACATTGGGCGTAGGGTCAACAGTAATTGTAAAGATTTTTACCGTACCGGGGCAACTGTTAGCCGATGGGGTAACAAGTATAGTAGCTACTACCGGTGAGTTGGTGAGATTAACAGCTGTAAATGAAGGTATGTCTCCCACGCCACTTGCCGCAAGCCCAATAGATGGATTACTGTTGTTCCAGCCAAAACCGGTGCCGCTTACACTGCCGGTAAAATTAACAGCAGTTGTTGCAGCGCCATTGCATACAACCTGGTCGGCAGGTTGTGTTACATCCGGAGTTGGATTTACAGTGATGATAAAACTGTGCGGAACAGTTGGGCAGCCAAATGCAGATGGTGTTACTGTAACCAATGCAGTTTCAGGTACAGTGCCGGTATTAACAGCAGTAAAAGCAGGAATATTTCCTGTGCCGCTTGCAGCTAAACCGATAGAGGTATTGGTATTCGTCCAGTTAAAAGTGGTTGGTGTAACTGATCCTGAAAAATTTATTGCATTGATTGTACCCGAATTACAGGCTACTATATTTGGTACCGGTACAATGTTGGCAATTGGGTTTACTGTTATTGTAAAGATTTTTACCGTGCCGGGGCAACTGTTAGCCGATGGGGTAACAAGTATAGTGGCTACTATTGGGGTATTCGTTAGATTAACAGCTGTAAAAGATGGTATATCTCCCACGCCGCTGGCCGGCAGGCCAATTGAAGGATTGGTATTGTTCCATCCAAAGCCGGTGCCGCTTACATTGCCGGTAAAATTTACAGCAGTTGTGGCAGCGCCATGGCATACAACCTGATCGGCAGGTTGTGCCACATCCGGAGTTGGATTTACTGTGATGATAAAACTATGCGGAACAGTTGGGCAGCCAAATGCTGATGGTGTAACAGTGACCAATGCTGTTTGAGGCACAATGCCGGTATTAACTGCTGTAAAAGAGGCAATATCTCCTGTGCCGCTGGCGGCTAATCCGATAGAGGTATTTGTATTGACCCAGTTGTAAGTTGCAGCTGTAACCGATCCTGAAAAATTTATTGCATTGATGGTACCCGAATTACAAGCTACAAGATTTGGTACCGGTACTATATTGGCAATAGGGTTTACAGTAATTATAAATGTTCGGGGCGTACCCGGGCAAATTCCATTAGATGGAGTTACAGTAATGGTGGCTGTAACAGGGGCGCTGCCGGTATTAAGTGCTGTAAATGCCGGTATATCCCCGCTGCCACTTGCTGCCAGCCCGATGGAAGGGTTACTGTTTGTCCAGTTGAAAGTAGTGCCGCTTAATGTAGGTGTAAATGCAACAGCATTTGTTATTGATCCATGACACAGCGCCTGATCTGCAGGCAGTGTAACCATATCGGGCGATGGGTTGACGGTAATTCTGAACGTATCCGGTAAGCCGGTACAGGTAAGGTGGGCGGGTGTAACAATGATAGTTGCTACAACAGGTGTAGTGCCCGTATTTACCGGTGTAAAGGAAAGGATATCTCCACTGCCGCTTGCAGGTAAACCTATTGAGGGGTCGCTGTTGGTCCAGTTAAATACCAGGCCCGGGGGCGTTCCTGTAAAAATAATATCGCTTGTTGCCACATCATTACATACAACCTGGTCAAGCGGTTGCACCATATTGGGTGGCGGGTAAATAGTAATAAGTTGAATGGAATTACCAAAACATCCTCCTGGCATGGTTACCTCCATGGTAACCTGGTAAGAACCGGGGATGGTATAGGTATGAGTTACAGTATCTCCGGTGGCCGTATTGCCATCTCCAAAATACCAGACGGTATTTAAAGAGGGGATATTCCTGCTGTAAAAAGTGTAGGTTTTTGCACCGCATCCGGGGGGCACATCCATATCAAAATCTGCATCAAAAGTGCCATCCAGTTTTACCAGCAAAGTATCAAGGCAACCAAAGCTGTTAAAGGGTATCAGTTCTGCCCATATGATGCTTCCAACTGGTGGCCCGGGATTCAGAATCAATTGCTGACCTGTACCAAGTAAGGTTGTATAATTTGAGTTCCACCAGTTATAAAACTGAAATCCGGGAGGTGCAGTTAAAATTGCTTCGTTTGGCGGCAGACAGTCATACTGTACGTTAACGGGGCTTCCGCAGGTACTTTGCACATCTACATAAGCATAACCCCAATGGCCCGATCTGGTACAGTCGGCAGTTGTAAATTCAAGGTATAATGTTTGGCCGCCATAACCTCTTAAGCTGTAAAATACCGAAGACCAGGGTTTGAAAATTACTGTAGTATCAATGGGGGATACTTCAAAACCAGGGAGCCCCGAAGTGGCTATAAATTCCAGTGAGGCACAAGCAATGGCATTACCTGTGGCTGAATCTATAAGCCTGGATACAAACCTGGGCTGTTCAAGTGAATCGTGCCCGGGGTCTTCAAACACAACTGCATAATCATATTTAAGAGAAAAGGTTGAGTCATTTAGCGGAACATGTATTGTGTACCGGATGCGTTCTGCCTCTGCACCGGTACTGGTATTACCAAGCCTTACCCCAAAGTTGCTGCCATCGGGGGGATTGGTTGGAAAAAAGCCATACTGATCAAGGGCAGACGGTATTAACCTGGGTATAATAGTATGCCTGTTTGTGGTTGGTGGTGATGGGAAAACCGTTATCTGGTTAGTACCTGCTACAACAGCCACATCGCCGGTAAAACACTCCCAGTTTGTAAAGTCACCAAATTCAAAACCAATATTATCCGGGCAGGGAACAGAAAGGTTGTTTGTTGTTGGCTGCCAGGGTATTGGTTTATGGGCAGGTTTAGCCTGGTTGAAAACCAGTTTGCCGTCGGTATAAAGCATCCCTTCTTTTTCTTCTTTAAATACTTTGGCAACATTGTTTTTAAAACCATAAAAGGAAGTTATATCCGGCTGATTAATTATTATGCCTTTATCATTTAGCAGGTACCATTTTTTATTTGTAAATACAGCAGTAACTGAGGGAGAGGTAAAATCAAATGCAATTTCGTATTTAAAAGGGATAACCGCTTTTCCCGTTTCATCAATAAAACCCCATTTGCCGTCTTTTTGTGCAGCACATAGTTTGTTAGAAAAATTCCTTACTGCATCAAATCCGGCAGGGGCGATTGATCTGCCGCTTTTATTCACCAATGAAAATTTTTTATTGCGGTAAACTTTTGCAAATCCATTTACAAAGGGTTCGGCTTCATCCCATAAATTATTATCTGCCGGCACACCGGTTTGCCTGTTCACAAACTGGTATTTGGAACCCTTTTTTACAGCAACAACATTTTCAGCAGTCTTTTGGGCGGCTATTGTAGAGGAGAAAAATAAAAAAAGAAAAAATAAAAATATTCTCATGCTGCATTGGATTGGTTTATTAAATCAGGCCAGGGCGGGTACATTTTACAGGGTAATACAATAACGGTTCAGGAGGCATTCATAGTATCGGAAATCCGGCATTTTTTACTTAAAGACAACCGGCAAATCAAAAATGCAGCCTGAACTGAAGGGCTGGCTGTAATCCAGTATGGGTAAAGATAATGTATTTAATCATTTATGAAATGAAAGAAGAATAAACGGAAAATTGAAAATTGACTTTTAATCCTACTTTTACACCCTAATTCAATCATTATGAGTGTTCTCAGCCAGATAGCCGAATATTTATACCTGAAGAAAAAAGACCCAAACCGGCCCAATTCTTCTTTTGTAAAAAAGATGCATTTTATCAACAGGCTTTCAATTTTATTATTCCTGCTGGCAATGATCATCCTGCTTGTTAAATTATTCAGGTAAACCGGATAGATATAAATAAATACTTTCAGCAGCATTGGCCGATGCATGGCCGCCTTTACTCAGCAGGCTTTTAAGAGCGGCATAATCTTGCTTTAACTGGCTTTGTTTTGCCTCATCAGTTAAAAGCAGTTGCAGTTCCCTTTTCAGGTTTTCAACGGTCAGTTCGTCCTGTATCAGTTCCTTCACCACTTCTTTATCCATGATAAGGTTTACCAGGCCAATGAATTTTATTTTTATCAACCGCTTTGCAATTTGATAACTTACCGAACCCCCTTTGTAGCAAATTACTTCGGGCACAGCAAACAAGGCGGTTTCCAAAGTTGCAGTGCCGCTGGTAACGAGTGCTGCCTTGCTTTGCACCAGTAACTCGTAAGTTTTATTTACAACGGAAGAAACATTTTTGTAAGGCGCTAAAAGCGATGCATAAAAACTTTCATCAAGCCCCGGTGCTTTGGCAACCACAAACTGGTAAGCCGGAAAATGTTTGGCAACTTCCAGCATGATGGGAAGTTTTTTCAGTATTTCCTGCTGGCGGCTGCCTGGGAGTAGGGCAATAAAGTTGTTTGTTGTTTGTTGTTCGTTGTTTGTAGTTAAAGGGCCATTACGGTCAACGGTCAACAAAAAACGATCAACTACTTCAACCAGCGGATGCCCCACATACTCTACTTCATAATTCCATTTTTTATAAAATTCTTTTTCAAAAGGTAAGATGACGAGCAATTTATCAACACATTCTTTTATCAGCCTAACCCGGTTTTCTTTCCAGGCCCAAACCTGCGGAGAAATATAATAGATGACCCTGATGCCTTGCTCCTTCGCCCATTTGGCTATGCGTAAATTAAAACCGGGGTAATCTATCAGTATCAAAGTTGTTGGCTGGTACTTCAGTATATCTTCTTTACAGAATTTTATATTCCTTAAAATGGTCCGCAGGTTTTTTATCACTTCTAAAAAACCCATAAAGGCCAGTTCTTTGTAATGCTTTACCAGCGTGGCTCCGGCGGCCTGCATTTTATCGCCACCCCAGCAACGGAAATCAGCTTCAGCATCTTTCTTTTTTAATTCTTTAATAAGATTGCTTCCGTGCAAATCACCACTTGCCTCGCCGGAAATGATATAATACTTCATGTTGATTTTATTGCAGGCAAAGGTAGGTTGTAATCAGGCACGGCTGCAAAATGGTTATATCAAAAATTTGTAATGCCGGCAAAAATTAGTATTTTACTCTATACATTAAAAACAACCAAATGGAAACATATACTATCAAAGCCGGCGACAGCCTGACAAAAATTGCAATAAAAATTTATGGCAATGCCAATAAATGGAGAGAACTGGCCGACCTGAACAATATTGCAGATCCTTCTAAAATAAAAGTGGGGCAGTTGCTAAAGCTGATGCCGAAAAATACACCCACGGGCATCCCTGTTGGGCCAACACCTTCTACACCTGCGCCGGCTCCTCCGGTTACACAACCTGTATCCGGCGAAGCCGAAATAACTCTAACAGGCAAAACAGTTTTTTACAGGTTCAGCAATACCACCGATAAAATTGAACTGGGCAAATTATTTAAACTGGGAATTTCGAGGATAGGAAATTTTAATACTGAAAAATTTATAGAAAACAACGCATCATTATTATCGGCACTTAATTTAAGCAGTTCAGAAATAAACACGCTGCTGGCAACTTCGCAAAACGAAGGCAACCTGGATTCTATCAATACCTGGGATAACAGTTATTTAAGCTGGGGCATGTTTCAATGGACGATGGGCCCATTAACCGATGCAGGCGAATTGCCGGCTTTATTAAAACTGATAAAAGAAAAACAACCAACAGCCTTTAAAACTTTTTTGGGTGATTATGGAATTGATATTGCACCATCAACAGGTAATGTTACCGGTTTTGTAACCTTGAATAATGTTGTGCAGAATACGGATGCAAGAAAAAAAGCTTTCCGTAATAATAACTGGGCATTGCGTTTTGCTTTAGCCGGTAAAGACCCGCTGATATGTTCTGTACAGGTATTGCATGCCATTAACCGGTTTAACCGTTTTTATTTTGTGCCCGACCCGGATTTCGGGGGACTTTCAATCAATGATATGCTCAGTTCAGAATATGCGGCATCATTGCTGCTTGATCAGCATGTGAACCGTCCTGGCCATGTAAAACCTGTAGTAGCAGCAGCTTTAAAGCAGGCTGGTATTTCGGCACAGCAAATGGCAAATGGCAGCGATGCAGATGAACTGAAAGTAATAAACAAATACCTGGCAATAAGAAAAACATTTGGTAAAAGTCCGATGACCAACTCTGATACAAGAGCAAAAGTGGTAAAGAATTTTTTGGATAAAGGTTTGATCAGTGCAAAGAAAAAATCGTTTAAATCGAACAGGGCATTGCGACAGTAGATAAAAAAGACATTCGGTATTTGATCAACTAAAAGTTTTAATACTCAAAACTATCAGCCCGTAAATAAGTGTAAGTACAAATATGCCTTTGGCGGTATTATCTTTTCTTGTATTAATATAGACAGTAAATAAAACTGCATTAACCAGCAGGGATAAGCTTAATGCAACACTGAGGGTCCGGTGCCCTGTTTCCTCAAAAAGCATGAAATTGAAAGTATCACTGAAGCTGTACGCTTTAAATTTTGTCATTTTAAAAATAATAATGCCAATGAGGGGCCCAATAAAACCCAGGATGGCTCCAAAAATAAAATTGTCTTTCTTAAATATCATTTGAAGAGTTTCTTTCTATCTAATAATTTTTTCAGCGTATAATTGGTAAGGTCAAACTGTACAGGAACAACACTTACATAATTATTCTGTAAAGCCCACACATCGGTATCTTCCCCTTTGTCAAAGTTTATGAACTCGCCGGTCAGCCAATAGTATTTTCTTCCATGCGGATCAACCCGTTCATCAAATTCTTCTTTATATTTTGCATATGCCTGTTTGCATATTTTTATCCCTTTGATTTCTTTTTTGGGTACAGATGGGATGTTTACATTCAATAAAAGATGTTTGTCCAGGTTATTTTTCAAGATGGTTTTTATGATCTTGTTCGCATAAAAAACAGCGCCTGAAAAATCTGCATCATACTTGTAATCAAGCAATGAAAAACCAATGCTGGGGATGCTTTCAATAGAAGCTTCCATGGCAGCGCTCATGGTACCGCTGTATATTACATTGATGGAATGGTTTGCACCATGGTTAATACCGCTGATACACAGGTCGGGTTTGCGATGGAGTATTTTATCTACGGCCAGTTTAACACAATCAACCGGCGTGCCCGATGTTTGCCAGGCTTCTACATCGGGGAAAATATCAGCCTTATCCATCCGGAGTGAGTTACCAATGGTTATGGCATGTCCCATACCGCTTTGTGCTTTATCGGGTGCCACCACTACCACTTTTCCCAGGCCTTTTGCGGCTTCAATCAGGTATCTTATTCCGGGAGATGTTATGCCGTCGTCGTTTGTTACAAGGATAATGGGTTGCTCTTTCTTTTTAGTCATGTATGTTCAAGTCAATTTAAAACTGGGGGAATAATTGCCTGGCAATACCCGGCTGGCGGAAAGGCCAGGGTATCATTGCCAGTATTAATAACAATGCAATGCCAAAATAAATAAGTGTGCGTTTGTGTTTTTGTGCATCGGTGCTGCCACGCTTTACCATGCTGCGGCCAACATGCACCAGCAACCAGGCAATAATCATCATCAGGGCATGTTCAACCGCAAAAAAACGCTCCTGCGGATCTTTCATTACTGCACCCATACCACTTTTTACTTTTTCAAACCACATACCTGTAAAATATAAGATAAGGCCAAGCAATAATTGTATATCACAGCAAATCATAAAAAACAGGCTTATTTTATTGTCGCCGCTTTTATATTCTCTTTTAGATATTACTGCACCTAATGCTGCAAAAACAGCCCACACTCCAAAAAGCAACACAGCCCAGCGAAGAATACTGTGTATTACCAGTGTATAATTCATATAAAGTTGGTTTGCTGCAAAAATACAGTAACTGAATCAGAATATTTTCTGTGGTTTTTTAGCCCCGATAGTAATGGCATGTCAAAACAAAAAATAAATTTTGCCAAACTAAAATAATTAGTATATTTGTACTAATCAAATTAGTTGCACCATGTCATTAGCAGGACAAAATTTCAAATATTTGCGCAAGCTCCGTGGCTGGACGCAGGAAGAATTCGCAAAGAAACTCGGTATCAAACGTTCGTCAGTGGGCGCTTATGAAGAAGGGCGTGCTGAACCCCAGCTGAACGTGCTGGAAATACTGGCAGATATTTTTAAGTTATCGCTGGATGAGCTTTTGCTTAAAGACTTAAGTAATCATGCTGATAACTATCTTTCCAGGCGCCGCCAGCAAAAAATGATGGCAGCCGAAAGAAACCTCATTCATTTTGTGCCGGTAAAAGCCGCAGCAGGTTACCTGGCAAGCTATGCGGATACTGAATTTATTGACGAACTTAATACATTCACTTTGCCAATGCTCACAGGCGGTAATTACCGTGCCTTTGAGATTATTGGAGACAGTATGTTGCCCACACCAAGCGGCAGCATTATTGTTGGCGAAAAAATTGATGATATCAATGATATAAAAAACAGCCAGGCATATATTGTAGTAAGCCGTAATGAAGGCATTGTATATAAGCGTGTTGAAAAGAGCGGGCGCAGTAAAGATAAATTAACGTTGGTTAGCGATAATCCGCAATATCAGCCTTACCAGGTAAATGCCGGGGATATTGTAGAGTTGTGGCAGGCGCAAATGGTGATAAGCAAAGTAAGCAACCAGCAACGCTGGGATATGAACTCGCTGGCAAGCATGGTTAACAATTTACAAACCCAGGTGAGCAGCCTGAAGAAAAAAATGAATTAATTGACGAGGGAAAACAGCAGGCAGGAAATGAGCGCAAAAGAATTATTGATACTGAACTTTGAAGAAGTAAGGCGCAGGAGTATTAAAGTCTGGAAAAGCATAGCCGAAGAAAATTTATACTGGAGGCCCGATCCCGGGGCGATGAGTGGCTTTGAAATGATCCGCCATGTGCTGGAATCAGAAAATATTTATCACCAGATAATTTTACATCGTGGAGCTTTGGCCAATTTTGAAAGTCCCTTAACGGGTAACCCTTTTACAACGGTTGATGATGAATTGAAAAATGCACAGCCATACCGGGAGAAATTTTTAAAAATGGTATATGGACTTACCCAAAAAGAACTGGATGAAGTATATATAACCCGGAAGGAAAAAAATCAGCATCGTAAACTGGGTGATTACCTGCAACGCATGGCTTATCATGAGGCGGTGCATACCGGTCAGTTACTGCACTATTTACGCACATTGAATGCACCCAGGGCAGCAATATGGGATTAGCCTCTATCTTTGATACATAACTAAAACAGCAAACAGATACACCGATTAATAATTAAAAAACACAGTTATGATTAAACTTCAGATCATTGGTAATCTTGGTAAAGATTGCATTGTAAAAGAGATCAACGGTAAAAACGTTATCAACTTCAGCGTAGCACACACAGAACGTTTTAAAGATGCTCAAGGTAACCAGAAAGAAAGAACTACCTGGGTTGAATGTGCTTACTGGACAGACCGCACTGCTATTGCCCCTTACCTGGTAAAAGGTATGATGGTTTATGCCGAAGGTTCGCCGGAAGCAGACCCATATACCAATAAAGAAGGGCAGGCTGCAGCAACATTACGCATGCGTGTACAAAATATCCAGTTGCTCGGCGGTAATAAGGATAACCAGGGAGCAAGCACCGGTAATGTTACCAACACGGGTTATAGCAATACACCTGTTGTGAAAACAGAGCCTGTACAATCATCAGCCCCTGTTGACGATCTTCCGTTTTAGAAAAAAATAAGCAAAAAATCAAAGCCTCCATACGGGGGCTTTTTTATTATGGATGGTTTTTCATAAAGTTTTATCTTGTGCAAAACCATATGCATGAAAAATAAAAGGCAGCTTTTTTTACTTTTTTCCCTCATCGCTTCTTTCAATCTTTCAGCTCAAAAAAAACCTGCCCAATATGTAGATCCATTTATAGGTACAGGCGGGCATGGGCACACATACCCGGGAGCAACCCTGCCCCATGGCATGGTGCAGTTAAGCCCGGATACAAGATTAGATGGCTGGGATGGTTGTGGTGGTTATCATTATTCGGATAATTTTATTTACGGGTTTAGCCACACCCATTTAAGCGGTACCGGGGTTAGTGATTACGGAGATATACTGTTGATGCCAATGAGTGAAAAACCCTCGCCGGATAATAAAATATACGGCTCTTTATTTTCTCACGCCAACGAAAAGGCATCAGCTGGTTTTTATTCAGTAAGGCTGGAGGATAATAATATACTGGCAGAACTGACAGCTACAACAAGGGTAGGTTTTCACCGGTACACATTTGCCGGTTCTCAAAACAATAGTGTAATTATTGATCTTAAACACAGGGATGAAGTGATCGAATCATCCCTTAAAATTATTAACCTGCGAACCATAGCCGGCCTCAGGCGCAGCAAGGCCTGGGCCAATAACCAGTATGTTTATTTTGTTATCGAGTTTTCCAGGCCATTCGGTAAAGCCGGTTTCTGGAATAACGATACCTTATTATCATCCGGAACTTCGGGGATAGATAATTCAAAAAACCTAAAAGCATTTTTTCAGTTTGATGAAAAAGAAGTTATGGCTAAAGTGGCTTTATCGGCAGTAAGCATTGAAGGCGCACAGAACAATCTTGCCAAAGAACTGCCCGGGTGGGATTTTGAAAAAACAAAACTGGATGCCGAGAGCGTATGGAATGCAGAACTGGGAAGAATAGAAGTGAACAGTGATGACGTAAAACAACTGCGTACTTTTTATACCGCTTTGTACCATACCGCCATTGTGCCTAATATTAACCAGGATGTTGACGGAAGGTACCGGGGCAGGGATAACCAGATACATATGGCCACCGGCTTTACGAACTATTCCGTTTTTTCACTGTGGGATACATACCGTGGCGCTCATCCATTGTACACCATCATTGATAAAAAACGCACGCTGGATTATATAAAAACATTCTTAACACAATACAAACAGGGCGGGCGTTTACCGGTTTGGGAACTGAGCAGTTGCGAAACAGATTGCATGATTGGATATCACAGTGTACCGGTGATGGTTGATGCTTATATGAAAGGCATCAACCAGTTTGATACAAAGCTGGCGCTGGAAGCTATGAAGAAAAGCGCTACCTGGAATCACCTGGGGTTGCCTGCGTTGATGGATCATGGATTTTTAGAAGTAGATGATGAACACGAGAACGTAAGTAAAACTTTGGAATATGCTTATGACGACTGGTGCATTGCCGGGTTTGCAAAAAAAATGGGTAGTGAATCTGATTACAACAATTATATAAAAAGAGCACAGGCATATAAAAATATTCTTGACCTGCAAACTGGATTTATGAGGCCACGCAAAAACGGTAACTGGCTCAGCCCTTTCGATCCACGTGAAGTGAACAACAATTTTACGGAAGCCAATAGCTGGCAATATTCTTTTTATACACCACAGGATATTAATGGTTACCAGGAAATGATAGGTGGCAAAAAAAAGATGGAGCAAAAGCTTGATCAGTTGTTTACAGAAAACTCTAAAACCACCGGCAGGGAGCAAAGTGATATTACCGGTTTGATAGGACAATATGCACATGGCAACGAGCCAAGCCACCACATAGCTTACCTCTACAATTTTACAGGAGCCCCACATAAAACGCAGGTGATGATACACCGGATTATGAAAGAAATGTACCGTGATACGCCTGATGGATTGGAAGGTAATGAAGACTGTGGGCAGATGAGCGCCTGGTATGTACTGAGTGCATTGGGTTTTTACCCCGTTACACCTGGTACAACAGATTATATTATTGGTACGCCACTATTTTCTTCTGCAACCATTAACCTGGAGAATGGGAAAACATTTACCATTAAGGCAAATGGTGTGAGTGATGAAAATTATTATATCCAGTCTGCAAAACTGAATGATTTGCTGCATACCAGATCGTACCTTTCGCATTTTGATATAGAAAAAGGGGGGATTTTACAATTTACTATGGGTAACACAGCTTCCTCTTTTGGTGCAGTTGATTTTCCATCAACTGCCATTACTGATCATAAAATTGTGTTGAACCCGGTAATTGATGGCGGCCCCATTTCTTTTAAAGATAGCAAGACCGTTAAAATTAGTTCGGCACAAAAAGGGTTGGATTATTATTATACCCTGGATGGTTCTGCTCCAACAAAGGCTTCTAAAAAGTATATGGCTCCCATCAAAGTCAATAAATCAGTTACTATTAAAGCTGTTTCAGTAAATGCCAAAGGCCAAACCAGTTTTGTAACAACTGCATCTTACAAAAAAGCATTGCATAACTGGACCATTAAACTGAACACCGCTTACGAACAGCAGTATGATGGGGGTGGAGCCAATGGATTGATAGATGATATAAGAGGAGAAGTTGACTGGCGAAAAGGCAACTGGCAGGGTTATCAAAAAACTGATGTAGATGCAGTTATTGATCTTCAGAAAACAACTGTAGTTTCTAAGGTAAACATTGGCCTGTTGCAGGATACAAGAGCATGGATCGTTTTGCCAAAGCAAATTATTGTTGAAGTGTCGGCTGATAATAAAACCTACAGGCAGGTGTATGTTGGCGAAAATTTTTTACCTGTTGAAGATCTGAAAGCACAATTAAAAAATGTGGAAGCAAACTTTGAACCTGTTCCTGCAAGATATATTCGTGTAAAAGCGTTGCAGTATGGTAAGTTACCGGCCTGGCATGAAGGGGCAGGCGGCGATACACATATTTTTGTGGATGAGATCATGATTAAGTAAATCATTATTGCACGTCTATCAAAACCTTCGCATTCTTTTGGTCAGAGGCAGAAATAAAAACCTCGTATCGTTTTTTACCGGCTGTAACTACCATCAGCGAAGTATTGGGAGGTATCCTTCCAAGGTTATCAGCAACCATAACCAGTTCATGATGAGGATTGGCTTTATCTACTTTCAATTTTACTGTTACCGGTTTGGTAGATATGCCGGCACGATTTACAACCAGTTCATTATTGTGATAAATACTTACGGTATCGCCATCAATCTCACCATTATCATATAATTCAACAGTTACCTCGGCTTCTTCTGTGGTTATTTGTTTGATGACGGGATTGGCCCTTTTTTCAATTACGCTGGGTACAGGCATTGAAAAATTTTGTTCAACCGGTTTTGTTGTTTTATTTTCAGATTGAGTTATCGGTAGAGAACAGAGATTTATTTCAATATCATCCATAGCAAAATCATTACCGCAGCCGCCGGGTGCAAGGTTTTTCATCTGAAGCGAAATGATATCTGTATTTGATGCCATTACAAACTCCCCGGTATAATTTTTCCATTCAGTTAAATTGGTCAGTTTGATCTCGCCAGTTGCAATGATGCCTATCTTTTTTTTGTCTGCATATATTTCTATTTCAATTACCGGAGGCATGGGTGCACAACCGCTGGCGTATTTACAAATATTGGCAAACCATCCTGAAAAACGGTATTTGCCACCGGGTTTAAGCCCGGTAATGGTCATATCAAAAAAATCACCGGGCTTTTTTGAAGCATTTACGAGCATCATCATTCCATTCACATCGCCTGGTGTATGATCTTCAGCAAGATGGTGCCACTTGCCTTCAAAGCAATTACTGACGGCAGTTGCAAAACTATACTGGCCGTCATCCGGACAGGAACTTTTTGACTTAGTGTAATTCTTTAAATTATAGAAAAGTGGTACACCATCTTTTGCAACAGTTCCAAAGGTCAATGTAAATACAGGGTCTTTGTATAGGCAATTATTTTGTGCTGATAAACAGTTGCTGACTGTAAGTAAGAGAGATAAAATATGAGTATAACAGTTATTGATCAATCTCATAAAATGATGATGAAGTATTAAAGATATACATGGCTTTGTTAAATAAGAATTAACGGTCAAAAGAATGTTATCTATTCACCATTGTATTTCTCAAAAATTAACTGAATTTATATTATAAATAAATAAATTATTTTTTTATCTTGTTTGAAAACCAACTGACATGAAATCAATATCAACCTGCAAATGGCTGCCAGTGCTGCTTTTTGTGTTCTTTACTGCATGTAATAACCATGACGAAAAAAAGTCCGGTGATGTTACAGAAACGCCCCCAAAAACTCCGTGCAACCTGGATGCACCAGTAATTTTTTCATCCAACGTGCCGCATGAGGTGGATGTAAGCCTGCCAAACGGATACCAGGGGCTTTCACCTACAACGCAGCCATGCTTCGATATTTTTTCATGGCAGTCTTTTATTGCGCTTAACTGGCCTGCCAATCCTGACGGATCGCCTTCACAGGGTTCTATTACTTCCAACATAAGTTCTCCAAGGGTATGGGAATATTATAAGCAACCCTCAGAGGTTTTTAATACCAACGAACATTTACTGCCTTTTAGTGGCATGTACCGTGCAGAACCTGGCCTGAAAGGTTTTTATACATTCACCAAACTAACGAATGAACTGGCATCTGTAAGCAATTTACCTGCCAGCATCAAACAGGCAACCGGCCAGCCACTGATTGACAAGAACCTGAATTTTGCGCTTTTTGAAGTGCATCTTAATAAAGATGAAGTGGATTATTTAGTAAATGACAGCCTTACTACTATTGAAGGTCAAAAAGGGAAAACCATTAAATTTCCTTCAGGCTCTGTGAAAGGGCCCGTGGGCGCCATAGAAATAAAGGCAAGCTGGAAAATACTGGAGCCTGGTAAAGATGATACCAGCAAATTTTATAAAAGAATGGCTGTTATTTATATACCGGCCACTGAAAGTGCCAATGGCAAAGCTTTGTATTTAAAAGAACTGGTTGGCCTGGTTGGGATGCATATCCTGCATAAAACAGAGCTTTTTCCTTTTTGGGTATGGACAACATTTGAGCATATAGATGATGCGCCGCAGCAGGCAGTTGCAAAAAGTGCAGGAAATAATTTTTCATTTTTTAATCCTGCCTGTACAGGATGTGCCTATAATACACCTCCAACAGCATCTGCAGGCAATAAATATTTATGGCAGCCAAACAAACCCTATGCTAAATTGTATGCAACCAATAGTCTTTATGGAACACAGGCAGTATCGGTGGATACAGTGTATGGCCCTACCGATGCTGTTAACCGCAAATGGCAAAAGGCCTTGGCAGATGCAGGTTCAGTTTTTGCCAATTACAGGCTTATTGGTTCGCAATGGTCGGTGGTACTGGATGCCCCGCCTTTTGATACGGTGCCGGCACCAACCAATCTTACCAATATAACACTGGAAACATTTATACAGCCATCTTCCTGCACCATGACCTGTCATAAGTTTGCCAAAGATGCTGTGGGCAAACCATCTGACTTTAGTTTTATACCGGGCCATGCACGTGCAGCAGCGTTAGTGCGTTCAATGAAAAAAAGTAAGTAAAGTATTTCTGTACAATTAACAGTTTTTATGCGTTACAATATTTTTTGTAACGTTTTTTTATGGATATCAGATAACCGGCAAAAATGCAAACAACATTTAAAACGGGGTGCATAAAAATGTAAGAATAAACCTAAAACTATTTTCCTGCCAGGTTAAAGTAAAGAAGCCCTGAAATTTTCAGGGCTTCTTTACTTTAATTAACAATTATATTTTTATTTGGGATTGTTAAGCTTACTGTTTTTTTTGCTGTATCCGAAATAGATCAGGAATCCAACAGCCAGCCATCCAAACAACCGTAACCAGTTTGTCCATCCCAATCCAAATATCATGGCGGCACAAACAATGATGCCCAGTATTGGTACTATAGGCACCAAAGGCGTTTTAAACTGGCGTGGCAGATCAGGATCTGTTTTTCTTAAAATAATTACTGCAGCGCAAACAAGTATAAATGCAAACAGGGTTCCTATGCTTGTCATATCACCTACAATATCACCTGGCACAAATGCTGCAAACAAACCAACTATGGAAAGGATGATGAGGTTTGCTTTATAAGGTGTTTTAAATTTTGGATGAACAGCACTGAATACTGCTGGTAACAAACCATCCTTACTCATAGAATAAAACACACGGCTTTGCCCTAACAGCATAACAAGTATTACAGAACTGAAACCTGCAAGAATGGCTACAGTCACCAATTTACCCAGCCATTCATATCCCGGCATAAATTGCTGGATAGCTACTACCACAGAAGCTTCTTTGCCGGTTGTTCTGAAGAAATCAACAGGAGCCAAACCGGTTAATACGTGGGCAAAAAGAATATATAATATTGTGCAGATAGCAAGCGATCCTAAAATACCGATGGGCATTGCTTTTTTAGGGTTTTTCGTTTCCTGTGCTGCCGTACTAACTGCATCAAAACCAATGAATGCAAAAAATACCACACCGGCTGCCCCGAGTATTCCCATAATGCCACCATAACTATGATCAATGCCCTGGTGGTCGGTATAAGTTGCTGCCGGCGGAATATAAGGATCGTGGTTTGCAGGATTAATAAAACCCCAGCCCAGAACGATGATCAGAATTACAATGGCAACTTTTGTAATTACAATAAGGCCGTTTACAAAAGCAGACTCCTGTGTTCCTTTAATTAATAGCAAAGTTAATAACGCAACTATGCCAAGTGCCGGTAAATTTATTATACCATGTTGTACCACACCTGCGGCATCAGGTATTGAATGTTCAAAAGGCGAGTGGCACCATTCATATGGTATGGGGCCGGTATGCAAAACATTAACCAATAAGTTGTTTAGGTATTCACTCCAGGCTATACCTACTGTTGCTGCACCCACGGCATATTCCAGCACAAGATCCCATCCGATTACCCAGGCAAGCAGTTCGCCCATGGTAGCATAAGTATAAGTGTATGCACTACCCGAAATAGGAATGGAAGAAGAAAGTTCTGCATAGCATAAACCCGCCAATGCACAACCGATAGCAGCTACAATAAATCCCAATGTAACAGAAGGACCGGCATTTTGAGCTGCCGCCGCTGCAGTTCTTACAAAAAGCCCTGCGCCAATAATAGCGCCAATGCCAAGCGCAACAAGTGACCCGGCGCTAAGCGAACGCTTTAATCCTTTTTCAGAATCTCCTGCATCCGCCATTAACGAAGCAATTGATTTCTTTTTAAATAAACTCATGTCAGTTTGGTTTTTGTTTAACGTAATAAACTGAAAAATAAGCAATAAATTTTTAAATGAGCAACCATTAATACTTTTTATTGGGCATTAGTTTATAACAGCTTTTTAATATTATATTGCATAATTAATAGCTAAATATGGAAATATCCCATCAGCCAACAAAAAAAAGCAGGCTTACTTTATATATACTCATAGCGATGATACTTGGTATTGTGGCAGGCTATATTGTGCATGAGAATTACGAAGCAGGCACCATTAAAACATTTTCGGATAACATAAAACTGCTTACCACCATCTTTTTACGCATGGTGCAAATGATTATAGCGCCAATTGTGTTTGCTACACTTGTAGTGGGCATTGCCAAACTGGGCGATATGAAAACAGTAGGCCGTGTAGGAGGTAAGGCAATGCTATGGTTTATTACAGCCTCTTTGGTTTCGCTTGGCCTGGGCTTGATATTGGTGAGTATATTTAAGCCGGGTGTTGGCTTCAATACAAGCAATGTAGATGTATCTGCTGTAAAAGATGTGGTAGAAAAATCTCAGGGGTTTTCTTTGGCTAAATTTGTTGAGCATGTGGTACCTAAAAGTGTTGTGGAAGCAATGGCTACAAATGAAATTCTTCAGTTGGTAGTGTTCTCAGTTTTCTTTGGTCTTGCAGTAACGGCTGTTGGCAAAAAGGGCGAGCCGATTATCAATGCGTTGGATTCATTGGCACATGTTTCACTTAAAATGGTTACCTATGTAATGTATATGGCTCCGCTGGGTGTGTTTGGTGCAATGGCTGCGGCGATTGCTAAAAATGGTTTAGGTGTGCTGGTAACATTTGGTAAATATATCGGCTCATTTTATGCAGGCCTTGCCATCTTATGGTTGCTGTTATTATTCATAGGATATTTAATTTTTAAGAAAAGGTTATCACAATTAGTAAGACGCATTGCATCACCCATGTCAATTGCATTTAGTACGGCAAGCAGCGAGGCTGTTTATCCTAAATTGGTAGAGGAGATGGAGAGGTTTGGCTGCAATAATAAAATTGTGAGTTTTGTTTTACCGCTTGGATATTCTTTTAATTTAGATGGAAGTATGATGTACATGACCTTTGCCAGCATGTTCATTGCGCAGGCATTTGGCGTTACAGCAATAACCGGTGATGTGGGTCAGCAGATCATTATGCTACTGGTGTTTTTAATTACCAGTAAAGGTATTGCTGGTGTGCCAAGAGCATCTTTGGTGGTAGTGCTGGCAACAGGCGCCATGTTTAAATTGCCGGTAGAAGAAGGCGTGGCGCTCATTCTTGCGATAGATGTTTTTTGCGATATGGGCCGCACCATGACTAATGTATTAGGTAACGCTTTGGCTACAGCCGCCGTAAGTAAATGGGAAGGACAGTTGGAACATCCGTAAATACAGCAATAAAAAAATATTTAAACAGGTTTATGAAGCAGTTTGTTTTTTCTCTTTTCTTTTTTTTGCTGTTAAATTCAACAGTTTTTGCACAGGATTCGATGAGGATAAACCTCAGTAATCAATACAAACAGTCGCTTGAAAATGCGAAAGTGAACATTAATAATATTGATTACACTACTGATGATTCGGGTAATGTAACTGTCGGCAGGCCTGTTGCAGATTCAATAACAATTCTGCATGCAGGATATGATACCAAAATCATTGCAGTAAAAGATATAAGCTCCAGCAAACAGATCGTAATCGAAAAGCAATTTACCTGGACAGACCTGCTGACTCCGATGTTCTATATTTTATATGGCGGCCTGTGGTTATTGCTTTTTATCATTTTTGCAGAAACAGGATTGTTTGTTGGTTTCTTTTTCCCGGGCGATTCTCTTTTATTTGTTGCAGGTATTCTTAGTACCCCATTGGTTGATTCCATCTCTTTAAATACAGGTAACGACTTCATAAATCTTTTAATAATTGCTGCTCTATGCAGTATTGCAGGAATTTTGGGTAATACGGTTGGTTATATTACCGGCCGTAAAGTAGGCCCGGCTATGTACAACTGGCGAGACAGGTGGCTGTTCAAGAAAAAATATTTATACCAGGCAAAAGATTTTTATGATAAGCATGGGGGTGGAGCAATTGTGTTTGCAAGGTTCCTGCCTTTGGTACGCACATTTGCGCCAATAGTAGCAGGCATTGTTGGCATGGATAAAAAGAAATTTGGCTTTTATAATATTGTAGGCTGCATTGCATGGGTAGTATCCATGCTTTTCATGGGTCATTATTTAAATGAGTTTACAAAAAAACAGTTTGGCCTCGACCTCGAAAAACATTTAGAAGTTATTGTAATAGCAATTGTATTGGTAACAACGGCTCCTGTTTTAATAAAATTATTTTTTGGCAAAAAGAAAAAGGTTGATGAACACGCCCTCTAATAAACCTGCTTCCGTTTTTAATATTGCCGTAATAGTAGCCGCCCTTGGCTATTTTGTGGATATTTATGACCTGCTTTTATTTAGTATAACAAGGGTACCTGCCTTAAAATCATTAGGATTAAGCGAAACTGAAATCTTATCAGAAGGAGAAAGCATTATCATGTGGCAGATGGGTGGCCTTTTAATAGGGGGTATCATCTGGGGTGTTATGGGTGATAAAAAAGGAAGGTTGAGTGTTTTGTTTGGATCCATCATTTTATACTCACTTGCCAATATAGCCAACGGGTTTGTACAAACAGCCGACCAGTTTAAGATCATACGCTTTATTGCAGGAATAGGCCTTGCAGGCGAATTAGGCGCAGGCATTACATTGGTTTCTGAACTTACCCACAAAAGTAAAAGAGGTATTGCCACATCGCTGGTGGCGGGCATTGGTTTAACTGGAGCTGTAGTGGCTTTTATAATGAAAGAAAATTTTGACTGGCGTACCTGTTATTTTATTGGCGGGGGATTGGGATTGCTGTTATTGTTACTGAGAATATCAGTTTTTGAATCAGGCATGTTTCATAAAGTTAAAAAATTGAATGTGCAGAGAGGCAATTTCTTTATGCTGTTTAATACAAAAGAACGGTTGCGCAAATATTTGTGCAGCATTTTAATTGGCCTGCCCACCTGGTTTGTTATTGGTGTGCTGGTTACTTTTAGCAGTGAGTTCGGCAAACAAATGGGTATTGCAGAAAAGATAGACCCTGGCAAAGCCATTATGTATGCGTATGCTGCTATTGCAGTGGGTGATGTGTTGATAGGCTTCATCAGCCAATGGTTTAAAAGCAGGAAAAAAGCATTGTATCTTTTTTATTTTATCACAGCCGTATTCATGGTTTTGTTTTTTACAATTCAATGGAATGGCAGTGCTGCTCAAATGTACTGGATATGTGCCGGGCTGGGTTTTGGCACCGGTTTTTGGGCAATATTTGTAACTATGGGGGCAGAGCAGTTTGGAACAAATATAAGGGCTACAGCAGCCACAACCATTCCCAATATGGTAAGAGGTATGCTTACCGTAATGATACTGCCTTTGTTTAAATTATGCAGGGGTGTTACTGATTATGTAACCGGTGGCTGGATAACGGCTATTGTAATTATGAGTATAACAGTTATTGCTGCTCTCATGATTAAAGAAACTTTTCATAAAGATTTAAATTACATAGAAGAATAATGCTGCTTCCGGTGCCTGTGCGGCAATGAAAATATGGCAAAATTTCTCATCATACGTTTTTCCTCCATTGGCGATATTGTGTTAACTACACCGGTGATCCGTTGCCTGCGCAAACAATATCCTGATGCCGAAATACACTTCCTTACAAAAAAAACTTTTAAGGGTATTGTAGAGCACAATCCATACATAAACAAAATACACATACTTGATAACAGTTTTGACCAAATGCTGGAGGAACTTGGTGCAGAAGCATATGATTATATAATTGACCTGCATCATAACCTTCGTACACTGCGGATCAAAAAGCATCTTAAAAAGGTAAAGGCTTTCTCTTTTAATAAACTGAATGTTCAGAAATTCATCCTCACCAATTTAAAAGTAAATACGCTCCCGGATAAACATATTGTTGACAGGAACTTTGAATGCACAAGAGCTTTGCACGTGAAAAACGATGGCATGGGACTCGACTATTTTATTCCGCATTTTGATGAGGTGAAGGAAAGCGATTTGCCCACTTCACATATGCATGGTTATATAGCTGTTGTGATAGGTGCGGCGCTGGCAACCAAAAAACTTCCCTTACATAAACTGGAGGAACTTTGTGCAGCCATTGACCACCCCATTATTTTACTGGGTGGTAAAGAAGATTACGAAGACGGTAAGGCCATAGCCAAAGTGGACGAAATAAAAATTTACAATGCCTGCGGCAAATTTAACCTAAACGAATCGGCCAGCCTGCTAAAGAAATCAAAACTGGTAATTACACACGATACAGGCCTGATGCATATTGCAGCCGCCCTGCAAAAGCCGGTTATTTCTGTTTGGGGAAATACGGTTCCTGCCTTTGGTATGTATCCATATTACGGCAGGCGTTCCAATGTGCAATATGATGTGATTGAAATAAACAAACTCTGGTGCAGGCCCTGCAGCAAAATCGGTTACAACAAATGCCCTCTTGGTCATTTTAAGTGCATGGAGAAAATAGCTGTTAACGATATTGTAAATCTCGTAAAGCAGCGATTGCAGAAATAAGAGAAAAGGCCCTTTGAGTTATTTTTACAATAAGTATGGTAAAATATTTTTTTCTCATTTTCTCAGTGATCACAACGGAGGCTGCTTTTGCACAGCTAACAGTTAATATCCAGTGGCAAAGCATAAAGCCGGGGTATTCAGGTGATACCATTTACTATGAAACTGACCGTAAACTCAGTTGGGCTGATTTTAAAGGGAGGCCAGATGCAGCAAGCCCTGCAGCCGCTATAACACAATCAGGGTTTGGTTATCGTATGAGCATGCAATCGTACAACAATAGAACAACTATTAATATTACGGTATTCTGCTACTTCAATAAAAATAAATCATGGGTAAAAAGAGGTATGAAAACAAATTATGCGCTCGAGCATGAGCAACACCATTATGATATTACCTATATTAACACCTGTAAGTTTATTCAAATGCTGAAAGAAGCAAAGCTGACAAAATCAAATTTTGCTTCAGTTGTTGAAAAGATTCATGACGATTGTTTTGAAGCACTTAATAAGACGCAGGACGAATACGACGGACAAACTTCCAACGGAAGAATAGAAAGTATGCAATTTGCCTGGAATAAGAAAATTAATGAACAGCTTGCCGCACTTGCTACAGATTAACGATCAGTACCGGTATCTTTAATTCATGCCTTACAGTATTTACTGTTTCGCCATAAATAAAATCTTTTATTGCAGTGTGCCCATGTGCTCCCATAACAATCATATCAGCATTAACATTTTTTGCGATCCGCACAATTTCTTTTGCCCGGTTTGTATGTCCCAAAAAACCTTCTGCTGTAAAACCACGGCTTTGTAATTGCTGTACATATGAGTCCAACCGTTCTTTATCCTTTCTTGATTCATAATCATCACTTTTGTCACCCAATAACCTTGCAGAAGCGCTTTCAACAATATGTATCAGCAGGTAATGTGTATTTCCCTTTCCCTGGCCGATGGCATAGGCCAGCAATTTTTCGTCATTCTCACTAAAATCCAATGCAATAGCTATTTTATTAAAACTTGGAATTACGAGGGTGTTTATAATACCGGTTTCTGAATGAATTTTTATTGAAGCTGTTCTTGCACTTTTTAAAACAAGAGGGCTAATGATTATGTATATCAGCAAGGCGAGGCATATCAAAGCAACCAAACTTACTAATACCTGTTGCCACAATACGCCGTCTGTATAAACAGTTGACATTTCATTTACCAGCATTTTTAAATTTAAAAATACCAGAACGGATGCTATAAGCCAGGCAGCTGTTTTTTGAATTCTATTGATTGCAAACTTGCCCATTGTTTTTTTGTCGCTTACAAAATGGATAAGAGGAATAATGGCAAATCCTAATTGTAAGCTTAAAATTACCTGGCTAAGAATGAGCAACGAATCAACATTTTCTTCTCCATAGATAATAATTACGATCAATGCGGGAATGATGGCAATGAGCCGGGTTATCAATCTTCGTAATATTGGGTTGATGCGCAGGCTGAGGTAGCCCTCCATGATGATCTGTCCGGCCAGGGTTCCTGTAACGGTGCTGCTTTGCCCGGCAGCAATTAAGGCAACTGCAAAAAGTACCGGCGCCACATTGCCTAAAAAAGCAGGTAATAAACGATGTGCTTCTTTGATTTCTGCTACCTCTGAATTGCCGGTTTTGAAGAACACCGAAGCCGCAAGAATTAAAATGGCGGCATTAACAAAGAATGCCAGGTTCAATGCAATAGTTGTATCAATACGATTGAATTTAATAGCCTGTTTAATTCCAAAATCAGTCCGGTCAATTTTTCGTGTTTGCACAAGCGCCGAATGCAGATACAAATTATGCGGCATCACCGTAGCGCCAATAATACCGATTGCTATGTATAAAGCTTCTGTATTCATTGCAGATGGAACAAACCCACTGGCAATATCTGCTATTCCGGGCTTTGCTAACACCATTTGTATTAAAAAACAAACACCAATGACACCAACCAAGGTGATAATGAATGCTTCCATTTTGCGAATGCCGAGACGCTGTAAGTAAAGCAAAAGAAATGTATCAAGCACTGTGATGGATACACCCCAAACCAACGGCAGGCCGGTTAATAGTTGAATACCAATTGCCATTCCCAACACTTCGGCAAGATCGCAGGCAGCAATGGCTATTTCTGCAAGAATGTATAAAAAGAAATTGATCACACGGGGGTAAGTTTCCCTGTTTGCCTGTGCCAGGTCTCTTCCTCTTACGATACCCAGTCTTGCTGAAAGCCCCTGCAGTAAAAGGGCCATCAGGTTACTCATTAATAAAACCCAAATCAATGTGTAGCCAAACTTGCTGCCACCTGCCAGGTCGGTAGCCCAGTTACCTGGGTCCATATAGCCTACACTAACAAGGTATGCCGGCCCTAAAAAGGAAAATATTCTTCTCCACCCGTTTTTTTTAACGGTTGTATCTACTGATTCATGCACCTCACTTAATGAAGCATCATTGTTTGTTTTATTGAACATCATGTACAAATACGTTTTTTGCTACCTGCTCACTTATAATACAGGCATTCTGTTTCGAAACTTTTATTTCCAGCGAACCATCAAAATCAAATTTTTTAAGCACCATCAATTGAGTACCAATAGCAATGCAGTAATGCTTAAGCATATCGAGCATTTGGGCTGTTTGATTGCTTACCGAACTTACTGTTACATTTTTTTTGAAGGGAATTTCAGAAAGGCTTTGTTGTTTGATGACAGGCACTTTGCCGTTTTTATCAGGTATTGGATCGCCATGCGGATCGAAAGAAGGGTTACCGAGAAAGTCATCAAGCCTTTGTATCAGTTCATCGCCGCTTATGTGTTCAAGTTCTTCTGCAATCGGGTGTACCTTATCCCAATCAAATTTCAGTTTCTCCACAAGAAAAAATTCCCAGAGCCTGTGTTTGCGCACTATATCAAGTGCTGCTTTTTTTCCGGCTTCATTTAATTTAAAGCCTTTGTATTTTTCATACTGCAATAGTTTCTTGCTTTTTAGTTTTTTAAGCATATCGGTAACAGATGCCGGCCTGGTATGCATTTCAGCCGCCAGCGAATTGGTATTTACCAAACCTGTTTCCTGCTGCAGGTGAAAAATGCTTTTGATATAATTCTCTTCGCTCGTTGTAAAAACCATATGACGGAAAATAAAATTTAGACAAAACTAAAAATATAATTCTCAAAATCAAAACATTATTGAAAATTAAAGCCCTGGCATTTGGTATATTTAACTCAAATGCACTTTATGAGAAAGAATATAAGTTCAGGTTCGCCTTGGGAAGATATTGTAGGTTATTCACGTGCTGTGAGAGTTGGTAATGTAATTGAAGTGGCCGGTACTACTGCTATGGATGGTGATACGCTGGTTGGTAAAGATGATATGTATACACAAACTGTTTTCATTTTTAGAAAAATTGAAAAAGCATTGCATGAAGCCGGGGCAAATTTGACAGATGTAGTTAGGACAAGGATTTTTATCACTGATATTTCGAAATGGGAAGAGGCCGCCAAAGCACACGGAGAATTTTTTAAGGATATTAAGCCGGTTGCAACAATGGTAGAAGTGTCGAATTTAATTGATAAAGACCTGTTGATAGAAATAGAAGTTACTGCAATCGTTGTAAACGGATAATGTGTATTATTTACATACTGGTTTATGTAAAATTTCCAGTAATATTGCGCCTTAAACTAATTGTAACCCATTATGACTTTTTCTTCTTTTAATGTACCCTATCCTGTTGATGAGCAATACAGTAAACGCATTGCTTATTTCTCAATGGAATTTGCGGTAAGCCAGCCATTAAAAATTTACAGCGGCGGTTTAGGTTTTTTAAGCGGCTCTCATATGCGTAGTGCCTACGAATTGCGCCAGAACCTGGTAGGTATTGGTATTTTGTGGAAATACGGTTATTACGACCAGGCCCGTAACCAGGATCAAACCCTGCAGGTGCAGTGGAACGAAAAAATCTACAACTTCCTGGAAGATACCGGAATTAAATTTCAAATAGATATTCATGAGCACCCGGTTTGGGTAAAGGTTTGGTACCTTAATCCTGAAACATTTAAATCGGCCCCTTTATTTTTATTAAGTACCGATCTGCCGGAGAATGATTATGTTTCTCAAACTATTACCCATCGCTTGTATGATGCCAATGTTGCTACCAAAGTGGCCCAGTTTATTTTGTTGGGTGTTGGCGGTGCCAAACTAATGGATGAACTGAACTTTAATCCTGAGCTGTATCATCTGAACGAAGCGCATGCGATCAGTTCTGCCTTTTACCTCTACAAAAAATTTGGTAATGTTGAGGATATAAAAAGGCGCCTTGTTTTTACAACACATACACCCGAAGAAGCCGGCAATGAAAAGCATGATATACATCTTTGCGAAAAAATGGGCTATTTCTGCGGAATGAAATTAGATGATGTGAGAAAACTAACAGGAATGGAAGGCGATTTGTTCAACCACTCACTGGCTGCATTGCGTTTTGCAAAGTTAGCCAATGGCGTAAGCCAGTTGCATGGTGAAGTGAGCCGGCAGCTTTGGAAAAAATATGATGGCATTTGCGAAATAAAAGCCATAACCAATGCACAAAACTGGCATTATTGGGCAGATAAGCAATTGTATCGTTTTATGGATGAAAACAACGAAGCAGGGTTTATTGACCGTAAAAGATACTTAAAGAAACGTGCCTTTGATGTAGTGGCAGATCAAACCGGCAAGCTTTTTAACCCCGATGTTTTTACTATTGTTTGGGCACGCCGTTTTGCCGGTTACAAAAGAGCTGAACTGATAACCCGTGATGAACAGAGATTTGAAGCCTTATTAAGTAATCCCAAATATCCCGTGCAGATCATTTGGGCCGGAAAGCCGTACCCTGTTGATTATCCTGCCATCAGCGATTTTAATATGCTGGTTCATTTAAGCAAAAAGTACGATCATGTGGCAGTGTGTATTGGATATGAACTTGGGCTGAGTAAAAGGTTAAAACAAGCTGCCGATCTCTGGCTGAATAATCCAAGAGTGCCCAGGGAGGCAAGTGGCACCAGCGGAATGACGGCAGCTATGAACGGCGCAGTTAATTGCAGCACACATGATGGCTGGATCTGCGAATTTATAAATCATGGCAATAATGGATTTGTTGTGCCACCTATTGATTATGAAAATGTGAGTGTGCATGAACAGGATGAATATGATCTGAATAAACTGTACGAGATACTTGAAAACCAGGTGTTGCCACTTTATTATGAAAATCCTGAGGTATGGCGTGAGATAACCAGGAACGGAATGCGTGATGTACGCTGGCAGTTTGACAGTAACCGCATGGCCAAAGAGTATTACGAAATTCTTTATAAATAAGTTTTAAATATCCCCTGCAAACAGGGGATATTTTTTATACTGTAATTTTAACTGATGGAACAATATTCAAAAAAACTGGAAATACGCTGGGCCGATCTTGATCCTAACTTTCATGTGCTGCATTCAAAGTATTATGATTTTGGGGCTTATTGCCGCATGGCATTTTTAACCGAACATGGCATTACACCCGATGTGATGAAGCAAAATAATATTGGGCCGGTCATTTTCAGGGAGGAGTGTATTTTCAAAAGAGAGATAAAATTTGGAGACGAACTGGAAGTGTTTTTAAAACTCAGCAAATGCAATGAAGATGCAAGCCGCTGGAGCATGGTACATGAGTTATGGATAAATAAAGAAACATTAGCCGCCCTGATAAATATTGATGGCGCCTGGATGGATACAATGATCAGAAAGCTTGCGAAGCCACCAGAAATTTGCATGCTTGGTATAAAACTGATTCCAAAGGCAGGTAACTTTAATCAATAACCAGCCGTTAAAATTTTAGCATTGAAGTGTTGCAAATAGATAACTTTGCATCACTTTTTATGTTCAGTGCTGCCGTTAATTTATATAAGAATGCTTATACCGGTTTAACCCGCCGTATGTGGCTGCTTGCATTTGTTATGCTTATAAACCGGAGCGGCACCATGGTTCTGGCCTTTATGACACTCTATATAAATCATATTGGTTATTCAACCAAACTCGCCGGCCTGGTTGTAGGTATTTATGGTATCGGGTCGCTGGCGGGTGCATTTATCGGCGGCAAAATAAGTGACCGCTTTGGATTTTATTATACCCAGTTTTTTTCACTGCTTTGCGGCGGCATACTTTTTATTGTACTTGGGCAAATGAAAAACTATGTTTCTGTTTGTGTCTGCACCTTTTTTCTTAGTATGGTCAATGAATCTTTCCGTCCTGCCAATGCTACGGCCATTGCACATTACAGTACACCGCAAAACCGTACCCAGGCTTTTTCAATCGTAAGGCTTGCTATTAATTTAGGCTGGGGCGTGGGAGGCGCTTTGGGAGGTTTCCTTGCATCCTTCAATTATCATTTATTGTTTTGGGTTGATGGCCTGACCAACATTGTTGCAGCATTTCTTTTTTTATGGTTATTACCTAAAGTGAGTCTTTTGCAACAGCAAAACAGCAGTATGGCCACTGTAGAAAAGCGTAAGGCTAAACCTGCATATGCCGATAAGATTTTTTTATATTTTATAGGTCTTCAGATTTTATTCGCCATTTGCTTTTTTCAATTATTTACTACCATCCCTTTGTATTTTAAAGAGGGCCTGCATATTAACGAATTCTGGATAGGGGTTTTACTGGCTATGAACGGAGTAATTATTGCTGTACTTGAAATGGTGCTTGTATTTAAGCTGGAAGGCAGGTGGCCCTACCTTCGGCTGATGACATATGGTACTATAATAATGTCAGTTTCATTTTTTGTATTGAACATAGATTTTGTTCCCAGTTTTACAGTTGCTGTTATGGCTATGATACTGATGACGTTTGCTGAAATGATTGCCATGCCGTTTATGAACTCATATTACATTTCACGAAGCATTGAAGGAAACAGGGGCCAATATGCCGGATATTATACCATGGCATGGAGTGCAGCACAGGTTATTGGCAGCACTTTTGGTACGCAAATAGCATATTCTATCGGGTTTAATAATCTTTGGTGGATAATCGGGGGTACTTGCCTGCTTACTGCATTTGGATATGAGCGGCTGTTGGCTAAAAAATAATATTGTTAAGTATCTGCCACAAAAAATAAGGGCTGTTCTTTACGAACAGCCCTTTGAAAAGGTTTTGATAATTAATCTTATCCTACTACCTGCACATTAACTGCGTTCATTCCTTTTTTGCCTTCCTGCAAATCGAACTCAACGCTGTCGCCTTCTTTAATATCGCTTATTAATCCACTTACGTGAACGAAAGTTTCTTTGTTAGAGTCATTGTGCTTAATAAAACCGAATCCTTTTTCAGTGTTGAAAAACTTAACGGTGCCTTGTTGTTTAGTGTCCATTTTTAAATTGTATTGTATTAATAAAGTGCAAATATAGTGTTTTACAGCTAATTGAGTGCTTTTTATTAATTGAAACCGGCTGTTGGTTTTGTTATAAAAGGAAAAACGGCTAATTTTATAGCTACCGGTAGCCTGCCTTTTTTATAATCGTAAAACTATTTTATGTTGAATTCAACTACTACTGTAATTACAGGCACAGGCTGTTATATACCCGACTTTGTGAAAACAAACCGTGACTTTGCCGGTCATAATTTTTATGCCGAGGATAATAAGTTACTGGATATTGAATCACAACTCATCGTTGAAAAATTTAAGAAAATTACCGGTATAGAAGAAAGACGTTATGCTCCTTCTCATATAGATTCTTCTGATATGGCTGCAATTGCAGCGCAAAGGGCTATTGAAGATTCAGGTTGTGATCCAGAAAAGATCGACCAGATCATCGTGGCCCATAACTTTGGCAATGTGGTAAAACATACTATTCAAACCGATGTATTACCGGCATTGGCTTCAAGGGTAAAGCATGCTTTACAAATAAAAAATCCATCCTGCGTGCCTTATGATATTTTGTTTGGATGCCCTGGCTGGGTGCAGGGTGTAATACAGGCTGATGCTTATTTTAAAGCAGGGCTTGCGAAAAAATGTTTGGTAATCGGCACCGAAACTTTGTCAAGGGTATTGGATATGTACGACAGGGACAGTATGATTTTTTCGGACGGAGCAGGAGCCTGTATTTTGGAGGCAAAAAACAGCAGCGAAACAACTTCAGGTATTTTAGGGTGCAGTGTTCAATCGCATTGCGGTGATGAAGTAAGTTATCTGAATTTGGGTAAATCTTTTTACCCCGATTCTGATCCACGTATAAGATATATAAAAATGAAAGGCAGAAAGGTTTATGAATATGCCATGCGGTATGTGCCAGAAGCTATGAAGATCTGTCTTGATCAAACCGGAATTAGTATAACGGAGTTAAAGAAAGTTTTCATCCACCAGGCTAACGAAAAAATGGATGAAGCAATCATTAAAGAGTTGTATAAATTATATGGCATTTCAATTGTTCCGGAGAATATCATGCCTATGTCTATCCACAATCTTGGTAACAGTTCGGTTGCCACAGTCCCTACTTTATTTGATATGGTGAGAAAAGGATTGATGCCCGAACATCAATTAAGCAAGGGAGATATTATCATGTTTGCATCGGTTGGGGCAGGTATGAATATTAATGCTGTTTGCTACAGAATATAAATGCAACATGGTGTTCAGAAAGCGGGGATATTAATAAATGCGGTTAAACCCCTTAATTAGCCTACATTTGCAAGAAATCACTATATGCAAAATGACATGATCTCAAAATTTCTGGAGCCTTCGCACCTGGCGAAGACTGCAATTAAAATTGAGTTTAAGAAGCGGAACACAATGGTTGGTATCTTCGTTGATTCACCTGACTATGAAGACCTGAAATCAAAAAACTTCTGGCGAATCGTATCTGAAATGAATATACCTGAATGGCAACGCTCCAACGATAATAAATTAGCAAAAATCTTCAACGGCTCAGAATTTACAAAAATTACTGTGGCTAAGGAAAAGAAAGAAGTAGTTGGTTGATTTTTTCTTCCGGAAATAAAAAAAGGACACAGAAATGTGCCCTTTTTTTATTTTTTATAAACTTTAAACTTTCTCTTCCATATAACTTTCCATTGGCTCGCAGGTGCAGATAAGGTTTCTGTCGCCAAAAGTATTGTTGATACGGCCAATTGAAGGCCAGAATTTATTTTTTGAAACATAAGCCAGCGGAAAAGCTGCTTCCTGCCTGCTGTATTTATGGTTCCACTCATCGGCACAAATAACCTGTTGTGTATGCGGTGCGTTTTTTAGTGCGTTATCAACTTTGTCAGCTTTGCCTTCTTCAATGGCTTTTATTTCATGATAAATGCTGATAAGTGCTTCGCAAAAACGGTCAAGTTCGCCCTTGTCTTCGCTTTCTGTTGGTTCTACCATAATAGTACCTGGTACAGGAAAACTCATGGTTGGCGCATGGAATCCATAATCCATCAAACGTTTGGCTACATCTTCTGCTTCAATGCCACAGGTGTTTTTAAACGGACGCAGATCAACAATGAACTCATGTGCACAATATCCGTTTGAACCGGTATATAAGACCGGATATAATTTCTCCAATCTTGATTTCATGTAGTTAGCATTCAGAATTGCATACTCAGTAGATTTTTTTACCCCCTCAGCACCCAGCATTTTCATATATGCATAACTGATGAGCAAGATGCTTGCGCTGCCATAAGGCGCTGCACTTACTGCATGTATATTGCTTTCTGTAGATATTAAAGTGTCGTTTACGTTATGACCGGGTAAGAAAGGTTTCAATTTATCATTCACACAAATCGGACCAACACCCGGCCCTCCGCCACCATGCGGTATGGCAAATGTTTTGTGCAGATTTAAATGGCAAACATCAGCGCCGATCATACCCGGGCTGGTCAATCCAACCTGTGCATTCATATTGGCGCCATCCATATAAACAAGGCCACCGTTATCATGTATTATCTGGCAAATGTCAATGATGCCTTCTTCAAACACACCATAAGTACTGGGATAAGTAACCATCAACGCTGCCAGGTTGGCTTTATGTTCTTCTGCTTTTAGTTTCAGATCTGCAACGTCTATATAACCCTTATCATCGCTCTTCACTACAACCACTTTCATACCAGCCATAATTGCACTGGCAGGGTTTGTTCCATGTGCAGAGATAGGAATTAAAACAATATTTCTATGGCTTTCCTTTCTTGATTCATGATAGGCCCTGATGGTAAGCAAGCCTGCATACTCGCCCTGGGCTCCACTGTTGGGTTGTAAAGAACAGGCAGTAAAACCCGTAATCTCCGACAAGTATTCTTCCAGCTTTGCAATCATGTGCCGGTACCCGGCTGTTTGCGATGCAGGAGCAAAAGGATGAATTGAATTGAATTCAGGCCAGCTAACCGGCATCAGTTCGGTAGCTGCATTCAGTTTCATGGTGCAGCTTCCTAAACTGATCATGGAAGTGTTTAAGCTAAGATCTTTATTCTCCAGCGATTTGATATAACGCATCATTTCACTTTCGCTGCGGTGCGTATTAAACACCGGATGAGTTAAATATGCCGAAGTTCTTTTGCCAAATAGTGCATCGGCTTCATCAAAAGATAAAATCATTTCCTTGCCGGTAACAGCTTTAAAAATAGCCGCCAGGTTTTTTTCTGTTTCACCAATATAATTACTGGCTACTTCATCAACAGATAATCCTACAGTTCCATCAACATTGTAGTGAAAGTTTGCCTGGTTTTCTTCTGCAGCCTTTTTAAAGGCGGCTATATCTGTTACTTCAAAAGTGATCGTATCAAAAAACTCATTCGTTAAAACCTTCACGCCGGTATTCTGTAATCCTTTGGCAATGGCAGCAGTTAATACATGAATACGTTGTGCAATTTTCTTCAATCCCTGAGGTCCATGATACACTGCATACATTGCAGCCATATTAGCCAGTAAAGCCTGGGCTGTACAGATATTTGAAGTTGCTTTTTCTCTTTTGATATGCTGCTCCCTTGTTTGCAGCGCCATGCGCAAGGCACGGTTATTTTGTGCATCAATACTTACGCCGATAATGCGGCCCGGTATGCCACGCTTGAATTCATCTTTGGTTGCAAAGAAAGCAGCGTGGGGCCCGCCATAACCCAGCGGCACACCAAAGCGTTGTGCAGATCCAACTGCCACATCAGCTCCCAGTTCTCCAGGAGGGGTTAATAAAGTAAGTGCCAGCAAGTCCGTTGCCATTACCACATAACCATTCACTGCATGAACTTTGTTTATGAAATCACGGTAATCTTCTACCGAGCCAATGCTGTTTGGATATTGTACAATCGCTCCAAAATAAGTGTCATCAAGTTCAGTTGTTTTATAATCACCGTAAACCAATTCAATATTTATCGGCGTTGCTCTTGTAAGCAAAACTTCTTTTGTTTGTGCAAAAACATGTTCATCCACAAAGAATTTTGGTGATGCAGCCACATCCGATTTATTTTTTTGGTGAAACAGCATCGCCATTGCTTCTGCAGCGGCAGTAGCTTCATCTAATAAACTTGCATTGGCTAATTCCAAACCGGTCAGGTCGCAAACCATGGTTTGATAGTTTAATAAACTTTCCAAACGGCCCTGCGATATCTCGGCCTGGTAAGGCGTGTATTGTGTGTACCATCCCGGGTTTTCAAAAATATTACGCAGGATCACACTGGGTGTGATAGTATTGTAGTAACCCTGGCCGATATAAGTTCTGTAAATTTTATTTTTCGCAGCAATTTTTTTCAGTTCATCCAGGTATTCAAATTCAGTTTGCGCAACCGGAAGTTGCAGAGGTTTTTTTAAACGGATGGCAGCAGGAACAGTTTTGTTTATCAATTCATCCAGGTTGCTGATGCCAATTGTTTTCAGCATCTCATTTTTTTCTGCTTCATTGGTACCGATATGCCGGCTGGCGAATTCGTACTGTTGTTCTTCAAAAAGATTCATATTGCTGCGGTGGTTTATGCCCCTATTCCCTAAAGGGGCAATTGGGGTAGATTATGGTTTACTTTGTTTATTTACCAAACAGAAGAATATATGTTAAACTTCAATGGCATTTTATCCTGAGCGAAGCCGAAGGACACTCTTGTACATTATAACTTTACTGAACTTTAATTGTACATGGCCACACGTAGGCATCATACCAGTATTTAGTGCCGCAAATTTACGATAACCCATCAAGATTTTATGCTAATAAGTTCGCTACTTTTGGCCTGTGGAAATTTGGGGGATATAATCAGATAAAAGACGGTACAAATGGGAGATGATATATTGCACAACTGGGAGAAAAAATCGGCCGATCATCAAAAGATGTACAAGCAATACCTGCAACGTGCCGATAAGCGGAAGGTGCTGAAACTGTTGCCAGACCTGCACGAAGAAGCTTTTGAAAAGGTTGACTGCCTGCAGTGTGCCAATTGCTGTAAAAACTATTCTCCCAGGTTTAAAACACCCGATATAAAACGTATTTCCAAATATCTGCAGATGAAGGAAGGGGATTTTATTAATACTTACCTGTTTATTGATAGTGAAGGAGATTATGTTTTAAAATCTAAACCATGCCCTTTTTTAGGGGCAGATAATTACTGCAGCATTTACGAACAGCGTCCATCAGATTGCCACCGCTTTCCTTATACAGATGAAGATGTGCTGCTTAAACGGCAGCAGCTTACACAAAAGAACAGCAGTTTTTGCCCGATTGTTTATTTTGTATTGGAAAGACTGATCGGTTCAAAAACAGGAAGATGACTAATTAATTGTCTCTTTCAAAACTCTCTTTTTTGATTTTGATTCTTGATTTTAAAAAGTCGGGTAATGTTTTATCTGCTTCTTCAAGTTTTGTAAGGCTTTCCAGCCGGGTCTCTTTTTTGGGCAAATAATATATGTAGTTCAGGTACAAGTAGTGTATCAGTATTCTGTTATAAGCATCCAACTGAGTGTCTTTTATCATGTTAAGCAACTGTTCTTCAAGTTGAACCCTGTTTTTTGTTTCAGCCAATGCCCTTCCCAGTCGGCCGATACTGCCATAATAATGCTTTTCAACCGGGTTCTCTATTCTGAAACTGATGCCCAAAAGCAATTCCTGTACTTCAATGTTCAGTTCCTCAAGTTCCTTAATGTAAGTATTTCTTCCTGCCCAGGCATAGCTGCCATCGCTCATCCTGTCGAACCGGTCATTCATAATATTCAGGTGTGCCCTTAAGAACACCTGCCAGTTTACAGTTTCAGCCGAAAGCATAGCAATGTTCAATGCATGATACCGGGGACTTTGATCCATGCTGCATCCGCCAATTACACGACGGTTCCTTTTCATTTCAAGTGCATCTGCTTTTGAAACATACATAGCAACATATTTTTCAAATTTATCTGTAGTGGAAGTATTTTTTTCCTTCGCTTCTTTCAGGGCATCTGTCAAAAGCTGTTTGAATTTTTCCGTATTAACAAGGTTTTGATTGATCCATGCTTCCTTCATGCTATCTAATGCAAACCATTTATATTCTTTGTAAGAAGCCGGCACATCTTTTTCTGTAATATGCTTTGTACTCTGTTCAACATAATTATTAAAAGCGTGTAGTTTGGTCTTTTTATAATCCTTATCCTCACTATAATAACGAACCCCGCTGTTTTTGGCCTTTTCAGTAAATATATCAACAGTGGTATCGATCACGCAATCTGAATAAAGTATCATTCTTGCATATTTCTCAGGGATCCTTAACGATGTAAATTCTTCAGTGATGTAAAATGCTTCCAGGCCTTCTTCTGAATACGCTGATTTTTTATCGTGCCTGGTTATCCATTTACCTTTTAATGGGTTAATAGCATATTCAGGTAAGTCGCCTTTTCTTATTTTAAGTTCGCCGTAGTCTTTTAATGTTTGACCGGAAAATTCTACAACCCACTTTTTATCATAAGTATCCTTGTAGCGACTCTTAAGTATGAGCATCCTGTAGTCAACTTCAGCTGTCGTGTATTTCTTTACAAAGTCATCAAAACTTATATTCCTGTTGATATCGGCAAGTGCTTCTTTGATGTTTGCTTTTTCCAGCGAAACATGATTGCCGATGCCCTGGCTTATTGCATAATAAGCCCGGGTCATGTCGCAGCGCTTGAATTTTAAGTTTAGCGAATCTACGATATGCGTTAGCTGATTCATAGTAGCATCACTATAGATCAGCCCATTGTTGTATGTTTTAAATTCGTTGTTGAAATCTCCTGTTTGGGCATTGCAGGAAAGGGCTGCAAAGAAGGGGAGGGCAGTTATTAGTTTTGACATTTTCATATGTTTATGATTCATCAACGAGTGAAATTGCATAAACGTATGGTAGAATTTTAAAGAAAAGTTAAAGCACAGGAGCCTAATCTATATGAATATTCTTCAACGGTAAAAGCAGAAAAATACAAAGTACTAATTAAGTAAAGTTCTTTTGAAGGAACCTGGCACCTGCCATTATTTTAACGCCAACTCAGCATAAGCGGCACTTAAGGGCCTTTCAATACCATCGCCTTTCCACTCTGGTGAGCCGGGAATTTCTTTTGCTTTTAAAATTTCTTCTTTTGTTTTACCCAACCTTATTTCACTTTCAGTAAATTTCAGAACATTGCCCAGATAATCTCCAAAAGCTTTCAAATCATCTGCGTTAAGCAAAACATCGTATCCAGACGCTGCATGGCCACAAACAAATTTTGTTTTAGCATCAAAAGTAGCAATGGCTTTATCTAACAAAATTATCCAGTTGGCAATATTGGCGCCCGAATTTCTATCTACATATGGATGGCGACGGTTGAAAACCAGGTCTCCCATGTGTACAATATTGGCTTTCTCAAAATGTATCATGCTGTCGCCATTGGTATGGCCTGCGCCAAAATAATGCGCTTTAATGGTTTCTTTATGCACTTTAGTACCCCAGCCTTCTTCGCCATAAGTAATATCCGGAATGTGAAATTTATCAGCGGCTGTTTTTTGTTCACCTGCCACCCTTAGCTGGTTAGCTTTTGAGTTTGCATGTGCTACCACATGTTCGGCAATGCCTTTAAAAGCAATATTGCCACCGGTGTGGTCGCCGTGGTGATGTGTGTTGATGAGATATTTGACAGGTTTTGTGTTCTTTTTTTTTAATTCTTCAATCAAATGTCCCGCTGTGTCCGGAAACTGGGAATCAACCACCACAATGCCTTTTTTTGTAAGAAGAAAAACAATAGTTCCTCCTTTTTCGGTAAAGATGCCGATATCATCTGTAAGCATTTTTATCTTCCAGGCCGGGTCGAATAAAAGCGAAGCCAGTGAACTGTTATTAATTAGTGCAAGGCTTGCAAGGGTTAAGCTTGTATTGCGTACAAATGATCTGCGTTGCATGTGTTATGTTTTTTGGATAATACAAGTTACAAAACAAATGCCGATGATTTGTTTAATAAAATTTATACCCTAATTTATTCAAGGCTATCTAAAAAATCTTTGATTGCCTTCAGGTTCTGGATTCTGTTATCATGCATAGTGCCATGGCCTGCACCATCTATCATAACAAACCTTGAATTAGCTACAAGGCTTTGAAAATACTTTACTGTCGGCGGACGGGCCTCATCAAACTCCCCGGTTATAAAAAGTGTTGGCACCGTAATGGTTTTTAAACTTTGTACCCGGTCATAATTTATAAGAGTGCCGGCTGCAGTAAATTCTGTTGGCCCCCACATATAATTATAAATAAACTCATTGCCTTTTGCAGTTGATGTATCCAGTTCACTCGTCAATTTTGTCTCTCGTACTCCAAAGTTTTTGTAAAACACTTCATTTGCATTTTTGTATGCTGGAGATTTATAATCGTGATCTCTTTCGCCTGTTTTGATCGCCAGTTGAATAGAATCAGGCAACGTACTGATAAGCGTATCAGCATCGGCTTTCCACAATGCAGTGCTGAAATAGGGGCTGTTAAATACGATTGCTTTAATACCCTTTGGATATTTCAGGTAATATTCCAAAGCCAGTGCGGTACCCCATGAATGGCCATGGAGGTAAAAGTCTTTTAAACCCAATGACAGTCTTAATGCTTCTACCTGTTCAACAAAATTTTCAACTTTAAGTAAGGCAGTATCTGTATGGTAGCCAGATCTTCCGCTGCCAAGCTGGTCAAAAATGATAATCGGTCTGTCATCGCCTAAGGGCGCAAACTGATAAAAGGATTTGCTGGTACCACCCGGCCCTCCATGTAACATAAGGATGGGCGTTTGCTTCCCTTTTCCTAAAATACGGTACCATATTTTCCCTCCCTTTACAGTAACATAACCTTCAGCAGGCTTTAATTTAGATTCAGATCTGCAGCCTGTGAGTAAGACTGTAATAGAAAAAACAAATAAGGTTAGGAAAAGTTTGGAGTGGCTGAAATTTTTCATGAAATTTTATTTGATGTATAGATAGATATGCTTCACCTGGATTTTCAAACCATCTGCTATCGGATCAATATTCAAGCTTCCTCAGTTTGGGAAACCCAAGCCAGGTAGCAGCAACAACCAACACCGACATGGTGCCTCCGAAAATGATTGCAGGTAAAGTGCCAAACATACGGGAGGTAACACCACTTTCAAACTGGCCCAGTTCGTTGCTGCTGTTTATGAAAATTAAGTTGATGGAAGCCACACGGCCTCTTAATTCGTCGGGTGTAAATAATTGCATGATGGTGCCTCGTACAACCACACTTACCGCATCAAATATGCCTGCAGCAAGCAATGCTAAAAAGCTAAGCCAGTAAACTTTTGATAAACCAAAAATGATAATGCAAATTCCAAAACCTGCAATAGCGAGCATCATTTTTAAACCTTGCTTCTGCCTCATTGGATATTTTACCAAAAAACCGATGCACAGCAGGCTTCCGAGATCCATTGCAGCATTTAAAAAACCATAACCGATGGCGCCGGTGTGCAAAATAGTTGATGCTATTTCTGGAATAAAAGCTACCGCACCACCAAATAATACAGCAAAAAGATCCAGAGAAATTACGCCCAGCAAATTTTTATTATTGAACACATAAGAAAACCCTTTTTTGATGGAAGTAAACATCCGCTCTTTATCAAGATTTTGTACCGGAGGTTTTGGAAGTAATTGCAGGGCAAAAATCCCTGCTGTCAATATTAACCCTGCTGTTGTAAAGTACGCCCCGGAAATTCCTGTTAATGCGATCAGCAAACCCCCAATAGCATGCCCGCCAATTGAGGAGATAAGCCAGGTAGAAGAATTATATGAGATAGCTTTTTGCAGTTGCTCACGTGGCACAATGGCCGCAATCATACTATTAGCCGATGGGCCGGCAAAAGAGCGGATGATGCCTGTACAAAAAACAACTGCAAGAATTACGGAAATTTGAGTGTAATTGCTGAAGCCAAACCAAGGCAGGCTTACTAAAGCCAATGTGATACCGCAAAGCATATAACAGGCGTAAGACCAGACTAGGATATTCTTTTTATTGTGCCTGTCTATATAATGACCGGCAAATAAAGCAGCAATTACAGCAGGTACAAATTCAGCAAGGCCTGCAAAGCCCACCATATAAGTATTGGCAAGGTGAAAAACCTGGTAAATTACAATAGTGGTTATCATGCGCAAACCCAGCACAAAAAATAACCTGGCAAAAATAAAGTGATGAAATTCTTTTGGTAGTTTGCTGTTGCTCATTATTATGATCAGGGCAAAGTTAAATAATGTTGCCCATCTTCATATTCTTTGTCGAGCGCATTAATAATCACTTTCATGTGCTCATCATTTCCCAGGAAATCTGCATTGCTGGCATCAACATACAGTGTTTTGATGTTGTGTTGTTTTATATACTGGGTGTATGTTTCCTGCAATGTAAACAGGTAATCATTTGGAATGGATTGCTCATATTCCCGGTTACGTTTTTTTATATTTTCCTGTAACTTCTTTACAGGCGTATGCAGGTAAATAACAATATCCGGCTGTACAATCTGTGGGTTAATGATCTCGAAAAGTTTTTGATACAAACGGAATTCTTCATCAGGTAAATTCACTTTGGCAAACAAAAGACACTTGGTAAAAAGATAGTCTGAGATGGTTATATTTTGAAACATATCCTTTGTCTGCAGCAAGTCTTTCAACTGTTTGTACCGCTCTGCCATAAAGAACAGTTCCAGCGGAAAAGCATATTGGCCGGGGTTTTCGTAAAATTTCGGGAGAAAGGGGTTATCAGCAAATTCTTCCAGTATCAACCTTGCATTAAAATGTTTACTCAGCAAATGTGCAAGCGTTGTTTTACCGGCACCTATATTTCCCTCAATAGTTACAAAATTATACTTCATATGCAGAATGAACTGCAAAATAAGCGGAAACAGCTTTTATCTTCTTAAAACTTTTTCACATTCAGCTTATCAGGGCAGTTAATAAGAAGCTGGTGAGTTGTTTTATTAAGAACGGGATGTATAAGGTTAGGAGATAGTTGATTAAGCGGAACCAGTACAAATCGCCTGTTCTGTATTTGTGGATGCGGAACCGTAAGTTCTGGCTGATTTATTATTTCTTTATTGTAATACAGGATGTCAATATCAATAATACGGGGAGCATTTTTTACGGTTCTTATTCTGCCCATTTCTTCTTCAATTTTTAAAATAGTTTGCATCGTTTGCTGTGCAGATAATTTTGTTTCAACAATGATCACCTGGTTTAAAAAATCAGGCTGATTGATGCTGCCCCATGCTGCCGTGGAATAGAGGCTGGATTGACGGATAATACCGCCAATTTGTTTTTCAATTTGCCGGGTGGCTTTTGTAAGCTGTATTTTACTATTGCCCTGGTTGCTGCCGAGCAGCAGGTACATTTTGTTCATTATTTTTTCAATAATCTTATGTCAACATCAAAGGGTACAGATTCCTTAATAGCAATTTTCTTAAAATCCGGATGTGCAGGGTTCAATAAAAAATTATACTCTTCTTTTACAATTGCAGAAGGCATTTTTAACATCGCTTCTTTTCCGGATTCTAAAAAGTTTGAACCTATAAATTGGGCATATTCAAAATCGGTATACCATTTATCTTTTAAACCGCTATGTTTTATTAATTTAAAGGGCAGATTGTCCGGCACTTGTATTTTTAGCAGGCAATAGCCGGGAGGGATATTATCTTTATTGGCGTTTGCAATAATTTCAAGAACTGCCAGCGATATATTTTCTGAAGTATAAATAGCCGGCCGCCCCGGGAAATTCCATCTGCCTCCAAACAACTTAGAACCGGTGCCACTAAGATCATCCTTAAAAGCTTCGATAGCCAGCCTGTAAATTATCATGCTAAGATACCATGTTGAATTCTTCCCAGCTGTGTTAATACTTTTTGAATCCCTTCGTATGTGGTAAGAGAATCAAAAGACAGGTTCCCTTCAAGCATATAAGGATTGCCTTTTAGCCAATTATAGAAATTTTCAACTTTCCCAAAAGTAATTTTGCCTTCTTTTATAACTTTTTCAATTTGAACGGCACGCTCTGCATTAATAGGCGCAAAACTGCCGTTATTTTTAGCATAACGTTGTAAGGTTCGTTCGCTTACATGAAGTATGGCAGCCCATTCGGCCTGGGTAAAAGGGGTTTTATCAGCAATTTTTTTAAATTCGTTGTATGTAAAATCTTTTACCTGTGGCAATGCTTTTACACTACGATATACAGGAGCCGACTCCTCAACTTTTGAGATTGCTGTATTTGGTTTATAACCTGCGCTTTTTTCTTTACTTTTCATAAATCTGACATTTGTCACACAAATATACGACATTTGTCATTTAATTGCAAATTTTTTAGAATCCTTTTTTACCAATAGCTTTACGCCTCAATTTCACTGAAACTATGCAAAAATACAGCCAGGTCAGGGCCATGCTTGCCATTACAAAAGGCAGTTTAAGAGCCATTTTCAGAAGTCCGTCGGCAGTTGTATTTAGTTTTGTATTTCCATTTATTTTTATCCTGGTATTTGGATTTATTGGAAATGGAGGAGGTGTACCGGTTTACAAAATAGCCATTGATAAAAATTCTGATACAGCTAATGCGCTATATGATTCGATAAAAGCCAGTAAGAGAATAAAAATTGTTCAGTTTAATACAGGTGAAGAATTGCGATCAAGTTTGCTGAAAGGTAAGATTGCAGGAGTTATAAAAATTAATAAACCCATTGATTCAACTTCAATCTATCAATATGCAATAAGTAGTACAAGTGCCAGCGATGATAAATGGCCGCAAGTAATGCCCATTTTAAATGCAATCAGCGAAAAAATAAATTATGCAAAATTCCCCAACAGGCCTGTTTATGCTACTGCGGATCCTGTACAACCGGTTATAAGGGAAGAAGTGAGAGAATACAGAACCATAGATTTTATACTTCCGGGACAATTAGGATTTTCGTTGCTGAGTTCTGGTGTTTTTGGCGTGGCATTTATGTTTTTTAACCTGAGAAATACTTTAGTGCTGAAGCGCTTTTTTGCAACCCCAATCAGCAGAACACATATTATTTTAGGTGAGGGTTTGTCGAGAGTAATATTTCAAATGGTTACTGCCATTGTGATCATCCTGGCAGGATATTACATTTTTGGGTTTACGCTGGTAAATGGGTTCAGAACTTTTATGGAAATGCTTTTGCTGAGTTTTATCGGCCTCATCATTTTTATGGGCTTTGGTTTTATAGTAAGCGGGTTGGCTAAAAGTGACAGCACCATTCCTCCTTTTGCCAACCTGATAACATTGCCGCAGTTTTTGCTGGGGGGCACTTTCTTTTCGGTAGAAGCTTTCCCTAAATGGCTGCAGCCTGTTTCAAAAGCATTGCCGCTTACGCATTTGAATTCTGCGATGAGAAGCGTTGCTTTTGAAGGACAAAATCTTTGGGACATACGCACAGAAATAGGTATTTTATTGTTATGGGGCATTGCTGTTTATATCGTTGCCATCAAAGTTTTTAAATGGGAGTAAAATGAACATGAGGTTATTTAAAGGATTTTTTATTGTACTGGCAGGAGTGTTCATTTTTATAACAATCATGTCTTTATTTATTCCGTCAAGGATCATGATCTCAAGGGCAGTAGTTATAAATGCCCCTGCTGACAAAGTATTCAATCAAATAAATGACTTGCAAAACTGGAAACACTGGCAACCGGTTTTTGTGAATGATTCTGCTAACATTAAATTCATTACCAGCGCTGATGGCATCAGCAATTCATGCGAATGGAACTCTAAAGGTGAAAAAAATACAATGCAGTTTACCCAAAAAACAAATAATTCAATTGCGGCAACATTAAAAAGAGCAGGGGAAAATGATGTAAAGAATACAATAAGTTTATTGCCTCTTGCAGACAGCAACCAGGTGCAGGTTGAATGGAATGTGCTTATTAAACTAAAATGGTATCCCTGGGAAAAGTTTTATGGAATATTTATTGAAAAGATAACCGGCCAGGGATATGAAGATGCCTTGAACAGCTTAAAGAAATACGTTGAAGAAAATTAAGCAGGCAAACTGATTTTGCCCATCGCAACAGGAAGAATCCCGGCAGTCTTTAATTCTTCAGAAGAAACATTGCCACCTACGCATTCATTAGCCAATAATGCAAACAATACAGCTTCCTTTGCGTCAGGATTTACACGCATTTCTTCAGTACTTAGAAAAGTACAGCCAATTAATTGTTTTTGCAGATGCTTCATCAACAAAAGATTGTGAACACCACCTCCGCTGCAGATTATTTTTAGTCCGGATCTTTCTTTGATGCAATCTTTAATAGCTGTTACGATCATATCTGCCGAAAACCTGTTAAGTGTTGCCATGGTATCTTCTGCAGATAATGACACTGTTTCACTTTGTTGTTTTGCTATTTGAAGATATTGCAGGTTAAATAACTCAGGCCCTGTTGTTTTTGGAAAAGATTGCTTAAAGAAATCATCTTCTTTCAAAGCAGCCAATAATTTTTCATTTACAGTTCCTGATTTTGCAACCAGCGAATCTTCATCGAAATGTTTTCCCGGGAACCGCTCCTGCATATAAGCATCCATCATCGTATTACCTGGCCCAACATCTGTACATATAACATTTGTATCATCGCCGGGTAAAAAAGTAAAATTAGCAATACCGCCAATATTCAATAATACCCGGTCTTCTCCTTTTTTGCTAAAGAGTAAATAGTCGCCATAAACCGCCAGGGGAGCGCCCTCGCCACCCGCAGCAATATTCTTTTGCCTGAAATCGCTGATGGTGATGATACCGGTTGCAACCGCCAAATGATCTCCATCACTGATCTGTAATGTGGCATTACCGAATTTTGTTTGCCGGTGTAATCTTTGTGGCGCATGATAAATGGTCTGTCCATGACTGGCGATCAGGTCAACTTCTTCATTCTTAATATTCCATTTTTTTAAACAGTCATTTATCATTTCCGCATGCAGCAAAGCTATCCACGGATTCAGCAAACAAAGTTTCTCCAGTTCAACCTGCTTTTTTGAAAATACTGATCTTATGTCATTCTTAACTTCATCTGTGTAAGAAACAGTTTCAAATTTCAACAACTCAAGTTTAGTCTCCTGTCCAAAGCCTTCGATCTTACATAAAGCAATATCCAGCCCATCCAGCGAAGTGCCACTCATCAGGCCAATGATAAACCTGCTGGGTTTATTGGCAAGATCGTAGAGTTTTTTAATGGATGGATTCATACTATAACTTAATGAAATTTAGATTACGCTTTATCCCTTCAAACTTAGCTCTTTTAAGCGGAGAATTTTTAAAAATGGTTTTGAAAGATTCTTCAGTCAGTTCTTCCCAATCATTAGTTGATAAGTTTAGTATTTCTGGTATCGGTTTAAAGCCTGTTTCTTCAGTATGTTTTGCAAACCGGTTCCAGGGACAAACATCCTGGCATACATCACAACCAAACATCCAGTTGGCAAACTGCCTTTTCATTTTTTCCGGGATCAACGCATCTTTCAACTCAATAGTAAAATAAGAAATGCATTTGCTGCCATCAATCACTTTGTTTGGCAAGATCGCTTCCGTAGGGCATTCATCAATACAACGGGTGCAGGTTCCGCAATAATCTTTAGCAAATGCATCATCGTAGTTTAATTCCAGATCAACAATCAGCGTTGCGATAAAAAAGAACGAACCGCTTTGCTTATTAATAAGATTTCCGTTTTTGCCAACCCAGCCAAGGCCTGTTCTTTGTGCCCAGGCTCTTTCTAAAACAGGGGCGCTGTCAACAAAGCCACGTCCATATACTTCACCGATTTCTTCTTTTATTTTCTGTAGAAATAATTTAAGCTTGGCTTTTATCACTTCGTGGTAATCGTTCCCAAAAGCATATTTGGATATTTTGGGTGCAGCATCAACCTGTTTCTCTTCCGGAAAATAATTCAGCAACAAGGTAATAACAGACTTTGCACCGGGAACAAGTTTTGAAGGATCTACCCGCAGGTCAAAATAATTTTCCATGTATTGCATGTTACCATGCATTCCCTTGTTCAGCCATTGCTCTAAGCGGTAAGCATCTTCATCTAAAAACTGTGCTTTGGCAATACCACAATGATCAAAACCTAGCTCTGCTGCCAGGGTTTTAACTGTATGAGTATGTTTTTCAACTGCACTCATTCTTCTTCAGAATCTTCTAGGTGCAATCTGTGAAAAAAGCGGTGAGCCATAGGGGCTATCAAAATTCCAATGGTACTTATAAAAGCCACGCCGCTGAATAAGGCATAAACAGATGCAAATACTTTGGCTGTGTTGGATAATTGAATGCCCGGATCTATTATTGGCCCCATACCACTCAATATCATCGAAGCATTCAAAAGGCTGTCGTACCAGTCAAGTTCTGGTATGGTGATTTTATATCCCAGTACGCCGATCAGCAGGCAAATGAACATAATGCTGAAGCCAAAAACAGCATTCTTCCAAAGCCGCCTGCGAAAGACTTTTACCGGCGCCAGTTTGTGTTTTACGTTCTTAGGCATCTGCTTCTTTTATTCTACAAATCTAAACTGTTTACAAGAAAAATATCTTTTCCCTGCAACAATAGCATATTAAACTTAACCAGGCTGCTTATCAGTCAGGTAGAAGAGTTCCATAATGCCATAATAACCGCTTTTTTCAATTGGTTTAAGTTTTGTGACTAAAGAAGAAAATTATAAAAATGAGTTTACAAAATCTAACCATAAAATCGCAGGAGATATTGCAACATGCCCAGCAGATTGCTTTTAATGCCGGTAACGCAAATATCGAGACCGAGCATATTTTAAAAGCAATGCTGAACGATAAGGATTCACCTATTGAGTACCTGCTTAAGAAGAACAATGTCAACGTAAATTATGTTGATGAAAAATTAGATGCTGGCATTCAAAAGCTTCCAAAAGTTTCGGCTGGTGAACCGGCCCAATCACTTGGCCGTGATGCAAACAATGTTTTGTTGCGTTCAACAGCAACACTCAAAACCTTCCAGGATGAGTTTGTAAGCGTTGAACATTTGCTGCTTGCCATCATTCAAGGCAGCGACAATACTTCCAAATTATTAAAAGATGCAGGACTTACAGAAAAAGGTTTGATCACAGCCATTAAAGACCTCAAGAAAGGTTCAACCGTTTCTTCGCAAACAGGCGAAACACAATTTAATGCATTGAATAAATATGCAAAGAACCTGATAGAAATGGCAAGGGCAGGTAAGCTTGATCCGGTTATTGGCCGTGATGAAGAGATCCGCCGAACCCTGCACATTTTATCAAGAAGAAGTAAGAATAACCCGATACTGGTTGGTGAGCCAGGCGTTGGTAAAACCGCTATAGCAGAAGGTTTGGCCATGCGTATCGTAAACGGTGATGTGCCGGAGAATTTAAAATCAAAAGTTATTTACGCACTTGATATGGGTTTACTTATAGCTGGTGCAAAATACAAGGGTGAATTTGAAGAAAGGTTAAAATCGGTTGTAAAAGAAGTTACATCAAGCGAAGGGCAGATTATCCTTTTCATTGATGAGATACACACACTGGTTGGTGCCGGTGGCGGCGATGGCGCTATGGATGCAGCCAACATCTTAAAACCTGCACTGGCCCGTGGCGAACTGAGAGCCATTGGTGCAACTACCTTGAACGAGTATCAAAAATTCTTTGAAAAAGATAAAGCGCTTGAGCGCAGGTTCCAGAAAGTAATGATAGATGAACCTACTGTTGAAGATGCTGTTTCCATCTTACGTGGATTAAAAGACAGGTACGAGAATTATCATCATGTTTTGATAAAGGATGAAGCGATCATCGCAGCAGTCGAACTATCCAGCAGGTATATTACCGACCGTTTTTTACCTGATAAAGCAATTGACCTGATTGATGAAAGTGCAGCCAAACTCAGGCTTGAAATGAACAGCATGCCGGAAGAATTAGATGAACTGGACAGGAAGATTCGCCAGCTGGAAATTGAACGTGAAGCCATCAAAAGAGAAAATGATGAGGCTAAGCTCAAACAATTAAACACAGATATCTCTAATCTTTCTGTTGAGCGTGACACCTTTAAAGCCAAATGGCAGCAGGAAAAAGAGATCGTTGAAAAGATACAAAACGCCAAGGCTGAAATTGAGAACCTGAAACTTGCAGCCGATAAAGCAGAACGTGAAGGCGATTATGGCAAGGTTGCCGAGATCAGGTATGGCAAAGTGCAGGAGCAGGAAAAGATAGTAGATGAGTTTACCGAACAATTAACCGAAAGCACCGAAAAGCGCCTTTTAAAAGAAGAAGTGGATGCAGAAGACATTGCAGAAAACATCGCCAAGGCAACCGGCATACCGGTTACTAAAATGATGCAGAGCGAAAGGGAAAAACTGCTGCACCTGGAGGAAGAACTTCACAAAAGGGTAGTAGGACAGGAAGAAGCCATCGAAGCCGTTTCGGATGCCATCCGCCGCAGCCGTGCCGGCCTGCAGGACCCTAAAAAGCCTATCGGCTCCTTCATCTTCCTGGGTACAACCGGTGTTGGCAAAACTGAACTTGCCAAAGCCCTGGCCGAGTATTTATTTGATGATGACAGTATGATGACCAGGATTGATATGAGCGAATACCAGGAAAAACACTCCGTAAGCAGGCTGGTAGGTGCCCCTCCGGGCTATATTGGCTACGAAGAAGGCGGACAATTAACCGAAGCGGTAAGAAGAAAGCCATATAGTGTTATTTTGTTAGATGAAATTGAAAAAGCGCATCCTGACGTTTTTAATGTACTTTTGCAGGTATTGGACGATGGGCGTCTTACAGACAACAAAGGTCGTATCGTTAACTTCAAGAATACGATCATCATTATGACTTCGAATATGGGCAGCCATATTATCCAGGATAATTTTGAAAAAGTTACCGAGATCAATAAGGAAGAAGTAGTGGAAAACACCAAGGCCAGGGTAATGGCCCTGTTAAGGCAAACCATACGTCCCGAGTTCTTAAACAGGATAGATGAGGTGATCATGTTCCAGCCGCTGATGAAGAACGAAATAAAAGGCATCATCAAATTGCAGCTTGACAGTTTAAAGCAAATGGTTGCAGCAAATGGTATTAACCTGCAGTTCAGCGATTATGTGCTTGATTACCTGGCAGAGAACGGCTACGATCCCCAGTTTGGTGCAAGGCCTTTAAAAAGGCTTATCCAGAAAGAGATCGTAAACCAACTAAGCAAGAGAATACTGGCTGCTGATATTGATAAAGCAAGACCGGTGCTGGTGGATGTGTTTGACGGAACAGTGGTGTTCAGGAACGAACAGCCAAAAGAGGCTGTTAAAAAATAGAAGAAAAGCTAATTTAAATTGTACTGTCAGTCTGAGCTTGTCGAAGACGGGTTGATGCAAATGGCATCGGTTTCTACAAGCTCAACCTGACAGTTTTTTGAGTCAATACGCTATAAAAAAATTAACAGAACAATACATTAATAACAGTTGTTTATACAACAGGAAAAAAGAAACAGACTATGGCAATGAAAGTAAAAGAAGTGGTAGAAGTCATCCCACCAAAAGATGTTTACGTAGGTAACCCCGATGCAGCAGTAACCCTGATGGAGTTTGGAGAATATGAAAGCGAAGATTGTGCAAAAGCAAATGAAGTAGTAAAAAAATTGCTTGAAGAGTTTGATGGCAAAATAAGGTTTCAGTTCCGTCATTTTCCCATGATGAAGATACACCAGCGCTCTATGAAGGCAGGCGAGGCGGCTATTGCAGCCTCACAGGTTGGTAAATTCTGGGAAATGCACAACATCCTTTTTGATAACCGCCGCCAGCTGGGCACCACCAGCTTAAAGCTGTACTCAAAAGAAGCAGGCGTTGTAAACAAAAGCTTTTTGGAAGAACTCATCAACTCAACCTACGGCTGGCAGGTTCGTAACGACTTGAACGAAGGCATTGAAAAAGGCGTAACCGATGTACCTGCATTTTTTGTGAACGGCGAGAGAGTAAGCGGTAAACCTACTTACGAAAACCTCAGCAAAGGCATTACTGATGCGCTGAAAAAAACAAAGAAAAAAGCGCCTGTAAAACAGGTAAAACAAAGAGCATAATATTTAAAAAGCTTCAATGAAAATTGAAGCTTTTTTTATTCCCGTGTCTTGTTATTTCGATGATAGGAGAAATCTGCTGTTATGGGTTGCTATCTTCACAACCGGTAGAAAAGACTTCGCCAGCAAAAATAAAATGCAATTCAATCTAAATCGCCGCTGGCGGGGACGCCAGGCGGCGGCATCTTAAATATTTTAAGGAAAGTTTTCGCCACGCTTGGTCTTCGCTCCAATCTTCGCCGTTGTCTGGCCTTTTTGACCAGCAATGAACATTTTACTCCTGGAAATGTAACCCTGTAGCCATTGGTGGCATTACATAAAATATTCGCAAGCCAACATCCAAACCATCATACGCCGCTGTCTGGCGCCCCCGCCAACAGCGATAAGCTTAGGGTTCCTCAACAAAAATAAAATACAACTCAATTTAAATAGCCCCTGGCGGAGACGCCAGGCGGCGGCATCAAAAAACTCAGCGACTTGGGTTTTGAAGTGGATGATACACCTAAAGCCCCTAAGAAAAAAGCATAATTATACAAGATTAAAAACAAAACTTCCGAAGTTTTCAAAACTTCGGAAGTCTTTTTACCATCCAGTATCGTTCTTATCATTCTACCTCCACATAATACTGCACAAACTCCTTCCCATTCACAAAAACAGTTACTGGGCCGCTGTCGGTATCTTTAAATTTATAAGTAAAACCAAGTGAGGTGGCAGAGTTAGTGTAATCAATATTCTCCAGCCTGTATTTCTTTTTATCACCAACACTCAGTTCTACCTTGGTAATATTTTCGGTATTCTTTACCGTAAAATTAAATTTTACACCTTTATCGGCTTTTACTTTTAATTTACCATCATTAGGACTGCATTTGGTAATAACCATTTCCATGGCAGCAGTTTTTACAACCGGCATATCAAAAAAATCTCCTTTATCGGGGCCGCTGCCCAGTTTCCATGCTTTGTTATCAGGATAATGCTGCTGGTTAAAGCTTGCTTTTTCTGTAAAAAAATATGCATCACTGTAATATTTTTTATACTCCTTCATATCGGCGCTTAAATAGCCGCTGCCGAAAGCGGCGTCCACATAATACCATTCTTCGGGGCTCTGTCCAAGTTGCACCACGGCCCAGGTATGGTTTATCTCCAGGTCTTTTTCTCCTATCTGCCCGGTGTTGTGTTTCACAAAACCATCAACAGTAAGGCAACGTATATCGCCGCTGCTGCACAGGTCCTGAAAGAGATTTGCAAAGCCCGGGGCTGTGGCCCTTCTTGTTTTTAAAACTTCTGCAGGGGTGTTTTTGAGGGCATTATTATTTTTTGCCAGTTTCACATCAAATGTAATGTTATTGGCTATCCAGTAATAAATAGCCCTGGCCTTTTCCATCTTGTCGGTGTACTTGTTGATGAGTACATTATTGATGGTACCCATGCTCATACCTTCCAGGCTGCCCAGGCTTTTTACATAAGCATCAATGGCTGTAAAATCCTTGCCATTGGTTTGTGCGTTTGCAGCAAAAGAAAATAATAATAAAAAGAAAAAGGTTGTTGTTTTGATTGAGTTTAGCATAATTAAAATTAAACGATAAAAACTAATAATAATGCTAAAATTTATTTAAGCCCGCCTCAAATTTTATTGCCTGGCGGGCGTTATATGTAGTGCAATTACTACATAAATTTCGAATGTTCCTTTACAAAAACGAAGGATATTTTTTTATTCTTTGTTGTACAATTAAAATATATCCTTATGAACCAGAAAACTCAAATTTGGGTTACCGAAAAACATGCCGAAGGCATCATGAATTTACCAGGCTCATTCTTACGCCGATCATTAGAGTCGGGAAGTTTAAAAGCAGTAGTTAAATACCTGCGTATTAACCGACAGAAATACCTGTACAACAAGGCCGACCTGGAAAATTATGTTTACGAAAACTCAGACCTGACAGAAATATACTGACAAGCGGTAAAAAAAATAAAAGGGGTTCCCAGCCTTTCAATGGCTGGAAACCCTTTACAAATCTATTCAGTTAAAATCAAAAAGGGTAGCAGTAAAAACTCCTCTTTCCCGGGGTTTAAAAATTGCTTTCCAGTTACCGATATAGCGAATGAGTGATGGCACCAGGTATTCGCCGTACTTGCTCATCACAACTTCCATCTGTACTTTAAAATCATAAACCCCGGCGCTGTAGCTTAAAGAGTAATTGCGGGCCACCACTTCCAATGTCTTGTCGTTGAACCAGGTCGTCATTTCATCAACGATCACATCGTCTTTACTTTCAGGCTTTACTTTTTGGGTAAAGATGTAACAGCTTTGCCCATTAAACATATCAATGTCAATATTCATGTCGTACCTGTCAGCCATTTCATCATCGTAAATAGCTGTTTTATTGCTGATGAAGGGTAGCCCGTTTATTCTTTTGCCGGGGTTGAAGAAAAGCATCTTCAATTGTTCTTTATTTTTCTCCAGCCCGCTTTTACCTGCCATACTAAATTCTCTGCCTGTAACAATGTTATCCTCCCCGCAAACAGAATCTTTTGTAAAGAAAAGAGAAGCATACATTTTAGCAGTGTAATAAGTAAACTCCCTGTTCTCATCATAGATATCGCCGGTAATTTGTTCTTCCAGTGTTTGCATGGTGCGGCAGTTATTACTGCGGAGTTGTTTGGTTGTGCTCCGCAATCCAGCTTTCATTTTACCATCTCCGTCATTCATGCGTATGTCATTAATGGCAGTAAAACCCAGTATACGCAGGTTGCGAAAGGCTTTATAAAAACTGGTATCGTTTTTTATGCGGTTGATGAATGCAGGAACATTGAGATCGTTATTAACCACCACTTCACTAAGGGTAATTGTTTTTTTGCCAACAGTAACCGAGCTGTCTGGTTTGTCCTGTGCTGATATGTGTATGGAAAGGAGTACGCAAAAAAAAGCAGGCATGAAATATTTCATGCCTGCAAGTTATTAAGAAAGTGCTAAACGGAATTAGCCGTTTACGCTTTGTGGACCGGCTGGCGCAGCAGCTGGTTTCACTTCTGGTTTTTTAGTTTCAGGAGCCACGCTTCCTTCAAGAGGAAGTTTTTTATCAACTGGTTTAGCAGCCGGAGTATCCAGCACACTACCACTTGCATCAACTTTTTTGGTAGATGGTTTGGCAACAGGTACATCAGCAACGCTTCCGCTGTTATCTGCTTTAGCAGCAACAGTTGCTTTACTTACCGGGCCCTGGTCAAGGCTGCCGCCTGTTGTTGCAGGAGCAGCTTTTTTGTCAGCAGATGGTTTAATGTCAGATAATGAAGAACTCTGGTTAGCATCATAACTAACACCTTTGCTTTCCGGTTGATTGTGTGATTTAGGATCAATATATTTACCTTTTTGCGTAGCTGGCTTATCCTGCACTGCAGTGAAAGGATTCATCTTCATCCTGGCATCATTACGAACACCCTTTACTTCCCAGCTAACTTTTACATTCGGCTGGTTGGTAGCAATCTCAAATTTATTGTTGCTTATTTCTTTGCTGATGATTGCCTGTGCAAATGTTCCGCCAACCACGGTTAACTGGTAACGGAAATCCTTGTTGATGGCTTCAAAATAATCAGGAAGCGTTACGGTAGCTTTACCTGAAGCATCTGTAATCACATTGCCGCTGTAAGTATTCAATACTTCATTGCTTTCTACGGCAGCGTGCATTAAAGTTTTGTTGGCAGGGTCAAGCGGGTGGTCCATAGTGAACAATTTAGCGCCTAATGCTGTAAAATCACCATTTACCCAAACTTTACCTGTAGTATTGTCAATCCTCATCCTTTCGCCGCCACCACCAAGTTCAAATATCTGTAAGTTATCGTTAGCTGGATCGTTACGTATATTCCACTGGTTTGAGCCAGCTCTTGCAAAACGTAAAGCAGCATCACCATTGGCAGCATCAATATCCATTAAAGAGAAAGTGGCACTTGAGCGGCTGCGGATACCGGTTGCGCCACCATGCAATACGTCTAAGCGATAAGTTGGGTTGGTTGTTTCGCCGATACCTACGTTACCAGTACCATCCTGGATCACAAAACGGCTTCCGCCTCCCCCTAATTCAAAGATCTCAAGGTAATCATCGGCAGGACGGTTGCGCAGATTCCACTGGTTAGTGCCTGCTTTTGCAAAACGCAAAGCAGCATCACCATTGGCAGCATCAATATCAATGATAGAGAAGGTAGAGCTTGAACGAACACGTGCACCTGTAGCGCCGCCGTGTAATACATCTAATCTGTAAGATGGGTTGGTAGTTTCGCCGATACCTACATTACCGGTTCCATCCTGGATAACGAAACGGCTTCCGCCACCGCCCAACTCAAAAATTTCATAGTAATCGTCAGCAGGACGGTTACGGGTGTTCCATTGGTTAACGCCTGCTTTTGCAAAACGCAAAGCAGCATCACCACTGGCAGCATCAATATCTACCACAGAGAAAGAAGAACTTGAACGGCTGCGGATACCGGTTGATCCACCGTGTAATACATCTAAGCGGTAAGACGGGCTGGTTGTTTCGCCAATACCTACGTTACCGGTACCATCCTGTATAACCATACGGCTGCCGCCACCACCTAATTCAAATATTTCTAAATAATCATCACCCGGGCGGTTGCGCATGTTCCACTGGTTAACGCCTGCTTTTGCAAAACGCAAAGCAGCATCGCCACTGGCAGCATCTATATCAACAACAGAGAAAGATGAACTTGAACGGCTGCGGATACCGGTTGAACCGCCATGCAATACATCCAAACGATAAGACGGGCTGGTTGTTTCACCAATACCTACGTTACCTGTACCACGCTGGATAACCATGCGGCTACCGCCACCACCCATTTCAAACCACTCATAATAATCATCAGCAGGGCGGTTACGGGTGTTCCACATATTTACACCGGCCTTTTGAAAACGTAAGGCAGCATCGCCACTGGCACCATCAATATCAACAACAGAGAAGCTGCTGCTCGACTGGCTGCGGATACCGGTTGAACCTGCGTGCAGTACATCTAACTGATAAGAAGGTGCTGTTTGTGTGATACCCACAAACCCGGTACCATTGTTAATGGTAACGTTGGCAGGCAAGCTGTTATTTCTGATGATCTGGTAATCGTTTGTTCCCGGAGCATTACGAACATTCCAGCGGGTAACACCGGCTTCCTGGTAACGTAATGCAGCATCTCCATTCGCTGCATCCAGGTCAACAACAGAAAAGGCAGCAAGAGACCTCACATGCAGGCCGGTTGATCCATTGTGATTAACATCTAAAGCATAAGAGGGTGCAGCCGTACCAATACCCACGTTATTACCCGGTACAGAGTTGATTGCTAAAGGAGTCCATGCAGAAAGATTATTGTTATGGCCACCCAATTGAGCAACGCCATTAAGTTCACCCATGATAACGGTTGCATTGGTATTACCAAATGCAGCACCACCTTTCCAGTTAGCAGGGCCATTGCCAACACCTCTAACGATCACGCCCTGGGCATCAGCGGTGTTGCCACCAACGGTTAACTGGTGTTGCGGGGTAGCTGTTGCGATACCCATATTACCTGCCGGTGTAACCGTTGCCCTTACTGTTGCATTTGTAACCAGGTTAAAATTACCGGTAGCATTTCCGGCTCCTGTACCTGCGTCTATATCCCTGTTTGCCGCATTGTTCCAGGTACCAAGATATCCATTGTAGTTTCCGTTAGCATGTATTGAAATGTAAGATTGTGGCGTTGTGGCTTCAAAAGCAGCGGGCCAGTTGGTGGCACTTCTGACATGAAATTTTGTTACAGGCGTAATTGTATTTATACCTACACTAAGACCATCATCAAATAATTGAGAGTTACCTAAATTAGTTCCGTTAGGGGTCCATTTTGGTACAAAGTTTAAAGTACCTGTACCTGTTACAATACCTACAGAAGCAGGAGTGGCCCAATTGGCATTACCTGTAGCATCTGATTTTAAAATTAAATTATTTGCTTCGCCGATACCGGTTAATTGTACACCACCTTCTGTGCGTAAAGCTTTAGGAGCAGCATTAGAACTTGCAGCCCTCAAAGCAAAGCCCGTACCTGCAACGTTTATGTCAACGCCATTAGAAGTACTTGCTGCATTGGTTGAATTGAATAAGCCTGCACGGCCCAAGCCATTTGTATTTGATTGTAAGTTGTTGTTAGTTGCTGTAGCATTATTTGAAATAAACAAACCTGCACCGTTTGTACCGGTACTGGTAGCCCTGATAGCCCAGCTTGCACCAACACCATTGGTTACTGCACGTAAGGCATCAGCAGTGCTGGCAGTATTGTTTACTGTGAATGTACCGGCAGCCCCTGTACCTGTATTGGTAGAGTTAACAGTGCTGTTGGTTCCGTTAGAAAAGGCATCAACTGCAAAATTTGCATTGGCTGCATTGTTTATTGTAAAAGTACCAGCTTTACCGGTACCTGTATTGATTGCCTGTAAACCATCGCCAGCACCATTTGTATTGGTAGCTAAAGTGGGAGCCGTGTTGGCAGCAGTGCTATTCACAAAAGAACCTGCACTACCCGAAGCAGATGTACCAAAAACACCTGTACCACTTGTGCTTGTACCATTTACACCAATACCATTTGGAGCAGTACCATAAACACCCCAGCCGCTTCCGGCCTGGCTACCCCAAACACCTATGCCTAAACCACCAGTGCCATTATTAACACCTTTTACTGCAGCAGAAAAACCGCCCGGGGAAGTAGAAGACATAGTACCCATGATTGCAGTAGCATTAGCATCAGTGCTTGCACTGGTACCGGTAATTGCACCAAGTGTGCCGGTAGTTGCAGAGTTAGTTAAACCTAGTAACTGTGTATTGGCAGGTGTTAAGGTAGTAGCGTTAAATGTTTTTATTAAAGGGAAAAATATCTGTGGATTAGGATAAGTACCGGTAAGATCACCACCGGCCGGGCCTACAGGCGCAGCAGCAGCAGCATACAATGAGTATGGTACACTTACCAGTTGGGTTGAGCCTACATTAAAGTAATTTGTTCCGCCTATAGGGTCTATCTCAACCTGTAAAAATTTGGTGCCGCTACCTACTCCAAAGGCGGTCCAGTTTATACCGGCAATGGTACCGGTAGTTGTAATGGCGCCGGGGCTACCCACCTGCACATTAAACAAACCAAAGGCATTGGTAGTTACATTACGGGTTTCAACATACACCGGGGTGCCGGTTGGGCCGCCTGCCAAAATACTTAAGCGCAAGCCTATTGGCTGGCTTGGCAATACATTACCAACTGAGTTACGGGCCACACCCTGGTAGTTCAAAAGGTTGGGTGCCTGTGCTACAGCAAGTAAGGTAACTATAAAACCTGCTAACGTTAATAAAATCTTTTTCATGTTGTAATTAGTTTTAGTGTTAATTTTTTTTAATCAATTTTTAAAAAGGCTATTTGATTTTTATTACTTTAAATGCGCCTTTTTTTGCCACTGATGTACCTGTCGGCTGTAGTTGTATATTCAGGAGATACATACCTGAAGGGTATTGGGCCAGGTTCCAGAACTGGATACTGCCATTACCAAAATAATCAAATGATTTAGTGCCCACGAATCTTCCCGACTCGTCAAAAAGATTCATGATGATCTTTCCTTTTTGCTTACTGAAAAAGTCAATTTCGATCACGTTTTGTGTAGGATTAGGCAATATCCTGATCTCATCTCTGTCCCAGGCCGTATTGTTATTTACGGTAGCCGGATTGTGTGTATTCGGTTGCAAAATACCGTTGGTAACAAACACATTGGAGTTGCCGTCCGTCATGGTGTTTATAGCCATGGACTCGCCAAAACTCCACTCTACACTGTAGTAAGTAAAAATATACTTACCACCGGTAGTGTTTAAAATTGCCGGGGTAATACTTTGTGCAAACGAACCGAGAGAGAAAAAGATACCAACTGAAAAAAATAATAGTCGTACTTTTCTCATAAGCGATGTTTAAATGGTGATAGTTAGATGGTTAATTATGATACTAAATTAGGGTATATATTTGGATTCTGCAATACTACAGAGCGGGTATTTATAAAAAAACATTACTTGTGGATAAGTAAATTAATATCAATATGTTAGCAGTTGTTGAGGGAACAGGGCTTTACCCCTAATAACTGTACGATAAGTATAGCTGAATTTGTAAATTATTTCGGAAAAACCATCCTGTAATCAACCTTTATTTTTCCCCTGGAAATGTCATCCAGTTTGCGTTTCATTAGTTTACGCTTAAGCGGTTTCAGGTAGTCTATAAACAATTTGCCTTCTATATGGTCGTATTCGTGCAGAATGATACGGGCAGTAATTCCATTGAAGGTTTTGGTATGCTGTTTAAAATTTTCGTCTTCAAATTCTATTGTTAACTCTTCGTTACGCATTATATCTTCCCTTATTTTAGGTATACTCAGGCAACCCTCGTTGTAGGCCCATTCTTTTCCATTTAGGGCAATAACCCTGGCATTAATAAATACGCCTTTAAAACCCGGCTCATCAGGGTATTCTCCCTTTTCGTCTTCTTCCTGGTTCTCAAATATCTGCTCACTATCCATTACAAATAATCTTATGGGTGTGTTTATTTGCGGCGCAGCCAAACCTACGCCATTACTGTTGTACATGGTTTCCCACATGTCGTCAATCAGTTTATTCAGGCCGGCATAATCTGGTGCTATCTCATCGCAAACCTTTCTTAAAACGGGTGAGCCGTATGCTACTATAGGTAAAATCATAATACCCTCCATCTCCCTGAAGGGAGAGTTTAATTCATTAAGTAATGCTGCGAAAATAACCCTTAATAAGCTTATAGAAAAGAGTTTGATTAATTGAGATCTAAAGCCTCTTTACGGGTTTGGGATATTCAGGTATTCCTGCAGGATGATAGTTGCAGCAACAACATCCACATTTTTCTTATTCCGCCGGTCTTTCTTTTTCATACCCATCTCAAGCATGGCATCTTTTGCCATTTTAGAAGTATAGCGCTCATCAACTGTTTTCAGAGGCATGCCGGGAAATTCTTTTTGTATTTTTTTGATGGCAGCTTCAACCAGTGGTGTGCCATGTGTGTCAGATTCATCCCAGTTTTTTGGGAGGCCGATGATTATCAACTCAACAGATTCCTGTGATAAGTATTTTTTTAACCAGGGGATGAGTTCTTTGGATTCAATTGTTTCCAAACCGGTGGCGATTATCTGTAAAGGATCGGTAACTGCAAGGCCTGTTCGTTTACCGCCGTAGTCTATTGCAAGGATTCTAGCCAAGTTTTAAGTTATCTGTTAATCGTTAATAGTGGTTGCCAAATCTGAGAGTTTACGATTAACTGATAACAATTAACCGTTAACAAAAAGATCAATTATTACAAAGATGGCAAAAACAACCGATGCAATGCCATTGGTTGTAAAGAAAGCCATATTTACTTTTTTTAGATCATTTGGTTTTACTAAAAGATGCTGGTAGATCAATAATCCGCAGAAGAATACAATCCCAATCCAATACCACAAACCAAAATGACCATAAAAACCGGCTGCGATAATACAGCCTGCAGAAAACACATGAAGCAGATTAGAAACCATTAATGCTTTTGATTTACCCAAAGCCGCCGGGATGGAGTGCAACTGGTTGCTTTTATCAAACTCTTCATCCTGCAAAGCATAAATAATATCGAAACCGCTTACCCAGAATAAAACGGCAAATGAAAATAATATCGGCAGCAAAGCAAACAGTCCGGTTACTGCCAGGTAGGCACCGATAGGAGCAAGGCTCAAACCTACACCCAAAACCAAATGGCACAAAGCTGTAAAGCGTTTTGTATAACTGTAAAACAAAACCACAAACAGTGCAACTGGCGATAAATAAAAACAAATGCTGTTAATGAAGAAAGTGCAAACAATAAATAACACACAATTAATAATTACAAACCACAAAGCACTGCTTGCTTTTATCATTCCTGCCGGAATTTCCCTGATAGCAGTACGTGGGTTTTTTGCATCGAAGTTTTTATCCAACCAGCGGTTAAAAGCCATGGCTGCGGAACGGGCGAAGATCATGCAGAGGATGACCAGCCCAAAAAGTAATAGGATGGATTTTGTTTCTCCATTGATATATATGTAACCTGGTTTAACAAAAACGGGATTTACTTTTTCTGCCCAACCTATACTTTTATTTACATTCCATTGTTCAACACTAAAAAGATTTCCTCTCATACTTAAAAAAAATCCGATCAATGCAAAAGGCATTGCAAAAACGGTGTGGGAGAATTTTACGAGGCTTAAATAGTTTTTTATTTTACTCACTTGATATTTATATACTGTTTTAAAACCCTGTCGGCGGCTTTAAGCCCCGACAGCGGTTTATTAAAAACTTTTTTCCCCTAACCGCCGACAGGGTTTTCAACCGCTGTCGGGGTTGTGAGAAGCTTCCTTCTTACAATTTCCCACAACACAACGCCGGCAGCTGTTGCAATGTTCAATGAATGTTTCATGCCCAGTTGTGGTATTTCAATACAGCCGTCACATTGCCGGATGGTTTCCTGCTCCACACCGGTTACTTCGTTGCCAAAAATAACGGCAATTTTTTCATTGGTCCCGACGGTGAGTTCCTGGAGCATCAGGCTGTTTACTGCCTGTTCTACCGCATACACTTTATAACCATCTTCTTTTAAGCGTTTGATTGCTTCACCGGCATTCTTAAAATGTTTCCAGGCAACTGTATCTTCTGCACCTAAGGCTGTCTTTTTAATTTCTTTGTGTGGAGGAATGCAGGTGTAGCCGGTTATATAAATGGCTTCCAGCAAAAATGCATCGGCTGTGCGGAATACGCTGCCAACATTGTAAGCGCTGCGGATATTTTCCAGTACAGCAATCAAAGGTGTTTTATCGGACTGCTTGAATTCTTCAACCGACTTACGGTTGAGTTCGTTCATTGAAAGTTTTTTGTTTGTTGTTTCCAAAAGTCAAAATTAAAAAGTCAAAATTAAAAATGTCACGTCTTATTTACACAGACTTTTCAATTTTTAATTTTGACTTTTGATTTTCTATATCATTTCACTCTGCAACAACGGATTTTTCACAGCCTCTCTTTTATCGGCAAAGGTTTTGGCAGCTTTTATAAAATGCACAAATATCGGTTGTGGATTTTCCACCGTGCTTTTTAATTCGGGGTGATATTGCACCCCGATGAAGAATGGATGATCTTTCAATTCAACAATTTCAACCAGGCCTGTTGCCGGATTTTTGCCGCTTGGTATAAGGCCCGCTTTTTCAAAATCTGTAATGTACTTGTTGTTAAACTCCCAGCGGTGGCGATGTCGCTCACTTATTTCTGTAGTGCCATAAATATTATAAGCAAGACTGTTTTTTTCAATCTTACAAGGATAAGCTCCCAGGCGCATTGTACCGCCAAGGTTCACAATGTTTTTTTGTTCTTCCATCAGGTCAATTACTGGATGGGTAGTTGCTTTATCCATTTCGGTTGAGTGAGCATCTGCCCAGCCCAGCACATTTCTTCCATACTCAATAACTGCCATCTGCATGCCCAGGCAAATTCCAAAGAAGGGGAGCTTGTTTTCACGGGCGTGTTTTACTGCAATGATCTTTCCTTCTACACCGCGGTTTCCAAAACCAGGTGCCACCAATAATCCATCAAGTTCTTTAAGTTGTTCTTTTACATTTTCATCAGTAATAAATTCGCTGTGCACATTTACGATCTGCACTTTGCATTCGTTAACAGCGCCGGCATGGATAAAAGATTCCAGTATGGATTTATAGGCATCCTGCAATTCTATGTATTTACCTATCAGCCCGATCTTTACTTTGCTATGCGGATATTTTAGTTTGTCTAAAAAAGCACGCCACTTGGTAAGTTCTGGCGCAGCGTAACCGTTTATCTGTAATTTTTTCAGCACAATCACATCCAAACCTTCCTGTAGCATTTTTAGCGGTACTTCATAAATGGTGCTGGCATCCATTGCCTCAATTACAGCATTGGGTTTAACATTACAGAACAGTGCAATTTTCTTTTTCAGGTCTTCCGTAAGCGGGTGTTCGGTACGGCAAACAATTACGTTGGGGTGCACGCCTTCCTGGCTGAGCATACGTACGCTGTGTTGCGTAGGTTTTGTTTTTAATTCTTTAGCAGCTTTTAAATAGGGGATAAGGGTAAGATGCACTACCATACAATCTTCTTCGGGCAGTTCCCATTGAATTTGCCGAACTGCTTCCACGAAAGGTAAACTTTCAATATCACCCACTGTTCCACCGATCTCTGTAATTACAATATCGTATTTGCCGCCCTTGCCCAACTCCAGCATGCGGTTTTTTATTTCATCTGTTATATGTGGAATTACCTGCACGGTTTTTCCTAAATAATCACCCGCTCTTTCTTTATTAATTACGGTTTGGTAAATACGGCCGGTGGTAACATTGTTTGCCTGCGATGTTGGTATGTTTAAGAAACGTTCATAATGGCCAAGGTCCAGATCGGTTTCGGCGCCATCGTCGGTTACATAACATTCGCCATGTTCGTACGGATTTAAAGTGCCGGGATCAATGTTGATGTATGGATCGAATTTTTGTATGGTTACTTTTAAACCCCTTGCCTGCAGAAGCTTTGCAAGCGATGCGGCAATAATACCTTTTCCTAATGAAGACGTAACACCACCGGTTACAAAAATGTATTTAGCCATAAAAAATAATTTGCCAACCGCTTACCTTATTTTTTGGAAACAGTCGCCGTTAATAAATATGACCAGAAGAATTTGGGATTAAATCTTGGAGGTCATGCAAAGATAAGATGAATAATTGGGGGGATGAAATTTGGAGCCTGAATTTTAAAAAAACAAGGGAAAAAATTACCCTTTCACTATCTTATTATAACTCGTTGCAATTCCTTTTATTAAAGATGAACTAAAACCCTGGTGCTCCATTTCGTTCAATCCGGCAATGGTACAGCCTTTGGGTGTAGTTACTTTGTCAATTTCCTGTTCCGGATGAGAGCCTTTCTCCAACAACAATTGTGCAGCGCCTTTTACGGTTTGTGCAGCAATTAAATTGGCTGTTACTGCATCAAAACCAATTTCGATACCGCCCTGAATATTGGCACGTATGTAGCGCATGGCATATGCCGTGCCGCAGGCACCCAGCACGGTGGCGGCATCCATCAGGTTTTCATTGATCACGGCCACTTTTCCCAAAACAGAAAAAAGTTCCTTTACATAGGCAACCTGTTTATCAGTGGCATTGGTAACACTGATGCAGGTCATGCTTTCCTGTATGGCAATAGCCGTGTTAGGCATAGCTCTGAAAACCGGCAATTTCTTTTTAATGATGTCTTCCATGTCTTTTATCAATACACCGGTAACTACAGAAACCAGAATATGATTTGCAGTTAATGCTTTTTTAAAACTATTCAATACTTCTGAAACCTGGTAAGGTTTTACGGCAAGAATAACCAGTTCGCTTTGTTTTACTGCAGCATCATTATCTGAAGAAATTTTAATTCCTTTTGCTTCCAGATTTTTTAAAGTAGCTGTGTTTCTTTTGGTAACTGTTATATCTGTTGCTTTGCAGAATTTGCTTTTCAATAATCCTTCTGCAATGGCAGAACCAAGGTTTCCACCACCAATGATGGCGATCTTACCCCAAACCCTTGCTCTTCGACTCCGCTCAGGATGAGGGGCTTTTGGACTCTGCTGTTTATCAGTTGTTTCTTTTTTCAATTTCCTCTTTTAATAAAATAAATTTTTGCTTAAATAGTTCCGCACATAATCATCCACGCCTTTTTCAAGCGAGTAGAATTCTTTTGTATAACCGACAGCTTTTAATTTATCCATATTGGCTTCGGTAAAATATTGGTATTTGTCCCGGATGTCTTCAGGCATATCAATGAACTCGATATTCGGTTGCAGATCCAATCCTGCGAAGGTAGACTTGACTAAATCATTAAAACTCCTGGCGGTTCCGGTACCTAGATTATAAATGGCAGATTCTAATTTTGAACCCGCCTGTCCGGCAGGCAGGTTTTGATTTTTGACTTTTGAATTTTCCATCAGCCAGTAACAAACAGCAATCACATCTTTTACATAAACAAAGTCACGCAACTGCTCACCATCTTTATATCCATCTTTGTGCGACCGGAAAAGTTTTACTACACCTTTATCTTTTATCTGGTTAAAAGAATGAAAAATAACGCTGGCCATTCTTGCTTTGTGGTATTCATTTGGGCCATACACGTTGAAAAATTTTAAACCAGCCCAGAAAGGAGGGTGGTCTTCCTGGTGCAGCATCCATTTATCAAATTCATTTTTTGAAATTCCATAAGGATTGAGCGGATGTAATTGCTCCACAATATCATGGTCGTCATTGTAACCCAGATCCCCTTCGCCATAGGTTGCTGCAGAAGATGCATACACCAATGGAATATTGTTGATGGTACAATAATTCCACATCTTTTGTGAATACTCAACATTCAGATGCTGGTGAACGCTGTAATCAAATTCGGTGGTATCAGTACGTGCGCCTAAATGAAAAACAAATTCAACAGCCGTCTTTTCTTTTTGTACCCAATTAAAAAAATCTTCCCTTTCAACCCTCACCAGGTATTTTTTATGCAGGAGATTTAACTCTTTTCCTTCATCCTCAAACTCATCTACCAAAATCAAATTTTCAAAGCCCTGTTGGTTTAAATAACTAACCATGCAGCTTCCGATAAAACCTGCTGCGCCTGTAATTACTATTGTTGAATTTTTATCCATCATTATAAAGCACTTAATGCACCTTCACTTTCATGCCCTTTAAGCAAATTAGCAATGGCATTATCGTATTTATCTTTCCAGTCTGCAACCGTTCCCCAGTCTTCTCCATTAATTTTTACATTGCCCGAAGTTACTTTTCCCAAATAAGTAACCGTCATTTCCATTTTTTCCAACAACATCATAAAATCAACCCGGTTCTCTTTGGAGACAGAGATCACCACACGGCTTTGTGCTTCTCCAAACCAGTAGGCATCTGACCTCACCCCCAGCCCCTCTCCAGGGGAGAGGGGTGAAGCAACCTCAAACCCAAGATTTCGGTTAAAGCAACTTTCGATCAATGCTACAAACAAACCTCCTTCGCTCACATCATGCGCCGAATTGATGAGTTTTTTGCGGATCATTTTGCTTACTTCATGCTGCACTTCAAATTCTTCATCAAGGTCAAAATAGGGTGCAGGAGAAAATTCTACGCCATGTATCTTATGTAAATATTCAGAAGAATTGATATCGTTGCGTTGAGTACCTACCAAGTAAATCTCATCATCTTCCTGCTTAAAATCCATCGTCATTTTATCATGCACACTGTCTAAAACGCCCACCATACCAATTGTTGGAGTTGGGTAAACAGCACCATCCGGCCCTTGGTTATAAAAACTAACATTACCGCCCGTAACCGGCGTATCAAATTTTCTGCAGGCATCACCCATGCCTTTGATTGCATGCACAAACTGGTAATAAACTTCAGGATCAAATGGATTACCAAAATTTAAACAGTTGGTAACGCCCAGTGGCTGGCCGCCGCTGCAAACAATATTACGGGCAGCTTCCGCAACCGCTATCATAGCGCCTTTGTAAGGATCGGCAAAAACATAGCGGCTGTTACAATCTGTTGTTAAGGCCAGGGCTTTATTGGTTGGTTTTGCCAAAACGATAGCGGCATCACTTGGCGCATTGGTGCTTGCATTACCGGTTCCTACCATGCTATCGTATTGTACATAGATCCATTTTTTGCTGGCTATATTTGGTATCTGTATCAATTGCTCTGCAACGGATCTTAAATCGGTAGGTACCGCAATTGTTGAAGCATCAAAAGCTTTTATTTTTTCAAAATATTTTGGTTCGCTGTACGGACGATCATTTTGCGGAGCGCCACCACCCAACACCAGTTCATGTGCCGGTAACTCAGCTTCTAAATTTCCGTGCATATAAAATTGTAAGATGCCGTCATCAGTCACTTCGCCAATTTCGCTGCAGGGCAGGTCCCATTTTTCAAAAACATCCAGTACCAGTTTTTCTTTTCCTTTTTCAGCAACCAGTAACATACGTTCCTGGCTTTCACTCAAAAGCAATTCCCAGGCTTTCATATCTTTTTGACGGGTGGGCACTTTATCCAGGTCGATACGCATGCCGGCTTCGCCTTTTGCACTCATTTCAGAGGTAGAACAAATAATTCCTGCTGCACCCATATCCTGCATACCAACCACAGCGCCGGTTTGTATCACTTCTAAACAAGCTTCTAATAATTTTTTTTCCTGGAAGGGATCACCAACCTGCACAGCCGGCAAGTCTTCTGCACTGTCTTCAGTAATATCGGCTGAGGCAAAACTGGCACCGCCAATTCCATCCTTACCGGTTGCACTTCCTACAAAAAAAACAGGGTTGCCTTTTACATTACCCGAAGTGGCAGAAACCGTTCCGCCATTTTTTAAAATACCAACACTCATGGCATTCACCAGGGGGTTGGTATGATAACATTCTTCAAAATAAACCTCGCCGCCAACTGTTGGTACGCCAAAGCAATTTCCATAATGGCCAATACCATGTACAACACCTGCTAAGAGATGTTGCGTTTTTGCTTCGGTTAATTTACCAAAACGTAAAGAATTTAAAGAAGCAATGGGTCTTGCACCCATCGTAAAAATATCCCGGTTAATTCCACCCACACCGGTAGCCGCACCCTGGAAAGGTTCAATTGCCGATGGGTGATTGTGCGATTCAATTTTAAACACCACACCATAGCCATCACCAATATCCATCAACCCTGCATTTTCTTCACCGGCTTTTACCAGCATTTTTTTGCCTTCTCTTGGTAAAGTTTTTAACCACTTGATCGAATTCTTATAACTGCAATGCTCACTCCACATAGCGCTGAAAGAACAGAGCTCATTAAAATTAGGCGTACGCCCCAGTTTTTGTTTTATCAGTTCAAATTCTTCGGCTGTTAGTCTTAATTGCTCGGCTGTTTTTACTGTTATTTCCATAAATGTTGATTAGTCTGTGTTGAGAAACATGCCTGCCGGCAGGCAGGGCGCAAAGGTAGCACCTGCTGCTCTTTTATCGCACCACATAAAAGCAAATATTTTAACTATCTTCCCACACCAAAAATCTGTGCAGTTGAATTATCTTTTATTTGCGGTTTACCTGGTTATTTTGTGCTCCCTCATGCTGCGTGTGCCATTCATTAAAAACTGTGGTATAAACAGTGGTACATTGTTAACGCTCTTTTTGATCAAAATACTTGCTGGTATTGCCATTGGCTGGATATCAATACATATCTACGGCCCCGGAAACGACTACTGGGATGTGAATGATTTTGCCAGAGAAGAATATCAATTGTTGCATACAAACCCAGGCAGGTACTTCATCAATATTTTTACATCCGATTACCAGGGTGGCTATGCAGGTATGTTCAGTTCCGGCGATTCGTACTGGAATGATCTGAAAGGAAATATCGTTATCAAACTGGTTTCAATCTTTAATATTTTCAGCCGCGGCGATTATTATATCAATAGCCTTTTTTTCAACTTCATTATTTTCTTCGGGCATATTATTTTATACCGATTGTTTATAAAATTATTTCCAGGCAAACAATTGTGGGTTATTGTGGGATGCTTTCTGCTACCCTCAATGCTTTATTTTTCATCCGGCATTCATAAAGACGGAGTTGTGTTTTTAATGATGGCTGTTATTGTCTACACTGTTTATCAATCGCTCTTGAAAAATGCATTTTCCGTAAAGAGAATTCTGTTGATCAGCGTTAGCCTGGCTCTGCTTTTCCTTGTCCGCAATTTTGTTTTACTGGCTTTGCTGCCTGCGTTGTTTGCATGGATTTTATCGGCTAAAACAAAATGGAATGCTGCAATTGTTTTTACTGCTGTTTATGCTTTAAGTGCACTGATTTTTTTCAATATCAGCTCCATTAATCCTGAAATAAATCCTCCTGCCATCATTACAGAAAAGCAAGCGGCTTATAGGAGCCTTCCGGTTGCAGCAACACAAATTGAGCTCACTCCTTTACAACCAACTTTTAAAGGCTTTGCAGCCAATGCGCCGCAGGCATCAATGCACGTGCTGCTATTGCCTTATCCGGGAATGCAGCCAAATTCACTATTGCCCTTCAGCTTCGAATTGGTTTTTTACATCTTCCTGCTGCTGCGGTTATTTTTTTTCTGGCGAAAGAAGGATATAATAAGCGACAAAGCCTTCCTGTTTTTTCTCCTCTTCTTTACTTTTACCGTATTTCTTTTTATTGGATATATAGTACCCAATATAGGTTCGTTGGTGAGGTACCGAAGCCTGTTGTTACCTTTAATAATAACACCGCTTTTGTGCAGTATCGGCTGGAAAAGCCTGAAAAAAATAAATGAATTATAAAATTATAAAATGTTAATTATTTTTCCACATTTCTTGTTTTTTTAAGGAATAACTCAAAAATTTATTGTTTTATTTTTGATTTTAATGTTTTTTTGCGCCTTAAACAAGCAAATTATATGGAATCTTTAAGATTTAAGGCATTAGACAATGTAAGCAGGGGCCTCCCGAAAATTAAGGTAGAAGGCTCTCAAAAAATAACCTCCATCTTTAATGAAAATGTATTTACGCTGGAAGTTGCCCGTAAATATTTAAGCGATGACGCTTTTAAAAGCCTGAAAGCTTCTGTTAAAGGAGGGAAAAAAATAGATCGTAATATGGGGTCCCAGATAGCCAACGGCATCAGGGCATGGGCCGAAGAAAAAGGTGTTACGCATTTTACACACTGGTTTCAGCCGCTTACCGGTTTATCTGCCGAAAAACATGATTCTTTCTTTACCTTAAAATCTGACGGAACAGCTATTGAAGAATTTGATGGCGCTGCGCTGATACAGCAGGAGCCTGATGCATCTTCTTTCCCTAATGGTGGTTTAAGGGCAACTTTTGAAGCCCGTGGTTATACCGCCTGGGATCCGTCTTCCCCTGCTTTTATTATGGAGATTGGCCAGGGAAAAACCTTATGTATTCCAACAATCTTTATTTCTTATACCGGCGAATCTTTAGATACCAAAACTCCTTTGCTGAAAGCATTGGTTGCCTTGGATAAAGCTGCAACTGATGTTTGCCAGTATTTTGATAAAAACGTAACTAAGGTTACGGCCACCCTGGGTTGGGAGCAGGAATATTTTGTGGTTGATGCAGGTTTAGCAAATGCCCGCCCTGACCTTGTTTTAACCGGCCGCACTGTTTTTGGACATGCGCCTGCAAAAGGACAACAGTTAGATGATCATTATTTTGGAGCAATACCTGAAAGAGTGTATGCTTTCATGCGTGATTTTGAGCAGGAGAGTTATAAACTGGGTATTCCCATCCGTACACGTCATAACGAAGTGGCACCAGCACAGTTTGAGTGTGCACCAATTTTTGAAGAAACAAACCTGGCGGTTGATCACAACACGTTGCTGATGGACATTATGGAACGTGTGGCAAAACGCCACGGTTTAAAATGTTTATTACACGAAAAACCATTTGCCGGTATCAACGGAAGTGGTAAACACAATAACTGGAGCATGGCAACCGATACCGGTGTTAATTTGCTTGCACCCGGTAAAACGCCGAAGACAAACCTGATGTTCCTGGCATTTTTTGTTAACTCAATCAAAGCCGTGCATGATTATGCCGATCTGTTGAGAGCATCTATCGCCAGTGCAGGTAACGATCACAGGCTGGGAGCTAATGAAGCGCCACCTGCGATCATCTCTATCTTTATTGGTAAATATTTAACCGAAGTGTTGAACCAGGTTGAAAGCCGTGTGTCTGGTAAATTCGACGAGCAGGATGAAGCGATGCTGAAATTAGATATTCACAAGAGCATTCCGGAACTGATGCTGGACAATACCGACCGTAACCGTACTTCACCATTTGCTTTTACAGGCAATAAGTTTGAGTTCCGTGCAGTAGGTTCATCAGCTAATTGCGCCAATGCCATGACAGCTTTGAACACTATTATGGCCGATACATTGAAAAGTTTTAAGAAAGATGTGGATGCATTGATTGAAAAAGGAGAGAAGAAGGAAGTGGCGCTGATGCAGATCATCCAGAAGTACATCGTAGAAAGCAAATCTGTTTTGTTTGAAGGTGATGGTTACAGCGAAGCATGGGCAAAAGAGGCTGAAAAGCGTGGCCTGCCCAATGTAAAAACTACGCCTTTGGCATTGGATGCTTATGTTACTGATAAAGTAAAACAGCTTTTCAGCAGCAATGAAATTTACAACCATCCTGAGTTGGAAGCCCGTCACGAGATCATGCTGGAAGCCTACATTAAAAAAGTTCAGATTGAAGCAAGGGTAATGGGCGACCTGGCAACAACATTCATTTTGCCATCTGCTGTAAAATACCAGAATGTGCTGATAAAAAATATCCTTGGCTTAAAAGAAGCAGGACTGTCCGAAACCGCTTATGCCAATCAAAAACAGGTGCTTGAAACCATCAGCAATCACATCAACATTGTTAGTGATAATGTTGAAAAGATGATCGAGGCAAGAAAGAAAGCCAATGAACTGACAGATACCCGTGAGATGGCCATTGCCTATTGCGATGAGGTAAAAGGTAAATACTTTGATGTTATCCGTTACCATGTAGATAAGCTGGAACTGTTGGTGGATGATGCTTTCTGGCTGCTGCCTAAATACAGGGAAATACTTTTCCTGAGGTAGTTTGATGCCAATCGAATACTGTCAGGTACAGCTTGTCGAAACCGGTGCTATTCAATTTGCATCCCGCCTTCGACAAGCTCAACCTGACAGCTTTTAAAATTGTTACTGACGAGAATAAGATTAGTCCCACAAAGACACTAAGCTCACAAAGAAAATAACTTTGTGTTCTCCGTGGCTTTGTAGGATTTTTTTTTGATTTTATTAAGATGATATTAAACTTCGGCCTCAATAAACTATCTATCTTTCAGAAAATTCACACACATGAAAATAACTTTCGTTCTATTGATTTCCCTTTTTACTTTTACGGCTTCAGCACAAATAGAACGCCAGCCGGCAGTGGCAAAGGCAGATTCTGCCCAACAAACCCCCGTTGCTGACAATAAAGCTGATAAACAACGACGCAAAGAACGGTTCAGGGAATTAGATCTTACCAGGGAGCAAAAAGGTAAACTGAAAGAGATCATGCAATCCGGTAAAGCAGCCAAAGACGAAATTGAAAATAATACGCAATTATCGGACGATGATAAGAAAAAACAATTGCATGAACTTAAAAAAGCACAGGCACAGAAAATTCAGGCTATTTTAACTCCTGAGCAAAGAGAAAAATTCAAAGCATCCAAACCAAACAATCCATAAAAATTTTATTCGCAGGAAGAGCATCAGTCACTTTTCCGGCAGTAAGGTTGAGCAAAAGAAGCCGTTCATTTTTGAGCGGCTTTCTTATTTCGGTGATTCATCCGCCATGGCGAATGACTCAACGAAATAAAAATAATGTGGTGAGCCACCCTTAAGGAGTGACTCGCCGGAAAAACTTATTTTTGAATATCATTGATCAGATGTAACTAATATTTACAATTTTATGAGCAGAATAAGTTATCTGATTGGCTTATTTATTTTATTTATAATGATATTTTCCTGTAGCCAAACAGGAAAAATATCAAAAGAATTTATTGCTGAATTAAATAAGCCGGTAAATGTTTTAACGGATAAGTTAAGGTTTGACGGAGTTTATCATAAGGCTAATAACCCCACTGCAAAAGATAAATACCTATATGGGGCTGTTATCTTTTTCAACAATGGGATGGCATATTCATCAGGGTCTTTCCAATCTCTGGAAGAATTTCAACAGTGGCATCAGAAATACGGTGATGATAAGAAAAGTTTACAGCTATGGGGTGTGTACAATATCATTTCAGACACAATTAAGGCAATAATTTTAGAGCCTTATCCGGCAGGGCTTATTGGAGCAGGGAAATGGTACGAATGTCATTACAATGGAATAATAAAAAACAAAGACAGTATTTTACAATGGCATTTGGTGCCTCCATATCCGGCTGTGAATTTAAAAGCAGGCGAAAATGAATGGCTTATTAAACATGCCCAACAACCGGTAGACCTGTATTTTAAAAATGTTCCTGTAGATAAAATAATTGATCCAAACAACGCTTGGATAAATAAATTCAGAATAAAATAAGCATGCTATTAAAACTTATTTTTGCTCAATGAGTACAAACTTCACATACGATCAGCTTTGCAACTTCTCCAAAAACATATTTTTAGAAATCGGTTGCAGTGAAACTGATGCCGATACAGCAGCAAAATCTTTGCTCTCAGCTGATCTGCGTGGTGTTGACAGTCATGGTGTAGCCAGGCTCAGCGGTTATATACGCTTGTGGGAAGCAGAGCGGGTAAATGCAAAACCCGATCTAAAGATTGTTCATGAAAGCCCTTCGACGGCTGTTGTTGATGGCGATAAAGGATTGGGTCTGGTGGTTGCCCCATTCGCCATGCAGGTTGCCATTGATAAAGCAAAAGCAGTTGGCACCGGTTGGGTAAGCGTAAAAAACAGCAATCATTTTGGCATTGCAGGCCACCACGCCATGATGGCTTTGGAACATGATATGATCGGTATTGCCATGACGAATGCGTCGGCATTGGTAGCTCCCACTTTTTCTAAAGAAAGAATGTTGGGTACCAATCCAATTGCAGTTGCCATACCTGCCGGCACACAACCCGCTTTTGTTGCCGACTTTGCAACAACTACTGCAGCAAACGGCAAACTCGAGATTCTGCAAAGAAAAAATTTAGCAGCGCCAACCGGTTGGATACAGGACAAAGATGGAAATGTTTCTACCAACGCCGGCGAATTAAAGAACGGCGGTACATTAGTGCCGCTTGGCGGCGATAAAGAACATGGAAGCCACAAAGGCTATGCTTTGGGCGCTATTGTTGATATTTTTTCAGGCATACTCAGCGGTGCAAATTATGGCCCCTGGGTGCCGCCGTTTCCTGCATACCTCCCTATGCCTGATCATATGCCCGGCGAAGGTATTGGTCATTTTTTTGGGGCCATGCGCATTGATGCATTCAGAACAGCGGATGAATTTAAAGAACACATGGACAAATGGATCACACGTTTTCGCTCTTCGGCAACGGTTGCCGGGCAGGAAAAAGTCATCATCCCCGGTGACCCCGAATGTGAAATGGAAACAGAAAGAATGAAAAACGGTATTCCCTTGCTGCCTGCTGTGGTAGCCGATTTGAAAGCTTTGAGTGATAAGTTCAAAGTTGCCTTTTAGCACTTATCTTTGCGACTCAAAATTTTTTAGGAGAGATGAAAGTAATGAAGTTTGGCGGCACCAGCGTGGGCAAGCCGCACCGCATGCATGAAGTGGCAAACCTGGTAACCCGTGATGAGGAACGAAAAATAGTTGTGCTTTCTGCATTAAGCGGTACAACCAATGCATTGGTTGAAATAAGCGACTCACTTGCAAATGGCGACAGATCCAGTGCAAAGCAACAAATAGAAGCTTTGCAGGCGCACTATAAAAAATTTGTTTTAGAATTATTGGCAGAAGAAGAACCGAGAAAAAAAGCAAATCATGTTTTGAATGAGCACTTTGAATTTCTTACCATCATTTTAAAGATATCATTCAGCCAGGCATTGAATAAAGATATACTGGCGCAGGGAGAATTATTAAGCACCAAATTATTCAGTATTTATTTAGAAGAAAAAAAGATTGATCATGTGCTTTTACCGGCGCTTGATTTTATGACCATTGACAGTTATGATGAGCCACAGGTTGGTACAATAAAAGTTAAGCTTGCCCAACTTTTAAATAAGCATAAGGATACAAATATTTTCATTACCCAGGGCTACATCAGCCGCAATGCAAAAGGCGAAGTTGATAATCTGAAAAGGGGAGGAAGTGATTACAGTGCATCATTAATTGCAGCAGCCATCAATGCAAGCGTTTGCGAAATATGGACCGATATTGACGGCATGCACAATAACGATCCCCGTATCGTTGATAAAACAAAAGCCATTGAACAATTGAGTTTTGAAGAAGCTGCTGAGCTTGCTTATTTTGGTGCAAAAATTTTGCACCCGGCAAGTATATGGCCTGCGCAGTTCTTTAATGTGCCGGTAAGATTATTGAATACTTTAGAACCATCTGCCAAAGGAACCCTGATTGCTGAAAAAGCCGGTAGTGTTGGCGTAAAAGCAGTTGCTGCAAAGGATGGCATTACAGCTATACGCATAAAGAGCAGCCGTATGTTGCTGGCCTATGGTTTCCTGCGTAAGGTTTTTGAAGTGTTTGAAAAACATCGTACATCAATTGATATGATCACTACATCTGAAGTAGCAGTTTCTGTGACTATTGATGATGATATACACCTGGGAGAAATTTCAAAGGAACTGGAAGCTTTTGGTACGGTTGAAATTGATACCAATCAAACCATTGTGTCTATTGTAGGCAACGAAATTGCCGAAACAAAAGATGTGATGAAGAAAATATTTGATGCACTTGAGCCGATACCGGTGCGTATGGTAAGTTACGGAGGAAGTAAACACAATGTTTCTTTATTAATAGACCGTAGGTATAAAGATGAAACGCTGCAGTTGCTGAATAAGGGGTTGTTTAATTTGTAAGGCAAAAAATTAATTCAAAAGTAAAAAGTCAAAAAACTCTTCGGATTGAAGCCGTGATTTTTTGAATTTTGACTTTGCATTTTTATTTCTTAAAAACTATTCTTACCCACTTTTTCAGATGCATCCAGATATGCCGGTAGTGCTGCTGAACCATACCATTCATAAAATTCTGCTGCCAACAATTCACCTTTAACAGCCGGGTCGGTTTGTACCAAGGCATTGGCTTCTTCAGTAGTTCTTACATCTAAAATAAAAATGCCGCGGTAGGTTTTATCATTCTTGCCCAAAGGTCCGGCAATAACCAGCTTGTTAATCTCAACCAGGCGCTTTATGTTGGCCATGTGGCCCGCAAATAAACTGTCTCTTAATTTTTTATCGTCGGTAATGTTGCTGCCGGTTTTAAGAATAACAAGTACATATTTCTTCATACCATAATCATCGGCATTGTATTTTTTTGCCAATGCTGAATCGTATTTAGGATTGAGGTTTTGTGCGGTTGCAGAAAATCCCTGCAGGCATACAATGCATAAAACCAGAATTGCTTTCATGTAGTTGTTATTTTTTTACCGGTTGCCAAAAAGGGCTTTCATCTCTTTTTGGTTGAGTGGTCAGTCTTGTTTTTATTTTTGTTTCCAGGTTGATAATCCAGGCATCATAATTTTTTGAATTGCCATTGGTATAACCTATCCATTTTCCGTCCGGAGACCAGGAAGGGGAATAGTCTTCCAGCGGGTCTTCAGTAAGATTAATGATATTTTTTCCATCAGCATCCATCAAAAATATTTCATAATTCCCGTCTGCTGTTTTGCCGTAAAAAGCAATCTTTGTTCCGTCAGGCGAAAACTGCGGGCCGCCATCATAACCGGGCCTGTAAGTAAGCTGTTTTTCATTGCTGCCATCTGCATCCATGATGAATATTTCACCATTGCCAACAGCTTTTCTGCTGGTATCATTCAGGTCTTTTAATTCACGGGAAAAAATTATTTTCTTCCCATCAGGCGAAAAGCCACCGGCATCTTCAAAATATTCATTGTTGGTAAGCCGCCTCAGGTTTTTACCATCAGCATCCATTATATATAACTCAACTCTTTTGTCTTCCCTGTCAGACACAAACACAATTTGTTTTCCATCTGGCGAAAAGGCCGGTATGCGGTCGCTTGCAGGGTTGTTAGTGATGTTGGTTTGCTTTTTCCCATCTGCATCCATTACATAAATCTCATCATTGCCATCCCTGTTTGTGTAAAATGCCAGCCTGCCATCGTCTGCATAAGAAAAAGCATAATCCACCGCTTTGTTGCAGGAGAGGTTTTTCAGGTTTTCGCCTTTGGCATCCATACTGTAAATTTCAAAATTGCCATCCCTGGTACTCATAAAAGTGAGGTTGCCCGATGGTTGCTCAAGCCTGCTGAAGTTTATTGGAGGCTTTGCTTGCCACCTGTTGTTTTTCATTTTGTAGTCAGTTGCCTCCAGGCTGTTATCAGCTATTTTCAGCTGCACTTTCTGTTTTTCGCCCAACTCCTTCATAATCCACCCGCTTTCAAAAATATTTTCAGATTCTGCATTTACCACCCCTGTGGATGCATTTACGGCCATGCAAACAATCTTTTGTTTTTTTGCATCCCAGGTAAAATAACCTTCAGAAAGTATTTTCCATTCAGATTTTTTGGGTACATAGGCTGTTGACTTGAAACGGAGGGTATTGTCATTTATTCCTTTTGAAAATTCCCAACCAAAATAGCTGGCAGAGGAAGAGTCGGAAGCATCGTATTTTTGGTTTACCGACTTCCATTTACCTCCATCTTTCAATAATATTTCACCATGTTGTTTAAAATATTGTAAGCCTTGCGGAGTTTGAGTATAAGCTTTAAATGAAAATAGCGATGTTACTAAACCCGCTGTGATGATATTTTTGATACGCATATTATTTTTTATGGGTTCTGTTGTAAGATAATTGCAGCAGGCCGGAAAGTTTTTTATCAAACTGTTTTATGTCTGTAATTACAGCCATATGTGATATTCTCGGCATCGGGCCTGATAATTTTGTTTTTTGTACTGTTTCATCAAAAGCCATATCTCCCAAATCCATACCCAGGCGTATTTCAGCAGGTTTAATATTAATGGCAGCAAATTCCCTGGCTGCGGTATAAGAAAGATAGGTTTTTTTGGGAATAAGCTGTGTATCGGGGAACAGGGTTAATATTTTTTCTGAAACAGCCTCAAACAAAGGCCGCATATTTTCGCTTTTTGCAAACTGGTTATCAAGTAATGCATTTTCGTTCTGGTAAACGGGCTTACCATTATTTAAAAACAGCCCCGCAAGTAATTGCGCCTGCAAATGGTTCATTTTATGTTCAGCTTTTAGCCAGTTGGTTATCTCCATTTGCTTTGAGAGCCCCGAAGCTTTAACCACGGGATACCATTGTTCAACGGTTTTGCCTGTTTTTTCTTTGGCGGTTTGTATAAATTCCTGTTCAAATTCGCCGGATGTTTTTGCCATGATGTTTGATTTTTTATTTAAGGATTGTTTCGGGGACAAAGCAACTTAATCAGACTGGCTTTGTATTGGAAAAATTTTACCTGCAGTACCGCAGGCTTAATCAACCCGGATATAATTAAGATGGTCGTACTGTTTTTGCAGGTATTGTTGTGGTGTGTATCCTGAAAAAGCCTTGAAGTCGTTAATAAAATGTGCCTGGTCGTAATAGCCGCTTTCATAAGCAATACCCGTCCAGTCCGTAATTTTAGCGGCTGCAATTTCTTCAATTGCTTTTTGAAAACGTATGATCTTGAGAAACCCTTTTGGTGTAAGCCCTACATTATCCTTAAATAATTTTATAAGATGTTTTTGAGAATAGCCAACCTTGGCTGATATCTGTTCAATAGACAATTGGTTTGGAGAGCTCAGAATTTTATTTACCGCAAATTCAATGAACGGGTTTATAATAAGTTTGCTCCGGAATTTTTTAACGAGGTAATTTTCAACTACCAGGAACTTCTGTTGTATCAATACTGATTCCAGGATCATCTCCCGGAGGTTCATAATTTCATTGGTTAAAACCAGGTCGCCATCTACAACGCTGTCAGTAAGCTCATGTAATGGCATTTCTACAAAAGGGTAAGATCTTCCTTTGTGAAAATTGATGATAAACATTTCACTTTCTTTGCCCGAGGGGATTGTAATAAAGCTGTTCCTGATGCCGGAAAACCATACATGCCGGCACGCCTGAATTTCTTTTAAAGTTTCATTGTCATATATGTATTGCGGACGGTCTTTCAGGTCAATTACAATATTAACATTGCCATCAGGTAAAAACCTGTCAATGGAGTGCTCAGGATTATAATCACGGTAGTAAATAAAGCTTTCTACAAATTGATTCAGTGGAAAGGCTGGTATGTGAACTTCAAAAATCATTTTATAATCCTATTCCCAGTTTCTTATAAATAAAACTCATCAGCCAGGCCGGGCCAATCATCAAGAACTGGATGTCTTTAAAAAAAGAGGGCTTTTTGCCTTCAATCTTATGGCCATAAAACTGTCCAATCCAGGCCACAACAAAAACAATAACACAGAAAAGCCAGAGTTGCATAAAGCTGGCATTTTCAATGAGGTTGCAAAGCCACAGGCAGAAAACTGCAAATAAAAACAAACCAATCCAAAGCGTTTTAGAAAGTGCGAAATAATAAATGGTTACCAGCGCCAGCACAATTATTGCAACATTTAACTGCATACCGGAAATAGCAAGAGGCAGCTTTATACAATACAACAAACCTACAACCGAAAAGAAAATAGATGGAACACATATCCAGTGTATTGTTTTATTGGTATGATCCTGGTGGCTTTCACCATATTCGCTTAGCCATTGTTGTATTGTTTTCATGATTTGCAATTTGTTAACTAAAGATAATTAAATCTCTTAACAATTAATTTGCAACAAAACAACCTGTTTCAGCGTCTTATATTTGGTTTTTCATAGGATATTGGATTAAACGGCCCCGATTTCTATCGGGGCTTCTTTTTTGCCTGCGGCAAAAAATGAGTTTGCCACAGATGACGCAGAAGCACAGAAACCTCAATTTATATTTTCTGTGCCTTTTGTGCCTCTGTGGCAAAAAAATCTCCGCCAGCGGCGGAGATCAAAAATCTTTCCTGAATATTTTAGATGATCAGCATCGCATCTCCATAGCTGAAGAAACGGTATTTATCCTTGATCGCTTTTTTATAAGCTTCCATCATCAGGTCGTAACCGGCAAATGCACAGGCCATGATCAGTAAACTGGTTTTTGGCAGATGAAAATTGGTAACCAAAGAATCAGCAATATTAAAGTTGTATGGCGGGTGAATAAAATGATTCGTCCAGCCTTCGGATGGCTTTAATAATTTCTGAGCCGTAAAAGAAGATTCCATTGCCCTCATGGTGGTAGTACCGATAGAGCAAATGCGGTGCCCGCTTTCTTTTGCTTTGTTAACAATGTTGCAGGCTGTTTCTTCAATACGGTAGTATTCTGCATCCATTTTATGTTTGCTCAGGTCTTCCACCTCAATAGGGCGGAAGGTTCCCAGGCCGGTATGCAGGGTTGCTTCTGCAAAACGGATACCTTTTATCTCCAGCCTTTTGATCAGTTCCTGGCTAAAATGCAGGCCTGCAGTTGGTGCAGCCACAGCGCCCTCATGCTTGGCATATACCGTTTGGTAACGCTCTTTATCTTCTTCATCCGGCTTGCGCTTAATGTATTTAGGTAATGGAGTTTCTCCTAAAATTTCCAGCATCTGGCGAAATTCTTCTTCAGAACTATCCCATAAAAAACGGATGGTACGGCCACGGCTGGTCGTATTGTCAATCACTTCGGCAACCAGTTCATCACTTTCACCAAAATATAATTTATTGCCCACACGAATTTTACGGGCAGGGTCAACAATTACATCCCAAAGCTTATTTGCTTTGTTCAGTTCACGCAAAAGAAACACTTCAATCTTGGCGCCTGTCTTTTCTTTGCGGCCGTACATACGTGCAGGAAAAACCTTGGTATTATTTACCACAAACACATCCTTATCATCAAAATAATCCAGTATCTCTTTAAAATGTTTGTTCTCAATGTTGCCCGTTTTACGGTCAATAACCATCATACGGCTGTCTTCGCGGCGTTTGGTGGGGTTTTGGGCAATCAGGTTTAGAGGAAGGTCAAAGCGGAATTGGGATAATTTCATGTAACGGTTTTATTTTATTGTGTCACATGCCTGTAAATGTACAGTGATTGAGCCCTGCTTGAGGACATTTATCATGTTACGGCATGATTTAAAGTGGGCAAAGGTAATGAATTACAAACGTATTTGCGGGGAAATTTTTTTGTCTGCCTTAGGTTTACAAAATCATCATATAAAGCGTTAAATAAGAAGGCAGAATTTTGTGATTTCTGTACTTCTGTGCATCTTTATACAGTACCCATCTTTTTATTAACTTTACTGATAATGTTTATAAAGCCCGGTAATATTCTGCTCTGCAGCTTTCTGCTTTTTTCTGTTTCGGTTTCGGCCCAAAAAAAAACAACAGCCAAATACCCCAGTCTTTTGTGGGAGATTACCGGTAATGGTTTAACCAAACCATCTTACCTGTTTGGCACCATGCATGTAAGCAATAAGCTGGCATTTCATTTAAGCGACTCATTTTACATGGCCCTTAAAAGCGTGGAAGCCGTTGCTTTGGAACTTAACCCCGATACCTGGCAGGGCGAAATGGTGAGTATGAATAATATTAAGGAGAACTATGCTGATTTTACCCGTGCTCCCAGGGGAAATTATCTAACCGAAAACTCCTTTCGTATTGATAAGTACGAAGATGAACTGAAAGCTGCGATGAGCAGCGAGCCTACCGTTGTTAACAGCCTGCTATACCGCTCTTACAAGCCAAAAGAAGATTTTGAAGAAGATACTTTTTTGGATCTATACATCTATCAATCTGGAAAAAAGTTGGGTAAAAGAGCTACCGGTGTTGAAAATTATTTTGAAACAGAGAAAATTGTGATGGAAGCCTATGCAGATATGGCCAAAGAAAAAAAACGTAAGAAAATTGATATTGATGAATCGAGGTATGATATACTGGAAAAAACACAGGATGCTTACCGCCGCGGCGATCTTGACCTGATGGATTCGCTTGACCGGATGCTTGACCGCTCAGAAGCTTTTATGGAAAAATTCCTGTTCAAAAGAAATGAGATACAGGCGTATTCTATGGATACCATCATGAAAAAAAACTCTTTGTTTGCAGGAGTGGGGGCTGCACATTTGCCGGGGCCAAGGGGTGTTATTGAGTTGCTGCGTAAAATGGGTTACACACTTCGCCCCATACAAATGACCGACCGGGATGCAGCGCAAAAAGAAGTGGTAGATAAAATGAAAGTGCCGGTTAATTTTACAACCCATACTTCAGACGATGGGTTTTTCAGCGTAGCTATGCCGGGGCCTTTATTCAAACTCAGCGCCGAATCGCAAAAATTAGACAGGAGGCAATACTCTGATATGGCCAACGGAAGTTATTACCTGGTTACCCGTATAAAAACACATGCCGCCTTTCTTGGCCATACTGAAAAAGATGTTTTAAATAAAGTTGACAGTATTTTATATGAAAACATTCCGGGTAAGATCCTGTCAAAAAAACAGATCATCAAAAATGGTTACACAGGTTTTGATATCAGTAACCGTACCCGCCGCGGCGACCTGCAGCGTTATAATATTTTTGTTACACCCTCTGAAGTATTGTTTTTTAAAACAGGTGGTAAAGAGAATTACGTGGATGGGGCAGAAGCAGAACAATTCTTTTCTTCTATAAAACTAAAAGAGGCAGGGCAGGTGCCGGTGATTTTTCAACCGGCACATGGTGAATTCTCAGTGAAACTCCCGCAGCAGCCAACTGAATACCTCAATACTATCAATTCAGATATGAATGACCGCTGGGAGTACGAAGCTGTTGACAAAACAACAGGAGATGCATATGTGATCTTTAAAAAATCGCTGCATAATTTTCGTTTTCTTGACGAAGACAATTTTGAACTTGGGTTGCTTGAAGAATCTTTCAGAAACCCTGATCATTTTGAAAAGCAGCTTAGCAGGGAATTCAAGAGCTTTAGAGATTATCCCGCCCTGGATGTTAAAGAAAAACAGAAGGATGGCTCAACTGTGCATGCAAGATATATTATCCGTGGGCCACATTATTATGTAATTGCTGCAAAGAGCAAAAGTAAGAAGGCAGATTTCAGCTCTTACTTTAACTCTTTTAATTTTTTACCGTTTAAGTACAATGCCGCAACGGTGTATGTTGATACCTTCATGCACTTTACTGTTAATACGCCTGTAGCGCCCAGGTTAAATAATGAAGTAAGGCAGATCACAGAAAATGCAGTTACCGCAAATGCCGCCTCAGGATACTTTAATTACTGGCCCAAAGCAAAAAACGGTTCCTTCATGAGCAATACAACCGGTGAAATGATCGGTGTAAGTGTTCAGGAATTTCCCAAATATTATTATGCAAAAGATTCGGCAGCTTTTCTTGCTGATGAAATGAAGACTTATTTTGATAATGCCGGCCTGGTGCTTTATAAAACCGACACCTTAAACTTAAAGCATGATGTGAAAGGATTCAGGTACAGCCTGCGAGACACAGGTTCATCAAGAGCCATCAACCGTATGTTATTGCTGAAGGATAATTATACTTTCAGCCTGGTTAGCCTGGGTGATACCATTGCAGAGCAAAGCGGTTTTATAAAATCTTTTTACAGCAGCATAATGCCTGCAGAAAAAAAGCTGGGCAGAAGCATTTACGAAAACAGGCTTGATGAATTTATGGAAGACCTTTTCAGTAAAGACAGTGCAACGCAGAAAAAGGCGCAGCAATCCATCCCCAATATTTATTTTGGGGAGAAGGGTGTTCCACAGATAGCAGCAATTTTACAAAAGCTCAATCTCAGCAACAAGGATTATTTTGACAGCAAGGTAAAACTGGTATCAGAACTTGGCTATATAAAGGATACCATCAAAGAAACGGTAGTTCCTCTTTTAAAAAATATTTTTGAAAAAACCGCAGACACCAGTGTTTTTCAAAATGAAGTATTTAAAGCGCTTGCAAGGCATAAAACCCAAAAAGCATATAGTTTGTTTAAAGAACTGATATTGCAGGAACCGCCTGTTTTTTCTGATAATTATGAATACAGCAGCCTGTTCAGGAGCCTTGGCGATTCTCTATTGCTGGCACGAACCCTTTTTCCTGAACTGCTGCAGCTATCAAGCCTGAATGATTATAAAGATCATGTATTATCGTTGCTGGTAACACTGGTTGACAGTAACCTTATTAAAGGCGCAGATTATGAAAGCTATTTTACCAAAATATATTTTGATGCCAAGGTAGAACTGAAGAAACTGCAGATAAAGGACGAAAAAACTTTGGAGAAAGAATTGCTGAAAGAAGATGACGATAATAGCGGGGTAAAATACACACCGGTGTACAGCAGTTATAATAAAAGCGGCCTGGATGATTACAGCGTTTTACTGCTGCCATTTTATGAAAAAAGAAAAAATGTACAATTGTTTTTTGAAAGGCTGCTTCAATCCCGGGAACCTGAAGTAAGAATGACAGCTGCTGTTTTAATGCTGCGTAACAATATTCCTGTTGCAGACAGTATTATAACAAACCTTGCCGCTGATAACCTGCACCGGAGCAAATTGTACACGAAAATGGAGAAGGCAAAACGCCTGGATAAATTTCCGGCGAAGTATAAAGACCAGCTTGAAATGGCAAAGAGTTTTTTACTTGCAGATAAAAATTATGCCAGGGTAGATTCGATTATTTTTATAAAAAAACAAGTAACATCATACCTGGATAAAAAAGGCGTAGTGTACTTTTTTAAATACAGGGTGAATAAAGAAGACGACTGGAAAATCGGCATCAGCGGCCTGCAGCCCGAAGATGAAAAAGGCATATACACAGATGATAAACTTACCAGCATGACCGACAGGAAAATTAAAAAAGACGAACCGCTGGGTGATCAGTTGCAGGCTCAGCTCAAAAAAATATTATTCAGCTTTCATAAAAGCGCCAGAAATTTTTACGGAAGCAATAGTTACTCAAATTACAGGGCTATTGATTCTTATGGAGATTGATAAATGCTTTTACCGGGTATTGCGTTGATCAGTTTTTGCGTGTATTCATTTTTTGGCGAATGATAAACTTCATCAGCAGTCCCTTCTTCCACAATTTTTCCTTTGTACATAACCAATATCCGGTTGCAGATATAATGTACAACAGACAAGTCGTGCGAAATAAAAATGGCGGTAAAGCCAAATTCTCTTTTAAGATCGTTGAGCAGGTTAAGCACCTGCGCCTGCACACTTACATCAAGCGCCGAAACACTTTCATCAAAAATTAAAAAGGATGGATTGAGCGCCAAAGCCCGTGCAATACAAATACGCTGGCGCTGGCCACCGCTAAACTGGTGGGGGTAGCGGTTAAAATGTGTACTATCCAGATTTACTTTTCCCAGCAGGTCTATCACCTTTTCTTTACGCTGTTTATTGTTGGAATGAACCGAATGAACTTTCAAGGGTTCCAGTATTGCTTCGCCGATGGTTATTCTTGGGTTTAATGAGCCATAAGGATCCTGGAAAACAATTTGAAGGGCTTTGCGCATGTTGCGTAAAGTTTCACTGTTAATTTGTGTAATGTCTTTTCCATCCAGTAAAATTTCACCAGATGTTGGTTTGATGAGTTGTAAAATTGTTCTGCCTAAAGTTGTTTTACCGCAACCACTTTCACCTACCAGGCCAACAATGTCTCCCTGCTGCACAGTAAAATTTACATCGTCAACCGCTTTAAAAAACTCAACAGGCTTTCCAAATAAATTCTTCTTAACCGGGAAATGAACATGCAGGTTTTTTACTTCCAGTATGGTTGTTGGTGGTTTGTGGTTTGCTGTTGGTGGTTGGGTTCCTGCAATATGATCTGCGGCTTGCATCTCGTGGCTTGCAGCTTCAGGATCTTTCATAAAATCACTCACAACCGGTAATCTTTTTCCTTTTGTTTTTCCTGCAGGCCTGCAGGCGAGTAAAGCTTTTGTGTAAGGATGTTGCGGAGCCTGTAAAATATCTTTTGCAATACCCTGCTCTGCTATTTCACCTTTGTGCATCACAATAATCCTGTCCGCAATATCTGCAACAACACCCAGGTCGTGTGTAATGAAAATTACACCCATATTATTTTGTTCTTGCAAAGACCTGATGAGTTCCAGTATTGTTTTTTGTACAGTTACATCAAGCGCTGTTGTAGGCTCATCTGCAATCAGCAACGAAGGGTTACAGCTCATTGCCATAGCGATCATCACCCGTTGCTTTTGACCGCCACTCAGTTCATGCGGATAGCGGGATAATAAATTTTCCGGGTTGGGCAATCTTACTTTTTCAAAAAGTTCAATTGTCTTTTTCCTGGCGTTTTCTTTATTTACTTTCTGATGTAATTGTATTGCTTCCATCACCTGGTAACCGCAGGTAAAAACAGGATTGAGAGAAGTCATCGGTTCCTGGAAGATCATAGCAACCTGGTTGCCGCGAATTTTACTGATTTCTTTGTGAGATAATTTTAAGAGATCCACAGGTTGCTCTTCAGCATTTAAAAATAAAATCCTGCCTTTTACTTCAGCCTGCTTTGGTAATAATTGTAAAACAGATAAAGCTGTAACTGATTTGCCCGAGCCGCTTTCGCCAACAATGGCAACTAATTCTCCTTTATTAACTGTAAATGAATTTGATTTTACCGCAGCGGGTGTATTGCCATCTGATGGAAAATTAATAGTAAGCCCTTCAATGCTTAAAAGTGGCTGCATTTATTTATTTACGATTTTAATGGGTAATTTTTTACCAGGGGTGGGATAATAGGCCATGCAAACCATACAAGGTTTGGTACTCAGCGTATCAATTACAAAATAAAATTCATCACCTTGCTTAATTGAGTCTGGAAAATTGCAGGGATTTGCCAGCGCAAAAACATTTTTGTAAGTTTTTTTTGTTGTTTCATCGGTCCAGTTTGGTACAACATTCAATGTATCAGCCTTATCCAGCACACTTACGGTATAATTCATGCAGATGGCTTTGATCTCTAACCTGCCTTTAAAAACTTCACTGAATATTTTACTTTCCTTATCTTTTTTATTGCAATTAGCAGCCGACACTGTAAGAAGAAAAATACCGGATAAAAAAAATAAAAGTTTCATGATCTAAAATTTAAGATGCCGTACCGTTAATCCATCATTGATCAATTGCTTTAAAGAATCTATACCTATTTTAAGATGGCGCTCAACATATTCGGTTGTAACTTTTTTATCGCTTTCTTCCGTTTTTACGCCTTCCGGTATCATAGGGCTGTCGCTGACAAGTAACAAAGCCCCTGTTGGGATTTTGTTGTAGAAACCAACCGTGAAAATGGTTGCTGTTTCCATATCAATAGCATAGGCCCTTACTTTTTGCAGATATTCTTTAAATACTTCATCATGCTCCCAAACCCGCCTGTTGGTGGTATAGCAAACACCGGTCCAATAATCACAATTGGCATCCCTTATGGTGGTTGAAATGGCTTTCTGCAAAGCAAAAGCGGGCAATGCAGGCACTTCCGCCGGCAGATAATCATTTGAAGTTCCCTCCCCACGTATGGCTGCAATGGGCAAAATAAGATCGCCGAGTTTATTTCTTTTTTTGAGGCCGCCGCATTTACCCAGGAACAAAACAGCCTTGGGTTCGATGGCGCTCAACAGGTCCATCACAGTTGCTGCACCCGGACTGCCCATGCCAAAATTGATGATGGTAATATTATCTGCAGTGGCGCATTGCATGGGCCTGTCCATGCCCACGATGGAGACCTTATTCCAGTCTGCAAACATGTTTACATAATTGCTGAAATTGGTGAGTAAAATGTACTCTCCAAAATTTTCTAATTTTTCTCCCGTGTATCTGGGTAACCAGTTGTTTACTATTTCTGCTTTTGACTTCATATCTTTCCGTTAAATTCTAAATTAATAATAAAGATACAAAATTCCCAGCCTGTACAGGTTTTATATAGATGATCAAAATTGAATACCCGCCATATCAGCCTAAAATAAAAAAAGAAAATGGTAAGGAATACATTTTTGATGAACTGCGAAAAAAATGGGTTGTGCTTACTCCTGAAGAATGGGTACGGCAGAATTTTTTGCAATATCTTATACAGGTAAAAAAATACCCTGCCTCTTTAATTGCTATTGAAAAAGAGATAAGATTAGGTGACTTGAAAAAACGGTTTGATATGGTTGTGTATGATGCAGAAACAAAACCATGGCTGATTGTGGAATGTAAGGAAATGAACGTGAAACTTGACAGAACTGTGCTTGACCAGGCTTTGCGATACAATGTATCATTGAAGGTTCCTTTTCTTGTAATAACCAATGGGAGCTATTGTATGGCAATGCATTTAAAGGATAATGAAATGACAGCTTTAGATTCTTTGCCTGCTCTTTAATTATTTTTATCAATATCTATGTCGTCAGTAAGGGTTGCGCCTGCAACTGTTTTGTAAGGCCACTGATGCTGCAGTTTAGCATAAATAAAATAAACTACCACACCGGTTCCAAAAACGATCAGGAAAGATTTGATGACCGCAAAACCTGTTGAATAAAAAATAAACAGCCACATAGCGATTGCTAAAATTACCGGGATAGGGTATAGAGGCATTTTATATGGGAGATGTTTGCTGCCGTTTCTTTTACGAAGGATTACAACACCAACGGCCTGGCCAATAAACTGCACCATGATACGCATGGCTAAAATGCCGCTGATAACATCGCTCATCCTGAACAGCAGGCTGAACACAAAGGCAAATGCAGCTAATACAAGCAATGATATGTAAGGGAAATTTCTGGTTGGGTGCAGTTTGCCAAACACTTTAAAGAAAGCTCCATCAATGGCTGCGGCATAAGGGACTCTTGAATAACCTAGCATTACCGCAAACAGAGATGCAAGTGCAACCCATAAGATCATTACCGTAGCAGTGTTTGCCGCTGCATGACCGTAAAGCCGTTCAATAAATGTACTCACAACAAAATTATTGATACCGGCATCCTGCCATTGTTTAACTTCCTGCCAGCTTATAACGCTTGCCACGCTTGTGTTCATGGCTATGTATAAAATGGCAATACCAATAACAGAGATGAACATACTGCGTGGAATGTTTTTGCCGGGATATTTTATTTCTGCACCCAAATGACAAACATTGTAATAACCGAGGTAACTGTAAATTGATTTGATGCATGCCTGCCCGAATGCAAAAGAAGCAAGCTGACCCCAGCTGAAACCTGCATTGATATCTTTTAATGGTTGAAGAAAATTTCCATGTGCAACACCGCCAATAATGATCCAGCCGATTGTTAGAATAACACCGGTCCAGAGCAGTACAGCAATTTTCCCAATGCTGTCAATTTTGCGATAGAGTAAAATAGTAACAACAACAATTACCGATGCAGAAACCAATTTTTGTTCAACCGGCCCCAGTTCAACCAGGTAACCGAGGTATTGTGAAAAACCAATGGCGGCTGATGCTGCAACCAGTGGCGCCTGTATCACTGTTTGCCATACGTACAGAAAGCTCATCATCCGGCCCATACCGTTTTTACCGTAAGCCTCTTTCAAAAAATTGTAGCTGCCACCGGCTAACGGGTAGGCAGCGCCAAGTTCACTCCAGATCATGGCATCAACAAGTGAAAGTATTGCACCCGCTATCCACGCATATAAAAACATGCCGCCCATCAAACCCATAACAATGGGCAGGGTAACAAAGGGGCCAATGCCCACCATGTCAATCATGTTTACAACAGTAGATTGAAATAAGCCTAAGCTTCTCTGTAGTTTTGGTGCAGCCATTCAGGTAATTGAACGGGGAAATTACAATTTTGAATGATAACGAAAAGAGGGCAGGAGAATTTTTCCGAATATGGTAAATACTAAAACCCGATCAGTATTACTAATATTACAGCAATCAATATGAGGCGAAAAACAATTTGCATCTAATTTTGTTTTGTAGCTTACATATATAAACGGTAAAATGAGTAAGAAAATTGTTATTGCAGTTACAGGGGCCAGCGGCTCAATTTATGCTGAGCTGTTATTGAAGAAACTGATGCAGCTTAAAGCCCAATGGGATGAACTGAGCCTGGTAATGACCGGTAATGCCAAAGAAGTATGGAAATTAGAATTGGGCAACGAGAATTACATCCATTACGAACTGCTAAATTTTTCCCAGCAGGATTTTCATGCACCCTTTGCTTCCGGATCGGGCCGGTATGATACCATGATCATAATACCCTGCAGCATGGGCACATTAGGCCGTATCGCTTCCGGTATTTCCAACGACCTGATAAGCCGTGCTGCCGATGTTATTTTAAAGGAAAGAAGAAAACTTATTTGTGTAGTAAGAGATACGCCGTACAATCTTATTCATATCCGAAATATGGAAACTGTTACACTTGCCGGAGGCATTATTTGCCCTGCCACACCATCTTTTTACAGCAAACCAACTACCATTGAAGAAGCAGCAGCCACGGTTGTTGACCGGGTTATTGACCTGGCAGGTTTGCAAAATGAATCGTATAGGTGGGGAAATAAAAAGCCATAACATGGTTATGCTTTTAAAATGATATTTACTGTGCTTCCGTGCTTCTGTGGCAGTTTATCTCAAATCAACCAACTCCATCCCTGGATAATTCTTCTGATTGAATACAAAAGTAGCATCAGGTATTACTGAACTTGTGTTCATGCCGCTTACTGTATAAGTATAACGGTTACCAGCTTTTTCAAACACTTTGGTTGAAGCAATGGTGTTGGCAGCTTTGTTGATAAATACAATCACTTTATGAAACAGCTTTGATTTGTCAATCGGTGTTAGTTCAATTTCCTGAATACCTTTTGCATCGCTGTTCAGTTTGTATAAAAAATCCCTGTCGTAAAAATTGGTAAACATCTTTTGGGGGGTAATGGTATTGTTGGAAGGGTCAAGCCTGGTAAGGGTTATTTCTTTGGCTGCGGCATCCACTGTCCATACATTGCTGCCATCACAAAATATATCCTGTCCTGTTACTTTAATGCGGTATTTAGTACCTTTCATATAAACCGTGCCTGTCTTATTACCCATCAGTTTATTGGCTGCGTTTTCTATTTTAAGGCTGAAGTTTGACTGCACTGATTTGAAGGTTTTGAATTTTGAACTCACGGCGTCCAGTATCTTTTTTGCTTCCGGATCGCTGTTGCCCATTCCCTTCGGAACCTGGGCCTGGGCTGTAAATATCATTCCGGCCACAAAAACCAGCACACTAAAAAATTGTTTCATATTGCTTTATTATAGTAAAAATGTCTTTTATAAAATGGGTGCAAAGATACAGGATTGGATGCTTTTTTACAAGCAGGGTTTAAGCTTGATTTGTAACAAACTGTTAATGTACAGGCATTTATATAATTATCAGGTTTTGGTTTGTGTATAGGTTGAAAAGATTATTTACTTTGCAGTACTTCAACTCCACTCCGCTATTGATCCCGTATAGCAAACTTTAATTCATTCATTTCATGGAAAAGAATATTGCCGTTTCTCAAAGGGAAACTTATGCGCCTGCTCAATTCACAGAGTTTTTATGGTGGCTTTCTACTGCCGAAAAAGAAATACTGGTTGATTCAGTTGTTGACAGGAACCGGTACAAGATCATTGGGATGACGGTGCTGGCAACCTGGGCGTTCGCAACCTTTACCTGGGCCTACTTTTTTAGTACTATAGTTGATTCTGTTTTGCTGCCGGTTGCTTTGGGGACTTTTATGGGCTTTATCATTCTTACTATTGACCGGGCTTTGATAAAAGGCATTACCAAATTCAATAAACGGAAACCGGCCCCGCTTTTATTCAGGGGATTGCTGGCATTAACCATTGGCACTTTTATGGCGCAGCCAGCCGTGTTGTATATGTTTGATAAAGAAATACAACTGCAGATATCGCTGGATAATGAAAAAAAGAAAATGCTGAAGCAGCTGGAACTGGTTGCATTGTATAAAACACCCAAAGAGGTATTAGTAAAAGAAAAAGCCGCTTTAAAAACTGAACTGGATTCAAAATACGATGCAGTTAATAAAGCACGTGAAAATTTTATTGCCGAAACCGATGGAAGCGGCGGATCGGGTAAAGTGGGCATTAAAGATATTGCCATTGCCAAACGAAATGAATATCAGAAACTGGATGGTGCATACCAGGCTTTGCTAAAGCAAACCCAGCCTAAATTAGACAGTGCCGATGCGGCTATAAAAGAAATTGAACATAAAATAAAAACAGAAGAAATAAATTTTACTGCTTATCTCAATAATGGTTTTTTAACGAGGGTTGAAGCATTGGGTAATTTACTAAAAAATAATGCTGCATTACAGTTCAGGTATTACCTCATCGTTTTTATTTTGATGCTGATTGAGTTGATGCCGGTGATTGCAAAGACCATGCTTCCATCTGGCAGTTATGATCAAAAAGTTATGCTGCGGGAGGAAATGGAGATTGAAATTGCCAACAGCAATATCCGTAAAGAACAAGAACTGAAAGAACTCTACAACCAGATGGCATTTGAGCATGATAAGGAAGCCATCACGGCTTTTTTCTCACTCACCAAACAAGACCGCACTGAGAAAATGAAAAGTTTCAGTAAAAAATGGAAAGAAGAAAATCACCAGACTTTTGACGGACTTTGGGAAAAGATGAAGAAAGAGATTTTAACTAAGCAGGAAAACTGATAAATGCTTAAACAGGCAGCCCGAATCTGAACTTTTTATTCTATCTTCCTTATGTAATTAATCATGTAGTTATATGAGGAGACTTTACTTAACTTTTGCTTTTATCGCTATACTTTTTTCAGTCAATGCACAACAGGTTTTTATGCAGGGCTGGTACTGGGATTACCCCAAAACAGCCAACGGTTTTAGCTGGGCTGATACTTTAAGAATTAAAGCAGCAAATCTCAAATCATCAGGTATTACCCATATCTGGTTTCCACCACATAGTGTTGCCAGTTTTGGTACCAACAGCAATGGTTACGATCCCAAAGATCTTTTCATTGGCAATCAAACAACCGGTTTGGGAACCCGTGCCGCATTAAACAATATGCTTGCAGAATTTACAGCGCAAGGCATAGCACCGGTTGCAGATATGGTTTACAACCATCGTGATGGCGGCAGCCCCGAAAATAATCCTGCTGTTAGATCTTATATAACCACTCATTACACTGCTGCAAAAGAACCATTTCCTTCCGACAGGTTCAGGTGCATTTTACCAGTGGGAGGCACCAGCGGCAATGGTGCAGGAGATTATTATTTCAAATTCAGTTCTAAAAGCGGCGATGGCCGTTTTAATAATTACACTTACCGCATTTACATGCAAACCAACACGGTTGGTTACCAGGGCCTGCCTGACCTGAATGAAACGGAACCCAACGGGGGCGGCGATTGCGGGCAGGGCAACAACAATATTTTGCTGGGTAAAAATATGAATGTAACCATCGAAAACGGCGGCAGTTGTGGTACAGATGAATTTCATTTGCAACTGAATCCCGGTGATTTTAACCCTGCCGGGGATACCATTTTTATTTACATGAACAATACCGGGGGCTATTCCGATCATCGTATTTATGGTATTTACAGTTCATCAAGGGCAACAGATATTGTGAACGACCTGGTGTATCAAACTTATACCAATTATAATTCCGTTGCCAGTGGCAGGGGGCAGATGAACTACGATTTCTTTAAACCCAACAATGCCAATGCGGCCACCACTTTTTTAAACGGCGACTGGGATGGTATGTATTTTTTTTATGACTACGACCAGTTTCAGAAAAAAACAGCCGATACCTTAATTGAATGGACCAAATGGAACTGGGATGAATTGGGCGTACGGGGTTTACGGATGGATGCGATCAAGCATTTCAGTCCGGGTTTTGTGGCAGACCTGCTCGACAGTATGAATGCCTATGGAAAAAATCCCAGTATGGTGGTAGGAGAATGGTATGGTACAAATCCGGCTGAATTAAGCGGGTGGATCAACAGTGTGAAGGCAAACATGACACCGGCGGCCCTTGCAGCCATTGATCCTAAAATCTTTGATTTTACTTTACGTGAGCAACTGCGCCTTGCCTGCGATGATGCAGGTTACGATTGCCGCAATGTATTTAACAACAGCCTGCACGATGCGGCATCTTTAAGCGGCTACAACATCATCACTTTTGTAAACAACCACGATTTCAGGGATGCATCCGGTTTTGCTTCATTGATACGAAACAGCCCCAACCTGGCTTATGCTTATATCTTAACCAATAATCAACTGGGTGTACCTACGGTTTTTTATCCCGATTACTATGGTTATCCTGCACCAGCCGGTGGTTTGTACGGTTATCACCCAACCAATCTTCCTCCATATAAAAATGAGATTGACAGATTGATGCTTGCCTTGAAATTATACATTAATGGTTCACCAACCGTTGATTACCTTAACCGTTTTGGAACACCTTATGGCAGCAATTTTATAGAAGGTTCTTCAAACAGGGCGCTTATTTATCAACTACAGTGCTTTGCGGCCAATGGTAATAAAGATGTGATCGTGGCCATCAATTTTGGGAGCACAACTTTAAAAGTTGATCATGGAATTAATACAAGAGGCGGTGCTATAACTCCCGGTACAAGGTTTACTGATATACTGGCCCGTTCTGCTTTTCCTTATCAATTGGTAGATGGCAGCAACCGGGTTTATGTTGAGTTGCCGCCGTATAGCTATTCAGTTTGGGTGCAGGGAACGGTGGCCACTTTGCCTTTATCGCTGCTGTCTTTTAATGTAAAGGAACTGGCAGGTAATGCAGAGCTTGAATGGAAAGTGAGTAATGAAACTGGCGTATCGAAATATGATGTGGAGCGATCACTCAATCAAAATAATTTCACTTCAATCGGTAATGTAATTGCATTGAACAATACAGCCAATACATCAACCTACAGATTTACTGATAATAAACTACCGGCTGCTGAATATTTATTTTACAGGCTGAAGATCATTGAAAAGAACGGCAGTGAAAAATACAGTGATATCGTTAAGATAAAAAGAAGCAATATCGTTTTTGATGCCTTTGTTTCGCCCAATCCTGCACCTTCCGGCAATATTCAGCTAACTATCCATTCATCTCTTTCAAAAAATGTGACTATCACTGTTTTTAATACAGGTGCACAAAAACTCTATACTGGTCAGCAAAAGATAAGCGCCGGAACGAACAGGAAGGTTTTACCAATAAGATCGCTGACTGCAGGAAACTATGTACTATCAGTAAATGATGGAGAAAAAGATATCCGGAAAAGTTTTATCATCCGTTAAATATCAACACTGGTTTTAACCGGCTTTAAGTATAAAGCCAATGCCTTATTTTTGTCGCCTCCGGTAAACGGGAAAGAACTATGGCGAAAGGATCTGCTGAAACACCTTTAATGCAACAACACAATGCCATCAAGGCCCGTTACCCTGATGCGATATTGCTGTTTCGTGTGGGTGATTTTTATGAAACTTTCGGACAGGATGCCATCAATACCGCTGCCGTTTTGGGCATCACACTTACCAGGCGTAACAATGGAAACCCTGATGCATCTGAACTGGCAGGCTTTCCACATCATGCATTGGATACATATTTGCATAAACTCGTAAAAGCAGGTTACCGGGTTGCCATTTGCGATCAGTTAGAAGATCCAAAACAAGCCAAAGGGATTGTAAAGCGTGGTGTAACAGAATTGGTAACGCCAGGCGTTGCCACCAGCGATAAACTCCTGGAGCATAACAGTAACAATTTTTTAGCTGCTCTTCATTTCGAAAACGATAAAATAGGGATTGCATTTTTAGACATCAGCACCGGTGAATTTTTTGTTGCCGAAGGCGATAAGGAATACACCGATAAATTATTACAGAGCTTAAAACCTGCCGAAGTAATATTTCAGCGCAGCCGGCAGAAATATTTTAAAGAGAATTTCGGTACCAAATTCTTTACCTACACTTTGGAAGAATGGATCTTTGCCGATGCCTATGCTACTGAAAGTTTATTAAAACATTTTGGTACGCACAGCTTAAAAGGTTTTGGGGTTGAGGGCCAATCTTTAGGTATTGTGGCAGCCGGTGCTGTACTGCATTATTTAAAAGATACAGAACATCCCAACCTGGGCCACATCACCTCTATACAGAGAATTGACCGGGAAGACCATTTATGGATGGATCGTTTTACCATTCGTAACCTTGAACTGTTTGGCGGAGCCGAAGGAAGCAATACCTTATTGAAAGTGCTGGATAATACTGTGTCAGCCATGGGAGCCAGGTTGCTGAAACGATGGATGGTACTGCCACTGAACAATATAGTAAAGATCAGCGAACGATTGAATACAGTTGAATATTTAATTAAAGAATTTGATCTGCGGAATAAAATTTCGCAATACATTAAACAGGCCGGCGATGTAGAAAGGCTGGTGAGTAAAGTGCCGCTTAAGAAAGTTAACCCCAGAGAAGTCCTGCAAATTGCAAAGGGCTTGCAGCAAACAGCATTGATAAAAGAGTGTTGCGAAAATTCTTCAAGTGAATATTTAAAATGGCTGGGTGATTCCCTAAATCCATGCAAATACATTTTAGATAAGATCGAAAAAGAACTGAATGAAAATCCTCCTGTTGCGGCAGCCAAAGGGAATTTGATTGCAGCCGGTATCAACGAAGAATTGGATGGCTTAAGAAAGATCGCCAGCGGTGGAAAGGATTACCTGGTTGAGATCCAGCAAAGGGAAGCAATGGCAACAGGTATCTCTTCTTTAAAAATCAGTTTCAACAATGTGTTTGGATATTATTTAGAAGTAACCCATGCACATAAAACCAAAGTACCCGAAACCTGGATACGCAAGCAAACACTGGTGAATGCAGAACGTTATATCACGCCAGAATTAAAAGAATACGAAGAAAAAATAATCGGTGCAGAAGATAGAATCCTCGCCATTGAAATGCAGCTTTTTGAAGAATTGCTGAACGAATTGCAGGATTATATTGCACCTATGCAGGTGAACGGCCATGTAATGGCTGTGCTGGATTGCCTTAGTTGCTTTGCTAACAATGCACTTCAATTCAAATATAAAAAGCCAGCGCTGCAGGATGATTTTGTACTGGATATAAAAGACAGCCGTCACCCGGTGATTGAAAGAAACCTGCCTGTTGGGGAACCTTATATCGCCAATGATATTTATTTAGATCCTTCATCGCAACAGATCATCATTTTAACCGGTCCAAACATGAGTGGTAAGAGCGCCATTCTGCGACAAACGGCTTTGATAACACTAATGGCACACATGGGAAGTTTTGTACCGGCAAGCGATGCAAAAATTCCGCTTACAGATAAAATATTTACCCGTGTTGGCGCCAGCGATAATTTAAGCGGCGGTGAAAGTACCTTCATGGTAGAGATGAATGAAACAGCCAGTATCATCAACAATCTTACTAAACGTAGTTTGATATTACTGGATGAGATCGGAAGAGGAACATCAACCTACGATGGTATAAGCATTGCCTGGAGCATTGCCGAATTTTTACACAACTCTCCGCATCAGCCCAAAACATTATTTGCTACACATTACCACGAGCTGAACGAACTGGAGAATAAATTCAGCGGCATTAAAAACTATCATGTTACCAATAAAGAAGTTGGTAATAAAATCATCTTCTTACGCAAACTGGCGCCCGGTGGCAGTGTACATAGCTTTGGTATTCATGTGGCACGCATGGCCGGCATGCCGCCGCAATTGATTGACCGTGCCAACGAAATTTTAAAACAGCTGGAAGACAGCAGGGAAGGAGGCGAAAGTACTAGCCTGGATGAAAACATTAAAAAGCTCTCCGCACCCAAAATGCAGCTCAGTATTTTTGATGCACATTCAGCAACTTTTGATGAGATAAGGAATTTACTGGAGGCTGTTGACATAAACCGCTTAACACCCGTAGAAGCATTATTAAAACTGCAGGAGATAAAAACTAAGGTAAAGTAGGTATAAATTTACTGATGTGTGTAATTATTTAAATTACATCATCATTCCTGTTAAAATCATACTAACTCTTGCAGCATTAATGTCTTTAAAGAGGTCTTTTGTATAATTTCGCTACACTTATGATAAAAAGGTTACTAACGCTGATCGCTATAAATTTTTCCCTGGTATTTATTTCATATGCACAACCGTGTAATACAATTCCGGGCATGAGCCCCGGTAATGCCTTGCCCGTTTGCGGCACATCGGTGTTTCACCAGGATGTGGTAATCAATTGTTCAGGAGCTAATGTGGCACAATCCGGTTGCTCTGTGGGTGCATCATCCGAAAGCTCTTTTTGGTACAAGTTCACCTGTTTTCAAACCGGTTCGCTGGGTTTTTTGATAAGCGGACTTTCCAGCACAGATGATTATGACTGGGTTTTGTTCGACATTACCGGCCATAACCCCAATGATGTATTTACAAATCCATCTCTGGCTATTTCTATAAACTTATATGGGGCTGGCAGCGGCCCGGCCCCCTTTCCTGAATCGCCAACCGGTTGCCGGCCCGGAGCCACAGGCAATGTACACTGCGAAGGTTCTGCCAATGGTAATACACCATTCAATGTTATGCCAACCATCATCATTGGGCACAGTTACTTATTAATGGTAACCAACTGGACAAGAAGTACCGCTGGTTATGACCTTACTTTTACCGGTGGTACAGCCAGCATTACAGACCCCAAGGAACCGCACATGGAAAGTGCCAGGGCCATCTGCGATGGTGTAAGCGCCAGTATTAAAATGAATAAAAGAATGAAGTGCAACAGCGTTTCGGCAAATGGCAGTGAGTTCACCATCAGTCCTGCAGTAGCCAATGTTATTTCGGCAAGCGGTTTTGGATGCAGCACCGGTGCTTTTGATATGGATTCGGTACTGATCACTTTTGATGCACCGCTTCCGCCCGGCAATTACACCATCACCATAAAAAAAGACCCGCCACCGCTTGGAGATAACAATACAATAAAAGATAACTGCGACAGGGAAATTCCGGCAGGAGAAACAATCCCCATGGTTGTTTATCCATTGATACCAACACCCATGGACAGCATAACACCACCCGGCTGCAAACCCGATGAAGTAGTTTTGGTATTCAGAAAAAAAATGAAATGCAGCAGCATTGATGCCGGTGATTTTAAGGTAACCATCCTTGCAGGCTCCGAGCCGGTTACAGTTACCGGCGCTTCAGGTGATTGCAATGCAGATGGACTGACACAGGTTATCAGGGTAAAACTGGCTACTAATTTATCTGCGCCTATCAGAACCAAGGGAACCTACCGGATAGAACTGGCAGGTTCAATCACTGATGAATGCAACCAGGTAACTACCAGCGGAAGCCTTATATTCAATACCAAGGATACCGTGAATGCCGATTTCAGCTATCTTATAAAATATGGCTGCGACAGGGATACCATCAATTATTTTCATAATGGCGCCAACGAAGTGAATTTCTGGAAGTGGAATTTCGACCGGACAAGAAGCAGCAGTTTGCAAAACCCGACCATTTTGTATGGTACACCCGGTTGGAAAAAAACCTTCCTCATCGTATCCAACGGGGTTTGCCGCGACAGCAGTGATACTGTTTCTATCTTTATAGATAACGAAGTGAAGGCGGCATTTGAAGCATCTGCATTTGTTTGCCCCAATGAGTTTGCAACTTTTAAAAACAACAGCACCGGTAACCTCGTAAGCTGGCAGTGGGATTTTGGCAATGGCATCACCAGTATTTCACCAGATCCGGCGCCGCAATCATATCCGGTTCCCAGGGTTATCACCAATGTTTTTCCAAGACTGATTGTACGGAATAACAGGGGCTGTTCTGATACGGCCATACAAAAAATTGTGGTGCCCAACAGTTGTTATATTGCCGTGCCCAATGCCTTTACGCCCAATAACGACGGGCTTAATGACGAGTTGTATCCATTAAATGCTTACAAGGCAACCGATCTTTTGTTCCGTGTGTATAACCGTGTTGGCCAACTGGTTTTTGAAACCCGGGACTGGACAAAAAAATGGGATGGACGTTTTAAAGGGCAGCCCGCCGACCTGGGCACTTATGTGTGGATACTCACCTACACTCATATTGAAACAGGAAAAAGAGTTAATCAAAAGGGAACGACGATTTTGTTGCATTAAGCTGGATACTGGAAGCTTGATGCTGTATGGAGTTGAATTGTTGAAGGGCTTTTTAATGTTTCTGGGAGTGGCCAGTATCTTGAAGCAAGTATCCAGTATCAAAATTTTCACCTCCCTGACATTCTCCGCTCATCTCTTTCTTCACGCAGCATGGTGCCAAAATCCATTTTACGGATCATGGTTTTTATAACCAGTGCAATGCGTTTGGTTTTGGTAGGTTCTGTCTTGGCGTTCTCAATCCATTTGGTAAAATAATTGCGGTGGCCCTGCGGCAGGCTGTTGAAATATTTCAATGCTTCAGGTTCATCCTGCAGGCATTCCAGCAATTCTGATGGAGGCAGGATAGGCGAGTGGTCTAATTCAAACTGAACTTTAACTGTTGCTCCTTTTCTCTTGCCAATGCCTTTGCGTATGGCCGCATTTACTGTTAAAATAAAATCGCCCTTGCCCATAGGGATCAGCGCAATTTTTTCTACTTTAAAATCATCAAGCTTACCTTTTACCCGGTACGATTTTTTAACACCGGGGTTTAATTTGTTTGCAATTTCAGCAGGTACTGCAATATAGGTCCAGCCAGTTTTTTCGCCCTGCTGGGCAAACTGCAATATGGTGGTGCTGAAAGAGATCATCAGGTACAAGATAAAAAATATTTTTGCCAGGCAACTAAATGCCATGTAATAAGGCCCGGTTGCGAACGGGCCTTTGATACTACTTACTTACTTATTTAGCCCTCATTTTATTTCCTTTGGCATCGTGGGTAACTTCAGCAAGTCCCAGTTTTTCCAATAGTGGTGGTATGTACATACCCACACGTCCACGTAAACCCTTTTTTAAACCATACCAGCCGCCAATGGGGTTTTTGTCTGATCGCCCCCAGGCTTCAACAGTTCCTTCTTTTGCAGGTTTCTGTTCATCAGCGCTGCCAAGTTCCATCCAGTCTTTATGCTTTTTAAGCATGTCATGCATATCGTCCAGTATCCGGGCATCGTAATGCAAAACAGTTTTACCAACGGTACAAACCAGTATTTCCCTGCCGTCTTTTTCATCGGGATGCATTGTAAATTCGGATGTTAAAGGAGGTGTTTTTAACAGCATAGGCTTTTCTTTAGAGCCGATTTTGTGTTTCATTTTTTTATTATTAATTGGTGGAATTGTCTTTTAACCTAAATAAAGATTTTAAAATTCAGGCAAGGCTCATACAGTTTTTAAATTTGTAATACTGCTCCAGTATTTTTTTACGCATCGCAGGCTAACCATCGTTTGCTGCCGGGGTATGAACTTAACCTCCCAGCAGCTTTTGTTTCTGCGCCACATATTCCTCCTGGGTAATGGCGCCCTTCTGCAGCAGCGAAAACAATTTATCCAGTTCATCTGCAATCATCTGCTGTGATGGTTTTGTGCCTGCATTGGTTCTGGCAATGGCTTCGGCAAGCTGGTTTGCCTGGTTGGTTAACTGGTTTTTTTTGTATTCTTCCTGTGCGTGGGTGATGGTGTCTTTCAGTAATTTGGGATGATGGATGAGCATATATTTTGTTTCGCCCATTTCGGCAGCAGTTTGAATATCTACATTGCCAAAGCCAAATATGCGCCCCCAAATACTTTGATCGTACTCCACATTATTTATTTTATCAAGCGGGCTTTCTTTGGAGTAGCGTGTAAAAAATCCGGTTTCATCAATAATACGCAGGTTGGTAACCGACCAAAGGTTGTGCCGCCAGTTAATATATTCATACAGCGGGTAAAGCGCTGTTAATAAAATGATGATCCAGGCGGTAGTATTGTTAAGCCACCAGATCAGCAATACGGTCAGTAATATCCAGGCAAAAAAGGGCAATACTAACCTGAGCCAATGCTGCCTTGTTATAAGTAAAATTTTTTCGTCTTTTTTAAGTTGGGTTCTCACGTTAATTAGTGTTAATACCATCGTAAATTACTGAAAAACGGGAATAATAAAGTATGCCTTAAGAAAGCTCCCGGTCACCGGATTCCTGGCAACTGGTACAAATACCTTCTAATATCACCTGGCAGCGGTTTACAATGTAGTTGGCGGGAACCAACTGGGTGTTTAATGCATATGCCTTTTGAGTTGTTAACCTGCCGCAGCTGCTGCAGGTGAAATATATATTAATATCGCCGGGTTTTACCGGGTCATTGGGCAGGTTGCTTTTTTTGAGCAGGTATAGGGGCCAGCCTTTGGATCTGGGGAGTGTGCTGATAATACCCTTTTGAACAAAAACCTGCAGGGCCCTGTAAACAGATACCCGGTCGAGTTGGGGCGCCGAAATTTTATGTATTTGAGCCGCATTTACAGGCACCCGCTGTTCCAGCATAATCCGGTAAACCTTTACCCGGGTAGTGGTTACATATATACCTTTATTTTTTAGAATTTCGGTTATTGCAGCATCTGTCATGGAAAGTGTTTTTTACCGCCAGCAGTTACTTAAAAACTGTAATAATGATGTACATTAATTTTGCTTAACGGCTGGTGCCTCAGCAGCAGCCAGATAGTTACAGGAGTTAACCTGCAATGCAAAAGTTAATTACACGTTTGATGATTAGATTTTACCCGAAGGCAGGGAGCAGGTTAGGTGGCGGGCCACGCAGGGTAAAGGAAAAATGATGATTGCTTTGTGTGCCCGGCTGTAAATAATTTACAATGAGGCTTGCTTGTAATACAACGCCGGGCGTAATTACCGGCGAAAGGAAATATGTAAAAGGGGAGGTAGATACAAACAAGTTACAATCACAATCATAACCGGCTTTGTCCAGATGATCCCGATCCCCCGGTTGCTGGTGAAGAGCTGTTTTTTCATGACCGCCCAGCATTAGATGAACAACACGCTTAGGCACACTGGTGCATAACAAGAGCAGCAGTAAAAAGAGCGCCGCCTGGGATCGTGTTGTTTTACTCCGGAACAATTATCAGTTGTTTAACTGCAAAATACAAATTTGCAACAAAGTGGCAAATAAATTAAAACAAAAAAATAAGGCTGAAAAAACAGCCTTATTTTTTTTATTGACAGATATTAATGTCCAAGGAAGTTACACAATATTAATATCTCATTTGTTGCAGAGGCGGTGCGGCCATCGCCGTATGTTACCGTAAGTGTAATATTGTAGTACCCATGCATGATATAATCAATTACCGGGTTGGCCAGCGTTGATTTTGTGCCATTTCCAAAATTCCAGGCATAACTAACAGCGCCAGGAGCATAGCTGCGCAAATAAATTTTCTGTTTTTCAAAAATGTTGTTAGGGTCGGGCACTTTGTATATGAAACTCACGCCGGTAGGCTGCAGTTCATTGTTTCCCGTAACGGCCTTTAATGAAGATGCATTGCTGCCTGCAGCATCATTATTAAGTGGTGTATAATCGGCAGTAGATTCTTTTTTGCAACTGGTGAACAGAAAAGCACCAATTGACAGAATTGTTATAAGCTTTTTCATTTTTTTTAATTTTGGTGTTTAAAAATAGCCGGAATAAATATACAATTTGTATCGGAGGTTTGCCAGAGGCCATTCACACTTGTTGCATATTATTTTTAAGTTGTTTCAGGTTTAGCTAATTTGTTTCATTTTAATTTTAAAATGTTTCATTTTTGAAAATAAAACATACAAGTACAAAAAAACAGGCAGAAAATAGCAGACGATATGGCGTTTGATTAATTCCGTCTTTTCGGCAAATAAAATGAATTCCAGTATTGCATTTAAAGATTATTTATCATACATTTCATAAACCTTTGTTTAATCTCCAAAAAGCCGTTTATGAAAATATCAGATTTCTATTACTGCCGTGAATGCCGTGTTTCTCACCACCGGTCAATTAAGGATCTTAAAAATTCTTTCCTCGAAAAACCCTCCAATCTGCGGGGAGTTTCAAAGGCTGATATGTCTATACTGGAGGATTATGCCAGGAAAAACCTGGTTAAAAAGCCGGCACATTTTACGGCACTTTCCCGGATGGCTTCGGAGAGAAGCAAGGAATGGGAAGCCGGCAGGAGGATTACGGTATCTTTTTTAGGAGGAAAAAAGGAAGTGCGTGACCGTGTGATCAGGCATGCAAAAACCTGGATGAATTATGCCAATATAGAGTTTGATTTTACGCCCCGCAAAAAGCCCGGCGACGTTCGGATTGCCTTTGACAAAAATGATGGTTCGTGGAGTTTGCTGGGCACCGATATATTATCGGAAGACAAAACCCTGCCCACCATGAACCTGGGCTGGTTAACGCCTAAAGGTGATGATGAAGAATACAGCCGGGTGGTGCTGCACGAATTCGGGCATACACTGGGGTGCATTCATGAGCATGAGCGCCCTGATAATGGCATACCCTGGAATAAAAAAGCGGTGTATGCATACTATAAACAAACAAATGACTGGACGAAAAGAGAAGTTGATGAACAGGTATTTTCCAAATACGACAAGAGTGAAATCCGGGCAAACAAGCTGGATAAAAAATCCATCATGATGTACGAAGTGCCGGAAGAACTTACAATTGGGGATTTTACAATTGAGTCGAATGTGGTTTTATCGGAAGCGGATAAAAAATTTATTGCGAAACTGTATCCTAAAAAATAATTAAGTATAATGTTATAGTCGGGATGACTGGATTCGAACCAGCGGCCCCTTCGTCCCGAACGAAGTGCGCTACCGGGCTGCGCTACATCCCGAAAAATGCATATCGTCAAATTTATAAAATAAAATTACAACTGCAACAACCCCGCCTTCCATAATCCATTCACTGGCTTATTATCCCAAAACAATTCAAAATCTTCCAGGCCTGCATTTTCATAATCAGCTTTTATTTCCTGCAGGGTTAATGTTTTTGGGTTTGAAACAGAAAGGCGTTGTAAAATGCCAGCCAGCCATTCGCCAGGCGCTTTATCAACTTTAATATTGATGGTTTCTTTTTTTGTTTCAAAACTGAGCGACAGCAATTCCCACTGGTTGCCTTTTTTGCTTTTGATGATGGTTTCTGTTTTGGGCTGATTGCCCAGGAAAACAACTTTAGTGTTCGGATTTGAATTCACAATTTCGTGTTCTTCAATTGCTTTAAGAATATAGTCAGGAGGTATTGTCGTTCTTGGTACTTTCTGATCGAACCATTTCTGCAACGGATAATCAAAGCAGGCTCCGTGCATGTAATTAAGCAGTGATTTTTTTAAACCAAAACTAAAACTTTCATGATCGGCGCCGGTTGGGTCAATATGCTCAATATCGTTGTTGGCAAATGTGCCAATAACATTATTTACTTTTTCTACTTTATACTTTTCAGGTTGTAAACCAACAGGGCTATGAGCCGTCATGGTAAATAAATGCCAGAATGCAGATTGTAAAACACCTGTTTCAAACAGCTGCCGCACCATTTCTAATGAATCAATGGTTTCCTGTGCGGTTTGCGTTGGGAAGCCATACATCAGGTAAGCATGCACCATAATGCCGGCTTCGGTAAAATGTTTATTCACTTTGGCAACCTGTGACACTGTAATACCTTTTTGTATCAGGTTCAGCAACCGGTCAGATGCCACTTCCAGTCCGCCTGACACTGCAATGCAGCCCGATGCTTTTAATAAAATACAAAGGTCTCTTGAAAAACTCTTTTCAAAACGCACATTGGCCCACCAGCTTACCGTTAATTTTCTGCGGATGATCTCAATGGCCAAAGCACGCATTAAAGCCGGTGGTGCGGCTTCATCTACAAAGTGAAAACCATTTTGCCCGGTTTGTGCTATCATTTCTTCCATGCGGTCGCAGAGTAATGATGCCGTGATGGGCTCGTAATTTTTTATATAATCTAAACTGATATCGCAGAAAGTGCATTTACCCCAGTAACAACCATGTGCCATAGTAAGTTTGTTCCACCGCCCGTCACTCCACAAACTGTGCATGGGGTTTATTACTTCGATTGCAGAAATGTATTTATCTAAATAAAAATCGCTGTAGTCTGGTGTGCCAACCTGGCCTTGTTTGTAATCGGTGCAGGCTGTGTTATTGATATACGTTACTTTGCCGTCAATCAAGGTAAAAGTCCGCTTTAATTCATCAACTTTCTTTTCTCCTTTAATATGTTGTAGTAAAATCTCAAGCGGTGCCTCACCATCATCAAGCGTAATAAAATCATAAAATTCAAATACACGGGCATCTGAAAGTGAACGTAATTCTGTATTGGCAAAGCCGCCACCCATCACTACTTTTACATTTGGGTAATTTTTTTTAATGAACTGTGCACAACGAAATGATGTGTACAAGTTACCCGGAAAAGGCACAGAAAGCGCAACAAGCCTGGGTTGCACAGTTTCCATTTTCTTTTCTAAAATATCAATCAGTATTTTATCTATGAAGGTATAAGGCTGTTGTAAAGTTTGATAAAGCTCATCAAAACTGTTGGCGCTTCTTCCCAGCCTTTCGGCGTAACGGCTGAAACCAAAATGCTCATCAACGGTTTCTTTGATGAGATCGCTCAGGTCTTCAAGATACATCGTAGCAATATGTTTGGCTTTATCCTGTGTACCCATATTGCCAAAAGCCCATTTAAGATCATCAAGTTGTGCAAAGCGTTCTGCTTCTGGCAAAAAATCCCTTTTACAAATCAAATGTGCAAGGGTGGGGCTCTTGCCCTGCAAAAACAACATCACCGCATCAATGGTATTTATATAATCATCCTGCAAAGCAATTATTCTTGCAGCATTTGCAGTATGTTCTTTGTGCCGGTTATTAATTTCTGCAAAGAGATTTTGCAGGCCTGTTTTTGAAAATAATGCAACGGTAACTTCAATGCCCAGGTCTGCCTGGAAAGAACTGATTCCTTTTGTATTTAGGAAACCCTTGAGGTAAGCTGTAGCCGGATAAGGCGTATTCAACTGCGTGAAAGGCGGCGTTATTAAAAAGGTATCTGTACTCAAATCGGGATGTTTATGGGCAAAAATATTCTTTTATTCCCTTTGGGGATATATTATTGCCACAGAGGCAGGGAAACACAAAAAAATACAATTTTCAATTCCTTGTTTCTGTGTCTCTGTGGCAAACCTTTTTTTGTCACAGACAAAAACCCTTTGTGCCTTCGTGCCTTTGTGTCCTTTGTGGTAAAACATTTTGCGTAGCAAAATCATTTAAATTGCACCCATGACTCCCGAAAGAAACGAACGCCTTACATCAGTTTTAAATAAACGCCAGCCTGATCTTACTGTACTGCTGGAAAATGTTTTTGATCCGCACAACATATCTGCAGTAATGCGGACCTGCGATGCGGTTGGCATACAGGATATTTACATTCTCAACACTAAAATCCCGCCGCACAAAAAATGGGGCGCCAAAAGCTCATCCAGCGCAGCCAAATGGTTAACTATTCATCAATTCACCAATGCCGATGAATGTTTTACCGAAATAAGAAAGCATTTCAAAAAAATATACACCACACATTTAAGCAGCGATGCGGTTGGATTACATGATCTGGATCTTACTGAACCGGTTTGCCTCGTTTTTGGTAACGAACACAGCGGCGTCAGCGAAGAGATCATCGCTATGGCCGATGGAAATTTTATTATACCGCAGGTGGGTATCATCAAATCGCTGAATATTTCTGTAGCCTGTGCGGTTTGTTTATATGAAGCTTTCAGGCAAAAAAACAATGCCGGGCATTATGATAAAGCAAAGCTTGAAGGCGAAAAACTGGCTTCGCTCCGGACCGAATGGGGATTTTTAGAAGAATGACAAACGGACTGTTTATTCTCCCTCAATTCCAATAACTTTATCCACTAAATTAAATGTATGAAGAAATTCCTTCTGCCTGTATTATTATTTACAGGCGTCAATGTTTCGGCACAGGTTAAAAAACCTTTGGACCATTCAGTTTATGATGGATGGAGAAGTGTTGGCGAAAGACTGATCAGCAACGATGGGCAATATATTGTTTATGCCATTAACCCGCAGGAAGGAGATGGGGAGCTCATCATTCAAAACGCAGCAACCTTAGAAAAGAAAACCATAGCACGTGGCTATAACGCTGTAATAACTGAAGACAGCCGTTACGTGGTTTTTAAAATAAAACCCATCTTCCAGGAAACCCGCCAGGCGAAAATAAAAAAGAAAAAGGCCGATGATATGACGAAAGATTCCATCGGTATTGTTGAATTGGGTAAAGAGGCTGTAGTGAAATTTGCAAGGGTAAAAGGTTTTAAAACTCCTGAAAAAGGTTTTGGCTATGTGGCTTACCAGATGGAAAAACCTTTGCCTGATACCACAAAAAAAATAAAAAAAGGGGCTGCTGTTGATTCTTCAAAAACCAACATTGAGATGCTGGTTAAACTGGCCGATTCTGTTATTCGTAAGTCGGTTGAATCAGTAAATCCTCAAAATCTTACCAAAGAAGAAATGATCGGCGCAGCCAATAAAGCCGTTAAGGAAATTATTAAAAAAGCAAAAGATGAAATGTATGTTGAGGAAGATATGCCACAGGATGCTGACGGAGACGATGCTTCAGGTGGAGGAGGGGGTACAGAGGGAACAGATTTAATTGTAAGGCGATTGAGCGATGGCAAAGAAAAAACCTTTAAACTGGTAAGTGATTATGCTTTTGATAAAAAAGGAACGAAACTGGTTTTAAGAACAACCAAGGCCGCTAAAGACAGTAACAGCCTTGCATTGGTGTTATTGTATAATCTCCAGTCAGAAAAAACTGATACCATTATGCGGAGCCTGAACGATGGTAAAAATTTTGCTTTTGATGAAGAAGGAACTCAACTTGCTTTTGTTGCCGAAAGAGACAGCAGTACTAAAGCCCTGCAAAAATTTTATAAACTCTGGTATTACACAGCAGGGCAGGACAGTGCAAAAATAGCTGCTGAAAAAAATACAGTAGGCATGCAGCTTGGTTTTACCATCAGCGAAAATGCAACCGTACGGTTCAGCAGGGATGGAAAGAAATTATTTTTTGGTACAGCTCCCATTGCACCTGCAAAAGATACCACGCTGATTGATTTTGAACTGGCACGCCTGGATGTATGGCATTATAATGATGATTACCTGCAGCCACAGCAACTTAAAAATTTATCTAACGAACAAAAACGAAGTTACCTGGCTGTAATGAAGCCCGGTGATGAAAAGATCATACAACTTGGAGCTGATGATGCAGAAAATGTTTCAATCGTTGATGAAGGCAATGCCGGCTGGGTTTTGGCACAGAGCACCAAGGGCAACCGCATAGCCCAGCAGTGGGAAGGGCGCACCAGGATAACGGCTTATGCTGTGAGTACTGTTGATGGTAAAAGAAAGACAATAAAATCGGGTTCGCTAAGCAACTTTTTTGCATCGCCGGCCGGTAAATATGTTTACTGGTACGAACCCGATACAAAAAATTATTTTACCTGGAACAGCACAACCGGAGCAATAAAAAATATCAGCGATAAGATAAAAGAGCCATTGTATGATGTGGAGAATGATGTACCGGATTATCCACGCCCGGCAGGTATTACCGGCTGGACAGCCAATGACCGTTATTTTCTCATCAATGATGTATATGATATCTGGCAAACAGACCCGGAGGCAGCAGAGCAGCCAAAAAATATAACCAACGGCTGGGGAAAAGCCGCCAAAACTGAACTTAATTATATCCGCTTTGACAACGAAAAACGTTTTATAGAACCCAATGAAACCCTCATATTAAGGGCGTTTAATAAATCGAGCAAGTACGCCAGCTTTTATTCAAAAAAGATTGATGAAGTGGCAGACCCAAAATTTATTTCCGGCGGCCCGGTGAGCTATCCTTCGGTGATGAAAGCAAAAAACGCCAATGCCTATTTATTGCAAAGAAGCGATGTGAATGAATCGGAACTGTTTGTGGGCAATGAGCTTGGTAATTATAATAAACTTACCAATTTAGCAGCGCAGCAAAAAGATTACAACTGGCTTACTGCAGAACTGGTAAGGTGGAAAATGTTTGACGGCAAATGGAGCGAAGGTATTTTGTACAAGCCGGAAAATTTTGATCCAAAGAAAAAATACCCCGTCATCTTTTATTTTTATGAAAAAAATGCCGACGGGTTGTACAATTACCGTGGGCCTGCACCCAGCGCATCAACAGTGAATATACCTTATTTTGTAAGCAATGGGTACCTCATTTTTGATCCAAATATTTATTATAAAGATGGGGAGCCCGGCAACAGCGCTTATAACAGCGTGGTAAGCGCTGCAAAATATTTGTCTAAAATGCCCTGGGTAGACAGCACAAGAATGGCGCTGCAGGGGCAAAGCTGGGGCGGTTACCAGATCGCCTACCTGGTTACCAAAACCAATATCTTTCGTGCAGCATGGGCCGGTGCACCGGTTAGTAATATGACCAGCGCTTATGGCGGCATCCGCTGGGGCACGGGGTTAAACCGCCAGTTTCAATACGAAAAAACGCAGAGCAGAATAGGTGCCACATTATGGCAACGCCCCGATCTGTACCTGAAAAATTCTCCTTTATTTGCAGCAGATAAAGTAACCACACCACTGGTGATGATGCACAATGATGCCGACGGCGCTGTGCCCTGGTACCAGGGTATTGAGTTTTTTACAGCCCTGCGCAGGCTAAATAAAAAAGTTTGGCTGCTGCAGTACAATGGCGAGGACCATAATCTGGTGGAACGCAAAAACCGGAAAGACCTTTCAATAAGGCTGGGGCAGTTTTTTGATTATTATTTAAAAGATGCCAAACCTGCCAGGTGGATAAAAGACGGGTTGCCTGCCACAGAGAAAGGAAAGGATTGGGGGCTTGGTGTAGAGTAATGCGTATAGTGTATATTTGGCTGTATTTGTAACAAATAACATTCAACTTTTAATTTTTTGTATGATCAGATTCTTCAGTACTGCTTTCTTTTGCTTAATATTTTCTGCTTCTTCTGCACAGTCAAAATATACCACCAGGGACAGCCTCAACAATTTTTGTGATAAAGTGATGCAGACAATAGTAGATGGTAAGTACTCTGAGGCCATTCAATTGTTTACACAAAAATCAGTAATGGATGGCAGTGTAATAAATAATATTGACAAAACTTTGAATGACCAGATGCCGGGCATATTGCCGTATTACGGAAAAATACTCAGCCATGAACTTATTGAAGAAAAATCGCTGGGCAAGGCGCTGGCACGCAGAAAGTACATACTGAAATTTGAATTTTATTTTCTCACTTTTGATTTTATTCTGTACAACAATAACACCGGCTGGACAGTATCGAACTTTTATTATAAAGATGAGACAAAGGAACTTTTTTAAAAAGACTGCCTGCATTTTAGGAGGTACTGTAAAGCTTAAAATTCTTTAAATGCTCAGTAAAAAAATTGCCACAGTTGTTTACAGCATCACGCTGGGTTTAATATTTTCAGCCTGTAATCATGCTAATGAACAAAAGGGCAGAAACCCGGTAGATGAAAATACCAATGAAGCATATGTGCCAGACTCAAAGCAATTGCACGATTCCATCGTACACATGGATAGTGTTTTATTTGGTGCATACAATACCTGCAACCTGGTAACTATGGCTGATTGTTTTTCAGAAGACATTGAATTCTATCATGATAAAGGCGGTTTAATGACCAGTAAGGACAGCATTATGGCTGCCACTAAAAAAAATATCTGCGGTAAGGTTACCCGGGTACTTGTAAACGGAAGTATTGAAGTGTATCCGATAGCCGGTTATGGCGCTATTCAGATGGGCCGGCATTATTTCATTAATTCGCAGGAACCAAAGCCTGCAAATCCTGCTATCGGTAAGTTTGTGCATACCTGGAAAAACGAAAACGGAAAATGGAGGCTCACCCGTGTTATCAGCCTGCATTAAAATTTATAGAAATGAAAATTCAGGTTGACGATACCATCAGTTTGGAATTTCTTGAAGATATTCATGCAGAATCTTTATACAACCTGGTTAATGCAAACCGCAGTTATTTGAGAGAATGGCTGCCCTGGGTTGACAACATGCAGTCTGTTGCAAATTTTACCTGGTATATAAATGATACAAAAAGAAGGGCAGAGGCCAAAACTGATTTTGGGTTTGCCATCATCATCGAAAAGAATATTGTTGGAAGGATTGGTTTGCACCATATAAACCAAACAAATAAAATAGCTGAAATAGGTTATTGGCTTGCCAGTGGCAAACAGGGAAGTGGCATCATTACAAAGTGCTGCAGGGCCATCATCAATTACGGTTTTACGCAACTCGGCCTTAACCGCATAGAAATAAAATGCGGCACTGGTAACGATAAAAGCCGGGCCATTGCAGAAAAGCTGCAGTTTAAGCAGGAAGGGATATTGAGAAAAGCAGAATTGCTGAATGGAAAATTTATTGACCTGTACCTGTATTCTTTGCTAAGAGAAGAATGGACGATTAACGGCCTTGATCAGTAAGGAATTTTCACCTGTATTTTACAACCCTTGCCGGGGCTGCTTTTTATTACTACTTTGCCCCCAAAACATTCAACTCTGTAGATAATATTTGATATGCCGATTCCCTTTCTCTGAACCTGGGTATCAAATCCTTTACCATCATCGGCAATGCTCACTGAAATAATTCCTTTTTTTAAGAGCATAGTTATCTGTACATTTTTTGCTTCTGCATACTTTTGCACATTGTTCAATTGCTCCTGTATTATCCGGTAAATATTCAGTTTCAGGTCATCGCCAATTGCGTCATCCGGTATGGTGAAGGTTAAATTTGTTTGTACCCCTGTATTTTTACTTAGCACATTCAGCAGGTCAAGCACCAGTTTATTCAGTTCAATACCCCTTTGCGGCATTACCAGTTTCTTGCTCAGCAGGCGGATTTCCTGTATAGAATTGTCAATCAGTTCCATCGGGTATTTCACTGCTTCTCTTATTTCTTCATTTTTTTTACCGGCAACGCTAAGGAACATTTTTGTACCTGCCAGTATCTGGTTAATATTATCATGCAGTTCCTGTGCAATAAAGTTTCGCTCTTTTTCCTGACCTGCAATAATGGCCCTTGCTATTTTCTTTTGTTCTGCTGCTTTTTGCGCATGTATTTTCTTTTCAAGTAATTTCAGGTGTTTTTCTGCCTCTTTACGTTCTGTTATATCCTGCAATATTCCAAAGAGCCTGCAGGGTTTTCCCGTTTCATCAAATTCAAACCGCCATTCTATATGGCCATATCTTTTGCTGCCATTCTTTAGCAGAAAACGAAAATCAATCCTGGAATCTTTAAAGTAAGTAAATGCATCGGTAATAGATTTTTGTGCAACTTTGGCATCATCAGGATGTATAAAAGAAAGAAAAAGTTCTGTTGTGGGAACTACTTCTGTTTTTGTAATACCAAGAATTCTGTACATTTCATCCGACCAGGTATGTATGTTTTTTTCAAGATCTATTTCCCAATTGCTGATATGGGTGATTGTCTGAGCTTCATTTAGCCTCAATTCACTTTTTGTAAGCGCCTCTTCTGCTTTTTTACGTTCGGTTATATCCCGTGAAAAGCAGGCTGTGCCAATGATTGCGCCTTCCTGACTGATAGGGAAGAAGGAAATTTCCGCCCAGGTTTCGGAATGGGGGTCAAAATTAGCTACGGTGGTAAATGATTCGCCCGAAAATGCTCGGGAATATAAAGTTTTAAAATGTTCTACCTGGCCTTTGGTAAATAAATCAGATAAAATATAATCGCCTGGTACAAAGATTTTACCTGTTTTTAATTCCAGTTCTTTCTTAAATGCCTCATTAAATGTAATAAGCCTGAAATCACGATCTACGCTCCAAATCAGGTCTTGTGTGTTATTGATCAGCGATTTAAAATTATTACTGTCAAATTCTTTTTGCTGTTCGGCTATTTTTCTTTCTGTAATGTCGCGGCCGGTAATACATATACCGGTTATTGTATCGTTATCCCTTACGGGAGTTACAAAAAATGCAACCCATTTAAAATTACCATGCTCCTGCCCTAAGAAACGTTCGTATTCAACTGATTCTCCGTTTAAAGCACGGTTAATAAACAGTGTAAAAATATCTTTGCCGGGTGTTTCAATTGATTCGTAGATGGATTTACCCTGTTTTATTTGTTTTTGGCCGTTCCATAAAATGTATTCTTCCATTTTTTTGTTAAATGCCCTAACGGTACCATGCTCGTCTGTCAGCAATATTCCTTCTGATGTATTTTCGAAAATAGCCCTGAGGTTATTTTCGGATTGTATAATTTTTTGGTCGGCTTCCCTTTTTTCTATTTCTGCCTTTCTCTGCTTTAATATAGAGTCAATAGCAGAAGGCAACCTGTTAAGCCTGTCTTTTAAAATATAATCATCGGCTCCTAATCTTATAATATCCGCAGCAAACTCCTCCGATACAGCACCTGTTACCATAATGAAGGGAATGCCGGGCAGTTTCTGCCTGGCTAAACTTAAAGCGCTTGCTGAATCAAACTGGGGCAAAGAATGATCTGACAAAATGATATCAGGCTTAAACCCGTCCAGCGCCTGCACATAAGCTTCTTCGGTCATTGCAAGGTTGAATTCACAGGGCGATTTTTCTTTTATGAGCAGGCGTTTTACCATTTCTGCATCTGCAGCGCTGTCTTCAAGAATCAGTATTTTCAATGGATTGTTCATAATATTTTAATTAGGCCGGGGGTTGATTTAACAGCAGCCAGTAAAATCCAAGGTTTTTTATGGCTTCGGCAAAACCTTCGAAATTTAGCGGTTTTACGATGTAGCTGTTAGCCCCCAGGTTGTAACATTTTTTTATATCCGGATCTTCTTTTGAAGAAGTTAAAATCACTACAGGAGTAGCCCTGGTGTTTTCGGTTGTTTTTATTTTTTCCAAAACTTCAATACCGGTTACCTTAGGCATATGTATATCCAGTAAAATAAGTTTGGGGTTGTGATTTGCGTTTCTGGACCCTGCATACCTGCCGGTTGCATATATAAATTCAAGCGCTTCCTCGCCATCTTTTACATGGTAAAGATTGTTGGCAAGGTTATGTTTTTTCAATTCACGGATGGCCAGTTCCGCATCATTGGTATTATCTTCTACCAGTAAAAGCTCTACAGAATTAAGGTTCATAACTTTATTTTTAATTGTTGATATGAAAAATTTTAAACAGCCGGTAAATCAGTCCCTCCGTGAGGCAGGCTGAAATAAAAACAGGCTCCTATATCTTTTTCCCCTTCAGCCCATACTTTACCACCATGCTTTGAAATTATTTTTTCTACAATAGCAAGCCCTATGCCTGTTCCGTCAAACTCATCAGCGCTGTGCAGCCTTTGAAAAACCTTAAATAACTTGTCTTTATATTTTTCATCAAACCCCACGCCATTATCTTTAACAAAAAAAACTATTTCGGTGTTTTGCATAAAATAGCCTATTTCAATATGCTGCACATTTTTTTTTGCCGAGTATTTTACTGCATTGGAAATGAGGTTTACCCATACCTGCCTCATAATATTTATATCGCCCATAACCGGCGGCAGGTTGTGAATCAGCCACTCTGCTTTTTTTGCATTGTTTTCCTTCCTGTCTATTTCTTCAACTGTTTCTTTTACCATTTTATGGGTATTGATGCTGGTCTTTAAAACTTCCTGTCTTCCCATTCGTGAAAAAGTGAGCAGGTCATCAATAAGCTGCCCCATTTTTTTTGTATTGCCGATGATAACATCCGTAATCCTTTTGGCTTCATCATCCAGTTTGGTTATGTAATCTTCCTGGAGTATGGCAGAAAATCCAATAATAGCCCTTAGAGGGGCTCTCAGGTCGTGAGAAACTGAATAAGAAAAAGCTTCCAGCTCTTCATTTGTTTTGCGCAGCTGTTCTGTACGGTTAATTACTTTCTGCTCAAGTTCTTCATTCAGTTTCTGAACTTCCTGCTGTGCTTTTTTACGGTCGTTTATTTCCCGGAAAAAAGAAAGTATCCTGTCTTCTCCGGCTATTTTGGCTTTGGTTAAATTCACTTCTAACCAGCTATGGGTACCATCGCCTTTTTTTATAAGCCATTCAAATTGCTGTGGCTCTCCATTTGCTGCTTTTTGTAAATACGCCTGCGACTGTACAGCCGTATAGGCCGGGTCGCCAGCCATAAGAAGATCAGGATCACGTTTGATAAGCTCTTCTTTGCTGTAACCCGTAATTTCGGTTGCACGCTGGTTTATTTCAAGAATTTGACCGGTTTCAATTTCAAGAACATAAATAGCATCGCTGGCCTTTTCAAATATTTCACGGTAATTTGCTTCTGCCCTCAGTATGGCTGCTTCTGCTTTTTTTCTTTCAGTAATATCTATCGAAAGAATGAATATACCCGCCGGAATGGGCTGAAAGCTTAATTCAAACCAGCCAACACTTCCATCGGGAAAGGTAAATTTATTTTCGAGGTGGATAGAGACCCTTTCATTAAAACAACGCTGGTAAACTTTATATATTTCTGTTTGCTCTATTCCCGGAAACTTTTCCATTACCGTGAAACCGATCATTTCTTCCCTCCTGAATTTGGCGTGTTTCGCCAGCGAATCGTTGATGTATATATAGCGCCAGTCGAACCCGATTATCTGTGCACCTTCCAGCATATTATCCAGTGTATTGCGAAACTGTTTTTCGCTGGCTATTATTTTTTCTTCGGCTTTCTTTTGCTCGGTAACATCATTTGCAAGTACAAATCTTGCTTCGGCACCTTCAAATAATATTTCATGGGCAATGATCTCAACTTCTATAATGGTGCCGTCTTTTTTGCGGTGCCGCCATATTCCTTTGTTATAATTTTTATCATTGGTTAAGTATGTATGATCAGATTGTAAAAAAAGCGAAGCGTCTTCTTCCGGTCTGATATCCATTGCCGTCATGGAAAGAAATTCCTGGCGGCTGTAACCATATTGAAGGATTGCCATTTCATTTACATCCAGAAATTTAAATGTTTTAAGATCAATAACCCACATGGGCATGGGGTTATTTTGAAAAAGATAGCGGTATTGTTTTTCACTTACAATTAATTTTTCTTCCGCTTCTTTATTAGCAGTCATGTCCAGCGTTATCAGTATTACTTCAAGTATTTTGCCATCGTTGTCTTTTAAGGGGTACATTAATAATTGTATCCAGCGCTTGCGGCCTGTTTTTCCAATAAGTGAAGGATCGTATTGGTAAACATCAGTCATAACTGTTTCGCCTGCAAATGCCTGTTTAATAATTTTTGACATCCCGGATATTTCCATCTGCGGGTCTTTAAGAATGTTGTAGTCAATTGTATTCTCCAGTTTATCCTGCCACATGGTTTCCCAGGCCGGGTTAGCGCTGATATGGCTTCCATCCGGGGCATACCTTATTACCGGTGAAGGATACTGTTCAATAATGGCACGAAAACGTTCTTCACTGGCAATTAATTTTTCTTCGGCTTCTACCCTGGCTGTAATATCCCTGCAATTGAAAACAAAGGCTTTTATATTTTCATCGTGCAGTAAATTGATGATAGAACCCTCTACCCATAAATAGTACCCGTTTTTGTGCATGTTCCGGAATAAAACATTTACAGATTTGCCCGGGGAAGACATTATTTCCTGTATGATAGCTTTTGTTTTTTCACGGTCGGCCGGATGAATATTAAGGATACCATTTTTACCAATCAGTTCCTCATTGGTCCATCCCATGATACGTACTGCAGAAGGGCTCCGGTAAAAAACATTAAAATCCTTATCAATCAGCGTAATGATATCAAAATTGTTTTCGATAATGGCCCTGAAACGGTTTTCGTTTTTTTCTATTTCTGCTGTACGTTCTTTAACACGTTGTTCAAGTTCTGCATTTAACTGGCTCAATGCGTCTTCAGCCTTTTTCCGGTCAGTGATATCACGGGCGATGCAATAGAGTTTATCTGTATGGGGATTTGGAGTCGCATTCCAGTCGAACAATAAATAGTCACCATCTTTTTTTCGGTACCTGTTTATAAAATGAATTAAGGATGCACCTTCTTTTAACTGGTTGTATGCTTCGAGTGTTGCGGGGATATCATCCGGATGCACAAAATCAAGAAAGGGTTTTGTGGATAGTTCGTTTTGAGAATAACCCAGTACTTTGTTAAAGCTTGAATTAACAATTTCAAAATACCCTTGCTTATTTGCAATACAGGAAAAATCGTTACTGTTGTTAAAGAAGTATTCAAATTCTTTGAGCTGTTTTTCAGACTTTTTGCCAATGGCAATATAATTGCGGATTGAAAAAAGGATAATCAGCAGTAAGAGAAAAACACAGGCAAGAAAAACCATAAAGGCATGATTGAAGGAAGCAATGCTCTCACTGTTTTCTTTCTGCCTCAGATGGAGCAACCCGTTTTCTTCTTTTTCTATAGCATCTGCCAGCTGCCTTATGGAAGCGGAATGAGAATTCCCCAACTGTGTAGCCATTAACTGGTTGGCAGCGTCAAGCCCTTTTTCATTTCTGATACTTATAAGTTTTTCGCTGAAAGCAATACGTTTTTCAACCGCATCTTTCAGCGAATCAATTCTTGCCTGCTGGGTAATATTATCGGAAGTAAGTTGTTTAAGCTTTTCTATATGGGAGATAACACTTTTTTTTGCAGACAAAAAAAATAGGTCAGGTAAGCAGAGTCCTGGCTTATTAAATAGCCACGTCCCCCGCTTTCAATATCCTTTATAAGTGATAATGTCTGGCCGGTTTCGCTTAATACCATATTGGTATGCCGTATCCAGCCTGATGTAATAATACGCCTGTTGCTGTAGTGATAAGAGAATATTCCAAGTATTACAATCAATAAAATAACAGCGCCAAAACCAGTTAATAATCTTCTGTCGAAGCGGATTTTTTTGTGTAACTGTGGCTGGCTGAACCAAATAGCAACTGCCAGGAGAAGGAAACCTGCAGCACTGTGTACAGAAAAATAAATATAGGATGGTATAGTACTGGAAAAGTTAAAACCAATGAAAACGAGCAAAGCAATAAAAGCAACTATTGACAGGTAAAAGAACTGGTAGCCAGCAGTACTTTCTTTATTGAGCAAAAGCAAACCTGTGCCAATGAGTACAAAATTTATTGCAGTGAGCGGCGACATGCGTCCGGCAAAATAGGTAGCGGTTGTGTTAAACTCATCTTTTACAAAAAATTCATCAATACCCAGATTGAAACCAAGTATAAATTGCAAAAGCGTAAGTAACCCTGTTGATGTAATAATGCATGACAAGGCAATGGAAACTATGGGTTGTTTTTCTTTTTTAGCGCTGTAATAATTAATCAGTAATACAATGGAAGAGAGGATGAAACATAAAGCAGTATTAAACTTCATGGTCACATTGCTGTTTCCCCAGGTTTTTAAAAAGGTATTCTCACTAATCCACCCAATAATTACTGCTATGCCTGTCAGCAATGTCGCAATGGCTGTTATCAGGAATATTTTGGGTAATTTATTTTTCACAGTGGCTGGTTATATATAAAATTACCAATCTTACTTTTTTGTAATTGTAGAAGATCTACTATAGACATTTTTCTATAGTTGTTTGCAATTTACCGTTGGCGAATTCCTTTTTTCAGGTAAGGTTTTAATTTCTAAAACTGTGAGTGTAATACAGGATAAGGTTATTTGTGTGTAATTTACACGAAGAAGATCAATAAGCCTATACCCGGTTTGTGGTATTGCTGGTTTTGTATGGATTGTTTAATTTTCTAAATTTTGCTCTGAATTTAATTGAGCATTTGAGTAAACCAATTTACACCGTAAAAAAAATGCCCCGGGAATTACCAGGGCACTGTAAGCAATTAGTTCTGTTCTTAAAATTTAAAACCAACAGTTGCAACAACATTTCCTTTTTGTTGCTTAAGTTCAGCATAGGTATTTGCCCGGTCTTCTAAACGGTACGGAATGTTTACATCTTTATTAATGGAATGAACATAAGCAAGATCAACAAAAAAACCTTTGTTGCGGTAACCCAGTCCGCCACTTAGCAGCATCCGGCTGGCTTTAAGTTCGGCATCTTTATAAGGATTGCTGTAATAAGCAAAACCAAGCCTTGCCATAATAATTTTAAATTTCAGTTCTCCGCCCAACCTGAAATTGAAATTTCCTTTATAGTTTCTTTTAACTACCTGGTTCAACGCTTTGTAATAGGTTTTTTCTTCATCGGTTACCTTTTCATTATCGCTGCTGAAACGGCTTCCTTTATGATGCACATATTCTATATCTGCACTGATGAATCCTTTCTGCCTGGTAACATCTTTTACTTCACGAAAAACATACGAGCCGCTGATAATGGCTTTAAACGGGCTGCTTTGTACATAATTTGCTTCACCTGGCTGCCCGTTGGTAAATATTTGTGAGTTTACATCAAATTTAGCAGCGGGATTTTCTACTTCGGTTGTAAGATATGTGGTACGGGTATCTTGTAAAAACATCCAGGTAGGTGTATGAACAGCCAACCCCAAGCGTATATAATCCTGCGGACGGTAAATGATCCCGATTTTTGCATTGAAACCCATGCCTTTGGTGGTAAAATTATCCGTGTATTCAAACTGTTTAAAATAATTGGAAGTATTTGAGGATGTATCCAACTCTCTAAAAACAGTATTGCTTGTAAAATTCACCAGCGGTATGCCAATAGCTGCACCAATAAACCACTTGTCTTTACTGTTATGTGCATAAGCAAGAGATAATTCTGAAACAGCGCCTTTGGTTTTTTGTATCATTTCCTGTTGAAGCGCCTGGCGGGCATCCAGGATATATTCAGGAGCGCCTTTTACAATTACATTGCCTCCAACAGTTACTGTGTCTATCAGGTAAGTATATAAAGCAGGTGCGGATGTAAAAGGGTAAGGTGAGGTAGAACTTAAAACATCGTCAATACTGTATCCGCTTTTGGCAAACTCTTCGGCAAACCTTTCGCTGTAAGAACTGTAATTATTCAAGCCCTTATACCTTACTTCATTATTGAAATTGGCTGTTTGATTAATGGCAATACTCAAAGCGCTGCTGTTTCCTGATTTTTTACCGCTGGGGTGCCCAAATACCCAACCGGTTGTTCCAAAACCAAAATTGTTTTTTGAATTTTCAGAATCTGTGCCTCTGAATTTCGCCTTATTGTTATTTAAAGCAAAACCTGGTGTTATCACAAATTCGTTGGTTTTATAAAATCCAAGCCCGGCTGGGTTTACAAAGGTTGCATTAATGTCGCCACCCAGCGACCCCATAGCGCCGCCAATAGACATATTACGTGCTGTACCATTTTGGGGATAAAAGGAATACCGTATTGCATCCTCAGGAACCTGTGCGTAAACAATTGAACCGGTAAATAAAAAAGAAAGGAGTAAATATATTTTCATGTAGCTGCTTTTAATGAATAATCTTTTCTGGTAATTAACCGATCCTGGTGCAGATTTCCGAAGTTTTAAAAACTTCGGAAATCTTAAATACCTCATTTTAACCGCCTCTGCCCGGCCTGCTTACCGATCCTGAACTGCTGCTTCCGGAAGAGGAACTTCCGCTGCTGCCAGAAGAAGATGGTGTGTAAGACCTTGTATTGTTTGAAGAGGAAGAGGATGATGGCGTTGGCTCAATGGTTTGCCTCAATATTTCACGTATGCGGCTGCCGCTTCTGTTGCTGTTATTATATTGTGAAGATGAGTTGGAATAAGTAAGCGTACCATTTGTTTTGCCCGAAGCTACTTTGGTATTGTACCCATTATATGCATTGAGGTTTACCATACGGGGAGTAGTGTTTAACTTAACTGCATTAGCCGGCGTGGGTGTATAGATGGCCCAGGGATAATAATAAGGATTGTAATAGTATCCGTTGCTGATGCAGTTGCAATAACAATAATTGTAAGGGCTGTTATCAAACTCATAATCTCTCCTGAAATTCCTCCAGCGGTAATCCCGAACCGCCATGGTTATTTCATAATCATTGTTTACCTGCTGCCTGTCTTCTTCTTTTTGGCTATACTGTTTTTCTGCAACAGGCTTTACGGGGGAGTAATACACATCATCCGGCGTTTGTCCGGTTTTATAAGCGGTGCTGCAGCTGCTGAAAGCCGCTACAGATAAGGAAAAGAGTAAAATTTTTGATTGCATGGGTATTTGTTTAAAACGTTTAAAATTGAAGTTACTATTTTTGTGCAGTTCAGAAGTACCCGTTAACATATTGCATCGGACAATAAAGGTATACCGGCTGATGTTAAAGCAGTGCTAAAACAAAAAAAGAATTATTAAAAATTATACAAATTAAATGAGCAAAGAATTAACATCAAGAGCAGAAGATTATTCGCAATGGTACAACGACCTGGTGATAAAAGGAGAACTGGCAGATTATTCTGCCGTAAGAGGCTGTATGGTTATAAAGCCCTATGGTTTTGCCCTTTGGGAAAACATGCGTGACCAGTTGGACAGAATGTTTAAAGATACCGGGCATCAGAATGCCTACTTCCCTTTATTTGTTCCAAAAAGTTTGTTTGAAGCAGAAGAAAAAAATGCAGAAGGTTTTGCAAAGGAATGTGCCGTTGTTACGCATTACAGGCTTAAAGGAGATCCTGGTAAAAAAGGTAAACTCATTGTTGATCCTGAAGCTAAACTTGAAGAAGAACTGGTGATACGCCCAACCAGCGAAGCCATCATCTGGAACACATACAAGGGTTGGATACAATCATACCGAGACCTTCCGTTATTGATAAACCAATGGGCCAATGTGGTGCGATGGGAAATGCGTACCCGTTTGTTTTTACGCACTGCAGAATTTTTATGGCAGGAAGGACATACAGCGCATGCCACTAAAGAAGAAGCCGTTGAAGAAACTGTAAAAATGCTGAACGTATATGCAGATTTTGTGGAAGAGTGGATGGCAGTACCGGTTATTAAAGGAGTTAAAACCGCCAATGAGCGTTTTGCAGGGGCAGAAGATACTTATTGCATTGAGGCATTGATGCAGGATGGTAAAGCACTGCAGGCCGGCACATCCCATTTTCTGGGGCAGAACTTTGCCAAAGCGTTCGATGTAAAGTTCAGCGATAAAAATAATGCACTTGATTATGTGTGGGCAACATCCTGGGGTGTATCTACACGTTTGATCGGAGCCCTTATTATGGCGCACAGTGATGACCAGGGTTTGATACTGCCGCCAAAAATTGCACCGGTACAGGTGGTAATTGTACCTATTTACAAAGGAGAAGAAAGTAAAGGGCCTATTGATGCAAAAGCAAATGAGATCATAGCTTCATTAAAGGCTCTTGGTATAAGAGTTAAATATGATAACAGTGATAACAGCCGCCCCGGCTGGAAATTTGCCCAGTACGAATTACAGGGTGTGCCTGTAAGGCTTGCTATGGGACTGCGTGATATGGAAAATAAAGTAGTGGAACTTGCCCGCCGTGATACCAAAGAAAAAAGCAGTATGCCAATAGAAGGTCTTGCAGAAACTGTTGCAAAACTCCTTAACGAGATACAGCAAAATATGTACAATAAAGCGCTTGCTTTTAGAAATGAAAATATAACCACCGTAGATAGCTGGGATGAATTTGTAAAAACGCTGGATGAAAAAGGGGGCTTTGTTTCGGCACATTGGGACGGTACACCAGAAACTGAAGAGAAAATAAAAGAGCAAACCAAAGCAACAATACGTTGTATACCTTTAGATAATAAACAGGAAGAAGGGAAATGTGTACTGACCGGTAACTCAAGTACACAGAGGGTTTTGTTTGCAAGGGCGTATTAGAAATCAGGAATTTAGAATTAGGAATTAGGATTGCTTTCAAGCACTATCAGCTAATTACATAATTCATAACTCATCAATACAGATGTCAAACATCTTACTAAATATCACCCATTGGCTGGAAACGCACCAGGTTCCCTGCATCTTTAAATCATTTACTCATATAGATTGCCCTGGGTGCGGCGTACAACGAAGCCTGGTTTTATTATTAAAGGGGGATTTTTACGGCAGCTTTTATATGTACCCGGCTTTAATGCCGATCATGCTCCTTTTTGCAGTATTGCTTTTGCATGTTATTTTAAAGATCAGGAATGGGGCAATTATCCTGAAATACATGTACTTTTTTTGTACAGGTGTTATTTTAGTAAGCTATATTTACAAACTATTAGTTACCAAAACAATTTTACCATGACAGAGCCAAACAGGGATTATTTAAGCGGCAACAATGCCGGTTCTCAACAATTACCTAATGCCACAGCAACACTCGTATTGGGCATTCTATCTATTGTAGTATGCCTTATATGCGGCATTGTAGCGTTAGTTATTTCAAATAAAGATGTTGCATTGTACAAAGCCAATCCCGAATTGTATTCAGCAGCATCGTACAACAATATTAAAGCCGGCCGCATTTGTGCATTAATTGGCATTATTCTGCAGGGGCTGGCGATAATCGTTTATATCATTTTTATTGCGTTCTTCATATCTGTAGCAAGCAGTTCGGGTTTCAGATAGTAGTTTCACAAACAAAAAATAACCAATGGATAATCAGCAGAATTTATTAACGCCAAACAACAGTTATAACCAGCAGGCAAACCTTCCCAATGCCACTGCCTCACTGGTACTGGGCATCATATCAATTGTTACCAGCCTGTGTTATGTTTCGGCGCTCATCGGTATTATATGTGGCATCATTGGGCTGGTGTTGGGTAATAAAGACAGGGGGATGTACCAGTCTACCCCCGAGCTTTACAGCCGCACAAGTTATAGCCAGTCTAATGCCGGCAGAACCTGCAGTATCATTGGTTTAATTTTAAGTGCTTTGTGGCTTTTATTTTTAATCATCATGCTCATATTGGTAGGCAGTATGAGTTTTTATGACTGGAGATAACCGCTAAACTAAAATAAAAATCAGCACGGGCTTTCAATTGAAAGCCCGTGCTGTTATAAAATAAGATGATTACTCTCTTGTTGCCAGGTAATTATAATCAGCCAGGAGCTTTTCTAAGAACTGGTCAACATACATATCAGACTGTATCTGCAGCACTTCTTTTATCTTTATTGCCACCCGGTGGCACATGTCATAATTGTTTCTTTTACCTGCCTGTGTTAATACGCCTTTGATGGTATTGATATCCCGGTCGCTCAGGCGCATTACCTGTGGAAACATTACTTTGTAATCTGTTTTATCTATCTGCATAAAAACAGTATCGGCCAGTGTTAATGCAGATCTGGTGTTTACTACTACTGTGCCTGCTATCATATCGCCCAGCCGTTGATTTTTGGCAGAAACGGAAATGATGATCACTACGGCCACTCCGAGCATGCCGGTTACAAAAATGTAGGGCACTATGCCAATAGTGAAAAAAGCAATGTAGCCGAAAAAGAAAGGCCATTCAAAAAAACGGGTTATCCACCTCAGGATGTATTGCCCAAAAGTGGGCTCGCCACCTTCCAGGCTGATAACCCTTATGGAGAGTATTTTTTTGCCGAGGGTTTGCCCGTTGAACCATAATTCGGTAAGCAGCGAGTAAAGCAGCATGGGCAGAGAAATGATGAGGATATCCATACCAACACTTTCTTCCCAATTCAATAAAAACTCGTTGTACAACAGGTATTTCATGCTGAACAGGTAAATAATCAGCAAAACAAAATCAATGATATAAGCCAGCAGGCGTTTATGAAATTCTGCAATTTCAAACTCCAGGTCAATATTAAAAGCCGTGCCTATCTGAATGATGCCCATGATAAACGCAAATTACAATTTGCATTTAACACATCTGGTAAAACATCAATTTTTTTATTAATCAAAAAAACAGGAATTTACAGGCTTAATGTAAAATCCGGTGTTGTTTCAGTTTGAGAGTTGCCGGGCTGAGCTTGTCGAAGCCGGTATAATTTCTGAGACACACCGCCTTCGACAAGCTCAGGCTGACAACATAAATAGCAAGAACAATTGTTCAGGCTGAAATTCTTCTTTAAAAAGATATTTTTTTGCGATGAGGGAAGCCATGTTTATAAAAAAGAACGCTGATAAGTGGAACAAATACCAGCATTCGCCAACCAATAACCCGGATGAAACTGCAGAACGGTTTGTTAATTTAATTGACGACCTCAGCTATGCAAAAACCTTTTACCCAAAGAGCAAAGTTACCCGTTGGATAAACGGAATAGCTGCGGGTATTTATCAAAGCATCTATCAGAATAAAAAAGAAAAGTACAGCCGCATTTTCACATTCTGGAAATATGAACTGCCGCTCCTGTTCAAAAGGTACCACCGCATCTTTTTATTTACCACTGTACTGTTTGTATTGTTTGTTGCCATCGGTGTTTTTTCATCAAAGCAAAATCCTGATTTTGTAAGAGGTGTATTGGGAGATGGCTATGTGAACATGACCGAAGAGAATATTGACAATGGGGATCCGTTTGGGGTTTACAAAGACGGCAATCCGTTTTCGATGTTTGTTTACATAGCCTTCAATAATATTAAGGTTGCCTTTCTGGCTTTTATAGGAGGGTTTACCCTGGGCTTTTTCACCATTTTTATTATGTGGAGCAACGGTATCATGCTGGGCTCATTTCAATATATGTTTTTTGCAAAAGGCCTGGGCATCAAATCAGTTATGGTTATCTGGATACATGGCACATTAGAGATATCTGCCATAGTAATTTCTGCAACAGCCGGTTTTGTACTGGCAGCCGGCATTTTATTCCCGGGTACTCACTCCCGCATGGTATCTTTTAAAAGAAATGCAAAAGATGCTGCCAAGATATTGATAAGCCTGGTGCCTGTGTTTATTGTTGCTGCATTTTTTGAAAGTTATGTTACACATTTAATGAGCCAGACCTATGATAAAGCAAATAATGCCGGTCTGCCTGTTTGGGCAAGCGTAGTTATCCTGTCAGCATCTGCCGCATTCATCATCTGGTATTTTATCATTCTCCCCATCCGCTTACATCGTAAAGGGTATTACATTCAGCCCGATGGTATCATTAACCGGCTGAAAGCAGAAGATGCGTAAGGCCGTTTACATATCGTTATTGCTGATTGGGCTTTTATCTGCAGCGCAGGCGCAGAAAAAAATTATTTACCAGGATACTTCTTTGCTGCCTAAAGAAGAAATATCAGAACCGGTTGAAGAGATAATGATTGTGCAGGATTCATCCGGTGTTGAAGGAGCGCCAATAACTGCATCTGAAGAACAGGATGATGAACCAGCCGACACCAGTTTGCAGAAAAATGACCTGTATTTTTCTTATGACTCTATTAAAAACTGGAGAAATGCAAAAGAATATGCCTACACAAAATATATTGACAGCCTCCTCAGAAATATCAAAAAGAAGGAAGAAAAGAATGAAAGGTCATCATTGCCACGCAGGAGCATATTCAGTGGATTGTTCGGATCCGGAATACTGCAGGCAATATTGTGGGCCTTTGCAATAGTTTTTGTATTGTTTATCCTCTACAGGCTGTTTCTGGCAGATGGCGCTTTCAGGCGTAAAGCAAAGCAGGCAAAGGCAGAAGCTGAAGTAGAAGAAGAACTGATCACTAACGAAAGTGATTTTGATGCACTCATCAGGCAGGCTTTGCAAACGGGCAATTACAGGCAGGCCGTACGATACCAGTATTTAAGAACATTGCATCTGCTTGCCGATAAAAATCTTCTCCAGCTTTCGCCGGATAAAACAAACTTTCAGTACGTAAGTGAAATTGCAAACCGCAATCATCAGCAGCCTTTTGCATCGCTTACACTAAATTATGAGTACGTGTGGTATGGCGAATTTGAGATAGATAAAAATGTTTACGATAAAATAGAAAGCAGCTTTAAAGGCTTTAATCAAAAAATATAATTGAAGAAGGGGTATATACATATTGTTTTATTGCTGGCAGTTGTTGTGCTTTACTCCTGTTCAGGAGGCAAAAGAAAAATGCCTTCCCTGCAGGAAACTTATTCTAAAAAAGATAAGAAACCTTTTGGTGCAGACATTGCCTACAGGCAGATAGAAGCCATGTACCAATCTAATGTGATACAGGATAAGAAACAAAACTTCAGGGAAACATGGGTGAATATAAGTGATACAGGATCACTGTATATCTGTATTGCACAAAGACTGTTTGTTACAGAAGAAGAAGTGGAAGCGATGCTGGAATATGTAAATGCAGGCAACAGCCTCTTTATCTCTGCAGGCATGATAGACGAACAATTGCTGGATGAAATCGGCTGCAGCGCTGTATATACCTCACCTGCCCTTGAAGATATGATGGGGCAGATGCAGGCCACCGCTGTAACTTCAACAGTGCAGCCCGGGTTTAAATACAGTTACTATTATTATCCCTTCCAGAATTTTTTTACAGCCATTGATACGGCCAATACAAGGATATTGGGTTACAATGATGAAAAAAAACCAAACTCCATTGTGTATTTTCATGGCAAAGGAAAACTTTACCTGCAATGCGAACCCCGTGCCTACAGCAATTATTTTTTACTGCGTGATAATAATTACCAGTATTTAAAAAACACGGTAGCCTTCACTGATACCCGGCCTGAACATATATACTGGGATGATTATTACAGCAAACTCTTCAGCCGCAGAAATTCTAAAAAGAGTTTTTCCACTTTCAGTGAGATCATGAAACATCCGCCTTTAAAAGCTGCATTCTGGTTGTCGTTGGCGTTGATAATACTTTACATTTTGTTTGGAGGTAAACGTGTGCAACGCATCATCCGGCAATTAAAACCCAATGAAAATACCACGGTAACTTTTACCGAAACCATCGGCCGGCTTTACCTGCAGAAAAAAGACAATAAAAATATTGCCGACAAGATGATTACCTATTTTAATGAGTACATTCGCAATACCTACTTTTTAAATACCAACCACATCAATGATGACTTTATTACCATGCTTGGCCGCAAGAGTGGTGTGGAAAAAGAGAGAGTAGACAGCCTGTACCGGACCATTGTAGCCACCCAAAACAGCAGCGTGGTAAACGATTACCAGTTACTTTCGCTACAGGACCAGATACAGCGATTTTACACAAACACCGGAAAGAAGCAATAACTAAAATAAAAACTGATGGAAGAGAATTTTTTTGAACAACGTATTGACCTGAGCGGGTTAAACAGGTCTGTTTACGATATTAAAAACGAAATAGCACAGGTTATCATCGGGCAATATAAAATGGTAGACCTGCTGTTGATAGGCCTTTTATGCGACGGGCATATTTTGATTGAAGGCGTACCCGGTGTTGCAAAAACATTAACAGCCAAGCTGATGGCTAAAATACTGGAGGCAGATTTTTCACGCCTGCAGTTTACACCCGACCTGATGCCCAGTGATGTTACCGGTACATCGGTATTCAATCCCAGGGAAGGCGATTTCAAATTTAAGGCCGGTCCTATCTTCAGCAATATCGTTTTGATAGATGAGATCAACAGGGCGCCGGCAAAAACACAGGCCGCTTTGTTTGAAGTGATGGAAGAGCGCCAGGTAACCATTGACGGCATCACACACCAGATGCGGTTCCCGTTTTTGGTACTGGCTACACAAAACCCCATTGAGCAGGAAGGAACATACCGCCTGCCCGAGGCACAACTGGATCGTTTCCTCTTTAAAATAGAAGTGGGTTATCCAACCCTGCAGGAAGAAGTAAGCATACTTACCCGCCAGCAAGGAAAAACGCAAACGGAAATGATAGAAGGTGTACGCAAAATATTAACACCGGGTGATATACAGCATTACCGCAAACTGGTACAATCAATAATCATCGAACCAAAACTGGTTGAGTTTATCGCCAGGATAGTAAACGAAACCCGTAACAATCCTGCATTGTACCTGGGTGCCTCACCCAGGGCATCGCTGGCAATCCTCCGTTCCGCAAAAGCCAATGCAGCAATTAAAGGCCGCGATTTTGTGACCCCAGATGATATTATTGAAGTGGCGCCGCATGTTTTAAGGCACCGCATTATACTGGCGCCTGAAAAAGAAATGGAGGGCATAACAGCTGATGACCTGATTGAAAGTATTTTAAAAGCAATTGAAGTACCCAGGTAATACATGAGTGTGATTGTAAAATATATCGGCGCTTTATACCTTACTGCAAGGCTTTATCTTGCTTTGGGTCTTTGTATTGTTTTATTTTCCGTAGCTTTTTTTGTGCCGGAGATATTTGCAATTGTTAAAGTGCTGCTGCTGGTAATTACTGCGCTTATTATTATGGATTATTTTTTTCTTTTTGTAATAGGCAAAGCCCCTTCTGCAAAAAGAATTACTGCAGACAGATTCAGCAATGGCGATGAAAATAAGGTAGAACTGCAGTTAAAGAACAATATGCAGTTTACAACCGATATGGAAATCATTGATGAATTGCCTGTTCAGTTTCAAAAACGAGATTTTAAACTGAAGCATCGTTTTAAAGCAGGAGAACAAAAGAACCTGATCTATAAACTTCGCCCGGTAACAAGGGGAGAGTATGGGTTTGGACGAATTATTATTTATGTAAGATCGCTGCTGGGCCTGGTAATGCGCCGCCACAATATTGAAGCCAGTGAAGTGATACCGGTGTATCCTTCCTTTTTGCAGATGCGTAAGTACGAACTGCTTTCTCAAACCACCATACAAACGGAATACGGCAATAAGCGTATGCGTAAGATAGGCCATAGTATGGAGTTTGAGCAGATAAAGGAATATGTCAGGGGTGATGATATCCGCAGCGTGAACTGGAAAGCCACGGCAAGAAAGGGATCGCTGATGGTGAATAATTACACCGATGAAAAAAGCCAGCAGGTTTATTGTGTTATTGATAAAGGCCGCCTGATGAAAATGCCTTTTGGCGGATTAAGCTTGCTGGACTATGCTGTTAACAGTACACTGGTGCTTGCCAATGTTTGCCTGCAAAAGCAGGATAGGATAGGATTACTTACTTTCTCCAACAAAATGGGTTCATTGCTGGCCGCCGACCGCAAACCCATACAGCGTGAAAATATTTTACAACTGCTGTACAACCAGGATACTGCTTTTTTGGAAAGCGATTATGAAATGCTGTACATGCAGATACGCAGCCGCATCAAGCACCGCAGCCTGATTGTGCTTTACACCAATTTTGAATCTTTATCGGGATTGAACAGGCAATTGAATTACCTGCGTTCCATTGCCAGGCACCATTTGCTGATGGTGGTATTTTTTGAGAACACCGAACTGCACAGCCTCTCACACTTAGATGCAAAAAATGTAGAAGAGGTTTACATTAAAACCGTGGCAGAAAAATTTGAGTTTGAAAAAAGACTGATCGTTAAGGAACTGAAGAAGCATGGCATCCTTTCTATTTTAACCCCGCCGGAAAAATTAACTATCAATGCGGTTAATAAGTATTTAGAGCTGAAAGCGAGGCAGGCGATTTAGTTAAGTTATCTGTTTTATTAAATGAATTGTCAGGCTCAGCCTGACAACTTTTTTGTATTTATGACCTGGAATTCTTAAAGATATATTCCCTTGCCTTTTCCTGAGTAAGATGTGAAAAATTCCTGTACCGGTGGTGTACATCAATGATCTCTTCCAGCGCTTGTTCCACCAGGTCTTTATTGTTCCAGCTTTGCAGGTGTTCAACAACGGCTTGTAAGCAGCCTTTTTTATAAGCTATTTGCCCCAGCACATGTACCAGCGTATTTCTTACCCTTGCTGTTTTGTCATGCTCCAGTTCCTGAAGCAGGGGCAATATATCCTGCGGATATTTGCGGCCACGCAGCTCAATGCCGTGGCATATTTCACGACGAATCTCTTTGTCGGGATGATGTAAATATTTTTTGGCCCAACTTAAAACCGGCTTTGGATTTACCTCGCCCATTTTTTTAATGGAGCCTATCACTGCATTGCGGGGAGCATGGTGTTCATCAAACAACCCCGTATCAAAAAAATACTGAACAGCTTTAAAATCCTTTTTTCCTATTTCGCCTGCTGCATTGATAACCGTTTGCCTGATCCTGAAATCATCTTTTTGTAAAAGTGTTTCCAGGGTTTTGATTATGGGTGATTGCAGCTCCTTATTTTCAAAATATATCCTGCCTATGGCGAGATAAGCAGATTTTCTGATGTAAGTATCTTCATCTGAAAAATTGGCAATTATCTTTTTTGATTTGGAAGTCTTTAGATCGGTTAAAATATCCTTCTGAATTTTAGATACAAGAGCAGAACGTTCGGGTTTTGAGAGGTCGTAGAATGGGGGCATTGTTATTAGAATGAGGAAGTTTACATAAATATAATTATTTCCAGAGATCCAAACAATCTTTGCCCTCACCAATTAATCATTTACGTTTGCATAAGTTATGGCACGCAAATCAACATACAGGGAAAGATATACCAATAAATTAATTGAAGCAGGTGAGGAGCCGGTTAAAAAAGAACGAAAAGAAAGAATACCCATTGATCCTGCCATTCAGCACCCTTTTGCAGATGGGAAAGTCATCTTGATAAACAAACCCCTGCACTGGACATCTTTTGATGTGGTGCGTAAACTTCGTAGCCTCATCCAGATAAAAAAGATAGGCCATGCCGGTACGCTCGATCCGCTGGCAACCGGTTTATTGATTGTTTGTACCGGTAAGTTTACCAAAAAGATAAACGAGTACATGGCGCAGGAAAAAGAATACACCGGAAGCATTACGCTGGGCGCTGTTACACCCACCTACGACCTGGAAAGCTTACCGGAGCAGCCCAAAGATATTTCTTTTGTTACCAATGAAATGCTGCAAACGGCAACTGAAAAATTTGTTGGAGATATTCAGCAACTGCCACCCATGTTCTCAGCCATAAAAAAAGACGGTGTTGCTTTATACGAGCTGGCACGCAGGGGAGAAGAAGTGGAACTGAAACCTCGTAATATCCACATCAGATCATTTGAAATAGCAAAGGTTGAGTTGCCTGTTGTACATTTTAAAGTTGTATGCAGTACCGGCACCTACATCCGCAGCCTGGCAAATGATTACGGCGCTGCATTGGGTTGTGGCGGCTACTTAAGTAGTTTATGCCGCAATAGAATTGGTGAGTTTAAGATTGAAGATGCGATGAGTATGGAAGAGTTTGAAAAGTCAGTAAGTCAATAGTCAGTAAGTTATCAGTCATTGATCATTGAATTAAGCGGATTTTAGAAAAAAGCTAAACTCTTTCTGAGGCAATAACAAATGACTTAATGACCAATGACTTTCTTAGAACGGATAACTTATCCCAATCGTAAGATTATAATTCTCATACCGCCATTTTTTGTAACGGTTGTCATTCATGGTTTGCCCGGGGTTATTGGGGTCAGGCACACGTTCTCCACGCCTGAATAAATTATTGAAGTTGATATTTGGTATTTGCCAGCCGTCATTTGCTGTAATATCTGGTCTTTTAAAACGGAAACCAAAATCGAAACGCAGTACAAAATAATTGAAGTCGAGACGGAAACCTGTGCCCAGCGCTACACCCAATTGCCTGTACAGGCTGCTTAATTTAAACTGCGTACTGTCGGGCCCGCCACCGGGATTTGAATTTCTGAAATTCCATACATTGCCAATATCGGCAAATAAAGCTCCTTTAAGCACCAGCGAATTAGGAATGAGTTGTGCAATATTGTACCGGTATTCAATATTTGTTTCAAGTTGTATATCGCCGGTGCGGTCGTTGAATGAACTGGAACCGTAAGGCGCAAGCGGTTGCCCTCCACGCCCGATACCTCTAACAGGCCAGCCCCGCATACTGTTGCTGCCACCGCCAAAATACTGTTTAAAAAATGGGAGGGTGGTATCTTTTTTAGAGGCAACGCCAATGCCGCCAAATAGGCGGAATACGAAGGCGGATTTTGACCGGTTGACCGAAAAAGTGTACTCGGCGTCAGCTTTTATGTATTGCTTTTTGTATTGTTTAATAAATGGTATCTGCCCCCATGTTAAGCCAGACTCTTCAATATTTATCTTTAAGCTATGCTGCCTGGCAGGATGCCTGGGGTTTATTTTATTGATGCGGTAACCCACGCTCATGCCAGCTACCAAAGCTGTGTTAAAGGAGTAGCGGAGAAAAGGATTTCTGTCAAGCGTTCTTTTAAAACTGTCAGTTTCATTATACAGGCGGGCAAATTCAAAATTGAGTGGTTTAAAGATAAAAGTCTGGTTCTTTTTGTTAGTGGCAGAATAACCAATACCCAGGTTAAAAGACTGCAGGTTAAATAAATTGATACGGTTTATGTAAGAGAGCCTTGTGGTAATAAAAGACTCTGTACTATTGAAATTTTTATAAGTGGTGTACCTGGCAAACGGAAAGATCAGCCTGGGGAAAGCAATATTATTTGTATAACTGATCTCGTTTGAGTTAATAAGATTTTTCTTGTTGTTGCTGTCGGGCCTTAAATTAAATTCCACACCAGCCATTAAGGAGTGTGTCATTTTAATGGCTTCTTTATTCAGGTTCCTGTTTAAAATAGAAATATTACCTGATAAGCCGAGCAGGTTGCCTGCATTGGCAGCCGTTACACTGTTCGTATTGCTCGATGCAGAGTAACTGGCTTCCACTGCAGCTTCAAAGCCATATTTTTTGGCTGGTATCAGCTGAACGATAAGGTCAAGTTTGTTCGAGCTGTCTTTTGTCTTCACTTCCTCAACCACAATATTGGCGCTTTGCCATACACCTGCACGGGCATAGGCATTCAACGATCTGTAAAAATCGGTTTGGTTGTATAATACACCTTTTCGTAAATACATATTCCTGGTGAGGAATTTGTTCCGGAACAGGTATTTGTGATAGAGTACAACATAGTTGGTATCAGGTTTACAATCTTTACATGGTTTTGAGGTGATGTAATCTGCCGTGAGACCCGGGTCTGTAATGTTATCACCGGGTTTATAATCGGGTAAAAAATAAATATTGTTGATGTAGTAAGGCTTAAGTCTTGTTGTGTCTTTGGGTGTTTTTAATACCACAGCCAGTTTAATGGTGGGAGAGTCCCTGGCAGCCTGGGCCTCGGCCAGTAAGCGGAGTTGCTCAAAAATATCATCGGTTATAGTGGTTAAGGCTGCTACTGTAGTATCGCCACGCATTACCAGTTCTTCACCTGTAAATTTGTAATAGCCGTTGTTGCGGTACAGGTCCACCATCCGGTTCAATTCTCCCAGCACAGCCGCTTTGGTAACCGGCTCTCCTTTTTTTATCAGCGTCTTGCTGATATTATCAACAGCAATCTTCTGCAGGTCGGGCCGGCGCATGATGTATGAGAATGTATCAATAAGTGTAGGTTTATTAACTTCTACCGTATAATTAACCTTCACTCTTTGCTGATCACCCCTTTCAATGGTATCTGCATTAAAGTTTGCCGTTGCTTTATAGTAGCCAACATGCAGCATGGATGTTTCCATGTTTCGGGCCGATCTTTCTGCTGAACTGCTGTCGTATGCGGGGGGGGCCATAATTACATGCCAAAATAAAAATTTATCTATCACTTTTATTCGTGAGCTGTCGTCCAGTTGGGCATTCAGTCTTTGTTTTAAAGTAGCTCTTTCTTCTTTACTAAAATTTCCTCCCTTAACTTCGATGTTATTCTGGGTTACAAATGGTTTGCCTTCCTGGTATTTTCGAGGAACTGTGCAGGATGCAATAAAAATAAAAATTAAAAAAACATACGGTAACCCTGTTGCTGCCGGGTGCATAAAGCAAAAGAGTTTGTTAAAAGGATTATCCTGCATAAATTATTAAAAGCGACGATGTTAAGCAAAACACATACCAAATATATCCAAAGTTTACAGCACAAAAAACAAAGAGATGAAACGGGGCTTTTTATTGCCGAAGGGCCGAAGGTAGTGATGGATCTGTTAAGCAGCAGAAAATTTGTTTGTAAAGAACTGTTAGCATTAAATGGTTGGTTAGAACAACATACCAAAAAGATTGCATTATTAAAAGATACAACGGTTACACCAGTTGAAAATTTTGAATTGCAAAAGATATCTGCTTTATCAACTGCGCATGATGTAATTGCGGTTTTTGAAAAAAGAGAACCGGTTAATACAATTAATACATCATCAAAGATCACCCTTGTGCTGGATACGATACAGGATCCGGGCAATCTCGGTACTATCATCCGCATTGCAGATTGGTTTGGCATTGAGAATATGGTTTGCTCCATTGGTTGTGCTGATATGTACAATGCAAAAGTGGTGCAGAGCACCATGGGAAGTTTAGGAAGGGTTAATGTTATATATACCAACCTTATTGAGTGGCTGCAGCAGAACAAGAAGGTAAAAATTTATTCAGCTTCGCTGGAAGGTAAAGATGTGAAAGCTTTTGGTAAACTGAAAGAGGGGGTCATCATCATCGGCAACGAAGCCAATGGCGTGAGTGACGAAGTAATGGAACTGGTGGATGAAAAGATCACCATCCCTAAAGCAGGAGAGGCTGAATCTTTAAATGCGGCGGTGGCAACGGGTATTATACTTTCTCATATAAAATTATAGAGGCTTTCTGGTTCAACGGCCGGCGGGGCTGATAGCCGCCGTCGGGGTTTTTAAAAAATCCTGAAGGCGGTTGAAAAAGAACTCACCTGAACTGTATTGCCTTCACCGGCTTTATCTTCTTAATTAAAAGAGTAGGAATAATAAGTGTGGCAAAAGAAACCGCCAACGTAGCCAGGCAAATCAGTAAAACCTGCCACCACACCACTTCGGCGTGGGCAGCGCTCATATAATAAGCCTCTTCATTTAATTTTATAAAACCTGTTTTTTCCTGCAGCCAGCAAATGGCCAAGCCAAGTGCTGCGCCTGCCAGTATGCCGGTAATGGCAATTACAGAAGTATTGTATAAAAACACCTGCTGCACTTTCCAGTCGGATGCGCCAAGGGCTTTGAGAATGCCTGTCATGCGGGTTCTTTCTAAAACCAGGATGATGAGACAGGTAATGAGGTTAACAACAGCCACCACAATCATGATGATGAGCAGCATATTTTTTATTTGCCCCTGTAGCCCGAGCCAGTCAAAAATATTGGGATAAATTTCTTTCATGCTTCGGCTGTACCAGCTTTGAGGCAGTTCGGCATACATAAAATTATTTACGGTATCTGTTTTTCTGTAATCGTGCAGAAAAATTTCATACCCGCCGATCTGGTCAGCTTCCCAGCTGTTTAATCTTCTTACCAGGTTTATATCACTTAAAGCAAAATTCCTGTCGTATTCATCAATAGCTGTTTTATAAATGCCGGCTATTTTAAGCCAGCGTGCAGTTTTAGAGCCATCCTCCCTGAAAAAGAAAACAAAAATGCTGTCGTTTAATTTTGCTTTCAACTGGTTGGCCGTATAGGAAGAAATATTGATCTCTTTGCTGTAGCCGCTGTCTTTAAAGGATACCCATTTACCCGATTGAAGAAATGGCTGCAGGCGGTTGAAATCGAAAGATGAGTCAATGCCTTTTATCAATACACTTTCAATGGCATCACCGTATTTTATGATGGCAGACTTGGTGGCAAACCTCTCTACCGATTTTACCTCCGGTAATTTTTTAAGAAAACTTTCTATGGTATCGTTTTGGGTGATGGGATATTCTTCTGCAATATTTACCCGGTTTTCTACTGTTTGCTGTACCCTTATATGCCCCCAGAAACTGAAAACTTTATTGCTGATCACCTGCTGAAAGCCGTTTACAAAACTTAAGGTAACAATCATAACCGCTACGCTGATGGCGGTGGCGCCAATAGCCAGCCGTATGATGAACCTGCTGAATGTTTTTTGCCTGTTAAAGGCGATGCGTTTTGCTATGAATACAGAAACATTCAAACGGTATAATTTTTGGTATCTTACAAAAGTATTTTATTTAAACGTAACGATCACAGATAACATGATGAAAGCTGAAATTTGCAATTTGATACAAGAAGGCGATGCATGGATGATGGCCAGTCAAATAAAATCAGGGCCAAAAAAATATTTCAGTATTCTTATTTTAACAGTTTGTTTTTTATGCAGCACCAGCGCATTTGCACAAATGGGCGATGTGGTGTTTAAAGAAAATATTGTTGCTGTAAGGTTTCATATGTATGGCGACCAGGAATCTTTGCCGGTGTATAAAATTAACAGCGGCGACCAGCTTGAACTTAATTTTGATGACCTGGATGCCAATGTAAAAAACTATTACTACAGCCTTCAGCTTTGCGATTATGACTGGAGACCGGTAGATATCAGCCCTTTTTTGTACACAAAAGGATTTACACAGCAGCGAATCAATACATACAGGTATTCTTCTATAGCCCTTACCCGGTACACACATTACCAGGCATTGCTGCCCGATAGAAATACCACCCTTACTATGTCGGGTAATTTTATTTTAAAGGTTTTTTTAGATGGGGATACCTCCAAACTGGCATTTACAAGGCGTATGCTGGTATTGGATCAAAAGGCTGCCATCGGCGGACAGATAACACAGCCCTTTGCACCCCAGCTTTACAGAACGCACCAGAAAGTGCTTTTCAATGCAAATATAAAAGGGCTGAATACTTTTAGCGCAGCACAGCAGGTTAAAGTGGTGATACTGCAGAATAACCGGTGGGATAATTGCCTCAAAGATATCAAGCCAACTTTTGTACGAAGCAATACATTGGAATACTCTATGGAAAACAACCTGGTTTTTCCGGCAGGTAAAGAATGGCGCTGGCTTGATCTGCGTAGCTTCAGGCTGCAGAGCGACCGTGTAAAAAAAGCAGACTATCGTAAGGATGGTACCGATATGTATCTCTTTCCCGATGCAGACCGCACTTCACAGCGTTATGTTTATTTCAGAGACCTGAACGGTATGTACCTGGTTGAAACTTATGAAACGATAAACCCATACTGGCAAGGAGATTTTGCCCAGGTGCATTTCAGCTTTGCACCACCCAACGCTGCACCTTATACTGATAAAGATATTTACCTGGCCGGGCAATTAACCAATTATGAGTTTAATGATAAAACAAAAATGGTATTTAATGCCCAAAGCGAGATGTATGAATGCAAAGCCTTTTTAAAACAGGGGTATTATAATTATACCTATGTAGCCGTTGATAAAACTGATCCTTCAATAAGGCGGGATCTTGAGGGAGATTATTGGGAAACCGAGAATACCTATACCATCCTTATGTATTTTAAATCGTTTACCGACAGGGCAGACCAATTGATTGGTGTTGGTAAAATAAGCTCAAGAACGGATAAACCAGGAATTAGTTTTTAATAAAACCGGTCATTTGTCTTTAAGTCATTGGCGGGTTTTTTTAATTTGAAACTTTTTTCAATTAACCTTTAACCATTAACCCTCATTCCTTATCTTTGCGGCGGCAAGTCTTATACGACCAGCTCCTGTTGAACTCCCCCAGGACCGGAAGGTAGCAAGGGTAGATGGTTGAGCGGTGCGATGTAAGTAACTTGCCATTTTTTATGCCCCCAAACCCCTGAAGGGGCTTTATGTAACAGCTGTACTTACTGTGTACATTTAATTAATAACTTTTAATTTCTAGTGTTTCAATTATTTTACTTTTGCGCTACTTATAAAAATTTAAACTTAAATATTAATTAACCATGAAATTTTTCATAGACACTGCCAACCTGGATCAAATCAAAGAAGCAAACGATCTTGGGATTTTAGACGGAGTTACCACCAATCCATCTTTAATGGCTAAAGAGGGAGTAAAAGGACAGGAAGCCGTATTGGCACATTACAAAACCATTTGCGAAATGGTAGATGGCGATATCAGCGCCGAAGTTATTTCTACCGATTTTGCCGGCATTGTTGAAGAGGGAAAAAAACTGGCTGCTATTCATCAGAATATTGTGGTAAAAGTGCCCATGATAAAAGACGGCATTAAAGCTTTAAAATGGTTTACCGATAACGGTATTAAAACCAACTGCACGTTGGTGTTCAGCGCCGGGCAGGCAATACTGGCTGCAAAGGCAGGCGCTACTTATGTTTCACCTTTTTTGGGCAGAATAGATGACAGCGGGTGGGATGGTATGGAACTGATACACCAGATAAGGCAGATATATTCTGTGCAGGGATATAAAACCGAAATACTGGCAGCATCTATACGCAATCCGCTACACATTATTAAATGTGCAGAGGCCGGTGCCGATGTTTGTACCTGCCCGTTGGATTCAATTCTTGGTTTACTTAAACATCCTTTAACCGATATTGGGTTGGCTAAATTTTTAGAAGACGCAAAGAAATTTGCATAAATAAATTGGCTGACTGAGGAGTCTGGCCATATGTTTTATTGAGGCTGCTGTTGTGTTACACAATGTATCATGCCTCCATTTGCATATAAATTCCGTACATCAATACCTACAACAGCTTTGCCTGGGTACAAACTCTGAATAATGCTGTTTGCAACCATGTCATTCGGATCATTGTAATTAGGAACCAGTATTTTGGTATTGGCAATATAATAGTTAACGTACGAACCTTTGTAGCCAAGATTGGTTCCATAAGTGGTGACAACATTGTTTTGTGTTAAAGGCAGTTTTAAAAAAGTATAGGGGTTGCCATTTTTATTTCTGGAAGCATACAGTTTATCAATGTCTTTTTGCGGAACATCCCAATTCAGCAAATCAGCCTTTTCCATTGTTACAAGGGTATTTTTATTACCAAACCTTGCAAAACCATCTATATGCATATCAGTTATTTCCAGGCCTGCAACACCATCCAGCCAGATAAAATGGGTAACTCCCAGGTATTTTTTTAAAATGCGTTCTGCTTCAGCCTGTGTCATCCCGGGGTTACGGTTAACATTTAAAATGGCACTTTTTGTAGCAAGAAAAGCCCCATTTCCATCTATCTCAAACGAGCCGCCTTCAAGTATCATATTTTTATTGAGGTCAACTTTTGCAATTTTTTCATCTGATGCAATTTTACCTGGTACAAGATCACAATCCGTGTAACCGGCTTTATTTCCCCAGCCATTAAAACCCCAGTCGAGGATAGATAATTTGCCCGAACTGTCTTTAACATAAACAGGGCCGTTATCTCTGATCCATACGTCATCGGTGGCATAAATTTTAAAATCAATATTTGTTAAAGGGATTGCCGCTGAGTTCAGTAATGTTATTATCCTGTTTTTTTCAGATTCATTGTAAGCAATAATGTGAACTTTCTCACCTGTACAAAGGGCTTTGGTCATGGCTGTCCATGTTGCATCAAGCCTGTTGCGGTAAGTAATTCCGTATTGAAATTGATGGGGCCATTGTAACCATGTGCCCTCATGTAATTCAGACTCTTCGGGCATCGTGTATAAAATTACAGTATCGCCAGGCAGAGTTTCATTTTCATCTTTTTGGCAGGAGCAGGAAATTGTAATAAGGGTCATTAAGATCAAGGTGATTTTTAACATACAATAGGTTTGAATTTTTAAAAATGCCCGGCAGTTCTTTAAAAATTACCGGGCATTTTAATTTGTGGTTCTAATTATTTTACTTTCCGTTCCTGTTTTTTGGTTTGTTCATTATTTCATCCATTGTTTTTAATTCCGGATCGGGCATTTGCTTAACATAAATGGTAAATTCTTTTATCATTGCAGGGTTATTTCTGAGGCTGACTTTAATATCTACTTTCTGTGCAGCAAAATCCCTGTCTATCCATAAACTGTTGCCGCTGAATTTGCCGGCAGATGCCCAAAAAACGAGTTGGGTACTGTCGAGCGGCAGATACCTTCCGTTTGACATTTTGCCATCAATGTTAATGTAATTGAAAGTGCCTTTTTTGAGGCTGTCGGTATAAAGGTTTACATAAATGCTTTCAACTTTTTGAGCTTTGGCAAAAAGGGGGCAAACCATAAATAAGCTGAGTAGATATTTTTTCAAGTAATTTTATTTTGCACAAAGATGGAAAAAATAATGCCAAGGTTGTGTTAATAGAAACCGGCTATTGTTAAAATTTAGTTGTGGCGCTACGTTAATTTTTTCAGCATACACACGCTGTTGTCTATGCCCTCGTATTGGCCGTAATTAGGAATGACAGTATATCCAGCCTTTTTATATAAATGTATTGCCTCCGGTTGTTTTTTACCGGTTTCTAAAACACAGACTGCATATTGCTCCTCGGCAGCCCATTGTTCCAATTCTTTTAAAATATTTAACCCGATACTTTGCCCACGGCATTCCGGCAATACAAACATTCTTTTTATTTCAGCTTTTTCATCATCAAATTTTTTAAAAGCGCCGCAACCAACAGGCTTATCATCAACATAACAAACAACAGCATGGCGAATTGCTGTGGTTTTATTGTATTGTGCATAAAATGCATGCTCATCACCGTCTCTTATTGCAAGGTCTGCATCCAGTAAAGCTACCAGGCTTTGAAAATCATTATTGTCAGAATCAGTACGGTTAAAAAAGGGATTTGCTTTTTTATTTTCAATGGCATATAACTGTAGTGTAAGTTCTTCATTAGCTATCTCTTTACTGAAAACAAAGCCCAGTTTTTTTAATAGTTTTACAGAAGTATGATTATCAGTAAGTGTTGTAGCCAGTATGATGCTGTGATCTTTTAATGTAAGGAGATGCATTAAAACCGCATGGGCGGCTTCAAATGCATAACCCTTGCCGGCATGGGCCGGAAGAAATGCAAAACCAATATCATGATGATGGAGGTAACTGCGTTTGATAAAACTGATTACACCCAAAGGGAGTTGACCTTCCTGTAAAGTAACAACACGGTATTCCACATCCGGGTTGCCAATAATTTTCTGAATATATTGATCAGCATCCTGCAGGTTTCTTACATTCCTGTCGCCGATAAATTTTATCCATCCGGGAGTATTTACCAGTTCAAAAATAAAGGCAGCATCTGTATTGGATAGTGGCCGCAGCAAAAGGCGCCCCGTTTTATATTTTTCCTTTAATGCAGGCATGCCTGTTTTTTCGATTTTCACCGGGAGACAACTTTTTTTGTTTTTAAAAACAACCAGAACATTTTGCAGCAGCTTTTATGGTGTTACAGCCTGCAATTTTGTAAAGATATTCATAGCTTTTAATGATGGAAATATTATTTTTACTGCCTTAATCCAAATGAGTTAATCCTATTACCATAATTCATTGCAGCTATGCCTGAATTTACCAAAGCAAATGGCAGAAGTCCCAAATATCCTTATCAGCGTATTTTTTATGTTGGCCTTACTGATAATATGGCCCCGTACCATTTTAGCCAGGGCCTGATATTTAATGTCATAAATATTACCGGGCTGTTGATCGGTATTTTGAGGTTTTGTTACATACTGCTTTTTTTGCCTGAACAGCATACTCCGTTATTATTGCTGATCAATTTTATGCCGGTAATATTCAATTTGCTGATGCTGTTTTTTATGTATGTTAAAGCGTATGTACAAACAGTATATTTTTCTTTTTTTGTTTTTCCTGTCTCTTTTGTTGTTATAAGTTTTTTTACACACGACCGGGGCGCTCTATATTACCTGTTTCCTTATGTGATCTACTCTTTTTTCTTTTTAAACAGCAGAAAAAAAATATTTACTGCATTCGTTTCTATTTCAATGATGTTCATAACTGCCATTATTATTGAAAATAAAGTACATGGGCTTACACACAGGCATGATTTTATCCTGGAAATGATCAGCATTGTGGGGGTGTTTGTTCTTTCTTCTGTAACCTTGTTTTCTATAAAATTCCAGATTTGGAAATACCAGGATAAGATAAAAGCCCAAAGGGAAGCATTGCAAAAAACAAACCGCCGGATTGCTCAGCAGGCTGAAAGGCTGAGCGAAACCATCCTGATAAAAGACAAGGTATTCTCCATTATCAGCCACGATATCAGAAGCCCGCTTCAGGGCCTGTACCTGATAGTAGAGGCAGATATTAACGACAACATTTCACTGGAAACCATAAAGGAAATTTTGCCCCAGTTGAAGGAAGAATTAAAAAAGGCTTTTGATCTTTTTGAAAACCTGTTAAACTGGGCAAAAATGCAGATCAAAGAAACACATATAACAATAGACACAGTAGATGTTAATGCCCTTGTTGGCAGGATACAAAACCACCTGGCAAAAGCAGCAGAGGAAAAGCACGTGAATGTTAAAGCTGACTTTACAGACTATTACATTCCGGCTGATAAGGACATACTTGAAATTGTATTGCGAAATGTAATTTCAAATGCAATCAAATTTTCACACCCGGGCGAATCGGTTCAGGTGAGCGGGAAAGCATCTGAGGGTGATTACGAAATAACGGTTAGTGATAGCGGGATAGGTATCAGCGCCGAAAAACTGGCGAAAATAAATGATAAAGCATTTTACTCCACGCCAGGTACGAATAATGAACAGGGAACAGGCCTGGGGCTTATAATATGCCGCGACCTGGTGGAAAAATGCAACGGCAGCTTTACCATCAAAAGTGAGAAAGACACCGGTACTTCTGTGCATATAAAGTTGCCGCACCCAAAAGCTTTCTCCTGATCAGTTACTCCACTATTGTTCTGAAAGTAAGATTTATCCGGGGGCTAAATATTTTTTTAGTTGGCGGAAGCCGGTGCAGCCAGTGTGTTTGCGTTGTTGCTTTCATCACCAGTAAACTGCCATGCTCCAGTATTATGGAGACAGTTTCTTTTGTTGTTTTGTGTTTGAAAGAAAATTTTCTTTGGGCGCCAAAACTTAAAGAGCCTATTGCCCCATTGGGCTTCAGGTCCTTTTCGCCATCGCTGTGCCAGGCCATTCCTTCTTCGCCTGTGTGGTAGAGGTTAAGCAGGCAACTGTTGAAACTCTCACCTGTTTCAGATTCTGCTTTTGATTTTAATTCTAACAATTCTTTCGTCCACGGCAAAGCTGTTTTTGTTCTGTTAGAATATGCGTATTCAAAAGCACTGTCTCCATACCAGGCCACTTTACGCTTTGTGATGATAAGTTTTCCAAGAATGAATGCCTCATCATTTTTCCATTCAATATTGGTAAGCAGGGCATTGTAATAATGGTCAGCTTCCTGCCTGCAAAATAATTTACCGTAATAGTTTACGGTGCCGTCTTTTGGCAGCAGGTTTATTGTATGGTCGGTAATATCTCCAAATAAATCCATGTTGTATTCTTAAACGGGTTTTCAAAAAAAAATCAGCAATGCAATTTATGCAGTAGATAGCATAAAAAAATCAACCCCGGTTTAAGCGGGGTTGATTTGATATTGATTTGAAATGATGTATCAGCCTTTAACATCCAGCAATATTTCCTGCCCGTCTTTCACTGCCCTTACATCTCCGTACCTTCCTATCTTTAATTTCTGGTATTCATTTTTTACGAGCACTTTGCCTTTTTTATTAATCATGCCATAAAGGCCGTCTTTTTTTGTAATGGCCAGTTGTCCGTCAAACTGCGAAATGGATTCATATTCATTCTGAACAATTACTTTTCCTTCCATATTAATAATGCCGATCTTTCCATACATGGTGGTAAAAGCAAGATTATCGCTGCCGAATGAGCCTATCTTTTCGTATTCGGGTTTGGCCAGTTCTTTTCCGCTTGTATTTATCATGCCCACCAGTTTATTTTTCCAGACAAAGGCCACTCCTTTGCTGTTAAATTTTCCAATCCTGTCGTATTCCTTACTTATTTCCTGGGCAGAAACCTGAAGCGTAAAAACAGTCAGCAACAGAAAGATGATTTTTTTCATTACAGTTTATTTTGGTTAAAAATGCAGTCCGGTAAAGTTATTAATAACAAAGGAGAATGGTAAAATTAATATGAATGTGAGCATAGTATATAATCCAAACGGATTAGCTAATATGGATATTTATAAAAATCACACCAGTCCTCATCACAAAGCAGTTTTTGATAAAGCGGGTGCTTCAGCACATCTGTATAATGCATTTCTCTGCCATCTACTTTTATTTTTTCATAGATCAGCCTGGCTCCATGGCTGTAATCAACCCACCAGTTTATATGCCCCGTGTAAAGTGGCTGAATGGGTTTGCCATTCAACTGATGCCAGCCGTAAATAGCCTCCCTGCCGGATCTGGGGTCTCTTGATACTTTGCCTGAAATAACCAGGTCTTTTTTAATACCTGCAATTAATCCGCTTCTTCCTTTGCGTTGGCCTTCCACAATCAGGTGATGCTGCCACATGGTTACACTGCTATCCCTGAAGGCATACATAGGTACAGGCTCTAACTTTATAACAGACTGCTGGTAAATCAGATCAACCATTTTGCGGGTTGGCAGAAAGCAATGAAAACTGTCTGCTATTTTCTGCGCAGCCATAGGTGTCAGCGGTATCCTTGCCCAGTCCTCATCTGTGCCGATAGCAATATAATCCGGTGATACAAAAAAGACCGCTTCATGTGTATTTCCCAGGCTGTCTTTTATGCTTGAACCAACGGCTACGAACTTTTTAAAAAAAGAAGGAATATTACCTGCCAGTATTTCCTGCACGGCTAACGAATCCCTGGCAGCCCATTTCCAGGCTGCTACGGTTTTATAAAAAACCGTACCGCCTGTTCTTTCAATTGCAGGAGCAGTAACCCGAAGATAAAATTTTTTACTGCAGGCCGCCAGGCCTGCAATGATACCTGCCGCTATAAAAATCTTTTTAATCACTGATGAATTTTTGATAAACCCGTTGCCCAAAATAGGTAAAGTACTTCTTCCTGTCAAATTTTGTAGCTGACAGCAGGGAGAGCATAAACCCGTTCCTGGCAACCTGTTCGGTATGGTAGAGGAGGCCTGAGGGATTTTCTTTGAGGATGATCTGTATCCTTTTGTTAAGGGCTGAGTGATGAATGAAAGCTGTATCGGCAACTGTATCAAAATCAAATGCAGCAGCAAGATTCTTTTGCATCAAACGGCTGCGGTACCAGGTACCGCCTGTAGTGCTTACCAGCGGCTTTCCATTGTATACAACAATGCTGTCGTTGTAGGCAAGCACAAGTAATTTATTCCTATGGCCGGCCTTTAGCCAGTTTACCAGTTTGATTGCATGTTTGGCTTCTTCGTAGCCGTAGTCGCTGTCGAGAAAAGCAATTCGTGTTATACCGGCAGGAATATTTTCAACCGCATCCAGGTAACCGAAAATAAAACTGCCGCCACCGCTGTGGCCATTCAGTACTGTTTCGGGACGATATTTTTTAAACAAACGGCTGATGCTGTCAACGATATTTTTAATGATGAAGATTGAATCACGGGTACTTCGTTTCCAGGCTGGCCAGCTTTTTTTAGCAGCCATTGTATAAACTATAATGTAGTTGTTTTTTTTATCCGTTTGCCGCACATAGCGTGTTTGTGCAGCAATATGCTGTATATCAAAATGCCAGTCATCTCCTTCCTTCAGTTTCTTTCCTTTTGTCCATTCAATGCTGTTGCCATTGGGCAATGCAAAAAATACCAGGTAAGTTTTACCGGTTTGTTTTAATTGTAATGGGGCGTTAATGTTAAGTATAACATCTTTCCATTGATCGCTGATGGTTAATTCCTGTTCATCAAAAACTCCTGTTGCAGTAAAGCCAGGCAAAGTTTGTGATCGTGCAGTAAAGAAAAAAACTGCTGAGAGGCAGGCAAGCAGGGGAGTTTTATATTTGTTTGCAGAGATGATCATCAGGATAGCGAGGCTTTGCTTTTGTTTAAATTACTCAATCAGCTCTTTTAACGGGTTCTGGTATGCTTTGTTATGTACACAGTAATGGCCTTTTAACCGACTGAAAAAAATCTATAAATGATTCAGCAGAAAGAATAAAAACTGGTTCAATGCTAAAGCTCTTTTTCCTGGGCTGCCAGTTTTTTAGTTGCTGCATCCAGTTCTGCCTTGGTAATTATTTTGCTGTGATATAAATTTTCTATTCTTTCCAATTCGGTCAGCGGGTCTTTTTTAAGGATGCCCCTGAATCCGTCCGGCACAACCAGTTCGCTGGGGATGCCCGGAATATTTTCAATGGCCTGATCAAAAGACAGGTGCATCTCTAAGCCCTTCGGGCGCTTGTTTTTCCGGGCAAGTTCAACAGCAATATATGCAAAACCATTTCCCTGCAGGGTAAAACCAAATCCAGAAATATCCAGCACCAACACCCGTTCCTTTTCAAGTATACCATGATCGACAGGAGTTAAGATATTTAAATACCTGAACCTTCCTGCAAAGCCTGTAGTTTGTCCTATTTCGAGATACTGTCCTTTATAAATTTTAAAACCGCAACTGGTAAACAGGGTATCATTCTCAAATGCAGGTTTGTGCATAGCTATTGCCTGCTCTTTGGAGATGAGATACTCTTTGGGTAATATCAGTTCGCTGGTAGTACCGGGTAGCCGGGTTCCAATTGCATGATCAAAAGCAAGGTCGAACGTAACAAAACCTGTTGAGCCGTCCCTGAAAACAATGGCGGCCTTTACATCAATTTTTGCACTGCCTGTTGGTGAATAACCATAATCGGATAGTTCTTTAACAATTACACTATTGTTTTCTAATGATTTTGGATCGATATTAAGTTTGCTGATAAACCGGAAGCCGGTAATGTTATTTGGTCTTTTGCCGATCTGCAGGGTTTGCCCTTCGTAAATTTTAAAACCGCTTGATGTGTATAAAGTGTCCTTCTCAAACCGGTGGGCCTTATTTTGGGCAGCCAGTAAAAGCGGGCAAAGCAACAGGATGGATAAAAAAAATTTCATGGTTAAAGAAACGAAATTTTGTTTAAACAGGATGTTTTGACTGAATATGGATTACAAACACTGTACACTGAATCGCATACCCGGCCTTGTACCCAGATGATATTGAAATGTTACTGATACAGGCTGCTGCCGGTTGAGTTCGGCAAGTTTGAGCGGTAGGGTCAACTGGCTGTTATCTATCAGCAATTTTTCTTTTTTATAAATAATGATATCAGTAAGTAAATAAAGCAATGGGTAGGATGATATTAATGCTGCAGGAATGTTAGTGGTTGTTTCGGGGAAAGCAGGCAGCCTGCCATCAGCATACCGCAGTGTCGTTTTTTTATTGAGTGTAAAGATGGGTTCAAACAGGTGAATGTCATTGCCTGCATCAGGATTGCCAAGTTTTTTTTGCATTCTTTTGCCCGGGTTAATTAATGCGGGGGTTAATGTGATCTGCTGTGGTATCATTACCGTCCCTGTTGGTAATTGTGGCACAATGTTCATACACAATTCAACCTGCGGTTCTTTTGCCAGCCCCTGCTGCATTGTTTCGCTTATAAAAATATCAACCGGTTCGCTTTGTGGCAGTTCCCATTTTGTGGCATCTGCTTTTTGTATGTTGCTGATATATTTTTCCATTTGAAGTGTACCGGTAAGTTTTTGCAGGCAGTTAAAACTGGGTTCATTCACTTCCAGTAAAGTAAACTTAATTTGCTCTTCGGTGAAACGGGCTGTAAGGGGTAAAACCAATGTAGCAAACGGGCCCGTGCCTGCATATAAAATGTGTACAGGCCTGCCTTCAACTGTTTTTAATTTATCAATGGTTGCCTCATAAATCCCATCCATAAATCTTTTGGTACGCTTATAGTCCTTTATACACATGGCTGCCCAGGTAAGGCCAATTGCATTGCCACTATTCAGGGTTTGGGTTAGCCTGTTATCCTCTTCTTCTACATCAATACCGGTTATTTGCAGCAGTGCTTTGTACAGTTCATCGCAGGCGGTAAATAATTCTCCGCTTGCATTTTTTGGTGCATTGAGGATGCGGCTGGTAATGGAATGTATGTGGGAGAGGGGAGACATTGATTTTTTAAAATGATTTTGTGAAAATAATATTCCTGAAGCTGGAATTATTTTTTAAACCAAAGTATAAACTCGGCATTTCCGGTGCATTGCATAGAGTTTATAACATTTTCAAAATTGAACCCATCATATTTTGAAACAATATCGTACACAACTTGATAACCTTTAGCGCCCTGAGGAATTATGCAGCCATCTTCTTTGCCTGTTAATACAAGCCAGATATCCGGAAACCAGGGCCCGTCATCTGTGTTAATGAATTTTATTTCCTGAATATTATCCCACATGACCTGCTCTGTTTTTCTTGCGGGATGTTCTACACGGATATAAGTTTCAGTAATTGTGACGCTATATTCTTCTTCGGGAACCCAGGGTTTTTTGGGCTCTTGCTCTTTTGGCAATTTATCAATTAATCCCATTATGCTATTGTTTTCTTTTCAATTAAAGCTCCCTTTGTTATGCCAGTGAAAGCGTTGCAATTCTTCCGTACTTAGCTAAAGTTGAAGCACGCTCTGGATAAATTCCATGATGATGCTATGAAATACAAAAGCTGGTATTAAAACCAGCCTTTGTATTATAAATGTAATCAAAATTTTTCTGAAAGTATGCCTGTCTGTATCACTTCACAAAAAAGTACCTCAACATGATCTCATGAGCCGGGTAGCCGGTTTCAAAAGCGCTTGCCGGCGTTTTGTAAGCATCAAATGCATAGTTTATAGCAAACCTGTGCATGATTTTTAAGCCTGCAAAAAGTGCGTAGGATTGTTTATAATGATAGCTTCCACCGATATGAAACATATCCTTGTGATAAAGAATTAAACCGGCTTCAAAATCAACCGGCGCTTCGGGCTGGTAACGCACTATGCCATGGGGCTGCAGAATGTTTGCACCATCAGTTTTAATATCATAACTGATGGTTCCGGTGTATTGCCTGTACAGCCTGCCTTCGGGGTTGCCTGTTGATTTTATTAAACCAAGCTTAGGTTGAATAAGTTGTTTTGCCGAAACACCCACATTGAGCGTATTAGACCTGTAATAGATGCCTGCATTGGCATCGGCTTTTAACGTAGTGCCGGATGAGGCAAGCAAGGGATCGTTTTGTAATGCATCGGCAATTTTATTTTTATCAACTTTAAATTGTATCAACTGCCCTCCAATACCTATCATCAGCCTTTTATTATTATCGTTATCAAACTTTACGCTGTAAGAAAGGTTCAGTTCTCCGCCGCTACGGCTGGTGGGCCCGGTTTTATCAGAATATAAAACAATACCAAGCCCTGTTTTCATTTTTGAAAAATAAGTATCCCCGAAAATGATGGCGGTAGTGGGGCCGCCTTCAAAGCTTTGCCACTGGCTGCGGTATGCTGCACCAAATGTGGCATGCCCATTGGCCCCAACTGCAGCAGGGTTGGTGATAAAACTATGCTGCATATAATTGCTTGTTTTGTAAAGCTGCTGGCCATTTACGCCTGCACAGCACATTAATATGATGCAGAACAATATGCTGTTTTTTATTTTAACTGGTTGCATGTGTTATAATATTTTTTTGATGTTGCAGAATGTTATCTTAAAATGGTAACGTCGCCCTTTTTAGGCACCACAGTCCCGTTCAGTAATTCGTAAGAAATAACGTAGTAGTAAGTGCCATCCGGCAGCGGTTTGCCTTTATAAGTTCCATCCCAGTCATTTTTATAATCCTGCGATGCATACACTTCGCTGCCATAGCGGTTATAAACCAACACGGTTGCTTTTTTAATACAATTGCCATTTGTTATAAACCAGGTATCATTAAAACCATCTTTATTAGGAGTAAAGGCATTCAATGGTTTTATGCAATAGGGCAACACAGTAATGGTAGCACTTGATGAATTGCTGCAACCCTGTGCATTGGTGATTTGTAAAGTGTAAGTAGTTGTTTGAGCCGGTGTGGCAACAGGTTTTAAAATATTTGTTGCACTAAGGCCTGCAGCCGGCGTCCACAGGTAAGTACCTGCACTGCCGCTTCCCTGGAGTGTAACAGACGAACCTTCGAGTATTGTTGTGGAAGGCCCTGCACTAACAGTGATGGCCTGGCTTACAGTTACTGTGAATGTTCTTACAACAGCACAGGTGCCTGTACGTGCTGTAACCGTGTAAGTGGTTGTTGAGGTTGGCGACAGTACGGGGTTCGCAATATTCGGATTGCTTACACCGCTTGTTGGTAACCAGGTAACCGATGCGGCATTGGTTGCAAAGCCGGCATTAAAAGAGGCTCCGCTGCAGATGGTTGTATCTGCACGTGCAGAAAGCGATACTGCAGCGCCAACAGTTACTGTAAATGTTCTTGATATGGTACATGAGCCGGTGGTGCCGGTAACTGTGTAAGTGGTGGTATTTGCCGGTGAAAGAACGGGGTTTGCAACATTCGGGTTGCTTACACCTGCGGTTGGCGACCAACTGAATGTTGTGGCATTGCTGCTTATACCCGGGCTAAAAGAGGAGCCGGGACAAACAGTTGTATCTGTACGGGCTGATATAGTTAAGTTATTATTGAGGCCAATAGTTACCGGCACATTGGTAATGCATCCTGTTTCTTCTCTTACTGCTGCAATGTAATTACCTGCAGGTAAATTGGTAGCGGTAAGGCCGGTTTGCGGTGGTGTTGTGTTCCAGGTAACCGTTACAGGTGTTACAAATCCCGTAAGTGTTAATGTGGCGCTGCCGTTGGTTGTGCAGGTTGCATTGGTTATGGCCGAAGTTGCTGCTGCCGGGTTTGCACTGCCTGATACAGCAAAGAAAACTGAATTGGGATATGGTGCATTCGTTCCGGCAGTTGTTACATTGGTGAAATTTATTTTGGTTAACAGTTTTTGTTTGTCGGTACAACTGATGGGAATGTCAATATAATACATCCTCGGGTTAGTGGGAAAGGCATCTGCACCCGAAGCCGGTGTAGCACGTGTACAGCGGCCAAAGCCGGATAAAACGAGGTTGGCAGTGCCATTGAACCAGTCGCTTAAAACATAATTGGTTAATGCATTGGTAACAGAAGCATCACTGAAGGTAAGCTTAACATTTACCAGGCTTGATCCTTCTGTGGTAAAACACAGCACTCTTAAAAAACTGAATTTTGCCGGTGTAGTAAGTGTTAGATCTCCTGTTTGTGTACGTTGCAAAAGCAGGGCATTGTTGCCGTTATAGGCAGCCAACTGGTAAGTAGAAGTGCCATTTATGATGGTGCCATTGTCCGGAATTCCGCCACCGGTAAAACCATTGGCCGTTCTGAAAGCCACGCTGTACATTACCTTGTTTGAAACTGTAACTCCATCCAGGGGAATGGTAGTGGTGGTTAATGAACTGGTGCCTGATTCGGCAATAACATCGTGGTTAAAACCTGTTACCGGTACGGGGGTAAACGTCTGGCTGAAAACATTTGCAGTAAACAGAAATGCAAGCAGGATAAAGCAAATCCCTTTCAGTTCAGGTGATCTGAATTTTATAAGCATGTTAGTTTGGTTTTAATTCTTAATACAAAAAAGCTGTTCAGTAAAAAACAGTTTACAATGAACCGGGTTCAATGAAAAGTATTCAATATAACAGGTAAAACGGAAGCTTTTCTGGAAGATTTGGATCTATTATTGCCTCAGCAGTTTGTGTGGCTAAGATAAAGAATAATCACAAAGCCTGTTTATATAATTAGTTGCTGATGCCCACCCTTTTTTTTATGTACTCATTCTTCCCCAGTTCATTCAGCATGAACATAGCAAGGTCACCGGCATTTATTTTATAGTTGTTTGGTTCCGGGGGATAATCAGCATTGGTTGTAAAATGACCGGTAGGGCCTGCATCAATAATGTTTGGCGGACAAACAAATGTCCAGTCGAGCCCGCTTTCATTCAATAGTTCATAAGCTTTTTTATGTTCCATTCCTACAGCTTTGTATTCTGCAGGATAGTCGTCTTTATCAACCAGCAAGCTGTTTTCATCTGCGTTTAAAACGCCCAATCCTCCAACGCCGATTATTCTTTTTACACCGGCTTTCTGCATTTGTTTAATAATGTTTTTCATGCCCAGCGTACGGGCTTTATCTGTTCCATCTATGCTGCCACCAATAGCAGAAAGCACTGCATCACAATCTTTGATGGCATTATATACTTCGCCTTCATCAAACAAAGCACCCTGTACCAGTTGCAGGTTTTCTGTCTGTAAATAATCGGTTGTGTAAACATTTCTTCCAAAAGCTTTTACATGATTGCCATTGAACAAAGCCTGCTGCACCAGTTGTTTGCCAACCAGGCCGGTTGCCCCAAATATGATCAGTTTCATTTTTTAGTTTTTTTTGTGAAGTTAAATTAATTGCCTTTCAGCACATCTGCAAATTCTGCGCCTTTCTTATCGAATACTGATTTGGCGAAAGGGCAAAGCGGTAATATTTTTATATGATTTGCCCTTGCATATTCAACAGCAGTATGTACCAGTTGATAGCCGACATTCTTTCCTCTCAATTCATCCGAAACCTCTGTGTGGTCAATGATCATGAGGTAAGCGCCTGTCATGGAGTAGGTCATTTCAGCCAATATGATCCCGTTCTCTTCTGCATAAAAAGAACCTTTACTGCCGTCTTGTTTCTGTTGTATCTGCATTTTTTAAAATTTTATTGAATTTACGAAATAAGTTTTTTTGTTACCGGATTTGTACACATATTTGCAATAGAAATGAAAATGATTAAAACAAATAACCAGGGTTGGTGGTGGAGCACAGTCAAATGACGTGCCTCATTGCTATTAATATATAAGATAGTTGAACCCGGCACATGTGCCGGGTTTTTTGTTTGTTGTCTGAACGGGGATTTGGGGGATTGTTTGGATTAAATGGATTTTTTAATTTTTGAAATTATTGCTGTTATGGCACAGTTTAAATATGAAGATATTACGAAGAAGATCATTGGCGCAGCAATGAAAGTGCACGCTGCTTTGGGAAACGGTTTCCAGGAAGTGATCTATCAAAGGGCTTTGGAAATAGAATTATCAAAAGGGCAGCTTGGTTTTGTAAGAGAGTTTTCGATGCCAATATTTTATGATGGAAAACAAATTGGTGAACGGAGGGTTGACTTTTTTGTTGAAGGTTTGATAAGCGTTGAGTTGAAAGCAATAACCTTATTAGAACCTGTTCATTTTGCGCAAGCCAGAAATTATTTAGAAGCTTATAATTTGGAAGTTGGACTATTAATAAATTTTGGAACAGGTTCTTTAGAATTTAAACGTCTTGAAAATCCAAAATACAATCCAAACTTAGCATCCAAAAAATCCATTTAATCCTCCCAAATCCACGTTCGGACAATGAAAAAAATAGAGATACAAACCACTTTCAAAAAAATGCTGGCCGATGTGTACACACCCGTTGGTATTTATTTAAGATTGAGGGACAGGTTCAGGGATACAATACTTTTGGAAAGTACCGATTTTCATGCAGGAGAAAACAGTTATTCCTTTATCGGTATCAATGCATTGGCTGGTATAGAGATTAGTAATGCAACGGCTGTTGAATTTAAACTACCGGGGCAAACAGCGGAACGGATAAAACTTGATGCAAAAACCGATGTACCTCAACTGCTCTGGGATTTTATGCAACGGTTTGAAATTAAGGAGACCGCAGTAACCCCTGTTAATGTTGCACAGGGACTTTTTGGTTATACAAGTTTTGATGCAGTGCAGTTTTTCGACCTCACTCCCACGAGCTATGCTCTTTCCTTTGCAGGAACTCCTGAAGGAGAGGGAAGGAGGAGCATTCCACTAATGCGATACAGGCTTTATCAATATGTAATCGCTGTCAATCATTTTAAAGATGAGTTGTTCATTTGTGAAAATCATTTTAATGGTATTGAAAGCGAAGTTGCAGTCATAGAAAGTTTAATTAAGCGTAAAGATGTTCCCGGATTTCCTTTTAAAACTGTTGATGAAGAAAGATCAAACATCACCAATGCTGAATACATTGAGATGGTGAAGAGAGGTATTGCAAGCTGTCATAGGGGCGACGTGTTTCAAATTGTTTTGAGCAGGAGGTTTGAACAAAAATTCACTGGTGATGAATTTAATGTGTACCGGGCGCTGCGTAGCATCAATCCATCCCCCTATTTATTTTATTTTGATTATGGGGATTATAAACTGATGGGTTCATCACCTGAAAGCCAGTTGATCGTTGATAAAGACAAAGCCATTATGCATCCTATTGCCGGCACTTTTAAAAGAACCGGTGATGATGAAGAAGATAAAGCACTCGCAATTAAATTAGAGAATGATGAAAAGGAAAATGCGGAACATGTAATGCTGGTTGACCTGGCAAGAAATGACCTCAGCCGTATGTGCCATGAAGTGGAAGTTACACAATGCAAAAGGATAAATTACTACAGCCATGTTATTCATTTGGTTAGTGAAGTAACGGGCAGGGTTGAACCGGAAGCAAACCCATTTAAGTTACTGGCAACAACATTCCCGGCGGGGACTTTGAGTGGGGCACCTAAAATAAAAGCCATGCAACTCATTAATGAATATGAAACAACAGCCCGAAGTTATTATGGAGGCGCAATCGGCTTTATTGGGTTTGATGGATCAGTTAACCATGCTATCATGATCCGCACTTTTTTAAGCCGCAATAACACGTTGGTTTATCAGGCTGGCGCCGGTGTGGTTGCTGTAAGTAACCCTGAAAGTGAATTACACGAAGTGAATAATAAATTAAATGCTTTGAAAAAGGCGATTATTGAGGCTGAGTTGGTAAGTTGACAAGGCGTTATACCATATCAACTTTGTTAACCTTTCAGCTTTTGACTTTTTAAAAAAAAAAGACAATGAAAATCCTGGTATTCGATAACTACGATTCGTTCACGTACAATCTTGTTCATCTTGTAGAAAAGATAACCGGAGAAAAAGTTGATGTGTACAGGAATGATCAGACCGCTTTGGCAGATGTGGCTGCTTATGATAAAATTATTTTATCGCCGGGCCCGGGGATACCGGAAGAAGCAGGTTTGTTGTTACCATTGATAAAAGAGTATGCTGCAACAAAATCAATATTGGGTGTTTGTTTGGGCCACCAGGCCATTGCAGAGGCTTTTGGCGGAAAACTGACAAACCTGAGTACGGTCTTTCATGGTGTAGCAACACCTATTCAAGTCAAAAGTAAAAATTCAAAAATTTTAAATGGATTACCGGAGACGATTGAAGTTGGCCGTTATCATAGCTGGATAGTTAGTGAAGAAAATTTCCCCGACGAACTGGAAGTAACTGCAAGAGATGAAAACGGATACATCATGGCATTACAACATAAAAAATTTGATGTACAGGGAGTGCAGTTTCATCCTGAGAGTGTTTTGACACCGGATGGGGAACAAATTTTACGTAACTGGTTAAGGAGTTAACCGCAGATAGGGGCAGGTGCTGAGTGTTTTCTCTGCGATTCCCCGTCTCTGCGGAAAAAAGAAAATTATGAAAAAGGTACTGAATTATTTATTCGAACATAAAAGCCTTTCTCGTGAACAGGCTAAAGAAGTATTGCATAATATCTCAAAGAATGTTTACAGTGATGCAGAGATAGCAGCTTTGATCACCGTGTATTTAATGCGGAGTATTACCATTGAAGAGTTGCGGGGGTTCAGGGATGCATTGATGGAACTTTGCGTACCGGTTGATCTGCAAGGGCAGGGTGTGATTGATATTGTTGGCACAGGCGGCGATGAAAAAAATACATTCAACATTTCCACACTCAGTTGTTTTATTGTTGCGGGAACAGGAACCAAGGTTGCCAAGCATGGTAATTATGGGGCTTCTTCTATCAGCGGCAGCAGCAATGTGATGGAACAACTGGGCTATACATTTAAAAAAGACAGTGATGCTTTGAACAAAGAACTGGATGATGCCAATATCTGTTTTTTACATGCACCTCTTTTTCATCCGGCATTAAAAGTGGTTGGACCGATCAGAAAGAATCTGGGTGTCCGTACCTTCTTTAACATGTTGGGGCCAATGGTTAATCCTGTATCCCCTAAATACCAACTCGTTGGTGTTTATAATTTAGAGATGGCAAGGATCTATAATTATTTATTGCAGCAGAGCAGCAGTGCCTTCACCATCATTCACAGCTTAGATGGGTATGATGAGATATCATTAACCGGTGATGTAAAAGTGATCACGAATGCCGGCGAAAAAATTTACAGTGCCGAAGACCTGGGAAAACGTACGGTAAGTGCAACGGATATTCATGGAGGTAATTCTGTTGAAGAAGCAGCAAAGATATTTTTAAGCATTTTAAAAGGCGAAGGAAGCTGGGCACAAAATGCAGTGGTGCTGGCCAATTCGGCTATTGCGCTGCAATGCACAGGTAAGTACGGTTCTTATGATGAGTGTTATCAGGCTGCGGTTGAGAGTTTGGAAAGTGGAAGGGCATATCAGTCTTTACAGAAATTAACCGGCAGGTAATTATGAATATTTTAGATAAAATAGTTGAGCACAAAAAGGGTGAAGTTGCACAATGCAAAGCGATAATACCTGCAGAACATTTAATGCAGCAACCAAACTTTATCCGGCCGGCATTTTCATTAAAACAGTTCTTACTGGATGAAACAAAGACCGGCATCATTGCTGAGTTTAAAAGGCAATCGCCATCAAAAGGTGTTATTAATGATAAAGCTGATGTTACAGAAGTAGCGAAAGCTTATACAGCAAATGGAGCTTCTTGTTTATCTGTTTTAACGGATAGCAATTTCTTCGGCGGCTCTGCAAATGACCTGCATAAAGCAAGAGTAAATGAAATCCCCATCTTACGAAAGGATTTTATTATTGATGAATATCAATTAGTGGAAGCGAGGGCAATAGGGGCTGATGTTATTTTACTGATTGCTGCGTGTTTAACGCCTGATCGTGTTCAGGAATTAGCTTTCTTTGCAAAGCGTTTGCAACTGGAAGTTTTACTGGAAATTCATAACGAGAATGAGTTACAGCATATTTGCGATGAAACAGACATTGTGGGCGTGAACAACCGTGATCTTAAAACTTTTACCGTAGATATAAACCGTTCTATTGAACTGAGTGAAAAAATACCTGCTGATAAAATTAAGGTTGCTGAAAGCGGTATTGATGGTATAGAAGCGATAAAAAAATTTAAAGATGCTGGCTTCAAAGGTTTTTTGATAGGTGAAAAATTCATGAAAGAACCAGACCCCGGCATTGCATTTAAACAATTTGTACAACAATTAAAACAAGGATAATTATGAACACAAAAGTTTGCGGCATTACACAGGTAAAACAACTGCAACAATTAGATGGGTTGGATATAGATTTTGCAGGATTAATATTTTACAAAGGTTCCCCACGTTATGTGGGTGATAAGATAAAACCGGCTGATATAAAGAACTCTGATTTTGACTTAAAGAAGGTAGGTGTTTTTGTAAATGCTGATTATGATGAGATCATGCAGGCTGTGGAAGATTATGGGCTGGATGTGGTGCAACTGCATGGCAATGAAAGCCCGGAGCTTTGCGAAGAACTTTCTGAAGACGTGGAAGTGATAAAAGCCTTTAAAGTGAAAGACAGCAAAACATCCATAGATGAAATGGTGGCCGATTACGATGAAGTGTGCGATTATTATTTATTTGATACTGCTTCTTCAGAACTGGAAGGCGGTACGGGTAAGCAATTCGACTGGAAAGTTTTGAGCAAAGCCAAAATTGAAAAGCCTTTCTTTTTAAGCGGTGGTATTGGTGTGGATGATGTTGCAAAAGTGAAAGCATTTAAACACCCGGATTATTATGCGGTGGATATTAACAGTAAGGTAGAGAAAGAACCGGGAGTAAAAGATATGGCGCTGGTATTGCAGTTTAAACAAGGGTTAAAATAGGAAAATGAAATTTAGTGTTGATGAACACGGTTACTACGGAAATTTTGGCGGAGCCTTCATCCCCGAAATGCTGTACCCGAATGTAAAAGAACTGCAGGATAATTACCTGAAAATTATTTACGAAGAAGATTTTCAAAATGAATTTTTATACCTGCTGAATGATTATGCAGGCAGGCCAACACCACTTTTTTTTGCAGAAAGGTTGAGCAGTAAATATGGAACCAATGTTTTTTTGAAGAGAGAAGACCTTTGCTATACCGGCGCACACAAGATCAACAATACCATCGGGCAGATTTTGCTGGCGCAGCGGCTTGGTAAAAAAAGGATCATTGCCGAAACTGGCGCCGGCCAGCATGGTGTGGCAACGGCAACGGTATGTGCTTTAAAAGGCCTGGAGTGTATTGTGTACATGGGCGAAAAAGACATTGAACGTCAGGCACCCAATGTTGCAAGGATGACAATGCTGGGCGCAACCGTAGTGCCTGCAACCAGCGGCAGCAAAACTTTAAAAGATGCCACCAACGAAGCGATACGTGACTGGATAAACAACCCGGTTGATACGCATTATATCATAGGCTCGGTGGTAGGGCCGCATCCCTATCCTGATATGGTAGCCAGGTTCCAAAGCATAATCAGCGAAGAAATAAAAAAGCAGTTGCTTGAAAAGACAGAAAAAGAATTGCCGGATTATGTGATTGCCTGTGTGGGAGGTGGCAGCAATGCAGCCGGGGCATTCTATCATTTTTTAGAGGATGAAAATGTACAGCTTATTGCTGTGGAGGCTGCCGGTTGCGGAATCAACAGCGGTATGAGTGCTGCTACAACACAACTGGGCAAACCGGGCATTTTGCACGGCAATAAAAGTTTGCTGATGCAAACGGAAGATGGACAGGTGATAGAACCACACAGTATTTCAGCCGGTTTAGACTATCCGGGCATTGGCCCCTTGCATGCACATTTATTTGAAACAGGCCGTGCCATATTTATGAGCGCTACGGATAACAAAGCATTGCAGTCAGCTTTTGAACTGGCGAAACTGGAGGGCATTATTCCGGCACTGGAATCAGCGCATGCATTACATGCCTTAAAAATGATCAATTTTAAAAAAACAGATGTGGTAGTTGTTTGTTTAAGCGGCAGAGGGGATAAAGACCTGGATACGTACATGAAAAATTTAGCCTCACCCCAACCCCTCTCCTGAGGAGAAAGGCTTTGGAGTAGGAAAACTTAAAATAGTTTAATTATGCGATACATTTTTTCTATTATTTGCTGCTGCTTTCTTTTTTCCTGCAGCGATTCATTTATCAACCATAAAATGAAAGCGGAAAAAGTTGGCGAGTGCAAAGAATACTCCAGAACCATCAACATGATATCCAATATTAATGGTGAACGGTATGAATTTTTTGGCTGTGCCGATGATAACTTTGATGGTAAGAGTTACAGTTTGGTAAGAAGGGGAGACAGTATTATTGTTGAGCTTCCTGTAACATCCGCCCAAAAACAATCTTTGTTTAAGGTAACATTGGATGTGGACGCAAAGCCAAATTATCATCACATTCTTTTAGATGGCAGGGAAGTAACTGTTGTACCGGCAGAAAAATAAAATGAACAGATTAGATAAACTTTTTGCTGAAAAGAAAACCGGTGTATTAAACATATACTGCACTGCAGGTTATCCTCAACTCAATTCAACGGTTAAAGTGATCGCTGCTTTGCAAAACAGCGGTGCTGATATTGTTGAGATCGGTATTCCTTACAGCGACCCCATTGCCGATGGCCCGGTTATTCAGCAAAGTAATATGCAGGCTTTGGCAAACGGAATGAGCATCTCTAAACTTTTCGAACAGTTACAAGGCATTCGTGAACACATTCAGTTGCCCCTCGTTTTAATGGGGTATATGAACCCGGTGCTGCAGTTCGGTATTGAAAACTTTTGTGAAGCAGCAGCCAAAGCCGGTGTTGATGGCATTATACTTCCTGACCTGCCGATGTATGAATTTGAAACAATGTACCGTCAATATTTTGCAAACAACGGTCTTAAATTCATCTTTTTAATAACCCCCGAAACCAGTGAGGAACGCATCAGGAAAATTGACAGCCTCAGCGGGGGATTTGTTTACGCAGTATCTTCTTCTTCAACCACGGGCAATATAAAGCCTATTGAAGACCAGCAGGCTTATTTTAAAAAGTTGCAGGATATGAATTTAATAAATCCTGTACTTGTTGGCTTTGGTATAAAAGACAGGCAAACCTTTAATGCTGCCTGTGCCCACACCAACGGGGCTATTATCGGTTCTGCCTATATTAATGCTTTAAGGAATACCGTGGATATTGCCGCTGTTACTAAAGATTTCATAAATAGTATCAAAGGCTGACAGGTGTGCTGAAAACTCTGTAAATTGCAATCCAATAAATCAATATGATGAAAAGAACTTTCCTCTTTCTTTTTTTATTTGCTGCAGCCGCTACCGTATCAGAAAACCTTTTTGCACAAGGTGCCAAAACAAAGGCCGGGGCCAAGGCGCCGGCAAAAGCTCCTGCAAAAAATGCTGCATCGGCTAAACCTGCCGCACCTGCAACCGGTGAGTTTAATATTACAGGGTCTGTTACCGGTTTCACCGAAGGAACAACAGTTGAGTTGCTGAACGGCCAGACCGGTGCTACTGAACTGAGTACCCCGTTAAAAAACGGCAATTTCAGTTTTAAAGGAAAAATGGAAAGGCCTGATTTTAAGATCATACTCTTCAACAGGCAGCAGCCTTATATCACTGTGTTTTTAGACAACAGTAATGTAAACATTACCGGCGATAAAGCCACCATTGATAAATCGAAGATCATCGGCTCACCATCCCATACGGCATTTGAACAATTCAATAATTCGCTGGAGCCTTATAAAGATGTTTTTGCACCCGATGGTAATTATGATGAAGCCCAGCACGCCAAAGCGATGAAACTCATTTATGATTTTGTAGTTGATAATAAAGCTGCTTATATAACTCCTTTGGCCGTCATCAGGTATCACCAGATTGCCGATGATGTAAATAAAACTGAAACGCTTTATAATATGCTTGACCCAAAGTTAAAGGTAACAGCAATGGGGCAGTATATTGCCCAGCAGATAGCCGAAGGAAAAATAAATGGCAACGGAACAATATTGCCGGATTTTGCACAGGCTGATACTTCCGGAAAGCCGGTAAGCCTTTCCTCACTGCGGGGTAATTATGTACTGGTAGATTTTTGGGCAAGCTGGTGCGGCCCCTGCCGCCAGGAAAATCCAAACCTGGTAGCCGCTTTCAATAAATACAAAGACAAAAAATTTACGGTGCTGGGCGTTTCTTTAGATAAGGCAAAAGAAGCCTGGATAGATGCCATTCACATGGATGGCCTCAAATGGACGCATATCAGCGACCTGCAGGGCTGGCAAAATTCTGTTGCACAACAGTTCCAGATATTTAATATTCCGCAAAACTTCCTCATTGATCCCGATGGAAAAGTAATTGGTAAAAACCTGCGTGGGCCTGCGTTGGAGAGAAAACTGGCAAGATTGATAAAATAATTGAATCCCCCGGTAATCATCGGGGGATTTTTTTATATTACCGGCAGTTTATCCTGAGCGAAGCCGAAGGACACGTTTGTACTGCACAGCGATACTGAGCAGGGGGGCTTTACTTCAACTGCCTCTTATACATCTGCACTGTATTCTCCAGTCCCAAATAAATGGCATCGCATATCAATGCATGGCCGATTGATACTTCCAGTAAGCCCGGAATGTTTTGAACAAAGTATTTTAGGTTGTGCAGGTCAAGATCATGACCGGCATTAATTCCAAGGCCAAGTTCATTTGCTTTAGTTGCTGCTGCAATAAAAGGCCCAATTGCCAACTGCCCATTGCCAACTGCAAACTCTTTTGCGTAAGATTCAGTATAGAGTTCAATCCTGTCCGTATCCACAGCTTTTGCACCTTCAATCATTTCCACCACCGGATCAACAAAAATAGAAACACGTATGCCTGCATTTTTAAAAACAGCGATCATGTCTTTTAAATAAGCTGCATATTCAATGGTATTCCATCCATGATTGGAAGTGAGTTGCCCAACAGCATCAGGCACCAGCGTAACCTGCGTGGGTTTATTGGCAAGCACCAGGTCAACAAAACTTTGTTCGGTGCAGTTACCTTCAATATTAAATTCGGTGGTTACAATTTTCTTCAGTTCATAAACATCTGCATAGCGGATATGGCGTTCATCGGGCCGGGGGTGAACGGTAATGCCATCGGCGCCAAAGCGCTCAATATCTTTTGCAGATTGAATAAGATCAGGATTGTTGCCGCCACGGCTGTTGCGGAGTGTGGCCAGTTTGTTGATGTTTACTGAGAGTTTGGTCATAACACAAAATTAAAACAACATCAGCAGTAATAACTATATCAGTTTCATTATAAACCAAGCTGTTTTTTGATCTTGGGGGCAAGCCTTTCTTTTACCAGTTCGTAAGATTGCTTCAGGTAATGTTTCCATTCCTTCATTTTCATTTTATTGATGTCGTCAATATAAACCCATTTGTATTTGGCCACATAGGGAGCAGGCTTAAACCCGGGCCTGGTAGTCATTTCTTCAAATTCTTCATCCATAACTTTAAAGGAGGCCGTGGCTGGCGATCCTTCCAGGCCCACTACACAAAACATTTTGCCACCGATTGAAAACACCAGGTCGTTGCCCCATTTTACATCTTCTGTTACGTGGGGCATTGCTTTGCAGATGTTCCGGATATCTTCAATATTCATTTCTATTTAGTGATTTCTTCTTTCAAAAATTCATTGATCATTGAAATTGTTGCTGCAATTAAAGCACTGTTATGCGGCGCTGTTAATTCACCAATATAATCTCCATGCCCGCCAGGAATAATTGCCAGCCTTGAGTTTGCAAGCAGCCTGTGCATTTTGGCTGCATGTTCAGGAGTAGTTACATCTTTATCGCCAATGATAATAAATGCAGGCGCTTTGATGGCTCTCATTTGTTCATCCGCAATATCGGGAAAGGATTGCATCCTTGCCACATCTCTTTCATACATGCGGTGCAGTGCATTGGTATCAGGATTTATTTTTAAGAATGCATCTTTATAAGGCTGAGGCATTCCTTCAAAAGTTGGTTTGCTCATCATATCCCAAAACCATTCGGGAGCACCAGATTTTTTATAAAAGGTGGAAGCTATAATTATTTTGTTTGCTATATCAGGATGGCGGATAACAAATTGTAATGCCGTACTTGCGCCGTTGCTGAAACCGAAGATGCTGGCTTTGTCTATCCTCAGATACTTTAACAGCGCTGCAATATCATCTGCATCCTGCTGAAAGCTTAAAGGCCTGTCAATATCTGCTGTGTGGCCGTGTGCCTGGATTTCAACAGCAATTACTTTATGTGTTTTTGCAAACTCATGCAATACTCTCCCGAAAGTTGTTTGAATAGTTGAGCCGCCACCGTGAATTAAAACAAGTGGTGAACCTGTGCCATGAATTTCGTAATACATGTTAAGGCCGTTTACTTTTGCATAGCCGTTAATGCTGCCTGTTTTTATTTTAGTACCTGTTACCGGCTGTTGATCCATTGTTTTGTTGTTTTAATTATTGCAGGCTTAAAAGATCAGTATGGTTATAATTGCAAAAAGTGTTTTTTTTGATCATTGCTTTATTTTCAAGATAGTTATTTTTTAGATTTATTCAATTCCATCCCTCGCCATTTACCGTAAAGCATCCAGCGTTACGATACTGGGTTAAAAACAAACGATAACCAGTCAGGTTTATATTGATCCAATTAACAGGTAGGCTGCCACCACCGGATAAGGGTATCCATGTATTGCCTGAAACCTGTACTGGATTGGTTTTTTTTGATGCCTGCTGTCTTGGGTACAGGGATGCAATATTAAATAGTTGTGGGTGTATTGCTTGATAGTAATCAGCACCTGCGGCGGCACAAATATTTCGTTGATTAATTTATTGCAGCAAACGTTGATGAAAAATTAAGTTTTTTGAGACATGATGCAACTGTTTGATAGTGATAAAAGTCATAATAGAAAAGTAATAAGGTTTCTATTACGGGGAAGGGTATTGGCGATTGCTGTACTCTTCCTTTGTATTTTTCAATGGCTACAGCTTTCAACTATAATATTAAATATACTGATAAAGGCTTTTTGATTTTTCTCGATGAGATATTGTTGGCAATAAGCGAAAAGAGTTGCGAAAACATCTGGCACACTAATATAAAAATCAGCGGAGAGGTTTACATTATTACGAAACCACGGAAATTAAACTCGCCCGTTTGCATACATGACATGAATGCAGGAGAAAAATCCGGATCCATATCCGTACCCTTATTTCCTTTCTTTTTTCGCAAGTCTGTTTTTTTTCGTGAGAGCAAGCCCTCTATTACCTGGTGCAGTAAAAATTTATATTCCTTTCACTGGGTATGGAAACAGCATAGGGAAATATTATTGGAAGGGGTGGAAGATATTTTGCACAATGGCAGCAATGGTGTGATAAAAACAACTGAATTCCAGGATGAAACTTACTTTCTTATTGTTATAGGGATATTTCTTTCCATGTATAGAAAGCGTTGGGGTGTATGGGGTTTTTTACATAAAAGGCACATAAATTTGATAAGGAAAAAAGAGTTGGATTATCTTTCTGATGCGATATAGTTTTTTTGGGCGTAACCATTTACAGGCTCCTGAAAAAGGCCTTCATCCAACGGATCAAAGCTTATTTTTTTTGCAGTAAAACTGATACTTCCGTTCGGGCCTTCAGTTACATAATGCAATACCAATCCGGGTATTTTGGCAAAAAGCGGTTCTATATGCTTATCAGGTGCTGTTAATTCGGGGCTGTAATAAATGATTACTTCTTTATCCAGACCAGGAACAGTAACGATGGCTTTTTTACAATTGTAGCCAGCAATTGATTTTGTATCATCAAGAAATGTACATGTAATACTGTCGTATTTTACATTGTATTGTTTCCAGCCTGCCGCAGAAAGCCTGTATTTATATTTTTTCTTTCCTGATTCTTTGGTGATAAGTACTTTAGCCAAACCGGAATCATTTTTAAAAAAATAATGGCTCTGGATTCGCATCAAAGACACCAGCCGTACCCTTGCCTTGCTGTTTTGAACCATAATTGTTTTTATACCCCCATTATAGGTTTCCTCTATCCCTGCATTTTTTTTATGATTACTTATAGTGATATCGTACAAAACGGTAAGGTTGTTGTGTAGGTTGGCCGGCACAGCACCAGGTTGCGCCCAAACAGTTGCAACACATAACAGTATAGCTATTGGTAATATAATGCACCTTATACTCACTGGTTGTTTTTTAAAAGAAATTCAGAAAGTTCAATGATATCCAAGGGGTCTCTTGGTGTTTCGTTGTCAAAGTACAGCTCGTCTGCCTTTTTCCACCTGTCCATTTTTTTTCGCATCCTGCGGGCCTTCCAGGTATATTTGTTCCTTCGGTTTACTGCATATGATTGTTTTAAAAAAGAAGCCATTTTATCAGAAACATTCACATAAGTATATTTATTCAAGGTTACTTTTTTTTCCTTTTTTAAACTACTTAAAAACCCATTGGCTTCGGTGGTCGTAAAATTTGTAAACGTAAATAAAAAATCGTTGTTAAGGATATTGGTATTTGAAACTATATTATTAGTGTTAAACGAAAGTTGTTTGCGTTGTTGATGACCAGCAATATTTTTGTTTTGTGGGTTTACCTTAATATCTTTTTTCTTAGAGGTTGTGGTGTTATTTTCTATTACTGCCACCTGCTCTTTCTTCACTGTGTCAACCTGAGTTTGCTGCTTTGTGCTGCTGGTTGCAATTTCTTCCTGATGGCTTTCTGTGTTTACATATAATAAAACAATGCCTGTAACAATAGCTGCAGTTGCGGCTGCACGGTAAAGTAAGGGCCTCTTATTTGCCTTTCTTAAAGTATTATTGATGGGTTTAGCATAATAGAGCGCCTCTTTTATCTTTTGAAAATCAAATGGCGGTGGTACATTTTCTTTGTCTATATAACTTTGTAGTGCTGCAAATGTCTTTTCTGTTTCCGTTGTGACTGGTTTCTTATCAGTATTGGCATTGGCCAATATCGTATTCAACAAAGCTTTGCCAATAGGTGGTAATACTTTTATTTTTTTCCACAGTTTTGCATATAATCCCGGCGGAGGGGTTTCTGAATGCTGCTGCAGGCTTTTAAATATTTTATTCGTATCGGCCATCAGTTTCTAAAATACTCTTTTGTAAAATTAATTTGGCCCTTGCCAATTGCGATTTACTGGTACCCTCGGAGATACCAAGTATTTCTGCAATTTCCCGGTGATTGTATTCCTCTACCAGGTATAGATTCACAATTGTGCGGTAGCCATTTGGTAATTGCTGGATTATTTTTAGAAGGTCGGCCTGTGTAAGTCTTTTAATTCCTGATAACTCCGTACTCGTAATGACAATGTTTTCATTTAATTCAGTGTAGATAAGTTTTTGCTTGTCTTTCAAATAATCAAGGCATACATTCACAAAAATACGCCTTGCCCAACCCTCAAAAGAACCAATGCCTTTGTAACCCGACAAAAACCTATAAACCTTTATGATCCCTTCCTGGAAAAGGTCATCCGCATCGTTCCTGTTGCCTGCATAGCGCAGGCAAAGACTGTACATTTTTCCTGAAAGCAAATCATATACGGCCCTAAAGGCCTTCTCATCACCGTCAAACGCCATGGATAGTATGACTTTGTAAACTGAAATTGGGTTGCATGGCACAAATATATTTTTTAAACCTATAATGGCTTCGCCCTGATTCATGTTTCCACGACCAAAACAAAAGATAAAAGATTGCAGGGATTCGCCTGTGGCAGACCGGGGATTTTGAAAACGCCTGAATGTGAACGAAAACAAAAAATCAATGGTATTAATAATTCCGCAATATTGTTTTGCTGAGATAATATATCACAATGCCACCAATACTTAAGGAGCAAAATCGCTAAGCCAAACGTTCCAGGCGTTGGCACTGGTACCGGTACCCATTGGCCAGGTGGATACTACTCTTGCACTTCCATAATCTTTAAACGCATCTATGTGATTGGTATAGTTGGAACAGGTAAGAAAACCAGCGCCAGGATAACCGTTTTCTAAAAAGAGGGGGTTGCCTTCATGAACCGGTAACCTGTTAAATCTATCAGAACTTGGTTTCACTGTCCAGGTGCCGCTTCCGTTATCGCGGTTGTTGCTTCCGGATGTAAATACCCCCACTGATTTTTTATCGTCAAGAATGGCTTTGTAAACCGGTAAATCTTTTATCGGCCAGCAGGTATCGAGGTAGCCGGCACCGGGATACTTATTTTTCAGGTAAACCTTATCGCCATACAAAAGCGGCGCACCATTTTCTTTTCCTTCTGCAGAAAGAATTTCCCAACTGCCCGAGCCGTTATCCCGGTTAGGGTTTTTGTGTGTTAAAACAAACATGGTTTCGGTAGTAATCATTGAGAAATCGGGCCTGTCTTTAACAAACCCCCAGGTATCAAGAAAACCATTGTTACGCAAAGTTACAACGGAGCCAATCTTTATTTCGCCTAATGAGGGAGTTTTTGTAACGCTTATAACATATTTAATGGTTTCAAAATCAAGCAGCCCCTGATGTTCAGTTGGCAAATCTTCAATTATAGCAAAGCCGTTGGCGTCTACCTTCATCTCGTGGGTGGGTACCTCATAAATTAGTTTAAAAAATAAATCGCCGTTTGTCGGTATCGTTACCAGGGTATCAGAAGTTATTTTAAAAGAGTTGCCCTGGTCTGTTTCTGTACCTGCCCAGCCTACCAGAAATATTGTGTTTAAGCCATCTGTATAGTTGGCGGGTATATTAACTTCAATAATATCTCCCCTCATAACCTGCATATTGCTTTTTACAATTTTTTCGGTTCCGATAATTGTAATGTCGGCGATGGTATGTTTAGCTATCATAATATAAAAGAAATCTTTAAAAAATATAAGATAGAATAAAAGTTTAAAACCATGTTTAAATTTTGTTGCCGCAGGGTTTTAGCCAATCGTGTATTTTGTTTATGATTTTTGAGTATTGACCTGTCCTTAATCGCCGTGGGCCTGGGGGCCAGGCCGCTGGAAACGGCTTACCTGCGGCGGCAGAAGGGGTCTTGTTATTTCTTTTTTCTTGTATTAAACCTGAATGAAAACCCAATGGCACCATACCAGTCTGTAGCATTTTCAGATAAAGCAAATCCCGAGGACAGATCTATTTTATTGTCATCGTTAAAATAGTATGCAATGCCGGCATCCAATGCATGCTCGGGCTTTTCGTTTGTTTTTAAAGAGCCAAAGGCTTCTACATAGCCGTACCATTTTTTACCAATATTAAAACCCGGTGCAAATGTATATATCCACGATGGCGTGTTGCTAAAACCATCCCACTCGGCGCCCAGGTTATAGCCCAGGCCAACTGTTTTGCTGAGGGTGTTTTGCATTACAAACCTGAAATTGGGAGCCCATTTATCGTAATGAAATTTTTTTGAACCGAGTTTTGATGGAGCAACATGAAAGATAACTGATGTTTTAGGTAACAGGCCTTTTTCTTCAGCCAGCAATATTTTGCCCCCCAACTGCACGGGCAGCAAACCGCTTTCGTAATAGCTGCCCTTTCCAGAGGTAGCCGGTGCTTCTTCACTAACCCATGTTGTTATTAACCTGAATTCAAAACGCTTGCCTGCGCCGTATTTAATAAGTGCTGTTGGATGAACAACTGTTTTAAGCGATTTATCTCGTTCGATGTTAAAGCCAACTTCTGCCTGTATCCATTTCTTTTTGGTGAGGTAGGGGCTTTCGGTCTGGTCGGGGCGGTCGGTTTCCATGCGGCCCTCCTGCTGGGCAAAGGTGGTGCCTGTAGTAAGCGTTAAACAGAACCAGAGTATTATATGCTTCATTAAATTTTGCTAACCGGCTGTTGATAGAAGTTGATTTTTTTATGACCCGGGAACTAAGTTAAGGAAAACAAATTCGCTGATACTTTTGGGGCCGATTTAACCGGCATCAGGTCATTCTGGCGGAAGGCTTGCGACAGTGGGGGCTCTTTGCTTAGGTGTCAGGCCACTACAAAGAGTTTTAGTATAATGGAGTTGGCTGAGTTACGAATGTTTCAAAAGTTAAAAAGCTATTCGTTGTGGCCAGACACCTGTCTAAAAGCCAACAAACTTTTTCCCGTACAAGTGTGCCCCGAAAGCTTTCGGGGTAAACTGTGCCACTACAGCCGATCAAAGAACCAATGCTTGTAACAAAATAAAAAATCCCACCTGCCATAGGCAGATGGGATTCGGTTTATTTTATTCAGCCCTTCGACAGGCTCAGGACTTTGCTTAGGTGTCAGGCCACTACAAAGAGTTTTAGTATAATGGAGTTGGCTGAGTTACGAATGTTTCAAAAGTTAAAAAGCTGTTCGTAGTGGCCAGACACCTATTAATACCTGTAATGCTCAGCTTTAAACGGACCTTCTTTTGGAATGCCCAGGTAAGCAGCCTGATCGTCAGTCAACGTATCTAACACCACACCAATTTTTGCAAGGTGCAGGCGTGCTACTTTTTCATCCAAATGCTTTGGTAACACGTACACTTTGTTTTCATACTTATCAGTGTTTGTCCAAAGTTCTATCTGGGCCAGTGTTTGGTTGGTGAACGAGTTGCTCATTACAAATGATGGGTGACCGGTAGCGCAACCTAAGTTTACCAAACGGCCTTCGGCCAGTACGATCACATCTTTACCATCAATGGTGTACATATCCACCTGCGGCTTGATGGTGTTTTTGGTGTTGCCGTAGTTTGCATTTAACCAGGCCATGTCAATCTCAATATCAAAGTGACCGATGTTACAAACGATGGCTTTATCCTTCATCACACGGAAATGTTTTTCAGTGATCAGGTCGCGGCAACCAGATGCAGTAACGATGATGTCAGCTTCTTTAACCGCTTCAATCATTGGTTTCACTTCAAAACCGTCCATAGCAGCCTGTAAAGCGCAGATAGGATCAATTTCGGTAACAATAACACGGCAACCGGCGCCTTTTAATGAAGCGGCCGAACCTTTACCCACATCACCATAAGAACCTACAACCGCAACTTTACCAGCCATCATTACATCAGTAGCTCTGCGGATAGCATCAACCAGTGATTCTTTACAACCGTATTTGTTGTCGAATTTAGATTTGGTAACGCTGTCGTTTACGTTGATGGCAGGAACAGGCAAAGTGCCTTTTTCCATACGCTCGTATAAACGGTGTACACCGGTAGTTGTTTCTTCTGATAAACCTTTCACATGCTGGATCAGCTCAGGGTATTTATCAAAAACCATGTTTGTTAAATCACCACCATCATCCAGGATCATGTTTAAAGGGCGGTCAGCAGCTCCGAAGAACAAGGTTTGTTCAATGCACCAGTCAGCTTCTTCCTGTGTTTGACCTTTCCAGGCAAAAACACCAATACCTGCAGCGGCAATAGCAGCAGCGGCCTGGTCTTGTGTACTGAAGATATTGCAGGAACTCCATTTAACTTCGGCACCCAGGGCAACCAGTGTTTCAATTAACACAGCGGTTTGGATGGTCATGTGCAGGCAACCGGCAATTCTTGCACCTTTTAATGGTTGAGATGCGGCGTATTCTTCACGAATAGCCATTAAGCCCGGCATTTCTGCTTCGGCTAATTTTATTTCTTTACGGCCCCACTCAGCAAGACTCATGTCTTTTACCTTGTGTGCTAATTTAAAATCGATAACATTTGTTGTTGTTGACATATTAGTTGATTTAGACTACAAAGTTATATTTTCAGGATAATATTCTGAATAGTTTACTAACTTTAGGAGATAAATCTGTATTTGTATATTTAAAAGGATAAATGACCAGTTTACTATGGCAAAAGCAACGCAAAAAGAAAATACGCCTGTTACCAGTATTGCCCTTGATAAAAAAGACATGGCGATACTGAAACTGCTGCAGGAAAATGCAAGGGTTACAGTAAAAGAAATTTCGGAAAAAATACACCTGAGCACTACGCCGGTTCACGAACGCATCAAGCGTATGGAAGAAAGTGGTGTAATAAAACAGTACGTTACGCTGGTTGATCAGAACAAAGTTGACCTGAATTTGATGGTGATCTGTTATGTTTCCCTAAAGGAACACAGCAAGAACGCCGGTGTAAAATTTATTAAAACGATCAATGAACTGCATGAAGTGATAGAATGCTACAGCATCAGCGGTGAATTTGATTTTATGCTGAAGGTTGTTTGCAAGGACATGAATAGCTACTACGATTTTCACGTGAACAAACTAAGCCAGCAGGAAAACATGGGTAATGTGCAGAGTGTGTTTGTGATGGGGGTGATAAAGGAAACACACCAGGTGGTGCATGGATAAATTTGACGATTAATAACACCCCTTTGAAAATATACGTTAACTTAACATACAGTTTAATTACTTAAAATCTCACAAACGTGGACAATGTTCAGAATATATTAAACAAACTGCAAACGCTTAAAAATGACGGTGATCATGAGGGTATAAATAAATTGCTGAGTGACGAACTGCTTCAACAATACAATAATGCCTGCCTGTATACCTGGAAAGCTTCGGCCTGTAATTCTAATAAGGATTTTGTCAATGCATTCAGATATGCGGAACAAGCCATTATAATAGAGACTGGCGACAGGAACTCATATTTTCAAAGGGCCATTGCCCTTTATATGCTTAGAGATTATGAGGCAGCTATAAAGGATCTGAATATGGTATTGGAACCTTCAGGCAGTGAACTTGCCTTTTTATGCAGAGCAGAGTGCTGGTATGGAATATCGGAATTTGATAATGCGGTTACAGATTTTTCAAGAGCCATATCGATAAACAGTAGCAATAAGCTGTCATACTATGAACGTGGATTATGCAAAACTAACCTGGGCAGGTATGATGCTGCCATAAAGGATTTTGATAAAGCTATTGAGGTAGAGTCTGACTATCACCAGGCATATTGTGATAAGGGATTAGCCTGTTTTATGTTACAAAAATATGATGAAGCACTGGCCAATTTCGATAAGTGCCTGGAATTGGATAAAACTTATACGATAGCTTATTATAACAAGGGTTTATATTATTACCGGATTAAAGATTATAAGAAAGCGGTTGAAAATTATACAAATGCCATTGAAAAAGATAACGCTTCCCTTTTAGTTGACATAAGAGCAAATGCATATAATAACCGGGGAAATATTTACATGTTATGGGAATTACAAGATGAGGCAATCGCCGATTTTGATAATGCATTGAAAATAAATCCGGCAATGGGTGAAACCTACCTCAACCGTGGGATGATCTGGCAGCAAAGATCGGATTATGATAAAGCTAAGAAGGATTTTACCCGGTCGTTTGAGATTTTGAAAGCAAACGAACAGGCCAATAAAGCTTACCTGATTTTTCTGGAAGACCAGATAAAATTGTGTGATGAGAAAAGAGCAGAAACAGACAATCTCAGCAGAACATTAGCAAAAGATGAAGATAAAAGACAATTTTCAGATACGGGGAAAAAACTTGATGAACTGATAGACTGTATCTCGAAGGCTGCAAAGTCGCAGGTGAAAGCTGTAGTACATTATACCAAATTGTTTGTTGCTGATATCTATGTTAAATCATTTAATTCAAAAATGAATTACAGCAATGCCATCTACATGAACGATCCGAATGAAGGTAAAATTTTATTAAAGTACCTGAATGATCCAGAAATAAAACAGGCTTTCGAAAACGGGGAAAAATTATCAGAACTGAGTGTGTATATAGGATCTTTTTTACCGGCGAATGATGGAAAAACTGAAGCGGGGCACAATGATGAACTGATAATGTGGAGAACTTACGGAAGAGATGGGGAAGGTAACGAGGCCTGCGGCTGCAGTATTATCATTGAAAGTACTTTTTTTAAACCTCCTGTGTCAATGGATAAACAGGTAACCGGGGAAAATGCTGATATGCTTTGCAAAGTGATCTATATAAAAGACAGGGAGAAAGATAAGGCAATGCTTGCTGATAAACAATCGGGAATTGAAGATAACGTAAGCAAGTTTAAAACCCAATTGCTTGATCTTATTGCATTAAAAAAAGAGTATGGGCCTGACCACGAGTTTTCGGTAATGATTGATAAATTCGTTTATAAAAAGTATACAAAAATTGCTTACCTGTTTAAATCGGCCGACTATGAATACGAACATGAAGTACGTGTTATGAAATATGTACCCAGGAACAGTGATACGATTAAGTTTTATCCCATTGAAAACAAAGCTAAGCCAGGCAGGTTATATGTTCAATCTGTGAATCCTGTTTATCCATTCATAGAAAAAATTTATTTGGGACCAAAGGTTCAGGATAGCTCACATTGGAGCCTGTACCTTGATTACCAGGCGAAGCAAAGGCAAAATGAGTATAAACTTGATAAAATGCCCTGGTATGATGTAAGAAAAGGCAGTATAGAGATAGTAAAGTCGAAAAATGAATTTGTATAAAACAGAAAAGTACTGTTTCTGAATTCCGTTATAAAGCAAGTTCCATTACATAATCATTCATAAAATAACCATTGCCAATATCAAAATCGGCGGTTTTAATTATTTTGAAGCCGAGCTTTTCGTAAAAATCTTTTGCTTTGTTTTCTCTGTTAACCTGTAGCTGCAGGGCTTTAGCTCCTTTCCCTTTTATTTCATCAACTATATATTTGATGATGAATTTACCAGTGCCTTTTCCTTGTTGCGATGAAAGGATGTAAATTTTATTGAGCTTCCAGGTTTGTGGTTCTGTTTCATTATAAGATGCGAAAGCAACAGGCTCTTTGTCATCGTAAATAATGATGAAAGTAATGTTGTCTTCTTCAATTAGCTTTCGTAAAGTTTCCGGGTTGTACATCTGCTCCAGCATATAGTCAATTTGTTCTTTGCTGATGATGCTGCTGTACGTTTGCGGCCAGATGGCGAAAGTAAGTTGCCTGATGAGTGGAATATCTGCAGCAGTTGCTTTGGTTACCTTTAGCATTATTTTACTTTTATTCTCAGGTTGGGAGCAAACATCAGGCGGCCCTGTGCATCTTTAACTACAATGTCGAAAAAAAACAATTCTTCTCCGGTGCGTAAAGTTTCGGTTAAGGTTTTTATCCAGATGAGGGGCAGGGGAGTGGTTTTAAAGTTATCAATTACGGTAGTAAAAGTAGGGCTTGTTTTGCCACTCATATCTTCAGACTCAGTGACACCTCTTTTTTTATACAATGCCTGGTAAGATGTAACGGTATAAACATTTTTTTTATCGTCGGTAACTTTTAAAGGAAGTTTGACCAATTGTACGGCTTCTTCAAGCAAAACAGAAACACTGTCGCCGCTTCGTATGCCCAGCATGCTGGTTAGCCTGGGTGGTGTGTACTTTTGAAAACCGGCAGGTTTAGCGGTTGCTGGCTTTGGCTTTTGAGCAAATGCTATGGATGCAGTAAAGAAAAAAACAGCCGGAAATAAAATTTTAGCAATACCTGCCATAGTTTGTAATTATTGATACAAAACGAAATTACACAACAAATAGTATCTGTTATAAGTTTTAACTGATTGTTGACAGACTATCTTCAATTGTTTTAATACGGGCTTCTGCATCTGCTTTTTTCTTTTGCTCAAGCGCCAGCACTTCGGGCTTTGCGTTTTGTACAAATTTTTCGTTGCTGAGTTTTTTCTCCACTGATGCCAGGAAGCCTTTCTGGTGTTCAAGGTCTTTCAGCAGGTCGTTTTTTAAGGTGGATGTATCCAGTTCTTTATCTGTCTTTATGTAGAACTTATCTTTTTCAACCGCTACTACGATCGTATTGGGAATGGCTTCGCCGGTGAAAGATATTTCATCGGCATTAACCTGTTTGCCCAAAATGTTTTGAATAGAACTGTAACTGTCTTTAGAACCTGTTTCAATAAAAAGTTTGATGGTTTCTTTTGGTTTTAACTGGTTCTTGTTTCTTCCATCACGGATAGTGGTAATAACCTGTTTCAGCAGTTCGCCTTGCAGCAAAATATTTTCATCAGCAGTTGTAACCGGTGCAAATTGTTTCACACAAAGATCATCGCTCTGCGTTTTAAGCAGATGATAAATCTCTTCCGTTACAAAAGGCATATAAGGATGCAGCAACTGCATCAGTTCTTCAAAATAACCAATCGTTTTATGGTAAACAGCTGCATCTATTGGTTGCTCAAAACCCGGTTTGATCCATTCAAGATACCAGCTGCAGAAATCATCCCATATTAAAGAATAGATCGTTTTTAATGCTTCGCTCAAACGGAATTGTTTCATCAACTCATCAACATCAGCCTTTACTTTGTTCAGGCGATTTTCAAACCAGCTTAATGCAAAATCGCTTTCTGTCAACTGCTGACTGCCAACTGCTGACTGCCTTCCTTGCCACATCTTCAAAAGCTTCAATGCATTCCATATTTTGTTATTAAAATTTCTTCCCTGCTCTAATGCGGCTTCGTCAAACATCAGGTCGTTACCTGCCGGTGAAGAAACCATGATACCAAAACGAACAGCATCTGCACCATAGCGGTCAATCAGATCAAGCAGGTCTGGACTATTGCCTAAACTTTTGCTCATCTTACGCCCCAGCTTATCCCTTACCATACCGGTAAAATAAACATCTTTAAAAGGTATCTGCTTTTCATATTCCATGCCCGCCATTACCATGCGTGCCACCCAAAAGAAAATAATATCCTGGCCGGTTACCAAAACAGAACCTGGGTAATAATATTTCACTTCTTCATTGCCGGGCTCGGTAATTCCTTTAAAAACCTGCGTAGGCCATAGCCAGGAAGAAAACCAGGTGTCGAGTACATCAGCATCCTGGGTAATATTTTCAATTTTTATTTTTGAACCTGCCTGTCCGGCAGGCAGGTTTTGACTTTTGAATTTTTCAAAAGCTTCTTCTTTTGTTTCTGCAACTACCATTTTCCCATCTGCATCATACCATGCCGGTATTTGCTGGCCCCACCAAAGCTGGCGGCTGATGCACCAGTCCTTTACATTCTCCAACCAGTATTTATAGGTTGCTAAAAATTTATCGCCCGGATGAATTTTGATATCCCCGTCAATAACAGCTTTCAATGCAGGCTCGGCCAGTTCTTTCATTTTTACAAACCACTGGGTGCTTATCCTTGGCTCTACCACCACACCGGTACGCTGGCTGTAACCTAATCTTGTTGTGTATTCTTCTTCCTTAACTAAAAATTCTTTTTCTTCAAGCTCTTTAATGATCTTTTTACGGGCAGCAAAACGGTCTTCACCCACATAGATCTGTGCAGCGGGGCTCATGGTTCCATCTGCATTGATGGTGTCAACAATTTCAAGATGATGCTTCAATCCTAAATTGTAATCGTTGATATCGTGTGCCGGTGTAACTTTTAAGGCGCCGGTACCAAAAGAGGCATCTACATAATCATCAAAGATTATTGGTATGCGGCGGTTGATCAACGGCACAAAAGCATAAGCATCTTTTAAATGTGCATAGCGTTCGTCACCTGGATTAACACAGATAGCAGTATCACCCATAATCGTTTCGGGGCGTTGGGTTGCAATACTGATGTACTCTTCTTTATCGGTATCTAATTTGTAACGGAGGTGATAGAGCTTACCGGTTATGTCTTTGTATTCTACTTCTTCATCACTCAACGCAGTTTTTGCAGATGAATCCCAGTTGATCATTCTGGCACCACGATAGATGAGCCCTTTATTGTACAAATCAATAAAAACTTTTATTACAGCTTTGTAATAATGATCATCCATGGTAAAAGTGGTACGGTCCCAGTCAACACTGCAACCCAATCTTTCTATCTGGTTGTAAATGATGCCGCCATATTTATCCTTCCACTCAAAAGCGTATTTCAAAAATTCTTCCCTGCTCAGGTCATTTTTGTCAATTCCTTTTTCTTTAAGCATACCCACCACTTTTGCTTCAGTGGCAATAGAAGCATGATCGCTACCCGGCACCCAGCATGCGTTGAAGCCGCTCATGCGTGCCTTGCGTACGAGTATATCCTGTACTGTTTCATTCAGTGTATGTCCCATGTGTAATACACCGGTAACATTGGGCGGTGGTATCACCACGGTAAATGCAGGCCTGCCATCGGGCTTGCTGTTAAAATATCTTTTATCCAGCCAATGTTTATACCATTTGCTTTCAACATCCTTCGGCTCAAAATTCTTAGTTAACTCCATTTTTATATTTCCTTGTATTATTGGACGGCAAAACTACGAAAAAGAGGGGAGGTTTAAATAGGTCAGTAAGCCTGGCCTGAAATAGCTGACACCTTCTAAAAAGGTGCCAGCTATGAAATTTAATCTGCTTAAAATATTTCATTGCTTTTAGCAGCTTTTACATCTCTTGTATTTTTTTGTACGGCAATAGCTGCAAAAATGCTAAGCACAAAACTCATGGCATAAAAACCTTTTTCGCTGCGCAGCATATCGGCATTCCACAGGCCAACAGTGAGCAATACAATACATAGTAAAGTAACAAACCAGGCAATGCCGTAATAAAGTCCGGTTACAGGAATGCCCTCTAGCTGGTCACGTACCGCCTTTTGTACCGAGATGGCCGAAAAAAGGCCAAACATGAGTACCGTAAAATAATAGCCTTTTTCGTTAAGCTGCATATCTGCATTCCACAAACCGATGATGAATGCAATGGTGCCAACCAGAAAGGCTGTCCACGACGCTGCAATAAAAGCTGCTGAAGGTTGATTGATCTGTTTTTGTTGCATAATTGTTTTTTTTGGTTATGAAACAAAAGTATATACCGGTACTGATCTGCTTTTTGATTTATGTCAAAAAGCAAAAGAATAAATGTTAAAGCCTGCTGCGGATGCGGCTTAGTGTTTCCTGGCTGATGCCGAGATAAGAAGCGATATAACCAAGCGGAACTCTTTCAACTATGTGAGGCGATTGTGATATCAACTCTTCATAACGTTCTGAAGCTGTTTTAAACTGGGCGTTCACATATCTTTCCTCCAGCCTGATGTAATATTTTTCATAGGCTATCCTTACCAGCCTTTCAATATCATGATGCCGGTTGAAAAGCTCTGTAAGTGTATCCTTTGTAATGGCCCACAGTATTGAACCTTCCAGCAACTGGATATTCTCAACTGTAGCTTCGCCGGTGATAAAACTGTGAAAGGAAGTCACAAAATCTTTTTCAAATCCAAACCAATGTGTAATTTCTTTACCGTCAAGATTGTAAAACCCTCTTATTGAGCCTTTTTCCAGAAAATATAAATGCTGGCAGATTTTACCTTCGGTAAGTAAATACCCGTTTTTTGAAAGAATGATTTTGGTGAAACAATCCTGTAAGGCATTTTCTGCCTCTGTAGAGATGGGATAATAGGCTTTTATCTGCGCAAGCAACTGTTGCATAGGTTCATATAATTTTCAGCCAGATAAAGATAATGCAGTGCGTATAAAAAAGCCCCATCAATACATGATGGGGCTTTTTATAAAATACAAAGTGCTTATTGTATCACAAATTTAGAAGACAGGTTACCATCTCCTTTATTAAGTTTGATAAGATAAACGCCTTTTGGTAAGTCGCCAACATAAATGCGTTGCAGGTTGTTTGTCATATTAATTGTACGCACCAGGATACCCTGTGCATCAAAAATACTCAACAAAGATTGCCTGTCAACATTGCCCAGCACACTTACGTTCACATAGTCATTCACGGGGTTGGGATATATTTTTAATGCCCCTGCTTTGGTAATTTCCTGTGGTGTTTCTGCAAGTGATGCTGTACCCAGCTGTACCCTTAAAGTGTAACAGCTGGTTGCATTGTTTGCATTATTGTAGCCATATACCCTGGCAAAATAAGTACCGGCAGTATAAGTACGGGTAATGGTTTCGCTGGTTGTACCGCCGTTTTGTGAAATAGCCAGCTGGGTAGTTCCGTTGCTGCTGTACAGGCGAAGATCATAATCGGCAGGTAAGGTAGATAATGTGATTGTTGCAGTACCACCGGTAGTTATTACAAAACGGTAATAATCATTATCACCGCTTGGGCTTATCAGGCCTTTTATGTCCGTATTAAACGGAATCGTGGCTGCGCCTGCCGAAGTGCCGTTGGTGCTTACATCATAGGTGCTTGCACAACTGGTTGGCACCGCAGTTGCAGTAGCCGTAATGGTGTAACAAGTAGCGCTGTTGGCGCCATTAAAGCCAAACACTCTAATATAATAAGTGCCTGCTGCCTGGTTATTTAATGTTACAGTTTCGGTAGCTGTTGATCCTGTTCCCGAACCTATCGAAGTGCCGGCACTGTTCAGTATAGTCATATCGTAATCTACACCAGACGGGCCAACTAAACTGTAAACAATATTACTGGTTGCAGTAGTTACTATTCTGAAATAATCATTGTCGGTTGTTGTAGTAATTGCTGCTGAATTTGCAACACCGGTTGCTATGGAAGCTGCGGTTGCCAATGTTTCATTTGGTTCAAAAGCAACACCGCAGCCTGTTCCGCCACCCGTTGTAAACTGGGCCTGTGCGTAAGCGCTGCTGCCTGATGAGCAGTTTGTTCTTACCCTCCAGTCGTATAAACTTGCTGTTGTTAAGCCGCTTAATACAACTGATGTTGCTGTTGTTGCAGTTGCAGCATTTGTCCAGGTAGTGGCAGATGCCAATTTATAATCAACATCATAACTAACCGCACCACTAGCTGCTGTCCAGCTAACGGTGGCGCCGGTTGTAGTTATTGCAGATGAGGTTAAGCCTGTTGGCGCACTGCAACTAACAGAAGAACAATCAACCGTACTTAATGTCTGATCGGTTCTTGAATTTGAAGAGCCTTGCGATGCGCCAATGCCCATTCCTCTTCTTGCAAAAGCTTTAATGATGGCGCAACTGTATTGTGCACCATAAAATAAAGTATCGGCTCTTAAGATAGCATTGCGGCCATCTATAAAACCTGGGCTGCAGGGCTGCAGGCGCATACCTTCACTAACCAGTTTTAAGGCAATGGCGTTACCGCCGCCACCGGCAGGATTAAAGATGTTTGGATTGATACCAGCCAGTTGTATTATCTCCCAGGTCATGTCCCAAAGTGCAGTACACCAGATGGTACCTACACCATGCGGTACGGCTACGGTTGATAAATTACCGTAGGTTAAAGGATTCACTGTCATATCTGTACAATACCTGTACTGGCGTATGCCCAGGCCGGTAATGGGCTGGTTCAATGCATACGTACCAATTCCCCTTGGTTTGCTGAAACCATCACCTGCTGCAGCAGTGCTCCAGTCGTGTGTAATCATTAGCCCAAAATAATCGCTCCAGCCTTCGCCCATTTGCTCGGCATTGGTCAGGCAGGTGCTGCCATTGCCGGTAAAACGGTTGCTGATGCCATGTGTGTATTCATGGGCAATAATGCCGTTGTCAACATCACCATCACGGTCAGGTGTTGGCGCTGTCCACAAATACATCTGCATCCTTCCTCTTCCGCCATCGGCCGGGGTAGAGAAGTTGGCATTGTTGGTACCGCTGCCATCCTGTGCTTCGGCCAGTACATAGTCATTGCCTGTGCCTCCACGGCCCTGGTTATTGGCCTGAAAATTTCTGGCAGTTTCTGTAAAACCGTACAGGTACGAAAGGTCATGCATCAGGTTATTCCAGTAAAAAAGATTGGTAATATTAAATTGCTGGTTGGGAACCGGTGTTCTTAAAACAGGCTCCTGTGCCAGATCCGGAACAAAGTTGAAAGTTAATGCAGGTTCGGCTGTTGTAGATGTTGCCACCTGGCCGATGGCATTTGTAGCTGCCCTGTCTTCATAAGCATATACATTATTGCCCCTGGTAAGTGTATAATAAGTAGTGCCATCATAATGCCAGCCTAAGCTGGTAGCATTGCCCGGAGATTTTGTCCAGGGATCGGTTTGCAATGCAGGCGCACCACCCGGGTGTATCGGGCTTTCTGCAGGATGCGGAATTACCCGGTAGCTTGCAGTATTTACCACTGACGGGCCATTACCTGAAGTTTGTAACAAATGATTGCCGGCATTTTGATTTTTATGCTGCTGATGTTGTTTTGCCGAGTGCTTATCGCCATCAAAATTACATTTTATGGTAAGGCTTTGCTTATCAATAAAAGAACCGGTTGAAGCATCTATCCGGGCAAGCCAGTAATCTTCATCCGATTTTGGAGCCATAAAAACCTGCCATACAAGTTTCAGTTCGCCGGTGGTTTCAATGGGGTACCAAATTAATTCAGCGCTTACATTTTCCAAAGAAAAATTCATGGTGCCAAAATTTGCTTTGCCACTGATAACAGGTGCATCCGGAACCCGCAGGCCCGAAACTCCTTTTACCTTTAATGCTGCGAGTGAAGCCTGAACAGCATCGGGTGCAGTTATTCTGGGTGATGCACTGAGCTGTTTGGTTTTTGTTTCAGGCGCCTGAATGCGTTCACCGGCATTAGATACCAGCGCACCGTCTTTAAATGCCAATACCTGTATACGGTTGTATACCGGAATGCCCTGGTGAGTCTGCTGCAGATAAACCATTCTGATGTTTGAAGAAGGGATGATGTAAGAATTTACTACAACAGCATTTTGAATATCAGCCTGCGATAATCCGATGGCAGCTGACTGCTGTTGTACAAGCTGTAAACCAGCCTGTCTCTCATTTTCGGGCGATTGTGCCACTGCCCAAAATGAAAAAAACAGCAATGCTGTAAACGTTAAAAAATTTTTCATAAAGCGATTTGTTTTTTTTGAGTGAAAAATAATAATCCATAATAGAAGACTTAAATGTAAAATTATTTTCCTGTGTTTTATTATTAAGTTATCAACATATTATCTTTTTTTATAGTAATTTCCACAAGTATTTTTACTACAAATATTCTTATGAACAACTGAAATTCTGAAGCATTGGATTTTATATATTGGCTTGCAAGGAGTTGCGTGATTAATAGTTGAGATACCCTTCTGTTTAAGAAACTTTTGAAATTGGAAATAATAGAAGTAGAAAATACAATTGCCTTAAGTATTGACTTATGCAGGTAAGTAAAAAAATGAAAAAACCTCCATTGCTGAAGGTTTTTCATAGAATGAATTAGTAGATCAGATTTTCATTGGATAGGATTCAGTTTTTCAAAAGATACGGACTGGTTTTAGCGAAATGGATAGTTGGATATTTAACAGTGTAAAGATGAGAACTATTGAAAAAATAATTTGTAAACAGTAAGATGAATCTTTTGTAGATGTTTTACGAACCGGTATCGTATTTATTGTCTTTCAAGCAGTTTCTTTTTCTGGGCTTCGTATTCTTCCTTTGTTAAAGCGCCGGCCTTGTACAGGTCGAACAGTTTTTTTATTTCATCGGCCACCAGTATTTTTTTCAGGTCTTCCGGCGTGCTTTGTTTTTGTGGCTCAGCTGCCGCAGGTTGTTTTTTTGTTTCCTGTTTTACGGTAGCCTGACCTGGCTTTCTTTTGAATTGCTCAGCAATATTCAGTTCGGATGGCTGGCCATCGTAATCTTCTGTTGCCCTTTCAAAATTTACTAAAATATCGGCCTCTTCTTTTTTGCCATCTTTATATGTAACAGTGCCTGCAATGCGGATGCTGTTATTATCAGGCCCCGAATATTTATATGCTTTTAAATTTTTAACCAGCATGGTGCCGCTCTGCAAAGTGTAGGTATTATTTTTAGCCATGCCCTGATGAAACTTAATAAAATTGAAATATCCGGCTGCGGAAGTGCCTGTTCCAAATTGTAATGTTTGACCCTTATAAATTTTATAACCCCCAGTTGTGGTAAGTGTATCATTTAAAAATGAGGGCAGGTTGTTTTGGGCTGCTGATATAAAAGGGCTTAACAGGAATGCCCATAATAATTTCTTCATGCTGTAAAGTTGTAATTAAAGTAACGAAATTTTATTCAATCATCGCAGAAGTTAACCATCACCGGCACATGGTCGCTGTACTGTTTCCATGCTTCATAATTACCAATCTCTACAGATTCTATTTTACGGCACAGGTCGCCTGATGCAAAGCAATAATCAAGATGGTAAGGTTTGTTTTGATGACGATATAAATAATGTGTAGGATGTTCTTCCTTGCCCTGTACCTGTTTGTGGTGAAGATGATAACAACTGCTGATGCCTTTTTTCTGCAGGTGTTCTACCACATGAGAATGGTTGCCTGTACGGTATTTCCGGTCCCAGATGGTATTGCTGTTAAAGTCACCGGCAAGGATGGTGTTCTTTTTAGAGAGTTTATAATGCTGAAGCGCTTTCCAAACCTGCTCAACATAAACACCATCCGGATCGTGCGGATTGTTTGCCCAAACTGCAAACAAAGTGAACTTATAATTATTGCCGGTTACAGCAACAGGAACGATCATTTTAAAAGCAGGGTTGTGTGTGCGAATGAGCCTGAACTTAAAATCAGCGTAAGAAAAAATTCCAAGGCCCTTATTTTTATTTTCGCCAAACCAAAGGATGTCTGTTGGTTTTGGAATATCATCACGGAACTTTAATTTGTCCGGATGCTCACATTCAGGTACTACTAAAATATCAGGCTTATGTATAAGAATATATTCCGCCTTTTTACGAAAAGCCATATTACAGTTCCATGTTATTATTTTCATGCCGGCATAAATATAACAAAAGAACGCTTCTGCGTGATGATACGGGTTATACTGAGTGGTACGAATTAATCAATTCGTGCATTTCGTGAGAAAACCCTGAAACCCAGTGCGCCTTTAAAGATACCATAATCGCTTCGCAGGAACCAGGCATGGTTATAAGAATAATAAAATAAAGGTGGTAAGAAAATACAGCTTTTTCATTCAAAGTGTTTTGAGGTTAATAACCACAATCAAAAAGCCTTGCCGGAATTTTCGGCCATGCTGCGGCATAATTTTATACGGCTAACAGTTATACTATTTTACAGAAGCATTATATTACTGACAGGTCTTGTCATTTAAAGTTCTTTGTCCGTTATAAGGCAGGTGATTTGTACCGGTAATTTATCACTACAAAGTTTTAGCAATTAAGTATCTTACAATCATGCAGGGCGGTTACACAAACTAACTTTTTATGCATTGGAGCTGGATCACCATTATTGTTTACGCTGTTATTATGGTACTGGTATGTTTACGGGTGATATTTGAAACCCACAGCAGCACCAAAACGCTGGCTTACCTGTTGTTTTGCATTTTAGTGCCGGTAGCAGGAATTGTTTTCTACCTCACTTTCGGCATCAACTACTGGAAATCGAAACTGTATTCAAAAAAAGCAAGCGAAGATGAAAGCCTGTTAAAACAACTGAAAAAGCATGTACCTCAATACAATGAAAAGACAGTAGGGCCCGAAGAAGTGGCAGGCAATGCAGAACTGGCAACCTTGCTGATAAAAGACATCAAAAGTCCACTTACACGGTACAATAAAGTAAAACTGTTATTAAATGGCGAAGAGAAATTTCCTGAACTGATCAAATGCATTGAAAATGCGAAGCACCACATTCACCTGGAGTATTATATTTATGAACAGGATGAAATTGGCAGTGCCATCATTGAACTGCTTATAAAAAAAGCAAGAGAAGGAGTGGAAGTGCGGTTTATTTATGACGACTTTGGCAGCCCCACCATTAAAAAGAAAATTGAAAAGCGCATGAGAGAAGCCGGTGTGGAAATTCATCCTTTCTCCAAAGTGCATTTTTACCTGCTGGCAAACCGCATCAACTACCGCAACCACCGCAAGATCGTAATCATTGACGGACAGACGGCTTTTACAGGCGGCATTAATGTGAGCGACAAATACATCAACAATAAAAAAGAAAAACTTTACTGGCGTGATACGCATTTACGCATTGATGGACCCGGAGTGTATTACCTGCAATATCTTTTTTTAGCCGACTGGGGTTTTTGCTGCGACAAACCACCCAAAGTGGATAAACAATATTTTGCAGAACAGGAGCCCCAGAAAGAAGACACTTATGTGCAGGTGGTAGGCAGCGGGCCCGATTCGGCACAGCCGGCTGTTTTGTTTGCTATTTTGCAGGCCATCTATCTTGCAAAGGAAGAGGTCCTCATTACAACGCCTTATTTTATTCCCGGCGATAACATCATGGATGCCTTACGGATAGCTGCTTCCAGCGGGCTTTCGGTAAAGTTACTGGTGCCAGGTGTTAGTGATTCTAAAATAGTAAATGCAGCTTCCAAAGCAAATTATCATGATTTACTTAAAGCGGGTGTGGAAATTTATTTGTACCAGAAAGGTTTTGTACATGCCAAAACCATGGTGACCGATGGCAAACTATCTATGATAGGTACCGCCAATATGGATTACCGCAGTTTTGAACTGAACTTTGAAGTAAATGCCATTGTTTACGATGTTGCGTTTGCAGAAAAACTAAGGGCTGTATTTTTTGAAGATATCAAACACGCAAAAAAGATAAATGAAAAGCTGTGGCTGAACAGGCCATTTTATTATAAACTGGCCGACAGGTTAGCAAGGTTATTCTCTCCGGCTTTGTAATTTTTTTGACCCACACAGGAACATAGAAACATAGGTTATTACATAGTCTATAGGTTTCTATGTGGTTCAGTTTTAAACAACATTTTATTTTTCTCCTTTTATCCGTGTCCACAACATTTTAAATGTATGCCCATCCCATTTTGCAAAACGCCCCCGCTGCACTACCAGCGTATTATCAATATCAGGCTCTATATAATAATGAAAGGCAAACTCTTCTTTTGGGTTTACCCAGCCTACCACCTGGCCAAACCGCAGGTCGTTAAATACCAGCGTATCGTTTCTTTGCTCAACAGTGTAATAACCTTGCGAAAAGCGGATGAGTTGCTGCACCTGCAGCTGATCAGGTGTATTGTTGAGTAAATAAGCATTTCGGGAAAAGTACCGGAGATTTAATTTATTGCTCTTATCAAAAACAGAGCGATAGCCAACATAATAACCACTGTCGGTGCCCGCTGCCACAAACCAAAGCCAGCTTTGCAATGGGGCAGGAGTGGTGAGATAACTGTTGTATGAAATGTTCTGTTTTTGTAAAAGATGTTTTACATCATTGTTAATGATGACTTTGTTTACCACGCAATAACCAAGGTATAAAAAACAAAAACCGATACCGAGCCGCCACCAGAATTTTCTTTTATTACTGAATGATCTTAACAGCAACAAAACAACAAATGCAATACCCGGCACAATGGAAAAGAAAGGATCAGCAACATACATCACATTAAAGCTGATGCGGTAATGACTGAATGGTTCAAACCAGCCCACGCCATAATTATTAAATGCATCAAGGAAGATATGGGTAAGCACCACTGCAGTAAAAAAAGCCAGCCAGCGTTTAAAAGAGATATTATGCGGCCGGTGCCACCGCTCTGCCAAAAAAGCCATCAGTAAAGAAATAGCCACGCCAAATAAAATGGAATGGGTAAATCCACGGTGTGCCAACAGGTTTTCACTGGTGTTAAGCCAGGTGGCTGCAATAAAATCTATATCCGGAATGCTTTGTGCCAATGCACCCCAAAGCATGGCTTTCTTACCAACCTTATGGCCGGCAAAAGCTTCGCCCATACAGGCGCCGAGTGCTATATGTGTGAGGGAATCCATGATTGGCTGTGTACACAAATAATGCCGTAATATAAAAGATTATTATCAAACAGTTGTTTTCCTGTCCAAGGCAATATTCTTCTATTCTTGCTAAGGGTGCAGATATGCAGCATGACATTGCAGCGATGGGTAATACGCAGCGCCAGTGAGGGGATTTCAGGGAACATTTTAGCTTTGATAAAAGTCACACATAGATATGTAGTGCAAGTGGGTGACACAACGATGCTCCCATGATAAACAAATGCCTGTCCCTAAAAAAATAAAAGGTAAAAATTCAAAACAGGCAATTCCTAATTCCTAATTCTCCATTCCTGATTTTTAATTCAACTCCTCCACCCATTTATCCCTGTCATCCGGGCTGAATTTCCACGGCGCAAAATTGTTCTCAATATTGCCGAACATTACGTTCCATTCCTGTGGTGCATTGCTGTCTTCCATAATGAGGGAGCGGCGCAGTTCTAAAATAATATCAAGCGGGGATATGGAGACCGGGCATTCCTGTACACAGGCATTGCAGGTGGTGCAGGCACGCAGCTCTTCAACGGTTATGTGAGAGAAAAGATTACGGCCATCATCTTTAAATTCTTTGTTGGCGCTTATGTTTTTGCCCACGGCTTCCAGGCGGTCACGGGTGTCCATCATTATTTTTCGTGGACTCAGTAATTTACCGGTGATGTTTGCCGGGCAGGCTGCGGTGCAGCGGCCGCATTCGGTGCAACTGTAAGCATCCAATAAATTTTTCCAGCTAAGGTCAAACACATCTTTGGCGCCGAATTTTGCAGGTGGCGCTGCGTCGGTTGGTGCAAGCTCGGGCTGCATCATGTATTTAACTTCGTTCTGTACGCTTTGCATATTGTCCATTTCGCCCAATGGCTCAAGCTTGGCGTAATACGCATTGGGGAAGGCCAGTAAAATATGCAGGTGCTTGCTGTAAGGCAGGTAATTTAAAAAGGCAAATATGCCGATGATGTGCAGCCACCAGCAGCTGCGTTCAATAGTTACCAGCAAATTTTCGGGCATAAAATCAAACAGCGGCACCAGTACAGATGATACTGCAAACCTGCCGGTTTGGGGATAATGTTCGCTGCCAATCAGCTGCAGGCTCCTGTCTGCCGCATTCATGGTGAGGAACAGCGTCATCAGGATGATCTCGGTTATTAAAATATAATTGGCATCGCTGCGTGGCCAGCCATTAAGGTCTTTGCTGATGAAGCGTTTTAGTTTGATGATATTCCTTCTTATTAAAAACACCAGGCAAACAATGATTACACCTACAGCCAGTATTTCAAAAAAGTTGATAAGGAATGTATAAAGCCCTCCGATGTATGGAAGAAACAAACGGTGTGTGCCCAGCATGCCATCCAGCACAATCTCCAGTACTTCGATATTAATAATGATGAAACCTGCATAAATAACAAAGTGCATTACAGCCACCAGCGGGTTGCGGAACATTTTTTTTTGTCCGAAGGCGAGCAGGAACAGGTTTTTCCAGCGCCTGGATGGATTGTCTGTAAGGTTTTCATCTCTGCCCAGCAAAATATTGCGGCGGATGATGAGGATGTTTTTAGTGAAAAGCCATACGGCTGCAATTGCAAGCGCTGCGAAAAGTATTTGTTGTACTATCTGCATAAGAAGGTTTGTAGTGCTAAGGTAAATATAATGACACTAATTTCACGAATTACGATAATTACACGAATTGTTTTGCCTGCGGCAGAAAGGGATTTGCCACAGAGGCACGGAAGCACAGAAATTTGAATTGTATTTTTCTGCGTCTCTGTGCCTCTGTGGCAATAAATATTTAAATTCGTGGCACAATGGAACAACGCAAACAAATACTCACTGCCGGGGCTGCCAATAAAAAACTGCGGCGCATGGCATTGCAGGTGGTAGAAGAAAATTATACCGAAACACAACTGGTGCTGATAGGCATTAAGAACAAGGGGGCAGTAATTGCAGAAAAAATAAGCCAGTACATCAAAGAAATATTTACAGGCGAAGTGCAGGTGTTGCAACTGGGACTTGATAAAAAGCATCCCCTGGAAATTCAGTTGGATACAGAGATGGATTTTAACGGGAAAGTGATTGTGCTGATAGATGATGTTGCCAACAGCGGGCGTACTATGCTGTATGCTTTAAAGCCCTTGCTGCAGCAGCTTCCTAAAAAGATGCAAACGCTGGCTTTGGTGGAAAGGACGCATAAAAGCTTTCCCGTGGATGTGGATTATGTTGGCTTTTCGGTTTCTACCACCGCAGATGAAAATATAAAAGTAGAAGTGGAAAATGGGGAAGTGACAGGAGCCTGGATGGATTAGAGGCCTCTCCCCAACCCCTCTCCAGAGGAGAGGGAACTGGAAGATTAAAACCCAATCGCTTTTACTTTAAAACTCCCGTTTGAATATTCCAGTGCAGGCATAGGGATCTTTATGATGTTGAGTAAACGGAAAGCAAGTTTCAAACCTTTTTTATTGGTCTTGATTTTTGTGAGGTCAATATCTGGTGATAAATACCATTGGCGGTAACGTTTGATATCAGTGCGGTTAAAAGTGATATTGCCTGCATCATCCATACCGATATTCTCATTGGCGCCAAACATGCCTTCGGCGCCTGTACCCACGGCAATATTCAGCCACCTGGGCCATTTGCTTTTAGGGAAGAAGGAACGCACATTAGTACTGAGCCAGTAAGTCTGCCCATTGTAATCTTTTAAAAAACGCTCGGCTGTGCTTTTTCCAAAGATCTTATCGCTGCGTTGGTTAAGTGTTGGATCGTTATAAGATTTTCTATGAAAAGAAAATTTGAATTGAATACGTTGTTCATCCCAGGCAAGCTCCTGTGCTATCAACATGCCGCTGCCAACAAAATTTGCTCCAATATCTCCCCAGCTCCAGCCCCATTCGGCGCTGTAGGCATCCAGCACTTCAATAACGGTGTGATAAACCGGTCCGCTTAAGCCACCATACCAGATGCGTTTCTTGCGTTCAATCCCTGTCCAGCGCCAAAGCTCCATGCTGGCAAGGCTTTCGGCATACACTCCGTAAGCATGACCAATTTTATCCATGCCCTTCCATTCGGGCATATCATTAAAAGTATGAAAGCTGCTTTGCGGATAATTTTTGTACCAGGCTGCATAAAGGCCGCCCATGGCAGCGCCATAGCCGATGATGTTGGTGGCGGCAATTATTTTTACTCTTCGGTTTATTTGTTTGTTGGTTAATAATGGGTTGGTTAACCCGATAGTATCGCTATGATTTTCTTTGAAAATCCCTGGCGTAAATTTTATGATTAAATCTTGTGCTGCTGATGTATAGCCAATTGATAAGCTTATAAAAAAGCTCAGTAAAGTTTTCAAAGTACAAGAGTGTGCTTCGGTTTTGCTCTGGATAAACTGCAACGAAGATGAATTATGTACAGCCGTTTGGTTCATAAAATGCAAAAATACAGGTAACAATCTTTTGTTATTGTTAAGGTGTGAATTACGCAAAAAATAATTGTGAAGTTTTAAAACTTAGGAGTTACAGCAACAGGCATCTTTTTACCAAATATAAGTGAGTTAACCTGGTTCCGGATGATGTCACTGGCAATGTCGCCGGCTATTTGCTTACCGGTACTTTGATTGTTCCTTCTGTGCCACTGCTCCTGCCGGGCAATTATTTGAGCTGTTGTTAAAGGATAGTTTGGCCAATGCATCAATTCCCCGCCTCTTGCTGCCTTGTATTTAAGCGTCGTTGTATTCCGCTGCACTGCCATAAACCCAGTATGTTTTTTGCCGGGCTTAAAAAATAATGGATTAAAATAATTGAAAACAACTGTGTCCTGCTTAAGCGATGTATTTTGTGAGTATGCCGCAGCTGAAAAAAGCATCAGCAAACAAAAGCTAATGAACTTTCTTTTTGAGAAACTGCACAAATAATTGTTGCTGCACAAAAGCATATATCAAATCTAATTATTTTACTTTTATAAAGACTGAATAATTTATTTTTGAAGATATAAACTTTAAAACAATGGATGCTGCAACTCAACAGAAAATAGATAAATGGCTTGGCGGTAATTATGACCAGGCTGTTAAAGATGAAATACAAAAATTGCAAAAAGAAGACCCTGCCGGGCTTGAAGATGCTTTTTATAAGAACCTGGAATTTGGTACCGGCGGCTTGCGTGGCATTATGGGTATTGGCACCAACCGCATGAACAAATACACGGTGGGTATGGCCACCCAGGGTTATGCCAATTATCTTAAGCAATGTTTTGGGGATGATGTGAGTGTTGCCATTGCTTACGACTGCCGCAACAACAGCAGTTTATTTGCATCCATAACAGCCAATGTTTTTGCTGCAAACGGCATTAAGGTTTATTTATTTGAAGCCTTGCGGCCAACGCCTGAACTGAGTTTTGCCATTCGCACTTTGGGTTGTAAAGGAGGTGTGGTTTGTACCGCAAGCCACAACCCTAAAGAATACAATGGCTACAAAGCATATTGGGATGACGGTGCACAAATGGTGCCGCCGCATGATAAGAATGTAATTAAAGAAGTGGAGAAAATAGCATCAGTTGATGATGTGAAATGGAGCCTGCCTACCGGACAGGCAGGTGGGGGCGAAGCAAATATTATAAAGCTGGGTGAAGATATGGATGCACAATATCTTAACATGGTGAAAGGCCTGAGTGTGTACCCCGATGTTTGTACAGCACAAAGTGATATGAAAATTGTGTACACTTCTATTCACGGTACCGGTATTGTTTTAGTACCAAAAGCATTGGAAAAATTCGGGTTTAACAATGTAAATATTGTTGAAGAGCAAATGATTCCTGATGGAAATTTTCCAACGGTTGTTTATCCCAACCCTGAAGAAACAGAAGCCATGAGCATCGGCCTTAAAAAAGCCGCAGCGCTGGATGCTGATATATTACTGGGGACTGATCCGGATGCAGACAGGGTGGCCATTGGTGTAAAAAATAAAAAAGGCGAATGGGTTTTGCTGAACGGTAACCAAACGGCTGTAATCGCTTTTAATTATATGATTGAGGCACGCAAGGCAAAAGGAATTGCACAGCCCAATGATATGGTGATCAAAACCATCGTTACATCTGATATGATAGATGTGATAGCCAAAGCAAACAATGTGGCCTGTTACAATGTGCTTACCGGGTTTAAATGGATAAGCAAAATGATAAAAGAGAAAGAAGGAAAGGAAAATTACATTATTGGCGGCGAAGAAAGTTTTGGTTTGATGATAGGGGATAAGATACGTGATAAGGATGCCATCAGTGCTGTGGCATTAAGTTGTGAGATGGCGGCGTATGAAAAGAACAAGGGCCGCACTTTGTTTGATAAACTTATTGACCTGTATGTACAATACGGTTTGTACAAAGAAAGCCTGGTAAGCATCACCAAAAAAGGAATGAACGGCGCTGCAGAAATTACAGCGATGATGGAAGGGTACCGCAGTAATCCGCCGCAAACTATTGATGGCGGCGCCGTAGTTGAATTGCTGGATTATGAATTACAGGTTGCAAAAAATTTACAAACAGGCGAAAGCCGTGCAATTGATCTGCCTAAGAGCAATGTGCTGCAGTTTGTACTGGCCGATGGAACAAAAATATCCGCAAGGCCAAGCGGCACCGAGCCTAAAATAAAATTCTATTTCAGTGTAAATGCAAAGCTGGATAGTGCAGATGATTTTGATGCAACAGAGAAACAACTGGATGAAAAAATTAAGAGGATCATTGAAGAAATGAAATTGAAATAAAAAGTTTTTCGGATCAACCGCTAACCCCGACGGCGGCTTTAAGCCCCGTCGGCGGTTAAACAAACAGCTAATGAGAAAATACGAAGACAGTTACCAGCATAAAGGCCTGCGCAAAAAATTAATGGGCCTGTTAAGAGAAAAAGGTATCAGCGATGAGAACGTATTAAAGGCCATGAACAATATTCCCCGGCATTTTTTTTTAGACAGCGCTTTTGACAAGATCGCTTACGAAGACCGGGCCTTCCCCATCAGCGAAGGGCAAACCATTTCTCAACCTTATACAGTTGCTTACCAAAGCCAGTTGCTGCAGGTAAAACCCAACGATAAGATACTGGAGATAGGCACCGGAAGCATTTACCAGGCAACTGTGCTGGCAGAAATGGGCGCCAGGGTTTTTACCATTGAACGGCAAAAAAAACTCTTCGAAAAAACAAAGCAGTTCTTTTTTAAAAATCAATACCCCAATCTAAAATTCTTTTATGGCGATGGGTATGAAGGTTTACCAACTTATGCACCATTTGATAAAGTGATCATCACTGCAGCGGCGCCTTTTGTTCCGCCTAAATTAATTGGACAGTTAAAACCAGGCGGCAAGATGGTGATACCGGTTGATGAAGACCATCACCAGCGTATGCTACGCATCACCAAAAATGCAGACGGCAGCACCAGTGAAGAAGCTTTTGAAAATTTTAGTTTTGTGCCAATGCTCTCGGGAAGGAATGGATAGGAATTAGGAATTAGGAATTAGGAATTAGGAATTAGGAATTAGGAATTAGGAATTAGGAATTAGGAATTAGGAATTAGGAATTAGGAATTAGGAATTAGGAATTAAATTGAGCTTTTAAAGTTACAACAACTCATAACACATAACTCATAACCTATAACTCTTGGCATGCGTTTCTTTTCAAAAATAGCCGTACTGTTCAATGTATGCTTTTTAATAGCAGTGGTTTTGCGTTACATTGAAAGCCGCCCACATGAAGGAAAGGGTTTGCAGGTATTGCCGCTGCCCTGGCTCGAAGGTACTTTTGTGATACTGGGCTACACAGCAATTATTGTTAACCTGCTTTTTTTACTGCTTCTCTTTATATTTTATTCACTTAAAGCAGATAGTAAAATTCCCCGCTGGATCGTTATCTTTAATATCATTATTTTCTGCTGCCAGGTTTACTTTCATTTTATTTTAAAATAACCGGTATGATTCACAGCATTCTAAAAGACAAAAGCACCAAACTTTTTATTTTACTGGCGGGTATTTTTATAACCAATGCCCTGCTGGCAGAGATCATCGGCGTAAAAATATTTTCGCTGGAAGATACGGCGGGTGTTAGCCGTGCCAACATCAACCTGTTTGGCAGTCCTTTCAGTTTTCATTTAACGGCGGGTGTATTGTTGTGGCCGGTTGTTTTCATCATGACAGATATCATCAACGAATATTACGGAACCCGGGGAGTAAAATTTCTTTCTTACCTTGCTATCGGTTTAATCAGTTATGCATTTCTCATTTTCACAGGAGCCATCAATCTTTCTCCGTCCGAATATTTTTCTATCGGCAATGGTATTGATAAACCCGATAATGCTTTCCGTGGAATCTTCGGTCAGGGTATGTGGATCATCATCGGTTCCATCATTGCCTTCCTCATTGGCCAGTTGCTGGATGTGCTCATTTTTCACCGCATAAAAAAAGCCACCGGCGAAAAAAAGATCTGGTTAAGGGCAACAGGTTCTACACTCGTATCTCAATTGGTTGACAGTTTTGTGGTGCTTTTTATCGCTTTTTACGTAGGCAAACGCATACAAACCGGCCAGGGCGATGCCTGGAGCCTGCACCAGGTACTGGTTACCGGAACGGGGAATTATATCTACAAGTTTATTGTGGCTGTATTAATGACACCTGTTATTTACTTAGTACATAGCTGGATTGAAAACTACCTGGGTAAGGGGCTGGCTGCCGAAATGAAGCAGGCGGCAATGGGGCAGGATGCATCCTGATATTAGAAATGCATACTAAATAACACCTCTTTTTTTCACATTCTTCAGTTTACAGGCTTTGAGACTGGCTGTTTTAACTATTTTTCAATAACTTCATAGCTTATAATTCCACAAGCATACTGAACAATGAAAAAAGTTTACCAAAGCAAAAAAGCTTTTTCTCTAAAAAAATTTTTGAAGGCTTCAGCAATTTGTTTGTTTTTCAGTTTTCAAAGTTCAGTTATAGTTGCACAATGCCCGCCTAATATTGATTTTGAACAGGGTAGTTTCAACAACTGGCTGATTCATGCAGGTTCTTATAATGGAACTGTTACCATGCCGCCTATACCTACAGCTCCAATTCCAGGAAGGCATGATATGATCTCAAATTCCACTTTACCAGCATTTGATCCTTGGGGAGGATTTCCAACATTATGTCCTAATGGAAGTGGGTATTCAACAAGAATAGGAGTTCAAAATACAGGTACAAATGCAGACAGGTTAACCTATACATTTACAATCCCGGCAGGCCAAAACACTTTTAGTTTAATCTACAATTATGCGATTGTAATAAATAATGCAGGAGGCCATACACCAAATATTCAGCCAAGCTTAATTGTTATTGTAAAAAACATTACAGACAATATCACGGACTATTGCAGTTCAGATACGATTGCATATTCAAATGTTGATCCACTTCCGGGTTTTCAGGATGCTCCTTCCAATCCTCAAATTAAGTTTAAACCCTGGGCAGCCAGGTCAATAAGACTGGATGGCAATGCCGGCAAAACCATTGAGATTTCTTTTACCGCTACTGGTTGTGGCGCAGCTGGAGGCACTCATTTTGGGTATGCCTATATAGATGTTAATTCTGAATGCCAGAGTTCATTTGTCGGGGCTGCTTATTGCCCTGATGATACATTGGTAAGTGTAACTGCCCCATTTGGATATGAAACTTATAAGTGGTGGGATGTAACGGACCCATCTACTATTTTGGCAACTACTCAAACTATTACATTTCAACCACCGCCACCATCAGGTAAAACTTTAAATGTAGCTATAACCCCTTGGTTTGGAATATATGGCTGCCCCGATACCTTAACAGTTCAGTTAATGGACACGCTGAATGTATTTGCAAATGCAGGCCCCGACAGGATATCCTGCGAAAGAGCTCCCATTCAATTAGGCGTAAACCCCTCGCCAGGTTTCGTTTATTCGTGGAGCCCAACAACCAATCTGAGTAACCCCAACATATCAAACCCTATTGCCACACCATCGGTCACTACCACCTATGTGCTTACAGTACGTAATTTTGGCGGTGGCTGTTTAACTACCGATACGGTCACGGTTAAAGCGGCAGTGCTGGATACTACGGTAAATGTGCTAGGCCCGCTGGTGGGATGTATAACCCCCTCCAATCCAACCATATTAAAAGTGAAGTGGGGTGTTGCCGATAGTATACAATGGTATCGTAATAATGTAGCAATACCCGGCGCCAACGATACCATTTACAATGTGGTGCAAACAGGAGCCTATCATGTTACCCTGTTCAGTTTTCAGGGTTGCAATTTATCTTCAACCGATGTAAATATTTTTGTAAACCCAACACCGGTTGTAAATGTTACACCTAATGCATTAATACAATGCTTTAATGGCCACCAGTTTGATTTTACCAATAACAGCACCATTGCATTTGGTACCATGACGTATAATTGGGATATGGGAGATGGCACCGTGCCCCTTACAACAAAAGATGTAAGTTACAGCTATGCAGATACAGGAACCTATAAAGTGAAACTGACTGTAACATCTGACCAGGGTTGTATTGACAGCGTTTCTTACACAGTAACCGTTAACGAAAGCCCGAACGCAGCGTTTGATGCCAATACAAAGGGAATATGTCAGAAAATAAACGACTTTAAATTTACCAACAACAGCACACTGGGCGTTGGTACAATGACATATTTATGGGATTACGGTGATGGCAATACCGATACAACCCGTAATGGCCGCCATTATTATGCAAATCCCGGCACTTTTACCGTAAGGCTTACTGCCACTACTGAAAAAGGGTGCCCCAACGATACAGCTTTTAATGTTACTGTGTTCCCCGAACCGCAGGTTGGTTTTAATGCTCCCAACGCAGAGCAGTGTTTTGGCAACAACCAGTTTAATTTTAATAACACCAGCACCGTACTAACCGGCACCATGCAATACCTGTGGTACCTGGGCGATGGTGCAAGCACTACCACAAGGGATGTAACTTACAGTTACGCACAGCCTGGCGAGTATATGGTGAAAATGGTTGCCACTACCGACAGTGGCTGTGTTGACAGTACGGCCAAAAACATTAAAATATTCAAGTACGCCATTGCTGATTTTAAAGTGGAACCGGTTTGTGTTAATCAGCGCCTTCCTTTGTTTAACCAAACCGTTAATACATCACCATCAGTATTAACTTACCTGTGGGAGTTTGGTAATGGCGCCACTTCTGCATTGCAAAGCCCGGTGTACAGCTATCCTGCTGCGGGCAATTACCCGGTTAAATTAACGGTAAGTAATATCCATTGCCCGCAAACATTATCTGTAAAAGAAGTTAATGTAACCATTGATGAACCAGTAAAAGGTATAAGATATCCTGATGTGGAAGCAGTGATGAATTTTCCGGAGCAATTAAATGCGAGGTACATTACCAACAGCACTGTGTTGTGGACACCTTCTGTAAGCCTTGATTTGCCCGCCAGTTTCAGGCCAAGCTTTCAGGGGCTTCAATCGCAGTTATACCAGGTACAGCTTAAAACAAAAACCGGGTGTTTAACAGTGGATACACAGTTTGTGAAAATTAAAAAGAAGATTGAAATATATGTGCCCACAACTTTTACTCCTAATGGAGACGGGGTGAATGATTACCTGTACCCGGTACTTATGGGCTTTAGAACCATGAACTACTTCAGGGTGTTTGACCGCTGGGGCAAAATGTTGTTCCAGTCGAAAACCGAAAGGCCGGGATGGGATGGCAGGTTTAAAGGAGACCCGGAGTCATTTAAAACCGTTGTATGGATGGTAGAAGCAGTTGATGTGGATGGCGTTGTTCACCAGCGAAAGGGAACCACCATCATTTTACGTTAAAAGGTTTTCAAAAACATTAAGGATAAGCAACCGGTTGCAGGTTTAAAACCTGGTGCAGGTGGTGCAGCAGGTGTTTATTGTAATCTGCTGCCAGCCATTGTAAGGTATGCACATCCTGGGTAAGCACTTCGTTTTCATAAACAGCCTCCGGCATATTTTTCAGCAGTATAACAATGTGTTTGTTGATAAGCGCCCAAAGATCTATCAGATCACCAAGCGGATAATCCTGATAATTGGCTGCAGCCACCCACATCTCCTGGTCGTAAACTATGTAAGGCTTCAACTCGTATTGGCCAACTACAAAACGCCTGATATTAATTTGTGCTGAATCTATCAAATGGCCCAGGTACTCTTTACCGCTCCATTTATGAAGTAAAGGCTTATAGGTAAAATCCTCTTCAGATAATTGTTTTAACTGCGGAGTGTAATCTGCAATTATTTTTTCCAGTTTGTTAATTGATGTTTGCATTGCTAAATGTAGTTTTCTAAAATTCAAAAGTAAAAAGCGGGGCCATGATGAATTGAATGTTCCTTTTTTGATTTTTTACCTTAGAATTTTGACTTTAATATTATATTTAAACATGCAAAAAACAACTGAGCCTGCTCTCAAACGTGAGATTGGTATCCTGGGCCTTGCATTAAATGCCATCAATCTTACCATTGGCGCCGGTATTTTTGTTTTACCTGCTGTAGTTGCTCAAAATCTGGGACGCTCTGCCTTTATCGCTTACCTGCTTTGCGGTTTACTGGTAATTTTAATTATGCTTTGCTATGCCGAGATAGGCAGCAGGGTTACAGGCAGCGGTGGCTCGTATGCCTATGTAGAAAAGGCGTTTGGGCCGCTTGCAGGGTTTCTCATCAATACTCTTTTTTGGTTTGGTTTTGCCGCTTTATCAAATGCTGCAGTGGTTAATGCACTGGCCGATATGCTGGCAATCTGGTATCAGGGCTTTACTTCTTTTTATATAAGAATACCTTTTTTTATTGCGCTGTATGGTTTGCTTACTTATATAAATATACGGGGTGTTAAACAGGGTTCTCAATTTGCCGGGGCAATGTGTTTATTAAAATTAACACCACTCATACTGCTTATTGTTGTTGGTGTTTTCAGCATTAGCGCCGGCAACCTTACTGTAAAAACAATCCCTGCTATAAAAACCATTGGTGCAACAGCGCTTACACTTTTTTTCGCCTTTGGAGGTATTGAAACCGCCCTGAATGTAAGCGGGGAAATAAAGAACCCACGCAGTACAATTCCCAAAGGGATTTTTACAGGTGTGTTTGGTGTACTGGTAATTTATATGCTGCTGCAACTGGTATCGCAGGGTGTTTTGGGCGACAGCCTGGCCGGATACAAAGAAGCGCCGCTTGCATCGCTGGCTATCCGGCTCATTGGCCCGGTTGGGGGCACCATCATTTTAATAACCGCTGTTGTATCAATGCTTGGTATGATTGGCGGCGATGTGCTGGCCAGCTCCAGGCTTTTATTTGCTGCATCTACAGATAAATTGCTTCCGGATGTGCTGGGCCGCATACACCCGAAATTTGCAACACCCTATATGGCTGTTGCGGCTTACAGTGTAATAATTGTGATACTTGCTTCAGGCGGCGGGTTTAAGCAGCTGGCAACACTGGCAAGCTCATCTGTACTCATTATTTACCTGGCAGTGGTGCTGGCAATGATAAAGCTGCGTTTCAAAAAAGAAGATGCTGCTGCCGCAGGGTTTAAAATACCGGGCGGCATGCTTATTCCCATACTGGCTGTTATCAGCATTTGCTGGTTTTTATACCAGGTTACCTGGCCCGAGGTGAAGGCGATGTGGATTTTCTTTCTGCTGTGTACAGCTTTTTATTTCATCAATCAGTCTGTAAGAAAAATCAAATAGTTAAAACGATACCCGGTGGACATTCACAATTAACCAAACTTCTTGCTTACTTTAATTATTAATTTTCTTTTTGAGGCTTGCCAGCAAATACATTCTGCATACATGTAAATAGCCAAGTACTGCAAAACCCAGGAGAGATATGGAGAGAGGTATGATTGCAATTTTTTCATAACTCAGCTTAAATAAAATTCCGGCTGCCAGTAAACTATTCAATGCTATAAAACCCAGCATACCATTGAAGACTTTCATCAGTAAATTATTTAAATGATACAAATGGATAACACCAACTTAACGAATGGGCAATGTTTTTTATTCAAAAAAATGACTATTTTTTTTTAGAGGGGCGGTTTTTTCCAGAATTTTTTGGCCAATTTCTGTTACTGGGGTATGGTAGGGATTAAATTCTGCGATAGCCGTTATCCAATACACACCTGATATATGGGATTTTGTTAAAGAAGTAAAATCTTTTTTGGGTTAATTCTGAATATAGCTTCCGCTTGGTAAGCATGATATATGCGTATGCAACATATGGGACGGCAGAAAATTGTCATAAAAAGCATTCTTTTCGTGTAAGAATTTTAAAACCGTGAAAGCAAATATTGAACATCGAATTATTGTTATTTACAGAGGGATGAAACCCTGACGAATATCATGTTGTTTTATGTGCCAATTGTTCTTTAAAACAACCAACATATCCCTTACCTTACTTTCTTTTGTAATAAAGATAAAATCTTATGAAAGAAACTGATTTACAGATTAAGATAGGCGAAAGGATAAGGACGATAAGGATGACAAGAAGTATGACTCAAAATGATCTGGCTGTTGCATGCGATTTTGAAAAAGCCAGCATGTCGAGGATTGAGTCAGGCAAATCAAATCCAACTATACGTACATTATACAGAATCTGTGTTGCCCTTGAAGTTCCTGTAGGCAAATTATTTGAAGACTAACGTTCGGCATTTTTTTATCTGTTCAATATAAGGGCTGATTAAATCCTTTAACCTCATTGGCGATATTCCCCAAATAATAAATCTACCTTTACATTCTATCAGCCGGGTTATCGATCCGATCTTATCGGATAGGAAAGTCCGGACAGCACAGAGCAACACACTGGTTAACAGCCGGCTTCCCGGTTAGCCGGGAAAGAGAAAGGGCCACAGAAAATTACCGTCCCGCCTTAGGCGGGATAAGGGTGAAAACGTGAGGTAAGAGCTCACGGGTTTTTGCAGTAATGCATTAATTGGGTAAACCTTGTGTGCTGTAATGCCACGTAAACCGGCGTTTGAGGGCGGCTCGTCCGATGCCGAAGGGTAGGCAGCAAGACTGTAACAGTAATGTTGCAGCCAGATAAATGATAGCCAGGTGTTTGGCCTTTGCTTGGTTACACAAACATCTTACAGAATCCGGCTTACAGGCTGATAGATTTTTTAAAAAAGTTGGGCTCGCCTGCGGCGAGCCCAACTTTTTTATTTTAACATTTCGACGAAGGAGAAATCTATATTTCTATTTATTAAAAAAAGATTTCTCCTTCGTCGAAATGACAGGGAGATTTTACTACTTAATCTGCGTCCCTCGATCCACATCTTTAATGAACTGTATCAATCCCGGAAAATAATTTTTCTGGTCATCATACATGCTCATGTGGCTGCCGTTGGGGCAGGTTATATTGCGGCCGTTCTGTACCTGTGTACTCATCCATTTCATATGTTCAGGGTCCATGGTATCATGGGTGCCGCCAATGGTAAGTGTGGGTGTTTTTATTTTGGGTAATTCTTTGCTTACATCCCACGTTATTAAATTGCCGCCAATGCCAAATTCGCTGGGGCCCTGCATGGTAACATACAGGCTTTGGTTCATTTTTCCGAGAGAGCGGCTTACCGGTTCGGGCCAGGGATTGATGCGGCAGATATGTTTTGCATAAAAATTAGGCAATAACAGTTCCATATATTTTGGATTAGAGAAATCGCCTTTTGCTTCTATCTGCCTGATGGTATCTAAAACTTTGGGATCGAATTGTGGCGCCAATACCTCCTGTGCGTACTTTCCATAAGCTGGGCAACTGCTCATCATATTACTGATGATAAGACCCCTCAGGTTGTCCTGGTATTTTAAAGCATACTGCATTGCAAGAATGCCGCCCCAGCTATGGCCAAGCAAATAAAAATTATCCTTATTCAGATTGAGCGCTTTTCTTACCTGTTCTACTTCTTCTACAAATCTTGACAGGTCCCACATGGTTGTGTCTTTGGGATTATCGCTTAATCCGCAACCCAGTTGATCATAATAGATCAATTCAACATTTTCGGGCAGTAAAAAATTTTCAAAGCATTCAAAGTATTCATGTGTTGCACCGGGGCCGCCATTCAGCAACAATAATTTTATTTTAGAATTGCTGCCAATCGTTTTTGTCCATACATTGAATTTGCCCTTCGGTGTTTCTATAGGTATTATTTTAACACCACCGGTTTGCACTTCTTTGTACAAGTCATTTGTAATAGCAGCGGTTGTTTCTTTATTATTGTTGTTGCAACTAATAATTGCAAGAACTAAAAACAGTGATAATAATCTTTTCATAAAATGCTTTTTGGTTATTTAGTTCCCACAAAGAAACAAAGCTCACAAAGTTTTTATTTGTGTACTTAACCGCCTTATGGGATATTTATAAATTCTTTAAAAATAGTTTCTTTTATCTGCGGCCATTCTTCTTTTATAAAACTAAAATACACCGTATCTCTTACCAGCCCGTCTTCATTAATGCCATGCCTTCTTAATATACCTTCTTTTACTGCCCCGATCTTCAGCATGGCACCCTGAGATTTTAAATTCAGGTGGCTTGTTTTTAATTCAATGCGGTTTAAATGCAGTTCTTCAAATCCAAAACTCAATAATAAAATTTTAGTTGCTTTATTTATGCCGGTGCGTTGCAATGCAGGGTGGTACCATGTCCAGCCGATCTCCAGTCTTTTATCCGGGAATGAAATATTGGCGTATCGTGTGCAACCTGCATACTGATTTTGCTGTTTATCATAAATGGCAAAAGGGTAGGAGCGGTTTGTTTTTCTTTCTTCAAGTGCTGTATTAAAATACCTGCGGAAATCAGCTTCGTTCCTTACTTTGGCGCCTGTAAACTCCCAGATCTCTGTATGCAATGCAATAGGCAATAAATGCTGGTAATGTGCTTCGGTAAGTGGTTTCAGTTTGGAGCGGCTGTTCTGTAAAATGATCTCTTGTTCAAAAAAGTTATCGGGTGTTATCATCTTATTTGTTATCGGTTATTCGTTATAAGTTATCTGTCAGCTCCGCAATTACCAATTAACTTTTATTATTTTAGCAACAATCTTGTCAATCGGTAAACTTACAGTATCCTCCGAAAAATCTTTCCAATCTATAAACCGGAAAGTTTCTGTTTCACCGGTTTCTTTGTACATTTTTAATTGTGTTTCATCAAAATCAAATGGCTTGCTGCGCAAAGGTGCTGTGATAGGCTCTAAGGCTTCGGCAAAATAATAAATGGAGATGATCTGGTGTGCAGCATTAAAAGCACTCTGCTGATAGTGATCGGTTGTATAAATATGATCGCCGGTTTTCACTTTTAAATTCATCTCCTCCATAAATTCCCGCCGCAGGCAATCCCTGGTTCCTTCGCCAAACTCAAGCCCGCCGCCTGGAAATTTGGTAATATAAGCGCCATGGATAAATTCATCGCTAACCAGCACCTGCTTTTGTTCATTGATTAAAATGCCATAAACACGGATATTAAACATGCTTATCGCTTTAAACGTTTCAGGTAATTCCACACGGCAAAGGCAAGTATTACCGCAGATAAAATTACCGGTATCCAAAATGCCATATGGCTTTCGCTGTAGGGGATGGGTACATTCATGCCATAAATACTGGCAATTAAAATGGGAATGCTTAAAAAGATGGTGAGGGTGGTTAATCTTTTTAAAACCTCGTTCTGGTTATTGCTGATGATGCTGGCAAAAGCATCCAGGGTACTGTTGAGGATATTGGTGTAGGTATTCGCCATTTCAAGCGCCTGAGATGTTTCTACAATAAGGTCTTCCAAGAAATCTTTTTCTTCTTCCTTCAGTTTTAAAATATTGGTGCGGCTTATTTTCATCATCAGCAGTTCGTTGCTGCGTAATGCTGTAATGAAATACACAAAACTTTTTTGAATGCGCATCAATTGCAATAATTCTTCATTACGGTTGCTGTCGTATAGTTTTTGCTCCAGGCTGGTACGTCTGGTGTTTATTTCTTTCAGGTAATCCTGGAAATTAGAAGTTACTTTTTCAAATATTTTCAGCACCATCATATTCATCCTGTCGGGGTTACGGTGCTGAAATGTATTGAGGAATTTTTTGATGGCTTCATTCTCAAAAGAATTAACTGTAACGATCTGGTTGTGGGTAAGAATGATACAAATAGGTATGGTAATATAAAATGCATCACTCAGGTTGAAGGAGTTATTTTCTGTTGGGGTTTTGATAACGATCAGTTTTACATCGTCATCAATTTCGTACCGGCTGCGTTCGTCAATATCCAATGAATCTTTAAGGAAGTCGATGGGTATATTCATATTGCCACTCAGTTCGGTAAACTCCTCATTTTTCAGTGGAGGCAATACATTCACCCACACGGCATCTTCATGCTTTTCAATGGCAACGGTTTTTTGGTCTATATTTTTAAAGTACTGGATCATGTGGTTTTTGTAAGCTTTTCTATCGTGTGCAAATGATGTTCGGTATGAAAGATAGTGAAATAACCCAGTTCACGTAAAGTAATGCGGCCAAGCAGCGGATGTTTTACCAGGTAATTATCAAGATCATCTTCAGTTCGGTTCTTTGTTAATGTGTTTATGAATTTTGCAGCAGCTTTGTTCCAGTTGTCCATCAATTTCTGTTTGCCATACTTTATTTCAATAGGTTTGGGAACAAACCTTGCACTGGCACGGCCCCCATCAGCTAATTTTTTATAGTACTTATCTTTTAACTCATCATAGGTACGTGAATTTCTGTTTGGTTTGCCTGCCATCCACCTTACAACAAAGCGGGGCAGGTACCATGCCAATGAAGACATGTTGGTGGATATGATGATGTGCTGAACATTTTCTGCAACCGACCATTTTTCATCAGGCCGGTTAAAAAAAACAGGTTCATCAATAACACTGCATGTTTGTGAAAAGCGGCTGAATATTTTTTCAGCATCCTGTATGATTTCGGTTTTGGTCATATTTCAATTTCTCCTTTGTAAACAAATTGTGCAGGGCCGCAAAGCCAGATATTATCAAAATGTTCGTCATCAATTTTATTGTATTCAACACTTAAATGACCGCCCGGTGTTCGTATTTCTACCCGGTTAAAGCCGTTTTCGTTGTGTGCATTCATTAAAGCCGATGCAGTTACACCGGTACCGCAACTCATCGTTTCATCCTCTACACCACGTTCGTAAGTGCGTACAAAAATGCCGTCCTCATCAATGGTTTCAACAAAATTCACATTTATGCCTTCTACAGCAAACTGTTTGCTGTAGCGTATTTCCTGCCCTGTTTGCACTACATCAATATTTTCTACATTATCGGCAAATTTTACAAAATGCGGAGAACCGGTATTCAAAATTGCATAGCCTGAATGGTACTCAACTTTATTTACATCCTGCATTTTAAGGCGTACAATATGGTGCATATCAATATCAGCTTCATGTTTGCCATCAATTGCCATAAAATGATAAGTGCTTTTATGCATACCCTGGTTTTTTGCAAACTGCACCAGGCAGCGCCCGCCATTACCACACATGCTGCTTTCATTTCCATCTGCATTAAAATAGATCATTTCAAAATCCAGTTCGGGGTGATTGTTCAATAGCATCAGGCCATCTGCACCCACGCCAAACCTGCGGTTGCAGATATGTTTTACCTGCTGCGGGGTAAGGCTGTCATATTTATGGTCCCTGTTCTCAAGAATTACAAAGTCATTCCCCGTGCCCTGGTATTTAAAGAATTCTATCTTCATTTTAAATATTTGAATCGGATATTACCTGTAAAGATTGTTTTATTAAATTTTCAACCGCCAGGGCGCCATCTTTAGAAAATTCTTTACTGATGCGGTTGGCTACAATAGCGCTCAAACTTAAACAATGATGCCCAAGAGCATTACCCAACCCGTAAATGGCCGATGTTTCCATTTCAAAATTAGTGATGCGGTAATTGCCAAACTGAAAGTTGGTTAAATTGTCTATCAGCATCGGGTAGCCCAAACCCAGCCTCAATATCCGGCCCTGCGGACCATAAAAACCGGGGCAGGTTACCGTAATGCCCTGGTGGTAATCTTTTGTAAAATGTTTTATCAATGCTGCACTTGCCATATTTATATATGGTGAAACTTTACCTGAATTTAATTGTGTATGTGTGCTGAAAGCCTGTATGATCTGGTTTTCTTCTTCATTATTTTCCTGGCGGTAAAAATGCATCAGGTTATCCAGTCCAAGTCCATGCGTACTTGCCACAAAGCTGTCAACCGGTATATCTTTTTGTAAAGAGCCCGAAGTGCCAAAGCGTATTATGTTTAAACAGGTTAATTTTTCTTTGATGAGCCTTGTTTCAAAATCAATATTTACCAAAGCGTCCAGTTCGTTTAAAACAATATCAATATTATCGGGGCCGATGCCAGTACTTACGCAACTGATGCGTTTATTACCTATATAACCTGTATGTGTTACAAATTCACGATGGTTGTTCTGATATTCTATCTTATCAAAATGCCTGCTTACTTCGCCAACCCTGTCGGGGTCACCAACAGTGATAATGGTGTCAGCGATCTCTTCGGGCCGGCAATTTAAATGATAAACTGCACCACGGCTGTTAATGATCAGTTCCGATTCGGCTATCCGGCTCATTTTTTTGGTTTAAGGATTGAGTTGTGTAATTTTCCTTAAAATTACCCTATTTTTGCGCTGTTAAAAAATCAAATGTAGAATTCTCAATTTTGAATTTTTACTTTTGAATTTTCTCCGGTCCTGTAGCCGAGTGGCTAGGCAAAGCTCTGCAAAAGCTTCTACACCGGTTCGAATCCGGTCGGGACCTCCAACACAAAGTACGTCATTGCAGAAAGCAAATTGCTCACTTTGCAATGACGTTTTTATTTCAAATATATGTTTGTAAAACTCCTGAACTGGCTGGGCATGGCTGCCTGTGTGGCTTTAATAACCAGTTGCTTTTTGCCCTGGACATTTCATGCAGATGTTAATGAGTATTTTACCGGCTTTTACAGCCACGATAATCACTACGGCAAGCCGGGAAAATTTTTAGTTTTTTTTGCTGCCCTGATACTGGTGTTTATGATACTGCCAAAAGAATGGGCCAAAAGGGTAAACCTTTTTTTAAGCGCTTTTACCTTTGCTTATGCCATCAGCAAGTTTATAGCTTTCGGTTCCTGCTATAATAATTATTGTCCGCAAAAATTATATGGATTGTACCTCATGCTCGGGTGTACAGTTGTAATGCTTATTGCTTCAGCATTTCCTAATTTAAAAGTTGCAGAGAAGAAGTAAACTGGTTAATTCTTTTTTACCTCTTTTGCCCAGGCATCTTTTAAAGTAACCGTGCGGTTGAAAACCAGTTTATCTGCGGTTGAATCTTTATCTAAGCAAAAGTATCCTTTGCGGATGAACTGGTAACGGCTTTCGGCTGTTGCATTTTTCAAGGAAGGTTCAACAACAGCATTGGTAATTACCTGTAAAGAATTTGGGTTGATGGTATCTTTAAAATCTCCCTCTTCACCTAATGGATTTTCAACTGTAAACAAACGGTCATATAAACGAACTTCGGCAGGAACTGCAGTTGCCGCATTCACCCAATGAATGGTTCCTTTTACACTGATGCCGCTGGTATCGTTGCTGCTGCGGCTTTCTGGAATATACGTGCAATGGATTTCTGTAACATTTCCATCTGCATCTTTTACAAAGCTTTCGCATTTTACAATGTAAGCGCTCTTTAAACGCACCATTGCACCCGGTGCAAGCCTGAACCATTTCTTTGCCGGCACTTCCATAAAATCTTCACGCTCTATCCAAACTTCCTTACTGAAAGGCAGTGTTCTTTTTCCTAAGGCTTCATCAGGGCCATTTTCACTTTCCACTTCTTCAGTTCTGTCTTCTTCATAATTATCAATGATGAGTTTTACCGGTTCAAGCACAGCCATTACTCTCAAAGCTTTTAAATTGAGGTCTTCACGCAAACAAAATTCAAGCAAACTCAGGTCAATAAAATTTTCTCTTTTGGCTACGCCGATCTTTTCGCAAAATGTGCGGATGCTTTCGGGTGTATAGCCTTTTCTGCGAAAACCACTTAATGTTGGCATACGTGGATCATCCCAGCCATTTACATGATTTTCATTTACCAGTTGCAGCAATCTTCTTTTGCTCATCACCGTGTAAGTCATGCTGAGCCTTGCAAATTCGTATTGATGAGATGGGAATATTTCCAGTTTTTCTATCAGCCAGTCGTACAATTCACGGTGTGGAATAAATTCTAAAGTACAAATAGAATGAGTGATATTTTCAATGCTGTCGCTTTGACCGTGTGCAAAATCATACATCGGGTAAATGCACCATTTATCGCCACTGCGGTGATGGTGTGCATGTTTGATACGGTAGATGATCGGATCTCTCATCAGCATATTGGTATGCGCCATATCTATCTTTGCACGTAAAACTTTTTCACCGTCTTTATATTTACCGGCTTTCATATCGGTGAATAAAATAAGGTTCTCTTCAATGCTCCTGCTGCGGTATTCATTGTCTTTACCAGGCTCGGTTGGCGTACCTTTCATAGCCGCAATTTCTTCTGCAGTGGAATCATCTACATATGCAAGGCCTTTGTTGATAAGATCAACAGCATATTGGTATAAGGTATCAAAATAATCAGACGTATATAATTCCTCACTCCAGTTAAAGCCCAGCCATTTGATATCTTCCTTAATGCTTTCTACGTATTCTGTTTCTTCTGTTACGGGATTGGTATCATCAAAGCGAAGGTTGGTTTTGCCGCCATATTTTAAACCTAACCCAAAATTGAGGCAAATAGATTTGGCGTGGCCAATATGTAAATAACCATTTGGCTCGGGTGGAAAACGGGTGAGGATGGATTTGTATTTACCGTTCTTCAGGTCTTCTTCAATAATTTCCTCAATAAAGTTGAGGCTTTTTTCTTCGCTCATTATTTTTTGTTTTGAAGGGCAAATTTACGAAAAGAACCAGTAGCTAAGACATTGGTCATTGATTGATTAGTCATATGCATTGCTCAAAAATGACAAATGACTTAATGACTATTGCCCTTCCTCATTTCTTCCAGCATTGCCATTATCTTATCTAATTTATCGGTTTCAATTTTATTCAACTGCATCTGTAGCGATTCTATTTCCTGCTTTGCTTCCAGGTTGCATTGGTAATCATCCTGCGCCTGCAAACGGTCACGTTCACTTTGCCTGTTTTGCGACATCATGATAATAGGGGCTGCATATGCAGCCTGGGTAGAAAATATAAGATTGAGCAGTATAAAAGGATAAGCATCCCAATGACGGACAAAGCCTATTACATTCAGGGCCATCCAGATCATTACGAAAATCGTTTGCCAGATAATGAATTTCCAGGAACCCATACCGGCTGCCACAGCATCAGCAATGCGCTGACCGGGAGTTAAAGTTTCTTTGTGCTTATCTAACCATGTTTTTGCTGACATATTGCTGAGGTTTAAATTGTTGAAATAAAAAAGCCTTTTTATTATTTCTATAAGTGTAAATAATAAAAAGGCTGATAAAAAGCAATGCCCCGTTTTAAGCCCTGCCCATATTTCTTAAATGAACAGCATGCGAAACAATGGCGTGGCGCATTCTGCGGAACTCAATATATTTTACGCCGTACTCTTCGCAGGTTTTCTTTATTATTTTACTGATAGCAGGGTAGTGGATATGAGAAACTTTAGGGAACAGGTGATGTTCAATCTGGAAATTCAATCCGCCCACAAACCAGGATATTAATTTGTTTCGGGTAGCAAAATTGGCTGTTGTTTCAATCTGGTGAATGGCCCATTCATTTTCAATACTGTTTACATCGCCGCTGGGTACAGGAAAGGCTGTTTCTTCAACTGTATGCGCCAGCTGAAAAACAATACTCAATACAAAACCAGCAAACATTGCAATGATCAAAAACCCGATCAGCCATTTTACAAAACCTAACAGCATAATGGGTAATACAATCATCATAAAATAGTAGCCGGCTTTGGCTGCCCAAAAAGCAAAATGATCGAAGGCGCTCATTTTTTTAATGGGCACGGGGCCAATTTTTTTCTTAAAGTATTTTCTGTAATCGGATTGAAAAACCCAAACCAGTAATAACAGGGTGTACAGGAACCATACATAAATATGCTGAAACCGGTGTATGAAATATTTTTTTTGTGTGGTACACATTCTCAGCATGGGCTTTATTTCAATATCATCATCTACACCATCAATATTGGTATAGGTATGGTGAATAATATTATGCTTGTTATTCCACATAATGCCGCTTGCACCCAGGGCATTTGCCGAAAAAGCTGCTATCTTATTCCATATTTTACTTTTGCTGAAACTGCCGTGGCTGCCATCATGCATCACATTAAAACCAATGGCTGCGGTTAAGCCGCCCATTGCAAAACACTCCAGTATGGCAATCCAGTTTTGTGGTGTAAAGAACATTACATGCACATACAGGGCTATGTAAAGCGTCCACAACAATCCGGCCTTAAAATACAGGCTGAAGTTGCCATGTGATGGTTTTTTGGCTTCAGTAAAATAATTACTAACCCTTCTTTTAAGTTCCTGGTGAAAGTTGGAGCCTGTTATATTGGCGAATTTTGGAGTTGCCATATTTTGTTATTGAATTTTAAGTATCGTTTTTAATAATTGAGTCGAAATTTTTAAGGCCGATCATTTTTTCTGAGATAAATCCTTCTGCATATTTAACACCAATCATTTTGCCAAACCACTTATGCCTGTAAATAACGCTGTCTAAAAAATCGGGTGTTGATATGTAGGTTTGAGGTTCATCATCATTACCACCGGCAAACTGTGTTCTGTATGCCTTAATGGATTCTATCTTTTGCTCAAACACAGCCGTAATATCAATTACAAAATCGGGTTGCAGCATCCTGTCCTGTATATACCTGAAAACATATTTAGGCCTCCAGGCTTGTTGAACAGAACCATTTACTTCAGTTTGAATTTTCATCAGCCCCGAAAGAAAGGCAGCATCAGCAACCATTTTTGACGAGCGGCCATGATCGGGATGCCTGTCTTCAGGTGCATTGCATAAAATCACTTCGGGTTGATAAGTTCTGATGGCAGTAATTACTTTTCGCTGATGTGTTTCATCATTCTGAAAAAAACCATCGGCCATTTGCAGGTTTTCCCTTACTTCAACTCCCAATATCCGTGCAGCAGATTCTGCTTCTGACTTCCTTGTATCTGAAGTTCCTCTTGTTCCCAGTTCCCCTGCTGTAAGATCAATGATGCCGGTTTTTTTACCGTTCTTCTGCTCAACTAACAGCGTACCGCCACAACTCAATTCCACATCATCCGGGTGAACGCCAAAAGCCAATATATCTAACTTCATGCTTATGCTGGTAAATTTCCAGTTTGCAAATTAATTCATTTTAACCAATAAGGCTATAGAATAGTTATTACAAAATGCTGATTTACACGCTTATTAACACGAATGAGGTTAAGGTGTGAAATAAGGCAATACCTGTACGTGGGAGCCCATTAATTTAATTTGCAACACTGGCAAGCGAAGTAGTATAATAACTGAAACCGTAGGTGCGGCAAACTTCTTTCAATATCATTTCTATATCCCGGTCTTCGCCGTAAGGATTATATGATTGTTTGAGATTGCTGCTGAAGAAAAAAGCAACCGTTTGGTAAAACCTGGCAGTAAAACCTCCTTTATATTCTTTGATGATATCGTAACAGTTGTTACCGGTTTGCCGGTTTATGAGTTTCATTAATACCTTGCCCTGGTATATTGATAAATTGCTTAGCGGATCGGTAAATTCTTTCTTGAGTTCTTTCTCTCTTGTTTTGATATAATCTTTTCTTACACTTTTATCTGTAACATTGGCAAGCCTGGCATTGATATCATTTAAAATAAGGCCCGACCGCATAGCATAGGGATAAGTTACAATGATCGCATTCCTCAGCCTTGTCATTTGCGCCCTTTTTGCCATATCGGCGTATGCAATGCGTGTGTAAACTGCAAAATTGTAAAGGGTTTTGGCTTCAATGGTATCTCCGTCAATTACAACGGCATAAGTCTTCAGGGTATCATACCTGCCGTTTTGAGCATGTATGCACAAGAAACCCGAAGTAAAGAACACCAGGCACAGGATAAATTTTAATTGATAGTATTTGCGGCGGTTCTGCCTTTGCATACTGTAAATTTACAATTCAGACCAATATTAATCTCATTATGTTGCTTAAGGTAACCTTAAATTTTTGCGTTTATTGTGCTGTAGCCCTGTTTTATAGTTGTGGCGGGGAAGAAAAGCCCCAGGCTGATATGGAAACCCAACGGATCAAAGATTCTGTTTCAGAAACAAGAATTGATTCAGCCTACGCCATTATAAAAGACCGCTGCGATACATTAATGGTTTACCAGGTGCCGCAAATGGTTGATTCTTTATTGAAAGATTCTGCCTTGCTGCAGACTTTTTTCAACAATACACCATTATTTACTGATGCAGATAAAAAAGTGGAGAAAGTTATCCGCCAGCTGCAGGCCGATTGCGATTCTAATTTGCTAAAAGAAACATATAGAAGAGCCCTGCTGCAGAAACAATCAAAGCCAGTGCGGCGTAAAAAGCAGTGAGCTTTGCTCTTTTTACAGCGCTCATTACTATACCAAGCGCCATAATGATGAGCCCAAGCCATACCAGGTTGATGTAAGGAAAAACATAAGCCTTCAATGTTATGTATTGTATCAGCTTATCCGATTCTTTAATGCCTAATTTAATTTTGCGGCCTTCGGTAACTCCTGCAAATTTTACATACATATTCTGAGCGTAAACAGTATCGTCAACCTGGCTTACTGCCTCACCGTCAACTTTTATAAGGGGCATAGCTTTGTAATGCATGCTGTCTTTACTAATCAGTGTAATGTCAGCCATCAAAGCAGCATCTGCTGCAGAAAAAGTATACTTTTCATTTACCGGGTTTTTTACAACCTTATTTAAGATTACAATGCCGTTACTGTAAAAAGCTGTGTCTCCTTCTGCCATTTCTTTTATTACAAACTGTGCGGTATCTTCCCGTTTGCTGTCGTCAATGGCATAAGAAATAAAAGTGAAAACATCTTTGGTTAGGTATGTTTTTGTGTCGGGATTGCTGCTCATGTTGTTATCCTTCATGATGTAAACATCCGGCTTCAAAGTAAATTTCTCTGTAATTTTTTTTGTAGCAGCATCCCTGCGTTGAAAAAGCAGTTCATAAAAGCGCCTTCCTTTTTCGTGGCCCAACGAATCTTTCAGGTAAGTAACCTCATAAGGCCCCATGGCGGCGGGTACCTGGCGTATCAGTGTAAGATTTTCAAGCGGGTTGTCGGTTTGTTTTGTAAGCGGATCTTTACCGCTGATTTGCAAATTGATACCATTGGCACTGCTGCTGCTGATAACATTTTTATTGCTGGAAGAAAGTAAAATACCGGCTATCATCAATGCAAAACCAAGATGCGCTATTGAACCACCGGCTGCTTTTAGTTTGCCGTTCAATCCGCTCCATATATAGGCCCCATTTGCAATTACTGCATAAATAGAAGCAAACAAGGCAATATATACAGCGCCCAAAAATCCTGCGCCCATTTTATAATAAGTAAGGGGATAAAAAATTGCCACCAGTGCTGTAAAGCCTGCTGCCACAAGTGTGGGTACGGCTATCTTTTTTAAAATATAACCGGGTTCTGTTTTTTTGTATTTAAAATATTGTGTTACTGCACTCAATAAACCGATGATTATGGCTACCAGCACGATCACTTTATTGTAAGAGAATTCCACGTCTTCGGGCTGCGCAATTTTTGTTCCCAGTATTTTATTGTAAACCGGTATAGATGTTTTGGCAATGATGAAGATGGCAGCTAAAAAGAATACCAGCGAACCAATGAACATCCAGAACTCACGGGAGTTGGTGCTTTCTTCCTTTTGTATAGATGGCATCTTTTTCAGGTTTGCAATCAGCATTGCAATGGAAGGCAATGTAAAAGCGGCTACAAAAAGCAGTATCATTACATTAATAGCCTTGCCTGCATCTGTAAAGGCATGAACGGATGTATCGCCCAAAACACCGGTACGGGTTAAAAAAGTTGAATAAAGGATGAATATGAATGTTAGAAAAACAAAAAGATAACTTGCTTTTAAAGAATGGCCGGTAGCTTTAAAAATTACCATTGTGTGTAAGCCGGCAACTAAAATCAGCCAGGGCACCAGCGATGCATTTTCTACAGGATCCCAGGCCCAGTAACCGCCAAAGGATAAAGATTCGTAAGCCCATTTACCCCCCATCATAATACCAACACCCAGCACACAGGCGCAAAACAAGGCCCAGGGCAGGGCAGGGGCTACCCAATCGCCAAATCGTTTGGTTTGTATGCCTGCATAAGCATAGGCAAATGGTATAATGGTAGCTGCAAATCCTAAAAATAAAACCGGTGGATGAATGACCATCCAGTAATTGCGGAGCAATACATTTAAACCAACACCGTCTTTTATAAAGTTCAAATAATCGGGCCGGCTGAAAATGGGGCCTGCAATTTCATTGCGTGTTAAAACAAATGGATTGCTGCCTAATCTTACATCGCCCACATATAAACCCAATAGCATCATCAGTAAAAAGAACTGGGCAAAGCTTAGCACCGTCATTACCGGGGCTTCCCATTCCTTCGATCTGAAAATAATGAAGATACCCAGTATGCTGTGCCAGATTGCCCACAATAAAAAACTTCCTTCCTGCCCTTCCCAAATGCAGGCCAGCAGGTACTTTGGCTCCAGTTCTTTTGATGCATGCTTGTAGGCATACAGGTACTCAAAATAATGATTGGCGCAAATGTAAAATATGGTAATGAAAATAATTGCTGCAGAAATAAGCTGGGTGCTAAAAGCAATTCTTGCAAAGCTGAGCCATGATTTTTTTTCAGCCAGATCTGTTTTTCGGGCAGCAATAAAATAAGCGATGGTTGAAATGATGGAAGCAACAAAAGCCAGTAAAACAAAAAAATGCCCTATCTGTCCGGGGAGTAAGTGTTCACTTTCAAACTGCATATAACGAAGTAATTAGTAATTAGGATTTAGGTTGAAAGGCTGCACCATTTGTTTCTTTGATTTGTCTAAATAGGCAATATATCCGTTTATTAATTTAAAAACATGCTCACAATCTTCTTCGCCTTTTTTTAATTCATCTTCCGTTATATATTTTTCATCAAATGCAGTTGTCAACTGTTCCATAGTTTCAGTTACAGAACCTCTTGAAATAATAAAGAAATTCCGGGTATCTGTAAAAGTGTACCTTCCATATCCTTCAGCAATATTCCTGGTTATTGATCGGGAACAGTCAATTATTTGAGCTGTTAAAAGAAATTTATCCTGTGGGGGAAATTTTTTAGCTAATTCGGATATAAATTTTCTAAGCTCTCTGGCTTTTATGTAACATTCTAAATCTTTATATCCTCTATAATTCATGCTAAAGTAGTTCTGCAATTAGTTTAGGCCTAATTCCCAATTCCTAATTCCCTGCACTCAAAGTCTTTTCAAGCTGCTTTTTATCATCCTTGTATTTGCTTGGGCATTTTAAAAGAATATCCTTGCACTCAAAATGATCAGCTTTCATGGTTCCTTTCATAACAATGCGTTCGCTTTTTTCAAGATCGGTTGGTTTGCTGTTGTGGAAGATCACTTTTGTTTTTCCTCCCAGGCTGTCAACGGCATAAAAACTCAGGTAATTGGGATTGTTTACTGCATCGTATTCTACAGGTTGGGTTTTATCAAGCTTTGCAATCAGGTGTACATATTTCCCCTGCTTTTTTTGTGCCGATCCAATAGTTTCATAAGTAGAAAAATCACCTGCTGAGAAGGCAATCAGGCCAACAATTGAAGCCGCAATAACGATTAGAATAATAATATGTGTTCTTTTCATGGTCTTAATTTCGGTACAAAGGTAATTCAATTGGGCTTTTAGTTTGCACTTTACACAATTAATTCGCTCACCTCCCCCGATGATTTTTATCATACCGGCGTTAAAATGTGTTAATAAAACAGCGGGTAACTTTTCCATTAACTTTTCTGCAATGTGGTACAGTAGTGTATCTTTGCAGCGTTTTAAACAAAAATAATGGCCGACCTTTCAAATTTTGATCCCAACTCAGTTGGTAATCCCGACAATAATATTTTTGGGTTACCCTTTACCGAAGAAGATGCAAGGCTTGTAATTGTACCTGTTCCCTGGGAAGTTACCGTAAGCTACAATGCAGGCACAGCAAGGGCTCCGGAGCACATCTTTAATTCAAGCCTGCAGGTAGATCTGTATGATCCCGATGTGGAAGACGGATGGAAACAGGGCTTTTATATGCAGCCATGCGATAAAAAAGTGCTGATGAAAAGCGATTACCTGCGCAAAGAAGCCGAACTGCTCATCAATTATATTGCTCATAACGAAATTGTGGCCGATAACAAATTCATGTGCAAATCGCAGAAAGAGATAAATGAAGGCAGCGTGTTTTTAAATAACTGGGTATTTGACCGTACGAAGGAATTACTGAATGCAGGGAAATTAGTTGGGTTGCTTGGGGGCGACCACAGTACGCCGCTGGGCTTCTTTAAAGCCATTGCCGAAAAGCATGGCGACTTTGGTATTTTGCAAATTGATGCACATTGCGACCTCCGGAAAGCTTACGAAGGGTTTAAATATTCTCATGCATCCATTATGTACAATGCGCTGGAAGAAATTCCACAGCTGCAAAAACTGGTGCAGGTTGGCATAAGGGATTATTGCAGTGAAGAAGTGGACTATATCAAGGCAAGCAACAACCGGGTGGTTACTTATTTTGATAAAAATATTAAAGAGCGCCAGTTTGAAGGGGAGAACTGGAGGCAGATAGTGGATGAGATCATCAGTCACCTGCCTGAAAAGGTTTTTATAAGTTTTGATATTGATGGGCTGGATCCAAAACTTTGTCCGCATACGGGAACGCCGGTACAAGGCGGGTTTGAAACGGAGCAGGTCTTTTATATCTTCAAAAAACTGATACAGAGCGGCAGAAAATTTGTAGGCTTTGATTTGAATGAAGTAGGTGTAAGCCACGATGAATGGGATGAGAACGTGGGAGCAAGGTGCCTGTTTAAACTTTGCAACCTGCTTGTTGCAGCAAACCCTGCTTAATGGAATACAGTTTTATTCTAAAAGACAACAATCAAAAAGCATACAGGCAGTTTACCTGGTTCCTGTTTTTTATGCATATAATTGCTGCAGCTGCATTTATTTTAAACACCAATGAGAACAGGGTAAGGGTAGCTATTTATGTTTTGCTGGGATTTTATTTTTTACTGGCAGCAGCTTACCTGATGTTTAAGAAACATAAAAGCGCTTTTGAAATTTTCAGTCTGGCTATTGCTTGTATGTATGCACATTTCTGGTTTAGTTATGTTGGGGTTTTTGCCTTGCTCATTTTTGCAGTGATTTTTATCATGGTTACGGTTGTTAAAGGGAAAAGAACTACGGTGCAATTTTATTACGATGGCATACATCTTACAAGGGTTTTTAAAACAGTTCTTTTTCCCTGGGCAGCGATGGAAAATGTAGTTTTGAAAGACAATTTGCTGACCATGGATTTTAAGACCAATAAAATTATACAGGTTGAAATAGTTGAGCAGGCCAAAGCTGTTGATGAAACAGAATTTAATTTATTTTGTAACCAACAGTTGCAAACCCCGTCAGCGGTAGCAAACCCTGACGGTGGTTTGTAGAAGATTTTCTTTTAACCGCCAACGGGGCTGATAGCCGCCGTCGGGGTTTTCAACTACCCAGTAGCAGTTGCAAACACTTACGGTGGTTGATTAAATAAATATTTTTTAGATAATACGATGCTGATATCCAGCCCATACATACTATACTCAGACGGCGAAGGAAATATCTTTGAAGATACTTCGCTGTATGCAACCGGGCGCAGCGGCTGGGACGCCTTGCCTGTGCCTGCTGATGAATGGATTGAATTACCAACCGGCGGAAACCTGTACGAATTACCGGGCCGCAAAGGCATTGGTATTGATGTGGAAACAGGGGAGATGCGGCTTTGCGAAAAGGGATGGGCTGTTGCGGCTTTCATTCCACCGGCACACACGGGTTTGTACATGGCGGCTTATGAAACAGAAAAAGATGCACCCACACTTCCTTTATTTTGTTATACGGCTGCGGCATGGCTTGATGAAAAAATATATGTACCTGCGGTAAGAATTGAAAAAGACATCAGGCAGGAAGCTGAAGGATATTTTGAAGAGGTGATTGAAGCAGGAACAAAACATCTGCTGGAGGCTTATCCTCATAACCGGCTGGTAAAACATTTAATGGAGAATTGCTGCATGACCTACACCTGCCCGGCAGCGAGGAATCTGGCAATAGGCCGATGGGAATGCCCGGTACCGGTTTCTCCTGCATGCAATGCAAACTGTATTGGCTGCATTTCTTTTCAGCCCGAAGAAGAAACCATCATCAGCACACAGGACAGGTTAACGTTTAAACCTTCGGCAGAAGAGATCGTTGAGTTTACAGTGCCGCACCTGGAAACAGCGCCATTTCCTTTGATCAGTTTTGGACAGGGCTGCGAAGGCGAACCTTTATTAATGTGGGAAACCATCCGTGAAGCGATCATAGAAATACGAAAGCATACACAAAAGGGAAGTATCAACATCAATACAAACGGCAGTATGCCTAAAGCAGTGAAAGCTTTGTGTGAAGTAGGTTTGAACAGTATTAGAGTAAGCACAAACTCTGCCCGCAAAAATATTTACACTTCTTATTACCTGCCTAATAATTATGATTTTGAAGACCTGGTAGAAAGCCTGAAAACTGTACGCAGTTATGGCGGCTGGACGAGTATCAACTATTTTGTTTTTCCCGGTATGACGGACAGCATTGAAGAATATGAAGCGCTTCGAAAGCTGATAAAGGAAACAGACCTGTGCATGATACAGTGGCGCAATTTTAATATTGACCCTGACTGGTACCTGGGAAAAATTGGTGTTGCCGATACCGGTGAATGCATGGGCGTAAAACAAATGATGGAACTCATCAGGGAAGAATTCCCTAATTTAAAATTCGGTTACTTCAATCCTTCAATGGAAAGGATAAAAGGGAATTTTGAGGTTGACTTTGCACATTAACCTTTCTAAAACCGTAAAAACAGTTTCAGGTAAATGGTGTAATTATCGTCTGCTGGATTTGTTGCATGCCATTTTGCTTCTTCTTCGTTACTGTTCCTGTATAAATACACACCCTTTTCTGTACCGGCAAAGCTGAATGTGCAGTTGCCTTTTTTTCCGTTTCGGCAACTTAAAACCTCTACGCCAACAAAAAATGTTTTTTCTGTAAAGGTGAAATCATAAGGTGTTAAATCAAATTCAGATACTTTAGAATCCAGCGACAACCTGTTAACCAGCAAGCCGATCGAATCTGTAAATATTTCTTCTCCGGGTTCGCCATCTTCAACATACCGTATATGCAGGCGCAGCAGGCAGGTGTCGCAGGTGTTTCCGGCCTTTAGCCTGATTTTATCTATTTTAAATCTTTCGTGGGGCAAGTTGAAAATACGACCGATCTCACCACCCGAATTTTCATGGTTCCAGTTCCGGTAAAATCCAACAGATTCGGATTGCGAACCAACCATTTCGTGAGAATTAAAAACAGTAACCCCATTCAGGTTTTTTACAATTTCATTAAGTACAAATGCAGATCTTTTAGCGGCTATATGCAGTGGCAGTTTAATGCTTGTGTATCCTACAGATGAAATGAGGATGGTATCAGTTTTTTTTGAATCGCCAACCCGAAGTGAAAAATCCCCTTTGAAATTGGTCATTGTTGCCGTTCCCGGGCGGTTCAAAATTTCAACATTAACAAAGGGGGCAGGCGTAGCCCCATCCCTGTAAAATACTTTGCCCTCAATGGTGGTTTGTGAAAGAACGATACCGGGAATCAATAAGAAAGCAGTAGTTGAAATAAATAAAATAAAGTGCCAGTTTCTTTTCACCGGTATAGCGTATGATTTTTAAATGAAATTTCTGCAAAGGTAAATGATGCTGAACAAAAAACAGGCATCGGTTTAATATCGTATAGACAGCGAAATATTTAAAAAAGCTGTATTAGGAATATATTTTTTTAATTTTTTCTGTTAATCAAAAACCACACCCTGGCCGGTAGTATAGGTTTAAGCATTTGTCCTAAATAAGTGTTTGGAAACTTTTCTTTGATCCCAAATTGCTTATGCCCGGCGGGATGAAAACATTATTTTTTTATTTTTAAATATAGGATATCTTGCATATGCATCTATCCGTAATAATTTATACCTATTAGAATGAAAAGCAAGTTCCCACTCCGCCAGGCTGTTTTAATTGCCTTTGTATTTGTTGCCACATTACTGTTTACTAATTCCTGCAAAAAGACAGATACTTTAGTTAGCAATACCAAAAAGGAAACCGTTAAAGAAACACCTGAAAATTTCTTTAAGCTGCCGGATAATGCTGCGCCGGTTTTAAAAAGGGTTGCAAAAGAATTGGAACGCCAAAACATGAATAAAGAATTTATTACAGCATTTATTGCAAAAGAAGGCTTTCCGGTTTGGAGCAAGGCACGGATAGAAAAGCATAAACAAAAAGTTAGTACTGAGAGTTTTGATGCAGAGGGTTTAGAAGATACAGTTGTTTACATTCCCCTGGTAGTAAGCGCTGAGGAATATGTTACAGGGTTTTTAAAAGCACTGTTGATGATTCAGTGGATATAAATATCTATAGGCAAAGCGATTATACAAATTTTCCTTTTGAAACACCAACAACATCAAATAATGTAACTACTGCCGAAGAATACGCAATAAGGTTTATGACTATGGATAAAGATGTTTTTGGATCAACAGAGTTTAAAGTCAACGATAAAAGAATGTTTAATAATAGTTCTGATTACAGCGACACTGCAAATATTCAGCGATTTATAAAGCTTAATACAGCTAATGGAGAAGGTTTTGCTAATGGAACAACAATTAGTAATTATGAGTATGAGGTATGTTGGACGGCAACTACTTATCATTATGTATGTGGCGGAAACTTTTCTGGATCTAATACCAGCAATACTGTAGGTATTAACTGTTGGCAACCCAACGGCACAATTACTGTTTGTACGACTTATGAAACCGAAGGCGGTAATCCAGGAGGTGGCGGTAGCGGTTCGGGTAGCAGTACCTGGCCATTTCCGCCCAGTGGCGGAGGTAGTAATGGCGGTGGTAGTAATATTCCATGCAGTAATGAAATAATAAACAGTCTTGTTCCTATTGAGTGTAACCCAACAGAAGGAAATCAATGGCCGCCGCAAACTCCTCAAAGTTGGTTAGACTATATTTGGCTTACTTATAATGTAAAAGATAGTTCAAATGATGCCTGCATTAGAAAAGCGTTGGACACACTTAAAAGTATCCAACAAAAATTACCTAATCTAATACGAGGCTTTTTTGGTGCCAGCCCCGATTTTGAAATGGTGTTTAAAAAGACAACTAATTCAAACTGGTATTATGAATCGGGAGCTTCTACACCTTCAGCTCCCCCAGGGGCAATCACTACTCAAAACTTAAATGCAACTAACTTTACCGTTACTATCAACAAATATTATTCGCAGTCTACAGACCTAGGGCTTGCGGCAACAATAATACATGAAGCAATGCACTGTTATCTAGCCAATCGTTATAGAGCAGCATATTTTTCTCCTGATAGTACGGCAATCAGAATAGCCTTAGCTACTGAATGGGGTTATTTATTTCCTCCCCCGGGCATAAGTGCTAATACAGATAGTGTACTATCTGCTATAATAAATGGTCAGAATCCTACAATGCACAATGATATGATTTTACGTTATCAGAATGTTGTTGCCGGTGCTTTATATCAATTTGCTTTAGCAAAAGGAATAAGTATTGATTCAAACTATTGCAGAGACTTAGCTTGGATTGGATGCTATGACAGTAAAGCATTTGCAAACTTATCATCAACAGATCAAACCCGAATCAAAAACAGATGCTCTGCAGAAAAAGATCCATATAATAGTTTATCATATACAGATGGTAATGGGACTTTCTATGTTAATGTAAACGCCTACCCTGCAAAAGGTCATCCATGTAATTAAAATGAAAATTATGAGATGTATTATTGCTATACTCTTTTTCTTTGGTTGTATTCCTTTATTTGCACAAAAGAGAAATCCTCGATTTGTTCTTAAAGAAGGTTGTTATGTTAGAGGTTACAATTTAGGAACCCCCAATAACACTACCTATTGGTATGTAAAAAAGGATTCCACTTTTATTCATTTCTTTGAAACGAAGGAGTATAATATAAAATCAATCAGAATGGGGAAATGGCAATACCTGGGAGATAGCATGATTAGTATACGATATTTTCCTTTAAAATCAGCAGTATTGTTAAACTATAAAGTTGAGTATCAAGGCGAAACAAAAGGATCAACAGACTCAGTATATTTTTACGGTTCAATATTGGGCTATGATAAAAAACCTCTTTCGTATAGTGCGATTGTTATTGATAATCCTGAAAGAGAATATGCCAGGTTTGGTGTAGCAGTTGGCTATGGATTCAGGGGAATAACTGTAGATGCTAATGGCAATTTTAATTTTGCAGTTCCTAAAAATCTATATTTTGGAAGTTTAGGAGTATCACCTACACCCGATCATTATCCACTTACAGTAAATACGTTTCCCAACAATAACTATCACACTTTAAATATTACACTTCCATTAAAGGATTCTACAAATGATATTGATATAAGCAAATTTGATTACAGGCCCGATACTTTAAGATATAGGCCCTCAAACCCGAATCAGAAATTACGGATAAAAAGCAATGATCTGCCGATTAATTTTCTTACAAGCGATAAAAATTTGTTGTTAAATATGTTATACGAATCCCGGAAGAAACAACCATATTTAGTTGGTCCTATTGATGAGCTAATTGAATATTTAAAACACTAAAATTAATTCCTTGTTACTTTCGGATAATCAAACACCAACTGGCAAAAAGCTTTCACTCCAACAAACAATCTGCTGTCATCAATCATAAAATCAGGAGTATGGTGTGGTGGTGCATATTTTGGATCGTTGCCCAATGGCATTCCTCCAAAATAAAAAAAGAAGGCGGGGGCCTTGCTGCCAAAAAAGCTAAAGTCTTCAGCACCGGTAACCCATTCCATTCGCCGTACATTGTTTTTACCTGCTGCAGTTTGTAAAGAGGGCAGCATTTTTTCAACCAGTTCGGGTGTATTGTAGGTTACCAGGGTTTTATTATAAAAAACCACTTCTGCAGTGGCATTGGATGCTTCGGCAATTTTAGCGGCTGTAAATTTCATGCGTTCCTGCACATCCTGCTGCATTTTACTGTCCAGTGTTCGCAAAGTCCCTTCCATATTTGCTTCTTCAGGAATAATGTTGAAACGAACCCCGCTGTTTATTTTGGCAACCGTAATCACTACCGGCGCTTTGGTAAGGTCCATCTGCCTGCTCACAATATTCTGGAACCCTTCGATGATCTGCGCCGAAACAGCAATGGGGTCAACCCCCAGCCAGGGCTGCGATCCATGCGATGACCTGCCTTTCACTTTCACCGTAAACATATCCGCCGATGCCATAAAAGAACCCGGCTTATATTGTATATCGCCGGCAGGTATCCAGCTTTCAATATGCATTCCAAAGATCACATCTACTTTGGGATTTTCCATTACACCTTCCTTTACCATCAGCGCTGCGCCACCTTCTTCCTCTTCTGGCGGGCCTTCCTCGGCCGGTTGAAAAATGAATTTTACTGTACCGGCAATATCCTTTTTCATACCAGCCAAAACCCTGGCTGTGCCAATCAGCATAGCCACATGTGCATCGTGGCCACAGGCATGCATTACTGGCACTTTGGTTTTTCCATACATGGTGCTATCTGTTGATGCATACGGAATATTTACCCTTTCTTTTACAGGCAGGGCATCCATATCGGCCCTTAAGGCAATTACAGGTCCGGGCTTTTCACCTTTTAAAATAGCTACCACGCCGGTTTTGGCAATACCGGTTTTGATTTCCAGTCCCAGGTCTTTTAACTGATCCACAATGTAGGCTGCCGTTTTAAATTCCCTGTTGCCCAGTTCAGGGTTTTGGTGGAGGTGCCTTCTCCATTCAACTAATTTAAGCTGAATAATTTCGGCGTTTTTTGCGATGGTGGCATTTATTTCTTGTGCCGATGAATCGGTGTTAAAAAACAAAGTAATAAAAACCAGTATGTATTTATTTTTTTTCATTGAGAATGATAGATTTAAGTTAATAAATGCCGTTTGTGGATTTGTTGATAAGATACCGGTTTATTTTTTAGTAACATTAATTTATTGTTGTAATATTGCTGAATATATTTAAAATCAGGAAAACTTTATCTGACAAACAAAATGCTTATGAATTAAAACCTTTACTTCTACACTTACATACTCTTCACTATCTGTAAGAAAAAGTCTAAAGTATTTTTTTCTAATCCTTTTGTATCAAAGAGATCATAAATCTTTAATTATTTCATTTTACATGTATTCTAAATTTAAAACAACATCAATTATGAGAAGAGTTCTACTCCTTATCGTTCCGTTGTTATTTTGTGTATTCAGTATCAATGCACAAAATTTCAATGCTGCTGAAGAGACTGCAGCGATGAGTTTGGTAAGTGCAAGCAAAGCCAAACTGGGATTGACTTCGGATGAACTTGGTAATGTGAAAGTGTCAAACACATACTATGATAATACCACTGGTATTAGAATGGTGTACCTGACCCAGACCTACCAGGGCATTCCCGTATTTAACCAGATGCTGGTACTCGCTTTTAAAGGCGATAAACTGGTATCTCAGCAAGGGGCTTTTAACCACAGCCTGCAGAAGTTTGCTGCCGGTAAACCGGCTACGCCTTCTGTAACTGCAGCATCTGCAGTACAGTCTGCCTTATCCGACAGGGGTTTATATGCCTCACAGATGGCTGCTGCTATCAGCACAAAAGACAATGGACGTAAAGTTGAGTTCGGTAACATGGGCGTATCCCGTGAAAATATTACTGCTCAACTCATGTGGACGCCTGTTGAAAATTCTAATGAGATCAACTTATCATGGCATGTTTACATCATACCTAAAACCAGTTCAGATTACTGGATGATCAGGGTGGATGCTGTAAATAATAGTGTATTGGGATTAGATAACTACACCGATTACGATCATTGGGGAACACCCGATGTTAACGGCTTAACTAAATACCCCGGTTTTGCCTATGGTAATACACTGGCAAATGCACCGGCCAACAAAATTTTTGATTTTAAAAAATCTGATGACCCTTCATTGGTAACTACCGCTTCTTACAGGGTAGTTCCTTATCCTGCCGAAGCTCCGTCCTTCCCAAATGGAGCCCATGCTATCAGAACAGATCCCTGGACAGCAGCTCCTGGTAATGCTACCACTTTAAGATGGCATACCGGCCTGGCTGCAGCAGATTACAGTCATACACGCAGTAACAACGTATTTGCATACCAGGACAGGGCAAATGACAATAACGGTACTGTTGCCGATGCGGTAACTTCTACAACTGCATTTCCTAACCTGACTTTTGATTTTACTCCGAATTATACCGTTGATCCAACACAAACAACGCCGGTGCCTAACCAGCAGTTTAATACTGTTAACTTATTTTACTGGAACAATATAATTCATGATATCATGTATATCTATGGATTTACAGAGCCAGCTGCAAATTTTCAGGATGATAACCTTGGCCGTGGCGGTAATGGTAATGATCACGTAAATGCCGAAGCACAGGATGGCGGCGGAACCAACAATGCCAACTTTGCTACACCGGCGGATGGTGGTAGCGGAAGGATGCAGATGTATTTGTGGACAGGCGGAACCCCTAACAGGGATGGTGATGTTGACAATGGAATCATTGTTCACGAATATGGACATGGCATCAGCAATCGTTTAACCGGTGGTGGTTCGGGTGCCTGCCTTGGTAACGCTGAGCAAATGGGAGAAGGATGGAGTGATTATTATGGATTGATGTTTACCCAGGATTGGGCAACTGCAACCTTAAATACAGGCTTCAACTCTCCACGTGGTATTGGAACTTATGCCTTATTTCAACCCCCAACAGGGTTAGGGATACGCAGTCAACGTTATTGCACCGACTTTACTGTAAATAACAAAGTTTACCTGGCAAGCCTGCCGGCAGGCCCTCACCCGAGAGGTGAGATATGGTGCGCCACTTTATGGGATATGACCTGGAATATTATTAATCAGGTTGGTACCATCAACCCTAATATGTACAATTTTGCCGGTGGCGGTGGTAATGTTATTGCTATGAAATTAGTAACTGAAGGTATGAGGTTGCAGCAATGTAACCCAGGCTTTATCAGTGGCAGAAATGCTATTCTGGCTGCTGACCAGGCTCTGTATGGCGGGCTTTACAGTTGCTCTATCTGGGAAGCATTCAGAAGAAGAGGCATGGGTGCGTTTGCATCTGAAGGTTCTACAAACAGTGTAACCGACCAGGTACCTGATTTCACTCCTCCAATCAGCATGGGTGCTACAGTAAGTGCAACAACCATTCCTGAAGGTTCAAACTTAACTTATACCAATAGTGTAACTACCTGCGCAGCGGTAACTAACTATACTTTAAGAGATACTTTGCCTACCAACGTTACCTATGTAAGTGGTGGTACTTACGATGCACCTAACCGTGTTGTAAGTTTTGCTGTTAACCAGGCAGCCGGAACCACAAACTATCCGTTTATTGTAAACGTAAACAATGGCAGTTACTTTGCTCCGGTTACATTATTTACCGAGCCTGTTGCCACTGCAACTATTCCCGCTGCATGGTCAACAGCTGGTTCTGTTGGAACACCATGGACAGTGTCTACAACAATCAGCAACAGCGCCCCTAACTCATTCTACGTTCAGAATCTTGCAGTAGCAGGCGATCAAAGGCTTGCAACAACTGCTTCATTTGCTTTGCCACTTAATTCCTATCCTGAATTAAGTTTCTGGCACAGGTGGAATACTGAAGATGGATGGGATGGAGGTGTTGTAGAAATAAGTACCAATGGAGGTACTACCTGGAATGATGTTGGCTCTGCTAATTTTACACTGAACGGATATAACGCAGGCTTAGGTGCTGCGCCAACAAATGCATTGTCTGGAAGATTGGCATTTACCGGTCTTCAGGGTACATTCATTAATTCAAAGATCAATTTATCATCTTATAACGGGCAATCCATCATGATCCGTTTCCGTTTTGGTTCTGATGATAATACAACTGCTCCAACTGCGCCGGAAGGCTGGTGGGTTGATGATATCACCCTGAGTTATAAAGCTGCAGTAAACATGCGTTCAAATTTATTTAACGCATCAAATACAAGGGTATCATTTAAAGATATGGTAACCGAAATTACACAGGTTGTTGCCTGTGCCCCAACCATTACACAACAACCAGTTGATGTAACTACCTGCGCCGGTTCATCTGTAACGTATACCTGTGTTGGTACAGCTACAGGTGGTGTTACTTACCAGTGGCAGATAAGCACTACAGGCATTGGCGGTACCTATAGCAACCTTGCAAATGGTGCTCCTTATTCAGGTGTTACCACATCAACATTAACCGTTAATCCAACTGCTGTTGGTTTAAATGGAAATTACTACAGGTGTATTGTAACCGGTACCTGTGCCCCCAATGCTACCAGTAACCCTGCGGGATTATTTGTTGCTGCCGGATCAACTCCTGGTACTGTTACTCCTGCAAACTCTCAGGTTTGTGGAACAACAAACAGCGGTACTTTAACAGTTGCAGGCCATAACGGAGGCGTGATCCGTTGGGAATCTGCAACCAATATTGCAGGGCCATGGACACCTATTGCCAACACAACAACTACTTATACTTTCAATAACATTACGCAAACAATGTACTATCGTGCAGTAACGCAGTTTGGTACCTGTGCGGCAGCCAACTCAAGTATTGCTACTGTAACCTTTACAGCATCTTTACCTTTGATAATTGTTGCAGATCCTGGTACAACGCTTTGCGAGGGCGATCCAACATTACTTACAGTAATGGAGCAAAGTGGTCCGCCACCTGCGCCATTACCAGAGATACTGTACTATAAATTTGACGGTACAGGCAGCACTGTACCAAACTTAGCCAGTGCACCTCCTCCGGGAACTTTGACTGCTAATATAATCGGTAACCAGACCCAGGGCAGCACCGGCCAATGCGGTACTGCATTGATTGGCGCCGGCGGAGCAGCAAATGCCAACCATGTAAATACAAACTGGAATACCAACTTTACCAGTGCTTTCACCATCTCTTTCTGGCTTGGTGCAAACCAGGTAGATAATAACCCTTCTTACCTGTTTGGTAACAGCAGTGCAGCCAGTGTATTCCGTGCATTTTACGGAGGTGCTGCATTAACAAACAATATGCTATTGAGAGGTGGCTCAGGCGATGTTCTGATCACCGGTGTAAATCCTGGTGCTACATTAGTAACCATCGTTTACAACGGTACCAATACTACTGTGTACAAGAACGGAGTATTCTTCCAGACATATGCAGTTACCTTCAATACATCTGCAGCTGCGCCGTTCCTGGTTGGAGGATATAATTCAGCTTCTCTGTCAATGACAGGCCGCCTGGATGAATTCCGTTTGTATAACAGGGCATTATCAGCAGCGGAAGTGGCAACTTTAACCAATTGTTCAAGCGGATCAAACACGCCTGTTACTACAGGAACCTTCTTATGGACACCAGCTGCAGGTTTAAGTTCAACCACTTCAAACCCTGTTGCAGCTTCTCCAATGAACACTACCACTTACACTGTTAATCATAACAATGGTGCAGGTTGCATTCGCCAGGCAAATGTTACCATTACAGTTAACAAGCGCCCTGTAGTAACTACACAACCAGGCAACCAGGTTGCATGTGTGGGTGCAAATGCAACATTTACTGTGGGTGCAACCGGTACCGGCCTTACCTATCAATGGCAGGAAAACACGGCTGGTTGTACAGGTGGTACCTGGGTTAATTTAACCAATGCGGCGCCTTACAGTGGCGTAAATACCGCAACATTAACAGTAGTTGCATCTCAGGCGCTGAACGCCAGAGGATACCGTTGTATAGTAAGCGGTACATGTGCACCATGGACCCCGCCAACCAATGTATCTAACTGTGCTACATTAACAGTTAATCCAAACCCAACTGTTACCATTACACCTGTGGGCCCTGTTTGCGGTGGCGTAGCCGGTATTAATGGTACGCAATTATCAGTAGGTGTTTCTGCACCTCCGGTGCCTGGTTCGGTAACTGTAAATTCCGGAACGATCAATCTGGCAGTTCCTGATAATACAGCCAATGGCGTAAGTAATGTTATTGCAATGACCGGTGTTCCGGCTAATGCAACCATTACCAATGTAAGTGTTACGTTGAATAATTTCTCCCACACATATCCTGGTGATATGATCATCCATTTACAGGCTCCTAACGGACAGATATACAACCTGTACAAGTATGGTACAGGCCTGTTCACCGGACCTGCTTCCGGTGTTCCAACCTGGGGTTGGTATGGTGCAAAAGTGAGCCAGACAGGTACAGTAGCCTGGAGTACTGTAGCTACAGCACCATTTATTTACAATAACAGCACAAACTGGAAGGCAGATGGTATCAATACGCCTGTTGCGGGGCCAACCATTCAGAACCCAACCGGTTTTGTATCAAATGCTGCAAACTGGAATGCTTTATACACTACACCAGCCTCTACTACTGGTAACTGGACATTGGCTATGTGCGATGGTGGTCCTGGCGATGTAGGAACATTAGCTTCATGGAGTTTAACTATCGACTATACAACTCCAGGCAGCGGTGGCGGACCAGTATTAAGTTATGTATGGTCTCCATTAGCCGGATTATACACCAATGCAACAGCAACAACTCCTTACACAGGAACTAACTTACCAACAGTATATGCGGCACCAACTGTACAAACTACCTATACAGTGAGGGGTACCGATGTGGCAACAGGATGCTTCACCGATGCAAGCGTATTGGTTAACTATACTCCTCCTGCACCAACAGTTACACCTAACCCGGTTGCGATGTGCTTAGGCGATGCGGCCGTAAAACTGAAAGCTACAAATCCGTTGGTTACCACACAAGCAGTATGGAGTCCTGCAACAGGTTTATTCTCTAATGCTGCAGCCACTGTACCGTATGTAGCCGGTACTGCAGTCGACTCAGTTTGGGCAAGGCCTACACCTTCAGGTGTGTACACATACCAGGCAACCCAGCAGGGTTTGAACATATCAGGTGCAACAATACCTTTACCAAATCAGTCAACTACCTTCACGGGTAATGTAAGAGGTTACTGGTTCACTGCTCCAAGTTCATTTGTAATGACCTCAGTGGAAGTTCCAACCACTGCTTCAACTGGAGCACAAAGTATTGCAGTATTACGGTTTAACGGAGCCACACCTCCGCCTGCATTCCCGGGTACAACCAATGCTTTTACTACATTATTCTTAACACAGAGTAACCCGGCTACCGGTGCCATACCTGTTAACATACAGATCAATGCCGGTGATGTGATTGGTATACTTGGCCAACGTGCTACTGTTAATTCTTATTCAGGTAATCCGCCGAATACTACAGTAATAAACGGCACTACTGTAAACCTGACGAGAATGGGTATGCAGCTGCCATTAACTACCAATGCACCACAAAATATCTGGCAGGAAGCTGCTTTCCAGATTTCAAGGGTATTCTTTACATATGCAATTTCAGTTCCTGGATGTACGTCACCAGCCCGTACGGTTACCGTAACGGTGAATGATCCAACAGTACTTAATGCTCAGTTACCTGCTAATCAAACCGTATGTACCGATAAGGTAGCAACCTTTACGGCAGCTGTAACAGCGGGTACAGGCCCTCACAGCTATCAGTGGCAGGTAAGCACCAATGGTGGTGGTACTTTTGCCAACGTAGCCAATGGCGGAGTTTACAGCGGTGCAACCACTGCAACGCTGACCATTACAGCGCCCCCTGTAAGCATGAGCACTTATCAATACCGTTGTATTGTAACGGGTGCTGCACCTTGTGCTGCACAAACATCCAGGGCAGCCACCCTTACCGTTAACCCATTACCGGTG
>JAEUVU010000003.1 GCA_016786725.1 Ferruginibacter sp. | reverse complement strand
AAAGCGCCTGCACCGGAAGGTTGTTTATAAATGTAGTTATTCACATAAAAACATCTATTAACAAAAGAAAAAAGAAGCAAAAAAGAAAAGTAGTAATAGTAATAGTCTTATTAAAACAGATCAAAAACAAATCTAAAGGTTAGGGCATGATGTTTTTATTTTCGGTTATCATGGTGTGCACAATCCTTACCACCGAAATCAGGACCCCCCTCCCGTGAGACCCTTTGGGATTTTCATAAAGAAGGATTTAGATTTTCCTGAAAGCCATGGAGCTCCATGTGACGTAGCCCAGAAAAATCCCTTAGTTGACCGGAAAAATTTAGATAAGTATTATCTATTACCTTCAGATTTGCGTATCTTGAAGAGTCATCAAATTATTAAGGATGATGAAATAACTGATTTTTGGTACTATTATGGTGATCCTGAGCGTTGGGAGAATGATGATAACTATGGCAAAAATATTTACCAAAAAGCTGGCGAGTTTAGATATTATCATCAAATAAAGCCAGACTCAATCGTTGCAATTCTCTGGCCTTTTTTTACTGATATTGTTCTCGACGATGGTAGTATCGACATGAATGAAAATCTTGATCTTATGAATGCATTTAAGAAAACCTTCCCAAATATAAAAGTTATCATGTACAAGCATGATGTTGAAGAGGAGTATAACTGGGCTATAAAATTGGTAGAAGCATCTTACTATTCAACAAAATACTACCTTGAAAAGGGGAAATTTCCTAAAGATGCAGATTTTGCAAAAAATGAAATTTTAAATATATGAGCACTAAAATTGAAACATTTTACATAACCCATCTTATTCCTGATGACTTACCAGAAAAAGGAATGCGAAAGCTTCTTTTTTACACAACAACCGAGCAAGGGTATAATGAAGGAATCTATTTTTGGGGATTAGACATTAAAAATCCATTTACTGAAAATGATTTATCAGAATTAGAAAAAAGTAAAAAAGTAATAAAGATCTTACCTTCTCCTATAAAGGTAAAAAGAGGAATTGGCCTTTGGTTAAATTCAGAAGGTAAGGTTTATACAGGGAATATAAAAAATTATAAAGACGGGGAATTAGAACCAGTATTTTCTCCATCAGCATTATCTAAAGCAACACAGATTTATAATAAAAGTATTGGCAGTAGTAAAGTTCCATCAACCCGAACGTTAATCGGAATATAATTTTTATGGCCGCAAATGAAATAAATAGCCTTCCCTATAGTGATATTTTTTCAGATTTACTGATGCAAATCCATAGGGCGTTAGGTTATTGCTATGAAAAACATAAGCGCCGCGAAATCTTAACCGAATCAGACAAGCAGCTTCAGGAGTTTTTCTCCAAATTTGCAGTGAAGTATCGACAGTCTGGATTAAATAGACATATTACAAAGGGACTTACAAAATCAGAACAAAAAAAGCAAAATGTTTATCCTAGGATATCTAAAATAATAATTCAGGCATTTCAACAAGTTCAGGAAAGCAAAAAAAATGTAAACTATAAAGCAGAAGTATTACCTTCTCCTTTTCAAATTTTATATCACATCTTAACGGTTCCTTCTGAGCCACAGACATCAGCTTATCCATTCATATTATGCAGGAGTGTATTTTTTTATTTTCTTGGAGTCCATCCTAAAAACCCTGAATTACCAAAATCAAACTCTGAATTGGCAATTTTTACAGAAGAAGATATTTTAAATAGCATAAGATCATTTAGAAATCATATAAAAATTCAATTAAGGTGGCCGGACCCTAGATTGAATCCAGAACGTTTTTCTTCAAGGATTAATTTTTTAACAGCACATGTATTAGGAGTTAAAGGAATAGCACATTTATGGTTCACTAGCGATAAAGAACTTCTTGCATTTTGTTCACCGTCTGAAAAAAAGGAATCTTTAGCTGTATTAAAAGAATTGTACTCTCGCCCTAAATATCATTTTAGATTATCGAATTTATATACAGAATTACCGAATGCATCAGAAGTAATTAATTGGATTTTTGGATTGCCGATGCCAATACGTGGTGCTGATATTCTGTTTCATGGTGGTCTTAAGAAAACATCTTCATCAGGTTTGGTAATAAGTCTTCATGGCCAGCCTGGTACAGGTAAGACTTCTGCCGCTCTTTCTATTGCAGCAACATTATCTCCATTAAAAACGACATGTATTTATTTGAGTTTAGAAGAGGAGGAAGAAGATTTAACTATAAGACTTCAAACTCTCGTCCCAGAATATCTTAAAGAGTTGAGTATTTACGACAATGAAACAAAAACGAAAAAGGAAGTAACAACAAGCTCAAAAATATCTTGGTTCACACCATTTAAAATAAACTCTAATCTAAATATTTCTGAATTAACAGACATTCTTAAACTTTTAAAATCAGATCTACAACAAAAACAAATAAATGATTTTATTTCAAATAAAAATTCTTTTCTGATTCCTGCAGTCTCACCGTTATTTATAGTAATTGATAATATTAATGAACTTTTTGCAGACAAAGTTTTTGGCAATGAAACTTATGAAAAGTTAGAAAAATTTATTCAGCAATGTAGAGATATGGGGGCCTTGGTACTATTAGTTGCTGCTGAAGACATCCCCAATAAAATAAAACTTGACTATCTGGTTGATGTTGCTATACATTTGAAGCAAACAGGTCTAGACAAACAGCATGAAAAAACAATTCGCATATTTCAATTGATAAAAACCAGAAATCAGGTTTCTAGGCAAGGGTCACACATATTTCATCTTTCAAATCCAAAAGGTTTCAGAATTAGCCCTCAAGTACCTTCCCAACTTGATAAGAGAGAAAAAATACGAAGGCTTTTACCATCAGAAGAAAATGTAATACCTGTATTAAAAAATTTATCTGGCAAGCGAAAAGTTGAATATAAAAACTTCCTTTCCCTTGCTAGCCAATCTCAAATTTTGGTACACGGATTTGGGAGTTCGGGCAAAGCGGGATTTGGTCTAAAACTATTGCTTACGCCAGTTCTCTCCAAACAAGAATTAGAAAGTTCACCTGGTCAAACTACCGGAAAATTATTTGCTATAAAAAATATCAAAAAGAACAAAGTTCTTATTGTGTCATTTTTGTATCCTGAAGAATATTATGATGCACTTGTAACGAAGATTAAGAGACAATTACATGGAATTTTTACAGGGTATCAAGACAGTTTATCAATTTGCTTTGTCAAAGCTTTTTATGCAGGATATTTAACCCCTGAAGATTTCGTTTACAAGATTGTACGGCTTCTTGATGAAGCCAATTTGGAAGGAGAACCATATTCTGGAATCTTATTAGATGGTCTCCATAATGTATTCTTGCAGTTTAAAAATTTACAAGAGTCTCACATGATATGGCCATTGCTATACAGCATTTTGGCAAGATATAACCTGACGGTTGTAACAACATTCACAAACTTTTCATTATCAGAAAGACATATAACAGACAGATTCTCTGATAGTCGCAATTCTTCTCAAAGTCCGGATGATTTTATGTTAATGCAACAAGGACAAAAGCCCTTTTTACACGGTCTCGTTAAGGCTGCCGATTATTATTTTGTACTAGAAGAAATAGTTGATGACAAAAACAATTTTGAACGCAGCTATTGGCTTTCTGTAAGAAGTTCTATTAGACAAAACCCACCAACAGATATTCTAGAATGGGATAGGCAGGATTTGGTTCTTAAAGATATAATTTCTGAAAAAAATAAGGTTAACTTTTAGATTGCTTAAGTTATGGGCCGTTTAATAATGTGTCAATATGCTTAAATAATTTTAATTTATTAGAATGATCTCATGGCGCTTTAAACCCAACAGCAAAGACGACATGGATGTTGATCCCATCCAGGGAGAATTCTTTACAACCAGGGATATAGATAATATTTCTACCGCTGTTGTAAGGGAAGGGATTCAGAATGCACTGGACGAAAGAAACCGGGGAAAGCAATCAGAAACAGTACGGGTAAGGATATTTTTATCGGGCAGTAAATATGCATTACCTAAAGAGCAATATCTTCCATTGATTGATAACCTGCTGCCTCACCTGCAGGCGCAAAACCCGCCCATGGCGGCCCTGCCTGACTTTACTGAAAAAATGAACTATTTCATTTTTGAGGATTTTAATACCAAGGGCCTGGAAGGAAATCCCGAAGAAGGATATATTGAAAACAACAGCGATGGCGCTGCACACAACTTTTATTATTTCTGGCGCAATGTGGGCCGTTCCGGCAAAACAGATGATAAGCTTGGCCGCTGGGGTTTAGGTAAAACCGTATTTCCGGCTTCCAGCCGCATCAATACGTTCTGGGGGCTTACTGTAAGAAAAAGCGATCAGCGTAAAATGCTGATGGGCCAGAGCATTCTGCGTATCCACAACAGACAGGATGAAATGAAAACAGAATGCGGTTACCGGCCTTATGGTGTGTATGGTAACTATACAGATGAAAACTATTTTGCCCTGCCTGTTGAAAGTGAAAGAAACACTTCAGATTTTGAATCACTGTTCAGGCTGGAAAGAAAACAGCAGTCAGGCCTGTCGCTTGTCATTCCTTTCTGTTCGGAAGAAATAACGATTGACCATCTGGCTTATTCTGTAATTGAACAATACTTCTATCCCATTCTGGAAGGCAGGCTTGAAGTGGAAGTTGGCTTTGAAGATGAAACCATTTTACTGAGCAGGGCAACCATTAACGATGCCACCGAAAAAATAAACTTTGCCAGGCTGTATAATGGCGATGAAAAAAAGAGAAGAAGTAAGGAAAGCCTGCTTAAATTATTTGATTTTGCCCGCTGGACATTTGGCCTGCAGGAAGAAGATTTTTTTCAGCTTAAATCACTTGAACTAAAGAGCAAACCCAAATGGATGAAAGCAGTTTTGTTTTCGGATGAAGAAGGTCTGAATAAGCTAAGGGATAAGTTTGAGAATGGTGAACGGGTTGCATTTAAAGTACCGCTCAAATATCATCCGGTTGGCGGCGTTGCCAAAGCATGCTGGTATAATGCCTATCTCGAAAAAGACATATCGCTTGCCAAACCCGAAAATCTTTTTGTAAGGGATGGCATTACTATTTCAGGTATCACTTCACTGGACAAAGGCATGGTACGTGGTGTAGTGGTAATACACGATACCGACCTGGCAAGAATGCTGGGCGATTCGGAAAACCCGGCACATACAGAGTGGCAGCCCGACTCAAGAAACTTTAAAGGGAAATATACCGATGGCAAAGAAGTGTTGGCCTTTGTAAAAGCCACCTTAAAACAACTGTACGAAAAACTGCAACGTCCAATCGAGGGCATACAGAAAGACCTGCTGATAGATTACTTTTCTATACCGGTTGAAACACCGGAAGAGAAAAAGCATAAAGATCTGCCTAAACAAAAGCAGGGCGATAATGAAATGAATGACCCGGACATACCTGTTATGACAGGTAAAAAAAGGCCGCTCACAATTGAAAAAATATTTTCTGGTTTAAGGCTGGTAAAAAATCCGGAAGCAGAAGAAGCGCCTGAAAGTCTGAAACTGAAACTGGGATATGATGTACCCAGAGGCAACCCGGTAAAAAGCTATCAGGAGCTTGATTTTGATTTGGCAAAGCCGCCAATAAAAATAGAATCTGAAGGAGTTTATTTTACAAAGAAGGAAAAGAATGTACTTGAATTTAATATAGAAGACCAGCATCATTTCGAAATTAAACTTACAGGCTTTGATGAAAAAAGAGACCTGTTTTTAAAAATGCAATAGATGATAAGAAGGTTCAACTATACCGACAGAATAAAAATACCGAGGAACCGGATTGATGTTGCCTTGTTTAAAGACAACGAGGGAAAATATTTCAGGGCTAAGATCGATCTTGCTGGATTAAAATTTCCTGCAACTGCCAGGGTATTTGTTGAACCGAATTACAAAAGTGTTTACCAGCGTTTCGATTTTGGCACTGTAGGAGATTTAAAAGAACCAGCCAGTACAAGATTAACAGAACTTCCTGAAACGGAACTCGTAAATTTTGATATTTCAGTTGTTGATGAAAGTGAAAAGGTTGGTTTACTGCTTGGCAAGGCAAGAGGCATACCAGTAAGCACCAACGACCTGCCCAACGATCGTATACCGCTATTATACGTTAATCCTGTTGATTTAAAAGATCAGTTCTGGAAACTGACATTCGATTCAAGTGAAGATAACAGACCTGTGCTTGAAATAAACAATCGCATTCCGGAATTGTATGAGATGGCAAAGAATGATTTCAAATTCATCAGTCTGGTTTATCCTGCAGCGTTCAGGATTGTTCTTACCAGAATAGTTGAAGAAGACGATTTTGATTTTGAGGAAGATCACTGGATTTCGCAATGGCTTAAGTTTATTGATAGCGTTTTGGGTATTAAATACTTTCCTGAAACAGATAATGAAAGTGGTAGCCTTACGCCTGAACAGGAAGAGTGGATAGATGATTGCGTGAATGCATATTGTAAAAAATTTCAGTTATTTGAAAAGTTTACCGCTGTATGAGTACAACATCAATCAGAATGTTTAATGCTGCCGGCCTTAATGAGTTTGAACGGGTAATTGCTGAAATTAAAAACGGAAACCTGAAAAGCATTCCGGAAGATTTATTGTTCAATGAGGATTTTGTTGAGGCCTATGACCTTGTTATAAATATTGAGCAAGTTGAATTAAAAAACAAAAATGAACTCATCCCTTATATTGCTCAGCAGCTTGACCTGAAAAATAATAAACAGCTATATTTTAATAAAGGCTTGTGGTCGTGGCTCTCAGCATTCTATTTCGATAATATCTGCCCTGTTGATGGTAAGGGAAAAAGAAAAATAAATGAAAGTGCTTTTTACGTTTTAAAAGATCCTAAAAACTATACAAAATTTTATCGCCACTTACTGGCTTATCCTTCCAGGGTTTATGCTGAATTGGAAGACTCCTCTAAAATATTTTTGATTGGCAGCTTCTTGAAACGTGGTGAAGTAACCGAACAATTTGGTGCTTACCAGGAAATTGCATTGAACAAAGGAATTATTGATGCTGCCAATATTTTGTATTGGGATGATGCAACAAAAAATCTCAAACGTGGTGCAGCAAGCAAAGGTGGTGGTTCTGCAAGAAGGCTGGTTAGAATTATCAGGCAATACCAGATGACTTATGATCTGAACTCAATGAAAGGCAATGAAATTGTTTCTTTATTGCCGGGTGAATTTGCAAAATGGGCCTGAACTTTCCGCAGTTGTCTGGTACTCGTGCAGCAGTCTTTTCAGCAAAGCAATCACCAACAACTCATAACACGCTGCAACAAAACCATGACCCTACCGCAACACTATAGAGACTCCCTGGAGACGCCCACCTGACTCCCACCAAAGCCCACTTTTTATTATGTTAAATAACCCTTTACTGGCACGAACTGGCAACAAATGTTATTATAAAACATGTTCGGTTATTAAGTAACCGTAACCTGCCTGAACAGTAAAATACAAGCCGGCACATTTGTATGTTTGCAAAACAATCAAAAACTTCCACATCATGCTCACCCACATCCATCCCAAGCTGCCCATGCGCAACAAAGCCGCCACCCGCCAGTATTATATTAAGCAGTTAGGCTTTACAGAAACCGGCACCGAAGATTATGATGGTTATTTAATGCTGTAGAAAGATGATATTGAGCTGCACTTTTCGCCGTTGTTGGTCGCCTGACCAACATCATCATTTAGAATGAATCAGCTTCCTGCATTCGCAAACCCTCCCGCCACTCTTTGTGTCTCAGCGGAGTTTTCGCAAACACGGTCCCTTTTAGTTAAACAACGCTTTCTGTGAAACCCCGGCGCCTGCAGGCGCCTGCACAATAAGGCTACGGTTCTTTACCTTTAAAGCCCCAAAAAGCTCCCTGTTTTTTTGGCACAATTCGCTCTCTCTGCCCTTGTTGGCCACCTGACCAACAACCCCATTCCCCCTTTGCAGTATTGCCCACATTCAAAACATTTTTAAAATTCGTGTTGTAATCTTAAATTTTTTAAACCAGGGCAAAACGAAACAGGCCACGCCATCAACGTAGCCAGGTTTGAGCAACTGGTAACGGTATGCACCGGTTATGGTGCAGTACATAACCCTGGCGGGGCTTAACAGCCAGCCGTAAAAAAAGGAACAACTTACTGCCGGGTGCAAATAACCTTGCCCGAAAAAGTAAATGCCATTACCTTATCCCCACGCTGTCCCCATTTTGCCTGCATCACATTTACATAACATAACATTCACAATTTCTTTACGTTATAATATGAGTTTTATCATTGTAAACCCCGGTATGGTTTTTTTATTTTGTATTAAAAAAACATCATGAAAAAACATACAGCCGAAAGCTTAAAAGCCGGTTTGCAGGCAGAAGCAACGCCTGCACACAACGAACAGAAAAAACACCAAAGCGGGACCGGTTTTGAAGATGCCACCAGAGAAACAGATGCCGATGAGCTGGTACACGGGCTAAAAGAACAACCGGCTGCCGCAGCCGATGAAGAGCAGGACCTGGATGAACTGGTACACCGCAGCCCTGTAAAAAGCGCCGCCAATAATGAGGAGGAAAGTGACCCCGATGACCTGGTGCATGAAAATGAAGCTTATTCAGATGAATAATATAAAACGATAAACATGCTTCAAAGTAAAACGGTGCTTTCGCTTACGATTGACCTGCTGGCCAACAATGCCTTCAATCATTTAAAAGATGAAGAGATATCTGCCCTGCATTATTTAATATTAAAACTGCAGGAGCCCCTTACGCCTATTCAACAAAACCTGTTGCTTACTTTCTGGAACCATGCCTATACCGGCGACCTCCCCGCAGCCCTGCTTTATCGTTGCAATACCGTGCTGCAGCAACTGGGCCGCAGCCCGCTGGAAGAGATGATGGAGATGGAGATGTATTGATGCCTGTAAAAAATCTGCGCCATTAAAAACCCGCTTTTCAGCAAAGCGGGTTTAACAAATCAAATTTTATAATTACCAGGGATATTTATTTTCTGCAATCAGCTTATCTGCAATTCTCCTTCTGGCATCTTTGCTGTTGAATGGTTCTGTTTTAGTAAAACGTTTCAACCCAAGCAGCATCATGCGTTGCTCATCGCCGCCGGCAAATGCATTGATGGCCTCTTTACCGGCTTTGTTAACCTTGTCAACAGCATCATTTAAATAACAGCGCATCATGTCAACCTGCAGTTGCGATGCAGCTTCACCCTGCTTATCAGCCATCTTCATCACACGCAGCAGGGCGCTTTCAGCTTCAAAGGTTTCAATGGCCATATCAGCAATGTTCATCAGTATTTCCTGCTCGTCCTGTATCTTCATCATCAGCTTTTGAACGGCTGCACCCGCCACCATCAGGATACTCTTCTTCATATTAACAATGGCTTTGCATTCTTTGGCAAAGGGTGTTTCATCATCGCTGCCAAACTCAGGTATGCTCATCAGTTCTTTGCTAACGGCCATGGCTGGCCCCATCAGGTCGAGCTTGCCTTTCATGGCACGCTTTAAGATCATATCGACAGTAAGCAGGCGGTTGATTTCGTTGGTGCCTTCGTAAATGCGGTTAATGCGGCTGTCGCGGTAACCGCGGCTGGCCGCATACTCATCGCTGAAGCCGTTGCCGCCATGCACCTGCACAGCTTCATCCACCACATAATCCAAAACTTCGCTGCCATTTACTTTTAATATGGCACACTCTACTGCATATTCTTCTGCACCGCCCAGCAATGCTTCTGCAAAGGTTTTACCGGCTGCAGCCAGTTCTGTTTCTTTGTCATCTATCCATTTGCTGGTGCGGTAAATTGCGCTTTCTCCCACAAAAATCCGGATGGCCATTTCAGCCAGTTTATATTTAATTGCGCCAAAGCTGGCGATCGGTGTTTTAAATTGCTCCCTTGTGTTGGCATATTTAATGGTATCCGACAGCGACATTTTAGAACCTCCGATTGCAGCAGCGGCCAGTTTCAATCTTCCAATATTTAAAATATTGAAAGCGATCACATGGCCTTTGCCAATCTCTCCCAGCAAATTCTCAACGGGTACTTTACAATCCTGGAAATATAACTGTACGGTTGATGATCCCTTAATACCCATTTTATGTTCTTCCGGCCCCTGGGTAAAACCTTCCATACCACGTTCCACAATAAAACCGGTGAATTTATCACCGTCAATTTTTGCAAACACCGTATATACATCTGCAAAACCGCCGTTGGTTATCCAGCATTTTTGTCCGTTAAGGATATAATGTTTTCCATCGGCGCTTAATGCAGCGGTTGTTTTTGCACCAAGGGCATCGCTGCCGCTGTTGGGCTCTGTTAATCCGTAAGCGCCTTTCCATTCGCCGCTTGCCAGCTTGGGAATGTATTTTTTCTTTTGATCTTCGGTACCAAAATATAAAATGGGCAATGTGCCGATGCCGGTATGTGCTGCAATGGCAACGCTAAATGAATAGCCGCCGCCCAGGCCTTCGTTCACCAGGGTAGAAGTGATGAAATCTTTCCCCAGTCCGCCCAGGTCTTCCGGTATAGAAGTGCCCAGCAGGCCCTGTTCACCGGCTTTCACCATCAGCGATGGCATCAGGCCCGGTTCCATTTTATCAATGCGGTCAACAATGGGCAAAACTTCGCCAGCCAAAAACTGCAGGCACATGTCTTTAACCATCTGCTGCTCTTCATTAAAATCTTCGGGAGTGAAAGTTTCAAAAGCATTGCTTTCTTTGATTAACCATTCGCCGCCTTTGATGGCTGTAGTGGTGGGTGTGGTTGATGTGCTCATTGTAATATAGTTTTAAAATTTTTTGACTCTCTTTTTGATGTTTCTGGTTTCTCGTTATTTATTATCCGTTTCCTGTTATACCCAACAAGTTTAAAGCTTTTGTTCAGGTAAACTGACAGTCTCCAAAAGAGCCAACGAGAAACAAGAAACAAATCAAACCAGAAACAATCTTTTATTTTAAGTTATCATACACCATCTGCAAAACCTCTTTCGCAATTTCAATCTGTCCGTTGGTTACGCCTTGTAATGCTTCATTCAAAGTAGTATTGGCAATTTCCATACAATGCTCTTCTAATTGTTTGCCTTCTGCCGTAAGAACGATCAGGTTCTTGCGCCTGTCTTCTTTGGATGCATTTCTTTTTACCAGTTTCAGTTTTTCCAGGTTATCAACCAGGCGTGTTATGCTGGGTTTATCCCTGAAAGTTGCATCGCATAATTGCTGCTGGCTCATCCCATCTTCCTTCCACAAATGATATAACACACTCCACTGCTCAATCGTAATCTCAACTTCAGCCTGCTTAAAATTCTTTTGCAACCTGCGCCCGATTGCCGTGCTGGCTTTGCCGGTTATAAAGCTGTACAGTTCCCCCTTCTTAAATTGGTTGTTTGACATATAGTTGTTTATGCAACTAAACAAAGATAATCATTCGTTTGAGATTTTAAAATTTATTTTTGTTGAGAATGTTTCTGGTAGTCTTGTTACCCGTTTGGCTCTTGTTATTTGAGGCTCAAAACGAGAAACAAACAAACGAGAAACAAGAAACATAAAACATGCAGCAGGCTCTACTCATCTTTTTACTCATCATCTTCAGCTTATATATCCTGCTTATCCTTTACTATTGGCGAAGCTGGGTTTCCATTCCGGAATTTGAAGTCAAAAGTCAAAAGTTAAAAGTCAAAACGTATATATCTGTTATAATTCCTGCCAGGAATGAAGAGGAAAACATCGCAGCCTGTCTTGATTCAATTTGTAATCAATCTTACCTAAAAGATTTGTTTGAAGTGCTGGTGGTTGATGACCATTCAACTGATAATACAGCAGCGATCATAAAATCGTATGAAAGCAAAAATGTAAAACTCATTTCATTAAAAGACTTTGTCAGCGATGAATTGAATTCCTACAAAAAGAAAGCGATTGAAGTTGCTGTTTCTCAATCAACCGGCGATCTGATAATTACCACCGATGCTGATTGTTTTACAAATGAACATTGGCTGCAAACCATTGCTGCATTTTATGAGCAGTATCAACCACAATTTATTGCTGCACCTGTTTTTATCAACGGCAGTTCTAAATTCATAGAAATTTTCCAGTCGCTTGATTTTATGACGCTCCAGGGAATTACCGGTGCATCTGTACATAAAAACATACACAGCATGTGCAATGGTGCCAACCTGGCGTACACCAAAAAAGCTTTTGAAGAAGTGAATGGTTTTGCCGGTATTGATAATATTGCCAGCGGCGATGATATGCTCCTGATGCATAAGATATATAAGCTTCATCCGGAAAAAGTGATGTTCTTAAAATCGAAAGAAGCGATTGTACAAACTGAGCCGGTACATTCTGTGAAGGAATTTTTAAACCAGCGTATCCGCTGGGCCAGCAAGGCAGATAAGTATGATGATAAAAGGATCTTTGGGGTATTGCTGCTGGTTTACCTTGTTAACGTGTTGATGTTGATGTTACCATTCGCAGGACTGTTTCACCCGGAAAAATTATCCATTATCAATTATCCATTATCAATTACAGAACTCTGGCTGTTATTGTTACTCGTGAAAACTGTTGTGGAATTGATCTTCCTCTATCCCGTAGCAAAATTCTTTGGCAAACAGCAAATACTTTGGCTGTTTCCGCTAATGCAACCTTTTCATATTTTATATACCGTACTTGCCGGATGGCTGGGTAAGTTTGGTTCTTACAAATGGAAAGACAGAAAGGTGAAATAAACTATTGTAAATTACAGCATGGCTCAACCTGGATTTTCATTTAAAGCACAAATGTGGAAGCGGCTTAAAAAAAATAAAGGCGCTATGTTTGGCCTGGTCGTTATTGTGTTGGCTGTTTTAATTTCCCTGTTTGGTTATCTGATGGCTCCTGATAATTCTCCAAATGCTGACTTGCAAACCGTGGAGATACAGGCAAAGAAGCCTGGCTATACTCAACAGTTCTTAAAAATTCCTGGCTTTAAAAACAGCAGTTCCGAAAACTGGTTTAGCATTATCTTGTTTGGTAAACAAAATAACTATCGCTATTTACCTATTGCCGGTTACAGCATAAAAGCTGATAGCGTGCTTGTAAATAAATTCATTGATGATGATACAACAGTTGTTCAATACTACTCTATCAATCAGCTAACTTTCAACCAACCTGCAAACATTCAAAACAATTTCATCATCAAAAAATACTGGCTGGGCACTGATAAGTTTGGCCGGGATATCTTAAGCCGTCTATTGATTGGTACAAGGGTTAGCCTGGCTGTGGGTTTAATTGCAGTGCTTATTTCATTAACACTCGGTATTATTTTAGGCGCATTAGCCGGTTATTATCGTGGCTGGGTTGATGAAGTAATTATGTGGCTGGTAAATGTTACCTGGAGTATTCCAACACTATTGCTGGTATTTGCCATTACCATGGCGATGGGTAAAGGCTTCTGGCAGATATTTATTGCCGTTGGTTTAACGATGTGGGTGAGTGTGGCACGGCTTATACGTGGGCAGGTGATGGCCATTAAAGAGATGGAATATGTGCAGGCTGCAAGGGCTTTGGGTTTAAGAGATGGGAGAATTATTCTTCGGCATATTCTTCCCAATATTTTAGGGCCGGTGCTGGTAATTGCTGCCGGCAATTTTGCAACGGCAATTATCGTAGAAGCTGGCTTAAGTTTTCTGGGTATTGGTATTCAACCGCCGCAACCAAGCTGGGGATTGATGATAAAGGAGAATTATAATTTCATCATTACACATAATCCACTGCTGGCTTTGATTCCGGGGTTTGCTATTATGTTGCTGGTACTGGCGTTCAATTTATTGGGGAATGGGTTGAGGGATGCGGTTGATGTTAAAGAATGAAGAATTAAAAATTAAAAACTTTCCAGTACTTAAAAGCCTTATGAATTAAACACAGCCTCTTGCTTTGAAGGAATTATTAATTCTTCATTATTAATTTTTAATTACTCAACAGGGGCAACCTGCACATTTCTGTTAAATCCTTCTTCCAGCGAAATAAAAGTTTCAGTTCTGTCGATGCCTTTTATTTTTTGCAGTTCGTCGTGCAATACAAAACGTAGCTGGTTGATGTCTTTACAAACGATTTCGATGAACATGCTGTAGTTACCGGTAATGTAATTGAGGCGAACGATCTCGGGTATGTTCATGAGTTCTTTGGCAACTGCATCATAAAGCGAACTTTTCTCCAGGTAAATGCCTACAAAGGCGGTAATATCGTAACCGAGTTGCCTGATATCTACATCCATTTTATTACCTTTAACAATACCAAACTCCTGTAGCTTTTTTATACGCACATGAATGGTACCGCCGCTTACAAAGAGTTTTTTACCCAGTTCGGCATACGATATCTCGGATGTTTCCATCATTTCATGAATGATCTGCAGATCGAGTTTGTCAAGATTTAATTTGGTTGCCATTATTTAAATGTGTTTTAGATTATTTTCAAACCAATAAACAAATATTTAAATTATTTCTATAATTTCCAAATATTTCATAAAATATATTGAACGTATTGGTAAATGCCTTAGTTTTGTGTTATCAAAGTTCCGGTAAAGCGGGATAAGATCTTAAAATTGTGGGGTGATGAAATTGCGCAAGCATGGCAGACATGCCCCCTTGTCTCGGGGGTGAGGATAACAGGATAAACTTAGCATAGAGCCGTTTCAATAGCAATATTGATTCGACCAGGGTCGACCACTGAACTTTGTGCTTCTGCTAACTGCCTCGTGGAGGTTCGATCCCTCCCCCTACAGCTTTTTAAAAAGCCTTCGTTGAGAGACGGAGGTTTTTTTGTTTTATCAATGAAATTGCGCAAGCATGGCAGCGACCCCCTTGTCTCGGGGGTGAGGATAACAGGACAAACTTAGCATAGAGCCGTTTCCCGATGCAAATCGGGATTCGACCAGGGTCGACCACTGAACTTTGTACTTCTGCTAATTGTCCCGACACTGTGCCGGGATTCGATCCCTCCCCCTACAGCGCTTTAAAGAGCCTTCGTTGAAAAACGGTTTTTTTTTGTTTAAGGTAATTCCTTATTCTTCTGGCTGATAATTTCTGCTGCAATACTTACGGCTATCTCCCGGGCAGTTTTGCTGGCTATATTTAGCCCTACGGGCGAAAATATTCTGGATAACAGCCCTTCGTTAATTCCTTCATCTTTCAGCTCTTTAAATAAGGTTTTAATTTTATGATCACTTCCTAAAAGGCCAAGATAAAAGAGCTGCTTATCTATTAATTGTTTCAAAACGGTTTTATCAGTGCGATAACCGATCGTCATAATAACTGCATAATCATTTTCGGCATTTTCAAAATGCTCACTAACCGAATCATAGTTTACAATGCGCTTTTCATGCGCAAAAGAATTGGCAGCGATTGTATTCAGCTCTGGCCTGTCATCGTATAGTTTGATGTAGAAGCCAAGAAATTTCATCAGCTCTGATAAAGCCAGGCCAACATGGCCGCCACCAATGATATGAATTACCGGTTGCCGGTTGATGATTTCGCTGTAAATCCAGTCTGAATCTGAATTGTATTGAAGACCCGTTGCTGCTTCATCAACAACCTCTAACCCTTTCGGAGAAAGCTGAATTGATTTCTTTTCTGCAGTGATTATTTCTTTTACTACAGATTTATCTGATACTGCTATTGGAATAAATACATTTAACTGGCTTCCACTACAGATCATGCCGGATTGATTGCCAGCATGTTCTTTATCATGATGTTGCCACATCAGCGAAACATGCTTATCATTTTGCTGTAATAAATTCTTTGCTTTTTGCACCAGTTTATGTTCCATAATGCCGCCACCAATCGTTCCGCAAAATGTACCATCAGCAGCAACAGCCATTTTGAAACCCTGCCTTCCCGGTGAACTTCCTTCACTTTTCAAAACACATAATAACATCACTCCCTGCGCAGCAGATAGTTTATCATGTATAAATTGCCATACGTTCATTATTTCTTCCGGTTTTCCAATATCTTCTTAAATGAACGTCCACGTATCTCATCAAGCGTTAAGCCGGTTACCAACACTTCTTCTTCGGTGATGGCGCCGCTGTTCAAGGCACGTAAAAAATAATTAAGTAAGCCCTGGCCGGTTGCTGCATCATCAAACACATCACCGATTAATGTTGCACGGGCAGCTTTATCAACAAAAGTTTTTAATCTTTCTACTGCATCGTCATAACTCTCCAAAAAGAAGGCATACACTGCTGCATAGCGCATGGGAAATTGCGCCGGGTTTAGATCCCATCCCTGGTAAAAACCATTCCATAATGAATGGCGGATATGATCGTACCCTTTTTTCCAGGCCCGATGAACCGTATCCCTGTTCTCCATTAATTGTGCAGCCGTTAGTGCATCGCCCCTGTGCGGGCCAATAGGCATCGTGTTGGTAGCGCCATCACTAAGCCAGATGCCAGTATGTGCCAGCGCAACCTTCGTCATGTGGTGTGCAAAGTCGCAAACCGGGTGATCCATTTCCTGGTAACGGGCTGTAATGCTGCATGATGCCGTGTAATCATAAGTACCAAAATGCATGGCGATGCAACGGCCATTGCTTGCTTTAATAAATCTGTACAAAGGATTTGTTCCGTCAATCGCCATGATGGCCTGCGTGGTTTCAACCATCATCTCCATTTTTAAAATCCCTTTCTCAAGCTTCAATTCTTCTTCCATAATATCAAACAAAGAAGCTAGCGTGGCTGGTTGTTCAGGAATGGTAACCTTGGGCAGCATCACCACAAAGTTATCCGGCAGCTTTCCTCCGGTCTCTTTTACCAATGTGCTTACAAAAATATCCAGCGTACGCAATCCTCTTTCCTTCATCTCTTCGGTAAAAGGTTTTATACGAATGCCGATAAAAGGAGGTAGTGTTTTCTCCTGCATACCCTTGGCCACTTCCAGCGCAGCGGTTCTTGCTGTTTCATCTTCTTCTTCATTACTACGATTTCCATAGCCATCTTCAAAATCAATTCTAAAATCTTCAATGGCTTCTGTCTTTAGTTTGGCAATCACCTTATCATAAATTCTTTTGCTGAAGCTGGTTTTTGTATCCATTCCAAACACATGACCAAAAACATTGTGATCAGGTGCATAGTTTTCAAAAATCTCCAGCGCCCTTGCCCCAAGCGATTTTGCCGCATCGTGTTTAAAGAGGTTAGCACCTCCATATAAAGTATGTACAGGCTGGCGCTCACTCCTGTCGCCAGGATAAATTTGTTGAAAAGCCGTGTTGGCATTTTTTAAACTGTTGAATAATGCCTCTTTTTTGTTTGTTGGAATTGATGTACTCATTTTTTTTATTTGGCCTCACCCCAACCCCTCTCCAAAGGAGAGGGAACTGGAAGCTGGCAGGTTTTAAATTTAAAGTTTACTTTAACGCCCGCTTATGTCTTCTCCATTTCCTCCCCGTTGGGGGAGATAGAGGGGCTTTAACTTCCCCTATAAGTTGAATACCCAAATGGATTTATCAGCAGCGGCACATGATAATGTGTGTCATCAAAAACAATAAATTGTATTTCCACTTCAGGATAAAATCCTTTTACTTTTTGTGCAGCAAAATAACTTGCTGTATCAAAAACAACTTTGTAATTGCCATGCTGCAATTTTTTTAAAGGTGGCAGCAAGTCTGGTATCCTTCCATCTGCATTGGTAATTCCCTGAGCAATGGTTTGCCAGTTTCCATTAACCGGTATCTGCAAGCGGATGCTGATATCTTTTCCAGGTTTACCAATAGAGGTGTCCAGCACATGTGTTGTAAACTGTCCCGGTTTTAAAAAACTCCAGTCTGCTCCTGTAATTAATTTTTGCAGGCGAAGAATGGTGATCTTCATTTGCTCTCCCATCGCAATATGTAATTCTTCCCCAATTGTATTACCAAGCCGGTCTTTCAGCAATCTCAACATTTGATTTGCAGATTTACCGGTGGCGCAAACAATAAATATAAAACCAAATTTTGCTTCGTATTCTGCATTGGCTTTTGCAAGTGCAGTAATTGTCTTTTTAGTTGCTGCCGCTACAGAAGCCTGTTCCTTACCAGCAAATTTTTTAGTGAGGCTTTTTACATCCCCGATCTTTGGATGATGCGTAAAAGATTCCAGCCAGTCCATGCTGCTGCAGTGATTGTACCATCTATCTGTTGCAGCTTCAATAAGATCTTTTTCTGAAGCAAAGGAACCTTTCTTCAAAACACGATCAACCCATATTGAAGAACCACAGCAACTAAACAACTGCTTCACTTTCTCGGCCTTACTTAATTTATTAAATGCTTTAATCGTCATAATACACTTTTATGCTTTTGAACCTGCCTACCGGCAGGCAGGTTTTTACTTTTTACTTCACTGATGCCCCCTGGTCTATCCAGCACCTGATTATATCTCTTTCCTTTTCGGTGATATTTGTTTTATTATTCTGCGGCATTGTTTTGGTTACAACAACCCGTTGCATGATCAGGTCTTTCTTACGCACAATGTCATCCGGCGTATCATACATCACACCGTTTGGCGGTGCTTTGTACACATCATCTGTTGGTTTTGACGAATGGCAGCTTACACACCGTTCCTGTATAATTGCATTCACTTCACTAAATTCAATTTTAGTTTTGCAGGCTCCCGGATTTTTTGGCGGCGCTGAAATAAATGCCCCGGCCAATAATATTATAATCGAAACCGGTAATACCCAAATTGCCAATTCCCCTTTTTCTCTTAAGTTAAGATAATGTTTTACGCCGGCAGTTCCCAAAGAAATAATGATCAGTATCAACCAGGGATTTTCGTAACCAAATGTTGTTGGGAAATGATTGCTGATCATCACAAACAAAACCGGCAACGTAAAATAATTGTTGTGCAAAGAACGGTTCAATGCATTTTTACCAAGCTGCGGATTTACCGGCACTCCTTCCTTTGCTGCCTTCACCATTGCTTTTTGCGCAGGAATGATTACAAAGAAAACATTTGCTACCATAATGCTGCCGATCATAGCACCAAAATGAATGTATGCTGCACGGGCACTGAAAATATGTGTATAGAAATAAGCAAAGCCAACCAATATTGCAAAACCAATCAGTGCAAATAAAACCTTAATTTTTATCAGCGGAGATTTACAAAGCAGATCATAAATTATATATGCAACTATAAAAGAGCCAACGCCAATTGAAATACCTGCAAACGGTGTAATGTTCAACACATTTTTATCTATCAATAATGCAGAAGCATTAAAATAATACACAACAAACAATAAACAAAAACCCGATAACCAGGTAAAATACGCCTCGTACTTAAACCAGTGCAAATGCCTGGGAATTGTTTTGGGTGCAACTTTATATTTTTCCAGGTAATAAAATCCACCACCATGTACAGCCCAAAGGTTGCCGGCCAGTTCTTCCCGTACATTTTGGGTGCGGTTCAATGCATTCTCTAAAAAAACAAAATAAAAAGAAGCCCCGATCCAGGCAATGCCAAAAGTGATGTGCATTAAACGAATGACAATGTTCAGCCACTCCATTAAATGCGCCTCCCGGGGTGTGCCTTTTACGTATAAATAAAGAGCGCCGGCCATAGCAACGGAAACCAATACTATGGCTGTGTACACAAATGTTTGAGAAGACAGAACGCTCCCCTTCTTATTCTCAACATTTATTCCTGCCTCATCTTCTATATCAAATTCCTTCACCACCGAACGCAGGTAGTAAGTTATAGCTGTAAGCATAACCAAAACGAACCCAAGCACCGATAATAAAATGACTCCCATCATCAACTATGCTTTTTTCTTACCAAATAAACGCAGGCGGCTTATACCACCATCGGGAAAAATATTTAAACGCACATGCGTTGCTACGCCAACATCATTAATTTCTTTTACAAATAAATGCTCATTGTCTGCACTTAACCTTTGTTGATTTAACAGCATCTTCCATTCAACAGTATTATTCAAAACATCTTCATCCTTATTTGCAAAGCAGGTTTCGACAGAACAACGATCGGGATAGTTACCTTTAAAATGGCAGGTATCAACAAGTATTCGTTCAATAGTTCCCGGTGTTGCCAGTTTTAAAATCACCCAGTCACGGTTGCCGGGTGTACGGTTGCGTTTTGTTTCCCAGCCATCGCCCATGTTAACACCACGGCCTGGCATTATAAGATTACCCATAGCGCTAAAGAACATATCGTTGCATGCAACGGCTTTGCCGCCGTTGATTGCAGCGGCAAGATCAATCTCTTCATCATCAGCAACTGCATTCCAATTCTTAAAAACTTCTCCATAAACTCTTAGCCTTGCAACACCGCCATCGGGATATATATGCAAACGGATATGTGTGAATATATCATTGCTGTTGCTTTCATAAAAGTTTTGAGACCCTGCATCTAAGTGTGATTGGGGTAAAATTTCTTTCCAGTCAACCACATCCCAGTCTTTTACAGGGTCGGCATCTAACAGGTAAACAGCTTCAATTGATGCATGGGGGGGGTGATTGCCCAGGAAAAAATTTGTATCAATATCAAAACCGGTAATTTTTCCGGGAGTTGCAAGTTGAATAACAGCCCAGTCATGGCCGGCAGTTCGTTTGCGGCGGCTCTCCCAGCCGTCCATCCATTTGCCACGGTCGGTATATTTATCGGTGATAAAAATCCCTCTTGTTGGTTTGATGAGGTTTTCCTTTTCTGCAAAAAAATCATCTGTTGCAAACAATACTTTTCCGCCCAGCCTTTCTGCTGCAAGGTCTGTTAACTGTGTAAAAGCCGGTGCTTCTTTAATTATTTCTTTTACTTTTTCAAAACCCATTGTACTGCGTTTTAGCCCCTCCTAAATCCTCCCAAAAAGGAAGGACTTTAGAGCGATATTATGCATAGTTTATTTGTTTACTCAAGATAACTTTACCATTCTTCTGTTGTTTATTAACGATTTCACCTTTACTAAAAACTGTAATTCCATTTACAATTGTTTGTTGTGTGGTGCCGGATAATTTTTTTCCGTTGTATGGAGAACAATTATAGCGATGCAAAATATCTTCTGGTTTCACTTCAAATTCCTCATCTGGATTCCATACAACCAGGTCTGCATCATAGCCAACAACAATCTTTCCTTTTCTGTCTTCAATCTGTAAAAATTTTGCCGGGTTCTCTGTAAGCAAAGGAATGAATTTTTCAAGAGAAATTTTTTCTTTCATGGCTGTCCAGGATGCCGGCAATAAGAATTGCAACCCTGCAATGCCTCCCCAGGCTTTTTGCAAGTTACCGGTCTGCAATTCTTTTATATCGGGTGGTGCCGGAGAATGATCGGTTGCGATGAAATCCAGAACATCTTTTGCCAATGCGTCTTTCAACTGCTCATTATTTTCTTTCTCACGTATGGGTGGCGCACATTTATACAAACAATCTGCATCCGGAATACTTTCAGCGTTAAAATAAATATAATGAGCACAGGTTTCGGCAGTTAAAGGCAAGCCATCGGCTTTTGCCTGCTGAATTTTTATTAATACCTCTGCAGATGAAACATGTACAATATGTGTTTTACAACTGTGTTTACGGCAAAGTTTTATCATCAGATCAATCGCATCATTCTCCCATTGCTTTGGCCGGCTGGTCAGGTAAGATTTATAGTTTGTTGGATGAGCAGCCAGATCATTTTCACATTCGCTCTCCAGTTCGCAATGCGCCAGCAAAGGCAAACCATATTTTGCAATGATGGGCATCGCTTCATGAATGTGCTTTTCACTTACATTTGGAAACTCATCAATACCTGAATGTGTAAGAAAACATTTGATACCCAAAACGCCGGCTTGCATTAATTCTTCCAGATCATTTTTATTACCCGGGATCAATCCTCCATAAAAACCAACATTAACATGCATTTTATTTTTTGATGCTCTCAGCTTTTCATTAAATGCTTTTACTGTTGTTGTAACCGGGTTTGCATTCAATGGCATATCAACAAGGGTGGTTATTCCTCCGGCAGCAGCAGCCTGTGTTGCCGTATCAAAACCTTCCCAGTCCGTTCTACCAGGTTCGTTGATGTGTACATGTGCATCAATAATGCCGGGCATTAAAATATTGTTGTCAGCATTTTCTGCTTCATCAAGTTTTTTAAAATGAATTTCGGAGATGACACTGTTTTCCATGCAAACAGTCGCCGGCTGAAGTTTTCCATCAACCCAGCAACGGTTACTGTATATTTTTTTTGTTTTGTTCAAATTAAATCAGGTTAACCTTTCTGATCAACCGCCGTCAGGGTTGTTAACCGCTGAAGGGGTTGTACAAACCCATCAAAACCTTTTCAGGTGTTATGGGGGCATTGTAAGCTATATCAGCATCAGGATTAAAAGCAAGCACTGCATTACGGATTGCAAAATAAGCCCCAATGCCGTACATCAGCGGGGGTTCGCCCACAGCTTTCGATTTAAAGATGGCCATATCATTTCCATCTGTGTTTAAAAATTTTATGTCAAGTATTTTTGGAACAGAATAGATATCGGGAATTTTATAAGTTGACAATGCATTGGATAATAATTTTCCTTCTTCATTATAAATTACTTCTTCCATTGTCATCCAGCCAATGCCCTGCACAATGCCGCCTTCGCATTGGCCAAGATCAACAGCCCGGTTCATACTGCTGCCAAAATCATGTACTACTTTTACAGAATCAACTTCGTAAGTACCACGCAAACAATCCACAGTTACTTCGGTTAATGCGGTGCCATACACATGATAAGCAAAAGGGTGCCCTTTCTCAATTGTTTTATCAAAGTTGATAATAGGCGTTGCATAATGGCCTTTTGCACTCAGGTTTATGCGCTTTATAAAAGCCTGCTGTATCAAATTCTTCCAATTAAAGATGGAAGCCTCATCATTTATGTAAACCACTTCATTTTTTATTTCGATGGTTTCATCTTCATTATCTGTTAATTCCGTTTTTATAAATGAAAATAACCGTTCTTTAATTTGATTGCAGGCATCCAACAATGCTTTGCCATTGAGATCAGCGGTTGAGCTTGCTGCAGATGGTGATGTATTGGCAACACGGGTTGTATTGGTTGTTTCTAATTTTATTTTACCAGGAGATATTCCAAAACAAGTTGCAGCAACCTGCAGCATTTTTGAATTTACACCCTGTCCCATTTCCACAGCGCCGGTGCTTACTCCTACCGTTCCATCACTATATACATGTACCAATGCACGGGCCTGGTTCATCATGGTATTGGTAAAGGAAATGCCAAAGCAAACCGGCATCAGCGAAATTCCTTTTTTATAAAACCCGTTTTGTTGATTGAACCATGCCACTTCTTTCTTCACAGATTCAATGTTGTATATATCGGTTGCTTCGTCCCAGCAATTTTTAGCCTGGCATTCTTTTACAATTTGCCCGTAAGGAAATTCATCACCGTTATCTATCATATTTTTTCGCTGGATAATATCTACTTCAACATTTAATTTTTTTGCTGCATGATCAATTGCCGCCTCTATTACAAACATTCCCTGTGGACCTCCAAAACCCCGAAAGGCTGTATTTGGCGGCAGGTTGGTTTTGCACGAATGTGCTGTTACAAAAACATGCGGAATATTGTAGCTGTTGGTTGCATGAAATAAAGTACGTTCTAAAATTGCAGGAGAAAGGTCAGCCGCCGCACCACCATTCTGATAAAATGTTGCTTCATAAGCAATGATGTTTAAATTTTCATCCAGCCCAATTTTATAATCGCTGCTGTAAGGATTTCTTTTACCCGTCATCCGCATATCTTCCATACGGTGGGGGATACATTTTGCCGGCCGCTTTAATATCCAGGCAACCATTGCCGCAAAAGCTCCCCATGCAGAAGCCTGGTCTTCTTTGCCGCCAAAGCCGCCGCCAAGGCGTGGTACATCTACTTCTACTTTGTTCATACCAACACCCAGCACCCTTGCAACCGTTCGCTGCACTTGTGTTGGCCCCTGGGTGGATGAAAATATTTTTACACTATCGTGTTCTGTTGGATAGGCATAAGCGCCCTGTGTTTCCAGGTACAATTGTTCCTGCCCGCCAGATTCTGTAGTTCCTTCAAAGATATATTTGCATGCAGCAAAAGATTCACTCACATCTCCTTTTACAAATTTTCTTGAAGGACTTAATAATTTACCCTGCGCAAATGCCATTCTTGGATCGGTAATTACAGGCAGTAGTTCAATCTCAATTTTAATTTCCTTGATTGCTTCTTCAGCAGCATCTTCATTTTCTGCCACAATTAATAAAATGGGTTGTCCACGAAAATGAACTTCGTTATCAGCAAGCAAAGGTTCGTCGGGTATAATACCACCAATCTGGTTTTCGCCCGGTATATCTTTATAAGATAATATTTTTACTATGCCTTCCATTTGCTCCGCAGCAGAAAAATCAATGCTTGTTATTCTTCCGTGAGCAATCGGCGAATCAAAAACCTTTACATACAACATACCTTCCATAACAGGTATATCATCCACGTAAATGGACCGGCCTGTTACATGGTTAGCTGCATCTATATTGCCAATCGTATTATCCATACTTTATGAAAGCTGTAAAATATTTTTTATTGATGCATTTGCTCTTTGCTCAATTAGCTGTAGGTGCGCCAGAAACAATTGTCTTAATAATAATTTTTTATAGTACGCTGTTCCTCTTGCATCGCTGATGGGTGCAACTTCCTGGTTCATTATTATAATTGCTTCTTGTACTATTTCATCGGTAATTTTTTTTGCTTTCAAAAAAGAACAGGTTTCTGCAAGATATTTTGGAAAGGGTGCTACACCTCCGGCAGAAAGATGAATTTCTTTTATGCTGTTATCTTCATTCATTTGCAATTGGCAGGCTGAGTTTACGCTGGCAATATCCAGGTGGGTACGCTTGCTAACCTTTTCAAAATTGAAACTACCTTTTGTGGGTGGTGTAAAAATTATTTTCTCAATGATTTCATCCGCCGCTTTATCTGTTTGTTTGTATGCTTTATAAAAATCTCTCAGCCTGATGGTTCTTCTTGAATCATTTCTGTTCAGTACGATTCCGCTGTCAAGCGCCAGGAAGAAAATGCTCATGTCGCCTATTGGAGAGGCATTCACCAGGTTGCCGGCCATGGTTGCCATGTTGCGGATGGGAGTGGAGGAAATAAGTTTCATGTATTTTTTCAACCCAGGGAAATGATCTTGTATCAATTTTGATTCTGCAAAAGCCGTTACCGTTACCGCAGCGCCAACTTGTATCTGGCCGTTCTCAAATTTAATTTCCTGTAAATGGCTGGTATCAAATAAGTGTTCTACACTTGCTTTTTTTACTGTTAAGGCTTTTTGCACAACAAGGTCGGTCCCACCGCCAATTACCAATTTTTGTATTACGGGATTTATTGCCTTTGATTCAATTGCAATTGTTTCTCTAAGGTGTTTAAGCCGTTCTTTTATCTGCAAAAAATATTCGGGGATGAAATTATTTTCAACCAGCCAGGCAATGGTTTCCTGCTCTGGTTTAGCATTTACTTTTTCAGAAAGAATTGCTGCCGCTCTTTCGATTGATTTATAACCTGTGCACCTGCAGATATTTCCGTCAATAGCTTTAACAGCATCTTCGTATTGCTTTGCTGTATCGTTCAAAACAAAACCGGTTAATGACATTACAAAACCTATGGTACAAAATCCGCACTGGGTTCCGTTTGTATCAACCATTGCCTGTTGCACCGGGCTCAATTCCTTCATGTTAACTCCTTCTACCGAAAGAATATGTTTTCCATGAGCATTACCAAGCGGCGTCAAACAGCTTGTCATAGAGCGATATACCAACTTATCATTCTCAAAATCGCCAACCAGAATGGTACAGGCTCCGCAATCTCCCTCCCTGCAGCCGATCTTTGTACCCACCAGTCTTTTGTAGTAACGTATATAGTCCAGCACCGTACTTCCCGAAGCCTGTTCAGCATTCACCAGTTTATCATTGAGTATGAACTGTACCATTAATATTCTTTTTTAATTGTACTCTCAGTCCATTTTTTAAATGCCTCCAGGGCAGCATCCCTTAAAATCTGTTGCGTAAATAATTTTCTTTCTTCAACCGGCTTTGCTATTTCTTCATAAATAAACTGGTCATCAAACTGTATTGCTGCAGCATCTTCTTTTGAATTGGCGTAAAAAAGTTTATCGGGCCTTGCCCAGTAAATAGCGCCCAGGCACATAGGGCATGGTTCGCAACTTGCATAAATATCACAGCCATCTAATTGAAAAGTGTTTAAAGCAGCACATGCATTCCTGATCGCCACTATTTCGGCATGTGCGGTAGGATCATTGCTTGTGGTAACCTGGTTTACTCCACGTGCAATTATTTTACCCTCTTTAACCACAACACAGCCAAAAGGGCCGCCAGCTCCTTCTTCTACATTGCTTACAGAAAGCCGGATCGCTTCCATCATAAATTCAGAAAGACCTTTGTTCATCATTTATATTTTTGAGTGGCTATATATGCAGTTGCAAATACAATCCCTTATTCGACTCGGGATCATATGCAGCAGCAAGCAGCAAAAAACTTAGCATACTAAAAATAACAAATTGCCTTTACGCAAACAAATAACATCTGATATGCTTTAATGCTTGCTGAACCTCTGTTATATTTGCATTGATGATCGTTCAAAATAACTATCTAACCAAAGAACAGAAAGCAAATGCCGTACAGCGGCTTACTGCATTGTGGGCTTTTACCGAAAGCGGTTTAGGGGGCATTATGCATGCATTGCAAATTCCTTTTACCGGTTTGCTGGTTGGTGGTATGGCAGTTATTATGATCAGCCTTATTGCCGGCATTTCTGAAAAAAACTATAAGCATGTTTTAAAAAGCGCCATGATCGTGCTGATCGTAAAAGCTATGGTAAGTCCTCACACACCTGTTCCTGCTTATATTGCTGTTGCTTTCCAGGCTTTGCTGGGCTATGGTTTATTTAGTTTAATTAAAGTGAATTTTTTGAGTATCGTTTTGTTAAGTACTATTTCCATGGTTGAATCGGCCATACAAAAACTGCTGATCCTTACTTTATTTTTTGGTAAATCTCTCTGGAAAGCAATGGATGAAATGATTACCTTATTGACCAAACAATTTGGCAGCGTTGTTGCAAATGGCAGTTATTGGATCATTGGTATCTATCTGCTTATTTATGTGGCGGGGGGATTTTTTATTGCGTGGCTGGCTTACCGCACTATTAAAAATTTCAGTGCTGAAAAGAATGTATTTACCCTGCAAGCCGCAAGTGGAATAAACAACCATACTTCTACTGAAAAAATACCCTTTAAAAAAAGATATCAAAAATTATGGCTGTTAATAGGGGCATTGATCACCTTATCGGTTATGCTTTTTGTTTTTGCTGCTGATAAAAAACAAGGCTTGCTGGCTGTTGTAAAAACTATCAGCTGGACATTATCTGCCATACTCATCTGGTATATGCTTATTGGCCCGTTGTTTACAAAGGCTATTCAAAAATTCCTGCATAAAAAACAAAGCAGGTACAGCGATGAGGTTTTAAAAACATTATCCTTTTTGCCGGTATTGAGAAATTTAACAACACTTGCCTGGCAAAAAAGCAGGCTGTACAGTGGTTTCAGGCGCTGGTATTTTTTCTTTACTGCTCTTATCCATGCAACACTGATTTATTCAGAACCGGTTATTTCTGAAAATAATTTATGAGCATTTATATTTTTTCAAGACCTATACACAGCGGTAAAACAACTGAATTATTGCATTGGTGTAATAAGCAAAAAAATATTGCCGGTGTTTTAATGCCCGATGTGGATGGCAGCAGAAAAATTCTCGATCTGCAAACAAAAGAAATTTTTGATATTGAGTGTACCGATGCAGGCGACACAAAAAAGCAGCTTACTTCTGTCGGCAGGTATCATTTTTATACCGCTGCTTTTGAAAAGGGGAATGCAATCATTACAAAAGCATTACTGCAAAACCCGGACCTGCTTATTATTGACGAAGCCGGTAAGCTGGAACTGGAAGGTAAAGGGTTTTACGAATCAATTATAAAAGCAGTAGAATTTTTTGAGAATGAAAAGACAGCCGGCAACTTATTAATTACTGTACGTGAAAGTTTGTGTGAGGAAGTAATCACTTTTTTTAAGATTGAAGATTGCCAGGTTATTCATAGGCTTGCTGATATTCCCTGACAAAAAAATCCCCGTTTTTTAACGGGGACTTTTTCAATTTATATTCTTTTACTCATGCATAATCATGATAGGCATTTTGCTATGATAGGTCAATGTTTTTGTTCTGCTGCCGTTTAACAGTTTACCAATAAACGAGCGGTTCTTCTGTATAGCGATGATCAGGTCAATGTTCCTGCTTTCGGCAAATAAGTTGATTGCTTCGTCCACATCAAACAACCGCATAAAATAAAACTCAGGGTTATACTCGGCAAACATTTGCTTTAATTGCTGCTTTTCTGCTTCGTAATTTTCAGTTAATGAAATATAATGCTCGTTGTCAACATTCACCACATGCAATTGTGGTTTAAATACATCCAGAAAATCTTTGATAGGCACAGATGGCGTTGTGTTCAGGGTATTTTTAAAGTCGGATGTAAGCATTACATTTTTAATAGGGCTGTAAGTGGCGCTTGGCGGCACAATCAGAACGGGGCAAACATTTCTTTCGGCCATTTTTAAAGTATTGCTTCCAAAAATTACCTGGGCAATGGCAGACTTTCCGGTTATACCCATAATCACCAGGTCGGCCCTGCGGTGGCGTGCTGCTTTTTCAAGTCCGTCCACAAAATCTGATTCTTCGTGAGCCAGCACTTCCATTTTTACAATATGATCATTCATCAACCCGGCTTTCAGTTTTTCAAGGTCCTGGGTTACACTTTGTAACTCCCCTGGTTTGCTGTAGCTGTGATAGAGGATCATGGTTACCCCATAATGCCCGGCAAGTAACTGTGCGGCATATCTGGCTGCGTTTAAAGATGTTTCTGAAAAATCAACCGGAACTATTACTGTATTCATAAAATGTAGCGTTTGTTTAATTGCATACAAAATTACTTTATTTATGCCTGATTTTTCTCTTTAATGTTTGCTTTTTACCCTGTTTTCGTTACATTTTACCGACAGTTTCAGTGCCTTAATATTTATCTTTGCCACCCCATGGCTCAAAAAAAATTAATACGCTTTGCTGCAATAAAAACCTTTGCCAATGTGCTGGAATACCCGGCAGGTATGCAGGGCAGGTGGCATGAATTTTTCAAAGATAACAACCCCGTAATATTAGAACTTGCCTGCGGAAGAGGAGAATATACTGTTGGGCTTGCTAAATTATTTCCAGAGCAGAATTTTATTGGTGTGGATGTAAAAGGTAACCGAATGTTCATTGGTGCAAAAAAATGCCTTACAGAAAATATTACCAATGCAGGTTTTCTACGAACCCAGATAGAAAAACTGGCTGATTATTTTGCAGCAGCCGAAGTTGATGAAATATGGATCACTTTTCCAGATCCGCAGTTGAGGGTTTCAAAAGCAAAAAAAAGACTGACACACCCACGTTTTTTGCGCCTGTATCAGCAGATCTTAAAACCGGGCGGGTTTATTCATCTTAAAACAGATTCGCCGGACCTGTATCGCTTTACAAAAAAAGTGGCTGCGCTTTACGGGCTCGGTATTGTTGAAGATTCTGACAATGTTTACAACGAAGCAATGGTTAAAGAAGAATTGAAAATAAAAACACATTACGAATGCCTTGATATAGCGCAAAGCAAAAAGATCCATTATCTCAAATTTATCCTCCCACCGGTAATTAAGAATATTGATGAACAACTACAGGAAATATTAAGGGATGAAGAATAGCTGGACAGAAGGAGAAGATTTTTATTACAATAAACAGGGGTTTATTGTACTCACTGCAAAATACCACCTCGACAGGGGCCATTGCTGTGGCAACGGTTGCAGGCATTGCCCTTATGATTACAAAAATGTTCCGGAACCAAAACGCAGCAGCCTCCCCAACCCCTCCAAAGGAGGGGCTTCAGAACCTGGAGATTAATTGTACCTTTCTGATATGAAAAAGAAAAGCCCTAAAAAAATTCTTACTGCTAAAACTCCTGCCCCTTCGGGGGTTCGCAAGCGTAGCGAAGAGAAGGAGCTTAGCTCGGGGAGGGGGCCGTACAGTTTTTTTGCTGATGTATTTGATGTGGCGAGGCAGATCCCTAAAGGAAGAGTTACTTCTTATGGCGCTATTGCCACTTACCTTGGCACAAAACTGAGTGCCCGTATGGTAGGCTGGGCAATGAATGCGGCAGGTACTGCCAAACCAAAAGTGCCGGCTCAACGTGTAGTGAACCGCAATGGAATGCTTACCGGAAAGTTTCATTTTCCTACTCCTACGATGATGGAAGAGTTGCTAAAGAAGGATGGTGTTGCTGTTAAAAACGATACAGTGGTTGATTTTAAAGAACGGTTTTGGGATCCATCAAAAGAGCTGGCTTTATAATTTTACTTCATGAGCAATACTAAACATACCGGTAAAGTCTCTTTTGTTAATCATGAAAAAAAATACATCATGATTGAGTATGAAGTGAATGGAAAAAAGAAAGTAGTGAATGGAAGTACCGATGAAAAGAACCTGAAAACAAAACATAGTTTTCATATTGGAGATACGGTAACATTTAATGTTGGTTTATCGGGTCGTGGTGATAAAATGGTGGCTTCTGACATTAAATTTTTGTACAACAATGCACTGGATGCTCTCATCAATAAAGCCAGGACAGAAAACAATTTCATCGGCTACTTAAAAGTTGTTGATGATAATTATTTTGTAAAGGAGATAGATAGTTATTTGTTTTTTCCCGTGCAATCATCGCCCTGGCAATTAAAGCCAACTGAAGCTGAATTGAATGAAGCAGTAACATTTGCGTTAAACAACCTGGAGAAAAAAGAGAAGATCGCAGCTTCTCTTTTTACACAAAAATTCATCCCTGAATATTATTCTGCAGAAAGGGCTTTTAAAAAGAAGGAAATTGTTAAGGCAGCAGTTTACAAAATATCGCCGCATGGCATTTACCTGAATATCTTCGGCGATAAAGTGCAGGCTAAAATTTCTCCGAAAGCCGTTACGGATATTAAAGTTGGTGACAGGTTAAATGTACATATCTCTTACCTGAGCAAAATGAAGATCGTTGTTGAACCGGTTTTATAATTCATCAAGCTCTGCTTCACTTATCTGCAGCTGCAGTTGTATCTTAAGTTTTGACGGCCCCGTCATAACGAAAAGAACAATAACAAATGCAACCACAGCCAGGAACGCATAATTACCGGTGAGAAAAAAACAAATGATACAGAAAATCGCCGGGCCTTCCATAAGCGCCCATTGTATAATGCATGCTGCACGGTATTGATCAAACTTTTCTTTAGCCCCGCCCTGCATCTCACGTATCTGCCCTAATTTCTTTTTAAAAACCGTGAAGCCAGCGAATACACCCGCTGCTGTTAAAGCCAGAGCTACAACCTGCAATATCTTATCAAGTCCTGTTGCGGCAGGAAAAACGGCCCCTGAATATAAAAGATATGCGGTAACAGCCGCAAACATTACCTGTCCTGCCAGCAGGCCTTTGTGAATAATGTTCAATGCCTTTAGAGCGTTTCCTTTTTGCATGCTATCTTATTTGTAATAAGGGCTGATCATTAAATAAACGATCACACCGGTTACTGCCACATAAAACCATATTGGCCAAACATATCTCACCAGTTTTTTATGCTTTTCATATTCACCGGTCAAGGCACGGTAAGCTGCAAATAGTATAAACGGCAAAACCAGTCCAGCTAATGGGATATGTGTTATTAAAATAGCCAGGTAAACAGTCCGCATACTTCCTGCTGCTGCAAGTTCAGCTTCACTCAATCCTTTTATTCCATCAGTTTCGCCAAAAGCAGTTTCGCCTGCAAACAAGTGATGACAAATGTATGAGAGTAAAAAAAGTACTGATAATCCCATAGCCAAAAGCATGATATTTTTATGCAGTTGATAACTCCTGTTTTTAACAGTAAGTAATCCTGCAACCAATAACAATGCAACACAGGCATTTATTGCCGCATTGGCTGTTGCAAAAATGTGTTCATCGAAAGGCAGCTCTGCTTTACCGGCAAGATTGTATTTACCTAATATGGTTACGGCTGCAAATACAACTATTGAAACTGTGTAAATTAAAAACCTGGCTTTCCTGTCGTTCTTTATAAGTGAAGGCTGTAGCATGTTTACGCTCGTTTTTCCTGTTTGGCTTTTTGTTTATTAAAAATTATCACTGCAACAAATACAATTCCTATTGCAATAAATATCATAGGAAGTATGGGAATGAACTCCCTGAATACGGAAGGTTTTTTCTTATCTTTTTCAAGCATTATCAAAGGAATATCCTGCACCAGCTTTGCCTGTTTCACAGTATCAAAGCCGTTGTACCATCCCCTTACAACAAAGCTGCTATCGAGTAAAAAGAAATTCTCTGTATGAATAAAAGAAGAATCTACTTCTGTATCGGCAAGGCCAGCTTTCAGTTCATTCAATGCAAAATCATAGATCTCTTTTTTATTGCCGGTTACAAACCACCAGCTGTCGTGGTTGGCTCCAAACCTGTCGGCAAACTTCCTCAATTGCGGTACCGAATCATGCTCAGGATCTACACTTATTGAAATGAACTGTACAATGCTGTCATTTTTTTTAAAAGAATCCTGTAACCTTTTCATACTGCGGGCAAGGCCGGGGCAAATGCTTGGGCAGCGTGTAAAAAAGAAATCAATTACTATAATTTTTCCCTGCAGGTCATAAAGTGAAACTTGTTTACCAAGCTGGTTGGTGAATTCAATATTCTTTACTTTATGCCAGATGGTGTCGGTAACCGTTTTGCCATTTTTTTCAGAAACAACCACCCGTTCAGGAGTAAAATACCTGCCGGGCATATGCACAGCATCTTTACTGTAATGCTTCACTATAAAATACCCTGCAAGGGGCATCAGCAGGGCAAGCAGCAGGGCTAAAATGGCTTTTTTGTTCATATCGGTTTCTGACTGTGCAAATTTACGGCAATGCAAATCAAATCATACATAAAACAAAAACCATTCACTTTTGGCGAATGGTTTATAATGAAACTTTTATCAAAACGAATTATGGCTTTGCATCTTTTTCAACAGGATGCGATTGATGCTGCTCTGTTTGTGGGACACGACTGTGAGCATCTGTATTACGTAAACTCCTCCACGAATCTCCATCCCAGAGAAAAGCAGCAATAAACCACACAAACAAAAGCAACGGTACGATGATTGTCATGATCATATTCCTGATCTCATCGCCCAGGTGCATAAAGATGGAAACAATGTAATAGGCTTTTAAAAGCGTTAATATAGCAATTACCAGCTTGGTTGAAATAACCGGCCCGTAGCCCCATTTGCCATGCTGATAATATAATAAATAGCCAAGCCCCAATTCGATAACTGTTAAAACAGATAAAACCCAAAATGTTTTCCATATACGGCCCGTACCAGATGCATGCTCGGGAGCATGTGTAATTTCGGGAGAAGATACGTTTGAACTCATAATTATATTTTAAATAATTCTTTTAATAATTTTTTAAACAAGGTAAAAGCAAAGGAATACAAATACCCAAACCAGGTCCACAAAGTGCCAGTACAACCCTGCTTTCTCAATCATTTCATAATGGCCACGCTGGTCAAAATGGCCCAGCCTTGTTTTGATAAGCATTACCAGGTTTATGATAACACCACTAAATACGTGGAAACCGTGGAAACCTGTAATACCAAAGAAATATCCGCCGAATGCAATAGGGCCGGGTGTTGCAACCAGTTGTCCGTTATGCATCACTTCAGGCCCCCATGGGTTCCTGGTTACTGTTGTTCCCCAATGTTCAATTTGTCCGTTTACCAAAACAGCATGATCGCCGGTTATCATATGCGTCCACTCCCAGGCCTGGCAGCCTAAGAAGGCGAGACCCCCGAGTATTGTAAGTATCATGTATTTCTCAACACCCTTCCTGTTCATCTTGTGCCCTTCATGCACTGCCAGTACCATCGTCACAGAGCTGAAAATCAGGATAAAGGTCATCAAACTTACAAATGCAAGTGGCAGGTTTGCATGTCCTGCAAATGGAAATGCATTGAACACATGGTTAGGATCAGCCCAATGGTTTACGCTAAAGCGGATGGTACCATAACTAATCAGGAATGCCCCAAAAGTAAAAGCATCGCTCATTAAAAAGTACCACATCATTACTTTACCATAACTTATATTAAACGGGCTTCTTCCTCCGTTCCACCATTTAGTGTTTGTTGGTATCGCTGTTGTTGACATATAAAATTCTTGTTTTAAGTTCTATGTTATAAGTGTTAAGTTATAAGTTGATTAAAAAACTTAGAACTTGCTACTTAAAACTTTTCTTACTTTATCATTATCAAAAATATCAATAAATAAATCCAGAGTACATCTACAAAGTGCCAGTATGTACTTACCAGTTCAACCGGTACACTGTTGTATATTCTTGTTTTTGTACTGAATGCCTTTGCAAACAATACGATCAATGCTATTAAACCTCCTACCACGTGGGCAGCATGCAGGCCAACAATTACATACATAAATGAGTAAGATACATTTCCTGTAAGTGTTATCTGCTTTGCCCACAATTGCTGAAAGCCGAGCAATTGAAAAACGATAAAAAGAACTCCCAATACAAGCGTGGCTGTTACCAGGCTCCTGTATTTCTTCATCTCCCGCTGCTTAAAAGCTTTTTCTGCCAGATAAATGGTAACACTGCTTGCTATTATTGCAAGGGTGCTGTACCAAAAGAACTGCGGCAGATCAAACGATTGCCAGTTAGCCTGGTTTCGTTTAACTATATAAGCGCTTGTTAAACCCGCAAACATCATCAGCAAACTGCCAATGCCTACCCAAAGGGTAAATTTATGCGGATGAATTTTTTTTCTTTGTTCCATTGCCACTGTACTCATATCACATTATCCCAACCGGGAAATTTTTAATCATTATAATTATACCGTTCTGTTTGCAAACAATGCCAGCAAAACGATCATCAAATAAAAATAAGAACTGAACATCACCTTCCTTGCACTATTTGCATCCATTTTTATAAACAGCATCACACTCACATAAACCATCCACAAGTTACAGGCCAGCAAAATAAAAAAGCTTGTGATGCCTGCTATGCCTGTAAAATAAGGCGCAAAACCCATCGGCATCATCAATGCACTGTAAATGATACTTTGCATGGCGGTAAACCTGGTAGGGCCTTTATCTGCCGGCAACAATTTAAATCCTGCAGTGGTGTAATCTTTGTGCGCCAGCCAGGCAATTGCCCAAAAATGAGGGAACTGCCATAAGAACTGGATGCCAAACAAAACCCATCCGCCCGTCCAACTGATTGAAGCGTTACCATAAGCAGCAACCCACCCTATCAAACAAGGTAAGGCGCCCGGAATACCGCCAATCAATACAGAAATTGAATTAACTTTTTTGAGTGGTGTGTAAATAAAGCCGTATAAAAAAAGACTGGCTAAACTTATCAATGCACTCTCCGTGTTAAAAAAATGCCACATCATAAAGATGCCGACTGCTCCTGTAATAAAAGCAAATATACCTGCTTCATTCACGGTCATCCTGCCACTTGCAACCGGCCTTTTAGCCGTACGCATCATTAACGAATCTGATGTTTTTTCCAGTATCTGGTTAATGGCGTTTGCTGAACCGGTGACCAACATGCCTGCAACAAAAAGTAAAAGAACTGATATTAATTTTTCACGAACATAAAACTGTTCATTAGGTGCAATTAAAAAACTAACCACCGTACTGAACACAACCATAAAACTTAAAGTGAATTTGATCAGCTGAAAGTAATCTTTCACTTTACTTACCAATGCAAACGATGTTGAATTGGCTATGGCTTTTTGTTCCTGTTCTGAATTATTCAAAAATCTAAATTTTATAACGCTTCAAGATCCACCCCACTTTTAATTTTTTTAATGATGCGTTGACTCATCATCTCCAACCGGTGTGTTCTGTGGTATAAATTCTTTACCATCTTTTGCATAATCGTAAGCGCCGCGGTAAACCTCGGGTATCTCACCAGGCCAGTTTCCATGACCAGGATTGATCGGTGTTGTCCACTCCAGTGTATTAGAACCCCATGGATTTGAATCAGTAACTTTTCTTCCTTTGAACATGCTGTAAAAGAAATTGAATACAAACAGCAGTTGAACGCAAAAAACTATCAATGCTACAAAGCTGATGAACTCATTTAGTCCGCTGAACATGTTAAATGATGTCCATCCTGAAAAATCATAGTAGCGGCGTGGCATACCGGATAAGCCCTGGTAATGCATGGGCCAGAAAATAAGGTAAGCGCCAACAATTGTTACCCAAAAATGGATATAGGCCAGTGTATTATTTAAATAACGCCCAAACATTTTAGGGAACCAGTGATAAACGCCGGCAAACATGCCGAAGAATGATGCCACACCCATTACTATGTGAAAGTGAGCTACCACAAAATAAGTATCGTGTAAATGAAGATCGAGCGCTGAATTACCCAGGAAGATACCTGTTAAACCGCCACTGATAAATAAACTTACAAAACCAATCGCAAAAAGCATGGCTGGTGTAAAGCGGATATTTGCACGCCACAATGTTGTAAGCCAGTTAAACACTTTGATGGCTGAAGGAACAGCAATCAGCAATGTAAGCAACACAAACACCGATCCGAGGAACGGATTTAACCCTGTTACAAACATATGGTGCGCCCATACTAAAAACGCAAGTATCGCAATCGCAAATATTGACCCTACCATCGCCATGTAACCAAAAATTGGTTTACGGCTGTTAACGCTGATGATCTCCGAACTCATACCCATGGCAGGCAGGAGAATGATATATACTTCAGGATGGCCAAGGAACCAGAACAAGTGCTGGAACAGGATGGCACTACCACCTTCGTTTGGTAGAATTTTACCTGCAACAACAATATCGCTTAAATAAAAACTGGTACCCAGGTTACGATCGAACAGTAACAATATAGCGCCTGATAATAATACAGGGAAAGAAAGTACACCCAACACAGCAGTAAAGAACAGTGCCCAAACTGTAAGCGGCAGACGTGTCATGCTCATACCTTTAGTACGCATGTTAAGGATGGTAGTGATATAGTTAAGGCCTCCCAGTAAAGAAGATACGATGAACATCGCCATACTCACCAGCCAGAAATCCATACCAAGTTTGGCGCCGCTTGAAGCATCTCCAAGTGCACTCAACGGAGGGTAGATCGTCCATCCGCCGCTTGCAGGGCCTGTTTGTATAAACAGGGATGCAAACATGATAACAGAAGCCAGGAAGAAGAACCAGTAACTCAACATATTCAGCATTGGCGAAGCCATATCTCTTGCACCAACCTGTAAAGGAATCAGGAAGTTTGCAAAAGTTCCGCTTAAGCCTGCTGTTAATACAAAGAACACTAAAATGGTTCCATGCATGGTAACCAGTGCATAATAAAATTCGGGTTTTAATTTACCGCCTGCAGCCCAATGACCGAATATATCTTCCATCCACGGAAAAGTTGATTCAGGATAGCCCAGTTGAAAACGGAATACTACCGAGAACAAACCTCCAATGATAGCCCAGATAATACCGGTTACCAAAAACTGCTTGGCAATCATTTTATGATCCTGGCTGAAAACATATTTGGTTATAAATGTTTCATGGTGATGATGTTCATGATGTGCATCATGTGATCCGTGAACATCGGCATGGTGTAATGTGGCTACGCTACTCATATTCTTATTTTTTTTCTGATACCCGGCAAGAGCCGTAATTATCGAAACGCTTTAATTATTTTTTTTCGGGTAATACCTGTGATATCTGATTTTTTACAGTGTCTGCTTTTACTGGCTCCATTGGTTTTGCAGGAAACAATGTTGAATATTCAGATTTTTGCTCAGCTAACCATTTTTTATACTCTTCCATGGTTTCAACAATGATAACGCCCCTCATGGCATAGTGACTTGCGCCACACAATTGGTCGCAGGCAATTTCATAATTGAAATCTGGATTGTTTGTTTTCTTTTTCATTTCAGCAGTAGTGATCTTGGGCGTAAACCACTGCGTGGTTGGGATACCAGGTACGGCATCCATCTTTAACCTGAAATGCGGCAACCCTACATCATGAATAACATCCTGGGAATGGATAACCATTTTAACAGGCACACCCACAGGAATATGCATGGTTGTGTTTACATGAATATCATCTAAGCTTGCAGGGTCTTCAAAATCCACACCAAGGCTATTCTTGGCTGTATATAGCTTATAATTTGTTTTGCCTAAAACCTTATCCGCCCCGGGGTACCTGAACTCCCAGGCAAACTGGTGGCCGGTAACTTCAACAACAATCGCATCTTTGGGTGCGTCGCCGGTAATTTTAAACCAAAATTTTAACCCGATAACAACCAACACCGTTAAGAATATTGCAGGTACTGTTGTCCATATCAATTCAAGCTTGGTATTGTGCGGAAAGAAGTATGCTTTTTTACCATCCTTTTCCTGGTATTTAAAACAAAACCAGAATAAGAGTACCTGTGTAATAACAAATACGGCTCCCGTTATCGCTATGGTTACATACAACATGGTATCAACCTTTTCTCCTTCTACAGATGCAGACCCCTGCGGAAAAAGGGTTTTTCCGAAATACAGTTCATTACAATACCATACGCCTATCAATCCAAAAACAAGCAGGCCTATCAGCATAAAAGCATTGATCCTGTTATTCTGTTTGCGGGTTTTGTTCTCGCCCTTTAAAACGCTTACGTATTCACTGGCCTTTGCAATCTGAAAGATGACCACAAATAACAGTATGCCTAACGCTATCATTAAAAACTCTTTCATAAATTAAGTTTATCCGGCCTCTCCCCAACCCCTCTCCCAAGGAGAGGGAACTCGAACAAGGCCTCTTTTTATTTCAAAAATTCTTTTAATTCTGTATTCTCCATAATCTCCCCGTTCCCTCCCCTTTAGGGAGGACAGGAGGGGCTTATGTATGGTGTATCATACTTTCTTTTAAGAAAGGATGATTTTTTGCAAGCAGAGAATGTTTGCTTAAGTAATTTCCTGTTCCCCACATAATCAATCCTATAAATAAACAGGCTGTACCTATTTCAAAAAAGCCAATACCATAGTGTTCATGTACTGTACCCGGCATTACCATCTGGAAAAAATCTATCCAGTGGCCAAAGATGATCAGCACAGCCATTACAGTAACCAAGGTCCAGTTTCTTTTTGATCCTTTCTTCATTAATATTAACAACGGACAAAGGAAGTTTAATATTAAGTTGAGGAAGAAGATAGCTTTATAAGGCCCTGCTTTTGTTGCTGTACCAATTCTCTCCACAAAATATTTTGTTTCTTCAGGCTGGTTACTGTACCAGATAAGCATGTACTGAGAAAACCACAGGTATGTCCAGAAAACTGAGAATGCAAACATGAATTTTCCAAGATCATGCAGATGCTCATCTGTAACATAAGCAAGCTGCCCCCTGTTTTTTAAATAAATAACAAACAAAGCAATCAGCGACATGCCCGAAACAAAGGTGCTGGCAAAAGTGTACCAGCTGTACATAGTGCTATACCAGTGTGCATCAATACTCATAAGCCATAACCAGGGAATGGTTGATGCAACTGTTAAAGTAAATACCACGCAATAAAGTGACGCCCAAACGGTATTGTTCCATACCCATTTCTTACCTGTTTCATAATCCATGTGGCCTTCTTTATCGCTCTTTAAACTGAGGCTGCGCATTTTTTTACCCAGGAACCACCACAGGAAGATGGTAAGGAAGGACCAGATTGAAAAAAATGTTGGATTTAAAAATCCTTTCTTGCCATTAAGGATGTGATCGTTTGCCACAGCTTCTTTATCAAGCCAGTGATAAATATCTGTACGGCCGCCAAAAACAATGGCCATTAAAATAATAAAAGTTAAAACCCCCAGTATGGGCACCACACTTGAAATTGCTTCTGATACCCTTCTGAATGCAACGACCCAGCCTGCCATTGCCATGGTAGTTACACATATAAAGAACATGGCTGCATTAACAACCAGCAAAAAGAAAGCGCTGTTCTGCAAAAGCACAGCCCAAAAACGGGTACTCTCAACATGTTGTCCATGGTGCCCATGCTCTAAAGGATGAAACATGATAAAGCCGTATATCAATGCTGCCACACCTACAGCGATAAGGCCGTAAGTCCACTTTTTATAACTCCCCGGTAATTGAAATTGATGATCCATCTGATCTTTATTTTGTGTTAATACTTCTACTCTGTTTTTTTACTGCCTATTCTCCTCAGTTGTTATGTTACTAACCTGCCCTGCCTCCTGTAAGTTTAACTATCTCAGGCTTTGGAGCAGCCATGCCCGTATCTTTTTTAACTTCTGTTGATGCAGGACTGTTACCAGCGGCTTTGGGCTCCAGCGTTCTGATATATTGTACTATTCTCCACCTTTGCTCCCTGCTTAACTGCGGAGCGTAGCTACCCATGTTATTTTGTCCGTATTCCATCACAAAAAATATTCTTCCGTCACTAAATCCGGGAGAAGATGCTATTATACTTTTTACTCCGCCTACTTTTGCTGCCAGTGGTCCGTTTGCTTCTCCTTTGGGACCATGGCAAACTGCACAATTAATATTGAACAACCGGCCTGCTTCTTCAAGATCTTTACCTGTTGGTGGTGCCAATGGGTTTTTAACCTGGTTGCTTAAATTTAGCAAACCGTTGCTGTCATTAGGTACATTGAACGGAAAAAGTTCGCCTCTTTTTATAGTACCCGCAGGAGGTAAGTTATTGTAGAATATTTTATGACCTGCATCCGCCGGGTTCATTGTAAAAACAGCAGAGTCACGCTCTGCATAACTTTCGTAAGCACGGCTGTAAGCCATATCGGGCATATAAACTGACCCCGGACTACGCTTGTCTTTACAACTCATAAACACAACTGCTGTTGACAAGATAAGTGTCGCTATAATTGCAAATTTTTTCATTCGTATATACATTTAATCCCCGGCCCCCTCCAACTCCCCCAAAAGGGGAGAGTTACCGAAGCGAAATTTTTAATTCTAAGTTCTTTTGTTTCAAATAACCTTTCAATCTTCACAAATATCTTCCAGATTTCCTCCCCCTTTGGGGGAGATAGAGGGGGCTTTTAATACCCTTTCTCTTCTTTATACAACTTTTGTTCTTTGTGATACCTGCCGATCCACCATCCTGTTTCTGCCATCTGCACATTTACTTCCTGTGCGCCTGCTGATTGTAAAAAAGCCTGTACTTCTGCATCATTGGTTTTATCGGTGCACTCAATAGCCATTACAAAAAGATCATCAGTAGCCCTTGGATGAAAATGATGTTTTTTTACAAATGGCGCCAGGTTGCACAGGTAACAAAATGTAAGCACCATACCAACTGCAGAGAACAATACTGTTAACTCAAAGGTGATAGGTATCCAGGCCGGTAAAGCAAAATGTGGTTTACCGCCGATGTTCAAAGGCCAGTCTTTGGTAAATACCCAGCTCATGAATGTTAGTGCTGTAGTGGTACCGGTAATAGCATAAATAAAACCCGCTGTATGCAAACTGGTTTCACGTATGCCCATCGCATGATCTAAGCCATGCACCGGAAAAGGGGTGTACACATCGTGTATCTTGTATCCTGCCTTGCGAACATTTTTCACCGCAGGAAACAATACCTTTTCATCATCAAATGATCCTACCACAAATTTTTTAATCCCTCCAGCCATATTAATTCAAAATTTAAAATTCAAAATTTAAAATGCTTAGTGGTGTGCATGCCCCACTTCTTCAATATAAAATTTTTCCGCATCTGCTTTTTCAATATCCGTCATCTTCACTTTGTAATTCTCTCCACTGGTTTTTAAAATAGCTTTGATCTCGGCTACCGCAATAACCGGGAAGTATTTTGCAAACAGGAAGAAACAGGTGAAGAACAATCCGAAAGTACCCAGGTAAAAACCAATCTCCCAGATAGACGGGCTGTAATAAGTACTCCAGCTTGATGGCAGGTAATCCCTGTACACAGAAGTAACAATAATTACAAAACGCTCGAACCACATACCGATGTTTACTATGATACTCATGAAGAATGTTACGGTAATATTTCTTCTCAGCTTACGGCTCCAGAATAATTGCGGCGATACCACGTTACAGAACATCATCAGCCAGTAGCTCCATCCATAAGGACTGTACAGGTTTGCACGGTTCTCTTTAAATGCATACCACTCGTAAGGATTTTGTCCGTACCAGGCAATGAATAATTCAGTTAAATAAGCACAACCCACAATACTACCCGTTAACACAATTACTTTGTTCATGGCTTCAATGTGGCCAATTGTTATATAGTCCTGCAGGTTTAAAACTTTACGTACAACAATCATCAGCGTTTGCACCATGGCAAAACCTGAGAAGATGGCACCGGCCACAAAGTATGGCGGGAAGATGGTAGTATGCCAGCCCGGAACGATTGAAGTAGCAAAGTCGAAAGATACGATGGTGTGTACAGAAAGTACAAGTGGTGTACTTAAACCTGCCAGTACCAGCGACAATGATTCGTGACGCTGCCAGTGCTTGGTGCTTCCGGTCCAGCCGAAAGACGCAACGCCATAGAACATTTTACGGAACTTGGTTTTTGCACGATCCCTTACAGTAGCCAGATCGGGCAATAACCCCGAGTACCAGAATAATAATGAAACAGTGAAATAAGTTGATATCGCAAATACGTCCCAAAGCAGTGGAGAGTTAAAGTTAACCCACAAAGGCCCACGGGTATTTGGATAAGGTAATACAAAGAATGCCATCCACACACGGCCCATGTGCCATATCGGGAACTGGCCTGCGCACATTACCGCAAATATCGTCATCGCTTCGGCTGCACGGTTTACACCCGTTCTCCAGCCCTGACGGAATAATAATAAGATCGCAGAGATCAATGTTCCGGCGTGACCAATACCTACCCACCATACGAAGTTGGTAATATCCCAACCCCAGCCGATGGTTTTATTTACGTTCCACTGGCCGATACCATAAGTAACCTCACGATAAACACTGTACACACCAAATAATAACAAGGCCACACTGATATAAAATCCAATATACCAGAGACGGCTTGGCTTCATCTCTATGGGACGAATGATATCTTCCGTTACCTGGTGGTAATCTTTATCACCATCTACCAGCGGTTCCCTTAGTTGCGATTCGTATTTTAATAATGACATATCTTAAGTATAAAGTCAAAAGTTAAAATTCAAAAGGTGAATTATCTTCCTGCTTTCTGATTTTTACTTTTTAATTTTTAATTTTTACTTATCGTTTTTTATGCGTGTGCTTTATCTCCTTTTTTTGCTTCGTGCTTTTCTCCTCCGTGTTCTTCCACTCCAATATGCCTGTCGGTATTTCTCACTTTTGCCAGGTAACTTACGTTAGGCAACACGTGTAACTGCTCCATTACATAGAATGAGCGGTGTTTCTGTTCTGCGTTCCTGATCTTATATACATCACTTTCTTTATCATTTACATTACCAAAGCTGATGGCATTGGTTGGGCAGGCCTGCATACAGGCAACTTTTACATTGCGTACCAATGATGGGTCCTGTTGTTTTTTTGCTTCCAGCTTGCTGTCCTGCAAACGCTGAACACAGAAAGAACATTTTTCAATAACACCACGTGAACGAACTGTTACATCAGGGTTCAATACCATCCTGGTAAGGTCATCATTCATCTGCATTACGCTCTCATCCATATAAGCGCCCAGCATCGGGTTCTGGTTATCAGGGAAGCTGTCGGCTCCTGTATAATCCAGCCAGTTAAAGCGGCGTACTTTATAAGGGCAGTTGTTGGCACAATATCTTGTACCGATACAACGGTTATAGGTCATCTGGTTCAGGCCCTCTGTGCTGTGGTTTGTGGCCGCAACGGGGCAAACATTTTCGCAAGGCGCATTATCGCAATGCTGGCAAAGCATGGGTTGAAAAACCACATCTACATCATCATGGTTTTCGCTGTTGAAGGTGAAGTAACGGTCAATACGCAGCCAGTGCATTTCATGTGCACGCTGCACCTGCATTTTACCAACCACGCTCACATTATTTTCGGCCGTACATGCTACAACGCAGGCGCTGCAACCTGTACAGGTGTTAAGGTCAATGCTCATCCCCCATTTAATACCCGGCTTTTCATAGTCAGGATAAATGGTAGCATCTCTTACAAAGTCTTTACTGCCGTTGGCAGTAATATTTTCAAGTTCTGCTTTAACTTCCGCTAAAAGCGCTCCGGGTTTTGCAGTATATGCAGTAAGATTGGTTTCATAAATAACCGGGCGGCTTTCAGTAAACCCATGCACCTGTGTTTGTGCCAATGGGTACATTTTGCCTGTTTTTTCAACAGTTGCAACTGCATTGTATGAGTTGGTTCCGTTGAACCCAACCAGCGGGTAAACATTTTTACCTGCACCTTTGGCCGATTTGCCGATATTGGCAGCCGTAGCTTCTTTATCGGCACTTTCTCTTCCGTATCCTACTGCAAGCGCTATGGTTGCTGCATTCATTCCCGGTAAAACAATCACCGGCAGTTCAACCGATTTACCGTTTGCAGTAATTTTTACAACGGGTTTTTCAGGATGAACTTCATAATCACTTTGCTTACCGCCTTCCTGGTTCATCACATCAAGGCCCAGCAGTGATTTTGCCATAGCAGGGCTCATCATTGCATAATTGTCCCAGGTTACTTTACTAACCGGGTCGGGCAATTCCTGCAGCCAGGGGTTATTGGCCTGTGTACCATCACCAACAGATACCTTTTGATAAAGCACCACTTCAACTGCGCCGCCTTTTGCTGCAGCAACAGCGGCAGCAGCCTCTGCTAATTTTGCGCCATTGAAAGACCCTCCGCCAACAGGCATAGTTGCAGGTTCTACAACGCCATCCTGTAAGGCTTTGTTATAAAGATCTGCACTGCCAAGTTTGGCATTCCAGTATGTTTTAAAATAGGTTTCATAATCATTAACCTGGCTTCCTGCGGCTGCACTCCATTTAATTAATGAAGTTTGAAAAGCACGTGTTTTAAACAGCGGGTTGATGGTTGGCTGTATTAAACTGTAATAACCTGTTTTAGGTTCAGTATCGCCCCAGCTTTCTAACCAGTGATGAGATGGAAGTACAAATTTGCACTGCTCAGTTGTTTCATCCATCGTTGCATTAAAAGATACAGAAGCAACTTTTGCCAGAGCGTCTTTAAACCCTTTGCAGTCGCTGTATGAGTAGCCAGGATTAACACCGTTAATCAAAACAGCTCCAATTGCGCCGCTGTTCATATCCTTCACCAGGTTTATCATATCTGCATCAATACCGGCTTTGTAGTTTGATGTGATGGCCCAGTTGATGGTAGTGCCATTGGCACCGATTGCTGCGTTGATAGCATTTACAATGATCTGCACATTCACATCATTGCTTCCGCAAACTACCAGTGCTGCACCGTTGCTTGCTTTTAAAGCAGCAGCAGCAGTATCAATTCCTTTTGCCAGTTTTGCATCTGCAATAGTTGGTGCAGATACAGCGCCACCTAACTTAGCCAGCAAAGCCAATGCAACAGCACCTGTTTCTGATGGCTTATGTGTGTAGCGGTCATCGGCATTACTGCCGGTAAGGCTGATCATGCTTTCAAACTGAAAATGCCTGCTCAGTTCCGGTTTATCGCCTTTTATTTTCCTGTTTTTAGAATATTGATTGTTGAATTCTGCCGGGCTGAGCCAGGTTCCCAGAAAATCGGCGCCCAGGCTTACAATTACTTTTGCTTTATCAAAATGATAAGAAGGAATTGCTTTTTTTCCGTAGCAGGCTTCGTTGGCCAGCAGCATACCGCTGTAACTTACTGCATCGTATTGTACGTGGCGGCTGCCGGGATATTTGGCTATAAATTCGTTTATGATTGCTAAAGTAGAAGGGGAATTTACTGTTGAAGTAAGAATGGCTACAGCTTTACCATTGATGGCTGCACCTACCATTTTATCAAAGGCATCAAAGCTGGTAACTTCTTTAAACTCTTTACCATTTTTTTGCATGGGGTAGCGCAGGCGTGTATTATCATAAAGATCTAATACCGATGCCTGGGCCTGGGCGGTGGTACCACCATTGGTAATGGTTGATAACTCGTTTCCTTCTATCTTGATCGGCCTTCCGTCTCTTTGTTTTACAACTACAGAAATGGTATCGCCTCCATTTACATAAGTAGAAGCATAATAACTGGCAACACCCGGTATAACATTATCAGGCTTGTGTAAAAATGGTACAGCCTTGCGTACGGGTGTTTCGCAACTGGCTGCAACAGCAGCGGCTGCGGTGCTAAAGCCAAGGTATTTAAGAAAATCCCTGCGTGGAGTTTTGGCATCTAAAATACCTTTATCATCAAGGTCTGCCAAAGGGAGCAGCTCTTCTTTAAACTCGTTTTTGGATGATTCCTGAAAACTTTCTGTTTGATTCAGTTCCCCAAAACTTTGCCAGTACTTTTTCTTACTCATATTTATCAGTTAACAGTGGCAGTTGACAGTGGGCAGTCAACAACCTATTCGTTGTACAATTTGAAATTTAATATTGCAGGCTGCCTGTTGCAGACTGCGAACTGTTTAATAGTGACATTTCTGGCATTCCGTTCCACCGATCTTTTCAACCGTAACACTATCCATTTTCCCGCTCTTTAAATCTTTGTGGAATTTCTCATAAATGCTGTAATATTTATTGCCGCTTTTATCTTCCTGATTATAAAAATCAACCTTGGTTTCCCTGTGGCAGTTTACGCACCATCCCATGCTCAGGTTGCTGAACTGGTACACTTCAGGCATTTGCTGAATATTACCGTGGCAGGTTTGGCAGTTTTGCTTGCCAACCTTTACGTGCTGGCTGTGGTTAAAGTAAACATGATCGGGCAGGTTGTGAATTTTTACCCACTCAATTGGTTTTGCACCATCAGGGATACCGTCGTTATTTTTATCGGGATTATATGTTTTTGTTGCTGAGTTCCAGCCTGCATAAGCATACAGTTTTTCTATCTCGGCTGTTCCATCCACCGGAGTTCCGTCTTCTCTCACTAATTTATCCGGACCCTCGTATTTGCTGATGGATTTATGACAGTTCATACAGGTGTTAACAGATGGAATACTTGCCTGCTTGCTGTCTTGTGCGCCGCTGTGGCAGTACAGGCAGCTTATCTGGTTGGTACCGGCATGTACCTGGTGGGAGTAAAATATCGGTTGCACCGGCTGGTAGTTCTGCATACGGCCCATACCAATGGCACCGTTAATGGTGTAATATCCGCCAATGGCAAATAACACCAAAACACCCGCCATTATATAGGTTTTGTTTTTATAGAACGGCACCGGTTCAGTACGCAGTACACCTTCTTTTTCGTCTGATAATTTGCGGAGGTTGCTGTTAACCTGTAATAATATAAAGGCAATAAGGGCTAAAACAAGTGTAAGAATGCCAAAAAGCAGCGAAGAATCATCGGCGGTTTTTGCTGTGCCAGTTCCCCCTTTGGTAAGATCTTCAGGTACATAATCATCCACATATTTCATGATGGCATCAATTTCCTCATTCTTTAACTGGGGAAACGATGTCATAATGGTTGGCTTCCATTTATTTTTTAGTGCTATGGCATAAGGGTCGTTTTGGTCTATCGGACTATGAACCCACTTGTATATCCAGCCATCCGCAGGTACTCTGTCTTTCCAGCCTTTTAACGCCGGGCCAGAAAAATCCTTATCAGGTTTATGACAACTGGCGCAGTTTGCTTTAAACAAAGCAGCACCATCGGCAGCTAAAGATTGTATATTAATAGACAGTAAAAAAACGAGGAAAATGCTTACAAGTATTCTGTTTAAGATTTTTCTATAGCGACTCATACAGTTAATATCGGGGCTAAAGTGGAAAAATATCCTGATTCGGCAGCAAAAATAAGGCAGGATACTGACAATATATCAACATTTTAGAATTTTTTTTTTCCTTATCTGGCGTGGTTTTCAGCAGATTGTCGCAAAACCTGTATGGTAATTGTCATGTATTTGTAAGTAGTTTATGCAGCCTGGTTTTTTTTCGGATAAGTCTGCATAATCACAATTTTTTAACCCACTTTTGCGCCATGTTTCAAAAGCTTAAGCAAAGATGGAAGGTAAATGGGCTAAACCTGTTGCTTATTATAACAACTTTTGCTTTGGGCGGAAGCCTTTGTGGGTACGCCGGAAGAAAGATTTTACTGCTTACCAGCCTGGAGAAGGGGTTTTTATGGTTTATCCTCTATATAATATTGGTAACCCTGCTTTGGCCGCTTTGTGTTTTATTAATCAGCATTCCTTTGGGGCAGTTTACCTTTTTCAGAAGCTATATTATTAAGATCTGGAAAAAAATGAGCCCGCCTGCCGGACAGGCAGGTGGCCGTAAAGAGCATTTAACCCATATTGCCGTTTTTGCAAGTGGCGCCGGATCAAATGCAGAGCAGATCATCAATTACTTTGCAACATCCCAAAACGTAAAGATTGCACTGGTTGTTTGCAACAAGCCCGGTGCAGGGGTACTACAGATTGCAGCTAAAGCCGGTATCCCTTCTATATTAATTGAAAAAGAAAGGTTTTTTAAGGGTGATGGTTATCTGCCCGAACTTAAACAACTCAATATTGATTTTATTGTACTTGCAGGTTTTTTATGGAAAATGCCCGCAAGCCTGCTGAATGCATATCCAAAAAAGATAGTGAACATTCATCCGGCCCTGCTGCCGAAATATGGAGGCAAGGGTATGTATGGCCAATTTGTACACCAGGCAGTTATTGCCTCTGGCGATAAAGAAAGCGGTATTACCATTCATTTTGTAGATGAGGTATATGACAATGGGGAGATCATCTTTCAAACAAAATGCGAAGTGGCTGAACATGATACACCCGAAACGCTTGCCCAAAAGATCCATGTTTTAGAACACGCCAGTTACCCTGCTGTGATTGCATCGGTTATACAAAAGCAAAATCGCAGTTAAAAGATACTTACACAGCTGTTGTTCTGAATTGTTCCTTTATTTTTATCCTTACTAATTTTAACCCTTGCGGATATTTTTTAAAATATTTTTCATTTTTGCTTTTCTCTCCACCCCCAAATTAACGCTGGGCCAGTTAAAGGTTACCGGAACTGTTTTCGATTCTTCCAGAACCAACTATGTTGAAAACGTAAGGGTTGAAACTACATCCGGACGCTCCGTAAAAACAGATTCCATGGGCAGGTACCAAATTATTGTAAATGAAAAAGACTCTCTTACATTTATTTATCAAAGCAGGCCCACGCAAAAATTCCCCGTAAAAAATATTGCAGATCTTACACAGTTTGATATATCAATCGGAGTAAGGGTAAAAAGCGGTTACCGCACTTTAAAGGAAGTGCTGATCTTTGCACGCAGTTATAAGGAAGATTCTATTGAAAACCGGCGAACCTATGCTGCCGCTTTTAATTACCGTAAGCCCACAATACGAACCAGTGTTTCTCCCTCAGGCGCCGCAGGTGCCGATGTAAATGAGATCATCAACATGTTCCGCTTTGGAAGAAACAAACGCATGAAAGCTTTCCAGGCAAGGGTTGAGCAACAGGAGCAGGATAATTTTGTACGCTACCGTTTCAACAGAAATTTTGTACGCCGCATTACACAGTTGCAGGGCGCCGAGCTGGATACCTTTATGGTTCGCTATTTACCTGCTTACGAATTTGCCGTGTTGGCCGATGAAGTAACTTTCAATAAATACATCTTAATTTCGTCGTACGCATTTAAGATAGAATTATTAAAGAAAGTAAAAACCGAAGCAAAAAAAGAAAACTGATTTTATGGAAGAGAATCAACTAACGCTTGGCATTGGCACCAGGCTGCAGCACACACAATTTGGGCCAGGTGTGATCGTTGGTGTTAAATACGCCACTTATCTCATTTCATTTATCCATCATGGCATAAAAGAGATAGACAAGACTGATAACAACCTGGATGAGATCATTGCAGAAAATGTAACGGTAGAAGTAGAAACAGTTTCGGCAGTTGAAAAATCTTTATTAAAAATATTAAGGCAATGGAGCGATGTTACAGAAATTGTTCCACTGGGCGATAAATGGATCGGCGGAACCATGAGCCTGCAAACCGCCGACAAATCTTTAAAGCCAAAGGATATTCCCATTGATGATTTTTTCCACAAAATTGTAATGTTGCGTGACCGCCTGCGTGTGCTGGAACAAAATATCAACAGCCACAAATCATTGAGCGACGAAGAGAAAGTAAACATACAGCAATACATTACCCGGTGTTATGGATCGCTTACCACCTTCAATGTGCTGTTTAAAAACAAAGAGCAGTGGTTTGTGGGAGATAAAGGAAGTAAGGCTGATTAGAACATCCTTTTAAGCTGTATATTTAAATCCTGCCAGATAAAAAACAGGACATGAAATACCTACTGCTTATACTCATATTCCCACTTCAATTATTTGCACAGCCATTTTCTGACTCAGAAATTACCCGCTGGAAAAAACAAGCGGAAAACATCACCATCATCCGTGACCATTATGGCATACCACATGTGTATGGCAAAACAGATGCTGATGCTGTGTTTGGTTTGTTGTATGCACAATGCGAAGATGATTTCAAAAGAGTGGAGATGAACTATATTGAAAAGCTTGGCCGCCTTTCAGAAGTGAATGGTGAAAAAGATCTTTACAATGATTTGCTCATTCGTTTGGTGATTGATTCTGTTGATGCAATAAAAGATTATGCAAATGCACCTGCCTGGTTAAAACAAATATTGAATGCTTATGCAGATGGCATTAATTATTATCTGTACAAAAATCCGCAGGTTAAGCCAGCTTTGCTCACCCGCTTTCAACCCTGGTATGCTTTACTGTGGACCGATGGAAGTATTGGCGCCATCAGCACCGGAGGTATTACAGTTGATGAGCTAAAAAATTTTTATTCGGGCAAAGATGAAGTGCTTGCAAAGAAAGTGTTTGTTGAAGACGATCCAACCGGCTCCAACGGTTTTGCTTTTTCACCAACCATCACCGAAAGCGGCAATGCCATCTTATACATCAATCCGCATGTAACATTTTATTTCCGGCCCGAAGTGCACATGGTTAGCGAAGAAGGTTTGAATGCTTACGGGGCCGTTACCTGGGGACAGCCTTTCATTTACCAGGGCTTTAACGAACATGGTGGCTGGATGCATACATCCAGCCAGGCTGATATTTCGGATGCCTATATTGAAAAACTAACCAACCAAAATAACAACTGGTTTTATGAATACGATGGCAACCTGAAACCGGTTATCAAGAAAAAGATCAGCATAAAAATTAAAACAGCAGACGGTGATATTGAAACAAAGATCTTCAACTCGCTATTTACACACCACGGGCCTATTATGGCAAAGCGTGATGGAAAGTATTTAAGCTTACGCCACAACAACCGGGATACAAAAGGTTTTATTCAAAGCTGGCTGCGTACCAAAACAAAAAGTTTTGCCGGTTTTAAGAAAACCATGGGCATGGGCGCCAACCCAAGCAATAATACCGTGTATGCAGATGCCGAAGGCAACATTGCTTACTGGCATGGCAACTTTTTACCAAAGCGTGATGCAAAATACGACTGGAGCAAACCCGTTGATGGAACAACTTCTGCCACCGAATGGAAGGGTTATCACACAGTAGATGAAAGCGTGCATATTTACAATCCGCAAAATGGCTGGCTGCAAAACTGCAACTCTACGCCTTTTACTGTAGCCGGAAAATTCAGTCCGGAGAAAAATGATTATGCAAACTACCTGGCACCTGACGGAGAAAATTTCCGTGGCATTAATGCGGTGAGGGTATTGGATGAAGAAAAGAAATACGACCTGGATAAAGTTATAAAGGCTGGTTATGATACCCGGCTGGCTGCCTTTGAAGTCTTATTGCCAGCGCTGATAAATAGCTATGAAAATAAATTGGATAAAAGAGATACAGCTTACGGGCAACTAAAAGATGTAATGGCTGTTTTAAAAAATTGGAATTACCGCTGCACAGAAAATTCTGTTGCCACTACACTAGCTGTTTTATGGGGCGAAAAACTATTACCACTGATGGGCGAAATAAAATATAAAGGCAACCAGGTTGAAGTGGCAAAATACTTTGCTGCCAATGCAACTGCTGAGGAACTGATTAACCCAATGCTGGCCGTAGTTAAGGAGTTGGAAAGCGATTTTGGCAACTGGCAAATTACCTGGGGAGAGATTAACCGCTTTCAGCGCATCTCTAACGATATTGAATATAAATTTGATGATGCAAAGCCAAGTTATCCTATATCTTTTGCTTCTGCTACCTGGGGTATGTTGCCCTCTTATAGCAGCAAAACATTTGCCGGCACTAAAAAAAGATACGGCTATCATGGCAACAGCTTTATTTGTGCTGTTGAGTTTGGTAAAAAGATAAAAGCTAAATCTTTATTGGCTGGTGGCGAAAGCGGCAATCCAGATTCAAAACATTTTTTTGACCAGGGACTGATGTACAGCAAAGGGCAGTTTAAGGATGTGTTGTTTTATAAAGAAGATGTGCTGAAGCATGTGGAGCGGAAATATCATCCGGGGGAATGAAATGCAAACCGCAGAGGCGCAAAGGCGCAGAGAAAATCTAATCTCAACTCTGCGTCTCCCTGCCTCTGCGGTAAAAATTATTGTTTGATCAGCTCTTTAATATGATACTCCTGTATCAACGCAGGGTTCTCCGGAGAAAGCGTAAAATAAACTTCGATATCTGTTTTTTCTCCTTCAATTATAAAGCTGCCACGCAACTGGTTTTCCGGCTGCATTGCTTTTACTGAGATTATTTTTCCTGCTTTGCTATATAGATCCTTTGCTTCTTTCTTCAAACTATCAATAGGATAATCAGGAAAAAAGTTCTCTGCAAAAATGCCGCTTTGCTGTGCATTGTTCCAATCGGGCAATATCTTTACCAGTTCATTTTTGCGTTGCTCTAAAATTTTTGAAGGAAGGATTTGTCTTGGCTGAAGTCCTGCAATTTTTATCAGCGTATCAAGCACACGCAAATTAATGGTGCCCATCGGCGCATAAGTTCTGTTGGCAAATGCAACCACACCAATTCCATAATCAGGCATAATGCGCCACTGGCTTCCAAAGCCGGGCAATCCACCACTGTGAGAGATATATGTTCTGCCTTCGCAATCTTTCATCCATCCTAATCCGTAACAATAAGCAGTTGTGGTTGCACAGGCTCTTCCATCAGGAAAAATAAAATTTGCATTGAATGCATTCATTCGCCAGGGCTGGTGCATTTCTCTTACCGAACTTCTTTTGATGGGACCATCATCTTTTGCATTATTGGGCGGCCAGGCGCTTAGGTGAAAAGCCATGTAGTTTGCAAATTCATCAATACTGCTGATCATAGCCCCCATGGCACCCCAGCTTCCATCGGGTATATCATGCAGCAATATTTCTTCGTTCCATGTTGAGTTAAGCCAGCGATAACCATGTGCCAGTTTATCAGCAGCCACATCCCCAAATTCATAGGTGGTTGTTTTCATGCCCAGCGGTTCTAAAATATTTTGTTTGACATAATCCTGGTAGCTCATGCCCGAAACTTTGCTGATGATCTTTCCCTGCAAGGCGAAACCAAGATTGCTGTATTCATAAGCAATGCCAGGCGGATTGGAGAAAGAAATCTGTTTGCCGATAAATTCCATCAGGTCTTTGTCACTGTCGGCAAGCTGCCTGTCGCCCCAGGGATTGTCTTCCGGAAATCCTGCGCTGTGGCTCATCAGGTGGCGCACTGTAATTACAGGCGCATCCGCCGTTGGATATTTTAAGTTCTTTAGTTCTGGAATGTAGAGATAAGCAGGATCATCCAGATTAAGTTTTCCTTCATCACGCAGTTTTAAAATAGCCATGCAGGTAAAACTCTTGCTCATGGATGCAATGCGGAACAAGGAAGAACTGGTTGCAGGAATTTTCTTCTCTACATCTGTGTAACCATAACTGTTCTTATAAACAAGCCGCCCATCTACAACCAGCCCAAAAGCTATTGCCGGAAAATGATTATCGGTTGCGTGTTTTTTATACAGGCTGTCTATCACAGCAAAGGCTGATTTTATTTTTTCAATACGCTGGGGGTCTGTAAAAACAGCAGGCAAATACGTTGAGTCGTACAGTACAGGCATACTGATTTTATCTGCTGTTTGTTTACAGGAGATAAAGCTTGCAACTACAGCTATACACAGAAAGTATCTTATCATATCACCGATGTTAATTACTGCCTTTATATTCCGCAATCAATTGCTGCATAAATTCCTCCTGTGATTTTCCTGATTCCAGGTATTCCATATGAGCCATCTCCATCATCTCAATATCTTCAGGAAGCGCTATACCGTTCTTTGCAAATTCAGTTTTAACTACTGCAAACCATTCATCAAAAGATTGTTCTGACATTGTTATTTATTTTTTGGGTTTAAGAATTTTTTGTGTTGCGATTACCAGCCACCGCCACCACCACCACCGCCACCGCCTCCGCTGCTGCCACCTCCAAAAGAAGAACCACCGCCGGAAGAACTGGATGGCGGTGTACTGGCAGATGATATGGCGCCACTGAAAGATGATGCAAAGGATGAACTGAAGCTGTGGCTATCCCTGCTGATGCTGTGAGAGAATGCCGCAGTCCTTGCAACTTCCGGATCAATACTCGCTGCATTAATGATGTCTTCAAACTTTTGTCCCCATTCAATTTCGCAACCCAGAGCAATGGCAAAGGGTAAATATTTTTCGTAGAGCTCCAGTGATTTTTTCGGCGGGCTCATCATGTCGAATCTTTTTTCATCGGCGGTAGAAAGAAACATGCGGAAACCTTCTATCTTATCAGCCATTTGCCGGCCTTCGGGACTGTAGGCGCTTAGTAATTTCCTGAAAACCTTAAACACCACCGAGCATAAAACAATGCCGCCGATGAAATAGGCAATCTGCCAAAAATTTAAAAGTATCATCGCTCTGAACAATTCTATACCACCCCAGATGCCCGCTGCTACACAAACAAGGCCGGGGATTAAAGTATAAGAACTGTTCAGCGCAAAAAAACCTTTGTACCCTTTCTTGGCAAAACCATCTTTGTTCTTATAGTTACTCTCACAATACAATTTTATTGTTTTATTAAGATCGCCCAGGCTGCTGTTGTATTTTCCTTTTTCAATAGTAGTCCCTATCAGGTCTTCCACATCGCTCCGGAACTCTTCATACTTGCTCACCGCAGGTTTTTCTGCCAGCATACTTCTGCGGATTACATATTCATTGTGTTTAAAGATGAGGCCATCTCTTTCCACATCAATTTTTATTTTATGCCGCACAGCAGCATCCACAATAGTTGCTGCCGTTAGCTGATTGCTGTATTTCTGGTTGTAGATATAACCCAATGCCGCAGGGCCATAACCAGCAGGTGGTTCAAACAAGGGATAAACCGTTCCTTTTTCAGGATCACGGCCATAACGAAACCAGAAGAAGAAACAAAAAATGGCAGCAAACAAGGCAGCTATCGGCAAAAAGAAAACTGCTTTATTATTCCACACATAGTATTTGAAATTTTGCCAGGTTGAAAGTTGTGTTTGCACAAACCCCTTCGGCCAGGAAACGGCTATTGTTAATCCCTGGTAAGGTTTCAGTGATTGAGTGGATCTGAAAATGACCGCAACACTATCGTTGATCTTCGCCTGGCCGATGCTGCAATTTTCATCAGCAGAACCCTGTGAACCTGTATAACATTTACCGGATAAAACAGATGCGCCCTCAGGAAGTATTACCGTGCAACTTGCAGAATCAATTTTAAACGACCAGCCATTACCGGTAACATTCCAGTACAGTTCATCAAAATCTTTCAGCGGTTTTAACTGGTGATCAGTTTCATAAGTGATGGTGTAGGTATAATCCCCTTCATTTAAAAAAACATCGCGGCTGCCGGTGTAAACCAAAATGCCGTTCTGCTGATTTTCGGTATGATAGTTTTCTGTTTTACCATCACGCAGCACTTCTTTTAATTTAAAAGTTGTGTTCTGAAAAAGTTTATACTTATTTACATAGTAAAGCGGAAAGGCCCTTACGATCCCTCTTTTTATTTCATTGTTTATATAAGCATCTTCGGCACCGGCCTGGCCTGCATAGGCAGGGTTTGGCTGGCCGTTGCCATTGTGTATGCTTATTTCTTCCTGTACCAGCAGTTTTCCATCTTTATCAATGCGTATGGTACTTTTAAAACTGGTTATCCTGTCGCTGTTGTTTACGTAAGCATATTTTGATAAAGACCTGCTTTTAAAAAAGGCGCTGCGTATCTCTTCCTGTAAAGTTTCAGTATATACTCTTTTGATGCCGGCAAATTGAGAGGAGGTTTTATCTGTAACCGGTTTTATTTTTTGTTCAGCTTCCAGTTCTTTAAAAGCTTTTGTAATACCCAGCCTGGTTACATTCAGCAACATGCTTTTTATGGTTGGGTAAGTTGTTTCGATCATCTGACCGGGAACGTTTTGCCCTTTTAAAAAAGCAGTTGCTTCATCACGGAACAATGAATCAACTTCAGCATCTGATAAATAAGATTCACTGGTTCGGGTAAAATAATAGGCAGGTGTTTTTGTTTTTTGTGCCCCGGCACAAAAAAAAGAAAAAAGAAAAATAAACAGGGTGAAATTTTTCCGCATACAACTTCGGGTGAAAAATGATACCGCAATTAAAATTTCACTTTAGGGGCAATTTTGGCCTCAGCATCTTCTGCAAAAAAGACTGCCGGTTTAAAACCGAAACTGCCGCCCACTATATTTTTAGGGAACACGGCAAGGCTTTGATTATATTCTCTCACCGTACCGTTATAATAGCGGCGGGCATCGTTTATCTTTTCTTCAATACGGCCAAGTTCGCCCATTAACTGCTGAAACTGTGCATCGGCTTTAAGATCAGGATAATTTTCGGCAACAGAAAGCAGGTTGATCAAGGCCTGTTTCAGTCCGCCCGAAGCCGCATTCTGTTCCTCTACGGTAGTGGCGGCAGCGCTTTGATTGCGCCATTTTGTTACTTCAATCAATGTTTGGTTTTCGTGGCCGGCATACCCTTTAACTGTTTCAACCAGGTTTGGTATAAGGTCGTTACGCTGCTGTAAACAGGCGCCCACGCCGCTGGCGCCCTCCTCTGTAAGAATACGTTCTTTGGCCAGCTCATTATAAATTTTGATGAAAGCAAAAATGAGGATGAGTAAACCTGCGCCGAGGGCAGTCAGAAGAATGGCTGTAATTGACATTGGTTGAAGTTTTGGTGAAGCGTGATTTAACTGTGAATATAATTTTTATTTTTTACAAAACAACCAATGCCGGGTCAATATCAATATCCCATCAACTTCTGTACAACTTCATCCAGCCTGCTGTAAGCCATAAAATTTTTCTCCAGTTCTATATTAAAAGGAATGGGTGTATCAAGACTTGCACAACGCATCACCGGCGCATCCAGTTTGTCAAAACAATGCTCCGCTATCCAGGCTGCAATTTCACCACCAATGCCACCGATCAATGTGTCTTCGTGCAGCAATAGTACTTTACCGGTTGCTGCAACCGCTTCTTTAATCGCTCCGTAATCTAAGGGAAGCAAAGTTCTCAGGTCTAAAATATGTATTGATATTTCAGGATGATTTTTTGCATAGTCCATGGCCCAATGCACACCGGCGCCGTATGTAATGATGCTGATGTCATCACCAGCCTGCACAAGTCTTGCTTTACCAATCTCCACTTCATAATATGCCTCCGGCACATTGCCGCTTACTGAACGATACAAAGCCTTATGTTCAAAATACAAAACAGGATTGGGATCGTTGATGGCTGCAATAAGAAGGCCTTTTGCATCGGCAGGTGTTGATGGATAGACAACTTTCAATCCCGGGGTATGCACAAACCAGGCTTCATTACTCTGGCTGTGAAAAGGCCCTGCACCCACACCGCCTCCTGTTGGCATACGGATAACAACATCGGCATTTTGTCCCCAGCGGTAATAGATTTTTGCAAGATTGTTGATGATCTGGTTAAAGCCAACAGTCACAAAATCGGCAAACTGCATTTCCATAATGGCTTTGTAGCCTTCTAAGCTTAAACCCAATGCAGCTCCCACAACAGCACTTTCACAAATAGGTGTATTGCGTATTCTTGCTTTGCCAAATTCCTCCACAAAACCTTCGGTTATTTTAAAAGCGCCGCCGTACTCTGCAATATCCTGCCCCATGATGATGAGGTTGGGGTGTTTGACCATACTTTGATGCAACCCTTCTTTTATGCCATCAATGAATCTGAAGTTGTTTCTGGTTTCTTGTCTTCCGTTGTTTGTATCTCGTTGGACCTCGTAACCAGCAGAGTTTTTCAACAACGAGAAACCAGAAACAACTGGCTTATACACATCAGTCACTTCCTCATCCGTATCCGCTTTCATCGGCTTTGCTTGGTCTGCTATTTTTAATTCTGTTTCTATGTAAGATTTGGTCTCTGCCTTTATAGCCTCGGCTTTTTCAGCAGTTAAAACATTTTCTGCAATAAGATAATCTTCATAATTCTTCACCGGATCTTTCTTTCCCCACTGCTCAAACAACTCCGGCGGAACATATTTTACGCCACTGGCTTCTTCATGCCCTCTCATGCGGAAGGTCATGCATTCAATTAAATAAGGCTTTTGATTTTTAATGCAGTATTCACGAACGCCTTTGATGGTATCATAAACAGAAAGAATATTGTTACCATCTATCTGCACCCCTTCAATACCATAACCAACGGCTTTATCTACTAAATTTTTGCAACGGTACTGTTCGCTGGTTGGTGTGCTTAAGCCATAGCCATTGTTTTCAATGATAAAAATTACGGGCAGGTCCCACACCGCTGCAATATTCAATGCTTCGTGAAAATCGCCTTCGCTGGTACCGCCATCGCCGGTAAAAGCCAACGAGGCTTTCTGATCATCACGTAATTTGTACGCAAGCGCCACACCATCAGCAATCGCCATCTGCGGGCCAAGATGCGATATCATGCCGCATATATGATGCTCTTTGGTACCAAAGTGAAAACTTCTTTCACGGCCTTTGCTATAACCTTCTTTATTACCCTGCCACTGCATAAACAATTTGCTCAGCGGCATTTTACGGCTGGTGAAAACACCCAGGTTGCGGTGCAAAGGCATGATCCATTCATCCTGCTGCATAGCAAGGGTACTGCCAACAGCAATCGCTTCCTGGCCAATACCGCTGAACCATTTGCTTATTTTGCCCTGCCGCAGGAGCACCAGCATTTTCTCCTCAATCATGCGGGGCAATAAAATACTTTTATATAGAGAGGTGAGTTCGTTATCTGTAAAATCTTTTCTGTGGAATTGCATACCGTTATTTTGGATTTACAAAAGTAACTGAATTTGCCACAGAGGCACAGAAACACAGAAAAGAATAATTAATAAAATTTATGCTGCCATGGTAATGCAACTGTGTGAAAACAGCTTTTGACTTGGTGAGGTTTTTCATTGACTTTTCTTTAACAAACGGGGCTTGTGCATAGCAGGATAACTGTGCATCTTAGCTATGAATTATTACTCAGGCCATAACCCAACCACTAAAACTAAAGATCATGAAACTAAAAAGCATTTTACCAATTACAGGGCTGGTGATTGTATCATCACTTATTTTCAGCTCATTTACATCTCCTTCTGCCACAGAAAAGAAGAAAAAATTTAATGCAGACCCCAAAATACAGGTAGCAATCTTACTGGACGTAAGCGGCAGTATGGACGGCTTGATAGAACAGGCTAAGGCCCAGCTTTGGAACATGGTGAATACCCTTGGCAAAGCGAAATGCGATGGTGCTGCTGCACCAAAAATTGAGATCGCCTTGTATGAATACGGCAGGTCTACCAACGACGTTAAAGCCGGCTATGTAAAACAGATCAACAGTTTTATAAACGATATGGATTCTTTATCAGAAAATCTTTTTAGTTTAAGAACCAATGGTGGTGATGAATATTGCGGCCAGGTGATTTATACATCGCTGCAGCAACTGCAATGGGATGCCAATCCGGAAAATTACAAAGTGATATTTATTGCCGGTAACGAAGATTTTTTACAGGGCAGCCTGCATTATACAAAGGCATGCACCGAAGCTAAAAGCAAAGGCATTATTGTAAACACTATTTATTGTGGCGACAGGATGCAGGGCATTCGTGAGCACTGGAATTTAGCCGGCGAATGTGGCAACGGAAGTTTTACAAGCATCAATCAAAATGCAAAGGAAGAAGATATACCCACACCTTATGACAGTTTGCTGGTAACTTATAACAGCTCTTTAAACAACACTTACATAACATACGGGTTTGCAGGTGCAAGCTATGCGGCAAAGCAGGGAAAGATGGATGTTGCCAATGCGCAGGCCAGTAAAAAACAACAGATGGCCCGTATAAAAACGAAGGCCAATGCAAAAGTGTATGATAATTCAAAATGGGACCTGGTTGATGCAAACAACAAAGGTGTTTTAGCAGAAGCCATTGCAGATAAAGACAACCTGCCGGATAGTTTGAAAAACAAATCGAAAGAAGAGATAAAAAAGATAGTTGACGAAAAGGGCAAACAACGGGCCGCAGTAAACCAGCAGATCACTGAGCTTTCGGCCAAACGTGATGCTTACATTGCTGATTACAGAAAAAAACAGGCGGCAACCAAACAGGAAAACACGATGGAGACAGAAGTAGAAAAAATAATTAAAGAACAGGCTAAACGGTACCGGATGCAGATAGATTAAAAATATTTCCCTGAAAACTAAAACAGAAGAGTGCGGTTTAATTACCGTGCTCTTTTTTTATTGTGCCTGTTTGCTATTCTTATCTTCCGGAAACGCCCTTTTATGCACCAGCGAATTAAAGAAAGAAAGCAATGCACTCAAAAGCAGTGCATGCCAGAAACTGTCAACCTTAAAGCCATGTATAAAATAATCGTCCAGTAAAATGATACAGGCATTTATCACAAAAAGAAAAAGACCCAGCGTTAATATAGTTGCAGGAAGGGTAAGCAAAATAAGGAGCGGCTTTACAATAGCATCCAGCAGCGACAATACAATAGCCACCAGGATGGCGGTGAAGAAATCAACAATGCTTATGCCTGGCAAAATATACGCCAGTATAAAAACATTCACTGAACAGACCAGTACTTTAAAAAACCATTTTTGCATACAATCAAATTACAACAATTTCGTAGAAATCTTCAGGATTCAGGTATTTTTTTGAAAGTTCACGCAGTTCCTCCGCCGGAATATTTTTTATGGTTTCAATTGATTTATAAAAATAATCGCCGGTAAGGTTATTGAGTATGAGGTTTTTCCAGCGCCCCATGACCTGGAACGGACCATCTAGGTCTCCCAGTATTGTGCCGATGAGATAATTACGCACAAGCAGCAACTCTTCATTATCAACCAATTCTTCCCGCAGTAACTTCATCTCTTTATAAATCTCTTCAATGGCTGCTTCGCAAACATCTTTACCGGCTTCGGTGCTAATCATCCAGGCAGTTTGATGAATGTGGTTTTGCACATAACTGTGTATTCCGTAAGTATAGCCTTTGTCTTCACGAATATTGCTCATCAGCCTCGACCCGAAGAAGCCCCCGAATACTGTATTGAGCACCATCACTTTCATAAAATCAGGATCATGCCTGTTTGGAAAATGCCTGGCAATACGTATGGCTCCCTGTACACCATTTGCATCATTCTGTATCCTGTATTTTTTTTCTGCCGCAGGCGATTGTATGATGGTTGAAAGCTGGTTGTTAAAAGCTTTCACCGTAAGGTCGCCAAAAGCTTTGTTCAACTGTTGCTCTATATCGGCTGGCAATTTTCCGCTTACAAAAATTACACACTGGCCGTTAAGATAATACTGCTTAAAAAAATCAGTAAGCTGGTTACGGTTCAATGCATCCAGGTCTTCGGGGTTGGTATATTTACCGTAAGGATGCGCATCGCCATACACATAAGCATCTATCAGCCGGTTAGCAACAAAATCGCATTTTTGTAAATTAACCCTGATGCGCTGCTTTGAATTTTGTTTATAGATATCCAGTTCTTCTTCTTTGAAAACCGAATCAGTTATCATATCCCTCACTACCGGTAAAATAGCGGGTACTTGTTTGTTTAAGGAAGAAAGTGTTATAACGGCTGTTTCATTGTAGCAGGAGCGGTTGCAGTAAGCGCCGTAATATTCAAACTCTTCATTTATTTCAAAAGCGGTTTTGATGGACGTGCCGTTCTTCAATAAATAGTTAGTAGCGGCTGCCACAGATTTTTGCTGCTCAAACCAGTTACCTGCGTAAAACACCAGTTCTACCTGTATCACTTCCTGTGCGCCGGCATTAATGGTGTAAACGGGCACACCATTGTCTAAAGTAAATTTTTGATAAGGCTTAAGTTCAAGATTAAATTCAATTGCATCTTTTATAGGAGGGGCCGTTTTTCTGTTCATTCAGTTATCAGTTATTGGAATAATAATACAGTGTATTAGAATTCTTCTCGTCAAAAATTATTTTACTTTCTTTCTGTATTTCTTCTGCAGTTACAGCACGGTACCTGTCAAGCTCTTTGTTGATGAGGTCTGCATCTCCCAATAATTCGTACATAGCCAGGCTGGCTGCACGATTGGTGATGGTCATATCTTCAAAAGCCATCATGCTCTCGGTTTTGTTTTTCACTTTCTCCAGTTCCCGATGGCTGATTCCATCATGCTGCAGTTTTATCAGTTCTTCATTCACGGCTGCTTCCGCATCTTCCATCTTCACTCCCTTTACCAGTTTACCTTCAATGGTCAGCAAACCGGCATCGGTGCTTCCCAGGTGATAACATTCAATACTGCTGAAGAGTTGTTTTTCTTTTACCAAAGACTGAAACAAACGGGATGAGCCACCGCCGCTTAAAATTTCGGTGATAAGATCGGCTGTGTAATAACGCATATCGGTTCTGGGGTAAATATGCCAGCATTTATACAAAGCATCCAATGGTACATTTGCTTTTACTGTACTTGTTCGTGCTGTTGTTTGTTTTGGTTCCTGCGGAATGTTGCGTACATATTTTTCTCCGGCGGCAATAGGCGCAAACCATTTGTCGGTGAGCCTTTTTACTTCATCAACGGTTACATTGCCTGCAACAACCAGGATGGCGTTGCTGGGGTTGTAATGTTTATTAAAGAACGATTTCACATCGTCCAGCGTTGCATTTTCAATATGGCTCAGTTCGGCGCCAATCGTCATCCACTTATACGGGTGAACTTTGTAGGCGATTTCCCTCATCTTATGCCACACATCACCATAAGGTTTGTTTATGTAATGCTCTTTAAACTCTTCGCAAACCACTTTACGCTGCACTTCCAGGCTTTTTTTACTGAAGGCAAGGGAAAGCATACGGTCGCTTTCCAGCCAGAAAGCTGTTTCCAGGTTTTCGGCAGGCAACTGGCAATAATAATTGGTAAGGTCGTTGGTGGTAAAGGCATTGTTCTCGCCGCCGGCAAGCTGCAATGGCTCATCGTAAACAGGAATATTTACGCTTCCGCCAAACATCAGGTGTTCAAACAAATGGGCAAAGCCGGTTTTGGCCGGGTCTTCATCCCTGGCGCCCACATCGTATATCACATTCACCACGGCCATCGGCGTGCTTTTGTCTTCATGAACCAGCACTTTTAAACCATTGGCAATTTCAAATTTTTCGAATTGAATCATGTGCAAATGTACGGAGGAGAATAAAACCGGGAGCAGGTTTAACGGATGCTTATGGTATTGAGTGTAAGTTCTTTTAAAATACCATCCCGCTTTATTATTACGTGTATTGATTCGTAAGGCTTTTGTAAGATTGCTTTATATACCTGCATGTTGAGGGAAAAATTTTTGTTTACCGAAATAATTTCATCATTTACCTTAAAGTGCGCCTTATCTGCCGGGGACCCTGCAATTACATCTTCAACAGATATTTTACCGTTTACCATATAAATACCCAGGCCCGTGTAAGCATAATCAAAGTCTTCGTTAAAATGGCTGTTGGGCTGCAGGTGAATTTCACGGTTTGGATAATTGATGGTCATGTTGAACCTGCGCAGCAGATCATTGCCCAAAAGCCCGCCGGTAAAAGGATAAGCTGTTACATTGTAATCGTCTTTATACAAATAAGTTGGTACCGACCGGAACCGGTAAGGGCCTATTTTTACTTCTTTAATCAAAGTAAGGCGCATTTGCAGTTTGCCGCCCATGCCTTCTGCCTGGGTAATAACAGGCTTTCTCCTGCTTAATAAAATGCTGCTGTCCTCTGCAAATTTTTCACTCATCAGCAAACAAAGGCCGGCGCCTGTATCAAAATAAAAATTAAACCCAAGTTTGTTCCTGTCTTTTATATTCAGCCACTGAATGGGCAAATTGGTAAATGCGGGGTGCAGCACAGTTCCTTCTTTTGGATAATCAAACCTGCCCGGGCTGTACACTTCAATGAAACTGCTGTCGAAATTGATCTTAACAATATACCGGCTGAAAAAACTGTAGCCGATTATACCATCTACTTTTTCGCCATACACACTGCTGAGTACATCATAATTATTTACATGAAAATTCAGGTGGTCTATTTTTAATCCCGGCAACAAAAGCGACTGATCGAAAGCAAATGCAACCTTACGTATGCCTCCAATGCCTGTTATAGTGGTATCGCTCGGCCTTACCGGAATATTAAACTCGGCGCAGGTATTTGAATCAAGTGAGATGCCGCCACTACCTGTGTCTAAAATAAAATTCAAAGTATCGGGTATACTGCCAAACCTGGCCTCCAATACCATTACCCCGCCGCTAAACTGCCTGAAAGGAAAGCGGGTAATAAATTTTGCTTCCTTCTGGGGTAATATCTCCTGTGAGCGTGCATTGGTCAATACAAAAAAGAACAGTATGGTGCAACAAATTTTTCTCATACAATCTTTACTTCGAATTTACAACCTATTGGATGTACTTTTGTTGTTAATTACACAAATGGAGGAAGTATGGAATTAAATGACCTGTATTATAAAGCCCTCAACTTTGAGTTTTTAACTGTAGAAGAAGGCATGTACCTGTTCGAAAATGCTGCTTTAACAGAATTAATGTTTGTGGCAGATGAGTTGAGAAAAAAACAGGTGCCGCACGGTAAAGTTACCTGGCAGATAGACCGTAATGTAAACACAACCAATGTATGTATAGCCAATTGCAAGTTCTGTAACTTTTACCGCATACCTGGCCATGCCGAAGCTTACATTACAGATATTGAAACTTATAAAACAAAGATTGAAGAAACCATAAAATACGGCGGCGACCAGTTATTATTACAAGGCGGCCATCATCCCGAACTGGGTTTAAGTTTTTATGTTAATCTTTTTAAAGAACTAAAATCGCTTTACCCAAATATTAAATTGCATACACTCGGCCCGCCGGAAGTTGCACACATCACTAAACTTGAAAAAAGCACACACCATGAAGTGCTGAAGACTTTAAAAGAAGCCGGTATGGACAGCCTGCCCGGCGCCGGTGCCGAAATTTTAACCGATAGAGTAAGGCGCTTAATAAGCAAAGGAAAGTGTGGCGCACAGGAGTGGCTGGATATTATGCATGAGGCCCATAAACTAAACATCACTACATCAGCCACCATGATGTTTGGCCACGTGGAAACATTACAGGAACGCTTTGAACATTTAGTGAAGATAAGGGAAGTACAAAGCCGTAAACCTGCAGGGGCAAAGGGTTTCCTTGCATTCATTCCCTGGACTTTCCAGGATGTGGATACACTGCTTGCAAAAATTCGTGGCGTACATAATTTAACTACGGCCGATGAATACATAAGGATGATAACTTTGAGCAGGATCATGCTTCCTAATATTATAAACATACAGGCAAGCTGGCTAACTGTTGGCAAACAGGTAGCGCAAATCTGTTTAAATGCCGGCGCCAACGATTTTGGAAGCATTATGATAGAAGAGAATGTAGTAAGCGCTGCCGGCGCCCCCCACCGTTTTACAAGCACCACCATACAACAGGCTATTAAAGAAGCCGGTTTTGAACCGCAGCTGCGCAACCAGCAATACGAGTGGAGAGAAATACCGGAAAGTATTGTTGAGCAGGTTGTGAATTATTAACCCTTCGGCTCCGCTCAGGACTTATCAAAATATATGAAAGAGAATAAACAAAAAATACTGCACCGGTTCAGGATGATCGGCATTGCAGAAGGTATTTCATTTTTGGTTTTATTACTTATAGCCATGCCGCTTAAATATTTTTTTAATTTTCCTGAAGCAGTAAAAGTTGTGGGCTGGGCACATGGTGCATTGTTTGTTGCCTTTATCTGGTTTGCTTTTGAAGTAATGGGAAGTTTGCAAAAAAATTTCTTTTGGTTTGTTAAAGCTTTTGCTGCCGCCTTTATTCCCTTAGGTACTTTTATTTTCGACCGGCAATTAAAAAAAGAAGCTGCTTTGCTTGCTTCCTGATCCATTTACAGCCTGTTTTCCGGCACTTTATCTTTTGTTTTATTTACAAGTTGAATAAGACGGGTAATTTATTTTAAATTTGATGAGATTATTTATCAATTTTTAAAATAATGACTAAACAATTACCCATAGTTAAAACAATTTTACTGGCATTATTTTTCTGGGGGAGTTCTTGGCAAATTATAAAAGCCCAGGAAAGGGCTGTTGTTTTGCACGACTTAAATTCTGTTTTGATCAACACCGTAATGGTTGATTTTTTTACCCCGCCCGTGGCAAGCCGTATCTATGCTTATCCCAATATTGCATTTTACGAATGCATCCGTTTAGATGATGTTTCGCTATCCACTTTGTCGGGCAAATTAAACGGGCTTGGCAAATTGCCTGCTACCCCAACTGGGAAAATTGATAACCTGGTTGCTGCTGCCATAGCTTTTTCTTATACCGCACAAAACCTGGTTGGCTCGGAGCATAAGCTGGAAGAATGGCGCCAGCGTTTTATGGATTCGCTTTTACTGAAAGCAAGGGGAGATGCCGAACTTATAAAAAATTCGCTGCTGTATGGCAAGCTGGTTGCCGATAGCGTTTTTGCCTGGGCTAAAAGAGATAATTACAACGAGTCCCGTGGTATGCCACGCTTTACCGTTTTGCAACAAGCCGGCACCTGGCAGCCCACGCCTGAAGATTATTCACAGGCAATTGAACCGCACTGGAATACCATCAGGCCTTTTACATTAAGTTCCCCATCGCAGTTTTCTCCAAAAGAAAAACTGGTTTTCAATCTTAAAAAGAATTCTGCTTTTTATAAAACCATGATGGAGGTTTATGAAATTGGCAGGAAACTGGATACCACTCAAAAAGCCATCGCAAAATACTGGGATGACAATCCGAATGTATCGGTAAACATGGGGCACCTTAATTATTTTGTTCACAAAATTTCTCCGGGCGGGCATTGGCTTATGATTGCCAGACAGGCCTGCGAAGAAAAAAAAGAAACAGTAAGCCGGTCTTCTCTTACTTATACATTAACTGCCATTGCACTTACCGATGCTTTTATAAGCTGCTGGGATGAAAAATACAAAACCAATCTTGTCAGGCCCATAACCATAATCAACGATCATATTGATAAAAACTGGCAGCCCTACATTCAAACGCCACCGTTTCCTGAGTTTACAAGCGGGCATTCTGTAATATCAAATGCAGCAGCAGCAGTGCTTACCGCCTTGTTTGGCGATAACTATAAGTTTACCGATAAAACAGAAATACCTTTTGGTAATGAAAGCCGGAGTTTTAATTCATTTTATGAAGCCGCTTTTGAATCTTCGCTGAGCCGTGTGTACGGCGGCATTCACTACCCCGAAACGGCCCGTATAAGTGTGGTGCAGGGCAAAGAAGTTGGAAACCATGTTATAAATAAATTATACCCGGCTGCTGTTAAATAAATAAGCCTATGTCATTAAAACGCTTTCAAAGTGTTGCCTTATTGCTGTTTGTTTTTTTTGCACCGGTTGCATCTGCCCAAAACAAAGCAAACAAATTATTTACGCTCATGCCCGAAGGCAGCACGGGTGTAAGTTTCAGAAATGACATCGTTGAAACCCAAACCATGTTCCTGTACATATATGAGTACCTGTACGTTGGCGCCGGTGTAAGTACAGGCGATATTAATAACGACGGGCTTGCCGATATTTATTTTACATCAACCCAGGGCAGCAATAAGCTTTACCTTAACCTGGGCAACTTTAAATTTCAGGATATTACAGAAAGCGCCGGCGTTAATGGAGGTGTTGGTATTAAAACCGGAACAACCATGGTTGACATCAATAACGATGGTTACCTGGACATCATGATCTGCAAATCGGGCTATAAAGACCCGGCCCTCAGAAAAAAAGTATTTTACATAAACAATAAGAACAACACTTTTACAGACCGTGCTGCCGAATATGGTTTGGATGATGCCAGCTACAGCATGCAATCTTATTTTTTTGATTATGATAATGATGGTGATAAAGATGTTTATTTTTTAAATCATCCGATTGATTTCAGCAAATCAATGATCATACCTGCAACCCTGGTAAATGGCAAAGCGGTATATGCTGCCGATACCAATACTGTTTTTGTAAGCAGCCGCCTGTATGAAAACCGCGGCGGCAAATTTGTTGACGTTACAAAAAAAGCAGGCCTCATCAGCCATTCCTTTGGCCTTAGTGCTTCCATTGCAGATATAAATAAAGATGGCTGGCCCGACCTGTACGTTGCCAACGATTTTAATAAGCCCGATTTTTTATACATCAATAATAAGAACGGCACTTTTACTGATAAACTCACTTCGTATGTAAACCACATCAGTTTTTCATCAATGGGCTCCGACATTAGCGACCTCAACAATGACGGGCTTGAAGATATTCTTACAATGGATATGGCTGTGGAAGAGCCGGTGCGGCAAAAGCAATTGTTTGCCGTAAACCAGAACTATGATAAGTTTCAACTGCTGCTGAAATACGGATTGTATTACCAGTATCCGCACAATAGTTTTCAGTTAAATAATGGCAACGGCACATTCAGCGAAATATCAAATTATGCTGACCTTGCTGAAACCGACTGGAGCTGGAGCGTATTGAGCGCCGATTATGATAACGATAGCTGGAAAGATATTTATATTACCAACGGATTAAAACGGGATATGACAGATTGGGATTATAAGGTTTTTGTACTTGATTCTGTGATCAAGGTAATGAATACCGGCAAATCTGTTGACCTTAACACCTGGCTAAAAAGTATGCCCGAAGTACCGGTTAAAAATTATTTTTACCGCAACACCGGAAATTTACAATTTGAAAAGGCAACTGATTACTGGACGGATGAACCTCCTTCTTTTTCAAACGGTGCGGCTTATGCCGACCTGGATAATGATGGCGACCTTGACCTGGTAGTAAATAATATTGATGCCCCGGCATTCATCCTGAAAAACAATGCAGGAGAAAATGCAGCCAATCATTACCTGAGATTTAAATTTTTAAAAGGCCCTGGCTCTTCAGAAGAAGTGTACGGGGCTGTTGTAAAGCTTACCAATGCCGCCGGGCAAATACAATTGCAGCATTACGATCCACAGAGAGGCTTCCTGTCTTCATCAGAACATTTTTTACATTTTGGTACCGGAAAAGAAACAACTATACCAAAAGTTGAAATTGATTTCCCTTCATCCAAAAAAATAGTTCTTTCAAATGTTCAGGCCAACAGGGTAATAACCATTTATGAATCGGATGCAAAAGCGATGGGGCCTGTAATTGCTGAAAATGCAAAATATAAATTTACCGATGTAAGTAAAGCCGGAAAATTTATCTACACTCAAAAAGAAAACGAATTTATTGATTTTAAAAGGGAGCCGCTCATTCCTTACAAATGCAGCCGCAAAGGCCCTTATTACACAAAGGCCGATGTAAACGGCGATAAACTCGAAGACCTTTATATTGGCGGCGCTGCCGGCTCAGAAGGAAAACTAATGCTGCAGAATGCAAACGGCTCTTTTACTGAAAAAAAACAGGTTGCTTTTGCTGCTGCCAAAAACCAGGAAGACATGGGTTCTGTTTTTTTTGATGCAGATGGCGATGGCGATATGGACCTGTATGTAGTGAGCGGCGGCTCAGAATTTGCACAGGGCCATGTTTTATACCAGGATCGTTTGTATAAAAATGATGGCAAGGGAAATTTTACAGTAGTTGTAAATGCTTTGCCGGCAGAAGGTTTTAACGGATCAGCCGTTACCGCACTGGATTATGATGGCGACGGAGATATGGATCTTTTTGTGGGAGGCCACGTTGTCCCCGGAAAATTTCCAAAAGCAGAAAGGAGTATGTTATTACAAAATAACATCGGCATTTTTACCGATGTTACGCCTGCTGTTGCCAAACAACTTGCTGACGCAGGCATGATTAACCAGGCTATCTGGGCCGATGTTGATGGCGATGGAAAAAATGAATTATCAATTTGTGGAGAGTGGATGCCACTGCAGATTTATAATTATCAAAATGGCCAGTTTGTAAAAAAAGAAAATTCGGTTCGGCTTATCTCGCCATCAAAGAACGATACGACTATCAGCATGGATGCATTCAGCGGCTGGTGGTATAATATGAAGGCTGAAGACCTGAACAATGATGGAAAACTGGATTTTGTAATGGGCAATCGTGGATTAAATTGTTTGGTGAAAGGAAACATAAATGAACCCTGCACCATTTATGCAAAAGATTTTGATAACAACGGCAGTTATGATGCGGTGCTGGGATATTACAATGAAGGCAAATGCTATCCATTGTACAGCCGTGATCAGTTGATAGACCAGGTTCCTTCCATGCGCAAAAAATTTGTGCGCTACAAAGATTATTCCGGCAAAACACTGGATGCCATCTTTACTGACAATGAAAAAAAGGGAATGGACGTCTATAAAACCAATTTTTTTGCATCCGGTGTTTTAATGAACGAAGGCAACAACACCTTCCGGTTCATTCCTTTCCCTGAAAAAGCACAGTTCTCAACCATCAATGATATGGTTATTGATGATATGGACAACGATGGCACAAAAGACATTGTAGTTTGCGGCAATACAGAAGATCCGTCGGTTATTATCGGTACATACGATGCAACGTCGGCCCTGCTTTTAAAAGGAACGGGTAATGGAAATTTTGCTGCTGTACCGCCTGCTGAAAACGGGTTGAATGTGAGAGGCGAATCCCGTAAGATGCTTTACCTTAAAAATGAGAATAAAGCAACCCTTGTCTTTTTAAAAAATAATAATGCTGCACAGGTTTTTGTAAAGGAATAAATCATTTCAGCAACAACTTTCCAAACTTTTCTATTTCTGCAATTTCCATTGCCGAAATATGCTCATTGTTATCAAACTTTGATTTTAAGAACAGCAGTCTTTTGTGTTGAGGGTATTTTTCCAGTATAGCATTGATTTTTTTTCCAACTGATTCATCTTTCAATGGCAATGGAGTTGTAATGGTTGCTGCAGCCCTTTCCCGTGTTGGTTTCTTTTTAATAATGGCTTCTAAGGTAGCCAGCTTGCTCTGCGAAATGTTGCTGGTTTTACTTGCTTTGCTGTGCAACCCTTCCAGCTGTTTTTTACTTAATCCGCCACGGTTGCAGTATTGCTGGTGCAGGCTGTTTACAAAATTTGAAGCGGGGTGGGTCTTCAGCATTTCGTTTAGTATGTCTAACAGTACATCCATTTATTTAATACCTGCTATTTTTAAAGTTCGTTAAAATAAACATAACACATTTTTTGTTTTAAACCCCGGTTTCAGCTTCCAGTCTATTCTGTATAACCAATTTAAATTATTAATCATGAAAAAGTTTTTACAAATTGAGATTACCACCGGAGAAACCATTGCTTTTATATTGATACTTTGCTGGATTGCTGCTTCCTGTTTTGTTCCACTGCCGGAAGTAAATTCACTGGGCGCTTAAGTTCAGCTGCAAACTATTGGGAGTGCATTTAAAAGGCTTTCGTACATACAATAATTTTAAATGTACGCCGTTAGCTAATATATAAGCAATTACCCATGATCAAAACTTCATACCAGGAAAAATCCGGCCACATAGTGGTGCAGGTTATTAAAAGCTTTATCAGTAAACTCAGGCAAAATCCTGATGTTTACCCGATTCGTTACTACAAGAAAAACCGTAGGTTTCGTGGCAATGCAGAAAGGCGGTTGGTAAAATAACGATTACGTTTCGGAATTTACCCTGCCTTAAAATAAGCAAAACCGCTCTTGACAATTTGTGTAACGGGATTGTACTTTTGATATGTAAAATCTGATGTATGAAAACCAATACCGCCACACAGCATTTATCCGTTAATGCCATTCTTAAGTTTTTAAGCAGTGCTTTTAAAAACTTTTTTCAATCTCCCAGCCACCGTGATTTTAAACGACTAAAGGATTTTATATCTTCCTAGTAAGAATAAATTTTTGATGGTCTCTTAACTGAACAGGTACTCCACATCTGATTTGGTAAGCGCTTTTACAAAGCTGGCATCATCAGCAATCAGTTCGCTGGCAAGTTTACGCTTGCGTTCCTGCAGTTCCAGTATCTTATCTTCAATAGTATCTACGCATATCATGCGGTAAGCAAAAATGTTTTTTGTCTGGCCGATGCGGTGCGTACGGTCAATGGCCTGCTGCTCCACGGCCGGGTTCCACCAGGGGTCAACAATATATACATAATCGGCAGCGGTAAGGTTTAAACCCACACCACCAGCTTTAAGTGAAATCAAAAACACCCTGCACTCATCATTATTCTGGAAATTCTCGATTGCTTTTTCCCTGTCGGGTGCCGATGTGCTGCCGTCGAAATATTCAAAAGGAATTCCATCTTCCACCAGTTTTTGTTTTATCAATGCAAGCATTCCCAAGAATTGGGAGAAGATGAGTGCTTTGTGATTGCCGATATTCTCTTCTATCTCTCTTGCCAGTTCATCCAGCTTGATGGAATGATTAGGATATTTTTCATCTTCATTCAATATGGCGGGGCTATCGCAGATCTGCCGCAATTTCATCAGGCCTTGCAAAATGGTCAGCTGCGATTTACCGATACCCTGCTGATCAATTGTACCCAATATCTTTTCACGGTAACTGTTGCGGTAAGCTTCATAAACTTTTCGTTGCTCGGCTTCCATTTCGCAAAACAAAATAGTTTCTGTTTTATCGGGCAGGTCTTTTGCCACCTGCTCCTTGGTGCGGCGCAGGATGAAAGGGAAAAGCAGCTTGCGCAAATGCTCTTTCTGTTCCTGCTCACCAAATTTATCAATAGGCGTTGCAAATTCGTTGCGGAAAAATTCCATATTACCCAGTAAACCAGGGTTGAGGAAATTCATTTGCGCAAAAATATCGAATGTATTATTCTGCAAAGGTGTACCACTCATGCAAAGCCTGTTCTTTGCATTAAGCAGGCTGGCAGCCCTGGTTACTTTCGATGCCGGGTTTTTTATTGCCTGGCTTTCATCCAGTATCACATAATCAAAATTCATTTTCAGCAACAGTTGTATATCGCTGCGCAAAGTACCGTATGTTGTAATAATGATATTCTGTTTATTCAATTCTTCTGCATCACGCCCCCTGATGCTGCCATGGTGAATGTGAAAAGATAAGGAGGGTGAAAATTTCTGAACCTCATTTCTCCAGTTATAGATCAAAGTAGTAGGACAAACAACCAAGGCCTTTAGCCCACCGGTAATTTCTTTATAATGATGAAGCATACTCAGCGCCTGCACCGTTTTACCCAAACCCATATCATCGGCTAAAATGCCGCCCCAGCCTACATCGTTCAGATAATTAAGCCATTGAAAACCTGAAACCTGGTAAGGGCGTAAAACATCCTGTAAATGAACCGGTGCCGGAATTTCGGGAATGTTCTTGAACTCTTTCAGTCGCTCATATTTTTCATCCAGCTCAAAACTTAATTCTTTTTCATCCCTGTTCTCATACAACTCATCTATCACACTCATGTGATATTTAGACAGGCGCAGCTGGTCGCTTCTTCCATCACCTACCTTAAACAGCAATGAATACCGTTTCAGCCATTCATCAGGGAGTATGCCTAATGTGCCATCGCTTAACTGAACAAAGGATTGTTTATTTACCAACGCTGATTTTATCTCGTCAATTCCAACCCGCTGTTCACCAAATTCTATCTCAACTTTTGCATCAAACCAGTCGAGTCCGCTGCTTACATGAATATGTGTATTGGGCCTTGCTGTATTAAATCTGAAATTCCGAAGCGCTTCAAAACCAAATACCGGCACTTTCATTTCATTCATTGCATCTACAAATAAAAAGAACCAGTTATTGCGAAGCACTTCGGCGCCTTTTAATACCAGGTTATTCTTATCATCGGGCCGCACAAACATAGAGTGCAGGTTCTCCAATTTCTTTAGAAACTTTTCTTCTGCTTCTAAATTTCTTTCTATGATGAGTATTTTATCCCCGTCAGGTATAATGATGTTTTCTTTATCTGCAGCTTTGGTTTCAAATCCTTTGTAGGAGAATACAGGTTGAAATACAAGGTAGTCACCTTTTTCCTGCAACTGCAGCTTTACTTCAGGCTCGCCGCTTTTTACTTCCCTAACCAGTGTTTTATCAAACTCTACTTTATACTCTTTGGTAAGCGGGATGATAACCTTACGCATTTTTTCTGCCCAGTTATCTTTGCTCAGTTGGATATTCCCTTCTTTGACAAATTTTTCTGCCTGTAAAACATCCTCTGCTTTTTGCCAGAGATACATTACATGGTCGTTCAGATAAACCAGGCTGCTGTTACATTCATTCTCTACAAAAGAAACCGTTTCGCCCATCAATTTAACTGTGCAGGCAATTTCAAAATGATCTGCACTGGCCTGCACTTTAAAAACGGGTGCAATAAAATGGTTGCTAAGTTCTGTTTCTTCAAGATTAGCTGTTGTAAAATTTTTGCCTTTGGGTAAATAAAAAATAAAATTGTTTTGAGACTGCTCTTCAAACAGTTTTTTCAATTTCGGCTGCAGGTACTCTGCAATCAGCGCTTTTGTTTCTTCCGGCAGGTCATCACCATCGGTATGAATGATATTTTCCCAGATGCCGCTAAAAGGTGAGTTTCGATCAAGATATTTATTTATTTCAGGCGTTTGTAATTTTCTAACCTGCTGCACCAGTTGTTTATCTTCCTCATTAAATACTTCCGTATTTACAAATTTTGTAAGGTCAAGTTTTTCAACCTTGCCCAGGTATTTATTTTGTTCATCATTGGTTTCGCCCTGCACCGCATCTATCTCAAAATAAGGATAGACCGTTGCATTAAAATTAAAAACAACACCCAGCCTTTTTGCCGGCTGCTCTTCCACGGCAACTTCTTCGGCAGGTAAATTGGGGGCGATAAAAACTTCTGAAGGTTTTGCTGTAACCGTACCGGGCGCTACTCTTTTTATAGAAGTATCCAGTACTTTTAAAAAGGGCTTGCCGTCTTTATAAGTAAATTCAAACTTACCGGTAAGATCATCCTCTAAACTGTACCCATATATCTGCAACAGTTTATTTTTTTCTTTATCCCAGTTACGTATCGTATCAAAATAACCGGTTCCATAAGCATCCAGTAATTGTAAAAACAATAAAACTTTGTGTTCGCAAAGCGGATGTTCAGTTTCGCCGCATTTGCAGGATGTGTCAAAATTTCTTTCGTCGTTCTTCTGTATTACCAGCGGAAAAGTTTCGCCCTCTATGATCAGTTCAGCCTCTACTCTTTCATCAGCAGCTTTAATGATATTTGCCCTGGTAGTGCGTAAAAGATTTTCCGCTTCAGCATATATACCCGGCGATGAAAGCAGCTTGATCATCTTCAGTTCAATATGCTTCATCTTGGCAACTGTATGCCGCTGGTTGTACTGAATGCTGGTATTACCCAGCATATTTTTATCAACCATATCCTGCAGGCGCAATAAAGCTGCGCCCTCATGCCTGCAGATATCGCCGAGGTTGTAGGGGCAGGAGCAGCGGACCGTCATTGATTTTGGATCGGTATATTTTTGAATATACACTTTGTAAAAAGTGGCGTAGCTGTCGTCCTTTACCCTGAACACAACGCCACTCATTAGCTGATCATGTTCTACCAGCTCAACAAAACCCATTGCATGGATTTTTTTGCTGCGGCGTATCACTTCATCAGAGCCATTATTGTAAACATATTTAACAAGGTGCGGTAAAGCCATGCTCGATTTGGGATTGCCGATTTAGGATTTCAGATTTTGCTTACTTGTCAATTCTGAAAAAGGCAATTTGCAAAAGTAATGGAAAAAAGCCGAGCCCTGAAAGGTTAAGTAAAAGATTAAAAGAAAAAAATTGTTAATTGATATTCTTTTTATTTAGCAAGCAATTTTCCTTGCTCATAAACAACCGTTACATTGGCAACATCTTCGGTTAAACAATACCGGATATCTTTTTCGAGCCCGAAACCAGAGAGGCGCTGATAGTGCGATGCATTTTTCAACTTCATAAATTCAAACAGGTCTTCTTTAGCATCATTATACATGGTAAGCGCCATTTGAGAAGAATCGCAGTTAATGGAAAAATGTTTGCCAATGCGATCAATAACAGCACCGGCAAACAAGGTATCTTCGATATTGACCCTGTTCTTCCAGGCGGCGCAGCCTAATATTACATTTTGCTTTTGTGCAAGCAAATAATCACAAACGGCTGATATGTTGGGGAACGAACCGGTAATGATACCTTTTGCATTCCTGTCGAGTGCCATATGCAGCAGTTTTGTTCCGTTGGTTGTTGTAAGCACCAGAGTTTTATTTTCAACAAATTCACGTGGATATTCAAACGGAGAGTTTCCATAAGTAAGTCCTTCTGCAATTTGTCCGTCCCTTTCGCCGGCTGTTATACATTCAATTTGTTTACCGATGTTGATACACTCTGCAACACTGGCAACCGGTATTATATGCTTTGCCCCATTATACAAGGCGGCTGCAATGGTTGATGTGGCACGCAATACATCAATGATGACTACAATGCTTTTTTCAACAGGATATAATTCCAGGAGGGAAGGAGAAAGAGAGGTATATAGTTCTGGTTTATTATTCGTCATTGTTTAATTAATTGAGAATCGTTTTCCATTTTTGTGTTTCTGCATATTCTTTAATCACTTCGTTTCGCTTAATCAAAAATTTCTCAAGGTATTTTTTTAGAAAAATGCTGTTTACTATTTTTCCAAAATTACCATAAGGTGTTTCAAAATTTATAAGGTCTATCATGATGGTGCCATTTGCTGTGGCTTTAAAATGATGCTCGTGATGAAAACTTTTAAAATCGCCCTTCACCATTTCATCTACAAAAAATTCGGGGCTTTTCATTTCTGAAATTTTAGAAGTGAACTGCCTGGTTTTAAAAAGATGTTTTGCCTGCCAGGTTACGGTTTCGTTTTTATTTATCAGTCCGCTCATAACACCATCAATTGCTTTTTCACCGGTGGATGCGGTTGATATCTGGTGCAGGTTTATACTCCGGCTCAGGTTGAACACACGCTCAACAGGCGCTGCAATAAAAGATGTAAGATGGATCTTTGGCATAGTTTATAATGGATAATGGGTTAATGGATAATTGATGATGCTTTAACTAAAATACTTTTGACCTGATAGTAAACTGTATGATCCGGAAAAATTATCCATTATCAATTATTAAATTATCCATTAAACAAATGGCATTTTTACAACCCTTGCTTTTAGCATTGTATTGCGGATGCTGACATAGATATCAGCACCAATAGCTGAATGATGCATATCAACATAACCCATACCTATGGCCTTGCCCAATGTGGGCGATTGTGTTCCCGATGTTACACGGCCTATTATTTCCCCTTCAAAATTCTTTATATCATATCCATGGCGTGCAATGCCTTTTTCAAGCATTTCAAAACCAACCAGCTTTTTGGAAACCCCTTTTTCTTTTTGATTTTCAAAATATCCGCTGTTGGTAAATGGCTTGGTGAATTTGGTTATCCAGCCCAGGCCTGCTTCTAATGGTGAAGTGGTATCATCAATATCATTGCCGTATAAGCAGTAACCCATTTCCAAACGCAGGGTATCTCTTGCACCCAAACCAATCGGTTTGATGCCGCCTTTCTGACCGGCTTCAAAAATGGCATCCCATATTTTTGATGCGTTATCATCTTTGTCCTCAAAATAAATTTCAACACCTCCTGCTCCTGTATAACCGGTTGCACTTATCAAAACATTTTCAACACCGGCAAATGTACCCTTGGTGAAAGTATAATATTTCAGGTTCATGATGTCTTTATCTGTAAGTGGCTGCAGAATTTTTGTTGCATTTGGGCCTTGTATGGCCAGCAAACAGGTTTTATCAGAAATGTTGTGCATCTCCACCTGCTTATCATTGAACTGCTGAACCCATGCCCAGTCTTTTTCGATATTGCTGGCATTTACAACCAGCATGTAAGCTTTGTTCTCTTCCAGGCAATACACGATCAGGTCATCAACAATCCCGCCATCCTTGTTTGGAAAGCAACTGTACTGTGCTTTGCCATCTGTTAATTTTGAGGCGTCGTTACTGGTAATGCGTTGTATAAGGTCCAATGCATTTTCTCCTTTCAAAATAAATTCGCCCATATGGCTTACATCAAAAACACCGGCTGAGTTACGCACTGCAGCATGTTCATCATTAATGCCCGAATAACTGATGGGCATATTATAGCCTGCAAACTCGGCCATTTTAGCGCCAAGGTCAATGTGTTTTTGTGTGAAGGGTGTATTTTTCATACAAGAGCAATTTTAATTTTTTGAGTGACTGCAAATGTAAAATAAAAAGCTGTGAGGATACATATGCCGAAATACTTTTTTGCCCGGTGAGCAAAAATGCAATTAGAACACGGATGACACTGATTGGACAGATTTAAAAAAGGATACTCCTGCTTCGCAGGATGATGGAGCAACCAAACAATCCAAATTTTCTGCTTTACAGAAAAAATATCCGTGGGCATCAGTTCAATCCGTTTCATCCGTGTTCAAAACAACAAAAAAAGTCCCCCGAAAAATCGGGGGACGTTGTTGGTTTCAACTTCAACTCAACTATTGAAACGATTTTAATGCTCTTCTATTACCAGCTTAAGGCCCTGGCACAATTCCTTTACCCTTATGTATCCTTCTTCTGAATTTTCATCTTTATCAACTCTTATATTTACTTCACCGGGTGCAGCATCAATGTAAAAAGTGGTGTTATCATCAAGTGTTATCTCTTCATTTTTAAAACTATGCCTGCCTTTATGGGCAACATGGTTAAGCAACTGATCGTTCAAAAAAACTTTTACATTGTGCGACTTGTGCCTGGGATAATCAGCTTCCATTTCAAATTCATCGTCGTCATCTGAAAAGCTGATTGAGAAATCATCGTGGCGATGAAAGCAAGAGGGCATCGAGGCAATCAATATCAAACCAAGAACAAAAGGAACAATAAACTTTTTCATTTTACCTGTTTTAAAAATGATTAAATGTTTAGATCAGCTCTGTCATCGGGTTTAAAGCAGGTAACTGTGTACTTATACCGGCCGGTTGATTGTTATCCCCGGTTTTTCCGAGTTCTTTCTCAATTTTTTCTTTTGCCTTTTGAAACAGCGAGTCTTTGATCCTTTGCTTTTCGTCAAGCTTCAGCTTCAGCGAATCTTCTTTTTTAACAGGCTCTCCGCTGTTGTTATAACGATAATTGTCATCATTACTCCTGTCATTGGTAATCACTTCTATTCCATTGCCGTCAATCGTTACCCTGGTGCGGCCATTTTCCCTGTCTTCTTCTTCGCCGGCAGGTATGCCTTTTAAATTGTACAGTTTACCGTCTGCTCCCATTTTATATTCTACGCCCGATCTCCAGTTCTGTGCATCGCTGTCAGCATCATAATACCAGTCGCCATTATCCCAATTGCTGCCAAAATGAACATCATTGTACCAGTTGATACTCTTATCTATCCTGATCCTTTTTCCGGCTGGTACATACACCGTAAGCACTACCCGCTGGTTGCGGAATTTATCGGTTTTGTTGATGCCGATACCTTTGTCCATCAACAACACAGTGTCTTTCTGTATGCCTGAGTATTTTATTTTGGCTGCATTCTCTTCGGCAACATTCCTGTACCTGCCCGACGCTGTTTTAATAACCGTAACCCTGAAGCTGTCGTTGGTTGATTTAACTATGCGTACATCTACATTGTTTACATAAGCTGTGTCTTCATTGATACCTTCAAAAGGCTCGAACCTTAATGACCTGATGCGGTTATATTTATACAAAGGCGATTTTGCGGTGATCTCCAGTTTATCAACCATCGGGTTGGTTAAGTACACTTCATTTTCAGTAAGGTTTTTGCTGCTGTAATTAAAATCGCTGCCGATAGAAGTGATCAGAAGAATAAAACTTATCCATCCAATTACCCACATGGCGCCAAATGTAAAGCCCAGCATTTTACCATTGCTTCTCGATCTGGCTATCTTACGGATGATCCAGGTGATGATGGCGATGATAGGCACTGCAATAAAGAACATCAGCGTACCCCATGCATACAGGTTTTGATAAGTACCGCCGATCAAAAAATCTTTCAGCGGGAACAGGCCTATTGATGCAATTGCCAAACCAAATAAAGCCATTACTAATGCAAAACCTACGCAACCGATAATGAAGTAGGCAAATATTTTTGCGATCATGGCTATCACATTGCCCAAACCGCCGCGGCTGCGCCTTGCAAAATTCTTTGTGTCGTTTGCCACAACATTTGCTTTATCAACTATGGCAGAAGATGCTTCTTTACCAAATGCTGAAGCTTTTTTTCCAACGCCTTTCATCTCTTCCATTACCGAAGCTTTGATTGAGTTCATATCTACTTTCTCACCTTTCATCTCCAGTTTTTCAGAAGTGGTTAATGCTTCCGGTATCACTATCCATAATATAATGTAAACGATCAAAGATGTTGGACTGAAGGTGAAGCGAACGATATCGCCAAAATCCCCAAAGCCCCAGTGGCCCCAGCGTGAAATAAAGGAGAGGAAAGGCAGGATGAACAGCACCCTTGGTATCCAGGCATTGATGCCGAAATAATTACCGATTCCGCTGCACACACCGGCAACCAGTTTTTCATCGGGGTCGCGGAATAATTTTTTGCGTGTGCCGCCAATTTGTGTGGTAGCGCTGCTCGGCACCGCTATCCACATAATAATGTAGGTTAAGAAACCAATGCCGGAGAACAACAGTACCACAAAGATGATCCTGGCAACCACCACATCTATATTAAAATAGTTGGCAAGGCCGCTGCACACACCACCCAGTACTTTATCGTTCTCATCACGGAATAACCTTTTGCTGCCGGTGAAAGAAGAATTGTTGTTGTTCGTTGTTTGTTGTTCGTTGGCTGTAGATGAAGAAGCCGAGGCTGATGTTTGTGCATCATCCATACTTTCAAACTCTTCGGGGCGGCCCATGGTATTGATGATGGCATTTACATCATCTTCGGTGATACAGGTAGCGCCTTTGGTAATTCTTTCCTGGAACAGTTCACCAATACGGCTTTCAATATCATTGATGATTTCTTCCTTGCCTTCTTCATTGGCAAAGTGCCGGTTCAGGCTTTCGGTGTAATTTTTCAGCAGTTCAAAAGCTGTAACTTCTATGGGAACTACCCGTCCCTGGAAGTTTATATTTATTACTTGTTTCATGGCTAAAATTTTTGTGTTTCGTTAGTTGTTTTGGCCAACAAAAAGATCATGGCTATACTTTCTTATTGTTGTTAGTTGTTGAAGTTGTTGTGATCAATATTTTCCTGTCCGTTGCTGTTGGTAAGCGCTTTTACTGCGTTGGCAAGTTCGTGCCAGGTAGCTTCCAGCTCTTTGTAAAATCCTGCCCCTTTTTCTGTTAGGGTAAAATATTTACGTGGCGGGCCGCTGGTGCTTTCTTCCCAACGGTAAGATAAAAGTTCTGCGTTTTTAAGCCTGGTTAAAAGCGGGTACAAAGTACCTTCCAGGATGTTGAGATTGGCAGCCTTCATTTTTTCAATGATATCCGAAGGGTAGGCTTCACCCTCTTTAATGATAGAGAGGATGCAAAACTCCAGAACTCCCTTACGCATCTGGCTGGCTGTGTTGTCAATATTCATGGCTTCATTTTTTTACCTCCCTTCAACCCCCGCCTCATGGCTATTAAAAACGGGGGGTGAAGAAAGGATCTTTACAATAATTTATTCATGGCTATACTACCTCACCCCGTCCCTCTCCAAAAGGAGAGGGTGTTGCGGAGATCGATTTTGTTTTTGCTATACTTTAAGAACTTGCGACAGTTTTAACCGGTTTATCACTATCACAACACAAAGATAATAGAATTTTAGTACTATGCAACACATAATACCATATTTTTTATAGTAGCTGGTGGTGGATAGGAGGTGGTTTTGGAGTTAAATGATTGATTTTTAATTATTTGCCTGATTAAAAATATTTTTTTGAAAAGGGGCCGGGTTTGATGAAGGGAGGAATTTTAGGGATGGATGGTAGGAAAATGAGGGTTAAGTAAACCTGGAATAACCCCTTCCGAACTGGTTTTAACCCCTTCCCGGATACATTAAAACCCCTTTAAAACGGGTTTATAACCCCTTGTCGAGTACTTAAAAACCCTTACCGGACAGGTTAAAACCCCTTGGGGAGCCCTTTATAACCCCTTTATTGATCCTTTATAACCTGTTGGGAACTGGTTTTTACCCCTTAGGGAACAGGTTTAAAGCCCTTTCGGGACTGGTTAAAACCAGTTGGGAAGGGGTTATGTCTTATTAAATCGGTTTTCTACCGCCGCAGGTAGCTCGCTTGCCGGCGCCTGGTTTATAACCAATGCCGTTTCGGGGGCCCCAACACTATTCTTCAACCCAAAACAGGCCTGCAAATTATCTCTTCCTAAATTTAAAAAATTACCAAAAATTGGTAACTTTAATCAAAATTCAGATCATGGGACGCAACACATCAATATCACTGGGAGACCATTTTGAAAATTTTGTTGAGGATAAAGTAACAAAGGGCCGTTTTAAAAATGCCAGTGAGGTAATAAGGGCAGGCCTCCGGCTGCTGGAAGAGGAAGAAACAAAGATCCTTGTTTTAAAAAAAGAAATTGCTGAAGGTATTGAGAGCGGCATAGCCAAAAACTTTAACCCTCAAAAACACCTGCAAAAATTAAAAGCTGCGAGGAAGAAAAATGGGTAAATACATTTTAACCAATAAAGCCGCGGATGATCTTTCTTCCATCTGGAATTATACCATTGAGGTATGGTCCGAAAAACAGGCAGACAAATATTACCTCATGCTTTTGTCTTTTTGCCAGGATTTGGCAGATGGGAAATTAACAGGTAAAAATTATTTCGAAGTAGAAAATGAACTATTGGGGTTAAGGGCTGGTGAGCATATTGTATTTTATAAAGAAACTGGCGTAAACCAGGTTATTATTGTAAGGATATTACACAGCAGAATGGATTATAAAAACCGCCTGCAGGAATAAGCTAAAAGTCAGGGCTGCATAACAAGTTTCCTCTGTTAATCTTTTTATAAGAAACGCTTTTGCCGTCACATTTAGTTCTGTTCTGTCGTCCAATACTTAAATAGAACCCTGTATGAGATACATTTTTTACTTCTTCATAAGCTTAGCCCTTTTAGCCAGCTGCAGCACCAGCAAAGATTACCTGGGCCGAAGCGATAACGACAATACCTTATTTGATGCCGTTAAAACTTTAAAGAAACGCAGCAACGATACCTTGGCCTTAAAAGCCCTGCCCACCCTGTACAGCCTTGCACAGGAAAGAAACCTGCGCAAAATAAACAGCTACAGCAGCTCCGCTAATTTAGAAAGGTGGGACAAAATGATCAACGCCTACAACACCCTGCAGGAAATGCACAATGCCATTGTGGATAATGATGCCGCCAGCAGCGTGGTAAAACCGGTTAATTACAGCCAAACCATCAGCGCTCTTAAGCAGGAGGCCGCCGCCGATTATTATAACCTTGCTTCTGAAGCTTTAAAAAAGCCCGGCCGCACCGAAGCCAAAAAAGCCTACACTTATTTTAAAAAAGCTGATAAACTGGTGCCCGGTTATGAAGATGCCAAGCTGAAAATGGATGAGGCTTTTGAAAATGCCATTGTGAATGTAGTGATAAACCCGCTGCAGGATAATGCTTACTTTTTTAATACCGGCGGCTGGGGCAATTACGGTTATAATTACAGCAACGAATATTTTCAGCAAACGCTTGTAAGGGAACTAAAGGGCACCAACAGCAGCCGCTACCCTGCCCGCTTTTATACCGATTGGGAAGCCCGGCGGGAGGAGGTGGTGCCGGACTGGGAGGTTAACATCAGGCTCAGCAATGTTTATATACCCAGGCCGCAAACCTACGCTTACACCCGCAATGCCGGCCAGCGTGTGGAAGCTGGGCGAGACAGCAGCGGAAAAATCATTTATCAAACCGTGTATGCAACGATTAATATTTCCCGGCAGTCATTTACAGCCAATGCAGATATGGAGTTGCGCATCAATGACCTTGCTGCCAATAAAACTGTTGTGTACAATACCTTTAGAGAAGATTACCGCTGGGAAGAAGAATATGCAACCTACAGCGGCGACAGCCGGGCTTTAAACGCCAACGACTGGCGCCTCATCAATAACAATAATGGCGGCCGCTTTAATGAGCCCCGCAGGGAAGATGTGCTGAATGAACTGTACCGCAAATTATACCCGCAGGTGAAAAATAAAATTATTTATGCGGTTGATTGGTAGAACCCCCCCGACAATCGGGACAGGCTCTCCAGGGAGGGCTTTCAGAGTAAAATAATTTAATGAGATTTTTTTTTTTACAGTTTAGCTTGTGCCTGCAAAAAATTAAATCACTCAGGTAAAAATCCCGGCAATATTATTTTTACGTAAATGCGCCATCATGGAAAGAAAAATATATAACCCCATACAAAAAGACCAGGTTATTTTTTTAAAAACACATGCCGATACCGATGGTGAATGTACTTTGGTAGAAGTTGAACTGGCTGATGGCGGCGGCGTAGGGCTGCATTATCATAAAACATACGCTGAAAAATTTGATTGCCTGGAAGGCCAGGTGCAGGTGCAGCTTGGCAAAGCAGTGCATACCCTTTCTCCGGGCCAATCCGCTACCGCAGAGCCCAATATTAACCACCTGTTCAGGAACAGGAGCGGCAGCCCTTGTAAATTCCTGGTAGAGCTAAGGCCAGCCAGCCGAGGGTTTGAGCAATCGTTGCAGATAGGCTATGGCCTGGCCAACGACGGGCTTTGTAAGCCAAACGGTTTCCCCAAAGATAAACTGGCGCTGGCCTGGTTATTTGATATCAGCGAAAGCAACCTGCCAGGCTGGATGAGTATGTTTGAATTTATTTTGCGAAGGCAGGCAAAAAAGGCAAGACAAAAAGGGATAGATAAAAAACTGGTTGAAAAGTATGTGAGGTTTTAAAATACCGGAACAAGCAATCAGATAAAGATCCTGTACACAACCCAGCTCAGCAGATAGGCCAGCCCGGTCATGTAAACGAGTTGTATGATGGGCCATTTCCAGCTTTTGGTTTCTCTTTTTACAACAGCCAGTGTGCTCATGCACTGCATGGCTATTACATAAAACATCAGCAGCGATAAACCGGTTGCAAGATTGTAAACCTTGCTGCCATCTTGCCTTACAGCAGCAGCCATTTTCTGGCGCAGGGTTGTGTTGTTCTCATCAGCATCTTCGCCAACACTGTACAGGGTTGCCATCGTGCCTACAAAAACTTCACGGGCAGCAAAAGAAGTGATCAGTGCAATACCTATCTTCCAGTCGTACCCAAGCGGGCGTATAGCAGGCTCTATGGATTTACCCAAAATGCCTGCATATGAACTTTGCAACAATTCTGTTTTACGTTGCTTGTTTAATTCATCTGTTTGTTGTGGATTGGCTTTTATAAGCTGTTCATACTTTGCAGTAACATTGGCCATTTTTTGTTTTGGTCCATAAGTACTGAGCGCCCATAGCAGCAGGCTTATCATCATGATCACTTTACCGGCATCAAACACAAATATCTTTGCCTTTTCTATCATGGTGGTTAAAGCATTCTTCCAACGGGGTGCCCGGTAGGTTGGCAGTTCCAAAATAAAAAAACTACGTTCGGCGCTTTTGATGAACCATTTCATTACCCAGGCTACTATCAGCGCCAGCACAGTTCCCAGCAGGTATAAAACCATCATCACCAAACCCTGTAAACTTAAAAACCCAAAATATAATTTTGAAGGAATGACCAGCGCAATTAAAATAGTATAAACCGGCAACCTGGCGCTGCAGCTCATCAGTGGTGTTACCATAATGGTAAGCAGTCTTTCTTTTTTATTCTCAATATTTCTTGCCGTCATAATAGCCGGCACGGCACAGGCAAAGCCGCTGATCATGGGCATTACACTTTTTCCATTTAACCCAACCTTGCGCATGAGTTTATCTGTAAGAAAACTGATACGGGCCATGTAACCGGTGTCTTCCAAAATTGTTATCAGCCCGAATAAGATCATTATCTGCGGAATAAAAATTACGATGCCGCTCAATCCGGCCACCACACCATTGATAAGCAGGTCGCTCCACCAGGCTTGGGGCAGGCTGTTGCTGAGCATACCACCCAATTCTCCAAAAGCCCATTCAATGCCATCCATAGGATACTTGGCAACCCAGAAAACACTTTGAAACAATAGGAACAAAACCGACAGTAAAATCAAATAACCCCAGCGGCGGTGCAGCAACACATCATCGAGCCTTTCGGTAAAAAGCGCTTTCTGCAGCGGATCGGCTTCAATAACCGTTTGCTGCATGATGTGTTTGATATGGCCGTAACGCTGCATAATTTCTTCTGCCTGCGTTTTGGTTGGGTTGAATTTATTATCAACCTCTATTTGCTCAATCGTTTCCTGCATCCCATGCTTCAACAAAAACTGTTCGTGGTTGATGAGGTAATGCACCGCCGTGTAATTGCTTATTTCCGGGTAATGCTTTTTTACCTCTTCAATAGCATTGGGTGCCAGTTCATGCGTATCAATAAAATCACGGGGTGGTGGCTGGTATAAATGGCCGGCTGATTGGTCAATAACTTTTTTTAACTGGTCAATGCCTTTGTTTTTTCTTGGATTGACAGGAACAATAGGTACCCCCAGTTCTCTCTCCAGGCCCGGTATATCAATCTGCGTTCCTTTACGCTTGGCAAGGTCCATCATGGTAAGCGCCACCACTACCGGTATGTTCAGGTCAATTATCTGGGAGCAGAATAAAAGATTGCGTTTTAAGTTGCTGGCATCAGCAACCAGCAAAACCATATCTGGTTTAATGGCATCATCCTGGCCCAGTAAAACCCGGTAAGCCACCCATTCGTCAGCCCGTTTGGGATAGAGGCTGTAAGTACCGGGCAGGTCAATGATCGTTGCAGAAAGGGCTTCCGATATCCGGCTTTGGCCCATTTTCTTATCCACCGTAACTCCGGGAAAATTACCAACCTGCTGGTTTAAGCCGGTGAGGTAATTGAACAGGGAGCTTTTTCCGCTGTTGGGGTTGCCTACTAATGCTATGTTTATCTTTTTTGCCAAGGAAATATTGCTGCAAAAGTAACGGTTAAGGCATAGATACGGTTACGAATTAGAGAAAGTTGGATACGCCATGCGGAAAACAAATGCCTCGAAGAACTTTTCTCAGCTTCGCTGCAAAAATAAATCGCCACAGAAACACAGAAGCACGGAAAATTACAAGCTCTCTTTTATGCTTCCGTGTCTCTGTGGCAAACCTTTGCTGCAGGCAAATGAAATTTTACATATTATTTACTCTAATTAGCCAATTGCTGAATTACCTTTGGCCTTCTACAACAAACCCACATACATGAAACGTATTTTCTGGTTGCTGCTCTTTGTTTCAACCATTTGTTCTGCACAAAAAAATAACAAGGCAAAAATAAAAGCGCAGCAAAAAGCTGATAAAGCTGTTATAGTTGCCCTGCAAAGCCATATTGGTTTTTTGGCCGATGATAAACTGGAAGGGAGAAGAACGGGAAGCGCCGGCGAAAAACTTGCTTATGAGTACATCAGCAAAAAAATGGAAGAAGCCGGCCTGGAACCAAAGGGGGAGAACGGAACTTTTATACAACAGTTTGATGTGCCGGAAGGAAAAGAATTAAAATCTGCAAACGGCCTTGCCATCAACGGTTTTAACCTGAGGTTAAACACAGATTATTTTCCGTTGAACTGCTGCGGCAATGGAAAGGTTGTTTCTTCATCGGCCATAGCCATGCCCCAAAGTGAATCCGTTTGGTTCTGGGATTTGAAAGAAACCCTTGAACAGAATAAGAACAACCCTCATTTTGATATTGAAGATGCAATTGCAAAAAAAGCAGATAAAGTGGCAACAAAGGGGGCTGCCGCATTGCTAGTGTACAACAGTTCTGGTATAAATGACAGTTTGCGTTTCGATCCGAAATCAAAAGCAGAAGCGGCAAAAATTCCGGTGCTGTATATAAGCAAGGAAATTAAAAAACGTTTTTTGAATGATGAACTGGGTTTTGCAGATTATACTATTGATATTTTGATAGGCCAGAAAAAAAGAATTGGCCATAATGTAATAGGGTATATAAACAATGGCGCAGCAAACACCGTAATCATCGGCGCCCATTACGATCACCTGGGTTATGGAGAGGATCATAATTCTTTATATGCAGGAACAACGCCTATGATACACAATGGCGCTGATGATAACGCAAGCGGCACTGCTGCACTGATTGAACTGGGCAAGCAATTAAAAAGTTCAACTTTAAAAAATAACAACTACCTCTTCGTTGCTTTTTCTGGTGAAGAGCTGGGATTGTTCGGCAGTAAATATTACACCGAACATCCAACGGTTGATCTTACCAAAACCAATTACATGATAAACATGGATATGGTTGGCCGGTTAAATGACAGCACCCACGGATTTACCATTGGCGGTTATGGAACTTCGCCCACCTGGGGGCAGCAGCTTTCTGCAACAGATGCTTATTTTAAAATAAACTTCGACAGCAGCGGTACCGGTCCCAGTGATCACACCTCTTTTTACAGGAAAGATATTCCGGTGTTGTTTTTCTTCACCGGCTCTCACAGTGATTATCATAAGCCCAGCGATGATGCTGGTAAAATTAACTACACCGGTGAGCTGATGCTGATAAAATATATTTACAACGTAATTGAAAAAACAAACGATAAAGGCAAACTTGCTTTTACCAAAACCCGTGAGCCGCAGCAAATGGGCAAGCGTAGTTTTAGTGTGAGCATGGGTATTATGCCTGATTATACTTATACCGGAACCGGCGTAAGGGCCGATGGCATCAGCGAAGGAAAGCCTGCACAAAAGGCAGGGTTAAAAACCGGCGATGTGATCATACAGATAGGTGAATATAAAGTGCCGGATGTGCAGGGTTATATGCAAACGCTGGGAAAGTTTAAAAAAGGCGATGCTACGAAAGTGATTGTTAAAAGGGGTGCAGAAGAAATAAGTTTTGACTTGGTATTTTAATTTTTTAATTTTAAATATGGAAACTTTAATTGTAAAAATAAAAAGGCAAAACAAAGCGGCTTTTACTAAAGAGCTCTTAAAGTCGTTTGATTTTTTAGAAGTTACAACTGAATCAGAGAATAAAAGAAGTTCGCCTGTCAGTACTAAGAGAAAAGCAGCCCTTTTAAAGGGATTTAAAGAACTAAAGCTTGTAGAAACAGGAAAATTAAAAGCAAAGTCTGCCACTGATCTTTTAAAGGAATTAAATAATGGCAAAAATTGAAATAATTGCCCTGCCTCAATTTGAAAAAGAACTAAAACTTCTTTCTAAAAAATACACTTCAATCCATAAAGATTTCGAACTTCTGATACAACAACTTATTGAAAATCCATTTACAGGGGTAAGCCTTGGAAATAATTGTTTCAAGGTACGTATGAATATCAAATCTAAAAGAGCGGGTAAAAGCGGTGGAGCAAGAGTCATAATTTGCGTTAAAATTATTTCAAACAGGCTTTTTCTCGTCAGTATTTTTGATAAGGCAGATAAAGAGTCAATCTCGAAAGAATTTATCAATCAAATCCTTGCCAGGTCAGGCCTTCTTTAAAATGAAATTAAAAATTGACAACGAAGCTTTAGCAGAAGAATTTTTTGAAGATGCTGCGCTGCTGGGCATTGTTGCACCCATAAAAGATTACCAGTTCAGCTGGCAGCTAAATCAATTGCTGGGCCTCAACTTCAGGGTTAATAATGATATAGAGATACAGCTTACCAAAAAGCAGCGTAAGTATTTTTTCAGCATTTATGAATATGCAATTCCCGCCATCAGCCTTACACACTATTTGTACAACAACGAAAACGACGGGGAATATCTGTTGCCCGAATTCAAACACCTTGATTTTTTGTGGCTGATAAAAGGCGATCCTTTTCCGGCAGAAGAGTTAAAGGCTTTGATACAATCCATCAAAAGTTTACCCGGTGTACAATTGGTTAATGAAATGACGAATGAAAAAATAAAGAACAAGCAGCACCTCATCTTTTAAATAAATAACTATGTGGCCCGAAATTGATAATAAGCTGTACCAGGAATTCATTTTCCCTGATTTTTCAAAAGCATTTGCTTTTATGACAAGGGTTGCTATGGCTGCTGAAAAAATGGACCATCATCCCACCTGGAAGAATACCTATAATAAAGTAGAGATCTGGCTAAGTACACATGATGCCGGAGATATTGTAACAGAAAAAGACCGTAAGCTGGCGGCTATCATTGATAAGCTGACGGGCTGATCTTATTTTGTCTTTATTTCCTTCAGCACAATATAAAATTCATTTTTCATCCGCAGGATAACCGGCATTTTAGCAGAAGTTGAGAAAGTAAAATATGTCTGGTCTGCACCGCCGCCGCTTACATCTGTTGCCATAAACTCTTCTATGGTTTCTTTTTCCCCGTCAACAGTTATTTTCAGTTCCGCCGGATCTTCCTCAGTAACTCCCATTTTCCTGGCTTCTTCATTAATATTCATTTTCATCATAACGCTCCTGGTGCCTTTTGTAAGGCTGTTGAATGTGTTTTTGCTTATCCAAACACTGAGGGTATTATCATCCAGTATTTTTGCCCCCGGCGAAAAATAATTGTACATGGCATTGCCAGAAACCATTGCGGGGGCCGTATGTGTTATGGTACCGCTGCTTTTTTTATCATTGGTGATTTCCCAATCAAATACAACAGCAGGCATAATGGTTTTTACCGTAACGATGAAATCATATTTCTGTGCCCCGGCTTCTACACTATAAATGAGTTTTGTTCCTGGTTTTATTAACGTCTGCAGGTTAGCCTGGGCAAAAGAAATGAATGACAGGGTTAAAAACGAAAGAAGAAGTATTGCCTTTTTCATACTTAAATATTTGATGCAAGTTTACAATAATTTTAAATGGTTACTGTTACGATCTTATCACCACATTCAGTCATTCTTCCTATTGGGTTTGCAAATGCTTCAAGCCCGTTTTTTTTCAACAGGCCTTTTACTTCATCAACAGCATTTTCATCAACAGCAATCAGTAAACCTCCGTTGGTTTGCGGATCGGGCAACAGGTTAAATGCTTCCATCACATTCACGCCTTTTTCAAAACCGGTTTTTGTGCTGTAGCTGTTCCAGTTTCGGTAAGTAGCGTCGGGCACTATGCGTTGGGTTAAATACGCTCTCACGCCATCAGCCACAGGCAATGCTGAATAATTTATTTCGGCAGAGCAATTACTTCCTTCAGCCATTTCTATCAAATGCCCCAGCAAACCAAAGCCGGTTACATCGGTCATTGCGGTTACATCTTCAATCTTACCAAGGGCTTCGCCAACTTTATTCAGTTGCGTCATCTGGTTTATCATTACTGATACATGTTCTTCTTTTATTACGCCTCTTTTTTGAGCGGTAGATAAAACACCCACGCCCAATGGCTTTGTTAAAAAAAGAAAATCGCCTGCTTTGGCGGTGTTGTTTTTCTTTAAATTTTTAATGTCAACCAAGCCGCTTACCGCTAAGCCAAAAATGGGTTCGGCACTATCAATACTATGCCCGCCGGCTAAAGGAATTCCTGCTTCTTCACAAATTTTACGGCTGCCATCCAAAACTTTTTGCGCCAGTTCTGCCGGCAGTTTTTCAACAGGCCAGCCAAGGATAGCTACGGCCAGCAGGGGTTTGCCGCCCATGGCATACACATCGCTGATGGCATTGGCGCTGGCAATGCGGCCAAAATCAAATGCATCATCAACAATGGGCATAAAAAAATCCGTAGTGGAAATTATTGCCGTGCCATTACCCAGATCGTAAACTGCAGCATCATCTTTACTGCTGTTGCCAACGAGTAGTTTAGAATTTACCGGTGCCGAAATACTTGTTCTTAAAATTTCATCCAGAACCTTTGGTGCAATTTTGCAACCACAGCCTGCACCTTTGGAGAATTGAGTTAATTTGATTTCTTTCCCTTCTTCGACGTTTATCAGGTTATTTTGCATCCAATTTCTTTGTTTTAAAAATCTGCGAAATCATATACCAATCATCATAATCAGCGTTCTTTTCTCTTAAATACGATCGCTGCATTCTTTTTCAAATCACCGCTGAAGCGTATTTCATAACGGTCTCTGCCATCATACACAATCAACAGCCCTGTATTGGGTGCCAGGCTTCCCAGGTTTTCTGCATACATCACAATCTGTATGCTGTCGGTAATATCTTTTGTGTAAATTGTTTTACGAACAGCATTGGTACTTAAGCCAACCCTGGGCATAATTACATTGCCGTTCATTAAAACACTCACCGTATCTCCATCCACTTCGCCATTATCATACAAGCTTATCATCAGGCTGTCAGAAGTATAATTAACCGATTGTATCGTCTCAATGATCCTGCCTTTTATTTCAGCCGCAGGCTGTTTAACACCTGCCTGTGGTATAGCTTTTACTTCCGGCGCTTTTGTTACAGGGTTTTCTTTTACAGAAACGGGTTCTTTTGCTTTTGTTTCCTCCTGTTCTTTAGGCGGCTCCTTTTCTTTTGGTTTTGTTTTTACGATAGTTTCTTCTGCAGGCTTTTTAATTTCAGCAGGCTTTGCTTTTGCAGTTGGCTGTGCTTTTACGGGTTCTGTTTTAACAGGTTTTGTTTCTGTTGGTTTTACAGGCGATGTATTTGTTTTAACTACAGGCTGTTCTTTCACGATTTCCTTTTTTTCAGGGATCGCATCTGCTGGTTTTTCTTTTTCAGCAGGTTTTGTTATTGCGACAGGTTCTGCTTTAACTTCAGCTTTTGCAGCTATTACATCAGCAGGCTTTTCCGGGGTTACAAAAGAAAGCTCTTCTGTCAATCCCATTTTTTTGAGCTGCTTAACCAAAGGAGATTCTTTGTGATCAATTTTTTTCTCTACATGCACATACCCGGTAGCAGGTGCATACTCTTTGGTTCTGTTTGTTTGAAACATACCGCTTAACATCATCACATCGTTCTTCATCTCAAAATTCAGCACATTTAAAACATACACTCCTTTTGGCGGCTTCACCGGGTAATTATTTTCTATCAGCTTCAGATCCTGTGTAACTATTTTGTTGCCATCAATGGTAATTTTAATTTTTTTAACCCCATAGTATTCCTGTCCATCAAAGTTGAAAAAGGTTTGGGAGTATCCTGTCAGTTTCCCGTTCTTTTCGCTGATGGCAATTTCGTAACGGTAATTCAGCTCGGTTGTATCGTTAAACATCAGGCCGGTCCATAATCCTGTCATATCCACCGGCGCCGGTTGCGCAAAGGATGCTGCTGAAAACAATAACACAAAAAAACCGGTTATATAGTACTTACAATATTGCATGATAATATTTTGGCTGTATTGATTTGTGTATCAACGACGGTACAGGGTAATTTATTTAACTGCGATGAAATATTTTCTCTGTTATGCAGGCCTTTATGATACCATTTATCGTAATAAGTAAGCAAGATACGGAAACAGGCTGCGTAGTTATCCTCTTCTAAAAAGCTGATGGCATTTTTTGTTTCCAGTCCGCCCAGCCTTTTTTGAATACGAAGGATGGCATCTTTTAAATATTCCTTTCTTTGCTTTCCGTATTCCTCTGTGATGTATTTTAATCTTTCTTCAAAAGGCACATCTATAAAAAAGACCGGCGCTTTACGCATGGTGTACCAAAGCGGCATTGGTATCTGCAGGTTGCCGATGCGCTGGCTTTCGTCTTCGATAAAAATGCAGTTGGCACTTGGCGGCTGGCTGTTCGCAAATGGTTCAGAGAGTTCGCCACGGGTTGCCAGCTGCCCACTGTCAACTGCAGACTGAGCAAGGGCTTGCGCCAGGCAATTCTCAAACATCTCCTGCCCCGGTTGCGGCATATTTTCTATTGCCCCAAATGCAGAGCCTTTATGGTTGGCTAATGCTTCCAGGTCGATGATTATCTTGTTGTGCTTTTCAAGTTCATGAAGCAACAGGGTTTTTCCGCTGCCGGTATAACCTCCTATTATATTAAAATTGTAGTCTTTTTCAAATTGTGAGCGAACCCATTTACGGTAAGCTTTGTAACCTCCAACAAGCAAGTAAACTTTAAAACCATACAGATCCAGAAGCCAGGCTACCGCAGCGCTGCGCATGCCGCCACGCCAGCAGTGAACCAGTACGCAGTTACCAGTTTGCAGTTTGCTTTCAGCAGCTTGCCCATTGCCGACTGCCAACAGCCAACTGCCAACTATCTCCTCAACGGCTTCTACTATCTTCCGCATCTTTACCCCAAAATAATCAAGCCCTATCTTTATTGCTGCTTCACGGCTTTGCTGTTTGTATGTTGTGCCAACCTGTTTTCTTTCCTCATCAGTAAATAAAGGCAGGCTATATGCACCAGGGATATGTGCGTGTTTATATTCGCCGGGGCTGCGAACATCCAGTACAGAATACTGCTTGGCAAGTTTTAAAAATTCTTCTATGGTTATTTTTTGTATGGGCATTTTATTGAACCGCTAAGGCACTAAGTTACACAAAGAAAAGGGCTGTTGAAAAATCAACAACCCAATTATTAATTCTTATTTTTTAACCTGCCTGAAGGTAGGCGGGTTCTTAATTAACCGTTCATACTTGTCAAAAACTCTGCATTATCTTTTGTTCCCTTCATGTTCTTCAGTAACAAATTGATCGCTTCTTCAGGGTTCATATCAGCCATGTGCTTACGCAATACCCACATGCGCTGGAAGGTGTCTTTATCCAGCAACAGGTCATCACGGCGGGTTGAAGAAGAAACAATATCAATGGCAGGATAGATCCTCCGGTTTGATAATTTACGCTCCAGTTGTAATTCCATATTACCGGTACCTTTAAATTCTTCAAAGATCACCTCGTCCATTTTACTGCCGGTATCAACCAGGGCGGTTGCAATGATGGTCAATGATCCGCCATTCTCTATCTTACGTGCCGCACCAAAAAATTGTTTTGGTTTCTGCATCGCATTTGCTTCCACACCGCCGCTTAATACTTTTCCGCTTGATGGCGCAACGGTATTATGCGCCCTTGCCAAACGTGTAATAGAATCCAGCAGTATCACCACATCGTGGCCGCACTCAACCAGGCGTTTTGCTTTTTGCAAAGCCATGGTACTTACACGAACATGTTTTTCTGCAGGCTCATCAAAGGTTGATGCAATTACTTCTGCCTTAACACTGCGTTCCATATCTGTAACCTCTTCGGGCCTTTCATCCACCAGTACAATCATCAGGTAACAATCCGGGTGATTTTCTGCAATGGCGTTAGCCAGTTCTTTCAGCAACATCGTTTTACCGGTCTTTGGCTGGGCAACGATCAATCCACGCTGTCCTTTACCAATGGGCGTAAACAGGTCCATGATACGGGTGCTGTAATTATCTGCTTTTGTGCAAAGATTTAATTTCTCAAAAGGAAACAACGGTGTTAAGTAATCAAAAGGCACACGGTCTCTCACTTCTTCAGGAGATTTTCCATTGATGGTTTCTACTTTTAATAAAGCGAAATATTTTTCGCCTTCTTTTGGCGGACGAACACTGCCGTAAACCGTATCACCTGTTTTTAATCCAAATAATTTTATCTGGCTTGGCGACACATAAATATCATCGGGAGATGATAAATAATTATAATCGCTGCTTCTTAAAAAGCCATAACCATCGGCCATCATTTCCAAAACACCTTCGCCTAAAATAACACCATCAAACTCAATATTAAAAACCGGCTGTTGCCTTTGCTGGTATTGTTTTGCGGGTGGCTGTGCACTTCCTTCTTCACTCATATCAATTTCAGGAGCCTGCTGATCCTGCTCATCTTCTGCAGCCAGCATTTGTGCAATGGCTGCAGGTATGGTGCTCTGCTGGTCTGTTATCGGCTGCACATCAGTATCTTCTTCTTCAACTTCAACCTGTTTTTTAACAGGCTTTTTTTCTGCTTCTGCTTTTTTAGGTTTTGCTGCTGCAACCGGTTCCGGTGCTTCTTCGCCTGCAGATTTTATGATGCGTTTGCGTTTTGGCTTTTCGCCATCTGGCTTTTTTTCTGTGCTCATAGTAGATTGTGTTTCCAGTATCTTATCAATAAGATCTTGTCTTGTTAATTTTTTGTGGTTGGAGATGTTGAGTTGTTCTGCAATATCCTGCAACTCAGGAACGAGCAGGTCGTTCAGTTGTGAAATGTCGTACATAAAAAATTGAAAATGATTTTCTTCAAAAAATCCTTCTTAAATCTGAAAAATAGTGATTGAGAAATTTATATTGATGGATTTAAACCGCTGATAAGTGTTTGCTTGAAAGTTGCTCCTCAGCCTGAATCTGATGCAATATTACGGTGTTTTTCTTAAAAATGGGAATTTTTTTGGTTACCGGCTGTTGAGCAATGATTGAGCAGAAGTGGCGACGCTCCGTTCAAAAGTGGTAATTCTATTGGGCTTTAATTGTGTTTTACGCCTTCAGATTATAGCTTTCCTTTTGCTTTTAAAATCTCTTTCGCTTTTTCAAATGAAATGCTTTTTTCATTCCTACGACTTTCGGCTATAAGAATATCTACTATATCCTCTACTTCTTCAGGGTGTTTTGCCAAAGCTGCCAAGTCTATTTGCATTATTTCCCTGTCTTTATTTTTATCCTTCAAAAAAATAGTGCTTTTCATGTTTCAATTTTAATCAAATTTATTGCTTAATCTCAAAATCCTTTTAATCCACCCAAATACCCGTTCAGACAATCCCATTATCTTTGCAATCCATAAATAATAAATATGTTCAACAAAAGAATCAGGATCAAAGACCTTTTGGCAAGCGATAAGGTCAACTACGAAGCAACCGTAATGGGTTGGGTACGCACTTTCCGCAACAACCAGTTTATAGCACTTAACGATGGCAGCACCAATAATAATATACAGATAGTTGCAACCCTGGGAGAATTTGATGAAGCATTGCTGAAACGCCTTACAACCGGCGCCTGTGTAAAAGCTACCGGCGAAGTGATCCCTTCTTTGGGCAAGGGTCAAAAAGTAGAACTAAAAGCAACAACCATAGAAATACTGGGCGATAGTGATGCAGAAACTTTCCCGATGCAACCGAAAAAACACAGTCTTGAATTTTTAAGGGAGAATGCCCACATGCGTTTCCGCACCAATACATTTGGTTCCGTATTTCGTGTTCGCCATGCTTTGGCCTTTGCTATTCATAAATTTTTTAACGATAAAGGATTTCTTTATTTGCATACGCCCATCATCACCGCCAGCGATGCAGAAGGTGCCGGTGAAATGTTTAAAGTAACTGCTTTGCCTTTGGATGGAACGGCGCCAAAGAATGATGATGGTACAATAAATTTTAAAGAAGATTTTTTTGGCCGCAGTACCAACCTTACTGTAAGCGGGCAATTAGAGGGCGAACTTGCCGCAACAGCTTTCAGCGATATCTACACTTTCGGCCCAACCTTTCGTGCAGAGAACAGCAATACAACCCGCCACCTGGCTGAGTTCTGGATGATTGAGCCCGAAGTTGCTTTTAATGATTTGGAAGACAACGCAAACCTTGCGGAAGAATTCATCAAGTATGTTATAAAACATGCGATGGATAATAACAAAGAAGATCTGGAATTTTTAGCACAGCGCCTGGAAGATGAAGAAAAGCAAAAGCCGCAAACAGAAAGAAGCGAATTTGGTTTGCTGGAAAAATTAAATTTTGTGGTTGACAATGATTTTGAAAGGCTGACCTATACAGAAGCTATTGAAATTTTAAGAGAAAGCAATCACAACAAGAAAAAGAAATTTCAATACCCAATTACCGGTTGGGGAATGGATCTGCAAAGTGAACACGAACGCTACCTGGTTGAAAAGCATTTTAAAAAGCCGGTGATCCTGATGAATTATCCAAAAGAGATAAAAGCTTTTTACATGCGCCAGAACGATGACGGTAAAACCGTGGCAGCCATGGATATTCTTGCCCCGGGCATTGGCGAAATTGTTGGCGGCAGCCAGCGTGAAGAACGCATGGATAAGCTCACGCAGCGCATGGAAGAAATGCATATACCCGCTGAAGAATTGTGGTGGTACCTTGATACAAGGAAATTCGGCACCTGCCCTCATGCAGGTTTTGGGCTTGGCTTTGAGCGCCTGGTTCAGTTTGTAACCGGCATGGGAAATATCAGGGATGTAATTCCTTTTCCGAGGTATCCAAAGAGTGCGGAGTTTTAACGCTGATTTATTTGATTTCTTTATGATTTCGCAGATTAAAAAGCCGGTCCGCCTTTGGCGGACCGGCTTTTTAAATAAATACCCTGCACACGGTATAGTAATTATCAAATACTTTATCAATCTTTGAAATAAAAAAGATCATGAAAAAGTATATTGCTTTTATTATTGCCCTTACTTTATTTTCCTCAACAGGGCTGCTTGCACAAAACCGAAACTTAAAACAGGTGATGGAATTAAAGATGCCCAAAACCGTTGACGATGATATGCCCGGAACCCGTGGCGCCGGTGTTTGCTGGAACCCATTGACCAAAAAATACTATGCTGCGTTTTGTGGCAATATGGGCTATCCTATGGCTGTGTTTGATGTTGCAGGTAAAAGACTTTCCGATGATGATCTTACAACCATGCAGGATATAAGAGGGATATGGTACAATACCACAGCAAACAGGATTATGGCGAATACTTACAGCAACCTTGGCTGGATCAGTTACGACCTTGATCCCAAAGGAATGCCGAAAGATTTTAAAACAAAATACGAAGGCATGAACCAGCCAACTGAACAATGCGTTGGGTCTTACGATAATAAATTAAAACAAGTTTTTTTTCTTAAAGGCAGCAGGGTGATCCGTTATTCCGAAGGTTCCGCTAAAGCAAACCCTGTGGCTGTTGATTCTGTTCAGATCCATTGGGGAAGAAAAAAAGTTGATGGTGCAGGAGAAGATGAAGATGCTGAGGTGTCAAATGAAGATTACAATTACACCAATGTAATTGCTACCAATATTCCGGGCTCCGAGATCGCTGTATTAAACACAAATTTGTACCAGGTTGAACTATATAACATAAAAGATGGTTTTTTACGCCAGACATTAAAATTACCGGAAACAGCTAAAGCAGAACCCTCTTTTAATTTTGCGTACAGCAATGGTATCTGGTGGTTATTTGATATGGAAAGAAGAACCTGGGTAGGTTGCAAATAAATTTTTGACTTATTATAGAAATCCCTGCTAAAGTTTAGCAGGGATTTTTTTACGTAGTTATGTAGCTCTCATTTACTTAATTAAACCGGTTTTGCTTTTTATGTCTTTAATAGCATCAAACAAATTATCCAGGTCTTGCTGGTTGTTGAATGCATTGATGGAATAGCGCAGGTAAACCTTATCGCCATGCCGCATAACCGGTATCTCAATTTTATATTCATCATAAAAATGCCGGTATAATTTTTCCGGTTCCGGCGCTTTTATTTCAGCACTGAAGAGTTGTAAAATAAAATCATCATTGACCGGCGCAAGCGGTTTGCTTCCCAACAGTTCACAAAATGCAGGAGCGTTTTGCTGCACCAGCTTTCTGCAATCAGCAGCAACCTGCTCCCAGTTGTGCTGCTGCATAAATTCAATAGCCGCAGGTATGGTTAAAAAAGCAGAATAATCTCTTGTGCCATTCATCTGGTGATAATCGAGGAATATTGAGTGCGAAGGGAACAAAGCATTATACCCCCAGCTCACAATCAGCGGATCAACCATGTGCTGGTGTTCTTTTTTTACATACAGGAAAGAACTGCCCTTGGGTGTCATCATCCATTTGTGGCAGGCTCCGGTGTAAAAATCAAAAGGCGAATCCTGCAAATTCAAAGGGGCCTGTCCCGGTGCATGTGCCCCATCCACAAAAGTCATGATGCCTTTTTCTTTTGCAATGGCACAAATTTCCTCAACCGGAAAACGCAGGGCAGTGCTGCTTGTAATATGGCTGATGAAAACCAGTTTTGTTTTACCTGTCAGCCCTTTAAAAAAGTTTGTAATAAATTCTTCTTTTGATTGTACCGGCAGCGATACCGGTTGCCGCACATAAACCGCTCCTGTTTTTTCGCAATAGTATTCCCAGGCTTTATCACAGGCGCCGTATTCAAGATCAGTGGTAAGTATCTCATCGCCGGGTTTAAGATCAAAACTTTTTGCCACAGCATTTACTGCATAAGATGGATTGGTAACATACACTAAATCATCTTTATGGCAGTGCAGATAACTGCCCAGCGCTTCTCTTGCTTGTTCAAGATATTTTAATCCGCTTACGGTGATGAACTGAACCGGCTCCTGTTCAAGCTCCAGTTGAAACTGCTGGTACTTTTCAAAAACAGGTTTTGGACAGGCGCCGAAAGAGCCAAAGTTGAGATAGGTGATATCGTCTCTCAGTAAAAAATGTTGTTTAAGATTTTGCATCACCAAATATAATGTCATTTTTATTAAAGGGTTGCCACCTTTTATGGTTTCAAACTCAAAACTCTCCGAAAAAAGGTTGGCAACCCTTGCGACAATTTTAAATACAACCGGTAAAGTTCATTTGCTTAACTTTAAGCATGTCTTTTTCCAGGCTCATCATCAGCTACCTGCTTACTGCCGTTGTTTTTTTTGCCGTGGATATGGCCTGGCTTGGTTTTATTGCCAAAGGCATCTATAAAAAATACCTGGGTAATTTTTTGAGCGATAAAGTAAACTGGCCTGCTGCCATTATTTTTTATCTGTTGTTTATTATCGGCATCTTTTATTTTGCCATACTGCCTGCGGTTGAAAAAAACTCTTTAGCAAAAGCAATTATTGCCGGCGCTCTGTTTGGTTTTTTTACCTATGCCACTTACGATCTTACAAACCTTGCCACACTGAAAAACTGGCCGCTGCAAATAGTTTTTATTGATATCATCTGGGGCATGGTTCTTACCGGTATTGTGAGTACGGCAGGTTTCTATATTGTAAAATGGGTTGGCTGATGTTAGCCGCTTTTTTATACTGCAACCTCATCATTTTTATTTACGCAACTATATGGTTTGCCATTGCTGTTTATGTAAAAAGAAATGATGTGGCCGATATTGCCTGGGGCATCGGTTACATCATCATCTGTGCTTTTCTTTTTATCAGATATCCTTCTTCGGCTGTTGTAAAAGTTTTGTATGCGCTTGTTACAGCCTGGGGTCTGCGGCTGGGCCTGCACATCTACACCAGAAATAAAAACAAAACAGAAGATTACCGGTACAAAGCATGGCGTGATGAGTGGGGCAGCTATTTTTACCTGCGGAGTTATTTACAGGTTTTTTTGCTGCAGGGTTTATTTTTGATGATCATCATTTCGCCGGTTATACATGCCGCTGCTGCAGGTTTGGTAAGATGGAATATTTTTACATGGATCGGTTTATGCGGCTGGTTCATTGGTTTTTATTTTCAGGCGGTGGCAGACTGGCAGCTTGCTGCCTTTAAGTCGAACCAAAAAAACAAAGGCCTGGTAATACAAAGCGGGTTATGGAAATACAGCCGGCACCCGAATTATTTTGGCGAGATAGTGATGTGGTGGAGTATATTCATCATCACCATTCCTCTTACAAACAGTTTTTATTTTATCGTCAGTCCGCTTACCATCACTTTCCTGCTGTTATTTGTTTCCGGCATACCTATGCTTGAAAAAAAATACGAAGGCAACGCTGCATTTCAGGCATATAAAAAACGAACTAGCGCCTTGATACCGATGCCTCCCCGCAAAAGCTGACCAGCGCTTTTTACAAAAACATCAGCTCACTCCAATGATCTTCCCTCCCACCACATCAATATTATTTGCCTGTGGCATTTTGGGCAGACCGGGCATACGCACCATTTCGCCGCAAACAGCTACAATAAAACCTGCGCCCTGGTTGATCACCAGGTCATCAACATCAATTTTAAAATCACCATCAAGGCCGCTCAACAGAGGATTATGTGTAAAGGAATATTGTGTTTTGGCCATACAAACCGGCAGGTGTTCAAGGCCCAGTTTTTTTATTTTCTTGATCATATCCTGTGCTTTTTTATAAAGCACTACATCGGTACCACCGTAAATGGTGGTAACAATTTTGCGGATCTTGGTTTCAATATCATCACTCAGTTCATAGGTATGTTGTATGGCCGGTGATGGGTTTTCACAGATATCAACTACGGCCTGTGCCATTTCCAATGCGCCTTCGCCTCCGTTTGTAAAACCATCGTTCACCGCAAAGGAAACTTCTTTTTCGGCACACCAGTTACGCAGCCAGCTAATTTCTTCGGCTGTATCAAAATGATAACGGTTAAGTACCACCAGTACTTTTTGCCCGAATGATTTAAGTATTGAAATGTGTTTTTCAAGATTGCGTGTTCCCTTCTTAAGCACCTCCAGGTCGGGCAGCATCATCGTTTTCGCATCGGCACCGCCGCTTAGTTTTAATGCCTGCGATGTAGCCACCAGTACACTCATGGCCGGTTTTAATCCTGCTTTGCGGCATTTGATGTTGAAGAATTTTTCGGCACCCAGATCGGTTGCAAAACCAGCTTCGGTAACAACATAATCTCCAAACTGCAACGCTGTTTTTGTTGCCATCAGCGAATTACATCCATGAGCAATATTGGCAAAAGGCCCGCCATGTATCATGGCAGGTGTACCTTCTAAAGTTTGCACCAGGTTGGGTTGAATGGCATCTTTCAGCAAAGCCGTTATTGCACCTGTAACACCCAGGTCTTTTGTTGTAAAAGGGTCATCAGCAAAAGTGAAGCCGAGTAGAATGTTGTCAATTTTTTTTCGCAGCTCTTCCAGCCCTTCTGATAAACAAAGTACCGCCATAATTTCGCTGGCCGGTGTAATTACAAAACCGGTTTCGGATGGTATGCCATTATTGGGCGTATCCAATGCAGTAACAATTTTACGCAGCACACGGTCATTCACATCTAAGCAACGTTTCCATAAAACTGTTTTTATGCCTTCGGGTTTGCCCCGGTTGTAAAACCTGAAATTATCAAGTAAAGCTGCCAGGTTATTATTGGCTGCGGTAATTGCATGAAAGTCGCCGGTAAAATGAAGATTGATTTCTTCCATAGGAACCACCTGGCTGTAACCGCCGCCGGCCGCTCCGCCCTTCATGCCAAAACAGGGGCCAAGCGAAGGTTCACGCAAAGCAAGCACTACTTTCTTTCCCAGCTTATTTAATCCATCGGCAAGGCCAACAGAGGTGGTTGTTTTACCAATACCGGCTTTGGTTGGTGTAATGGCAGTAACCAGGATAAGTTTTGATTCTGCCACTTTTTTTTCATCAAAATGCTGAATATCTATCTTGGCTTTATTGCGCCCATAAGGGATCAGCATTTCATACGGCAGTCCCATTTTTTCTGCTATTGCAGTTATCGGCTGGCTGATATTTTCCTGGGCTATTTCATAATCTGATTTCATGGTCTATGATTTAATTAGAGTCTTATAAATATAAATGAATTTTACATCGTCAGCTTTTATTCATATAAATTTCTACTATCTCTTCTATCAGCTTTCGCAGCGTACTATTTTTTTGCAAAGCATTTATATAAGCTTCTTCACTACCGGTTGCCTTTAAATTGAAGAGTGTTTTTAAAGATTGTTTCAGGCTTTTGTCCTTCCTGATCTCTTTTTCTTTACACAATAAAAATAAAGCCCAGTTCTTTAAAACAAAATTCATACTGGCATCCTGGTAGTTTTTTATTTGTAAGATGGAAGCCAGTTTTTTTGCAACATCTTTTTCAGCAGTTACACGATCTCCCTTGTATTTCTTTGCAATGATGTTAGCGTAAAGCCTGCTCAGGTCTGTAGCATCAAAGCCTGCTGCATTTTTTTGCAGTTTCAACTCCATTCTTGATTCGGCAAGTGTTTTTAAAACAGCAGCAGCAGTACGGTACTTTTTTTCAGCTTTGATCCTTGCTGCTTCATTGGCGGCAATTTCTCTTTGCTGACTTTCTACAGGCCGGAAGCCGGCATGATAGTAAACCCAGAATGCTCCTGAACGAATTCCATCGCTGTTATCCTTCCCGATTTGGTATGGATCAACCGTAAAACGTTTTAAATGATACACCTGCGCATGCAGTTGCAATACCTGTTCAAAAATATATCTTGTTTCTCCGCCCCGGTAATCGGGAAAAACATTCAGGCCAATACGGCCGCTGTCAAACAAAATCCAGGAGCCTGCGTACGCAACCGGCAACCCGTTTTTAAAAACGGTATAGCCCATATAGCTGTCAATGGGATGGCGGCGTTCGGCCACCATTTCCATCAATGCAATTGAAATACCCCTTTGCAAATGATAGTAAGAAACAAGTTTGGCAGAAGTAAAAGTGGAAGGATCTATTTCACGCAGATGACGGATCATGATCATCCTGCTGCAGTCAATGATCTGTTCTGCTTCTTTGTCATTCAGCTTAACAGCAACAGGTTTTACAACTTGCTTACTGTAATTCTTTCTTAATAAAGAACGATGATAGAAAGTTTTTACAAGCGATGCCGGTAAACAACAATGCGATGTAAGTTTAATTTCTACATTGATACCGATGGCATTCCATATCTCATCTTTTACTTCTGGCCTTATATCAGTGCTGTCGAAAATTGCGATCAACTGATCTAAAATATCTTCGTCCGGCTTCCGCAGATCTTTTAACCAGCTTTTCCATTCAGCATTGCCATCCTGGAAAATTTCTGACTCTGCTTTACTCATTATTACCGAAATAAAGGCCTGTATTTGGTCGTCATCCGCTTCAAATGAATTGAACTTAATTTCTGAAGGCCTGGTTCTTCTTAACCATTTCACCATTTCAAAACTAAAGGCCGCACAAATGGTTGTACCGGTAAGGCCGCTGTTGTAAAGATTGTATTGCAGGGCTGCATTTTGTTCAACCTGCTGATGCAGTTTGATCAGTATTTCTTCTGTTGCCTTATAAATTATTTTATTATCAGGATAGGCCTGTAAAAACAACAGCGCTGTGTAAAGTGACTGTGCTGCTTTTTTGCTTTTGATATTTTTAATATTAACCTGCTGCAGCAATTTTAATTTTTCAGTTGCAGTTTCTTTTCCGTATTGATTACGAATAGAGAATAGTCTGGTAACAGGTGAAGCGGTATTCATCATAAAGCAAAACGTACAGGAAAGTTAAGGCATTTATTTGTGTGCTGCATTAAATGAGAAACGCTAACTTGCCGGCATGCACCGCCTCTTTTTAAAATTTTACTGGAAAATATTCGGCTGGAAAATTTCAGGCAGCTTTCCGTATCAATACAAAAAAATGGTGCTGGCTGTTGCGCCACATACGCATTGGGTTGATGTGATGGTGGGGCTGGCAGCAAGGCAGCATCTTAATATTACAAACGCAAAATTTTTAGGAAAAAAAGAATTGTTTGTTGGGCCGCTTGGCTGGATACTGCGAAAATTAGGCGGCACCCCGGTTGACCGTTTCAGCAAGCATGGCCTGGTTGACCAGGTTGTTGAATTATTCAATGCCAACGAAAATTTTATGCTGGGGCTTTCGCCCGAAGGCACACGCAAAAGAGTTGATAGCTTACGAACCGGCTTTTATTATATAGCCAAAAAAGCAGGTGTGCCTATTGTGCCCATCGGCTTTGATTATGCAAACAAACTGGTAGTAATCGGCGATGCATTTTTTCCGGGCGATGATGAAACTGCTGACATGGAAAAGATCATTTTCTTCTATGCAAACATACAAGGCAAAAAGCCGGAGCTTGATCTGCGGCACCTGAAAAAATAAAATGGCTTCATTTTTGGTTGCCTGATAAATGCCCTGATACCGGGGATATTTATAACCCCAAAACTTATTGTAATGGCAAAAAGTTGGGAATTATCGCTGAAAATCTCAGGCAGGCAACTCAATCTCTGTACAATATCACACAGCTATATCCTTTAATAATTGATTGTTCAACCGAAGTTGCTGTAACAAATTCATTATCCAATACAGCAGTTTTATACCCGGCAGTCCATTGGGTTGGCAATGGCTGTTCAGTTGCATTGCCGTTAAACCATACCTGAATGTCTTTCCATGTATCATTAACAGCGCTGCCATTTAAGCGGTAACCAATGATGCCGGATGATGCAGGTAAAAAACTAAGGTTTCTTTGTATTTGCGTTTGAGTCTGCATTCTGAAAGCAGGATGCGCTTTACGCAGGCTGATGAGTTGCTGCACATATTTAAATACATCGTTGTTGACGGTTTTTAAATTCCAGTCAATGGCGTTGATGCTGTCTGGTTTGTTGTAGGAATTTTCAATTCCTTTTTTGCTGCGCAGGAATTCGGTACCGGCATGTAAAAATGAAATGCCCTGGCTGGTAAGCACAATTGATAAAGCCAGTTTGTGCATGTTGATGCGTTCTTCATTGGCTGCGCCCGGTGTGCTGATGGCTATTTTATCCCAGAGTGTATTGTTATCATGACATTCAACATAGCTGATAACACTGCCAGGCGAATTTGTATAAGGAGCTTTGCTGTAGTTCACTTTTTTATAATCTACCTGCGGGTGTTGGGTTGCTGCAACAATTCCAAACTTTATGCTTTCGGCTTTTGTGATATCGCCGGTGGCAAAGCCCCTTTCTTTAGCTTCAAACACACTGCCTTTAATCCCGTCACGCAGATCGTCACTAAACACAGCAATATTATTCAGTTGTGATGCATACTTTTTTAGTGCACGTTTGTTTTCGGGCAAGGTAGATTCACCGGCTGTCCATCCTTCGCCGTATAACAAGATGTCCGGCTTAATTTTTTTCAGTGCTGCAGAAATCATGTTCATCGTTTCAATATCATGCACACCCATCAGGTCGAACCTGAAACCATCAACATGATATTCTTTTACCCAATACAAAACCGATTCGATCATAAACTTCCGCATCATCGCTTTTTCGCTGGCAGTTTCATTGCCGCAAGCTGTAGCATCACTGTATTTACCATCCTTGGTTTTACGGTAATAATAATCCGGTACTATTTGATTAAAATTACTTTTCGCAGTAAGGCCGGTATGATTGTAAACAACATCCATTACAACAGCCAGTCCTTTCTTATGAAAAGCCTGAACTAATTGTTTCATTTCTTTTATACGTACTGCACCATCAGCGGCATTGGTTGCATAAGTTCCTTCAGGAGTATTATAATTAAGCGGATCGTAACCCCAGTTGTATTGAGGATTTTGTGTTTCGCTTTCATCATTGGAATTGTAGTCGAAAAAGGGCAACAGGTGAATATGTGTTACACCAAGCTGCACCAAATGATCAAGGCCGGTGGATTGCCCGGCTGTATTTTTAGTTCCGGTTTCTGTAAGTCCTAAAAATTTTCCTTTGTTGGCCATGCCGCTGCCGGCATCAATGCTGGCATCACGAACATGCAGTTCATAAATAATTGCATCGGTTAGGTTTTTTAATACAGGCGATTTATCTGCAGCCCAGCCATCAGGGTTTGTTTTTGCCAGGTCAACAATCATTGCCCGCTTGCCATTGGTGCCAACTGCTTTGGCGTATGGGTCTGGTACTTCATCCAGCCATTTGCCGTTGTGCTCAACAGAAAATGTATAGTATGTTCCTGCATGGTTGCCGGGCAGTGTTGTTATCCAGGTTCCCTGAACAGATCTTTTCAACTCAATTATCTTATATGCATCTCCACCGGTGGAGTTTTTATAAAAGCTTAACCGCACTTTGGTTGCCGCAGGCGCCCAGATGCGAAACTGCGATGATGTTTTTGAATAAATCAATCCAAGATCATTACCAGTGTAAGCGGGGTAAATATTTTCCTGTGCCTTGGCACGGATATGTAAAACAGAAAAGAAGGCGATCACAAAGAATAATTTCATGATAAATTATTGAGGAACTAAAATAACGCATATTGTTTTTAAAACTTCCGATTCATTTGCCTATTGCGTATTTTTGAGAAAACTCCAACCATGATCTCCTACAATACCAAGGATTGGTTTTCTTTTATTTTCAGGTTTCATAAGGCTGATACTTTCCGTCAACTGTTGCCGCTGATCATAACTATCAGTATGTACTCTGCCACCATTGCCTGGCTTGAGCTTGAGTACTGGAAACTTTCCGACAAAAGCTACGTAAAAAACATACCGGTCATGCACAGCCTGCTGGGCTTTGCTATTTCCATGTTGCTGGTATTTCGTACCAATACGGCTTACGACCGCTGGTGGGAGGGCCGCAAGCTTTGGGGCAGCCTGGTAAACAACAGCCGCAACCTTGCCATGAAATTAACAACGATATTGCCTGCTGATGATAAAGAACAACGCAGTTTTTTCAGAAAGATCATTCCGGCTTTTGCTTATGCCCTGCACAACCATCTGCACAAAGAGCAAACAAGGGTGGAACTGTTTGAAGGAGAAGAGCACCGGGAATTTTTTCATGGTATTGATGATGCAAAGCATATTCCCAACCAGGTTGCCCTGCGCATGTACCAGCATGTACACCAACTGCACGAAGCAAAAAAAATAACCGGTGAACAATTGCTGTTCTTAAATGCCGAGCTTCAATCTTTTACCGATATATGCGGCGCCTGCGAACGCATTAAAAACACACCCATCCCCTTTTCATACAGCGTGTTCATCAAAAAATTCATTTTCTTTTATATCATGACGCTTCCCTTTGGTTATGTTTTTCAACTGGGATTTTATGTTATACCGGTTGTGGCATTTGTGTTTTATGTGCTGGCAAGTCTTGAATTAATTGCAGAAGAAATTGAAGACCCTTTTGGCGGCGATGAGAATGATGTGCCAACGGCATTGCTGGCAAAAAATATTCACCGGCATGTGGCTGAAATTATCTGATACTTATTTTATAAAAAGATCATTATGAAAAAATTCGCTTTAGCAGCAGCATTCATCGCCGGTATTATTGTTTGCCTTGCCGGCTTATCATTATTTGGTTTTAAAGAAGAGCCCACTGTAAACAAAAACACAGCAGCTTTTGGTCCAACGCCGCCTCCGTCTATTCCGGCAGGCATGAGTTTTGCCGGGGAGGCTGTGCCGCTTGAACGGTGGGATATTCGTGAACAGCTTGACCGTGAATTGATACACAATTATTACCAGCCGGGCAATATTTATTACATGCTTAAATTATCTGCCAGGCATTTTCCGCAGATAGAGGCGCAACTGAAAGCCAATAATATTCCTGATGATTTTAAATACCTCTGCGTGGCAGAAAGCAATATTCAAAACCTGGTTTCAAAAGTTGGCGCCACGGGTTTCTGGCAGTTTATGAAAGGCACAGCCCCGGGTTACAACCTGGAGGTTAGCCCTTCGGTAGATGAACGCTATCATGTTGCCAAATCAACCGATGCGGCCTGTGCTTATTTAAAAAGCGCTTATAACAAATTCGGCAACTGGACAGCAGCCGCAGCATCTTACAATTGCGGTATGGGTGGTTATAATGAGCGAAGCACATTTCAAGGCACAACAAATTATTACGACCTGGTGCTGCATGAAGAAACACAACGTTACATCTTCCGCATACTTGCATTTAAACACCTTTTAGGCAATGCTGATTCTCTGGGATTTAAATTACCTGCATCTGCCGGTTATGAACCGCTGAAAACAAAAAAATTACAGGTTACGCAAAGCATTTCAAATCTTTCTTCTTTTGCAGTAAGCAATGGTACCAATTATAAAATTCTGCGGTGGCTTAATCCCTGGTTAAGGGGAAAATCTTTAACAGTACGGCCCGGCAAAACTTATGAAATAGTATTACCTGCAGAATAAAAAATGCCCTGCACTGTAAACCAGGCAAGGCATTTTTTTGAATTAAAGGCTATACTTTATTTTTTTGCCATATCGCCAAAAACGATCTCAACAAGTTCACGGCCTTTGGGTAATTCGCTGCTTGAATAAAATATCCTGAAAGTTCTGTTGCTTCCTTTTTGTAAGCTCAACAGGTCTTTTACGGTGCAGCTTATATCGCCTGTTGTAACATCTGCATAGTTCCATACTTTGAGCGGATTGTTATCTGCGTTTTTAACAGTTACAAACCTGTTTTTGCCAACCTGGCCGCAATGATAGTACCTGAAACTTATTTTATCATTGGGCGATGCAGGATTGAGGTTCAGGGTTTTTACCACTTCCACCTCTTTGTTGAAGCGCTGTAAAACCACTTTACCGTTTACAAAAATTTCAAATCCTTCGCCACCTGCAGGCGAACCGGCTGTGAATGAGAGCAGGGTTGCCGCAATAGCAACCAGTGCAAATACTTTACTGATGATCTTTTTCATGGCTATATTTTTTTGTTTTTAAATACGCAGAATTATATTTCTGCTTTGTCAATACAAAGAAAATATACCTGTAAGCAGATAAAAAATGAGTTTGACAAAATGAAGGAGATGCTTGATGTGTTACAGAAAATAATTGGTTGAGGCTTAAGTAAGCAGCGCTTTGCAGTCTTTATTTAAGCCCAATAAATCAAAATACCCATTAGCCACCATCAACCTGCCCTGCTTTTTTGTATTTTTAAAGCGAAATTTGAAAGTATGAAGCAGCTTATTGCCATTTTAACTTTATTCTTCTCTGTAAACACAACTTTATCTGGCCAGGATTATGAGATTGATCACAGCCTTAATAAAGAATACAGTTTGGTATATAAAAAAATATCGCCAGCCGCACCCGGGCAGAAAACTCCTGAAAAAACCTATGGGGTAATAAACAATGAAAATAAAATTGTTGTTCCGCTCCAATACAAAAGCATCATGCTCAGCGGCGAAAACGGAATTTTTAATATCAAAGATGCTGCAGGCAATACCGGCCTGTTTTCTGCAAAGGCACAAAAGGAAATTGTAGCGCCGCAGTATTTTGAAATAGAGCCTTTCAGTGAAGGGCTGGCTGTTGTAAAGAAAAGAAAAGCTGATTTTGGGTTTTTATGGGGCGCCGTTGATGTGAACGGTGCTGTTGTTATACCAGTTGAGTATGGATACCTCGGTTATTTAAAAGAAGGTTTAATGAATTTTCAGAAAGATAATAAAATGGGTTTTCTTGATAAAGATAATAAAATCATCATCCCGGCCATGTACTATAATTTTTCTGTTTTCAGCGAAGGGCTTGCTGCTGTAAAAGTTTCAGAAACCGGCAAATATGGTTTTATAGATAAAACCAACAACATGGTTATTGCTGCTGAATATGAAGATGCCAATCCTTTTTACGGTGGCTTTACATCAGTTGCTAAAAAGAAGGGATATACAATGGGCGCCGCAGGAAAAGGAACCAGAACGGTACCGGGCGAATGGGTAGCGATTGACAAAACCGGCAAGATCATCCAGGAAAGAACCTTTGACCGGATATCGCCCCTGCAGGGCGGCGGACTTTTCATTATTGAATGGCAGGGTAAAAAGGGAACGATGAATACAAAGGGAATGCCCATACTGCCTATGGAATATTCGGAAGTAACGGTAGATAAAAATGGCTACGCTGTTTTTAAAACGGTGGACACAAAAAAGTTTGGCATGATGAACAACGTGGGAACCATAATTGTTGCCCCTAACTATGATTATGTTTCTTCTACCACTGCCAACCGGTTTTATGTTATCCAGAACGGAATGTACACCGTAGGAGATGTAAACAACAATGTGTTTGTGCAGCCCGACAGTGCCAATGGAGTAATACTGGGCAAAAAACGCATCGTTTACTATTACACCAACAAGGTGAGGGTTTTTGACCTGAACGGAAATCCGCAAAAAACCTTTACGGATCTTAATTTAAAAAGCTGGGGCCACAGCCTTAGTGAAACAGAAGATTCTATTAAACTGAGTACAGATAATACCGTGCAATTGATCAATGTGGGCACCAATACAAAAAAATCAATGCCCTTTGGCGAAGCCGGTGATTTTAGTGAAGAAGGAATTTTTATTGGTAAAAAAAAGCTGTACGATTTTTATGATCATACCGGTAAAAAACTAAATGCAGAAGGTTATCACTCGGTTGTAAACTTTAGCGAAGGTGTTGCCGCTTTGCAGGCAGGCAGTACATCCAACCCATACCTGGCTGATAAAAATTTTAAAAAGATAAAAGACCTTACTTCTAATTTCCAGGGCCCATACTCCGAAGGGCTTGCCTATGCCAATAATCAGCAGAGCGGTGAAATTTATTACCTGGATAAAGCGGGTAATGTTGCTTTGAAACTGAGCGCCAAAGAAGGAAGCAAGTGTGTGGGCGGCCTTATTGCTGTTAAAGATGCAATGGACAGGTTTTACCTCATCAATAAATCAGGCAAACAGGTTAATGCTAAAACATGGAATGCAATTGGTGAATTTTCCGAAGGGCTTGCGCTTGTGAGAGATTATACCAAATGGGGCTATATTGATGTTTCGGGCAATAAGGTGATTGATGTGAAGTTTGATGTGGCGAGCGCTTTTACAAAAGGTGCAGCTATTGTTAAAGCAAACGACAAATTTTTTCTCATCAATAAAAAAGGGGAGCCGGTGAATGCAGAAAGATATGAAGCAGCAGGCAACCCCGGTAATGGTACTTTTCCGGTGCAGAAAGATGGAATGGCCGGACTTATAGACAGTAAGGGAAATGTAATTATTGATTTTAAATACAGCAGCATTTTATATATGTCAGAAGAAAGGGTATGGGCCTCTAAAGAAGGCAAGTGGGGGTTGCTTGATAATAAAGGAACTGCCTTAACTGAATTTATTTACGAGGGCGCTTATGATTTTAAAGATGGTTATGCCAAAGTTGTGCTTAAAGATAAAGCAGGGCTGGTAAATAAAGCCGGTAAATTAATTGTGCCAACAGAATATAAATCACTGGGTTCGGTTTATAAAAACACCATAGTGGGCATAAGGCCTCCGGAAACGATTTATTTTAATTTAAAATAATTTGGCTATCCCTATTAAATAAACAAGCCCGGATGTAAGCAACGCTTATTTTCCGGGCTTTTTGCTGTGGTGTGGGGCGGGATTGAACCGCCGACACAAGGATTTTCAGTCCTTTGCTCTACCAACTGAGCTACCGCACCTTTTCTCTGCCAATCCCGATATCGTTCCTCATCGGGACCTTGTTTTTCTGACGCTCCTGCGTCGCATCGAAAAACTACGGCTGAGCTACCGCACCATTGATATTTAATATCGGGCAGCAAAAATAAGGGTATTCTGCCAAATATTAAATATTCAATCTAAAATATTACATCAATTACCGTATTCGCACAGGAATTTAATACGCATCAGCTTTAACTGCTCCCAGTTAAAATTACTGTCGGCCAGTTCTTCCTGCGCCACCTGCAGTGATGATGTTTCGCAGCTTTTAAAATAATCCATGATCTCATCCTGCTCGTATTCATCCACCATTTCGTCAATGGCGTAATCCAGGTTAAGCTTGGTGCCGCTTGCAACAATGGTCTCCATTTCTTCCAAAAGTTCATCAATACGCAGGTCACGGGTTTTAGCAACGGTTTCTAATGGTATCTTCTTATCAATATTCTGGATGATGAATATTTTGTTGTTGTTTCGGTTTACTACACTTTTCATTACAAAGTCATCGGGCTTGATGATATCGTTCTCTTCCACGTATTTTGTGATCAGGTCTAAAAATGGTTTGCCATAACGCATAGCTTTCCCTTTGCTTACGCCGCTGATTTTTTCCAGTTCGGCCATCGTTGTGGGAAACATCGTTGCCATATCTTCCAGGCTGTTCTCTAAAAAGATAACGAACGGCGGTAGGTTCTTTTCTTTGGCAACTTTTTTACGCAGGTCTTTCAGCAGTGCCATTAAATTTTCATCTGCGGCAGCAGAATCTGCAGTAGCCTGTTCGCCTTCTTCATCATCCGCATTGGCTTCTTCAAATAAATTATTAAGTACAATTTTAAATGTTGCTGGCTTCTTTAAAAAGGCAGTACCCGCTTTTGTAATTTTCAACAGGCCGTATTCAACAATATCTTTCTCAATCAAACCTGCCAGTAACATCTGGCGCACCAGGCTGTTCCAAAAATGATTTTCCTTATCATTACCGCTGGCAAAAACATCCAGCTCTTCATGCCGGTACATTTTAACTGCCGGCGTTGCCTTTCCTGCCAGGATGAGTAAAACATATTCAACCGGAAATTGCTCACCCAATGCTTTAATTGCTTTTAAAACAATAACTGCCTCATCCTTTGCTTCAACTTTTTCTTTCGGGTTTAAACAGTTGTCGCAATGACCGCAGCTTTTTTTATCATCGTAATGTTCTCCAAAATAATGCAGCAGGATTTTGCGGCGGCACACGCTGCTTTCGGCATACGCAACTGTTTCGTTTATTAATTGTGCGCCCACTTCTCTTTCGCTGAGCGGCTTGTCTCTCATCAGGTGTTCAAGCTTGGCTACATCTTTATGCGAATAGTAGAGTATGCATTTTCCTTCCATGCCGTCACGGCCGCCACGGCCCGTTTCCTGGTAATAATTTTCAATTGATTTGGGGATGTTGTAATGAATAACAAAACGGATATCGGGTTTATCTATACCCATCCCAAAAGCAATGGTGGCTACTATTACATCCACATCTTCATTTAAAAACTGGTCCTGCCTTTCTGATCGCAGCTTTGCATCCAGCCCGGCATGATAAGCCACAGCTTTAATACCATTAGCCATCAGCATTTTTGCAAGCTCTTCAGTTGTTTTTCGGTTGAGCGTATAAATGATGCCGCTCTTTCCTTTATGCTGCTGTATGAAACGAACAATACTCTTATTCGTTTGGTCAAGATTTATTTTAGGCTGAATTTCGTAGTGCAGATTTGCCCGGTTAAAAGAAGAAATGAAAATTTTTGGTTTGCGTAAACCCAGGTTCTTAACAATATCGCTTTGCACTTTTGGAGTTGCTGTTGCGGTTAATGCAATCACCGGAATCTTTTCATCTATCAGGTCCATCATCTCTCTCAGCCTTCTGTACTCAGGCCTGAAATCGTGCCCCCATTCTGAGATGCAATGAGCCTCATCCACTGCAAAAAAAGATATCTTCAATTCTTTAAAGAAAGAAATATTCTCTTCCTTGGTCATGGTTTCCGGTGCCACATAAAGCATTTTTGTTTTGCCGTTTGTAAGGTCGTCCTTTACAATTTTTTGCTGGCCTTTATTTAAAGTGCTGTTTAAAAAATGTGCCACATCATCTTTGCTGCTGTAACTGCGTACCAGGTCAACCTGGTTTTTCATTAAAGCGATTAAAGGAGATACAATTATTGCAACACCTTCACTGATCATGGCGGGCAATTGATAACATAAACTTTTGCCGCCGCCGGTTGGCATAATAACAAAAGTGTCATTTCCGTTTAAAAGGCTTTCGATTATTTCTTCCTGCGGTCCTTTAAAACCATCAAATCCAAATTGATCCTGTAGTTGTGTGGAGAGATCAGGTTGGTTTTTTAATGCTGCTTTTACAGCAATTTTAGGTTTTGGTTCTTTTGCAGGGGATTTCGTCTTAGCCATAGTTTTTACCTCCGGGATATTTGCGCTTGATAATTATGAATACTCATGCTTTTTTAAGGGCAGCGAAGTTAACTTAAAACTGTTGCGGAATCAAACCTGTTATGCATCATCAGCAATAAATTAACAGACTGTTTTAATTACTTAAGATAAGCAAATTAAATAAAGGCGCAAAAAAATCAGGAAGTAAATTATGGCTTCAAAACGGGTTGCATTTTATTGCAACAACTGTACTTTGCATTATGAATGATTTGAAGTAGGTTTGCGCATTACTGATGAATACAGATAAGGTCATACAGGTTGCTTTACGCACAATTGAGCTGGAAACGGGCGCTGTAAATGGCTTAAAAAAATTCATCAATGAAGATTTTGTGCAGGCAGTTTCAACCATTGCTGCCGCTAAGGGCAGGTTGATTGTAAGTGGTATAGGAAAAAGCGCCATTATTGCACAAAAGATTGTTGCTACTTTAAACAGCACCGGAACTCCGGCGGTTTTTATGCATGCTGCAGATGCCATCCATGGCGACCTGGGCATGATACAAACGGATGATATTGTACTGGTGATCAGTAAAAGCGGCAACAGCCCCGAAATAAAAGTACTTGCCCCGCTTGTGAAGAATTTTGGTAACCCCCTGATAGGAATGGTTGGCAGTACAACTTCTTTCCTGGCGCAAAAAAGCGATATTGTTTTAAACACAACTGTTGAACAGGAAGCCTGCCCGATTAACCTGGCGCCAACCAGCAGCACTACCGCACAAATGGTAATGGGCGATGCGCTGGCTGTAAGCCTGATGGAACTGAAAGGGTTCAGCAGCAATGATTTTGCAAAGTATCATCCGGGGGGAGCCCTGGGTAAAAAATTATATTTACGGGTAGCGGAAGTGGCTTCGCAACATCCAAAACCAAAAGTGCTGCCGACGGCAACCATTAAAGAGGTTATCATTGAGATGACAGCAAAAAGATTGGGGGCTGCTGTTGTTGTAAATGAATCAGAAAATATCCTGGGTATTATCACCGATGGTGATCTGCGGCGCATGCTTGAAAAAACTGTTTCGTTTGAAAACCTGCAGGCTAAGGATATTATGAGCGTTAATCCAAAAACGATTGCGGCTGATATGCTGGCGATGTATGCAATGGATGAAATGCGCAAGCATGACATCAGCCAATTGGTGGCAGAAGATAACAATATTTATGCAGGCATCATCCACCTGCACGACCTTGTAAAAGAGGGAATCATATAATTGCAACATGAGTAAAAACAATTACGTAGCCATTATGGCGGGTGGTATTGGAAGCAGGTTCTGGCCTGTAAGCCGGGCAGATCATCCCAAACAATTCCTTGATATTTTAAATACCGGCAGGACTTTAATACAGGCCACTTTTGACCGGTTTGTAAAATTTGTACCTGCCGAAAATATCTATATCATCACTTTTGAGCAGTATAAGGATACTGTTGCCAAACAATTGCCGGGGCTTCCTTTAGAAAATATTCTTTGCGAACCTTCAAGAAAAAACACAGCGCCCTGTGTTGCTTATATATCCTACAAACTGCAGCAGCTAAATGCAAATGCCAATTTAATTTGTGCGCCGGCCGATCATGTAATAACAGATGAAGAAGCATTTAAAAAAGTTTGTAAAGATGCGTTGCAATTTACAGCACATATAAAAGGGTTGATAACGCTTGGCATAAAACCTACACACCCGAACACAGGGTATGGCTATATACAATACGAGCAACATGCCGTAAGTGATAATGTGTACCAGGTAAAAACATTTACCGAAAAGCCCGACCTGCAACTGGCTAAAACATTTTTGGCCAGCGGCGATTTTTTATGGAATGCCGGCATTTTTGTGTGGCAGGTTAAAAATATCATCAGGGCATTTGAAAAACACATTCCTGAGCTGGCAGAGGTTTTTGAAGCGGAAAAAAATCACTTCAACACAAAAAAAGAAAAAGATGCTATTGAACGGATTTATCCGCAGTGCATCAATATATCTATTGACTATGGTATAATGGAAAAGGCAGATAATGTGTACATCATCCCATCTTCATTTGGCTGGAGCGATTTGGGCACCTGGGCCAGCACTTACGAAAACCTGGACAAGGATTATCTGGGCAATGCTGTTGTTGGCAAACATGTAATGGTGATTGACGCTACCAATAATATTGTACATGCCGAAGATAAAAAACTGGTGGTATTACAAGGCCTTGATGATTTTGTTGTAGTAGATACCAAAGACGTTCTGCTCATTTGCAAAAAAGAAAAGGAACAGGACATTAAAGAATATGTGGCTGAAATAAAAAGGAATAAGGGCGATAAGTATTTATAAATTTCTCTCTTGATACCATCTATCCAAAGTAAACTTCCTGATGTTGGCACCACCATTTTTACTGTAATGAGTGTGCTTGCCAATGAACACAATGCCATCAACCTGGGGCAGGGATTTCCGGATTACCCGATGAGTGCAGAACTGATAGCGCTGGTGAACAAAGCCATGCAAACCGGATACAACCAATACGTACATATGAACGGCCTGCCTGTCCTGAGAGAAGAACTTGCCGGAAAAATAAACTCCCTGTATGCAAACAAGGTTGACGGCGATACCGAGATCACCATTACGCCCGGTGGAACTTATGCCATTTATACAGCGCTTACTACCATTCTGCAACCGGGAGATGAAGTGATTGTTTTTGAGCCGGCTTACGATAGTTATATCCCTAATATTGAAATTAACGGAGCGGTGCCTGTTTTAATTCCGCTGGTTTATCCTGATTATAAAATTGACTGGGACTTGGTGAAACAAAAGATCACCGCCAAAACAAAACTCATCATGCTCAACACGCCGCATAACCCAACCGGTGCCGTATTGGGTGCAGATGATATTGCACAATTGCAAAGCATTGTAAAAGATACCGTCATTTTTATTTTGAGCGATGAAGTATATGAGCACCTGATCTTTGATGGAAAGAAACACGAAAGCATGTTGCGTTACCCCGATCTGTATGAAAGAAGTTTTGTTTGTTTTTCTTTTGGCAAAGTTTACAACTGCACCGGCTGGAAACTTGGTTATTGCGTTGCACCCCCCGCATTGATGAAAGAGTTCAGAAAAGTACACCAGTTCAATTGCTTTACCTGCAACAGCCCGGTTCAATTTGCGCTATCAGAATTTTTACGGCACGAAGAGAATTATTTACAACTTGGAAGCTTTCTGCAGCACAAAAGAGATCATTTAAAAAACCTGATGCAGCAAACCAGGTTCAAAGCCCTGCCATCTTACGGCAGCTATTTTCAATTATACAGTTACAGCGATATAACGGATGAAGGCGAAAAGGATTTTGCTATCCGTCTTACTAAAGAATATGGCGTTGCCACTATACCTGTTTCTGCTTTTTATAAAAACGGGGAGGATAATAAAGTGCTGCGTTTTTGTTTTTCAAAAAACGAAAACACTTTAGAAGAAGCCGTTAACAGGCTGATAAGAGTTTAGCCAGTTAAGCGCCAAACTGCACCAAATGATGATCAAGGTGCTTGTACATACTCTTTCCCCATTGCTCTTTTGTAAACGAACCAAACATAGGATGCGGAAACAGGCCAACTTTTTCCGGGCCTTTATTATAAAACTGGTCTATTAAAGCGGTTAATTCCTGCTTTTCTTTTTCAAAATCACGGTCATCTTTAATGATGAAGTTGGGGGCTGTGGGCAGGTTCTTTTTCCAGGGGTCATCATTGTGCAGTTTATGTTTAATCATCCAGCCAATTAAGAGGCCCATAAAACTGCGTGGCATTTTTTTATCGCTGAGCGGCACCGTAAATGCAGCTTTGCAATGGGCCAGCATCTGGCTCACGGTCATTTTGCCCCATTTGCGTTCGCTTTGCGGCGTAAGCTTGCTGATGCGGTTGGTGATTTCTTCGTATGTGTCTTTGTTGAAAAGATTTTTCATGATAAACTGTTTATAAATAAAATTACACTTTTACTTTCCTTCCAGTTCCTTAAGCCGGTTTTTTGCTTCCTGGTAGCCGGGAGATATTTCCAGTGTTTTTTTATAATACCTCACAGCCTCTTCCTTACGATTGAGCGCCAGGTAAATATTGGCGGTGGTAAACATCACAAAATCTTTATCCGGAAATTCTGCGGTATTGTTTTCGGCAATTACCAGGGCTTCCTGGTATCTTTTTAAATTAAGCAACTGTTCGGCAATAAAATTCATAGATATCCAGTCAAAATAATAATGTGCCGTATCGGCTTTCATCTTTTTATACTCTTCCACCGCTTTTACAACACCCAATTGAGAAATATAGGTCTCCATTTTTTTGTGTCCCGGTTCTTTTATCACCACCGGTTTATTGTACAGGGTTTTGATAAGGTTCTTTGTAATGCCGAAAAAGTCGGTAGGCGAACTGTTGCACAAAATAACGGCCATGCTGTTTGTAGAAGGGATGCGGATGAAAAAGGAAATAAACCCCTCCGTCATACCCAGGTGAAAGTTTGCGGCAACACTGTCGGTATTGGTGTATTTAAAGTTTTGATTGAACCAGCCATAACCATACCGGGCCGGCCTTATACCTTCGGTAAGCATTTCATCGGTAAGCTCTTTGTTTAATAGGCTATGATCCATCAGGGCGAGATGAAATTTAAAAAGGTCTTCTACGGTTGAATAGAGATCGCCCGTACCCATGGTGTTTGACTGGTCCCTGAAATCGGCGCTGGTAAAACCACCAAAGCTATAATCATAACCGGTGGCACGGTTTGGTACAATCTGCAGGTGATGATAAGAACCAGAATTGCCCATGCCTGCCTTATCAAAAATATCTTCCTTCATCAATTGAGAATAGGACTTGCCTGTAACCCTTTCCATAATATAGCCGAGGGTAAAATACCCCCAGCTACTGTAGAAATACTTTTCGCCGGGTTTGAAGGACAAAGCAGAGTCCATATATATTTTTATGTACTCTTCTCTTGTAAAACTTACCCGGCTGATCTTAGGAAAAAAATCTTTGATGATATCATAATTGGGCATGCCGGATGTATGGCTGAGCAGTTGTTTGATGGTTATGTTTGCTGCGGGTTTGCCTTTAAACTCCGGCAAATAATCTGCAATGGTTTTATTTAAACTGATTAACCCCTTTTGTACCTGTATCAGCATGAGTGTTGCCGTTAAAGGTTTGGAAACAGAACCGATCATAAACCTGGTGTCTGTTTTGTTGGGGATGTTCCACTCCCTGTTTGCCTGGCCGAAAGCGCCTTTATAAACAACTTTTCCATTTTCTGCAACCAGCACAGCGCCATCAAACATGTTGTAATTGTGGTAGGTTTGCATAGTTCCGGCCAGCTTTGATTCTTTGGTTTGAGAAAACAAAGAGAAGAACGAAAGAATAAGCAACAGTGTATGGATTGCTTTTTTTACCATAAGAGAGATTTAATAAAATTAATTACAACTTCTCATAAAGCTTTCTCAACCTTTCCCCGTCCATCTGTTTTTCCCAGTCTTTACCCAATGCATTTTCCCAAAGCGGTTTCATGCCAAGCGATACATTGATCATCTTATTAAAATCTTCATCGCTTAACGCGGCGCATATGTTTTTGGGTATATCAATGTTGTTCTTCTCCACCATGTATTTAAATTCTTTTACGCCTTCGGGGTAAAACTCTTCCAGGTGATCGAACACGATGCAATTACCAATACCATGCTTGGTACCCAGTAAATAACTGAGGCCGTAACTTACGGCATGTGCCACACCCACCTGGCTGTAGGCAATGCTCATACCGCCGGCGTAAGATGCCATCATCAGTTTATCATCGCTGTCGGCATCCCAGCCATCCTTTGTAACATACACATCCCGGCAAAGCTGCAAAGCCTTTTCGCCATAGCTTTTGCTGAACTCATTGAGATAAGTACCATTCAGGCTTTCGATGCAATGTATATAACAATCCATGCCGGTGTAAAAGCGCTGGTTGGCCGGTGCATCGGCGGTTAATTCTGGGTCTAAAACTATCTGGTCGAAAGGAGTGAAGTCGGAATTCATGCCCAGCTTTTTTGTGGGCCCGGTTAATACGGTAGTGCGGCTGACTTCGGCACCGGTGCCACTTAATGTTGGAATGCCAACTTTGTAAACACCGGGATTTTTAACCAGGTCCCAACCCTGGTAATCGGCACTGCTTCCGGGGTTGTTCATCATTAAAGAAACGGCTTTTGCCAAATCCATAGCGCTGCCGCCACCAATACCAATGATGCCACTCACCGTTCCAAATTCTTCTTTAAGTTGATTGGCAAGACTATCAACATAGGTTGTTTTTGGTTCGTAGGTAACATCCACAAATATTATTTTATCGTTGCCACGAACAGGCACACGGTTGGCGAGTTCTTTTCCCTCAAAAAAATGATCAACCAAAAAAACCATCGGTGCATTTGCTTTGCGGTGCGGAGCAATGATCTCGTCTAACTGGTTAAAACTACCGCGGCCATAAATTACATAGCCAACCATTTTAAAATTTCTGAATGCCATAGATTTATTTTTAAGCCACGAATTACACGAAATTACACGAATTATTTTGCCTTCGGCAAAAAGGCTATCGCCACAGAGGCCCGGAAGCACAGAAAAGAGTCTGTAGTTTTTCCGTGCCTCAGTGTTTCTGTGGCAAATTTATTTAAGCAGCGAAGCTGCTCTCACTAAATCCTCCGGAGTATCAATCTCTACGCCCATATATTCAGTAACGATCATCTTCAGGGAGATGCCGTTTTCTAAATAACGCAGGCATTCAATTTTTTCTGCAGCTTCAAGCGGAGTCATTTGCCAATTGGTGAAATTGAGTAAAGCCTGTTTACGGAATGCATACACACCGATATGTTCGTAATAAACAGGCGTAATATTTTTATCTCGATGATAAGGCAGGGGGCTGCGGCTGAACATGAGTGCGTTCATATTTTTATCAACAGCTACTTTTACATAGTTAGGGTCAGCAATGAATTTTTCTTCGTGAAGGATTTGCATGAGTGATGCAACCTGCACTTTTTCATCTGTAAAAACAGCCAACAGTTTTTCAAGCGGCTCTTTTTGTACAAAAGGCTCATCGCCCTGCACATTCACCACAATATCAACATCCATATCGGCAATAGCTTCGGCAATACGGTCGCTGCCGCTTTCATGTTCTTTAATGCTCATTACAGCTTTGCCGCCGTTGACTGTAATTTCATTAAAGATGATATCGCTGTCGGTAGCTACCATTACTTCATCAAATAAATTGGTGGCAATGGTATTATCATAAGTGTGACGGATAACGGTTTTATCGCCCAGCATCTGCATCAGTTTGGCAGGAAAACGGGAGGCGGCATAGCGTGCCGGTATCATGGCAATTTTCTTCATCTGTTGTTATTAGTACCACAAAGAAACACAAAGTTTTTTCACAAAGAACACAAAGGGCCTTCGTGTCCTTTGTGCTGAATTTTCTTCGTGTTTCTTTGTGGTAGAAAACTATACGCCAGAACTCCAGAAGATCACAGCCTGTGTATCCAGCATGAATATTTCAAACTCGGTAAGCGCCCCCTGTGTTGATGTGATCTTTATCTTTTTAACCGGGCCGGGTTTACTATCATATTTTTCCCGTTCAATCTCTGTTATCTTTTCTCCGCCATCGTTTTTAACGGTAGTGTTTTTTGAAGGGAAGGCATCTTTATCACTGATAAGACCGGAATATTGGCCAATAAGCCGCACCAGTAAAAAACATTGCTCAATAGTAAAATCGGGAAGCATATAAAGGTCGGAGCCAAACTCATATCCCTGCGCTTTATGCCACTCCATGCCGTTCTTATATAATTGTTTGGTGAGTGTTGCTTCGCCCATTTCATTTAATGCGGCGTCTGATTTTTTTATGATTAAAGGGCTTCCGTTTTTTACACTTACCTGTGCAAAATAATCGGGCAATGTTTTTATGCCTGCCTTTGGCGGGGCCAATGGCAACACATAACTGTTTACCACATAGCCCGTCTTATTATTATACTTCACTTTCCACCAGTATCCGGCAAATCCTTCTGTAGCAATTGCTGCCTGCGGATCATTATCTGCCACCGTAAGCAGCTTTTCGCCGTAGGCTATCTTTTCTAAAACCTTTGCATTTGCATTAGGCTGTTCTCTCATGCTTAACCCTGCTTTTGCAGCAGCATAATAAGTGTACTGCGAAAAAGCATTGCTGCAAAAGAACAATGCAGCAAGCAGTAAAATGTTTTTTTTCATTTGTTTTTTTTATTTAAAATGAAGGAGGAAGTTCTTCAAAATATTTTTTGCAGTTAGTGCAGCGATAACCCTTGCTGTAGGTTGACGGCTGGCCGAACAATACCTGGTTCTTTAATTTTCCCCAGAAATCTGTGGGGTTGTTTGTTTTTTCTTCTACTACCAACGAATTGCTTTTGCACCGGGGGCATGTAATATCTTTTAAGTAATCATTCTCGGCTTCTTTCATTAAAGCAACAGCAGCTTCAAAATCATTTTCTTCAACCAGGAGCTTAATACCACCAACAGCGGGATTGAGTAAAGGGTCAACAGTAACAATATGCTCATCCTTCAGTTGGCACTTAATACCGTTTTCGGTAAGCAGGCCCATCGTCATGTTGGCCAGCATATAATTATCGTAAGTAGCGATCAGCTTAAATTCCATTTTTGAAATTACCGATAAAATTGCCACAGAGGCACAGAAACGCAGAAAAGTTAAATTAAGGGAATAAAAAAACCGCCTTCAAAAAGAAAGCGGCTAAATTACTTGGGATCTGGAAGTGTCTTAATTATTCAGCATCAACGGCATCACCAGCATCAGTAGCTCTTCTCCTTCGCCCTGCTCTGTAGGTTTAATAATACCAGCCTTTGTTGGCGTACTTAATTCCATATTAATTTCACCGGTATCAGCGCCGCCAAGCATTTCTATTAAAAACCTTGCATTGAAAGCAATCTGCAGGTCTTCGCCATCATACTGGCAGGCCATGCGCTCGTTACCTTCAAAACTAAAATCAACATCCTGTGCAGCCAGTTGTAATTCGCTGCCGCTGATGCTTAAAGCTACCTGGTTGGTGCTTTTATTACTGAAAACACTCACACGGCGCAAAGCATTTTGAAAATCACTTTTGTTAACCGACATCTTGTAAGGATTATCAACCGGTATCACCACTTTATAATCAGGGAAACGGGCATCAATCAAACGGCAAACCAGTTCGGTACCGCCGTGTTTTACAAACAAGTGATTGCTGTTATAAGAAATGTTCAGCTCATCATCATTATCGGGCAAAGCGCTTTTTAATAAGTTCAACGGCTTTTTAGGAACGATGAATGAATCTTTTTTGGGGCAGCTTACATCGGTACGTGTATAGCGAACAAGGCGGTGAGCATCTGTTGCTACAAATGTGATGGACTTTTTATCCAGCTCAAAAAATACGCCGGTCATAGCTGGGCGAAGATCATCGTTGCTTACTGCAAACAAAGCCTTGTTGATGGCCGTAACCAATGCTGAAGATGTCATTGTAAATGCATTGGCATCATCGGCAGCAGGCTCTTTAGGAAAGTTATCAGGTGTTTCGCCCATTACCTTGTACTTACCGTTATCGCTGGTAATTTCTACCGCATAATTCTTATCAATATTGAATGTAAGGGGTTGCTCGGCAATATTCTTTAACGAATCCAGCAAAATTTTTGCAGGAATGCAAACTTTGCCACTGTCTTTTGCCTCAATATCCAGGTGAACTTTCATTACAGTTTCCAAGTCGGTGGCAACCACGGTCAGTTTGTTCTTTTCAATTTCAAATAAAAAATCTTCCAGTATGGGTAAAACCGTGTTGGCATTAATTACACCGCTGATCTGTTGCAGTTGCTTAAGCAGGGCAGATGAGGAAACAATAAACTTCATAAAAAAACGCTTTAGTTGGCAAATATATAAAATTAACAGGGCTAAAATACAGGGTATTTAGCAAGATGCTGCGTTTTAGTTTTACACCAGCTCTGGTCAATAAAAAAGCCGGAAATTCACATTGCCATTTCTTATCTTAGTTTTCTTAATTTTTAAATTATGTTCGATAACCTTTTTGGCCGCTCAAAAACCCCTGCCAATCCCCCAATACCTTTTGGCCGCTACAGCGATAACAATAAAAGCGTGGAAAAAACCGCCCGCTGGACCGATGCCGATAATCTTTATAAAGAAAAGAAATACCAGGAAAGCATTGATGCCTTTTTTGATTACCTGCGGGATGATACAGCAGACAATGTGATACTGCAGCGGAACGGAACAGCATTTAAATTTGAGTTGTACCAGGGCTCTAAAGTTGTGAGGGGAACCGGAGATCATGACCACCTGTATGCCGAAGTAAGCCTTACAAAAATGCCCCAGCCTTCTGTGCCGGTAATGAGAAGGTTGCTGGAGCAGAATTTTTCACTTTATTACAGCCGTTACGCCCTGGATGGTGACAGGCTTTGTATGAAGTTTGACAGTGATATTGAGGCTGCCAATCCAAACAAATTGTACTATGCCTTAAAAGAACTTGCCACCAAGGCCGATAAGCAGGACGATCAGCTGGTGCAGGATTTTTCATCGTTGCAGCCATTGGATAATGATCATGTACAGGAAATTGCGGAATCAGAAAAAGAAACCAAATTTGCTTTTACGCAAAAATGGATCAAAGAGAGTTTAGAGTATATTCAAACACTGGATGCTGATAAATTCAGCGGCGGCATCAGTTATCTTTTGCTAACGCTGGCGTTTCGTATTGATTTTTTGATCTGTCCTGAGGGCGGCTTCAGAACTGAGCTTGAGAGAATACCGGTACTCTATTTTACGAAAGATGAAAAGCCTGCGCAGGAAAAAAATACGGCGATGACAGAGTCGTTTAAAAAACTGCTGGCTGTAACCAAAGAGTCATTCTTTAAAAATCTATTCCGGTCAAAAAGCAGTTTTGCCATTGTAGTGCCGCAAACACACAAAACCATTGCTGATTCTATTAATGCAGCCAATGTAAATATGGTTTGGTACCGGGATAATCACTACGATTATATTGGCCAGCAGATATGTGAATATGGTATTTCTTATTGCCAATACTCTTACAGCCTGCCAAAACCTTTAACTGAATTGTTTTTGATCCTGATGAAAGTTAACTATGAAGAATATTTTACAGCGCTGGGCTTTGCCGACACTTATTACAACAGCTTCAGAAAAAGGTTTGATGAAAAAGCCATCATAGAAAAAATAAACAGTGTGCAGGAGCAGTGGCGAAAAAAATACCCCATGCTTGCATTTAATACGCACTATCTGAAATTTGACAGCCTGCTCAACTTCAACAACACTTTTACCAAAGAACTTGAACTTTTAAATTTTGACAACAAATGACAAGTCCGGAAATTATCGAAAGGTACCAGAATGCCATTATACAAATAGCCACCCAAACGGGTACCGGCAGCGGGTTTTATATAAAGGAATTCGATATCATCGTTACCAACAACCATGTGGTTGATAACTCGCCTGAAGTTACCATACAGGGAAAGGTTTTTGCAAAATCGCTAAGCAGGGTTTGGTACACCGATAAAAAACACGACCTGGCTTTTTTGGAACCGCCTGCAGGCGCAGCGCTTGCGGAAATAAGCCTGGGTAATTATGCAGAGATGAAAGATGGTGATGATGTGGTTGCTATTGGCCATCCTTACGGATTGAATTATACAGCTACGCAGGGTGTGATAAGCAAGGTTGACCGCATAAGAGACGGTTTAAAATATATACAGATTGACGCAGCGATAAACCCAGGTAACAGCGGCGGCCCGCTGGTAAATGATAAAGGGCAGATCATCGGTGTAAACTCATTTATCATCCGTGGCGGCGATAATCTGGGCTTTGCATTACCGGTTGATTATTTGCGTACGGCTTTGCAAATGTACCTGCCTTACCGGGGCAACGTAAGCACCCGCTGTGTTTCCTGCGATTACCTGGTAACAGCGGCCAATATTGATTCTGGTAAATACTGCGCCAGTTGCGGCACCGAGGTTAAGCTGCCCGAAATGCCGGAGAAAGAAGCGGAAGCAGTTGGCGTGGCTAAAACCATTGAAACTATTTTGCGTGAGCTTGGCAAGGATATAAAACTTGCACGCAATGGTGCCAACAACTGGGAAGTAACCGAAGGCAGCGCCAAAATAAAGATTGCCTATAACGCCACTAATTATTTTATTGCAGGCGATGCTTTTTTGTGCCAGATGCCCGCTGATCCGCTCAAAATAAAATCTCTCTATCAGTATTTGCTTGAAGAGAATTATAAAATGAATGGCCTGGTACTTAGCTGCAGCGGGCAGAACATTGTACTAAGCTGCATCATGTACGATATGGATGTAACCGTTGAGAACGGCAAAGAACAATTTGAAAAGCTGTTTAAAAAAGCAGATGAATATGATGACCTGCTGAAACATGAATTTGGTTGCCTTGCCAGGCTGATAGAATAATGGCGTTGCAATAATTTAAAGGCAGCCTGGTTAAGCTTGCCGAAACCGGTTTGTTGAATAGTATCGGCTTCGACAGGCTCAGACTGACAGCTTTTATATTTTAAGAAGTTAAAACAAAAACGCTTATACAATTAAACCACCATCTTATACAGCGAAGCAAAATTTATTGCTTCGCTTTTTTTATATTTATGATGAATGCCAAAACTTATTCATCATATTTATATTACCTGCCTGCTGCTGATACTCAATGGCACATGTTTCTCCCAATCAACCCAAACCATTTTTTACACTACTAAAGACGGGCTGCCTTCCAATGCCATTTACAAATCTATTTTGGATAATCATGGCTTTTTATGGATAGCTACCGACAACGGAGTTGCCAAGTTTGACGGTAAGAATTTTAAAACATACACAACCGCCCACGGCCTGCCGGATAGTGAGATAACCGACATTTTTATTGACAGCAGCAACCGTATTTGGGTAACGCCTTTCAGGAGAACGGCTGCTTATTACAACCCGGTAAAAGACCGTTTTGAAAACGAAGACACTGACCCTGAATTGCAAAAGGTAGAGCTGGGTAATACCAACAGGGGCAGTGTGCTGCAATACGGCGGTGTGGCATTCTGTAACAACCTGTACGATTTTTTTATTTACAAAAAAGGCAAAGTATCTGTTTACAAGGGCCTGATGCGAAGAAGGGTTTCAACACCGGAAAAGATAATTGAATTCAGCCCGGGTAAATATTTTATTATAAGTCCGGATTCAATAAGAACATTCGAGAACGACAGATTTACAAAGTCATTTCCTTTGGGGCTTGCCGGTTTTTTTTGTGAGTACTTTGGCCGGGTTTTATACATCGCTTCAGGGGATAAAATAACAAAATACCATGTAGATAAGGCTGGTAACATCACGCAACTGCTGGAAAAAAAATATCCTTTTGGGATACGTATTTTTTGCACGGCGGGTAAAGACCTGGCTGTGGCAACCTTTAACAGAACAACCTACCCGGTTGATACAGCTACACTGGAACTGAAAGAGCCATTGTTATACAATATTGCAGTAAGAAATGTGCTGGAAGACAAGAACGGCAGTACCTGGGTGTCTTCTATTGACAGGGGCCTGGTGAAGATCCAGCAAAAAAGGATTTCCTCCTTTACCATTACTGATAAAGCATTGAATGATGAAATAACCCAGCATTTTACAAGCATTGCCGTCATCAATAAAAAAATATTTGCCGGCAATAATTATGGCGAGGTGTTGATTTACGACGGGGTTTATGATATTAAAAAAAAGTCGCTGTCGGTTGAAAAGAATATGGACGGAATTGTAAGAAAGATTGTTGAACTAAACGACCAGATTTACATAGCCTGCCAAACCGGTTCCTTTGTATTGGATAAAAAAAACCTGCAGATAAGAAAACGGTTTGAAGGAAAAGAGAACAATTCGTCAAAAGCAGCAATAGAGCTCAACGACTCTGTAATTGTAAGGGGCACACATTCTGTAGTACAGCAGTATAATATTAAAACAAATCAGCCAATAAAGGAAGCTGTGAAAAGAGTAACGGCTTTAGGAAAGAATCAGGCAAACAATATTTATGTTGGCTCCAACGACGGGTTGTACCGGTGGGATAAAGATTCGCTTTTTTATTTTGGAAAGAAATACAAAGCATTAAGCTACCGCATCAATACCATTTTCAGCACAGCCGATGATCTCTTATGGGTAGGCCTGGGTTCAGATACATTGGCTGTATTAAAAAATGATGTGCTGGTAAAAACAATTGCATTAGGCGATGTGATACCGGGCAGTGTTTGTAAATCTTTATACAGCAACAGGCCGGGAATTATCTGGCTCGGCACCAATAAAGGGTTAAATAAAATCCAGTACAGTTTCAACAATGGCCAACTGGGCTTTTACAATACCGCTTTTGGTTTGGGAGATGGATTGATAGGTGAACAGGTAAATGATATTGCCATTAGTAATGACACTGTTTATGCGGCTACAACCGGCGGCATCAGTTTTTTACCAGCCAGTTTAAGTTTGCCGGTAACGGAGATTACCACCTTTATTACAAGGGTTTCCATAAATGGCGCAGATACCATTGTGGCAAAAGATTATACACTGGAATATGACCAAAATGATATCAGCATCGGTTTTTCCGGTGCCGACCTCACCGGTTATTATCCATTGTTTGAATACCGGCTTAATGAGGGCGCCTGGCAAAAAACTGATAAAAATAATATTGAACTGAGGCTTGCTTCGGGCAATTATAATATACAGATACGGGGAATGAAAAGAGACGGTACCCCATCATCAAAAACAGAAACGATATCTATCCATATCAAAACGCCTTTCTGGCAAAGTGGTGTATTCTGGACGGTTGTAGTAATTTCTTTCTTCATCATCAGCTTCCTTATTTTAGAAGCCCGCAATAAACAAAAACGCAAAGCCGAGGTTGAAAAAGTGATCACGGAAAAAAAGCTGACTGAGCTGGAGATGCAGGCGTTGAAGGCGCAAATAAATCCGCATTTTGTTTTTAACTGCCTTAACTCCATCAAGGGATTTATTTTTGACCGGGATTATAAACAGGCAGATAAGTACCTCGATAAATTCTCTGACCTGATGCGGAGTACCATTGACAATTCAGATGCTTCTATCATTTCGCTGCAAAGCGAAATAAGCTATCTTGATAATTATCTTCAATTAGAGAAGCTCCGGTTTGAGGATAAATTCAATTATACCATTTCTGTAGAAAACGGCGTAGATAAAGAAAATGTTTTTGTGCCGGCCATGCTGCTGCAGCCTTATGTTGAAAATGCCATCAGGCATGGTATGCGGTTTCTTGAAAATAAAAAGGGGCAGATAGATATTAACGTGTTTACAGAAAATAATTTCTTAGTTTGTGAAATAGATGACAACGGCATTGGCAGGGAAAAAGCGGCGGCGCTCAAAAGTAAAATGCATGTGGAGTACCAGGGCAAGGGAATGAATATATCAAGGCGCAGGGCAGAGCTTTACAAAATTGACCAGCAGGTAACCGATAAAAAAGATAATAATGGCAATGCAACGGGCACAACCGTAACAGTTAAAATCCCATTAGACTTTAAATGATGATCAACTGTATAATTATAGACGACGAAGCAAAGAACATTAAGCTGTTGCAGAACATGCTGGAAATGTACTGCCCTTCAGTTAATATCCTGGCAACAGATACCGAAGCAAAAAATGGTTTGCTGTTGATAGATGAACTACAGCCGCAACTTGTTTTCCTGGATGTGGAAATGCCCCACCTGAACGGCTTTGATCTTTTAAAAAAACTGGAGCCTGTTAACTTTGAGGTCATTTTTGTTACCGCCTACAGCCATTATGCGGTAGAGGCATTCGAGCATCATGCTACGGGCTATATTACCAAGCCCATCAATTCTGATAAGCTGGTTGCAGCAGTTAATACAGCAGGCAAACGCATTGAAGAAAAGAACATCAACAAAAACCTCTTCTCACTTTTAGAGAAAAATACGCAGGCGGCTGCGCCGGATAAAATACCATTATCTACCAGCAACGGCCTGGTGTTTGTAAAGCTGGCTGATATTTTATATTGCGAAAGCAGCGGCAACTACACCAACTTCTTTTTGTGCAATGATAAAAAGATCATGGTAAGCCGCCAGTTGGGCGAATATGAAAAGCTGCTGCCTGAAACAAATTTTACCCGTATCCACGATAAGTATATCATCAATCTCTCCTTCATTAAAGAGTACATCAAAGGCAGCGGCGGCGATGTGGTTTTAGAAAATGGAAAAGAACTACCGGTTGCCAGCCGCCGAAAGGAAGAATTTTTAGCCAGGTTTGAAAAATGGATAAAAAGAAAAGCATAAGCTTATATTCTCCTTTACTGCACTTATACAATCATCGCCCACGCTTTTACATTTCGGCAAAACCTTCGCTTTCTTCTTTACATTTTTGTATCCGTAATAAAAGGCTTGTATAAAAGCCTGTTCTAAAAATTAAGGATATGAAAAAAATAAACCTGCTTTTACTGTTATTGTTGTTTGGCGCAGCCACCGCCTACAGCCAGTTACAACAGATAAAAATTGTAAGCTTTACCGTCAAGAATCAATTACCGCCAGTGATTGATAACTGGGGAAACATACCCGGCTCCTTACTGCTGGTAGCGCAACTGCCGCCCAACGTAAGTGTAAAAGGCATCAGGCTGATAGTGCAGATAAAAAGCAATGGCGCCATTGTTTGTGGCAATAACTCAACCGGCGGCATGCAGGTTGATGAGTTTACTACCCGAACATTCTCCACCAACGAACTTACCGGCACCTTGCAGGGCTGCCGCGATCTGAAGGAAGGCAGCTATTCCATCTGCGTACAATTTTTTAATATTGACCGTGTGGCCATCAGCAATGAAGTATGCAAAGAGTTTAGTGTAGAACCACCCAGGGAAATAGAATACACACCACCAACTTTAATAAATCCCGAAAACGGAAAAATATTTACCGAAGCAGAACTGAGCAGGCCGGTAACTTTCAGGTGGACGCCGGTGGTACCCAAGCCCCAGCAACCGGTTACCTATAAGCTAAAAGTTTGGCAACTGATGCAGGGACAAAATGCAACAGAAGCCATGCGTACCAATCCGCCCATTGTTACCAAAGATGTAGATAACATTACGCAAACTGTTGTTAATGGCATCTATACTGGTCCTTGCAGGCCGCCTTATCTGTGTGATTATGTATGGCAGGTACAGGCAGTAAACAGGGAGGGGAAACCGATTGGTAAAAACGAAGGCAGGAGCGACACTTACACATTTAAAGTTGAAACCAACACAAATACTTACGCACCACCGCAACTGATCGTTCCTGCTGATGCAAAAACATTTGCATCAACCGAAATGTCGGGGCCGGTTATGTTCCGGTGGACACCGGTTGCACCCAAGCCGGTGCAGCCTGTTGTTTACAAATTAAAAGTGTGGCAACTGATGCAGGGCCAGAATGCTGCACAGGCTATGCGTTCCAACCAACCCATTGTTACAAAAGATGTAGATAATATAACACAGGCTGTAGTGAGTGGTATTTATACCGGCCCATGCAGGCCGCCTTACTTGTGTGATTTTGTATGGCAGGTGCAGGCGGTTGACCGGGAAGACAAACCCATTGGAAGTAATGAAGGCAAAAGCGAATTCTGGAATTTTAGAGTAACAGAAGGTAGCAGCACTTGCCCCGTTAATATTTCACCGGAAAATAATAAACAGTTCAGCCCGGCAGAGGCAATGAAACCCATGCTGTACAAATGGAGCAATGCAGCCACACCTGGAACAACGGCAACGTACCGCCTGAAAGTATGGCAACTGATGCAGGGGCAAAATGCAACACAGGCTATGCGTAGCAATAAGCCGGTTGCAACCAGGGAAGTAACCGGTTTAACCGAAGCAACTTTATCCGGACTATATACAGGCCCCTGCAGGCCGCCTTATCTCTGCGATTTTGTGTGGGTGGTTGAACTGCTTGATGCAACCGGAAAAGTAAGCTGCACCAGCGAAAGCAGCAGGTGGGTTCTTGATCCGGCAGATCCTCAGGGAAATACCTCCTGCCCGGCAAATATTTCACCGGAGAATAACAAAAAGTTTAAGCAGGATGAAGCAAAGCAACCCATACAATTCCGCTGGAAGGCTGTTGAACCTAAATCGCAGGAGCCAATCACTTATCGTTTAAAAGTATGGCAACTTATGCAGGGCCAAAATGCTACACAGGCTATGGCCGGTAAACCCGTCGCAGAGAGAGAAGTAGTTGATGCAACAGAAGCTTCGGTTGCTGGTCTCTACACCGGCCCCTGCAGGCCGCCCTATCTCTGCGATTTTGTGTGGCAGGTGCAGGCATTAACCAGGGATGGTAAGCCAGCCTGCTCAGCAAATGAAGGCAAAAGCCAGCCTTTCAGTTTTAAAATTCAAAACAATATTGATATACAGATAGACAGTTTAAAAGTTGGTTGCTGCGAAAAAGGAGTTCAATCCATTTATATCAAGGTAAGAAACAACCTGGCAACGCCGGTAAATGTGGTAGCTATAAAATATAAAGTAAACGGCGTTGGCGCTGCAATTAATTTTGTGCCTACAAGCCCCACACTGCCTCAAAACATAGCAGGCAATGCTTTTGTTGTTTTTACCGGAAAAATTGAATGTAACCAGGCCATCAATTTCCTTAAGTTTTTGGTAGATGCTGAGGATGTTGCCGACCCTGATAATAAAGAAACAGAAGTAAAAAGCGACACTTTGAATTGTATGTGCAAAGCCTGCGATAATATTAAGATACAACCCAACGAAAAAGATAAACCAACGGTTTCTGCAACAGCCATTACACAAAATTTAAGTTTTGTTACAGGCCCCGCCAAAGTAAAATCGGTAAAGATGGACCTGGTTTATTTTGAGTTTGTACCAGAATCAGATGATTGTTTGGTTTGCACAACACCTTCTGCCCAAATGGGCAATTTCAGCAGCGGCTCATTAAATAATGTTGGAGGTTCAGGCGCAGGAACACATGGATTAAGCTGGAATTTCTCCCCGCCTAAAGACATGAATGGCGGCATCCCATTGCAGTACAGCATCAGCTATCCTAAAATGGTAGCCTGTTGCGGAGCAAAAGCAAAATGGTGCATCCGTTATACGGTTACTTATGAAGATTGTATAACCTGCAGCGTGGTGTTATGTTATGAAGCTGCAATAAAAGGCTGTAACAAATAAAACCCGCATTCAATTGGTTGACAATACTAAAACTAAAACAATGAAAAAATTAATTCTAATCATACTCGTTTCATTGGCCTGTTTAAAAGCAGGAGCCCAGGCCAATGCCGTTTGTTGCCCTGAAAAATTTGAGTTGATGCAGCTCATCAATAACCGTGAATGCCAGTTAATGTGCGACAGCAGTTTTAAAGAACTTGGTACTGCGGGCCAAATGCCACCCAATGGGCCGGTAGGCCAGGCTCCTGCAATGATTGCCTGTAAAAATTCGCAGATGCAATACCTGGTGGTACCTAATTTGCCCGGCTTTACTTATAACTGGGTTGTAACAGGCGGAACGGTATCCCCCAATCCCGGCAACCCGGTTACCATCACCTGGGGCAATGCAAATAAAGGAAGCATTGTGGTAACTATCAGCAATGCAGACGGCAGTTGTGTTCGTAAAATTGCTTATGATGTTTGCCTGCTTGATAAACCGGTTGCTAATTTTACCTTCAGCCCTTCAAGCCCGCTTTGCATTAATAACCTGGTGCAGTTTAACAACACTTCTTTGGGAGGAGCCACCTACTTCTGGAATTTTGGAAACGGACAAACCTCTACCGATGTTAATCCTCAATATACTTACACTACACCCGGTACTTATGTTGTAACGCTGGTGGTAAAGAGCAAAAGCAATGGCTGCGGTTGTGTTGACAGTATTCAGCAAACAATTGTTGTAAATGATGGCCCGGGTATTTCGGGCTGCGATAAAATGCTTTGTCCCGGAGATACAGCAACCTACTGCAGCACCAAAACCTGCGGCAGTTATTCATGGTCTATCCCGGCAGGTACAGGAACAATAATTGGCTCATCAACCCAAAACTGTGTTCGTATTGCATGGAGCAATACACAACCAGGCACTCTGCCTGTAACTATTACTTTAACCACCAGCGGTTGCGGTGCATGTAATATCACCACCATGCCGGTAAATATTGTATGGCCTTCTATACCGATACAAGGCAACAACCTTGTTTGTGTGGGTAGTACCGAAACCTATTCATTGCCGGTGATGCCCGGCACCTTTTACAGCTGGACCCTAAGTGGCGGTGGTAATATTGTTAACTCAGGCATTTATCCAACAGCCTTTCCAATAAATAATCCGCAGATAAATATTGACTGGACAACACCAGGCAATTATACACTCACAGTTAATTACATCAACCCTAATACCAAAAAGAAATGCGGCGGCAGCTACACTTTGCCCATTACAGTAAAACCTATGTTTAAAATTTCTGGAATGACCAGTGTTTGTGCAGCTACTACCGGCACCTATATGACACAGGATTTTTCTTTGGCCGACTGGACCGTTACCGGCGGCGTGTTGGGGACCGACTATACATTTGCCACAGGGCCCAATGGCGTTGCCAACTTTCAGGTTAACTGGATAACGCCTGGTGTGTACCAACTGTGCGGACAGCCCATCACAGCAAACATACCCAACTATTGCAATGGCAACCCGGTTTGTGTTTCAGTTATTGTAAAGCCGACACCAGTTGTAACCGTGGGAGGAAGTAATACTGTTTGCCCTGGTGTGTTAACCAATTATGTAGCATCGTCAACACCATCGGGCAGTAATTTTGTGTGGTCTGTTTCGCCTGTGTTAGCACAGGCCCCGGCACCTTATGGCACTTACAATGAAAATGCATCCATCATATTTAACGGTACTGCCCCCTGGACTGTGACTGCACAAACAATGCTGAACGGTTGCCCCGGCCAGGCCAGCATTACTGTGAACCAGGTACCTGCACCAACATTAACCGGCGGTCCATATACAGCATGTATTGGCGGCCAAATAACTGTTGGTCCGGCTACAGGCACCGGCCCTTTTACCTGGAGTACATCTCCTGCGGCTACATTGGTAAGTCCGCAAGGTGCCAGTACAGCTACTTATGAAATACATGGAACAGGTACAATAACAGTATCAAACTGCAGCGGCCCCAGCGCCCCTATCAATGTAACAGCAACATTACCGCCAACTATTACCATTACCGCAAGCGGAAGTTTGTGTGCCGGTACTTTGCAATTGGCTGCGCCTGCCGGCGGAACATCATATCAATGGTCGGGCGGATCCAACGCAACAACACAAACCATTAGTGTTACAACTCCGGGCAGCTATACCGTTCAGGTAATCTTCCCCGGCGGATGTAAATCAGTAGCTACATATGTTGTTGCCCCGGTTCCATTGCCAACAGTAACTATTTCTACCGGCGACCCTTTGATCTGGTGCCTGCCGGCAACACCTAATGTTACTTTTACAGCATTTACTTTAAGCGGCGGCTGCACCTATCAGTGGTATAAAGTGGGTACCGGTTTGGTAAGCACAAATCCGGGAACGTATAATACAACATCACCAGGCAGCTATTATGTGGTAGTTACCTGTGGAGGTTGTGTGGCAACATCAAATACTATTACTGTTGTTCAGCAAACCTGTACTCCGCCTCCGGGTTGTGCATCACCTGTTCCGCCAAGCCCTTTTGGCACTATTGTGATAACAGGTTGCAACCCCAAAACATATACCGTCAGCGGGCTTAATGCCTGCCCGGGCGGAGTAGTAAGCTGGACTTTTGGTGATGGGGGAACTGCCACAGGAACCACTGTTACCCACACTTATTTAAATACCGGTGCCTATGGTGTTACAGCCAGCATGACCTGCAGTGGATGTACATTCACTATTGCATCTACCGCACAAGTACCCGTTAAAGCAGATTTTAACAGAAGCGTTACCTGTGGGTTGAATGGCAGCAATACCATCAACATGAGCAACACATCCCAGGTACTTGGCGGATGGTCGGTTACATCTGTTAACTGGTCATCTACCTGCGGTACTCCATCAATAGGATCTGGCAATACTTATACTCTAAATACATTGATAGGCTGCAGTCCGGTTGTTACCATGACGATAACCGTAACAAACACGTCAACCGGTCAGGTTTGTACCGATACCAAAACAGTTCCTTTCACATTTGCTTCTTCGCCATTATCCATTAATGGCCCAACAACAGTATGTAAAGATCAAACGTACAACTTCACCAGCTCCATGACCGGTATATTATACCAGTGGACTGTTAATGGAACACCTGTTTCGCAAAACAGTATATTGAGTTATGCATTCAACGGCGTGCCGCCAAACCCCGTTCTTGGTTTAAATGTTACAGATGCATTTGGCTGCACATTCAGTACTACGGTTAATTTAAATGTGGTAACGCCGCCTGCATTAAGCATCACCCCATCGCCCATTATTAAAGTGTGCCAGGCGCCCTGTTTAACTACCGGTACTGTATTAACAGCCTCTCCTGGCTTTACCAATTACGAATGGTTCCAGAATGGCGTTTCGCTGGGTGCGCCATCGCCATCTAATACATATACGATTACCGGACCAAGCCCAATCGGTACTTATTATGTACAGGCTCAAAGCCAGCCTCATTTGTGCAATGTAAAATCAGCGCCGGTTTCGGTTGTATATCATCCAAAACCACAGGCAAGGATATTTGCAAACACCAATAACTGTATCCCTAATGTTCCGTTTACATTGAACAATGCATCATTCCCCAGTGTAAATGCAAACAATACATTTACCGCAGGCTATACTTATGAGTGGTTTGTAAACAACCTGGGTACGCCTATCTTCAGCAGTAATACAACCAATTTCCTTACTTATACCATCAACTCGTTTGGTACCTATACATTCATAGTAAGGGTTACCGATGCTGCCACAGGCTGTTGCAACCTTGATACCATTTGTATTGCATTTTCGCAAAACCCAACAGTGAATATTTTACCTGGCGGCCCGCTTTGCGAAGGACCCGTAGTTACGCTGAATGCAACTGCAGGCCCGGCTCCTGCTGCAAGTTATTTTTACTCCTGGGAGAATGGCCAGCAGGGGCAAACACATGTAGTTCAGGCTGCAGGTATATACAGCGTAATGGCAATGGATAATTATGGATGTAATGCATCAGCTTATTTTACCATTAAGCCTTTGCCTTATGTTGCTTTGTTCCCGCAGGGATGCGATACAATCTGCCTGGGCGATACCAATAAACTACGCTTTCCTTTACCAACCAATATGTTTGGCAACCCTTCCTATACAATTGTATGGTCTTTGCCGGGAGGTGTTGGCAATACGTTCCCGCTGGGTACATTGCCTTTAGGTTCTCACACCATTACTGCAACGGTAACTATGAATGGCTGTACCGCAACTACTGCAGCCTACAACGTATTTGTTAAAAAATGCGATACCTGTAACTGCGATGAAAGTTACTGGAAAGAAGGACCGTTGTTAACCAACGTTACAACCGGGCAGCAAATAAAAATTGATTGTAAAAAAGAACCGCTTACGTATGTAATACAGGGCGATCATTGTAAAGATTCGCTGGTTTTATCGGGTACTTATATGTGTAAGGGAGAAGAGTGCCCGGGCAAAGTTGTGTTTAGCCTCTACGATGCCAATACCAACAATTATATCGGCGGAGGAAACGGCACTTATAGCATTCCGGGTAATTTGCCCAATGGTTCTTACTACATTAAGATTTATGCTTACTGTGGCGATCTTATCTGCGACAGCTGCATCATCAACATTAAAAAAGACTGCGACAAAGGCTGTGATTGTGATAAGCCCGAAGTGCAGATAAAACCGGTGCTTACCATCAATAATGCACAAAGGCCTTTGCGCTGCGGCGAAAATTTTGAGGTAAGCTGCCTGAGCAATGTTACTTTAAATGCAAGTTACTTCTGTATTCCATCAACCTGCCCGGCAACCATTACCTACCAGTTAACCGGCCCAGTCAGCCAAACGGGTTCTTTGCCCTTAAGCCTGAGCGGTTTGCCTGCCGGCAGTTACAGCATTGTAATTATGGCTTATTGTGGTGGCAAACTGTGCAAGGAGTGTAAACTTAATTTTGTAGTGGTATGCGAAAAAGACTGCTGCCCTTACGATATAAAAGTTAAGGCAGAAGGCCAGACAACCAGTATGAGCCCCGGCGGCACAAATCTGTTGGTAAACCAGGGCTTTTCTTTTTCTGGATTAACCGGCGCTTCGTTAACGGAGATAAGGGCCGAAGTGCTGAGCTTTAATTTAACAAGCCGGTTTCCGGAGCAATGCATAGGCTGCAAAAACCTGCCAAAAGGATGGGCCAGCATTTATGATGGTAATGTGATGGGCCCGGTAATACCAAAAGTAAACCTGGCTGGTGTGATGACGAATGCACCGGTTAATGTGGGTACATTATCGCCTTACAGCAACCCAAGAGAAATTGTGTGGAACAATGGGGGTGCCGTATTCAGCATTGTACAACCGGTTACATTTGGGTTTATTTTACCCAAGCCATCGCCGCTTGAATGTTGTGATGTAACAGCCGACATCTGTGTGAAGTTTACCTTCAGGGATAAGGATTGTAATGAGTGCGAAGTGATTGCTTGTTTTAAAGTGGTGGTAAAGAAAAAATAGATTTCACGCAGGGTTCGCAGAGGAGCAGAGTAAAGCTCAGCGGCCTCAGCCCCTCTGCTTCCTCAGCGTGAAAAAAATAAAAACACGAAAAATGCTGATTAATGAAATAACATCCATAATTATTGAAGAAAGCATTTACATACATAGAAATGTAGGACCAGGGTTATTTGAAAGTGTTTACGAAGAGCTTTTATCATACAGGCTTTTAAAGCGAGGGCTACAAATACAGAAACAAAAAGCTCTGCCGGTTATTTTTGAAGAAGTTAAAATGGATATTGGTTTCAGGGCCGATTTGATAGTAGAGAACAAAGTTTTGGTTGAAATAAAATCAGTTGAAGCATTAGCCAATATCGCATCAATGCAGGTATTCACTTATTTAAGATTTACTGGAATCAGCATTGGATTACTGATAAACTTTAACGTAGAGAAATTAAAAGACGGAATAAAAAGAATTGCAAATAATTATATTGAAGGCACTTAAAAATTTCACGCAGGGCTCACAGAGATGCAGAGAAAACAGAGAAGCCTCCGCACCCTCAGCGTGAAATAAAAAACAATACACATTGGTTAAACCCAAACCGATTTTATATGATGAGAAAAATAATACCCGTCAGCATTTTTCTTTGTATGGTTGCTGCTGCTTCTTTTGCGCAGGAAACAACAGATTCCCTGCTTGACAAATTAAAAGACAAAGCAACTGAAAAAGTAAAAGAAAAATTACAGATCAGCGGAACCATGGGCATTACGTATGAAGGTTATGGCCTCAGCCGCAGCCCATCTGGCTGGACGGGCTACCAGCCTCGCCGCCCCTGGAATCAGATACGTTTTAATTTTACACCCACATTTAAGTTCAGTAAAAATTTCAGCCTGCCGTTTAATTTTAATTTTGCCGCCATACCCACCAATTTTGCGGGGCCGTATGCAGGCATTAAAAAACCAAGCTTCGGGCAGTTTATCACCAACCCCATGAACAGCTTTGGCCTCAACCCCAAATACAAATGGGCCGAGCTGCAGTTGGGTACACAGTATTTAAAATACTCCGAACTTTCAACAGGCGATATTGGTGTGTTTGGAATTGGTGTTGATTTGCGGCCCAAAATATTCAGATTTAAATTTTTTACTGGCATATCTCAACAGGGAATTAATTATGTGGCAGGCCCGCCGGTGGTTACCGGGGCTTATAAGCGTAAAAACTGGATGGCACAAATTGGGGTAGAAAAAGAAGACAAGTATTTGTTTGCAATAAATTTAGCAAAAGGAAAAGACGTGCCCACATCTTCCGCACCGCCGCCATTAACCATCAGGCCGCAGGAGGGTGTTGTGATCAGCATTGTATCTGACCTGTATCTTGAAAAAGGAATTTATTTTAAGGCCGAAGGCGCACAATCAACTTTTACCAAAGACCTGGCAACACCTTTAACCAGTAATATAAAAGGCCTGAAGCCGTTGATTGAGGCACACACTTCAACACTAACCGATTATGCAGGCCAACTTGCTGTAGGAAAAAAAGGCAAAAAATTCGACTTGGGTGTAATGGTAAAATACCTGGGTGCCGGTTTTCAAACAGCAGGTTATCCGTTCTTGCAAAGCGACCGGCTCGATTATACTTTGAACACACGTATCACTGCCTGGAAAAATAAAATGAATATTGTAGCCAGCCTCGGCCAGCGGGTAAACAATGTAAAGAACACCGCATTAAGGGCAAAGCAATTTATTGGCAATCTCAATTGGTTTACCCAGTTCAGCGAAAGCTTTAGCCTGAATGTGAACTATAATAATTTTGGTTTTCAAACAGCCAGCGGGTTAAACCCCTTCGGCATAAAAAATGTAAGTAACGACCTGGGCATAAACCCAACCTTTACTTTCACAGGTAAAAAAATTATTCATTTGCTCAGCATCAGTTACAATTACAGCAAGTACGACGAACGGGATGTAATGACGGGGCTCACCACATCAAACAATACGCATACCGGCGTACTTACTTATGTACCTACCTATCTTGAAAAAGAGATATCGCCGGACTTTAGTGTTCTTTATTTTTATAACAATGTGCCGGGGGCAAAAATTACGCTCACTACTTTAAGCGCTGCATTAAGTATGCCTGCCGCAAAAAAGAAAATGAAACTGCGTGGGCAATTACAATACACACTGGGAAAACTGAACAGCTTCAGCAACAATAATAATTTAATTGCCAGTTGCAATATTGATGTTAAGCTCACCAAAAAACTAACCTGGGCCACCTTCTTAACTACCAACTATTTTAAATACGGAAACGAAATAACCCCCAACGGCGCCAATTATGTAGAAACAGGCTGCCGCACAGGGTTTCAATATCGTTTTGACACAAAAAAACAAAAATGAAAAAGTTAATATCAACCGCCATCGCCATTTTTATTGTTGCTGCATCCATAGCACAACAGGTAAGGTTCAATTTAATAATGAACGCACAACCGCCAGCCCAGTTATCTGAGTGGAGTAATAAGCAGGAGGTACTCAGGCTCTTAGCCGGTCCGCAGGGGGCTGTCGGAGGGGGCCAGTTTAAAATAAAAACCGAAATTAAAACAACGGACGGGACAGTTGTCGGAAATGCAGACCTGGCAAGAGTCCCTGTGTTTACACTCAACACAACAGGGGTGCCGCTTGTTTTGGTTGCAAATGACGTAATGCCGCTTGAGTTTATGGTGTTTACAGGCAAATACAAAACAGCTTTAGAAAGAACCGGCAAACTGCCATCTGGCAATTATATTATTTGCGCAAGGCCCGTAAATATTATTGACTATACACCGCTTGGTGAAGAACAATGTAAAACCTTTTACCTGGCTACTACACAATTACCGATTTTGATGAAACCGTATAATGAAGAAGTACTTGATGCAAAAAAAGCGCAAACGGCTATCATCTTCAGGTGGAGCCCGGTAGTTCCAACACAACTATCACCGGTTACTTACCGCCTGCAGGTTTTTGAAGTGCTGCCCACACAAAGCCCGGTACAGGCATTGCGTAGCAACCAACCGGTGCTTGATAAAGAGCTGATAGCAGTAACGCAATACATCTGGCAGCCGCAACTTTCTTTTATGCCCTATGATGAGGAAACAAAAAAGCTCCCCACATTTGTATGGACCATACAATCGCTTGATAAAGCCGGCTTGCCGGTAACACAAACAGATGGCAGCGGCGAGGCAAGAAGTGAACCGCTCGTTTTTTTTGTAAATCCTGATAAACACAAGAAGCCTGAAAAAGATAATTAATTTTAAAGCTTCGTTTTAAATGATATTAGCCACAGAGGCACGGAAAACGCAGAAATAATTTAGAACCCCTTCTGTGCTTTCCGTGCCTCTGTGGCAATTTAATTTTGCCGAAGGCAAAACAATTTTACTTTTGAGGAGATGAACAACAGGTATCATTCAAAAGAAGAAGCCCTGCAAAAAGCAAAACAGTATTGTGCTTACCAGGAACGCTGCCATAGCGAAGTAAAAGATAGGCTTTACGGCCTTGGGATGAATAAAAAAGAAGCAGATGAATTACTGAGCGAACTCATCAGCGAAAATTACCTGAACGAAGAGCGTTTTGCCATCCAGTTTGCCGGGGGAAAATTCAGGATAAAACAATGGGGCAGGGTTAAAATTAAATACGCACTTAAGCAAAAGCAGGTAAGTGAATATTGCATAAAAAAAGCATTGAAGGCAATTGATGAAAAAGATTACATCAAAACCGCAGAAAAATTATTTGAGCAAAAATTAAAAACACTCAGATCAGAGAAAAATATTTTTACAAAAAAAAGAAAGCTACAGTACCACCTGGTGCAAAAGGGCTTTGAAACAGCCCTGGCGAATAAGTTTCTTAATACAATTTAATTCAGCCTTCATTCTGTTCCATATCTACCTGCAGGTTTCCCTGCTTACCACCTTCCTGTGAGGCAAAAAAAACCCGGCAAAATGCCGGGTTAAATTTCATTTGATTATAAAGCTTAAAGGGGTTTGCCCGATTCCTGGGGTTTTGTTTGGTTTTGTTTGGGCTTATCAGTTACGGCTTTAGGTGATTCGCTATCAGGCTTAGGCATATACGTTTCAACAGATTGAAGGCTGCTTTCTTCAGGTTTTTTTGATTCTTTGGCTGTTGGTGACGGATCTGGCATGACCTTTACAGTTTCGTTGTCTTTTTTAGGAGCTATTGAAGCCCTATACTGGCGATCTCCATTATTTACGCCATTATTTGTTGTGGCATGAGCACATGGCCGAGCCACACTTCTTGTTGGGCGCAACCTTTGAGCAAAACCTATAACAGAAATATTGGTTAATACAATAAGTAATAAAATAATCTTTTTCATATAATGTTAATTTAGTGTTTTGAAAATGCCAGGGAGTGTGCCAGGCCAAATACAAATCTTGGCCCGCTGCCCGAAAAAGTGGTAAGGTCGGATACCCCTATATTGATGAGGGGCCACTTAAAGCTGGGCCTTATGCCGGCTCCTACCGATAAATTCATTCCATCCCACTCAACAATTGCATTAACCCCTTTAAATACCTCGTAAGCCACATTGGCAAAAAGCAGTGTACCCCTTTCCCCCTTACCGGATATACTGTCCTGTACAGATTTTAAGAAAAAAACACCGATACCCACACCAATGCCATAAGTAAGACCCGAATAACCGGGCATTTTTGACTTTATGGTTTGCGATGCATGGCTGATAACCGCATAATAACTGGCCTCATCATTGGCATATTTGGGGTCTTGATTGGCAAACAAATTAAACCCGCCAATACTCAGGCTGGTTCCCTGGCCCAATTGACGGTAAAGCCCAAAGCTGCCGCTGAAATTGTTGAATTTAGATACATCAATCATATTTACAGCGGCTACTACACCTACATTTCTGCGGCTGTTACCAACCCCAAAACCAACAGAAGCCAGCAAATCGGATTTTTTGGAATAGGCTGCAGGTAATGTACCGCCCAGGTACCCAAATACAAAAGGGATGGTGCTTCCAAACCCTGACGGGGTTACCAAAGCATCGCCTGCCGGGTTGGGATAAAGCTCTTCCCTGGGCCCGCCAGGCACCCCGTTGTAGTTTATTACAATCTTCTTCTCCTGCCCGTTCGTGGGTATATAAAGCAATCCTAAAATAAATACCAGGCACAGTTTTCTTATAACCGGTTTGTACATTTTAAAGCAGTTTGTTATTTAAATTTTGTTTTGATGGTTTAAAAATAATTAAAAAAACAGTTACAACAGGGTAATTCAATATTATTTTTTGGGGGAAGATGAACACAATAGGGGTGCCGGGTTCTAAAGAATAACATAGATGCACTTTGGTTCTTATAGTATTAACAAGAAATTAAAACCCTCCTTATTACATTCTCCGTAATTCCTCATCATAGTATTGGCACACTAAAGCTTTACAAAATGAAAACCAGATCTACCAACCAGGAAATATTATTGATGGCCAACGCCAGCTACTTTAAAAGGGAATGGAGCCAACTGAACGGCAATAAAAATGATAAGCAGCTTTCACAAAGAGAAAAGCTGATACACCTTTGCTGGAACGGTATGCTTAATGAAATGATGCCCGAAATTTTACAATCCGGGGCCGGTAAAAATACCCTTACACTTTGGGAGATAAACCAATCGGGCAATATGCTCGACCTGCGTTATGGTGATATTGATAAAGAAATGAATGACGGATGGTCCATCAACCCATATGTTTATTTAACGTTTGCAATTACCAATTAACCAGCTACAATCTTTTAAGCGGCGCCAGAAGCCCTTCCAGCCCATTGATCTTTATCTCGTATAAAGTTTCAAGCAACATCCCCGGTTTGCCTTTAGGAAAGCCCTTGCGCTGAAACCATTCCAGGTATGATACAGGGAGATCGCACAAAATCCTGTTTTTGTACTTACCAAAAGGCATCTTCATCTTTACTAATTGCAGCAACAGATCGGGATTGGGTTGATTAAGTCCTTCCATAAAAACACCTGCGGTTATACACACAATATCGTCATTAATCCACTATTGAATAATAATGGTTAATTATCTTTTTTATTAGTTAATGCTTTTATACATTTACTTAGAAATGCTTGCTACTTAAAATAAAACTATTTTAAACCTTACGGGTTATTCCCAACCAAAAGCATGACAAAGACTTCTGTTACTACCCCAACTTACGAAGTTATGAGTAACCACATTTTTGCAAATGTTTTACTCAATAACCAAACCAATCAAAGGTCTTTATCGTCTGCCGTTAGTTTTTCTCCCGGCGATCTTATCTGCAAATTCACTGCTGCAACTACGCAATCGTTCGCAACATATTTAACCATACAAACCGGTGCCGACAGGCATATTACCCTGCTGCCGGAATTTTTACAATACACCAATCACAGTTGTACCCCCAATGTTTTTTTTAATACAACCACTATGGAACTGGTTTGCATAAAACCAATACAACCTGGTGATGAATTCACTTTTTTTTATCCCAGTACCGAATGGGAAATTGCACAACCCTTTGTTTGCAATTGCGGTAATGATAATTGTTTACAATTAATAAACGGCGCTTCGCATCTTTCTGTTGAAACGCTTTCAAAATATAAACTAACCGATTTTATCAGGCAACAGGTAAAACAAAAACTATCCCTGTAGCCGCCCGTTAAATTCTATGGCTGCATTAAAACCATTATTGTCCCGTCCCTCTTTCGGGCAAATTAAAGTGTGGGTACTGGCCCCGTTTTTAGAAACAAGCGACGCTAATATTGATTATTACTACGACTTTAGCCAGAGCATTGCCGAGTACGAAAAAACTTTTGCCGAACTGGGCATTGAATGGAAGTGGCAACCGGTAACCATTAAAAATTATCCTGAAATTATTGAAGGCATTGCCAGGGAAAAACACATGGGCGATAAAACCCCGGTGGTTTTTAATCTGTGCGATGGCGATGAAGTGAATGGAACCCCGGGCATTTCTGTTATAAAATTGCTTGAAGAAAAAGGTTTGATATACACCGGCTCCGATGAATACTTTTATCATATCACCACTTCTAAAATACCGATGAAAAGGGCTTTTGACAGAGCCAAAGTTCCTTCTGCAAAATGGAAAGCCATCAATGATAAAGATCAAAACTTAAACAGCATTTTTGAAAAGCTTGGTTCACCAATCATTGTAAAGCCGTCTGTTTCCGGTGGAAGCATGGGTGTGGGTGTAAAAAACGTTGTTAATGATCAAGCCGAATTTAAAGAACAGGTAAATAAAATGTTTGAGGGATACCGTGGCTGGGATCTTGCTGCTGATGGACTGATAGCCGAGTCGTTTATCGCCGGTCCGGAGTTTACGGTGATGATATCCGGTTCTTACAATAACCCAAAAGATGTAAAAATTTATACCCCGGTTGAAAGGGTTTTTCATCCTTCATTGCCTGAGCAGGAAAAATTCTTATCATTCGACAGGCTTTGGGAAATTTATGAAGACGAAGCGCCCATGCCCAACGAAGGCAATTTTTATGAGTACGCTTTGCCTGATGCTTCGGTGATTGAAGAAATAAAAAAGATAAGCTGGGATGCGTATGTTGCCTGCAAAGGTTGCGGCTACACCCGTGTTGATGTACGGATGGACGCAGCAACAGGTAAATTATTTGTGCTTGAAGTAAATGCGCAATGTGGTTTAAGTGAAGATGAAAATTATACTTCAATTGGCGCCATCCTGCGTTTTAGCGGAACCACATTTACGCACCTGGTTTCTGAAATAATCAACGATGCATTCACCCGCCTGTCGGCAAGCCAGTTAAAAAGGCGCATTGCTTAAATCATCTGCCTTACAACAAAATGGAATCTCAGGAAAATCAATCTCAGTCTTTGAAGCAATCTTCTCCATTCCCCCCCCCTCCGGGGGAGATAGAGGGGGCCAGATCTCTTAAAATTTGTGTGCTGCAGCCTGACTATTCCACTTCTGATGTTGATTACCAGAATTATGATCCGCCACGGAATATCAGTCATTTAATGCCAGAAACAACATTCCATCATGTATTGCTGAACAAGCTTACCACCTACAAACAACTTAAGGAGCTTAAGAAAAAGAACTATGATGTATTTGTAAATCTCTGCGAAGGTTATTTAGAGTGGAGCGTTCCGTCCATTGATGTAATATATTTTATGGAACTGCTCAATCTTCCTTTTACCGGTCCCACATCTTTATTATACGATCCGCCAAAAGACCTGATGAAATATGTGGCTTATGTTGCCGGTATTAAAACCCCTGCATTTGCACTGATTGAAACATTGGGTTGTATTGAAAAGAAATGCGGCCATTTGCAATACCCTTTGTTTGTTAAACCCGATAAGGCCGGAGATAGTTTGGGTATTGATGAACATTCGCTGGTTCATAATAAAGAAGGGCTGTTGCAAAAATGCAGTGAGATATTGGAAGAATACGGACCATTGCTGGTTGAGGAATATATACAAGGCAGAGAATTTACGGTGATGCTTGTTGCCAATGCCGAAGATGAAAAAACCTGCACCGTGTTTAAGCCTATTGAGTATATTTTTCCAAAAGGTTTTGAATTTAAAACTTATGCTTTAAAAACATCGGAGCTGCATCCCGAAGCAAATATTCCCTGCAACAACGCTGTGTTGGAGGCCGAATTAAAAGATGCGGCACTTAAAATCTTCCAGGGTTTTGGCGGCGCAGGTTATGCCCGGCTCGACTTCAGGGTGAATGATAAGAAGGAGATCTTCTTCCTGGAAATAAATTTTACCTGTTCTGTTTTTTATAAAGATGGTTATGAGGGTTCGGCCGATTATATTTTAAAAGCTGATGGCATTGGCCAGGCTGGTTTTCTTAAAAAAATCATTGAGGAAGGTATGGCCCGCCATCGCCGCAGGCAAAAAAAATACAGGATGCAGGGTAATGCCATAGCGGGCTATGGTATTTATGCAACAGAAAATATTGCTGCAAATACAGTCATCTTCCAGGGCGAAGAAATGGCGCAGCGTATTGTAACACGCAGCCATGTTGAACGCAACTGGAACGAAACTGAAAAAGAAACCTTTAGAAAATATGCTTACCCTTTAAGCAAAGAGTTGTTTTTATTGTGGGATGATAATCCCTCTAACTGGGCGCCGCAAAACCACAGTTGCGATCCAAACACTGCTTATCAGGGATTGAATGTTGTTGCCTTAAGAAACATTGCTACAGGCGAAGAGTTAACGCTTAACTATGCCAGTTTTTTAGATGAGCACATGGAGCCTTTTGATTGCCGCTGCGGCGCTGCTATTTGTTGCGGAAGGGTTACCGGTATCGCCAACAACTCGGTAACCGAAAGAGAAAGCCGGCGCATGGATTAAACCCACCGCATTTTCCCCGGTCTTACCAACCACCCATTATTTCTCTCCTTTTAGGGAGTTTTTTAACCAGCCGGTATGTGATCATACCCTAATAACAGAACTATGTCGAAGTTTCAGATATTACGTAACCTCATGATTAAACATAAGTACCAACTGGTATTTACGTATGCTCTTTTTTCACTTGAAATGCTGGGCGGGTTGCTGCGTTTTTATTTTTTTGGCGAGGCCATCAATGATCTTATAAAGGGAAGTTACCGCGGGCTGATCATACTTGCCGGTGTACATTTCATATACCTGGCGATTGGCACCGTGCGCCATATGTATGATACCCGCACCTATTCGGCTATATACACTTCACTGGTTACAAAATTATTAAGCCGGCGTTATTTAAAGGAAGATGTTTCGAGGCTAACCGCACACAGCACCCTGGCCCGTGAGTTTGTTGACTTTCTTGAGCACGACCTGGTGTATGTAATTGAAGCGGCTTACAATATCCTTGGTTCGCTCATCATTCTTTTCTTTTACGATAAAACCGTGGTGCTCATCTGCCTCGCTATCATGATACCGGTGATCATCATCAGCATGCTGTACGGCAAAAAAATGATGCGGCTTAATAAATTAAAGAACGATGAGCTTGAAAAACAGGTAGACATCATCAGCACCGGCAACACTCATATCATCCGCCACCATTACAATAACTTACGCAAATGGCAGATACGTATTTCGGATAAAGAAGCCTGGAATTTTGGCTTTATGGAGATGATGGTGTTGCTGGTGATTGCATTTTCGCTCATCGTAAGCAGGAACCTGCACAGCAGTACTGTTTTGGCAGGAAGCCTGTTTGGTATCTACAGCTATATTTTAAAATTCGCTTCGGGGCTGGATACGATACCTTATACCATGGAACGGCTTTCTTCTTTAAGTGATATTACCCGCAGGATTGAGTTAGAAGCAGAAGCAGATGATGTAAAGGAAGAGCCCGTTAAAAGGCCGGAGCTGCATTTCTTATTAAAAAAAGACTGTACCAGGCTTTCTGCCTGATCATTATTTTTTGTTTATTGGTTTTCTTACCGGCATTGATGCTGATTCGCCCATAACACCTGCTTCTTTTTCCAGTGCATCATTATCATTAACCAATTTTTCGGCGCTGTTTACCGTCGTTGGTTTTACTTTTCCCTTCTTTTGCTGAGTTACATGCCAGGCCTGTGGCGGCACAGCTTTTTCTGTAGCTGGCTTATTTTTTTCTCTTCCCACAAACTTTTCTCTACCGGTTAAAAAGCCAATAGCTTTTACAATATTTCTTTCAAGGCTTTCTTTTGTTTTAAGATTTGCCAGGTAACGAACGATCTCTTTTTTTCTGGATGCTGTTTGTTGTTCAAAAGCGAGGGTTGCTGCCTTGTTTGCTTTTAATGCTTTTGCAAATGCTGGTGGCATTTCAATTTCTCTGCTTTCAGTATCAACAGCAATAGTGACCTCTATCTTTTCCCCGATCCTTTTGGGGGAATCTTTAAGCATCATCGTATTTATGTACAATCGCCATTCGTTGCTGTAGCGAACCAGGGTTTGCTTGTAATCTTTACCATTAATAGAGCCTTTGATTGGGATGGGCCCTTTATCTCTGCCAGCTTGCTTAAAACAAATTTCGAGTACTTTGGTCGGTACAAACACAAATGGATTTATGCCGATTATGTGGATGATGGCGTTGAATTTTTGTTTCTTATTCTGTTTCATCTTATTTCAACCCATAAAGATCTTCATACTTCACATACTCATTTCGGCCAATTAAATAAATGAGCATTCCAGAGCCGTCTTTAATAACACCCTTGCTTTCATCATTGGCAATGGGAAAATTTATCTGGTAACTTTTCCCATCGCTTACCTGTATGCCATAGGTTTCAATACCATTTTTTATGGATACGGAGTTTTGTTTGTACGTGTATGTTTTTACCTGGCCTCCGCTATCTTTAAAAGTGAAGCTTTTTGCCTCGAAGACAATCTCAGATTTTTCTCCTTTTTCGTTAATGGCTTTCCAGGCACCACGATAAGTGTCTGAGCCACTGCAGCTGTAAAGGGAAATAAGTACAATGCCTGAGATGAAATTTGTTAATGTTCTCATTTTAGAAAATTTTTTGGCAAATAATATTGTTAAGTTAGTAACAAAAATTTATACTCTATTTTGCCAAATGCAGCTTTTTAATTTACGGGTATGTAATAAGCTGTTTTGTGTTGTCGAAGGCCCGGGCACCTTTCTGCTGCCCGGGCCTTTTATATTTTACAATCATTACTTTATCCCTTTTGCCTGGTACAAAAGCGGCAGTATGTCTTTTATTATGGCCGGGTCTTTTGCAAGGGCCAGGCTGTTTTCTAAAGCCTGTACTGCTTTTTCATTGTTGCCATTTTTCAAATATCCTTCGCCCAGGCTACTAAGTATATTGGCCGATTCGGGATACAGGTTTGCATTGATCCTGAAAACAGCAAGTGCCTCCTTTGTAAATTTTTGTTTCAGCAGCAGATATCCAAGGCTGTTTAATTCATTTTCATTACTTACCAGTTGCTTTAGCTGCATAGCAAGGCTTCGTGGTGCAACATTACTATCCAGCAAAATGCCGTCCTTCATCCACCCGTTAATTGAAGCAAAACTTTTGTAATTAGCTGTATACCCTTCGCCGTTTGCAATGGTTAAAAAATCTTTTTCCAGAGACAGGGCCGGGTATTCATTTATCCGGTTTATTTCTAAGCCGTTACGATAAAAAATAAAAGCAGGAACCCGGTAAATACCCTTTCCTTTTTCTTCGCCCTGCGGCGATTGTTTGTACAAAGAGTCGCTGCCACCAAGGGCAATTATTTTTACATTGGCCATATTAAATCCAATTTCATCCAGTATTTTTATAAACCTGGGCACTTCTCTTTTGCTGTCGCCACACCAGGTGCCCAGAAATATTTCAATGCTTATTCCTTTTGTAAGAGTTGGCGTTAACCTGTTTTTTGTTTGGGTATTGCTATGGTATTCTTTATAGCCTTTATCAAACCATTTATTGTAAGGTGCTGCCGCTAAATCGCTGCTGCTTATTTTTCCGTATAAAATAACATCGGGCTTTGCCTGCTGTGCATGAACAGATAAAATCAGAGAAGCTGCAATGGTTGTTAATATATATTTCATAGTCTGATTATTTTTTTGAAATGGTAAAAAGGCGCTCATCTTCATTTGCATGAAGCTAAATAAAACTAAAAAAGGAATTGTTATGTTAATTAAGCCTGTGGAGGCTTTAGCAGGTTATTGGCATAGCGAAATGTATACCCCCAAGGAAGCCGCACTGCGTGACGGGTGTTGCTGTTTATTATAAGAGAAATATAAAAACAGGTTGTTACCGGAGTATAATACTCATCTGTTAAAGTTTGTTCGGTTGTTTTCTGCAGCGGTAAATTTTGTTCGCTATCATAGGCTGTATCAGATACCAGTTTTTCACAATCGCATTGGTCCACAGAAAAAGTATTGGTTATTTTACAGTGAAAAAAACTCAATTGCCTGCTGTATTGCAGCCAGGCAAATGTCAGCAGAAAAAATATGGCCGTTAGCTTACTCAAAACAAACAATCAGTTTTTTATAAAGCTACAAAGTACTTATCATTTTTTTGTATGGGTTATGTTAATGGGATGTTGTTGCGAAAAAAGCGGGGCAAAGATTCAAGAATAAAAAATCAGAGTGCTATAGATTTTTATTGGTTAGAGTGGCTCAATAATTAAGTGTAAAATTTTGTGTGCCGAAACGGATAATGTTTGTTGAATCTGATATGGCAGCAATCACGCCTCCGTTTCGTATTATTTCGCAACCAAAATACATTTTTGTTGCGCCAAAAAAGAAGCTGCCGATGTTATGTCCATAAATTGTTTGCAGATTAAAGGTTTTATCCGCAACATTTGCAGGACCTTTGTATATGGTTCTTGGATGAGAATATTGTATACCGGTTGGTTCTATGTAATCATTTTGCACCTGAATGTTTACTGTATCGGTAGCTAAGTAGATCCCTGTTTTGTGCGATGTAAAGTTCACAAATGATGGCCTGGCCAGATACAAGGTATCTGTTCTGTCTTTTTCATCTATGTAAGAAAGATATAGGTATACAGGATTCAGAAGAGCTGGCTTAGCTGGATGAAGAGTCATATGCCTTCCGTCATTTTTAAATCTAAATGAAACTTTTCCATTGGCATCTGAAACAGCGCTATCTAATACTGTTATCGTTGTAAACACTTTTACATAAACTTTTGCATCAGAAATCGGGGTATGAGAGTCGAAATCCAAAACTATTCCTGTTACAGTATAATATTCATCTTCGCCGGATGATTTCTTACAGCTAAATAAAACGCAGGAAATAAATACCAGGGTTATCAGTTGTTTCATAAAGTATATTAATCTGGTAAATGCTTTTATAAATGTAAACCAATAATTCTAAATCATTATCTGATGATCATCACCGTTCCCTGTTCTTCTCTTTTAATATTTCCCTTGTAAGTAAAACTTGCAACCCACACATAATTGCCACTTAATTGTTTGCCTTTGTACAAACCATCCCATTTTTTGTAAGGGTCGCGGGTGTAAAAGATAAGTTCGCCATACCGGTTGTAAATATGCAGCAAATAATTGCTTACGGCAGCCAGGTTACCCAGGGCGCCAAAGTCGGGATTGGTTGCATCGCCATTGGGCGTAAAAGCATTGGGAAAATATACATCGCCGCAACTGCCGGCGGCCGGTTCGTTTATCTGCACGGTGGCAGATGAGGTGCAGGTATTATCATCCATAACTGTTATTGTATAAATACCGGCAGGTAGGTTATTGACTGTTGCAGTTGTTTGGGCGGGTACCGTGTTCCAGCTATAGCTAAAAGGTGGCGTACCGCCGGTTACCTGGGCAGTTGCAGCCCCATTGCTCAACCCAAAACAGCCTGCATCTTTTTTATTGATTATGCTAATGGCAGGGGGCGTTGCATTAGTAATGGAAACGGGTATGTTTTCAAAACAGCCCTTGCTGTCTGTAACTGTAACTGTATAGTTGCCCGGTATTAATCCGGTTGCCGTTGAGCCGCTGCCTCCATAAGGAGACCATAAGTAGGCGTAAGGTGGTGTTCCTCCAGACTCTGTAATAGTTGCAGTGCCTGATGGTATTCCACAGCCGGGATTTAAAATACTAACTGTGTGCGACAGTGCGGCGGGTGCGGTTATCGTTTCTGTGGCTGAAACAGCGCAACTGTTCAGGGCGCTTACATTTACTGTATATGTTCCGGCGCCCAGGCCCGAAATGGTTTGTGTTGTTTGAGCAGGAACTGTGTTCCAGTTGTAAAACAATGGTGAAGCCACAGCAGGAATAACATTGGCTGTAATTGAACCATTATTCTCGCCTGCACAATTATTGGTTCCCGTTACCGCTGTTGTTACACCAAGTATATTGATGGTTTGAGGAAATGTTGATGGGGCATTGCCCGGACCCGTTGCAGTTAAGGTAACTGTGTATTGCCCCGGCCCCGAAAAAATATGTGTTGGGTTTGGCAGCGATGATGTATTGTTTGCACCAGAGGCAGGATCGCCAAAATCCCAGGCGGTACCGGTTGGGCAAAGTGCCGATGTATTGGTGAATACCACTGTATTATTATTGGTGCACGACCAGGTGAATGAAGCGTTGTTTGGCGGGGCATCACCAATTACGATATCATCAACAGCAAAGCCATCGTAAGCATTACATTGTGTGCCGGCACCAAAAACAAAACGGAAAATTACATTTGGTTGTCCTGCAAGGTTAATAAGGGTATGTTTTGCACTAAGCCACCCTCCGCTACCCTCTCCGCCCAGGCAACTACCGCTGGTTGACTGTATATTACCAGACCATCCATTGGCTGTAAATGCAGGCGGTGAAATATATACTATTGAAGCGTTATTGAACCAGTTATCGTTTAAACAATTAGCTCCTTCAAATACCCAGCCCACATTAGCCCAGGTTGCACCCAGGTCTGTAGAGTATTCAAAAGTTGCTCCGTCAAAACGCTGCTCTGTTTCCCAAAAAACATTAAATGAAATATGCGGATATTGTAATGCTGTGAAATCGAAGCAGGGGCTTTGCAGCCATGATCTTTCTCCGTTATTATAACTACCCCCGGTTAACCCTCCGGCTATCCAGCATTTGGTGCCGGTAGCGGCACCGGTAATTACAGTTTTATTGGGTGTGCCCCATGCCCAGTCGCTGGCGGTGCCACCGCTGGTCCAGTTGCCATTTGTAGTTTCAAAACCTTCGGTGTAAGGAAAAATATTTACAGGAGTTGTGCATTGCGAATCCGCATTTTGCGAAAAGCAACAGGTAAGTATGAGAACGAGCCCTGTAATCTTATTTAAAAGCAATCTCAAATTCATTTATTAAGCCTGCAAAGTTAATTTATAATGGCTGCATAAACTAAGATGTAAAATATTAAGGAATTGTTGCTTTGGCCAGCATGTTATTCTTCGTTTCTTTTAACTATAAGAAACCAGTTATTTTCCAAAGGAAGGTAACCATACTCATAGCAATATAAATAAGTGTTACCGTTTTTTGCCGTGTATTGATGGGTATGGTATTTAAACTGAAACCCTTTTTCTATCAGTTTATCGCGACTGGCTTTTGTTGTTGCCTCTCCATCCGGCAGCAGGCTTTCTAATATTCGGCGGTTTTTTCCTAAGGCATTATTTACGTTTCGGATATAGTTATTCGCAGCGCTTTTCAGTTCGTTATTATAGGCGGCCCTGCAATAATCATCGCAGAATTTTTTATCGCTGCGGCCTTTTACGGGCTTTTTGCAATAGAGGCAGGCTTTGGCTTCGTTTTGCTGTAACATAATGCAGGTTTAGGTTTTAGAAATTGGCCGTTCCGATACAACCGTTTACATACGGTTATAAAGGTAAGCAAATGTTTAATCTCCGGCTATCGCTCTCTGGCCACCCCACCTTTGCACTGTCAACCACAAACAAACCGGTTGATTGAAATAAATTAAAAACCGTTCCGCCCAAAAGCGGAACATAAAACAAAAAAACATGTACACATTAAAAAACAAAGTTCAACTGATTGGCAACCTGGGCAACGCACCAGAAGTAAAAACAATTGAAAGCGGTAAAAAGCTGGCCCGTTTCAGCCTGGCAACAAGTGAAAGCTATCGAAACGCCCACGGCGAAAAAGTAAAAGAAACAACCTGGCACAACCTCGTAGCCTGGGGTAAAGTGGCAGAGCTTGCCGAAAAGTATCTAACAAAAGGAAAAGAAATTGCAATTGAAGGTAAACTTATCAACCGCAGTTACACCGATAAAGATGGAAACAAAAAGTATGTTACTGAAGTAGAGGTGAATGAACTTTTGCTGTTGGGAAGCAAAGCTGAGGCGTAAGCCTTGTTCAAGAACGCCGGTTGAGAAATTGACCGGTGTTCTTTTCTTATTATCTCCTCTTATCTTTATCGCAATGCAAACAATTGAACATAACGAGATATTCGACCTGGCTTACAGATTCGTTACCGAAACGAATGAAAATATTTTTCTAACAGGTAAGGCCGGTACGGGCAAAACCACTTTTTTGAAATACCTGAAAGAGAATTCTACTAAAAACATTGTGGTGGCTGCGCCAACCGGTGTGGCCGCAATTAATGCTGGTGGCGTTACATTACACAGTTTGTTTCAATTGCCTTTTCATCCGTTTTTACCAACCAGGAATAATAAAGATGAACTGCTGGCCAAAATAAGATACAACAAACAGCGCCAGCAACTGCTGCGCAAAATAGAGTTGCTGGTGATTGACGAGATCAGCATGGTTCGTTGCGATGTTTTGGATGCAATTGATACTATTCTAAAAAGCATTCGCCGGAATTATGCCACGCCGTTTGGTGGTGTACAATTATTATGCATTGGGGATCTGCATCAATTGCCGCCTGTTGCACAAAATCACGAGTGGGGTATTTTGCAGGAGTATTATACTTCACCCTTTTTCTTCGATAGCCTTGCTATTAAGGAGCAAATACCGCTACTGATTGAGTTGAACAAAATTTACCGGCAAAAAGAAGATTCATTTGTACGCCTGCTTAACAAGGTTCGCAACAATCAAATGGATGCCGATGATTTTGAAGACCTGCACATGCGCTATGATCCGTTGTTTTCGCCCATGCCTGGTGAAAAGTATATCACGCTCACATCACACAACAAACAGGCTGCAGAAATTAATCAGAATAAAATAGAGGTGTTGTTTACGCCAGCATTCACTTTCAGGGCTGTTGTTGAAGAAGATTTTCCGGAGCATGCTTTTCCTGCAGAAGCAGAACTTGTTTTAAAAGAAGGAGCACAGGTAATGTTTTTAAAAAATGATATTATTTCAAGGAGATATTTTAATGGAAAGATCGGCGTAGTAAAGCTGTTGGAAAAAGATAAAATTGTTGTGGATTGCGATGGTGTGGAAATTGAAGTAGTAAAAGAAACCTGGGAAAATACCCGCTACACCTTAAACCGAACGGATGGAAAACTTGAGCAGGAAACATTGGGCACTTTTACACAATATCCTTTACGGCTTGCCTGGGCCATTACTATTCACAAAAGCCAGGGCTTAACTTTTGAAAAGGTGATGATCGATGCGGGAGCATCATTCAGCAGCGGCCAGGTGTATGTAGCGCTGAGCCGCTGCACCAGTTTAGAGGGAATTGTGTTGTTGAGCAAGCTTTCATCCGCAACGCTTTTTAGTAACGATCATGTAATTAAAGGCCAGCAATCATTAACGCACAAGGGTTCCCTTGCAGAAAGATTTGCCGGCGCAAGGCAGTTATTTACACAACAATTACTGGAAGAGATTTTCTCTTTTTACGAAACAATTTCTGCTCTTGAACAATTGGCTTTTCAAATTCATCAGCATGCCGATAAATTAAATGAGAATTCTAAAATCTGGATAGAAAATTTAAGGCAACATTTGGCTTCAGATAAGGAAGTTGGCTTGAAATTTATTGGCCATGTTTCTTTTTTAATGAAAGACGAAGCTGTTATTGAAAAAAATCCTGCTCTTCAAAAAAGGATTTCTGATGCAGCCAATCATTTTATTCCAAAAAATGAAGCCTATATACGTGAATTAAAATCGCACCCAATCAATACAGAGCATAAAGAAGCCGCAACTGTTGTCAACGAAAAGCTAAACGAACTGGCCCTGGCTTTATTTAATTGCAATTTTTATTTGCAGTATTGTAAGCAGCCCTTTTCTGTAACCGGTTTTTTACAGCATAAATTAAAATACGTTCAACCAAGATTTGATTTAACATGCTATGCAGTTGAATCAAAAGGGGCAGTCGGTGATTTTTTGAATGCTGAATTGTACGATACCTTAACACGTTGGCGAAATATTATTTGTAAAGAAAACGATCAGCCAATTTACATGGTTGCCAACCAGGCTTCGTTGCAGGAAATTGCGACATATCTTCCTCTAACAAAAAAAGATCTGATGCAGATAAGTGGCTTTGGCAAAGCCAAGGCAGAAAAATACGGTGATGAAATTTTAGAAACCGTGCAGAGTTTTTGTGAAAGATATGGCCTTGAAACAAATATGCATGCCAGAGGCGGAGTGCCTAAGAAAGAAAGGAAGTTGAAAAGTACTGAGCCGAAAATTGATACAAAAGCTGTTACTTTTGAAATGTATAAAAACGGGATGGAAATTTCAGCCATTGCTAAAGAAAGAAATTTTACTACTACTACAATTGAAGGACACCTGGCTTACTTTATTGGCACCGGCGATATTGATGTAAATGATTTTGTCAGCTCCGAAAAACAAAAAACAATTGCAGAAGCTGTTGCGAAACACGGAACAGCCAGCCTTAAAAATTTAATTGGTAACCTGCCAAAAAATATTGGTTATGGAGAAGTGAGAATGGTGTTGGCTTCAATTACAAAGTAGAAAATTTATCTGCCCATAAAAACCATTAAAATCTGCACATCGCTGGGATTTACACCTGAAATACGGGAAGCCTGCCCCAACGTTCTTGGTTTTATTTTGATAAATTTCTGTCGGGCTTCATTACTAAGCGAACTCAGTTTTTCGTAATTAAAATTATCCGGTATTACCAGGTCTTCAAGCTGACCCATTTTTGAAACCAGTTCCTTTTCTTTTTCTATGTAAGTATCGTACTTAACCTGAATTTCGGCCTGTTCCAACGTTTCTTTGTCAAAGCCTTCCAGGGCTGTTTTCAGTTTAGGAATATGATCTATCATTTCCGCAAGCCCAACCATTGGTCTCAACAACACCTGTGCTGCTTTTTGTTTGGATGGTAGCAGTGAAGATTGTACGCTTTCTAGGTAGATGTCTGCATCCTCAGGGTCCAGGCTGGTAGCTGATAGTATTGATTTTACTTTTTCAACGCTTTCAATCTTTGCCCTCACTTTATCCATTCTTTCCTGCGATGCAAGGCCGAGGCGATAGCTTTTTTCTGTTAGGCGGATATCTGCATTGTCCTGTCTTAATAAGGTCCTGAATTCGGCACGGCTTGTAAACATGCGGTATGGTTCATCGGTTCCCTTGTTTATAAGATCGTCAATTAATACCCCAATATATGCTTCGCTTCTTTTTAAAATAAACGGCTCTAAGGTTTTTACTTTTTGGTGCGCATTAATGCCGGCCATCAGGCCCTGGCAAGCCGCCTCTTCATAGCCAGTGGTTCCATTAATCTGGCCTGCAAAAAATAAATTATCAATAAGCTTAGTTTCAAGGCTGAATTTTAGCTGTGTTGGTGGAAAAAAGTCATATTCAATGGCATAGCCCGGCCTGAACATTTTACAGTTTTCAAATCCAGGAACGAGTTTAAGTGCTTGATATTGAACATCTTCTGGTAACGAAGTAGAAAAACCATTAACATATATTTCTATGGTATTAAACCCCTCTGGTTCTACAAATAATTGATGCCGATCTCTTTGAGCAAAACGGCTGATTTTATCTTCTATACTTGGGCAATATCTGGGACCGGTTCCCTGTATTCGTCCCTGATACATCGGGCTTTTTTCAAACCCGGTTTTTAATAGTTCATGTACGTCATCATTTGTATAGGTTATCCAGCAGCTTTTTTGCTGATTCGGTCTTATTTTGTATTCATTTAAATAGCTGAATCCAACAATTTCATCATCGCCTTTCTGCTCTTCCATTTTTGAGTAGTCGAGGCTTCTCCCATCAATTCTGGGTGGTGTACCCGTTTTCAACCTGTCAGTTTCAAATCCCAAAGAGATTAATTGCTCAGTTATACCGGTTGATGCTTTTTCTGCCATTCTTCCTCCTCCAAAATTTTTCTCCCCAATATGTATCACGCCGTTTAAAAAAGTTCCATTGGTTAAAATAACAGCCTGGGATCTTATTTTATGGCCAAGGCCTGTTGTGACTCCTGCTACCTTCCCATCTTTAATAATAAGGCCTTGTACAGTATCCTGGTAAAAGTCAACATTGGGCGTATTTTCAAGCATTTCTCTCCAAGTTGCCGCAAATAACATTCTATCGCTTTGCACCCTCGGGCTCCACATGGCCGGACCTTTTGAGCGGTTAAGCATCCTGAACTGAATCATGCTTTTATCAGTCACAATGCCGCTATATCCACCCATTGCATCAATTTCACGTACAATTTGCCCCTTTGCTATACCTCCCATTGCAGGATTGCAGCTCATTTGAGCAATGGTTTGCAGGTTCATGGTGATTAACAATACCCTGCTTCCCAGGTTTGCGGCTGATGCAGCCGCCTCACAACCGGCATGACCGGCTCCCACTACTATAATATCGTAATTTTGAAACATCCGTGCAAAGGTAGGAAACGAATTTGACGTCTATAATAAATCACGGTTTCACGTGAAACCCATGATTTAAATAAAGGATTGATTTTCTGATGTTCCACGTGAAAAATCGAAAATGCTATTTAAGTAAAATACTCGCTTATGTATTTCTCTTCCTTTTCTCTCATTTTTGCTATATCTCCTCTATTCTTGTCTTTGTATCCACACAAATGTAAAGCTCCGTGAAATATAACACGATGAAGTTCTTCTTTAAAAGAAACGCCTAATTGCTTTGCATTATCTTTTATTCTATCAATACTTAAATAGACCTCTCCTTGTATTTCAATATTGGATGAGCTTAAATCAAAAGTGATGACATCGGTGTAAAAATCATGCTTAAGAAATTTTTGATTAATCTTCAGAAGGTGCTCATCTGAGCAAAATATATAAGAAAGGCCCCCTATGCTTTTTTTTTCCTTGGTGAAAAGGTTTTCAATAAAGATCTTCAACCTTGTACGATCTTTCAATACCGGTTCACGGTCAAGAGAATAAAACTGAATTTTTTGCATGCCTTTATTTCTTATATCGAAATTAGATAACAATATTGATTTGATACATTTGTATCTACTTTAAAGATGGTTGAAATGAAGAAAAGGTTATCGGAAGTCACAGCTGGTAAGTGTGCGGTTATCACTGAATTTGAAAATGATGATATTTTTTTAAAACTGATGGAGATGGGTTGCATACCCGGGGAGACGGTTAAGATCGATCAAATAGCTCCGCTTGGAGACCCTATTTCTATTACTGTATCCGGCTACCACTTAAGCTTAAGATTAGATGAAGCTGAAATGATTTGGGTTGAGGAGAAGACCGTACACATTTAAATGATAATATAGCGAATGAAAATCGGACTTTATTTTGGCTCATTTAATCCTGTTCATGTTGGCCATTTAATAATTGCATCTCATACTACCAACGAAACAGACCTTAACCAGGTTTGGTTTGTAGTATCTCCTCAAAATCCTTTTAAACAATCCGTTTCTTTACTTAATGAATATCACCGGTTGCATTTAATCAAGTCAGCAATTGAAGGAGAAAACAGTTTGCGGGCCAGCAGTGTTGAGTTCAATTTACCCAAACCGTCTTATACCATTGATACTTTAGCCTACCTGAAAGAAAAACATCCCGAACATGAATTTTCCATCTTAATGGGAAGTGATGGATTTCAAAATATAAACAAGTGGAAAAATTATGAGGTATTAATTGCCAACTACAGTTTTTACATATACAAACGGCCGGGATTTGAGGTTACAGAAAATTTTGGGGCATCAATACATATTCTGGATGCACCCTTACTCGAAATATCGTCTACACATATACGTGAGTTAATTAAAGCAAAAAAACCTATTCGCTTTTTAGTGCCTGATGTTGTTAAAGAAGAAATTGAAAAAGCCGGGTATTACAAAGGATGATCAAAAAATAAAACCCGTTATAAGGCATACCAAAACAATGAACGGCGGGGGAGTTTTTGAGTAAAGTAAAACAAGCAGGGTTCCCAGTATTACACCGATATTAATATAACTTACGGTATTGAATGACACTATTGAAACATCCTTCAGTAAATATAATGTCGCCGCAATCATAATCCCCACTACGGCGGCATTTATTCCTTCAAGAGAGCGGAGGACAACTACAAATTTTTTTAAGTTTTGCCAAACCGGAAAAAAGAAAAGTACCAGTAAGGCGCTGGGCAGAAATATGGCTATGGATCCGATTACACAACCCAGCAGTTGTACTCTTGGCCCTTCATTTTTTAACGCTATGCCACCCATATAGGATGCAATTGAAAAAACAGGCCCGGGGATAGCTCTTACAATACCAGCGCCCGTCAACAGTTCTTCTCTTTCAACTTTAATAGGATCAGGATTTTTTCGTAAAACTCTTTCCGAAGTTGGCCTTACCACATACTGATCAAGCATTAGAGGTATCAAAACATCTCCACCGCCAAATACAAAAGATCCGAAACGATAAAAATTTTCAAAAAGATTATATGGCTTTTTATTTTCCCAGCTTTGCTTTCTGGCTGTTTCACTTAAAAAACCAGCAACCACAAAAATCAAAACAAACACCCAGATATTTGTCCATCTTATTTGTTTTGGTTTTATCACTTCTTTTTCCGGGATACGCCTGCTGCTAAAGTTGGTGGCAATACCGCCACAAACAATCAGCGTTGGAATTATCCAGGGGGTTTTAAAAAGAAAATAAGTAGCCAATAAAGCCACCAGCATAATTACCTGGGTAATAGTATTTTTTATACTGATATGGTAGGCTTTAAATGCTGCATATGCCAAAAAGCCAATTGCCATTGGTTGTATAAACTGAAACAGCGTTGGTTTAATATTACTGGTGCCGATATTGCCAACAACAAAAGATAATCCGCCCATTAAAGCACAGGCCGGAAATATCCAGATAAGCAATGTAAGTACAGCTAATTTAACCCCGCCTCTTTTAAAGCCTATTAATGTAAGGGTTTGAGTAGAAGATGCACCAGGCAGCATCTGACAAAAAGAAACATATTCCATCAGCTCATCCCTGGTTATATCCTTTCTTCTCTCCACAAAAGTTTTTAAAACCATGCCAATATGCCCCTGAGGGCCGCCAAAAGCTGTAACGCTGTGTAAGAACACGGCCTTTAAAAAAGGAATATGCCTGACCAGTTTATTCAATATGCAGTTAATTACTGTTTTATGCTTTTAACCCTATCTCTCTTAATCTTTCATCCAGGTATTCGCCCGCTGTTATATCATCATATTGTTTTGGATGCTGTTCATTAATACAGTTTTCCAAGCATTTCAGGCTCATTGATGTTTTGGGATGCAAAAAGAAAGGTATAGAAAAACGTGAAGTGTGCCAGAATTGCCTTGCCGGATTTACAACCCTGTGTGTAGTACTGCGAAGTTTGTTATTAGTTAAACGTTGCAACATATCGCCAACATTCACAACAATCTGATCGGGTAGTGATGTAACCGGAATCCATTCATCCTGCTTTGATAATATCTCTAAGCCATCAGCTGATGCGCCAACCAGTAATGTTATAAGGTTTATGTCCTCATGTTGCTCTGCCCTGATGGCACTTGCGGGTTCTGTGGTTATGGGCGGATAGTGTATCGCCCTTAAAATAGAATTTCCATTAAAAACAAACTTATCAAAATAATTTTCATCAAGTTCCAGGTATAAAGCAATTGCCTGCAGTAAAGCTGTGCCTGATCTTTCAAATGCACGATAGGCTTCAGCAAGTGTTTTATCAAAATCAGGGATTTCCTTAATTGAAACATTTTCAGGATAAATCATCTCATTGAAATTATCCCTGGCTGTTTGACCATATTGAAAAAATTCCTTCAGATCCGGAGCTTCACTTCCTTTCGCATGTTCTTTACCAAAACTTGTATATCCACGCTGCCCAGCGAGGCCTTTAATTTCATACTGCTTCTTTTGATCAAGCGGTAATGAAAAAAATTCCTGAACATATTTATAAAGGTCAGTAATAAGGTTGTCTGAAATTCCATGATTTTTTACTGCAACAAAACCTACTTCTTCGTAAGCTTTACCAAGGTTTTGCACAAACTGATTTTTCTTATCCGGATCTTCGGATAAAAATTCACTTAGATCAACTGATGGAATTGCCATAAAATATATCTTTAATAATTACACATGTAATTCTGCTTATAAATAAATGCAGGGCTCAATTATACGAGTATAAAACCAATTCGTTCAGTATCTGCTTTCCATACTGATCTACAGCGAACTGCTTGGTCCTGATATAGGTATTAACAGCTTTAATAAAACCCATATCAGATGTTTTTTTCCATTTATTATCCCTATAAATAAATTTTTGCAGGGAATATGTAATACTGTCCCTTGTAAATATACCACCAAATTCCAACCTTATTTTTTTTGTTTCAGGCTCTATTTCTTTATTAAGGTCTGAAGCATTTTTAAAAAAATGCATTTTTTCATAATCGTCGGTCAGGTAGTTTTGTGATAATATTTCCAATTTATCATTCCTGTAAAATGAAACCTTACCAAAAATTTTATCAGATACATTTTGCTTAAGACTATCGTGATTAAAATTTACCAGCTCAATATAAAATGTATTCTCAATATTACTCTTTCCCTGGTCATAACATCCGGTAGTTAAACAAAACATAGCAGCTATCCCAATAAAAAAAATATGTGATTTTTTAAAGCCCATAATATGCACTTATTTTTAGCATTTCATCAATTGGTTTCTTTGCCTCCAGGCGTAGCTGCTCATCCATTTGTATTTCAGGTGCTTCATATTTAAGGCATAAATACAATTTTTCCAGTGTATTTAGCTTCATATGCGGACAATCATTACAGGCACAACTATTATCCGGGGGTGCCGGAATAAATGTTTTATCCGGGCTTTCCTTCTGCATTTGGTGTAATATGCCTGTTTCGGTAGCCACAATATAAATAGTAGCTGAATCTGTTTTTGTAAATTTTAGCAAACCAGTAGTGCTGCCAATAAAATCCGCTGTTTTTAAAATTGCTTCCTCACATTCAGGATGTGCTATAATTTTGGCTTCCGGGTGGCGGATTTTTAACCTGATTATTTTTTCTAAACTGAATATTTCATGAACCATACAGGCACCGTTCCATAAAATCATATTTCTGCCCGTTTGCTTGTTTATATAAGCGCCAAGGTTTTTATCAGGTGCAAAAATTATCGGTTGATCCGCCGGTAAACTCTCAACTATTTTTTGGGCATTGGAAGAAGTGCAGATAATATCACTCAATGCCTTAATACCCGCAGAACAATTGATATAAGTTATTACTTTATGTTTGGGATGCTTTTCTTTAAATAATTTAAAAAGTGCAGGAGGTGCAGAATCACTTAAAGAACAACCGGCGTTCATATCAGGTAATAAAACTTTTTTAGACGGATTTAGTATTTTGGCAGTTTCTGCCATAAAGTGTACGCCTGCAAAAACTATTATATCAGCCTGAGTTTTTTCTGCCTGCTGGGCTAACCCTAAACTATCACCTATATAATCGGCAACATCCTGTATATCCGGTTCCTGATAATAATGAGCAAGTATAATAGCATTTTTTTCTTTTTTCAGGTTTTCAATTTCAGCAAACAAATCAATGGTCGGATCTATATCAATATCCAGAAAACCCTTTTTTTCAATTGCTGCAAATGAACTGTTAATATCTGCCATAATATGTATTAATACTTATTATTTATATAATCACCTATTACTATTAGGGCTGTTAATTTGTGGAAAGAAAAAAACAGCGGCTTTTGCAAAATTAAAACCTTTAATTTATTAACCGTCATCCACAGGTAATTAACATTGATATATTTAAATATTTGCCGGTAAACACAAATCCACGCCTTATTCTTACACCTTTTATAAAAAGATTTACCAACCAGTTAATAATTATTAAGGTGTAAAGAAAAATAACACATAACATATTTGCTGATGTTGATATCGGCTTTATAATTCAGGACTTAATAACAACACTTCTCTTATTTATAAATACCACTTACTGTTTTCCTCATTTTATACATAGACAGTAATTCCAGAAAAATGCAGTTATTAACCTATTTGTTATATTATCAACATTGTATTGTTAAGAACCCCAAAAAAGAGACAAAATATAATTATGTAATAAGAAAAAGGAAAACCAAAAAAGCCATAAGCCCTTTTGCTACTGCATTATAAAGTATCTGAAGCTTTTAAAAACAGGTTTTATATTCAATTTTACCCTATTTTTGCCGTCCAAATTTAATATAAAAAGATATGCAGATTATTCAGACAATACGTGAAAAAGGGGCACCAATAACAATTGCGGCTATTGCACTGGCACTAATTGCCTTTATTTTAATGGATGCCAGGCAAGATAAAGGCGGTGTTTCTGCCTCCGAAAGCATAGGAAAAGTAAACGGATCACGTATCAGCCAGAATGAGTTTAACAAAAAACTACAGAATGCAGAGAACCAGGAAGAACAGCGGACCGGGCAGAAACCTTCAAATACACAACTATCACAAATTCGTGAGCAGGTTTGGAACCAGATTGTAGCTGAAAAAGTTTTTTATGCCGAAGCAGAAAAACTGGGTATAAACTTTACTTCTAAAGAGCTTGATAAGATTTTAAAAAGCGATGATCCATCCAATCCGCTGATGCAAGACAGATCAATGATAGACCCGGCAACCGGAAAAATGGACCCCGCCAAACTAACACAGGCATTAAACACCATTAAAAAAGCAAAAGGAGAGCAATTGGAAATGATCAATTCTCAAATTTTCGAACCACAAAAATTAACCAGCATTTCTCAAAAATATTTTGCAATGTTAAATGCCGGCGCCTACTACCCTGGCTGGATGGAGGAAAAGGATGCAAAAGAAAACAAAACCTTTGCTTCCATTTCTTATGTGCAGATACCTTACCAAAGTATCGGCGACAGCTCAATAAAATCAATCAAAGTATCTGATGAAGAGATAAAAAAATATGTTGACAAGCATAAAGGCCTGTTTAAACAGGATGCCGGGCGTATGATATCTTATGTAGGTTTTAGCCAGTTACCAAGCGCAGCAGACAGTGCAAAGACAAAAGCACAGGTTGAAGGATTAAAAAGTGAATTTGCGGCCGAAAACAATGTAAAGAATTTTTTAGCCAGGAATGCTTCTGCCATAGATTTTGATACCAACTATATTCCAAAATCAAAAATTCCAAGCGGATTTACAGATTCAATTGTAAAATTACCGGCCGGTTCAATATATGGGCCCTATGTTGAAAACAAAAGTTACGTACTTGCAAAAATGCTTGGCAGCAAAACCGTTCCGGATAGTGCACATGCCAAACATATATTAATAGCAACAGTAAATACCCAAACAGGACAGCCCATACTTGAAGATAGTGTTGCAAAAAAACGGGCCGACAGTATTTATAATGCAATTAACGCAGGCGCAAACTTTGCAATGTTGGCAATGCAGTATTCGGCCGACGGAAGTAAAGATAAAGGAGGCGACCTTGGAACATTCAGCTATGGTACAATGGTGCCGGAATTCAATAAATTTTGTTTTGAAAAGCCGGCGGGGTCCCGTGGTGTTGTAAAAACACAGTTTGGATATCATATAATTGAACTACTGAGCCAAAAAGGATCGGGCCCGGCATATAAGATAGGCTTTTTGGCAAAGGAAATATATGCAAGCGAAGAAACCATAAACAACGCAAGTAACAAAGCCGTTGAACTAGCCTCTTTAAAAGATGCCAAAAAAATGGAAGCATATGTACAAAAGAATGGCTTGTCAAAAATTGCAGTACCCACTCTTATTAAAGAGAATGATGCAACCATAGGACAAATGCAGGATGCAAGACAATTGGTACGCTGGATTTTTGAAGCCAAGAAAGGCGATGTTAGTGATCCAATGCCGGTTGGCGACCAGTTTGTGGTTGCAACTGTTGATAAGATTTACGAAGAAGGAACACAAGACGTGGAAACAGCCAGGTCCTTAGCTGAAAATGCAATAAGAGAGGAAAAGAAAGCCGAGCAAATTATCGGCGGCTTAGGCGCTAACCCCACCCTGGAAAGTGCGGCAGCTAAATATGCCAAAGAAATTAAAATGGCCGGAGCGGATTCTTCAATTACATTTAAATCGCAGATGATAGACTCAATAGGCTATGAACCCAAATTAATAGGCGCCATATTTAATAAAGCAAATCTCAATAAAGTATCTCCGGTTGCCGGCAAAGCAGGCGTATTTGTTTTTAAAGTGAACAGTACCGGCGAAAAAGCAGCAGACCCCAATGAAGATAAAATTCAAATGAGGTTACAGCAAACAACTGCATTGCGAAACCAGGCAGTATCAAACTGGTTTGAAGGGTTACGCAAAAAAGCAACTATCAAAGACAACAGAAGCAAATTTTTCTAAAACAGAACTTTTAGATATTTAGATACATATTTAAAACGGCCATCAAACTTGATGGCCGTTTTGCATTTAGGATTTACCTTTTCAGGAAAAAATACCCGGGACGAAATTGTTTAACTTTTAAAATTACCCGGGTTTTAAGTGTAGCCCTATCTTTACAAAATGGAAGCGGAATTTGTAAATAAAGTTTCAGAAAGCGGTATCATTACTTTGGACCTGGAAGAATTTTATCCAAAAGAAGAAGTTGCTGTTTTTGATATGAAGGATCATCTTTTTATGGGCCTTATACTGAAAGAAAAAGATTTCAGGGAAACAATGAGGGCCCTTGATCTTACCCCATACAAAGAAAAAAACGTAGCGATTACCTGTTCTGCAGATGCCGTTATACCGATGTGGGCCTATATGCTGGTTGCAAGTTACCTGCAACCCATTGCCAAAGAAATTGTTTTTGGCGATGCAGATTTTTTACACAAAACTCTTTTCTTAAAAAATATTGATCATATTAATGCCGGGGATTACAAAGATCAGCGTGTGGTAGTTAAAGGTTGTGGAGAATTACCAATTTCCGAAACAGCCTATGTTGCGATCACCAATAAACTGATGCCGGTTGCAAAAAGCATTATGTATGGAGAGCCTTGCAGCACCGTGCCGGTTTATAAAAAGAAACGTGAGGTGTGAAACGTCAATCGTAACCTTTGAGGACTGATAAAAAAAATTGTTATCAAACGCAAGAGTAACTCACGATTTAAAACCATCCCCGCCTTCTGAATATTCTAACCATAGCAAGCGGTATAAACAACATCAACCCTACAGAAATAAAAAACCCCCACTTGTTGTGCAGCAGCGGAATAATTTCAAAGTTCATTCCAAAGATGCCGCCGATAACTGTAGCCGGCGCAAGCAAGCAGGTTACTACCGCCATCACTTTCATCACTTCATTCATCTTTAAATTCACATTACTCAGGTAGAGGTCGTGCAGGTTCATCATCATATCACGATAGTTTTCTGCAAGTTCATTTGCCTGGACAATATGGTCATAAACATCTTTGAAATATTTTTCGGTCTTCTCTTCAATCAGTTCACTCTCACTTCTCAAAATACCATTTACCATTTCTCTCACCGGCGCCACACTTCTTTTAAGTATGATCATTTCTTTACGCAGCATATTTATCTTGGCCAGGCTTTTAGTGTTGGGGCTTCTCACAATATCCTCCTCAAGACCCTCAATTTTTTCACCCAGCTTTTCCATCACCACATAATAATTATCAACGATCATGTCTATCAAAGCGTAAAACAAAAAATCGGCACCATTCTGCCTTACTTTTGTATTTCCAACTTTCAGCCTTTCACGCAAAGGATTAAAAACATCCCTGGTAGCATCCTCCTGGAAACTGATAACAAAATTTTTACCCAGTACAATACTTATCTGTTCTATCTCTACGGCAGAATCTTTTTCATTAAAGTAAAGCATATTAAGCAAACAGAACAGCAGGCCATCTATTTCATCCATCTTTGGCCGCTGGCCCAGGCTTAAAATGTCTTCGGTGATCAGGTAGTGTATCCCAAAATGTTTGCAGATAGATTCTACATCATCTTTTCTCAGGCCATCAACATTTATCCACGAAACCGTTTTAGGATCTATATAAGGATAACAATCCGCAACTTTATTAAACTCTTTTATTTCAATATTGCCTGTATTATAATCATATATCGTAAACTTTGTTTCTACAGGCTCTTTTCTGTGCGAAACTACAGTTGGATTTACGTGCAATACCTTTTTTGTACGCAACAATTCCAGCGGGTTCAATAAGTAAGAAAGATAATCGTGTACCGGCATGGCAGAATGATTAAAAAATAAATTTACTTCAAATTACCGGCCACGAAAAATAAACAAATAAAAAAACCGGAACCATCGCCCCGGTTTGATAAATTAGTCAAAAAATGTTATTGGGTATTTTTATTTGATTGTTTTCTGTTGTTAGAAAAATTCCTGTTATTTCCTTTATCATTTCTGCCAAAACCCCTGGAGCGTTTTTTATTGCCGCCGGGCCTTTGGATTGGGACAACCGGAGCGGCTGTAATTGTTGAAATACTTAATGGATACGGATGACCTCCAACCACCGGAATACTTAGCCCGATCAGTTTTTGAATATCTTTCAACTCATCTCTTTCTTCCGCATCGCAAAAAGAAATGGCGATACCGGTGTTACCGGCCCGGCCTGTACGGCCAATGCGGTGTACATAGGTTTCCGGTACATTGGGTAATTCAAAATTAAAAACATGGCTCAGGTCGTCAATATCAATACCACGGGCAGCAATATCAGTTGCAACCAAAACACGGATGTTTCCATTCTTAAAATTGTTTAAAGCATTTTGCCTGGCATTTTGCGACTTGTTACCGTGTATGGCTGCGGCAGTAATTTCATGCTTATGCAAAAATTTTACAACCTTATCGGCACCGTGTTTTGTACGTGTAAATACAAGTGCTGTAACAATGCTCTTATCTTTCAGTAAATGTAAAAGCAGCTTTGGTTTATCTGCCTTGGCAACATAATACAGGCTTTGTTCAATTACTTCAACAGTTGATGAAACCGGTGTAACTTCTACATAAGCCGGATTGGTTAATAAAACATGAGCCAGCTTTTGAATTTCGGGCGGCATGGTGGCAGAGAAAAAAAGCGTTTGCCTTTTTTCGGGCAGCTTGGTGATGATCCTTTTTACATCGTGTATAAAACCCATATCAAGCATACGGTCTGCTTCGTCCAGCACAAATATTTTTAAAAACTTCAGATCAATAAATCCCTGGCTGATCAGGTCAAGTAAGCGGCCGGGCGTAGCCACCAGAATGTCAACACCCCTTCGCAAAGCATTGGTTTGGTTTAATTGAGAAACACCGCCAAATATTACGGTATGGCTTAGGCCGGTATGTTTGCCGTAAGCTGCAAAGCTCTCATCTATCTGTATTGCAAGTTCCCGTGTTGGTGTAAGTATGAGCACTTTTATTTTGTGTGGCCCCCGTTCTTCGTTTTTGTTTTGATGTAATAACTGTAGAATAGGAATAGCAAATGCCGCTGTTTTTCCGGTACCGGTTTGTGCACAGCCAAGCAGGTCTCTTTGCTCTAAAATTAAGGGGATGCTTTGTGCCTGTATGGGCGTGGGTGTTGTGTATCCTTCAGTGTTTAATGCTTTGAGGATAGGATCTATCAGATCTAATTGTTTAAATGCCATTAAATGGTTTATTTATGTTTGTGGGCTGGCAAAGACGTTGCAAATTCTGAATCAGCAGGAAAATTATTATGTCCACAAGGCCTGCAACAGGCCGTCTTGTAAAAGAAAGTGGAACGCAAAGCTACGGTTTTGTTTTTTAATGAGCTGCAAGAGGAGTATTAACAACGGGTTTCGTAAATTTGAGCATAACCCACACTCATGTCAACACTAACAATCACAACTATACAAAGCAACCTCGCCTGGGAAGATAAATCAGCCAACCTCCGCATGTTTGAGCAAAAAATCGCCGGCATGGAAGAAGAAACAGAAATTGTTGTATTGCCCGAAATGTTCAGCACCGGTTTTAGCATGCGGCCCGAAGCGCTTGCAGAAACCATGGAAGGAGAAACGGTAGCGTGGATGAAAAGAGTGAGCAGGGAAAACGGAATTGTGCTTACGGGAAGCACAATGATCAAAGAAGCGGAAAATTATTACAATCGCCTTATCTGGATGCTGCCTAACGAACAATTGGGGTATTACGATAAACGGCACCTCTTTGCATTTGGCGAAGAAGACAAGCACTACAGCCCCGGCAATAAAAGACTGATTGCATCTGTAAAAGGATGGAAAATAAATTTACTGGTTTGTTATGATCTGCGCTTTCCGGTTTGGGCAAGACAACAAAACAATGAAGCCGGCACCGAGTACGATGTATTGATCTATGTTGCCAACTGGCCGGAGCGACGAAGCCACGCCTGGAAAACATTATTGTGTGCAAGGGCAATAGAGAACCAAAGTTATGTGATTGGCGTAAACCGTATCGGTAGTGATGGCAATAATGTTTATCACAGCGGCAACAGTTTGGTTATTGATCCTTTGGGCCAGGTGCTTTATCATATGGCAGATGAAGAAGACGTAAATACCATAACGCTGCAAAAAGAATTATTGGAAGAAGTAAGAACAAAGTTTCCTTTCTGGAAAGACGCCGATGAATTTAGGATTGAATAGTGATTGGTTTTATAAATACTGTTATTAGTATACCGCCCAATTACCAATCCCTAATTACGAATTCCTTTTGCTTTGATCATATCCATCACAAATTTCATTTTGTAATCAATACCTTTTAGCAACGCATCGTAATTGGTACCGAGATAAATATCAGGCGGTATGCCACGGCCATCTTTTGGTGCATGGTTGTGTTGAACCAGCCTGAACAACGGCAGCCTTACTTTAATATGGGTGTTTGGTAAAATAATATCGGGAATCAAAATACCATTGTTACCATGCCAGCCGCCGCCCGTTTCTTCTCCCAGCAAAACAACGCCAGGCTGGCCTTTTAAGGCATTGCTGAATAAAGAAGCAGCAGAAAAAGTATTTCCATTGATGAGGATATATAAATTACCGGTATAATTATTTTCAGCTTTTGGCTTATTGATTTTTCTTTCCCAATGGCCAAAATGATAAAGCCCGTCTTTTTTCTTTTTTGTAAGAAAGAAGAGTCCAAGATTATTTACAAAGCTCCCTTTGATATATTTTCCATAGGGGCTCAAAGATTTTGTAATGGCAAATGAAGTATCGGCTACCTTAAAATTTGTACGGGTTACATATTTTGTTAGCAAGGTAGATAACCTGATCCTGCCACCGCCATTACTTCGTATGTCTAGCACAACATTATCAATTCCTGTATTTTTAATGTACGCAAAAGTTTGCCTGTAAAAACTGCGGAGGTTGCCCGATGAAAAAGAGTTGATTGTTATGATTGCAGTATTGTTTGTTGTGTCAACAGCAAGTGACCGTATTTCCTGCAAACGTTGCTGACGGGTTTGTTTAGGTGGAGCCGGCTGGCGTATTGCAATGGTGTCTTTGGCTTTTTTTGTTGTGTCAACAGTTAATCCCCAGGCCGGAATGTTGATAAGTTGCTCTGTTCCTTTATCATCAAGATAGGTTACCCGGTAGGTTTTACTGATACCCATTATGTTGCGGTGGTAGTAGGCAAAATTATTGCTGAGCCTGTTGTAATTAACATTGTTGGCATAGCCGTCTTCTGTCATAAAGCCAAACATCTTATTAATAAGATCTGCATTTTTAATTCCGTTTATAGAAGTGATGATCGTTCCTCTTTTTAAAACAGAATCTTTCCTGTCTAAATTGCCTGTAACAGCCATCGTATCATTCCACACTTTTAAAAATAGCGGAAAGGAGGGTTGTCTTTTGCCTGTAGCCCAGTTGTTATAAGCATTGCTCCTGCTGAAACTGGTGTGTCCGCAATGAATTTTATCTGTCAAAGGAGCGATGACCTTCCAGCCAAACTGTTGTTCAGTCATGCTGTCTTTGATCGAATTGTAATATTGATCAAAATAAAAATCCATACTGTCTTTAGGCGTGTACCAGTAAAGGGAGGGGTGCTTTGCTTCAAGAATATTTCTCAGTAAGGAATAATCTTCCTGCAATTCACTTGCAGCATATTTTTTTTGAAGATTGAAATTATTGGTGGTGGTGCAGGAGTATAAGAACAGTGCAAGTACAAAGAAGGGTATATTTTTTAAAGTTTTCATTTCTGTTTGCTGAACTAAATATTCAGCACTGCCTGTTTTTATTTCAAATGGTTCCAACCCTGTGCTACCAGCTCATGCTTATTTCCGCCCCGGGTAATAAAGGTTTTTCCTTCTGATGCTTCAGTAATGTAACCAATAATGCTTAAGCCGTTGTTGGCATTGATCTTTTCGTAATCAGCCTGCGACACGGTGAACAGTAATTCATAATCTTCGCCGCCGCTTAATGCACAGGCTGTTGGGTCAAGCTCAAGTTTGTAAGCAAAATCCTTGCTGTCTTCATTCAGCGGCAATTTGTCTTCGTACAAAACACAGCCAACATTACTTTGCTTGCATATGTGAAGCATTTCGCTGCTTAACCCGTCGCTGATGTCCATCATACTGGTAGGTACAATCTTGTGTTCTGCAAAATATTCTATCACATCTTTTCTTGCTTCGGGCTTTAATAAACGGCCAACAATGTAAGCCCTGTTCTCCAGGTCGGGCTGGGCACCGGTTTCCTGGAATATTTTTTTCTCTCTTTCCAAAATGGTTAATCCCAAAAACGCACCACCAAGGTCGCCGCTCACACAAATAAGATCATTCACTTTTGCACCATCTCTTTTTACGTAACTATCCGGTGCCACCTCCCCGATGGCGGTGATGCTGATGATGAAACCACGTTGCGATGTGGTGGTATCTCCACCCACCAGGTCAACACCATAATTTTCGCAGGCGGCATACACACCCTCGTAAAATTCATCTAACGCTTCTACGCTGAACTTATTACTTATGGCGATGCTGATAACAATTTGCGTTGGCGTGGCATTCATGGCATAAATGTCACTAAGGTTCACTATCACCGATTTATATCCCAAATGTTTTAACGGAGTGTACATAAGGTCAAAATGAATACCCTCCACAAGCAGGTCGGTTGTTACAACGGTTTGCCTGCCAAAGTGGTCTATCACAGCTGCATCATCACCTACACTTAGAATTGTGGATGCATTTTTTGTTTCATTGTTTCTTGTCAAGTGGTCAATCAAACCAAATTCGCCGAGTGTTGATATTTCTGTACGTTCTTCCATAATTTAAATGTACGATTTTAGATGTACGATGTACGCCAGTTTTACTTTCTTGATGAAACGATTGATGCTACAATTATTTTTAAAAGAGTTTCACCTTCACTATATAAAACTCCGATATCATCTTTTTGTGGTTGGTTAAAGAATGCCAGCAATTCAAGAAAAAACAAACTTTCATCTAATTCCTCCTCAACAATTTTTAGTTTGTTTATAAAATCAGCATTCGATTTTGCCCTTCTCGAAGCTCTGTAATTTGCTCCAACCGAACTACTGGACCGGATAATTTGATTGCTGTATGCCCTATTGATCTGAGATTCCGGAAGCCCCTGTGTTAAAACTCCAACATTAATTGCAAACTGTTTTGTTCTGCGTTTCATTTCTTCTGAGTCCATAAAACTTGCTTATAGTTTAGAAGCTGTCGTACAACGTACATCCAACATCGTACATTAAAGCTGTTTTCTATTGTGGATGACTTCGATTAACTCATCGTGTATAAGGCCATTCGTTGCCACAATCTTTCTTTGATAAGGAGAGTATTTATTACCATTCATGTCAGTTACTTTGCCTCCGGCCTCTTCAACAATTAAATAACCAGCTGCAGAATCCCAGGCGCTCAGGCTGTGTTCAAAAAAACCTTCAAACCTTCCGGCGGCAACCCAACACAGATCAATGGCCGCACTTCCCAGCCTGCGAACAGGCACACCCTTGCGGATAAAACGCTCAAATACCTGCAAAGGCCCGTTTTCCATATCCAAATAAGAGTATGGAAAACCGGTAACTAAGCAACTATGTATTACTTCCGATTTTTTGCTCACACTTATTTTTTTATCATTCAGTGATGCACCGTGGCCCTTTTCTGCAAAAAACAATTCGTTGATGAAAGGATTGTAAACAGCGCCCATGATCATTTCTCCGTTTTGCTCCAAACCAATGCTTACGCAGCAGAGCGGAATACCACAGGCATAATTAATGGTGCCGTCAATAGGATCAATGATCCACTTGGTATCGCTGCCGGTTGCCATTTCACCAGCTTCTTCACTCAAAATAAAATGATCCGGATGAGCAGCCTTGATAACCCCAATGATCGCTTTTTCTGCGGCATGGTCAGCTTCGGTAACCCAGTTGTTAATTCCTTCTTTGTTGCTGATCTTCAGATCTTCGTTATTAAAATAATGCCTTAGTTGTACAGCGCCGGCTTCTACGGCATTCAAAAGGGTTGTTTTTAACATGGCGCAAAGATAAACTCCGATTTCGGATTTCGGATTTATGATTTTAGATTTGATGATGCAAAATCAACTGAAACGAAAGGAGTTTTTAAAACTTGCACTGCTTGCCAACCTGGGGCTAATCGCAAAACCGCTTGAAGGATTTTCTGGGCATTTTTCAACATATTCCCCGGCGCCTTCAAACGATAATGTAACCTTTTTTAAAAAAGGTGATGCGGAGTATGAACTGTTGAGAAAAGGATTTAATAAACGGATAGAAAAATTTCCGCAGATCATTGCATTGTGTAAAAACACAGCCGGTGTTGCCGAAGCTGTAAAATATGCCGCACAAAATAATTTACCTGTGGCTGTAAAAAGCGGGGGACATTGTATGGAAGGCTTTTCCTGCAACGATGGCGGCATGGTCATCAATCTTTCTTTGTTGAATAAGATCGGGTGGATAGATAGTAATAATATCAAAGCAGGTCCGGGTTGCACGCTTTCGAACATTTATGATGAGGTATTGCCTAAAAAGAAAATTTTGCCCGGCGGATCTTGTGCCGGCGTTGGCATTGGCGGACTTACATTGGGCGGCGGCTATGGTTTGCTGGGAAGAAAATTCGGACTTACCTGCGATAGCCTTTATGAGGTAACCATGGTTGATGGTCAGGGAAATATACAAAACTCAGTAAATGATAAAGACCTGCTGTGGGCCTGCAAAGGCGGCGGCAACGGAAATTTTGGTGTGATAACAGAAATGAAATTCAGATTGAGCAAAGCGCCTGCTTCTTTAACAAGCTACCGTTTTAAATCGTATAAAGTTGATACAAAAAAAGTGAAAGCTGTTTTGCAAAAATGGTTTGAAGTAACACCGGGCCTGCCAACCGGTTGCTTTTCGGCTTTTGTATTGAACCGGTCAACAATTTATATTTTACTTACCAATGCTGATAAACACAATGCAGAAGTGCAAAAAGTAATTGATGCCCTGTCTGCCGTATCTGAAAAAACAACAAAAACAAAACCGCAGCCAATAACTACAGCCTTAAAGGTTTTTTATGGAAGAAGGGAACCGCTGTATTTTAAAAATGCATCAGCAGGTTTGTACAAACAATTTGCCGATATTGAAACCTGCATTGATAAAGTGATTGATACGGTTATTGCAACGCCGGGTATGATCTACCAGGTAAATACACTCGGCGGCAATATCCAAAATGCCGCATTTGAAAAAGAATCCTGCTTTCCGCACCGGGCATATACCTATTTTTCTGAACTGCAAACCTATTGGGAGCAGCCAAAACAAGAAGTAAGGTCGCTGGAAAAATTCCAGGAAGTACAGATGATGTTCATCAACAACGGAATTAAAACACAGTACAGGAATTACCCGGATATAAAATTTACTAACTGGCAGGAAATGTATTATGGCGCAAACTATACAAGGCTCCAGCAATTAAAAAATAAATACGATCCTGCTAACCTGATCCGGCACGATCAAAGCATTAAAGCATAAACAAAGGCATTGCAATTATCGGTAATCATAGTAAACTATAATGTAAAATACTTCCTGGAGCAATGCCTGTATTCGGTTCAAAAAGCCTGTGTTAATATTGATTCAGAAATTATTGTAACAGACAACAGTTCAACTGATGGCAGCGGCGAATACCTGAAGAAGAATTTCCCGTCAGTAAATTTTATCTGGAATAATGAAAACACCGGCTTTGCAAAAGCCAATAACCTGGCGCTTGAAAAAGCGAAGGGAGAGTTTATTCTTTTTTTAAATCCCGATACAATACTTGCCGAAGACAGTATCGAAAAGAGCCTGCATTTTTTTGCAACACACCCTGAAACCGGCGCTATAGGCATACACATGGTTGATGGGTCGGGTAAATTTCTGAAAGAAAGCAAAAGGGCTTTTCCCTCCCCCTTAACTTCTTTATTTAAATTATCAGGGCTTGCAAAATTGTTTCCCCGCTCAAAAACTTTTGCACGATACCACCTTGGTCATTTATCTGAAAAAGAAAATCAAGAAGTGGATGTGTTGGCCGGAGCCTTTATGATGATGCCCGGAAAAGTACTGAAGGAGATCGGAAATTTTGACGAACGATTTTTTATGTATGGGGAAGATGTGGACCTGAGTTACCGCATACAAAAAGCAGGCTACAAGAATTATTATTTTGCAGAAAGTACCATCATACATTTTAAAGGCGAGAGCACAAAAAGAGGAAGCCTGAACTACGTAAGACTGTTTTACAAAGCCATGAGCTTGTTTGTAAAAAAACATTACAGCGGCAGCAAGGCTGGTGTGTTTACTTTTTTGATACAGGTTGCTATAATGATCAGGGCATTTTTTTCGGCTCTTGGAAAATTGCTCAAGATAATTGGCCTGCCCATACTTGATGCCTGTATTATTTTGGGCTCCTTCGGGCTTACCAGGATATTGTGGAGCAATTATATACGGCAGGAAATAAACTATTCGCCCAATGTTCTCTTTATTGCCTTCCCGGTTTTTACAGCCCTGTTTTTAATCACGGCATTTTACAGCGGCCTGTATGATAAGGGCTATAAACAAATGCAACTGGTACGATCAACCACCATCGCTGCGTTGGTTTTATTAAGTGTATATGCTTTGTTGCCCGAAAGTGTCCGGTTTTCGAGAGGCGTTTTAATAACAGGAATTATGCTTGCTTTTGTACTGATGAATCTTATGCGGCTGCTTTTTATAAAATGGCGTTACCTCGAAACAAGCAACGAAAACGAAGAGCGCAGGCAAACCATTGTTGTGGCAAACGAAAAAGATTATTTGATCATTGCAGAAATGCTGGAAAATGCGGGAATGACAGAGAGGGTTTTAGGCCGTGTGAGCAACGAAACCTCGGGCGCCTCAACTGTATTAGGAACAATTGCACAACTTCCGCAGCTTGTAAAAAAATACCAGCTGAAGGAAATAATTTTTTGTGAGAATGGATTAAGTTTCAAAGGGATTATTAATGCTATTCAAACCTTACCTGTAACAACCCGGAACAAATTTCATGCATCGGGTAGCAACAGTATTATTGGCAGCGACAGCAAAAACACCAGCGGCGGTTTTATCGCCCTTTCAAAAAAATATAATATCGGCATGCCGCTGCAGCGGCGCAATAAAAGAACGATAGACATTTCCGTTTCACTGCTTTTTATTCTTGCTGTACCGGTTATCGTATTTGTTAAAAAAAAGATAGCCGGGTTTTATAATAATGTATTTGCCGTATTGACGGGAACAAAAACATGGGTAGGCTATGCAAATGAAAACAAAGAGCTTCCGGTTATTAAGCCTTCGGTTATTACAAGCACTGCTTTACCAAAAACATTGAACGACCTGCCAAAAGGAAGTTTACAAAAAAGCGATGAGTGGTATGCAGTTGGTTATACTGCAATTACCGACCTTAAAAAAATTGCAAGAGGGTTTAAGTATCTGCACTATCAATCTTGAGAGACGCAATAAATTTTTCTACAACATTTTTGTAGCGATCATCCTGCAAAGGCAATGCAGCAAACTCAAATTGCGTTGCTTTTTCTATGGCTTCGGGTAAAGAAAATTTACCCTGATCAACACAATAAAACAACCTTTGTTTCTGTAAATATTCAGCAAGGTATTCCTGCTCTGTTTGCCCTGGCGTAGGAACCAGTATCGCTTTTTTTTGCAGCTTCACCAGGTCCATTACAGTTGAATAGCCACAACGGCTTATTACAATTTTTGATTGCTGAATGATGTTGCACAACTCATCTGCAGTAAGATGATTTTTTATTTCGATGGATAAATTTTTCAATTCGGACATTTCTGTTTCTCCCGGCAACCCACGGATAAAAAATATTCTTCCTTCCTCCTTCTTCAAATCTTCCAAAATGGTTTTTTCAAAAATGGTCCTTTGCGGTTCAGGACCAGATAAAACAATGCACAGATCGTATTTGCATTCAACATCCTGCTTTTTAAACCGGGATAAAATGCCCAGGTAATTAACCGGCACTTTAGGTAATGCTGCAGGGTGCGATAATGTTCCGGCAAGATTCAACTCTCCTTTTGCATCCGGCACCCAGCAGGCGCTGAATTTATTTATGAAATGGTAATGAATTTTTTGGGCAATGTTTTCGGTAAACCGGCTTCCGGTTTTTATGGTTAACTGGTGCGTTATATAAACACAGGGTATTTTTTTATGGAACAAGCCCATGCGGTTGTCAGAAATAACAGCATTGATCTTATTTTTTTCAACTGCCTTTTTCAACCACTGGTTTTCAGCATATATCCTGAACATGATTTTAGGTAGTTGGAGCAAAAGCTTAACCGGCATCCAGAATTTGTAACGACTGTACTTTACCCTGTAGCCCCTTAATTCGATATACTCAAGGCCAGGGAATTCTTTCTGCAATAATAGTTTTACCTGCCCTTCGGCCGCAACAATAACGGTACAATTTTGTTGTATGAGAGATGAGATGACTGGAATGCAACGGGTTGCATGGCCCAGGCCCCAATCCAGCGGGGCTACCAGAATACAGGGCTTGCCCATAGGACCCTGTGGGTTGCCGGGGATGTTAAAATTTTCGCCTTTTATCAAAACAATGCAATAATTGTTTGTGAAAATAGTTTAATTTGGTAACCTGAAAATTATGAAACTAAGTAAAATAACATTATTGCTATTCGTTATAGCCACCGTTTTGCTCACAGCAAGCTGTTCTTCTTCGAGAAAAAGCACCTGCGGCTGCGAAGGTTTTGTTGGCTATGGCAACAGAAGGTAATTTTTAACTACAGAAACTATGAACAATCCGAACCGGGACCTGCTGGTTTTGTTCAACCAGGAGCTGATGACTCCGCAATCTATCGAGCATGAAGTAGAGTTGCTTCATCAGCTTTTGTATTCCATTGAAAGAATTGATAATTTAGTTATAGCCCACGAAGTTATAGACCTGAATAAATATAAAGTAAGCAATAAAATCCCCCTGCTCCAGAAACTTTTCCGCCAGCGTGAATTAAAGCCTTTTGTTTTTTTGAATTGTAAGAACTAAAAGCAGATTAAAGAATTGATTTGATTACGCAGAGGTATCAGTTCAATTTTTTCAAAGCGGCTTGTAAGGCTCCCAGCATCTCCCCAATCTCTTCTTTTTTACAGGTACCCACACTTAGCCTGTACCAGCTGCTGTTTCGGCCGGCGCCAAAACAATAAAACGGAACTATTGCCAGCCTTGCCTCATCCAAAACATAAGAAGTAACATCGGCCTGTGTTTCTAATAATTTTCCATCTGCTGTTTTTTTACCAACGTAATCAATTTGTATGGTAAGATAAATGGCCGCCTCCGGCGCAATGGCATCAACCCTAAAACCGGCGCCTTTCATTTGCTGAAAACCATCAAAGATGTTTTGAAGGCGTTCATTTACTTCAGCCTTAAAATGAGCAAAGTATTTGTCAATAGCATCTGTTTTACGCAAATAATTTGCAACCGCTTTTTGCTCGGCCATGGGCGCCCATGCACCAACATGACTGTTGATAGACCTCATTTTTACAATAACCTCTGACGGGCCCATTGCCCAGCCAACCCTTACACCCGTTGCAGCAAAAGCCTTGCTGATGCCATCAATAAAAATGGTAAAATCTTTCATCGCCGGGTTTAAGGTAACCGGGTTGTGGTGTTGTGTATTGCCGAATGTAAGTGTCCAGTATATCTGGTCGTACATCAGGTATAATTTTTTTTCGCCTTCGGCACGGGTTTTATTTTCTTCAATCACCAGGTCGCAGATGGCGCTTAACTCTTCTTTAGAGAAAGTAGTACCGGTTGGATTCAAAGGGGAACATAATGAAAGTAAAGTAGCCCCTTTTATATGCGGTGCAATTTGTTCAGCCGTGAGCATAAAGTTATTTTCTTTTCCGGCCTCCAGCATAATATGTTCGCCTTCGTTGAAATGAACATAATGATTATTGTTCCAGCTCGGCGCCGGGTAAATTACTTTATCGCCTTTATCAACAATAGAACGATACAAAGCATAGATCAACGGCCTGCCGCCGGCGGCTATTAAAATTTCATTGGTTCCGTAATGCAGGTTGCACCTGGTTGACATGAAGGAAGCAACCGCCTCCCTCAGGTCTAAATTACCTTCTGCCGCAGGATAAGTTGTATAACCGTTTTTGTATGCATCAATGATCTCTGCTTCAAGTTCGGCAGGTATGGGAAAGATGCCGGAATCAAAATCGCCGATGGTATAATTATAAATGCTGGCACCCTGCCTCATTTTTTCCTTGATGGTTGCACCCAGGCGCACAATTTCAGAAGCCTGCAAAGTTTCGGCCAGCACACTCAATTTAAGATTACCCATAAGCTTTGATTAAGTGGCAAAAATAAAAACTTACAGGGGGATGGCAAAGAATAAAAAAGAGTTGCATCGGAACTGCATTTTTAAGAGCAACCCAACTTTATTTTTTCACGAACCTTGTTGCCGTACCGTCCTCAAACTTTAAAATATACATGCCCTGCGAAAGACGGCTTATATCCAACTGCTGTTGTATGTTTTGTATCAAAAAACTATGTAGAAATTTTCCTGTAACATCATATACCATTGCACGGGAGTTGACCAGGTTGGGTTTACCCATATGTATATTCAAGACATTGCTGGCTGGTGTAGGATAAACTTTAACAGTACTTCTTAAATCAGCATCAATCCATATAGCATGGCTGTAGGTAAAAGCACCCGACAGGTCAATTATTTTTAAACGATAAAAAACTTTACTGCCCGAAACAAAAGGATCGTTATATACATACATATTATTACCAGAACCGGCAGACTGAAGGCTGGCAATTTTTGTATAGCCTGCTCCATCTGTACCCCGTTCGAGTTCGAATGTTTTTGTATTGATCTCATTTGTTGTTTCCCATTGTATGTAGTTACGGCCATTTTGATTTTTACCGCTGAAGCTGGCAAGCCTAAGCGGCAAAGGCTCTTCAATAACGGCCGTACCAGTAACAATAAAGTTAAAGCCCGAATTACCCGTCAAAGCTGCGTCAACCAAAAGATAGAATGACTGCCCAGCTGTTACATTTAATTGCGAAACCCATTGGTCTCCTGTAATATCTTCCGATACATCTCCGGCACCATTCCCTAACCCGGTATTTCCGTTTCCGGATACGGCGGCGTTGCTGCACCTGATTGGTGAGCCTAAGGTGCCACAGGTAACACCAGGGCCAAACAATGCAAAATCAAAATCATTGGCATTGTTTATTGGGTCTATTGTAAAAGCCAGCGTGCCCCCGGTTTTGATGGTGAATTTATACCAATGCGAATAGGTTTCTCCAAGCGAACAACCGTTGCAACCCTCCGCAACATTGCCGACACCGTTAGAAGGGTTTGGAAAAAAATCCGTGCCATAAATAGTAGTTGCATTGGGGCAATCGCTTGGTGTATTGGCTGGCGCCCCGCCGGCACAGGCCACACAGGAAATTGTAGCCGCCCAGCCTGCAAGCTGAACGCTCCCATCGCTCACAAATTTAAAAGTTAAACTACCGTTGGTAGAAGTTATGGTGCCCGGCGAAGAGGTACAGTTATTATAAAGGAGTGGGGAGTTAATATTAGGGCCATCATAAATCCGCAGGTAATCGCAGCAGCTGCTGGGGCCAAAACATAAAAAGTATGTATCGTTCATACTAAAAGAAGTAAATGCTGCACGTACACACATACCGGGCGTGCTGGGGGCAAAAGTCCATTCGGTAGCGTTATTATTAGGAGAATAATTACCACCGGCGCCCCCATTATCATAAAAAGTTCCGCTGCAGGTTGCTACCGGGCAGGCCCCGGTATAAGTGTTTTGCAAGCCTGTTGTGGGCATGGTATAAGTTTGTGCCCGGGCAGGCACGGCAAACAAAAAAAGAAAAGACAGAACCAGTAAAGGCTTTTGTGAATTACAAAGAGTGTTTGTGGTGTAAAAAGAAAGCATATTTTTTGTTTTATTTATAAACAAACAGGCAACCTGTCAGCAACAAAAGTCAACAGCTAAGATTTAAAGGTAAATATTTTTTGTAGAATTCTAAATCGCCCTGCTACTGCTTCACAAACTGCAACACCTGTTTTTCATCGGCGCTTTGTAAATGCAGCCAGTATGTACCGTTAGCTAAATTTTGTACAGGTATGGTAATTGTTTGGTAAAATGAAGGAATAGTTAATTGCTTTACAACCTGCCCGGCGCTGTTTATGATCCGTATATTCACCTTAGTAAATGAGTTATTCAATTGCAATTGCAAAACATTAGTTGTTGGGTTGGGGAAAACGATTATCTCTGTTGCCTTATCATTCTCTAATTGTTGAATGCTACTGTACTCAACCTTGCCGGTTTCTCCTTTTATTTTAAGGCGATAGAATTGATTTTTGTTCTTTGCATTGTTATCTACAAAATCATATTGTTCAACATTTGCAGAATTTTTTGCCGGTAAAGTGGCGATAGCATAATAATTAAAACCGTCGGTACTCTTTTCAATATCAAAACAACAGATGCCGCTTTCTTTATCGGTTGCAAATTCAATTTTTGCAGACTTTCCTTTTTCTTTCCAGGCTGCTTTAAAAGAGATCAGCTCAATAGGCAAAGCACCTAAATTATTTCCATCAATAATGGAAGATACATAACGCCATGGGCCATAAACCTGGCCGGTGATGGCCAGCACAGGATTGTATTTAACCCTTGCCCTGACCTTGGTATATTTGCCTGCGCCATTAAGTTTGCTGATCACTTCTTTAAGTTCCGTACCAGAAAGACCCAGGTTGCTATAGCTTGCCTCCTGCCCCGAAAAGAGTACGCTGTTTGTAATGGGGTTGCCGCTATAAGCATTCTGGCTAAGCCTGGTTTGCCAAACAAGCTTACCGCTGTTGCGGCCCAGGAAAGACTTTGCAAAAAGCCCGATACCAAAATTGCCCAGTATAAAATTGCTGTTGCTAATAGGTGTGGTGAGGTTGGTGTTATACAGCCTCAGGTTATTGCGCTTGTTGTTAGTAAACTCATTTCCGTTGTAAACAAAAGCACGGCCTTCATCTGTGTTGGCGCCATCATCATACCCGTTGGCACCAACAATAATGTCACTATAACCGTCTCCGTTTACATCACCGGCGGTGGAAGCATTATTTGCAAGCAATGTATTAGCCTGGTTTGCGTCATCAATAATGCTGCTTGGGCTGGCTGCCAAACCGGTTGATGAACCGTAATAAATATAGGCCCTGCCTTCATTGGTGTTTGCACCGTCATCGTATTGAGGAGCCCCGATTATCACATCGCTGTACCCATCGCCGTTTACATCACCTGCAGTGGAAACAGAGAGGCCAAAATTGGCGAAAGCCTGGTTGCTGTCATCCTGTGTATTATTCGGTGTTGCCGATACGCCCGTTGCAGAGCCATGATAAATATAGGCCCGCCCTTCATCTGTATTAGCACCGTCATCATACAGGTACACACCAATGATAATATCAGCATACCCGTCTCCGTTCACATCCCCGGCCGATGAAACAGCCACACCAAAGCAAGCCCCCGCCTGGTTGGCATCATCGGGGGTACTATTGGGCGATGCCGATATACCGGAAGCAGAACCATGATAAACATAAGCCCTTCCTTCATTGGCATTAGCGCCGTCATCAAACTGGTATGCGCCGATGATCACATCGCAATAACCATCGCCATTTACATCACCGGCGCCGGCTACCGAAATACCAAAATTGGCATTGGCCTGGTTGCAGTCATCAGGTGTACTATTAGGAGTAGCGGATAGGCCCGTTGCCGAACCATGATATACAAAAGCCCGGCCCTCTTCTGTATTGGCCCCGTCGTCATATTGCCTGGCGCCAATAATTACATCGCTGTACCCGTCACCATTCACATCACCGGCGCCGGCTACCGAATAACCAAAATTGGAGCCCGCCTGGTTTGCATCATCGGGAGTATTATTGGGCGTGGCCGATAAACCTGATGCGGAACCATGATATACAAAAGCCCGGCCTTCATTAAGGTTGGCCCCATCATCATATCCATTAGCGCCAATGATCACATCGCCATATCCATCACCATTCACATCCCCGGCGTCAGCTACCGAAAAGCCAAACTGTGCCCCTGCCTGGTTTGCATCATCCTGCGTATTGCTGGGCGAAGCCGATAAACCCGATGCGGAACCATGATATACAAAAGCCCTGCCCTCATCAGTATTTGCCCCATCATCATAGCTCCATGCGCCAATAATCACATCGCTGTATCCATCACTATTTACATCGCCGGCAGTGGAAACAGAATATCCAAAATTGGCGTTAGCCTGGTTTGCATCATCCTGTATGTTGTTGGGTGTGGATGATAAACCTGTAGCAGAGCCGTGGTGAACCCAGGCCCGGCCTTCATCTACATTGGCGCCATCATCATAGTTTGGTGCGCCAACAATTACATCGCTATACCCATCACCATTAACATCACCGGCAGAAGCAACCGACCTCCCCGACCTGGCATCTGCTTGGTTGCCATCATCAATTAGTGTATTTGGGTTTGGCGATAACCCTGTAGAAGAACCATGATAAACAAAAGCCTTGCCTTCATCTGAATTACCGTTTTCTGCATAACCCCAGGCTCCAATTATTACATCGCTGTACCCATCCCCGTTAACATCCCCTGCACAGGCAACCGAAAATCCCAAAAAAGCATTTGACTGATCTGCATCATCAGGGGTGCTATTGGGTGTTGCCGAAATGCCAGATGCTGAGCCATGATATACAAAAGCCCGCCCTTCAGTTGCATTTGCACCATCATCGTACTGGTTAGCGCCAATAATCACATCGCTGTATCCATCGCCGTTTATATCTCCGGCACAGGCTACCGAATATCCGAACCAGCAGTTAAATTGATTTCCATCACTTCTTGTACTGCTTGGTGCGGCGGATATGCCAGATGCTGAACCATGATATATAAAGGCCCTGCCTTCTGAACCCAAGCCGTCATTATAATTATAGGCCCCAACAATTAAATCGTAATATCCATCACCATTAACATCTCCTGCAGAAGCAACAGAAAAGCCATATGTGGCTCCTGCCTGGTTGGCATCACTCCGGAAACCGGTTGGAGATGCCGCTATTCCGGTGCCCGACCCATGATAGATAAATACCCGGCCCTCGTTTGCATTGGCACCATCATCATAGAATGGAGCACCAATGACCACATCGCTGTATCCATCGCCGTTTACATCACCTGCACAAGCAACACTGATACCAAATGAAGCATTAGCCTGGTTGGCATCATCGGGCATGCTTGCAGGGCTTGCAGTAAGACCTGAAGCAGAGCCATGATAAACGTATGCACGGCCCTCAAAACTGTTTGCGCCATCACTGTATCCGCTAGCTCCAATGATTACGTCGCTGTATCCATCACCGTTTACATCACCTGCAGAAGCCACACAAACTCCAAATTGAGCACTGGCCTGATTTGCATCATCAGGCGTATTATTAGGACTGGCAGACAAGCCCGTTGATGACCCATGATAGACAAATGCACGGCCTTCGTTTGTATTGGCACCATCATCATAGTTTGGAGTGCCAATAATTACATCACTGTATCCATCGCCATTTACATCCCCGGCTGAAGCTACTGAATTTCCGAAAGAAGCAAACGACTGGTTTGCGTCATCCAAGGTACTGTTAGGTGTTACACTTAATGGATCAATCGTAACTGGATAAACTGCATTTTTTGTATTAACCTGTATGTAAAATTTGTTCTTCCTGTTTTTTTTGATTCCTGCTTCCAAAGGTTTTCCCTCCGCATCCCAAACCTTTAACTGCTCATAATTAAGCACATTTGTTATTTTATGAAAGAACTGCAACTGGTTTCCGTGTAAATAAGTTTTGAGTTTTGTTTTTATGCTGAAGTTAATTTTTAACTCATCATCGGTTGATAAAGGTGAATGCACAATAAAATTCTGCCGCATGCCTTCATCGTTGTTGGTGTATTGCACGGTTATTTTTTCTGTGATGTATTCGGCTTTGTTGTTTACGATTTGCCATTTACCATCACCAACCTGGTTTTTATCAAGGTTGAAATTTATTTTCCAGTTAGGAATGGTTTTGTATTTAATGTCTCCGGGCAATATTGTTTTATCAATTTTACCAAGAGGGATTTTAGTTGTACGAGGCTCAACAACAAAACCTTTCTCACTGTAAAAAAAGCGCAGGTTGTTTTTACGGTTGGGTGTGCAATAAGTATTTAATTTCTCTTCCCATTTAAAATTATACTCGCTCTTGCGGATGTTTTCCTGTGCGCTTGCCATCCAGTTTTGGCTCCAGGGTTCAGCTGTTGCTTTTTTTTCCGGCTCAAAAGGATTTGTGGTAATGTTATTTTTAAACTGAAAGATATAAGGCTGGCTTTCGGCCTCATTATTAATGGCCGGCGAATAATATTGTTTGGATAGTGGCAAAACAGAAACCGCCACTGCAAGTGTAAAAACTTTATACATCCTGTCATGCTTAAATGAAAGAAACAGCTTTGCGAGGATGGGATTTTATAAATAAATTAATTCTATTTCATAGTTACGGGCAATAATCCATTTGGATTATTATATTGTTTGATAAGGATTACGTAATTTGAAATAAACCGCAACGGTAAGCCGCTATTGAGTTTTTTAAAAGCCATATTATGCATTGTGTTTTTACAGGCGGGCCTTTTTGTACAGGCCCAGCAGACAGAACGGTTCAATACCTTCAGCTACAGCGTTAACGAAGGCCTGCTGCAAACCACAATAACAGATATAGCTTACGATAAAAACAATTTTTGCTGGATAAGTTTCCCCAACGGTATTCAAAAATTTGATGGCAGGGAGTTTACCATAGTACCCATACAACCCGGCCTGCCAGATGATAAATTTGTAACCTTTTTCCGCTGCAGTAATGGCGACCTGCTCATCAGCCATTCGCAGGGCATCAGCAAATACGATATTAACGGGAACAGGTTTGAACAGGTATATAGTTATGCCGGTTCAAAAAAGGCTGCACAGTTCATTGGCGAAGATGAACAGGTTATTTATTTCTATACAGTAGAAGGCTATGTTACAGGCATTAAACTAAATGGATTTGCTGTAAACAGCAATACAAAAACCGGCTTGCCCGATTATTCATCCAATAGCGATTTTCGCCCTTCTTTCAGCAGCAATATTGCAGATCATAAAACCACCATCGGCATTAAGGATGTGCTTTATTGCTGGGACCTTAAAAAGAAACAATTAATTGCACAATCCCCGCCCATTAAATCCCTTGCTTCCTATTTTTTAAGAATGGTATCGGCAAATGAAGTACTGTATTACAGCTATGATATTCATAACTCCCTTCAGCTTTACAACTTTACTGCCAATACCAGCAGCACAAAAATCATTAAGGGCAAAGATGACCGGAATATTGGCCGCAGTATCATTTTTCCCTGGCAAAACAAAACACTTATCAGCTTTAACGAACGCCTGTACGAGTTTGATCCGGTAAACTTTGCTTTGGGCGCCGAGCTGGTTAATTACCAGAATGAACCCATTGGAGGAAGGGCTACCATTGCCAGGCTTGCCGGGGATAATTTCGGAAACCTTTTTGTTACTACCATTACATCAGGTGTAAGAAAAATAATAAAAAATAATTACCCGATCAGGTATTATGGAACTTTAAAAAAAGACGACAACAACAATATACTCAGTATTCTGCCCGATAAAAAAAATAACAGGATACTGGCCGGCACGTCGGGCAACGGCCTGCTCGTGTTTGATACGCTGCAGCGCCTGGTAAAACATATCAAAGCCCTTCCCGGCGATACTTCGCCAAGGTATTTTAACTGCATCATAAAAGACAATAAAAATAGCTACCTGCTTTTTTGTAACAGCGATAATAAGATCTGGTCTTTATCTGCCGACCTGCTGCATTTTAAAGAGTTTCCCGGCAGATCACAGGCAGGCCAAAAGATGAATATTGACTATTTTGGAAGTACGCTTTACCAGGATGAAAAAATGGCCATTACCCAGGCACAGGGGAGATTGTATAAGACAGATTTTACTGCAGGAACCTGTACAGAGTATGAATTCACCAAATCGTATACACATAGTGGATTATACTATAACGGCACCATCATCAGCCATGCCAACAACGAGCTTTTTTATATTGATGCAGCAACATTTAAGGAAATAAAAAGAATACCCTTTAAAAACACCGGCTATGTAAGGTGTTTTTTAAAAGACAATGCAGGCAACATTTATATGGGGTGCAATAAAGGTATTTTTAAGACAGATGCGACAGGCAAAATATTGAAGCAGCTCACAAAGGCAGACGGGCTTCCCGACGAATGTATTTATGCTATGGCTTTTGATGAGAGTGGTTCGCTTTGGTGCAGCAGCAATAAAGGCATCTTTAAAATAAAAACAGACAACAGTATTTTTCAATTAACCAAAGAAGACGGACTGCAGGAGAACGAATTTAATACCAACGTGGTTGCCCGGGCCGATAACGGCGAAATTTTCTTTGGTGGCGTTAACGGCATCAGCAGCTTTTATCCATCAGCCATTAACAGCTTTGAAGAAAAAATAAACCTGCTTGTAACAAGGATAAGAGTGAACAACCAGGATGCCTTTACCGATACAGCAGTTTGGAATATCAGCAAGATAGATCTGCCCTATGATAAAAACTCCCTGTCTTTTGATTTCGTTGCCATGTCTGGCAAAAACCCCGGCCAATACATCTACCAATATAAAATGGAAGGCATTGATGAGCAGTGGATACAAAACGAAGGGTTGCAAACAGTAAGGTATCTATTACCGCCGGGTAATTATACTTTAAAAATTTACGCCTCCCGGTTCTTTGATAAGGATGCAAAACCGATGAAAGAGATACGCATCATCATCAATCCGCCCTTTTGGAAAACCTGGTGGTTTATTACAGCCATGATTTTGCTGGCAATTGCTGCATTGGCTTATTCATTCAACCGGTACAATAAAAATAAATACCAGAAAAAACTGGCAGTGCTGGAGAATGAACACAGGATACAAATGGAAAGAGAACGCATCAGCCGTGATTTGCACGATAGTGTGGGAGCGTATGCCAATGCTGTTTTATACAATACCGAACTACTGCAAAAAGAAAGCAACAGTGAAGAAAAAAATGCTTTAATGAACGACCTGAAGTTTGCATCCAAAGACATTATTACTTCTTTAAGAGAAACGGTATGGGCTTTAAAAAAAGATAACTACACAGCGGAAGAATGTTTGCTGCGGATAAAAAATTTTATGCAGGCGCTGTCACGCTATTATCCGCACATACAGTTTAAAACAGAAGTGGATGCACCCACGGAAAAAGTATTGCATCATACCAAAGCATTGCATGTGGTAAGGATTGTGCAGGAGGCCGTAACCAACGCTATAAAACATGCGGCAGCAAAAAACATCACTTTATCGGGCAACGCCAGCGATGATAAATGGAAGCTGGCCGTTACTGATGACGGAAAGGGATTTGATTACGAAGCAATAAAAGATACCGAACTTGGCAACGGATTGATGAACATGAGCAAACGGGCTGCCGAATCCGAAATTGAATTTACCGTTTCATCAATACCGGGTAACGGAACAAGAATTACCGTACTTATTTAAAAACAGGGTACCCTGTTGGATTATTACACCGGTAAAATTATTTATGAATATTTGACGAATAAAAAGATGCCGATAAAAATTGCCATAGTAGATGATAAGGCCAGCAACCGCAACATTATTAAAGATAAGTTGCTGCGCCACGGCCATTTTGAAATTACATTGATGGCAGAAGACGGGAAGGATTTTTTAGAAAAGATGAAAGCCCTGCCTGTAGAAAACCTGCCGGATGTAACGCTGATGGACCTGGAAATGCCGAATATGGATGGAGTGGACGCTATTGCTGCCGGATCTTCATTTTATCCTTCTGTAAAATTTGTGGTGCTTTCTATTTTTGATGATGAGGATAAAATATTTAAAGCAATTAAAGCGGGCGCTTTTGGTTATTTATTAAAAGACGAGAGTGCAGAAAACATCAATGAGGTGCTTTGGCAGATGCATGAAAGTGGCGCCGGGCCTATTTCGCCGGGGATAGCACACAAAATTCTGCAACTGGTGCAAAACAACCAGCTAACGCTGCTTCAAAAAAAAGCAGAGCCTGATACCAAAGCATTGTTCGACCTCACCGACAGGGAAAAAGAAATACTGCAGTTGCTGATGCAGGGCATGTCTTATAAAGAAATTGGCAGCAAGCTCGATATCAGCCCCAACACAGCAAAAAAGCACGTGATCAATATTTACGACAAACTGCACGTAAACAGCCGGGCACAGGCATTGCACCTGGCTTATCAGAAAGGATTATTGTAAAACCTACTGCTTCACAAATTGCAGCACCTGTTTTTCCACTCCGCTTTGCAAATGCAGCCAGTATTTACCTGCAGGTAAATTTTGAACCGGTACAGTTATAATTTGATTAAATGCAGGAACAGTTAATTTTTTTACAACCCGGCCTTCGCTGCTTATAATCTGTACATTCATTTTATCATAGGATTTATTCAATTGCAGCTGCAGCACATCGGTTGCTGGGTTTGGAAAAACTATAATTTCTGTAGCTTTATCATTTTGCAAATACTGCATATTGCTGTAATCAACCTGGCCCGCAATACCCTTTATCTTCAAACGATAGAATTGTTTCTTACCCGTTGCATTGGCATCAATAAATGAATAAGACTGAATACCGCTTGTGTTTTTTGCAGGCAATGTTCCGATGGAATAAAAATTAAAACCATCAGTGCTTTTTTCTATATCAAAACAGCACAGGCCATATTCTTTATCGGTTTTAAAATCAAGTTTTGCTGTTTTGCCTTTTTGTAGCCAGCCCGCATTAAAAGAAATCAATTCTATGGGTAAAACACCCAAATGATTTGCATCAATGATGTTTGAAACATACCGCCAGGGGCCATATACCTGACCGGTGACAGCGGTTACCAGATTGTATTTTACCCTTGCCCTGATCTTGGTGTATTTACCACCCCATATTTTATTGATGATATTTTTTAACTCAACACCCGTTAACCCCATATCAGTAAATGTTGCCTGTTGTGCTGTATAGAAAGTGCTGTTGGTGATTGGAGTACCGCTGTAGGTATTGTAATTCAACCTTGTTTCCCACACCAGTTTACCCTTGTCTCTGCCTAAAAAAGATTTGGCATACAAGCCGGTACCAAAATTGCCGAATAAAAAATTGCTGCTGTTGATAGGTGTGATAAGATCGGTATTGTAAAGGCGGAGGTTGTTGCGTTTGTTGGTTGTAAACTCGTTGCCATTATATAAATAGGCATTCCCTTCATCCGTATTTCCTCCGTCATTATAAACAGGGGCGCCAATAATTATATCGCTGTAACCATCTCCATTTACGTCTCCTGCACAGGCAACGCTTCTGCCAAACCAGGCGCTGGCTTGATTTGCGTCATCGGGTGTATTGCCCGGGGAATTAGAAAGCCCTGTAACTGAACCATAATATACGAAGGCCTTGCCTTCATCCCCGAACCCATCATCAAAGCCATCGGCTCCAATAATAACATCACCATATCCGTCGCCATTTACATCACCTGCTGAAGATACCGATCTGCCAAATAGCGCTACAGATTGGTTCGCATCATCCAAAATACTGTTTGGAGATGAAGATAAACCCGTGACCGAACCATGATAGACCAAAGCCCTGCCCTCTTCATTGTTTATTCCATCATCAAACAGATAAGCACCAATAATAACATCGCTATATCCATCGCCATTTACATCGCCTGCGCTTGATACACTTATGCCAAAATCAGCATTTGCCTGATCAATATCATCTGGTGTGCTGTTGGGGGTTGCTGAAATTCCTGTAGCCGAACCGTGATAAATAAATACTTTTCCTTCATCAATAAACCCGTCGTTATACGCATAAGCACCAATAATCACATCGCTGTACCCATCGCCATTTACATCGCCTGCTGAAGCCACGCTATAACCAAAGTATGCGCTTGCCTGGTCTGCATCATCAGCAATATTGTCCGGGGTTGAAGACAATCCTGTTGAAGCCCCATAATATATGTACGCTCTTCCTTCATCAGTAAATACGCCATCATCAAAGTTAGCAGCTCCAATAATTATATCGCTATACCCATCGCCATTTACATCTCCGGCGCAAGCTACACTAACCCCAAAATTAGCATTCATCTGGTCAGCATCGTCTGGTGTACTATTGGGTGTTGTAGATAATCCTGCCGCTGATCCATGGTACACAAAGGCCCGGCCTTCCGCTCCGTTTACACCGTCAGTATATAGTAAAGCCCCAATAACTACATCGCCATACCCATCTCCATTTACATCTCCGGCGCTTGAAACACTAATTCCAAACTGGGCATTTGCCTGGTTTGCATTATCTAAAATACTATTTGGGGTGCCGGGTAAACCTGTAGCCGAGCCGTGATATAAAAAGGCTCTTCCTTCGTTTGAATTTGCCCCATCGGTAAATTGACTGGCTCCAATAATCACATCGCTATACCCATCTGCATTTATATCTCCCGCTGATGCTACGCTAATACCAAAACTGGCATTTACCTGGTCAGCATCATTGGGGGTATTGGTTGGCGAGGCTGATAAACCCGCCGCCGAACCATGATATACAAACGCCCGGCCTTCCTGGGCATTTCCGCCATCGGTAAAAAAATAGGCACCAATAATTACATCGCTGTACCCATCGCCATTTACATCTCCGGCAGATGCTACGCTTGAACCAACGGCTGCATCGTTCTGATCGGCATCATCAAGTGTACAAACCGGGCTCACCATTGTTCCTGCTGCATTTCCATAATAAATAAAACAAACCCCTTCATTGGTATGTGTATCGTCATATAATTCTGCACCCACCATCACATCGCTGAAACCATCACCGTTTACATCACCCGCAGATGCTACACATGAACCAAATGAGGCACCCAGCTGGTTAGCATCGTCTAAAGTTATACCGGGGCTAGCTGATGCACCGGCAGCGCTTCCAAAATAAACAAAGGCTTTGCCTTCATCAAAATTTGCCCCATCATCAAGACCGGGGGCACCGGCAATAATATCGCTGTAACCATCGCCATTTACATCTCCGGCACAGGCAACACTGATGCCCAGGTTTGCATTGTTCTCATTGGTAGCATCAAGGGTATTGTTTGGCGATGCTGCCAGGCCTGCTGCGCTGCCATGATAAACAAAACACTTTCCGTCATTGGTAAAGGTTGGCACCTCATCCCACATAAAAGCGCCTATCACCACATCACTGTAGCCATCGCCATTCACATCTCCGGCGCTGGCTACGCAATTACCAAACTCGGCAAATATCTGGTTGGCATCATCGGGTATGCTGTTGGGGCTTGCACTTATGCCTGTTGCACTTCCATAATAAACAAAAGCCCTTCCTTCATCGGTATTTGCGCCATCATCAAATAAGTTGGCACCAATAATTACATCACTATATCCATCGCCATTCACATCACCGGCAGAGGCAACACTGGCGCCAAACCTGGCACCGACCTGGTTGCAATCATCCGGCATACTGCTGGGCGTTGTTACCAACCCGGTTGCTGATCCATGATATACAAAAGCCCTGCCTTCGTTTGAAAAAGCGCCATCATCGTATAAGTAAGCGCCAATGATCACATCGCTGTAACCGTCCCCGTTTACATCGCCTGCAGTGGCCACACTGGTTCCAAAAAATGCATTAGCCTGGTCAGCATCGTCGGGTGTGCTGCTTGGTGTGGCGGATAAGCCCGCCGCACTGCCGTGATACACAAAAGCCCTGCCCTCATCCAGGTTTGCACCTTCATCAAAACGGGGAGCTCCAATAATTACATCGCTGTACCCATCGCCATTTACATCACCTGCGCTGGCCACACTGCTGCCAAAAATTGCCCCGGCCTGGTCGGCATCATCTCCAATCCAGTCGGGAGTACCGGTTGTACCGGTACTTATAGGATCTATGGTTATGGGATAAACAGCATCTTTTGTATTAACCTGTATATAAAAACGCCCTTTATTTTTTTTATGGAAAGAAGCTTTCAACAGTTTATTGTTTGCATCCCACACTTTCAGGTCGCGGTAGTTTAAAACATTTGTTTTTTTATGGAAGAATTGTAAACAGTTACCGGTGAGTTTGCTTTTCAGTTTTGTTTTTATGCTGAAGTTTATTTTGAGCTCGTTATTTTTTGATAAAGGAGTATGCACAATAAAGTTCTGGCGCATGCCTTCGTAGTTGTTAATGTACTGTACGGTTATTTTTTCTGTGATGTATTCGGCTTTGTTGTTTACGATTTGCCATTTATTTTCATTTACCATTTGTTGTTTGCCATTGGCTGAAGGCATTTGGCTCAAAAGGCCTTTATCTAATTCAAATCTAACCTTCCAATTAGGAATGGTTCTGTATTTGATATCCTCTGGCCCTGCCATCTTATCAACTTTATCAACCGGTATTTTTACCTGCCGCGGCTCAACAGAAAACCCTTTCTCGTTGTAAAAAAAACGAAGATTGTTTTTCCGGTTGGGGGTGCAATAGGCTTTTAACTTTTCTTCCCAGGTAAAATGGTATTCGCTTTTGCGGATGTTTTCCTGTGCTGTCGCCATCCAGTTCTGGCTCCATGGTTCTGTTGCTTTTTTTTCTGGTTCGAATGGATTAGGCGTAACCGTATTTTTAATATTAGAAAGAAAGACCGGAATGTTAAAACTGCTATCCTCTTTGATATTTGATGAAAGAATATTTTGCGAAAGCGGCATTATGGCAATGGCCGCAGAGAGGGTAAAAATTTTGTACATATTTTATAGATAAAGCGCTCTGATTTTAGAAAGTAAGCGTTAAACATATAAAGATAAAGAAACAGGAAACACAAATTTCAGCCGGCCGTGTAATTGGGAGTTAAAATGAGGGAACTGGACAAAATGCCCTTTTGCTGGTTGGGCAAAAAACCAATCAAGGCTTTTTTCCCGGAGGCTTTTCAAAACTGTTTGATATGTTATTGCTTTACGAACTGTAACAACTGTTTTTCATCACCACTTTGTAATGTAAGCCAGTACTGGCCAGCGGGCAGGTCATGAACCGGAATTGAAAGTGTTTGTCCGGATACGGGAAGGCGGGTGAACTGTTTTATCATTTGCCCGGCACTGTTTATAACCTGTACATTCATCTTATGGTACCATTTATTAAACTGGAATTGCAGCTTATCGGTTGTCGGGTTGGGGAATACAAGTATTTCAGTTGCTTTATCATTTTGTAAATACTGCATATTGCTGTAATCAACCTGACCGGTAATGCCTTTTATTTTTATGCGGTAAAATTGTTTTTTGCCAGTTGCGTTGCCATCAATAAAAGAATATGATTGTATACCACTTACATTTTTTGCAGGCAAAGTTCCGATGGAATAAAAATTAAAGCCATCGCTGCTTTTTTCAATTTCAAAACAACAGATGCCACTTTCTTTATCTGTTTTAAAATCGAGCCGGGCGGTTTTTCCTTTTTGAATCCATGAAGCATTGAAGGAAATAAATTCAATCGGCAGCACACCCAGATTATTTGCATCAATGATAGATGAAACATTGCGCCAGGGGCTGTAAACCTGCCCCGTGATAGCGGTAACTGGATCGTATTTTATCCGGGCCCTTAGTTTGGTGTACCTGCCACCGGAAATTTTAGAAATAACATCTTTTAACTCAACACCTGTTAAACCCATATCAGTGTAAGCAGGCTGTTGGGCAGTAAATAAAGTGCTGTTGGTGATTGGTGTGCCGCTGTAAGCGTTGTAGTTTAACCTTGTTTCCCAAACCAGCTTACCCTTATCTCTGCCCAGAAAAGATCTGGCATACAGGCCTGCACCAAAATTGCTGAAGATGAAATTGCTGCTATTGATGGGGGTTATAAGGTCGGCATTATAAAGACGGAGCCTGTTGCGATTTCCATTGCCAGGATTGTTGCCGTGGTGAACCAATGCTACCCCCTCATCTGTTTGCCCGTTATCATAACCATAGGCACCTGCAATTATATCGCTGTAACCATCGCCATTTACATCACCGGCGAAACTTACCGACTGACCGAGAAATGCCTGTGACTGGTTACTTTCTAATGTGGCTGCAGCTGTAGCGCTGATGCCTGTAGCTGAGCCATGGTGTACAAAAACATGTCCTTCGTCTGTTTGTCCGTTATCATATCCAAAGCCCCCAATAACCACATCATTGTAACCATCTCCGTTTACATCGCCAGCCCCCGCAACAGAACTTCCAAGGTAAGCCCCTATAAAGTTGCCTTCAATGATAGTGGCAGGCGTAATATTGATGCCCGATGCAGAACCATGATAAATAAACGCAACGCCTTCATTACCCTGCCCGTTAGAATAAAAATTAGCACCAGCAATTACATCGCCATAACCATCGCCATTAACATCACCGGCCGCTGCAACAGAAACACCCAGGCTGGCATTTACCTGGTTGCTTTCCGGCACTGTGGCCGCAGTGCTGTTAACACCGGTGGCAGATCCATGATAAACAAATGCAGCGCCTTCAAATGCCTGTCCGTTTGTATAATTATATGCCCCCGCAATTACATCACTGTAACCATCGCTATTAACATCGCCGGCCCCGCTTACAGAAACGCCGAAACTGGCGCCAGCCTGATTACATTCAAGCACAACGCTCGCCGTGGTATTTATTCCAACAGCAGAACCGTGGTAAATAAATGCAGCACCTTCATCTGCCTGGCCATTATCATACTGATAGGCCCCTGTAATAACATCGCTGTAACCATCGCCGTTTACATCGCCAGCGCATGCAACTGAATAACCCATTCTGCCAGCTACCTGGTTGCTTTCTGTTATTGCCGAGGGAGTAGTACCGATGCCTGCCGCAGAACCATGATAAATAAATGCAGCGCCTTCGGCCAGTTGCCCGTTTGAATAACCATAAGCACCGGCAATAACATCGCCATATCCGTCGCTATTTACATCTCCGGCAGATGCCACTGAAATGCCCAGGTAGGCGCTTGCCTGGTCGCTTTGAACCATAGCGGCTGCCGTGGTGGTAATACCAGTAGCCGAACCATGATACACAAATGCGGCTCCTTCGTTGGATTGCCCGTTATCATACTGGTAAGCGCCAACAATAATATCGCTGTAACCATCGCTGTTTACATCTCCGGCAGATGCTACTGACATACCCAGGTAAGCGCTTGCCTGATCGCTTTGTACCAGGGCTGTGGTAGTAGTATTTATGCCGCCAGCTGAGCCATGATACACAAAAGCAGCCCCTTCAAAGCTTTGTGTATTCGTGTAAAAATAAGCACCAATAATTACATCACTATATCCATCACCATTTACATCGCCGGCACTTCCAATACCCCTTCCCATTCTGGCATTTGCCTGGTTGCTTTCTAAAACTGTAGGGGTAATATTAATGCCCGAACCGGTGCCAAAATAAACAAATGCAGCGCCTTCTGCACTTTGTCCATTCTGATAGGTGTCTGCCCCTGCAATTATATCGCTAAACCCATCTCCATTAATATCTCCTGCACATTTTACAGATATGCCAAAGCCGGAAGAAGACTGGTTGCTTTGCAATGTAGTAGCGATAGTATTAACAATGCCGGCAGCAGAACCATGATAAACAAAAGCATTGCCTTCATTGGTTTCTCCGTTATCAAAAAGGTAAGCGCCAACAATAACATCACTGTATCCATCGCCATTTACATCACCTGCAGATGAAACTGCAAAGCCAAATTGCGAAAGGTCCTGATTGCCTTCTAACATTACTGCGGCTGTATTATTTAATCCAGCGGCGCTGCCATGATACACAAAAACCACTCCTTCATCGGTATTGCCATTATCATAATCTTCTGCCCCTACAATTACATCACTAAATCCATCGCCATTTACATCACCGGCACAGGCAACCGCAATACCATAATTAGCGGCTGATTGATTTGCCTGCAGCACAATGGCCGGCGTTGTACTTATTCCTGCAGCACTACCATGATGAACAAAAGCCACACCTTCATTTGCTTCCCCATCATCGTAAAGCCAGGCACCAGCAATTATATCGCTAAAACCATCATTATTTACATCGCCTGCACAGGCAACCGAAAAGCCCAATTGGGCGCCTGCCTGGTTGCTTTCAATTACTGCCGCAGGAGTGGTAACAATACCAGTTGCAGAACCATGATAAACAAATGCCGCACCCTCACTATTTTCAGTATTGTCATATAAGGGAGAGCCAACAATTATATCGCTGTAACCATCGCCATTTACATCGCCGGCCGTTGAAACACTAAATCCAAATTGTGCATTAATTTGATTAATCTCTAACGTTGCGGCCGGGGTTGCAGTAATTCCATTTATGGAGCCATGGTAGATAAAAACAACACCCTCATTAGCTTCCGGATTATCAAAAGTGGGGGCTCCCACAATTACATCACTGTAACCATCGCCGTTTACATCACCAGCAGCAGCTACCGACCCGCCCATATTTGAATTAGACTGATTGTTTACAAGTATTGCCGAAGGGGTTGTGCTGAGAGGATCAATGGTAATGGGATAAGCTGCATTTTTAGCATCTACCTTAATAAAAAACTTACCGTTTTTATTTTTTTGAAAAGAGGCGGTTAGTGGCTTGTTGTTTGCATCCCAAACATTTAAATCCCTATAATTTAAAACGTTGGTTTTGTTTTTAAAAAACTGCAATTGGTTACTGCATAAATAAGTTTTAAGTTTTGTATTGACACTGAAATTTATTTTCAGCTCATCATCTTTTGAAAGAGGAGAATGGACAACAAAGTTCTGCCGCATGCCATCGTCGTTGTTGATGTATTGTACGGTTATTTTTTCTGTGATGTATTCGGCTTTGTTGTTTAAGATTTGCCATTTACCATTACCCACCTGCTTTTTATCGAGGCTAAATTTTACTTTCCAGTAAGGGATGGTCTTGTACCTGATGTCCTCTGCCTTTATCAACCTGTCAACCTTGTCAACCGGTATCTTAGTCTGCCGTGGCTCTACAACAAAACCATCTTCATCATAAAAAAACCGGAGGTTGTTTTTGCGGTTGGGTGTGCAATATGCTTTTAATTTTTCTTCCCATTTAAAATGATATTCGCTTTTGCGGATGTTTTCCTGTGCTGCTGCCATCCAGTTTTGGCTCCACGGTTGAGAAGCTTTTTTTTCTGGATCAAAAGGGCTTTCGGCACTTGTATTTGTAAAATGAAAAATATAATGAGATTGGTCTGAATTTTCTGATGCTGAAAGATCAGCAGTGGTAAGATTATAGGAAACAGGCATTATAGAAACTGCAACAGCAAGTATAAAAATTTTATACATCATATAATTTTACTGTGAAGAAAAAAACACAATGGTTTTACCAGGATAACAGCTTAAATTAAAAATACAAAAAAGCAGCGTCTTTGCCGGTTTAAATAATTCAAATAATTTCAGAAATTTATATTTTATTTACACTACTAAAAACTGCATTATGAAAAATATACTCTTCGTTGTTTTATTCTTTTCTTTTAGCGCCACAGCACAAAAAACAGCTACCATAGGCGGCAATGGTAAAAAACTGATGATAGCTGATATGACATTTATGGATCGTATTACCTGGGGTGGTTACGAGCAAATTGGCAAAGCGGCCCAAAGCGAAACTGATGGTGCAGCCAACACAAAAGCTATTGTTGCTGCTGTTGGTAAAAACAGTGGTTATGACGGAAAAGTTTATGCAGCCAAGGTTTGCGATACACTTACAGCAGGCGGCCACAGCGACTGGTATTTACCCTGTAAAGATGAAACCGATATCATTCACCTGAACTACACCAAACTGAATTTTGATGAAAAGATGACCATCTGGAGCTCAACCGAAGCAAATGGTACACAGGCGGTAACCAAATATTTTTACAGCGGCGCATTTTACAATGTGCAAAAAGTTGACCTCTGCCATTTGGTTTGTGTAAGAAAGGTTGATTGATTATTGATTACCACCAAACTTTTTTTCAGCATCTTTTGCTTTTTCAAAATCGAGAATTACAGAGTTGATACAATAACGCAAACCGGTTGGAGGAGGCCCGTCGTCAAACACATGGCCCAGGTGTGCTTTGCATTTGCCGCACATTACTTCGGTGCGTTTCATGCCGTAGCTATTATCCGGGGCATATATAATACTGCCTTTGCTGATGGGTTCAAAAAAACTTGGCCAACCGCAGTTGCTGTCGAATTTGCCGTTGCTGTTGAACAGAGGATTGCCACAAGCCGCACAATAATAGGTCCCCCCTTCTTTATGATCCCAGAATTTGCCGGTAAAAGCCCTTTCGGTACCTTTTTCACGGGCTATTTCGTAAACATCTTTTGATAACACCTTTTTCCACTCTTCATTACTTACTTCTATTTTGGAAGTATCTGTTTTAGAAAAGAAAGGATTTTCTTTTTTAGCTGAATCCATGGTGACCGTTTTGGTTTTTTTATCCGGAGAGTTACTGCAACCGGCATGGGTTAATAAAACAATGATCAATATGTAAAATAATAGCCGCATCTGGTTTAACAAATTTCGTGATAAATAGTTCTTTATGTACGGAAAGCAGTTATTTTAAGATTTTAAACAGGTTGACGATAATGTTAATGAATATTTAAGGTACGATTCTTATATTTGCTGTCTTCACAACCACAACTGGCTTATGTTTAATTTAATATTATTCGGACCTCCCGGCAGCGGCAAAGGAACCCAAAGCGAAAAACTGATTGCCAAGTATGGCTTAAAGCACCTGAGCACAGGCGACCTGTTGCGTAGTGAAATTTGCCGGGAAACCCCGCTTGGTAAAGAAGCACAAAATTTTATGGATAAGGGGCAGCTGGTGCCGGATGAAGTGGTGATCGGTATGATAAGCTCGGCGCTTGATGAAAACCCTGATGCCAAAGGTTTTTTGTTTGATGGTTTTCCCAGAACGGCGGCACAGGCCAAAGCGCTTGATAATTTGCTGGAGTTAAAAGAAGCGCCAATAGCGGCCATGCTGGCGCTGGAAGTAAGCGAAGAAGAACTGGTAAAGCGATTATTAAAAAGGGGAGAAACCAGCGGACGCAGTGATGATACCAATGAAAATGTGATACGGGCAAGGATTGTGGAATACCAAACCAAAACAGCAATGGTTGCAGACTATTACGAACAATTTGATAAAGTGGTTATGATAAAGGGCGAAGGTACCATTGATGATATTTTTGAAAGGCTTTGTAAAGAAATTGATCAGCGGGCCTAAAAGTAAACAGGTATAAAAGTATTGAGCATCCATTTTATGGGTGCTTTTTTGTTTTACATTGTGCAACAAAAACTGTATATGGACGAGCATAAACTTAATTTTATTACAAAACATAGTGTTGCGCTGTTTAAAACTTTACCGGCAGAAAAAATGGGCAACTGGGGCAAGATGAATGCCCAGCAGGCGGTTGAGCACATGGCTGCATTCTTTACAGTTTCTTCGGGTAAGATAAAATTTGATTTGGTAACACCGGTTGAACATTTGCCTAAGTATAAAGAGTTTCTGCTTAGTGATAAGGAGTTCAGGGAAAATACCAAAGCACCCACCAGTGTAATTAGCGAAGAAGCCCTGCCACTGCGCTACGCAAATATGGAAGAAGCATTAGAAAAATTTTCGGATTCAATAACAGCATTTGAAGATTATTTTAAAGACGATCCGTTAAAAACATCCCTGCACCCCGTTTTTGGAGAACTGAATTTTGAAGAATGGGTTTTGTTGCATTATAAACATGTAAGGCATCATTTAAGGCAGTTTGGCCTGGTATAAAATTTTATAAAGAGGCGCAAGCCTCTTTTCTTTTAAGCTAACTTTGAAGATCAAATAAACGATTGCATGAAACTCGAAAACTATATAACAGGAAACTGGATAACCGGTGATGGTGAAGGACAACAATTATACAATGCTGTAACCGGCGATGCTGTTGCAACTGCATCAACAAAAGGATTAGATTTTAAACAAATTCTTGAATACGGAAGAACCGTTGGTAATCCAGCCTTACGTAAAATGACTTTTCATGAACGGGGCAATATGCTGAAAGCGCTGGCGCTTCATTTAAGAAACCACCTGGATAAATTTTACGCCATCAGTTACAAAACCGGCGCCACCAAAGCCGATAGCTGGGTTGATATTGAAGGCGGTATTGGTAATTTATTTGCCAACGCATCGCTTCGCCGCAAATTTCCCAATGAAGTTTTTTGTGTGGATGGCGACAGCCACAACCTGAGCGCTAATAATACATTCATGGGTACACATATACTGGTTCCTAAAGAAGGAATTGCAGTACACATCAACGCCTTTAATTTTCCGGTGTGGGGCATGCTGGAAAAAATTGCCGTAAATCTTTTGGCAGGAATGCCCTGTGTTGTAAAGCCGGCAACCGTTACGAGCTATTTAACTGAAGCTGTTGTAAAGGAAATAATCGCTTCAAAAATTTTACCCGAAGGAAGCCTGCAATTACTATGCGGCAGCGCCGGAGATATTTTAGATCATGTAACATCGCAAGATGTAGTGACGTTTACAGGCTCTGCATCAACAGGACTGATGCTAAAATCTAATCCCAATATTCTAAGAGAAAATGTTCCTTTTAATATGGAAGCAGATTCTTTGAATTGCATTGTACTGGGCGAAGATGTAACTCCGGATAAACCAGAATGGGGCATCTTTATAAAAGAAGTAAGAAAAGAGATGACGCTGAAAGCCGGCCAACGTTGCACCGGCATCCGCCGCATTTTTGTGTCGGAAAATAAAATGGAAGATATCTGGAAAGAGATTGGCACATCGCTTTCGCAGACTGTAATTGGCGATCCGTTGAATGCTTCGGTAAGAATGGGATCGCTTGCCGGACAAAGCCAACGCAACGAAGTAAAAGAACAGGTGCAAAAATTACTGGCCTCTTCGCAAATAGTTTACGGCAGTTTAGATAGCGTGGAAGTGGTTGGTGCCGATGCAAACAAGGGAGCCTTCATGAGCCCGGTGTTATTGATGAATGAAACACCACATACTTCAAAAGAGCCGCATGAAATTGAAGCCTTTGGTCCGGTAAGCACCATCATGCCTTATAAAAAAATGGATGATGCGATTGCATTGAGCAAGCTTGGCAAAGGAAGTTTAGTTTCAACCATTGTAACTGCCGATCATAAACTGGCGCAACAATATGTTGTGGGTGCAGCATCGCACCACGGAAGAATTTTAGTGTTGAATAATGAATGTGCTAAAGAAAGCACCGGCCATGGATCACCATTGCCTTTGCTGGTGCATGGTGGTCCCGGCCGTGCCGGCGGCGGCGAAGAAATGGGCGGATTGCGTGGTGTAAAACATTACCTGCAACGTACAGCTATACAGGGTTCGCCAACAACTATTACTGCCATCACAAACGTTTACCAGCAATATGCACAAGCTAAAGATCCCGGCAAACATCCGTTTAAAAAGTATTTTGAAGAGCTGGAAGTTGGTGAACAGATCATCACCGAAAAAAGAACGATCACCTCTGAAGACATAGATAAATTTGCCGACCTGAGCGGCGATCATTTTTATGCCCATATTAAAACCACCGATTTTGAAGGCACCATGTTTGAACAGCAGGTGGCCCATGGTTATTTCATCATGAGCATTGCCGCAGGGTTGTTTGTAGACAGTTACGAGAAAAATCCGGTGCTGCTTAATTATGGCATAGATGACCTGCGTTTTACCAAACCGGTTTATCCTGGCAGCGAAATTCATATTCGCTTTACCTGTAAACAAAAGTTGGAAAACGATAAAAGGGTTGTTGAAAAACCCGAAGATTTCAAGCGTGGCGATGATATTGATAAAGGCATTGTGAAATGGCTGGTAGAAATGATTGATGAAACAAATGAAGTTACCGGTGTAGCAACAATATTAACTATGGTAGCGAAGAAAGAACAGTAGTTATGCTTCCATCAGTTTTCTTGCAGCAGCAATAGCAGCTGTGCGGCTGGTAACATCCAGCTTGGCGAAAATATTCTTTAGATGTTTTTTGGTGGTGTTGATGCTTACAAAAAGCTTGTCGGATATTTCTGTATTATTACTACCATCATTTATCAGTTGCAGCAACTCAAATTCCCTGTCAGTTAATGGTGTTGGCAGGCTTTTGTTTATTTTTTCAAGAGAAAATGAAACAAGGTTGTTTTTGTTTTTTTGTGAATGATTTTCGAGAGCAATTTCAATAGCGCTGTACACGGATGCGCTGGTAAAAGGTTTTACAATATAACCCAACGGTTGCGTTTTGCTGGCGGTTTTAACAGTTGCCGTATCGCTGTAGCTGGTTACATAAATAAAAGGGGTGTGCAACTGTTCATTCAGCCTCCTGCCAATCTCAATACCACTTTCTTCGCCATCCAGGTTTATATCGAGCAAAACAATGGATGGTTTTTTATGCCCGTTCAAAAACTGCAGCGCTTCTTCTTTTGAGTAGCAGGGTTCGTACGGATCGAAGCCCAGCTTTTTCACAATCCCAAAAAGATCTTCAGCAATCATCGGGTCGTCTTCTACAATCAGTACTGTTGTCATTTTAAACTTGCTTAAAAAAATCAGGAATAGTTATTTGTACAACAAAACCATGTTGCCTGCCGGTTTTAATATCGCCTTTCAGTTTTTTTAAAAACGCATTGATGATCTTATAACCAAAACTGTTGCGGTGTTTAATGCTGTCAAAATCAAACCCGGGCCCGTTATCCTCTACACTTACAACAAGCTGTTGTTGCTGCTGTTGCAACGCCACGTTAAGCTTCGGTTCTTCCTGCGAAGCAAAAGCATATTTAACCGCATTGGTAATAAGCTCATTTATAATAAGACCAACAGGCACCAGTTTATCAACATCAACCAAAACATCCGGCGCAGCCGTTTTTAAATTTACCGGCTTTATGCTGCTTTGGTAAGAAGTAAGAATATTGCTGCAAAGTTGCTCTGTGTAAGCTTTCAGATTTACAGATGTGATATCATTTTGCTGATACAGGTTTTGATGAATAAGCGACATGCTCATCACCCGGTTCCTGCTTTCAACAATAGCATCAATTGCTTTTTCATCGCCAACAAAATCGGTTTGCATGTTGAGCAGGCTGCTTATTAACTGCAGGTTGTTTTTTACCCGGTGATGAATTTCCTTCATCAGCGTTTCTTTTTCTTTTAAACTGCTTTCAATAACGGCATTCTTTTGCGAAAGCTCATTTTTGTTTTTGCGTATCTGCCGGTAGGCTTTTAACAGCAAAATACTCAGCAGTAAAAAAATAGCACTTGCAGCAATAAAAATATTTCGTTCCTTTTTCCTGTTTTGAACGCTTAGTTCTTTCACCGTAAGCGATTCATTCAGCTTGCCTATCAACGCTTCTTTTTGTCCGCTTTCGAACACAGCAGCCATTTCGTTTATCTGCCTGCTGTTTTCTTCTTTGTATAAGCTATCGGTTATTTGCTGGTGCCGCTTTAAATAGTACAACGCTTTGGGACTGTGGTTAAGCACCTCATAAATGGTAGAAAGGTTTTGATAGAATACCGCCATCTGTTCAATGCGGTTGGCTTTTTCCGCTTCGGAGGCACCCATTTGAGTGTATTGCAACGCCTGCTGATAATTTTTCTCCTGGAGGCTGGCATCGCTTAATGTTTCATAAAGCGTAAGCAATGTTTTTGTATCTGCCGGATGAAAGGTTAGTACTTCCTTTGCCAGTTTGATACCTTCATCCAAACGGCCAAGATTAACCAACGCAGAAGCTTTATTGGCTTTGCTTCCGATAACATCTTCTACTTTACCCAGCGTTCTTGCAAGCTGTTCGCTGGTGGTTGAATATGCCAAAGAAGAATCAAACTTGCCCCAGCTTGAGTAACAGGCGCCGATGTTCATTAAAGTATTTAATTGCCCGGTACTGTCTGCTTGCTGCTGTTTTATGGCCAGCGATTTATTATACATTTCAATGGCAGAGTTGTAATCTTTTTTTGCACGATACAAAAGCCCAAGGTTGTTGTAAGATTGTGCAATATGTTTTAACGAACCTGCCTTTTGCCGCAGCGATAATGCGGCCAGGTGATTTTTAACTGCCAGCTCGTAAATGCCTCTTAAGTAATAAGCAACAGCAATATTATTTACCACGTGGCTTTCTTCCAGCCCATTTTTAAGTTGCTTAAAAATGTCACGGGCAAGGTTCAGGTAATACAGGGTGCTGTCTAAGTTTCCTTTATAATCATAAAGCACCCCGGTATTTTTTACCAGCAGTGCTTTATGTTTTTTAAGTTGACCTAGTTCACTTCGGTTAACCAGGCTTAATGCTATGGCAAGGCATTCTTCTGTTTTGTTTTCTGAATTTTCGATGATGTAATCCAGCGCAGCTTTATATGAATTGCTGTCGGCGTAGTTAATGAAGCCTGGTATCTGCTTAAATATATGTTGCGATCTGCCGCTTTCGCAAAGCAGTAAAATCATCAGCAACAAAAAAGCAGTTTTATACAAGCGCATGGTAATACTAATATAGCCACATTCTTTTTACAATGGTAACAGGAAACAGGTTGATCTATTTTTTTGCTTCAGCCGTACAGTCATCATTCAGCTTGCGAACCTGGTCCATCGGTATTTCGGCCTGTTTGGTTGGATCGGGGCTTAGCGCTATTACTTTTTCAACAAAGCAGTCGCAGCGCTTTTTCATTTGTTCATCGGTAAAACCCTCTGGTTTGCCAAACATGCAGTTTTTGTAGGCATTTTCTTTGTCTTTTTCAGTCCATTTGCCGTTGCTGCCTCCGCAAGACAATAATGCAGTGCAAACAGTTAAAATTAAAATTGCTTTCATTATTTTTTGTTTTTATGATTAAAGATGTTTTATTAATTCGACCTGGTTTTAAGTTGCTTTTTACCTTTTACAGGCTTGGGTGTTGTTTGGCTTTGCGATTGCGAAGAAGAACCGCTTGGCTTTACATAGCTTATTTCCTGGTTGGCATAGCCATTCTTTTTTACGGGCTTCTTTTTTGACTTGCCTCCGGTTTTTCCAAAAGGATCATCGCCTGCACTCAAACCATCTGCTTTAGCCTGCTTTGTTTTAGTGGTGTCAAAGGGGTTTCTTGTATCTCCTTTAGTGGGCTTCCAGCCTTTATCTTCGGAGGCAGATGCAGCAGCGGCTTTATTTGGCTGATTTTTGTTTTTTTGTGCCTGTGTATATGTAAAGCTGCAAAGCGCCATCAGCAGCAGTAATAGGTTCCTATTCATTTTTGTAATTTTTTAAAAGGTTATTTGTTTTTAATTCTTGAGGGGCCCACCCACAGATCGTATTTGGAAGAATATCCATCGTAATGGATATACCATTCGTTTGGCTTTGTTTCTAAAACGGTGGCAGGGTACCATTTGCCGTTTTCTTCCACCATTACTTTGTCGCCGGTTTTATAAGCCGCATTTGCAGCAGAAGCATTACTATTACTTGCTGCCGATGAAACGGTTTCGCCACTGCAGGCAATCGCTTTAAATGCGGCATCATCTTCCTGTTTTTTATCCAATGCCAGGGCAATACCATCTATGGCATACGTGTTACCATCTTTTTTTGTGTCAATGCTGCAATACCTGTCGTTACGCTTGTTGTACCATTTGTAGGTGCCGCCAATCTCTTCAACACGGTTTGGCACAATGCAGTACTGATCTTTGTATTTTCCCCAGCCAACATAAGCTTTCTCTACAGCCCTGTCAATCATGGGCTGCCCGTTTCCATCCGGCGTGAATGCAGTACCAGGCTGGCGCAGGCTGCTGTGCAGCAAAAGTTTCATGTACTCAGCAAATTGATCTTTACTCAGCGTCATCAGTTTTTCATGAAAATGCAGCGCCAGGTCTTTAGCGGCATTAAAAACAGGCGGAGCCGTTAAACCCATCGCAGCTATTTTTTCTTTATTGGCATTTTCAACAGATCTGCTGCTGAGTGCCGGAAGATTTGCCCACTGTGGCGCATCTGCAGCATGCACAATGTCACCAACATATCTTGCCTGCATGGTTTGTGCTTCAGCCTTGCCTAAGTACCAGGGTGCCGTTAACGCATCTCTGTACAAAACAATAGTACAGGGCGCACCCACACGCTGAAATGTTTCTCTGGTAAGTTTATCTACATAAACCATATCGCCTTCAAACTGTAGTTTGCCAGGATGAAGCCAAACTGCGTTGGGTTTTGTAACCGTAACTTTCTCAACCGCAACAATAGAGTTTGCCTGCAGAAAAAATTTCTCCGGACTTTTTTGCGCAGCATCAGTTGCATACTTTGTAAGTTCTGCCACAGAAGGAATGGGAAGGTTAATGCCACGATATTCGCCGTTACTTTCGGTTCCCAGCACCTGGTAGGGTTGAGAAGCGCCAATATCATAATAAGCCATGGTGGCGATAACCAGTGATACACCTTTGAGCCCAAAAACTTTTTCAGGTGCTATGGCTTTTATAACATTGGCATAAGCCACATACACATATTTACCGCCGTGCCATTCTTTTACTGTTTTTACAACCTCAACTTTGGTAACACCAGCATGGTTCAGGCGATTGATGACGGCCAGGTTTGAAGGCTGGGCAAACATGCTGCCTGCAAGTAAAATGGCTAAGCCCAAAAGAAATGTCTGTTTCATACAAATTTGTTTTAGCGCTTGTATTTAGCTTTTTGGTTTTTTTCTCAACTCATCGTTCTTTTTCTTTTCTTCAATCATTTTATCAAGGTCCAGTTGCATTTGCTTTATCTGGGCTCTTTCGTTCTCGTCAATAACGCCGCCGCTTTGTTTGGCTTTGTACATGGCCTGTTTAATTTTCTTTTCCTGGTCGGTGATGGCTTTGGCTTCTTTTTTAGAGAGGTCGCCGTCTTTAATGCCTTCCTGTATGCGTTGTTTGTGGTTCTTGCGGCTTTCAAGCAGGGTTTTGTCGTAAGGTTTTTTCTTTTCGCTTTTTTGAGCGAAAACTGTTGTTACGGCTACAGTCATGATGATGGCCAGCATGAATTTTTTGTACATAAAATTGATTTTAAGTTTTAGTGATAATGATTACACTGTAAAAGTGCGGCGCAAAAAAAAGGGTTTAGGTACACTAAAGGATGATTTTTTGGGATGTATTGGTAAAACGATAAATATAGAAGCCCGGCAATTTGCCGGGCTTCTATATTTAATGCTTGTTGAGTTAATAAAAACAGTGGTTATTTTCCTTTATACTTCATTGCCTCTTCTTTATCCAAACCAATAGGCGCCTGGCTGTTAAAAATATACCACTTGCCGGTAAAATTTTGTGAGTTGTATTGTCCCGGCTTCACATCTTCGCCCAGGTTTACCCAAAAGTAAACATAGTCGGTATCAAAAAACTTACGGCCATCGGCAGCGTTTGTTTTTAAATTTTTACAAACAACATAAAAGGTAACCGTGCGGCCAGAGGTAACCGTAACACCGGTTTGCGGGTGCGGCATGGTTATGGGCCCAAACTCTGAATAATTATTGTAGATGTATGCATACTCAGGCACATACTGGCTCATGCCTTCTTTTGCCAGGTAAGCTTTCATGGCAGTTAACACCTGCGCTTTTGCAGCGCTGAACAAAGAACTTGAAGCCGCAGCTCCCGGCGCAGGCAATTCTTCGCCACCGGCGCCGGCATTGTACATACCCTGCAGCTTCTGGTACCATGTTTTAAAAATTGTTTGTACCTGCTGCAGCGTTAAAGCTTTTGCTTTTGCTTCTTTTTCTTTGGTGTAGAAGATGATTGGCTTATGAAAAGTTTCATAGGCTTTTGCTTTGGCGGCATCATAGTCTGATCCTTTAGGATCAATGCAGCATTCTTCATAAATATTTTTGTAGCCAATGATGATGCCCGGCTCTAAAAGATGCAGGTTAACTTCGTTCAGGTTACGCATCACTTTTGTTTCGGATGTTGGGAAAACATCTTTGCCTTCATTATTTATTTTTGAGGTAAAGTCGCCATCTATATAAAATAAAGAACAATCAGATATATAACGCAGGCTGCCCATTCCACACTTTTTATCCCACTTAAAATATTTTGTTTCCCGGTTTACTTTGTATGGTTCTACTTTGTTCTTATCATCTGCATCAAAAGCGTAAGCAGTAGATATTTCGTAAACGATGTTCTCGTTCTTAACACGGTTTATCAAAAACTTTTGCACGCCAAACTGTTTTGTTTTGCTGCCGTTTACTGCAATAACCGGGCTGGTAGCATAATAAATACCACACGCTTTCTGATCATCCTGTTTATCGAAAGGCTGGCCATCAAGCAATGGGTTTGCCATATCTTTTGCGGCTTCTTCCTCAATATTCTTTTCTTCTTTTTCGCTCACTTTACCAGTTGCTCCCTGGCTTGAGCCTCCGCCGCCGGCAGCGTTTTTTAATTTTTTTAGTAACTGTGCTTCACCTGTAAGTGTAATGCTGCTTAAACCTGCAGCCATGGCTAGTAATAGAAATATTTTTTTCATTGTTTTAAGTTTACGGGCAAAGATGATGTGCCTGTAAATGGTAAAACACTGCGGTTTTATATAAGCCCGTTTTAATTTTAGGAAAACACTGTTGTAAAAAAAATTGCTGCTACAGGTTGTAAAATTTACATGCCGTTTAAAAAATCTGCTGCTTTATCGGGCGATAAACCGGCCTGTAAGCCATTGTGTAAAGTAAGATAACCGCCATCGCTTTTAACATACTCCTTAACGGCGCTGCGGTTGATGATGTACGATTTATGGCTGCGGAAAAAAACCGGTATGTCTTTCAGCATTTCTTCAAAATGGCGCAGGTTACGGCTGGCAAGCAGTTTGCTGCCACTGGCCAAATAAATTTCGCTGTAGGCGGCTTCGCCTTTTATCATAATAACCTCATCAGGCTTAAAAAAATGAATGGTTTGTGCACTGGGTACTGCAATGCGTTTTTCACTCCAGCCATCGGCGCTGTTAAGGTTTTGCTTAAGGCTTTTTAATTGTGCCGGTTGTTGAAGTTGTTGTTTTTTTAAAAAGCGGTCCACTGCCCCAACAAGCTCTGTATGCTGTATGGGCTTTAATAAATAATCAATGGCCGAAAAGCGGAAAGCCTGTATGGCGTATTCGTTATAAGCGGTTGTAAAAATGATGCTGAAATCAATTTCATCATCATTAAAAAAATCAAGCAGCTCCAGGCCGCTGTGGCCCGGCATTTCAATATCTAAAAAAATTAAAGAAGGCTTGTGTTTTTTTATGGCCTTAATGCCTGCAGGTAAATCTTCGCACAAAGCCATAATCTGCAGGCCGGGGCAATACTGTTCAATAACAGATTGCAGCAGCTTGCGTGCTTTTGGCTCATCATCAATAATTATACATGGTTCCATTTACGCAATTTAATAAGTGTTTTATTAAAGCAAGCCGCCGTTTTACAAAACACGTGTTTTGTTTTATCAGGCAGCAATAAACAGCAAACTAACGGGGTATATTTAAAATAACCGCGGTGCCCGCAGCCTGGCCATTTGCATCTTTTTTATCAATTACCTGCAAAGCAATGGCCTGCTTTAATCCTTTGTTTAAAATGGCAAGCCTTTTTTGATTGGCATTGCTGGCAAAAGATTGATGTGTTTTTGTTTTTTGCCGGTTAATGGCTTCGCTGGCCTGGCGGCCTACGCCATTATCATCAATGGTTATTTCTACAGCGTTTTGTTTTTGCGTAAAATCAATATGCAGCTGCCACTTGTTTTTCTGGTGCATTAAACCATGCTTGATGGCGTTTTCAACATAGGGCTGCACCAGCATAGATGGAATTAAAAAAGTTTCGGTACTCAGCTCCTTGTCAACAGTTATGCTGTAGTTCAGTTTTTCTTCAAAGCGCAGCTGCTCCAGCTCCAGGTACAGTTGCAATGTTTTTATTTCATCGGCCAGGCTTACTTTTTCTTTATTGCTCATGTTCAGTATCATACGGGTAAGCTCACTGAATTTGCCCAGGTACTGCGATGCATTTTCTTTTTCGTTGGTGTAAATGTAAGACTGGATGGTGTTGAGTGCATTGAATAAAAAGTGCGGGTTCATCTGGCTTTTTATGGAAGCCAGCATGCTTTGATGCAACTCCTGCTCCAGTTCCATTTTTTGTGCAAGCAATTCATTGTTCTTTTTTTCATTTTGCAAACGCTGCCTGAAATAGATGTACATGCTGCCAAACAGCAAAACAGCAATGGCAATAATAAACCAGGGCTGTTTATAAAATGGAGCCGCTATTGTAAACTGAACAACAAGAGTTTTTGCTGCAGCAACACCATCTTCGTTAAAAGCTTTTATTTCTATTACATATTTACCCGGCGATAGCGAAGCCAGTTGCAGGCTGCGGCTGTTTTTAGCAAGCTGCTGCCAGCCGCCTTTGTTAATGCAGTACTGTACCACAGCCGCTGCATTGCCTTTAAATGCCAGCACCGAAAAATTGATCTGAATATTATTTTGGGCAGATCTTAGCTGCAGGTTATCTGTTAACTGTACCAGCTTGTCGTTAACCCAAAACCTGTTGAGCAATAAACCCGGCCTTACATTGTTGGTGCTGTTTTTATTTTCGGCAAATACAACCAGCCCGTCAGATGTAGCAACAAAAACATTACCGGCCTGCACTACAATATCTTTTATTTCGGCTGTGGGCATGCCATCGGCAGCGGTATAACTAGTTACTGTGTTATCAATCGTATTTAAACGCTGTATCTGTTCATCACCGGTTAACCATAAAAAGTTGTTTTGAGGTACCAGTTTGTAGATAGTATTTAAAACAGCAGGCTGGTTTTTATTAACCGATATTGCCTTGCCATCTTGTACTTTAACCAACCCATCGGTAAAAGTAGCAGCGTACAGGCTGTTGTTTACCATGGTAATGGCCGATGCATAAATGTGTTTATTGGTAAGCAGGATAAATCCATTGCCTTTGGGTGAAAAATATTGCAGCCCTGCCGCAGTGCCGGTGTACAAGGTTTGCGAAGCCGTATCGTAAAACACACATCGGCCACGGTAACCCTGTATTAAAATGGTGCGGTGCGATGATGAATCTGTTGTAACAGGAAAATAAGATGGCAACGATAACGCATTGCCCGCCCTTGGAAAAAAAAGCACACCGCTTGCATAGGCCACTGCATACGAACCGTTGTTTACAGCACAAATAATTTTACCGGCAATGGTTTCTTCTTTTACTTTTTGTTCGTTTTTATAAACTGATACTTTGTTGCCGCAGGAAACAATGCTATTTTGATCTGCATCATAATACAATGAAAAAACTTCGCCTTTAATTTCGTTGCTTACAAGCGTGTTTATTTTTTCGGTGTTGCTGTTAAAAGAAAAAATAAGATTGGATGAAGTGCCGGCCAGGATTTCGGAAGTGTTTTTATAGCGGCTTAAAGCGGTAATGTTTTCGTTGCCATAGCGGTAAATTTTTGTATTAATATCGGGTACCACCAACACGCCTTTATTTAATGTGCCAAACCAGTAATTGTTTTCTTTATCCTTCATTACTTTGCTTAAACTGTGTTCTGCAAAAAAACAGTGACCGTTGTACAGTGGGTTAAAAGAGGCATCAAAGCAATAAGCACCGGAGCTGGTGCTTACCCAAATTTCCTCATCAATAATAGTCACATCGTGTATTACCAGGCCTGGCTTTAGCACCGTTACCGGTTGAAAACTGCTGCCATTTATGCGATAGATATACGGATAGCTGGACGATGTGAAACCGTAAATACTGTTTTTTATTTGCGTTAAAAAAAACAGGTTGGGCATGGCGCCTGTAAAACTGTTAACAGCAGTAATGGAACTTCCATTAAACAGCAGCAACCGGTTGCCCGTAATAAAATACAATTGAGAACCGTTGTGCAACACACCTGGCATGCGGCCGCCGTTTAGTACAAAGGCGGCTTGCTTTCTTGTTGTGGCATCATACACCCGAATACTGTCGTAATTAACCACGGCAAGCAACCGGTTGTTAATAATACCTGCCGGAGAATAAGTGCCTATGCTTTTAAAATTTGTTTCTTTAACCAAACTGTCGTTGTGGGTATAATAAAAATTGCCCGAAAAATCCTGGCACCATACACTGCCATTATACTCCATAATGTTGCTGATGCTTTTGCCTTGCTGCGATGCGGCAGTGTAGTGCGTAAAGGAATTTCCATCATAGCGGCTAAGACCTTTATCGTGTCCCATCCAAATAAAACCCTGTTTATCCTGCATAATGTAGTACACAGTGTTACTGGGCAAGCCGTTTAAAATAGTAAGGTTGCGGCTTACAGGGTTTTGTGCATTTGTATACAACGCGGCAACAAAAAATAATATGGATAAAAAAATTTTCAAAACAGAATATCCGTCAAATATAAAACCTTCTGCCGGTTGCAGAAGGTTGATACCAATTGTTGTTTTTAGAAATGGCGGTCTTTGCTAAAATCTATTTGCCAGCGGCACTTGTAAACTCTGCCACGCAGGCCATACCATTGCCTACAGCAAACAGCATAATGTAACTGCCGGTTTCTTTTTTGTTTTGATAGAAATAGGCATTTATATCCAACCCCTGCACTAAAGAGCCAATACGGATCATAGCGCCAGAAGGAGTATAACCAGATTGCTCTGTTTGCCCTTTTTGTGTAGTAACTTTTACCCAGGTTGTGCTGTTGGGATTAATTGCATCAAATTTCCACACACTTTTTTCAAACGTGCCATTAAAATCTTTTTCAAGTGCATCTGCCTGTTTCATGGCGGCATCATCGGCAAAAGAGGTAAGCATCATAAACTGGCCCGCCTGGAAACTTTTTGCGCTTACCACATTAACCGGCTTATCCATAAGTGTATAATCGGAAGCAATTAGTTTTTCAAGCTCCGCAATCGTGTTTAGGTTGCTTTCAAGCGTTGCTACGGTTTTTTTATTAAAGCCTTGTGCTACTGCTGTTGTTACTGCACAAATTGCAAAAAGCAGCATTATTATTTTTGATTTCATTTTGTTTTTTATTAGGTTAAAAATGTTCTGTATTTATTGTGCAATAATTATTTCTTTTCCTTCCATATCTGCTGTAACAGTAGCTATTAAAGCGCCATTCACATATATGCTTCCTCCTACCTGCACTTCTTTGGAAACGGTGTTGCGCTGATTCACTTCAAATTGAGATTTTGAACTGCCTTTTGCAGCCCTTGTTTCAACGCTTAGTTTTGCATCACTTTTATTTCTAAGTTTTACATGGAACTCTGATTTTTGTTTAGAGCTACTTCCGGAAGAACCAGAACTTCCAGAACCGGAAGAACCTGAATTACGTTGCGACTCTGCATATAGTCTGTCTCTTTCCTTTTCTTCCGCTACTCTTTTTGCCACTATTGGTTGCTGTATTTCTTTCTTAAATTTTTCTTTTACATCGGCTGCCAGTTGTTGGCCAACTATGTTACAATATTCGTTTGTAAGTGCCGATCCAAAGCTGTTTGCTACTAATCTGAATTTTTCTGATATCGTCTCGGTTGTAGCTGCAGCTTGCTTATCATATATAGTTTTGGTTACCGGTTTTTTTAATGGCAGAAAAGCATCCTTCTCTCCAACACTGATGTTTTTATAATCCCCGATGGCATCGCCAGGTATTACGGTAACTTTTGTTAAATAAATACCGTTATTGTATCCGTCATCCACATTAATTTCAAAATAAGTTACTCTAAGTGCTTTTTCATTTGGTAAAGATTCAAAGTATAAAATACCATCTTTCAAACTCCAAAAAGGTGCAGCACTTGTTTTTACAACCTTATTATCGCCCGTGGTGTAAACAAAACTGTTTAATTGCGATCCGTTTACATCTTTACCTAAGATAGCAGTAATTAAGGCGTTTGCTTTCTCTGCTGTGTTTGTGTACAATACCAATTTGAGTTCAGGAATGTCAGACTCCGTATTCTCTCCTGCCTTTATTCTTTTCATAAGTGGTTAAAAAATGTTGTGTTGTACCATCTGCACTTTTGCTTTCCGCAATCATTTCTGCACTTTTATCAATATCGTACTTCACATCTCCGTAGCTTGTATTTATGGTGTACGACTTACCTGCATTTTTAACTTTATCTTCCTCCGCCGCACCAGGCTCCTGGCTGCCAGCATCGTTTGCTGAAGCATTCTGGCTTGTGGTTGCTCCTGCCTTTTCTTTTAGTTTTTTTAATAGCTGTGCATTTGCATTATTGCTTATTGCAAATAAGCAACAAACGGAAAGAGTAAATAGAACGAGTTTTTTCATGTTAGAATTTTATACTGTAAATATTTGAAGCAAGAAGACTTTTCAAAAACCATTTTACAAAACACCCTTCGGTTTTACCAAAGGGTGCGTTCATTGGCTGTTGTTTATTATAATTTGCTCAGCAATTGCACTTTGCCATTCATATCGGCAGAGGCAGTTAAAAGCAGAGCGCCCTTTTTACCACCTTCGTATTTGTACAGCTTATCTCCTTCTTCCATTTTAATGGTGGTAACTACGTTTTTTTGCAGTCTGTAAGTGCCGCCGCTGCCGGGGTTGTACACAGTAACTTCATCGCCGCTGTCGTTTTTAATTTTGATATCGTACTTAACGGCACGAACCTCAATTGTTGCCGCAGGTACGGTTGTGTTTGTTGCTACAGCAGCTGTTGTAGTAAACAGCGCTGCAACCAGTAATACTTTTTTCATACTTAGAATGTTTGTTTAAATTATTATTGAATTGCTTTTTTAATTTTTTCTGCCCAGCTCTTTGCATCTGCTTCTTTATCGGCTAAAAAGTAAATATGAACACGGTTAGTGGGGTCGCTTATTTCTTCTTTATCATTTTTATACATCACTTCGCTTACAACGCTTTTGCCTTCGGTGGTTTTAATTTTAAGCAGCAGAAAGTCTGCACCATTTTCTTTTGTCTTATCAACTTCAATACCCCAATCACCTGTATCAAGATCTTTTTTTGCTACGGTGTATTTTATTACTGCCTGCTTTTCTCTGCCGGCATTAATTAAAGCGGTAAAAAACACTAGGCTGTCGTTCTGTACATCCATAAAGCTTTTACTTACAGAAGAAGGTGTGCCGTTTAAAAAATAATTTTGCACCTGTGCCATAAATGTGCCGGTACAGGTAATTGTTCTTTCATCGCCAACTTTAATAGCTTCCTGGGCTTTGGAGAAAAATAGGGTTGTTATAAAAACTGAAACAAGGAGTGCTTTTTTCATTTACTTAATTTTTTATGCAAATAAAGTATCGGGGAGTAACAGAATAAAAGGCCGTTTTAGCAAATGGCATTTTGGTTTTACAACCATACTCTTTATTGTGAGATAGCGAGGACAGAATAAATAGCATGCGGCAAATAATAATTTCTCAAGCTTTAAAAAACGACAATAAGCATTTATCTTTCCCTAAAAAAACAACTGCAACGTTTATATAGATATCTTTTCTTGTTTGCAATAGCTGTAGCCTACAATACAAGCGTTGCACAAACTCCTGCCTACAAGCATTACGATGTAAGCAATGGGCTGCCCACGAATGAAGTGTACGAAATAAAGCAGGACAGCAAAGGTTTTTTATGGATCGGGTGTGATGCTGGATTAGTGCGATATGACGGAAATAGATTCAAATTACTCTCCAACAAAAAGAACCGTGGGCCTGCCATAAGCGGTTTAAGAGAAGACAAGAACGGCCGGATATGGTGCATCAATTTCAGCGGACAGGTTTTTTTTACCAGCGGCGATTCATTACAATTATTTGAACCCTGGGAGAAAAATTATAATAAAGGATTTGCTGATGTAACGATCACAGATGACAATAAACTGATCATATCTAATTTTCAAAATAAAATATACCAGTACGACCTGAATAATATCAATGCCCAAAAAATACTGGTAAATAACAATGCAACAAAAGTGTTTTCTTACACTGCCTTTGACGGTACAGTTTTATATACTTTTCTTGATTCTGGGCTTATAAAAGCAATCAGGCCAGCAGGAGAAGCAACAATCCCAAAGCTTTTCGAGAACGGTCAGCCATTTCCAAACCGAACGCTGAACAACTTTGTATTTTATAATTCTTTTGCAAAAAAACAAACACTCGGTTTTCAGCGCTTTAACTCGGGCGACAAACAACCCAACTTGTTTTATTATAAACAACAAGCGCTTTATCAGCACCCGGCAAGTTTATTACTGCAAAAATTAAATGCCTATCCTACCAGTTGTTTTGACGATGACGAAGGCAACCTCTTTGTGGGAACTTACAATGAATTGCTATGGCTTAAAAAAAATAGTTATGGTCAATGGATATTATTCAACAGCATGCTGCAGGGCAATGCCATATCATTCATCAGTAAAGACAGGGAAGGCGGCATCTGGATATCAACCTTGAAAAATGGCATTTACAAAATACCCAATAAAGATATCTGGACGATACAACAATCAATATTCGGCACACGGTCGGCCAGTGTAAACCATATCACTACCGATGGAAAAGGATTGATTTTTGGCGCAGCCACCAGTGGTGAAATATTTGAATACAATGTGAGAACGAAACAAAATGCATTTATAAAAAATGCGGAAACAAGAGACGCACAGGCTCTGGAGTACAATAAATTAACCGATGAATTATTTATCTCTAAAGCGGCAACCTATACTTATTCATCTGCCACAAAAAAGATCACGAGCTGGTCCGGGGTATCCAATAATGCCAAGGATTTTTACTTCAGAAATGATGGAATTGTTTTTACTACCGGCGATGGTGTGACAACCTTTTTTTATTCAAAAAACACAACTGCAAAAAAGCGCCTGCTTGAAGAATTTGAGTCGTTCATCTATTCTTATGATGAATTACAGGTGGCAGACAAAGAAAGAATGGTAGTGGCAGAGCAACGCAGCAAAGGGGTTTGGTACCAGGAAAGAGAAAGGTTATTGTGGGCCGGCTTTGTTGACGGCCTTGCTTTTTTTGAAAATAAAAAGCCGGTAAAGTTTAAAGACCCGTCAACTGGGCAGCCCATCATAGCAATTGGTTTTGATGAAACCGCTGATGGCTCTTTGTATGTTGCTACGGTAGAGCAGGGTGTTTATGTAATCAAAAACAGAAAAGTAACTAATCATTTTACTGTTGCCGAAGGGTTGTTATCTGACCATATAAAAAGGATAAGGTTAAGCAATGAGTATTTATGGATCATCAACGGAGGAACATTACAGGGCAGGAATTTACAAACGGGAAAAATAAAGACGATCAACACTACCGATGGATTGTTATCGTCAGAAATTTTTGATGTGGAGGTTTTGCATGATACGGTGTATGTGGCAACAGCCAGCGGGATTCAGTTCTTTCCACAAAATATAGAGACAAGAAATGCAACCTCTCCTGTTTCTATGATAACAGCTGTACAGGCAGATGAAAAAAGTATTTCGCTGAATGATAAAATATCTCTGTACTACGATACAAAAAACATCACCATCAACCTGCAGGGGATCTCTTTAAAAAGTGATGGAAACTTTGTTTATCAGTACAGGCTATTGCCTGCAGATACAGGCTGGATAAAAGTATCTGCCAATGAAAATATTGTTCGCTTTTCATCGCTGCCGCCGGGCAGTTATACTTTCCAAAGCCAGGTAATGAATGAAGACGGAGTGTTGAGTAAAGATGCTGCGGAATTTAAATTCAGCATACAAAAACCCTGGTGGCAACAGTGGTGGTTCAGGATACTGGCAATCCTGATCTTATCGTTGCTTGCATATTTTATTTTTAAAAACCGGCTAAAAAAAAATCAGCAAAAATTTTCAGAACAACTGCAACAGGCCAAAGTGCAGGAAGAACTAAGGCAATCGCAACTATCATCGCTTAAAGCGCAGATGAATCCGCATTTTATGTTCAATGCCCTAAACTCTATACAGGAATTTATTTTGCTGAATGACAAGAAACAGGCAAATATGTACATGGGTAAGTTTGCCGACATGATGCGCCTGATACTCGACATGAGCAACAAGGATAAAATTACGCTGGAGGAAGAATTGAAATCGCTTGACCTTTATCTGCAACTGGAAAGCTTACGTTTTGAAGAACAGTTCAGTTATGCAATTAACAAAGATGAGAACATCAACGATAGTTATATTCAACTGCCGGCCATGATCATTCAGCCTTATGTAGAAAACGCCATTAAGCATGGATTGCTGCATAAAGCCGGCGATAAAAGACTTTCCATACACTTCGGCATGATGAATGAACACACTTTATGTTGCACCGTAACCGATAACGGCATTGGCCGCAAAAGAAGCAACGAAATAAATGAAATGCGGCAAAAAAAATATGCCTCCTTCGCCACCGGCGCCACTCAAAAAAGGCTCGACCTGCTCAACTATCAAAAAACAGAACTGATATCTGTTAGTTACCAGGACCTGTATGATTCTTCAGAACAAAGCTCCGGCACCATCGTTACCATCAACATACCTGTGTAACATTTTACTTTTCACAAACTCAGCCCAACCGTTCACAAATTCCGTTTGCAAACCGGCTGGGGCAGAGAGATATTTACAGGAAAAACTGTTTATGAAACAATTATTCCTGTTTATCTGTATGGCTTGCTTTATCTGCAGCCACTCAAAAGCTCAAAACACAACTTACGATTCTGCAGCAGTACCTAATTTAGGCTTCAACAATGTTGCAATAGGTATTAATGCGCTTAAAGTGAACACAGGTTTACGCAATGTTGGTGTAGGCATAGGGGCGCTGGCAAACTCGGCTGCTTCATCAGATAATACGGCTATTGGCCATGAAGCGATGAATCAAAGCGTACTCTCATCCTTCAGTGTTGCCGTTGGTAAACAGGCCTTGTATAACAGCCAGGCAAGTTATAATACCGGCCTGGGCTGGGGTGCGCTGGTAGGCAATTATAGCGGACAGGGCAACACGGCTACAGGCGGCCTCGCACTCGCATCCGATACAACAGGAAGTTTTAATACCGCTAACGGATATCTTTCTTTGTTCAGCAATGTAAATGGTGATGGAAATACGGGTGTTGGTACGCAGTCACTTTATTACAATGTATTAGGAAACTATAATACAGCGATCGGCAGGTTTTCTTTATACAATAACACCGCATCCTACAATACGGCACTTGGGTACGAATCTTTGTTAACCAATACAACAGGCCAGGCAAACACCGGCACCGGCATATGGGCGCTGAACAGGAATACCACCGGCACCTGGAACACAGCAAACGGGCTGAGTGCCCTGTATCACAATACCACCGGCAACAGCAATACGGCCTTTGGTTTGCAGGCGCTGGTAAATAATGCAACCGGCGATAATAATACCGCAACCGGAAGAGATGCATTGGTAAACAATATTACCGGCAGCAATAATTCGGCTTTTGGTTTTGGCGCCGATGTTTCAACCGATGGTTTAACGAATGCCACAGCCATTGGTTACAATGCAAAAGTTACCGAAAGCAATGCCATACAGCTGGGGGATGTAAATGTTGCAAAAGTTTTTAACGGTGTTGGAAACAATGCAACATTTATTACCGGAGGTTTACAGGTAACCGGCGGGCTTCCCGGTGTTGGCAAAGTGCTTACTTCTGATGCAAATGGAGTTGCTACCTGGCAGGCACCGGTTGTTGCACCGGCGGGCTGGCAACTAACGGGTAATTCTGGTACTATAGACGGTACAAACTTTATAGGAACAACAGATAATGTACCATTTACTATACGGGTAAATAATCAAAAAAGCGGAAGAATAGAAACCGGGCTATTCCAGGCAAATACTTTATTTGGCTATCAGTCCGGAAACTCGCTGTTGCCGGGCAATTCCAGAAATACTGCGGTTGGTTATCAGTCTCTTTTTTCTGCAAAAAGCGGCCAGAATACTGCGCTTGGATTTCAAACACTTTATTCAAGTACAACAGGGTTTAACAATGTTGCCATAGGTGTTGAAGCGTTAAAGGCCGATACTTCGGGAAGCTATAATACAGCAATCGGGCCTTTTACGCTTTATACAAATACCAGCGGTTTTTTTAATACAGCTGTGGGGGATAATGCACTTAGGATGAACAATGCAAATTATAATACCGCTGTTGGTATTTCGGCTATGAGGGGCAACAATGCTGGTTTAGAGAATACTTCGGTAGGTGCATTTGCAATGCAAAGCAATGACAATGGAAACTCAAATGTTTCGATGGGCTATCAGTCGCTGGTATCAAACTCATCTGGCAGTAACAATACAGCTATTGGCTACCAGTCTTTAGCATTTAACCGCACAGGAAGAGGAATTACCGGTATCGGAAACAGAACAGAGGTTAATGCAACCAACCTTATTAATTCATCTGCGATGGGCAACCAGGCAATAGTAAATTTGAGCAATAAGGTAAGAATTGGAAATAACGCAGTTACCATTGTAGAGATAGCTTCTACCGCTATATATTCAGGTTCTGACGGAAGATTTAAGACAAACATCAGCGAAACCGATGTAAAAGGAATTGATTTCATAAAACGACTCCGGCCCGTAGTGTACAATATGGATACAAAGAAGTTCACAAAATTCCTGACGAAAAACATGCCCGATAGCATAAGGGATATTTACCTGAGTGAAAATTTTGAACCATCCACTTCAATCCGCCAAAGCGGTTTTATTGCACAGGAAGTAGAAAAAGCAGCAAGGCAGAGCGGGTACGATTTTAACGGGATTCATAAACCGGAAAACGATAATGACAACTACAGCCTTGCCTACAGCCAGTTTGTGGTGCCATTGGTAAAAGCCGTGCAGGAGCAGCAGGAAATGATTGAGGAATTACAAAATCAACTTAAACAACTTAAACAGGCACAGCAGGGTAACCTTACAGAAACATCGGCTGCGGCACCAACCTTACCGGGTTTATCAATTGAGCTCTCAGATAATAACACACTGGTGCTTAACCAGAATGTTCCCAATCCATTTTCACAACAAACCAGCATCAGCTATAATATTCCGGCTAATGCAACATCTGCACAAATGATGTTTTATACATTGGATGGCCGGTTGATGAAAACAGTAAACATCACCACAAAAGGAAAAGGTGTATTGAATGTTTTTGCAAGCGATCTCAGCAGCGGAAGTTATACTTATTCTTTAATGATTGACGGAAAAATTACTGATACAAAAAAACTGGTGAAACAATAAAAAAAACCGGAGAGTTCGGCAACAGGGCTTCTCCTTGGAGAGGCCCTTTTTATTGCAGGCTCAGCACATTAAACCCGTTCACAAATCCATAAAATCCGTTCACAAACTCCATTTGAAACAGGCTTAGCGTTGTAACATCTTTGTGTTATAAAAAAACAAACCAATAAAAAATTAAACAAAATGAAAAAAATGATCTTATCGGCAGCAATAACCTGCCTGGCATTTAATAACACGCAGGCACAGCTAACCGACTGGCAAAAAGCGCACAACAAAAAAGTAGTATTCTATGATAACTGGCTGCAAAGCCGCCTGGATGAGTCTGACGCCGATGCTACTACAGAACTGGAATTAGGTAACGATTTCTGGTTCAGGGCTTATATGGATGATGCCAGTTTACCCAAAGACAAAGGCAACAGGCTCGACCTGAGGCTGAGTTGCGAAGGTGTTGCCGTTACCATCAATGATATGTATATCCATGCAAAGAATAATTTTTACAGCAGCAATGGTATCCTGCCTAATTACGACCAGGTGCAAATTCCGGGGCTGGATAATTTCTGGAAAACCAACAACGTATTTTCCTGCTCGGGTTTTTCAATGGTTGATAAGTTTGACGAATTCAACAGTTATGGTTGCGGCAATAACGGTTTTTATGGTGAAAGCCTCTTAAGATTTTTGTTAAGCAAAATTGATAATAAAGTAACGGCGGGAGCTGTGCTGAATATAAAGTACGAACTGGTTTACCGCACCAAAGGCGAATACCGTATGCCGGGTGGAGATTATCAATCGGTTGCTGAGGGTATTTTAAAATTAAAAATACCTGCAAAAGAAAAATTACTCACGTCGCAGATCTATCGCCTGGCAAATACAGCCGGCATGAACGACAAGAACCTGGAAGCCACCATAAAAAAAGGCATACTGGTAACTTCGCAAAATGTTATTGAGGATGTGTACAAGGTACAGGTGATCAGCAACTCCTATAATATTGATAAAAACAGCTACGGTACCCCCATTAACCGCTGGTTAAAAGTGCGGGTTGTGTATAAGGGCAAGGCTACCGGCGAAGTATTTACCGGATTTGCAAATGTGGTGTTCAACTACAACGGCAGTGGTTTTGATTCAGAAGTGAACAAGGTTTATTTTCAATGCGGCAATACTTTTGCCCCTTCCTGCGGGGTAAAATAAATGATACAAACCTTATCTTCATATAACAAGCAAGCCAGCCGTTTAGGCCGGCTTGCTTTTAAAAAATGTTGAATATGCTTAAAGCAGTAATAATAGACGATGAGGCAAAAGCAAGAAGAATACTGGAGTCTTTTATTGCAGATTATTGCCCCGCAGTTTCAATTGTTGGCACGGCACCGGATGTTGTACAAGGGGTGAAGTTGATACAGAAAGAAAATCCTGATATTGTTTTTTTAGATATTGAAATGCCGGGCTACAACGGCTTTCAGCTGCTGGAGTTTTTTGATGAGATAAATTTTGAAGTGATTTTTGTTACAGCCTACAGCGAGTTTGCATTGAAAGCTTTCCAGGTGAGCGCTGTAGATTATTTATTAAAACCATTACAGATTGATCAGTTGGTAAATGCTGTTGAGAAGGCTGAAAAACTGCGAGGAAGTTCGCTGATAAAAGAAAGGCTTGAAACTTTAAAAGCCAATCTTGAAGAAAAGAAAATAAAAAAGATTGTTGTACCGGTAAGTGAAGGAAGTTTATTTATTGATGTGAAAGACATTACCCATTTAAAAGCTGAAGGAAGTTACGTGAACATCTTTTTAAAAGATGGTAACAAAATACTTGTAAGTAAAAACATAAAGGATTACGAAACTCAGCTTACTGTTGATGAAGGATTTTTTCGCACACACAGAAGTTATCTGGTAAACATAAATTACATAGCAGCTATTTCTCCTGATGGCAGCGAAGCCACCTTACAGAACAAACAAACCATTTCTATCGCCAGGGAAAGGAAAAATGATTTTGCTTCCTTTCTGGGCACTTTACAGTAACGAAATTTATTAAACAAGTTCAAGCATGAGAAAAATAATTTGCCTGCTTTTTGCAGCAGGTATTGTTGTATTGGCTAAGGCCCAATACACAATTAATTGCGGTAACCAGGTTTTTACAATTAACGCAAAAAGACAACTCCTGTTAAACGGGTTGATCCGCAAACCAAGAGTATAACCATCACAACATTTTACTACCAGTTAGAAAATAATCAATTAAAAGTCTGGATGGAATCAGGTGATTCTCTTACCCGTTCTTTTTCTTTGTACGAGATCAAAAAAAATTCGATAGACCCGGCAGCATCACAACAGATCGTTGATTATGATCAGCAGGATTATACAGCACCGGTTAAAACATTTTATATTAAATGTGGTGCAGGTATAAAGGATGTTTCAGTTACCGGTTATGTTGACTGGACCAATAATGTAGATAAATTTCCCTGGTCGTTTATTTATGTGAGCAGTTACAATAAAACCGAACTCGAAAATATGCTGGCCGAAATAAATGCCTGGCTTAAGCAATAAAGTAAAAAAAAGATAGCTGTATCTTTAGTACAAATATTTATTGCATGGAAGCATACGTAAAAAGCCATATTGAACACGGCATCAATACCATCGAATTTTTTCATCCGCAAAGCAATAGTCTCCCCGGGAAAATTTTAGAAGAGCTTGCCCACGAAATTCATTTTGCCGGAACGCACGATGATACAAAAGTGATCATACTAAAAAGCGCAGGAGAAAAAACATTTTGCTCGGGCGCCAGTTTTGATGAACTGATCTCAATTACAAATGAAGCCGAAGGATTAAAATTTTTCAGCGGCTTTGCCAATGTTATCAATGCCATGCGCAAGTGCCCTAAATTCATCATTGGCCGCATACAGGGCAAATGTGTTGGTGGCGGCGTTGGCGTGGCAAGCGCTGTTGATTATGCCATTGCAAGTGATAAGGCAGAGGTAAAACTGAGCGAACTGGCTGTTGGTATCGGCCCCTTTGTTGTGGGCCCGGCGGTAGAGAGAAAAATTGGCACGGCAGCATTCAGCGCTTTGTCTATTGATGCAACAAGCTGGCGCAGCAGCGACTGGGCAAAACGTAAAGGGCTTTTTGCTGAGTTGCATGAAAGCACAGAAAATATGGATGAAGCAGTTTATAAATTAGCCAATACACTGGCTCACTCCAACCCGGCCGCCATGGCCGAAATGAAAAAAATATTCTGGAAGGGAACCGAACATTGGGATGAATTGTTAAAAGAAAGGGCAGGTATAAGTGGTAAACTTGTGCTGAGTGAATTTACAAAAAACGCTATCAGTAAGTTTAAGGCTAAGTGATAAGCATTGGTAAAATGGCAAACTTGTATTTTAAAACAATTGTTACCATACTGTCATTTCTACTGTACAAAGCGGTTTCCTTTCGGTAAAATTTTTTTAAAAAAAAGCAAATCACTATCTTGCCAGCTCTCATGAAGAAAAACCGTAAAATATATAGTGTTACCCAGCTTGCATCTGCTGTTGTTATGGTACTTGCTTTGCTCTGGCTTACGGTCAGCACCCCATTTGTTTATGAAGTTCAGCAGGAGCTTGCCAAGCAGCAGAAAATGGAAAAGGCTTCCAGCCCCCTAAACGGTACCGAAGAAGAATCATCAAATCCATTTGGCAACAACGCAGAAGAAAAAGCACCTAACAGCACTTCTTTATCAGAAGAATATATACATAGCAATCACAGAACTTATTTTTTCTTTTCTGTAGCTACCCAGTATCATAAATGCGAAAATGCAGACACTTACATTGCATTTCATGGCGAATTGCTGGTTCCTCCGCCAAACGCTTAATTAGCTCCCTGGTTTCTAAACCCGTCACCGGGCCTCCTTTATTTTTATTAAAACAGTATTTCCATTTGCAGGAGATATTGTTGAAATCCATAAAACTTTTCTGAAGGGAAAGGTCAGCACATTATTATTAAAACAAGAAAATACAGATGAAATTAACTACGAAACATTTGAAATCGGATCTGCCCGCCGGCCTGGTGGTTTTTTTGGTGGCGCTGCCATTGTGTATAGCTATTGCCGTTGCCAGCGGCGCCACGCCTTTTAGCGGTTTAATTGCTGGTATTATTGGCGGCATTGTGGTTGGCTCTTTAAGTAATTCACCATTAAGTGTAAGCGGCCCTGCGGCAGGGCTGGCAACCCTGGTATCGGGCGCCATTATAGCCTTAGGCGGGTTAGAAAGCTATAGCCTTTTTTTATGTGCAGTTGTGCTGGCTGGGTTGATACAGATAGCATTAGGTGCATTAAAGCTTGGTGGAATTGCAAATTATATTCCATCCAGCGTAATTAAAGGTTTACTCACCAGTATTGGTATATTAATTATTGCAAAGCAGATACCGCATGTATTTGGCAGGGATAAAGACGAATCGGGCCACCTGATAGATATAATACCTTTTGAAGGCGGTGACTGGCATGAACTGCTGGTTCCCTTACAAAAAATAGAAGTGGGGGTAGTAATCATTTCATTGCTGGCAATAATAATAATGGTGTTGTGGGATAAATCTCCTTTAAAGAAAAAACTGCCTTATGTACCCAGTGCATTGGTTGCGGTAGTATTTGCTATTGTACTTAATCAGATCTGGATTGCGGCAGGCAGCAACCTGCAGATCGTAGAAGAATCGCACCTGATAGTATTGCCAATAGCAAAATCTGCGGGTGAGTTTTTTGGGTTTTTCACGTTGCCCGATTTGAGCGGTTTTGCAAATGGCACAGTTATCATGTATGGTTTTATCATTGCCATAATTGCTTCGCTGGAAACACTGCTAAGCATTGAAGCAATAGATAACCTGGATCCCGAAAGAAGGATAACCAACACCAACAGGGAATTAATGGCACAAGGTACCGGTAATGCTTTGTCGGGCTTAATCGGCGGCTTGCCAATAACCAGTGTAATTGTAAGGAGCAGCGCCAATGTAAATGCAGGAGCCAAAACAAAACTTTCTGCAATTTTTCATGCAACTCTTTTACTGGTTACTGTAATATTAATTCCCGGCATACTGAACATGATCCCCAAAGGGGCGCTGGCGGCTATACTGATTTTAACCGGCTGGAAGCTGGCCAAACCATCCGTATTTAAAGGTTTTTGGAAGGCAGGAAAATACCAGTTCATTCCTTTTATTGTTACCGTACTGGTTATTATTGCTGTTGACCTGTTTGCCATTATACCTGCATTAAGCGGTAAAGGGCTTATCATAGGCGTACTGGCCGGCATCATTGCAGCCATTGGCGCTATTTTACATGGCAACCTTAAGAACTCTTACTTTTTTCATTCTGAAAAACATCATCAAGGAGATACCATAACTATCAAACTTTCAGAAGAAGTATCATTTTTAAATAAAGCAGCCATACGCCAGACATTAGACCATATGCCCGAAAATGCATCGGTAGTAATTGATGCAACCAATACCAGGTATATAGATTATGATGTTTTGGAGCTGATAAAAGAATTCAGGGATATTAAAGTACCATTAAAAAACATAAAGCTTGAGCTGATAGGTTTTAAAGAAGCCTATAAAATTGATAATACACAAAGTGTACAATCATCACACTAAACAAACATTAGTTAATCAAAAAAAAAATATAAAATCATGAGGGTTCATACAAAAGAAACACAAACAAGCTTAACCCCCCGGACGGCACTGGAGATTCTGCAGGAAGGGAACGGAAGATTTGTTAAAAACTTAAAAGCCCAACGGGATCTATTAGAACAGGTTAATGCCACCCGTGACGGGCAATGGCCATTTGCCGTAATACTCAGTTGCATAGACAGCCGTACATCTACTGAATTAATTTTTGATCAGGGGCTTGGCGATGTTTTCAGCGTTCGTATTGCCGGTAATATCGTTAATACAGACATTTTAGGCAGTATGGAATTTGCCTGCAAAGTTGCCGGATCAAAACTGATTGTTGTTCTGGGGCATACCAAATGCGGAGCAGTAAAAGGCGCCTGCGATCATGTGGAGATGGGAAACCTTACAGAGTTGTTATCAAAACTACAGCCTGCGGTTTATGCAGAATCAGAAACAACTGCAGCCGATAAAAGGAATTCGAAAAACGGAAAATTTGTAGAAAACGTGGCAACCATCAATGTAAAACGCAGCGTGAAAAGCATTATTGAACGCAGCTTTATCTTAGAGGAAATGCTGAACAAGGGAGAAATTGGAATTGTTGGTGCCATGTATAATATAGATACCGGAAAGGTGGAATTTTATAAAGATGTTTCATACATAAAAGATGAAAAGAATCCCAAATTCAGCCTGGCAGAACTAAGGCATTAATTTTTAAACAGGGCCGGAGGTTTTCTCCGGCCCGATTTTATTTTTATGAGCAATCATCCTTTTAACGAAGCCCATGTAACTCATGAACTGAAACACTTTTTACCCTCGCAGCAGGCATTGAAGGATTTTATCCATCATAATTCTTTGCACGCTTTTCAGCACATGAAATTTTATGACGCCATTTTTAAAGCATCAAAAATTTTCGGGCTTCAAACGCACCTGCAGCTGCCTGAATACAGGGAGATGTATAAAACCGGCAGGATAAGAAAAGACATCCTGGAAATGGTGATTGCCAATAAAAAAGAAAAAGCAACAAGCGAAACCTGGAAAGAAAAACTCATCAACCAGGAATATTACACCATCAATCATCCCCGGATAGGCCAATTGCGCAGTTACTGGAAAGAGATTTACCATATTGATCTTGATAACAAAGTTCACCCATTACTCTTCCGCATTCTTTGTGCTTTTTTAGACCAGGGGATTGCCATTGAAAGCTTTCCTGTTGTTAATAAACCTTTTACTGACAGCCTGAAAGAGATGGAAAAAAACAGTTTTGTAAGTTTCTTTAAAACAAAAGCAGTAAGAGAGAAATTTTTGTCGGGCAATTATTCCATTACAGAACTGCTGAAAAGAATTGTTGGCAAAGAAGACTACTTTGAGCAGTACCTTTTTGATCAGCAATTTGCACACCATGGCTGGAGCGGTTTTGTAAGCGCTGTAGAAGATAACCCGCAAACACTGCTCGATCATAAACAGATAACCCTTAAAGAACTGCTGGAGTTTGAGTTGCTGCTGGAGCTGGATGTATTAAATCAAACGCTTGAAAAAAACTGGCAGCCGCTTGCTACCCGTGTAATTGAACCGCCTGTTGACCTGTTTGCCGGTGTTATTAAAACAGAACTGGCAGAAGTAATTGAATTGTGGCAGGATGCTTTTGAATGGAGTTATTACGATTCGGTATTGAAAGGCATATTGCTTTGTGATGAAAGAAGGGAGTTACGCATGAACGGATCGGCAAGAATAGTACCTATTGTTGCAAACCCGCCAACCCTGCAGGCAATTTTTTGTATTGATGAACGGGAAGATTCCATACGCCGCCACATTGAAGCTGTAGATAAAACTGCTGAAACTTTCGGGGCCCCCGGATTTTTTGGTGTGGAATTTTATTTTCAGCAGCAGGGCAGTAAGTTTTATGATAAACTTTGCCCGGCTCCGGTAACACCTAAGTATCTTATTAAAGAGTACGATGCACAGGAACTGAAAAGAGAAGAGCTCATCTATACAAAACATACGCATGGAATGTTGTCCGGATTTTTCCTGAGCATTGGTTTTGGGTTTTGGGCATTTGCAAAAAAAATGCAGATGATGTTCAGGCCAAAAATGAGCCCGGCCATTTCAAATGCTTACGGGCACATGGATAAGCAATCCACACTTACCATTGAAAACAAGAGCATTGAAGATGTTGAAAACGGCTTGCAAATTGGCTACACACTGGATGAAATGGTTACCAGGGCCGAAGGTTTTTTACGGGGTATCGGCCTTGTAAAATACTATGCTTCCATTGTTTACATTGTTGCGCATGGCAGCAGCAGCGCCAACAATCCCCACCATGGGGCACACGATTGCGGCGCCTGCAGCGGAAGGCCCGGCGCCACCAATGCACGGGTGCAGGCATACATTTTAAATCATAAAAAGGTAAGAGAGGCGCTGGCGGCAAAAGGAATTGTAATTCCTGATACAACTCAATTTGTTGGCAGCATGCATGATACTGCAGCAGATGTAATGGCTTATTATGATGAAGATGTGCTTACTGCAGAAAATAAAAATGCCCATTTGATCAACATACAAAATTTTGAAACGGCATTAAACCTCAATGCAAAAGAAAGAAGCAGGAGGTTTGCATCCATCAATACAAAACAGGAACTGGAACAAGTGCGTAAAGCTATTCACAACCGCTCTGTTTCTTTATTTGAACCCAGGCCCGAACTTGGGCACGGTACCAATACCCTGGCAATAATTGGACGAAGGCAGGTAACAAAGGGATTGTTTTTAGACAGGCGTGCTTTTTTAAACAGTTATGATCATACAACCGATGCAGACGGCACCATTCTTTCGGCAGTAATGCGGCCCATTGGTTTGGTTTGCGGCGGTATCAATCTTGAGTATTATTTTTCAAGAGTTGATAATATTAAAGCAGGAGCCGGCACCAAACTGCCGCATAATGTAATGGGCTTGTTTGGTGTGGCAAACAGCAGCGATGGCGACCTGAGGCCCGGCCTGCCCTGGCAAATGATTGAAGTGCACGACCCGGTAAGGCTGCTGGTAATTGTAGAACACAAACCTGAGATTGTTTTGAAAGCGATACAATCGTCTCCGGAAGTTTTTGAATGGTATAATAACGAATGGGTGCATATTGTGGCATTGCACCCAGATGAAAAGCAGTTTTATTATTTCAAAAACGGGGAGTTTGTAAAATATCTGCCTTTAACAGAAACCGGCGAAATAAAAACCATACACAATATGGAAACGTTTATTGAAGGCGCCAGGGAAATGGAAACCAATCATATTGTACACGCAACAGAAGAAAACCTGCCGGTGTACCTGCTCGATTGATAAAACGCTTTCGGTATTTAACCTGTAAGAAAAAGACATAAAAATGAATCAACTGCTTGTAATATTTATCGCTCTCCCCTTACTGGCTTTTTTAGTAAGCCTGTTCTGGCAAAACAAAAGTGAAAAAGCAATCGGCGGCATAGTAAGGGTCACCAAAGTTTTATACATAGTAGTGTCGGTTTGCTTTGCCGCCTGGTGGGTTGCCAATGGGCTGCAGCCTGTAAGCCTGCCTGTTGCCACGCTTTATCAAACAAGCCATTTTGTATTTGCGCTTGAATTGTTTTATGATGAAATAACGGCCGTATTCAGTGTTGTGGGGGCGCTACTGTTTTTCCTGGTAGCTACATTCAGCAAATATTACATGCACCGTGACCAGGGCTACAAGCGTTTTTTTAATACCATTTTGCTGTTTGCAACCGGTTATAATTTTATCATTCTCTCCGGCAATTTTGAAACCCTGTTTATTGGCTGGGAGATAAAAGGTGTTTGTTCTTTTTTACTGATCGCTTTTTACCGCAGCCGCTACCTGCCGGTTAAAAATGCATTTAAGGCTATTTCTTATTACCGCATCAGTGATGTGGCCCTGATGCTCTGCATGTGGATGATGCACCACCTTACACACCAGAACATCAGCTTTTCTGAATTAGGCGAAGCAAAGGCACTTGCTTTGCAGGCAGCCAATACGGGCATGGCTGTATTTATTGTTTGTATGATTATTTTGCCGGCTGCTGTTAAATCGGCGCAGTTTCCTTTTACATCATGGTTGCCTAGGGCAATGGAAGGCCCTACTTCCTCTTCTGCCATTTTTTATGGATCATTGAGTGTGCATATTGGCGTTTTTTTATTGCTGCGTACGCACCCCTTCTGGGAAGATATGCTTTGGGCAAAAATCACCATCATTGTTATTGGAGCCGTAACGGCTGTTGCTGCCACTTTAATTGCACGGGTACAACCAACGGTTAAAACACAAATTGCTTATTCATCAGCAGCACAAATTGGATTGATGTTTATTGAAATTGCAATAGGCTGGCACTGGCTGGTACTGATACATTTTGCAGGCAATGCTTTTTTAAGAACCTATCAATTGCTGGTTTCCCCATCGGTACTGAATTACCTGGTGCACCATCAATATTTTCATTATACAGCGCCGCAGCAAAAACCTGTTTCAAAAATAAAGGCATCGCTGTATATGCTCAACATCAAAGAGTGGAATTTAGACAGTATGATGTTTGCTTATATTTGGAGCCCGTTTAAATGGCTGGGTAAACAGCTGCAGTTCCTGCAATCTAAAATTATTATTGCTGTACTTACAATCTCTGCAATTGCAATGCTGCTAATGGGTTACACAACAGAAACATTTTCTTTAAACGGAATTTTGCCAATTGTTTTAATGAGTATTGCATTGGCTGTAATTCTTTTTGCCTTTTCGTACAGGAGATCGGCTTTAAATGCCTGGATATATTTATTAACCGGCCATCTGTTTATTATGGCAGCGGTATTGTTTAATGGGCCTCATGTTAACCTGGTTGAAATTATATTTTATGCAAGCGGGATTTTAGCTGCTTTTTTACTGGGCTATTTCTGCCTGCAGAAAATTAAAAAAATTGATAACGATATTTCTCTTAACCAGTTTCATGGGTATGTTTATGAGCAGGAAACAACCGGTCTTCTGTTCTTATTTGCAGCCGTTGGCATGCTTGGGTTTCCGGTAACGGCAGCTTTTATTGGTATAGATGTGTTGTTTACTTATGTACACAGCAATCAACCGGTATTAATTGCTTTAATGGCATTGTGCCTGGTATTTATTGAATTGTCTGCCTTCAGGATACTGCTCCGGATTTTTATGGGGCCACACAAAAAGTTAGACCATCCGGCGGCTTTCAGGTCATCGTAAAGATATTAAATATTTAAGCCGCCACATGCACTGATAACCTGCCCGGTAACATAGCTGCCCATATCACAGGCTAAGAACAAACATACGTTTGCAATATCTTCTGTGCTTGCAAATCTGCCTAAAGGAATGTCGGCCTTATATTTTTCGGCTCCTTCGCCCTCTTTTAAATAACTGGTCATATCTGTTTCAACAAAACCGGGGGCTATTGCATTGCAACGGATGTTTCGGCTGCCCAATTCTTTTGCCACGCTTTTTGTAAAACCGATGATGCCTGCTTTGCTGGCGGCATAACTGCTTTGGCCTGCATTGCCCATTTCGCCAATTACGCTGCTCATGTTAATGATGCTGCCGCTTCTTGCTTTCATCATGGGCCTGATGACCTGCCTGGTCATATTGAAAACGCTTTTCAGGTTTATCTGCATCACATCATCCCATTGCTCTGGGGTCATACGAAGCAGTAAATTATCTTTTGAAATACCGGCGTTGTTAACGCAGATATCAATTGCTCCAAATTCTTTTATTACATCATTTACAAAAGCCTCACAGGCGGCAAAATCTCCTGCGTTACTCTGGTACGCCTTTGCTTTAACGCCCATGCCGGTTAATTTTTCTTCCAGCGCTTTTGCTTTACCGGCGCTGCTATCGCTTACATAAGTAAAAGCCACATTGCAGCCATGTTCTGCAAATTTTATAGCAATACCTTCGCCAATGCCACGGGCGGCGCCTGTTACTATTGCTGTTTTTCCATTCAGTAGTTTCATGATCAATGTTTTCTGTACTCCAAAATAACTTCAAAAGTTTAAATAACCGTAGAATTTTTTATGGCAAGAATTTCTTCCAGTATATTCCTTTCATTACTCAACCTCGGCACCTTATGCTGACCCCCCAGTTTTCCTTTGCTTCTCAGCCATTCGGTAAACGTTCCTTCTGGTAATTTATGAACAATGGGCAACCTCAATGCAATGCTTTTATGCCGCTTGGCCTCATAATCACTATTAATGCTTTTTAAGGCAACATCCAGCTCTGTAATGAATTTGTTGAGATCATCCGGATCTTTTGAAAATTCTACCAGCCATTCATGAGCGCCATTATTGTTTTCAGAAAAATAAACAGGCGCTGCAGTATAATCGCTCACCACAGCATTGGTTTTTTCTGCAGCAATTGCAATGGCATGGTCGCTGTTATCAACAATAACTTCTTCGCCAAAGGCATTCATATAATGCTTTAGCCTGCCGGTAATTTTTATTTTGTAAGGATTGATGCTGGTGAACTGAATGGTATCGCCGATGAGGTAACGCCACAAACCACCGGTAGTGCTTATTACAATGGCATAGCTTTTTCCAACAATCACGTTACTTAATCCCACTGTCTTTGGATGTTCATTTCCATATTCTTCCACGGGCATAAATTCATAGAAAATACCGTGCTCTGTAAATAACAGCATACCATCATCACCGGGTTTTATTTGTGCTGCTATAAATCCTTCGCTGGCATTATAAATTTCAAGGTAATTTATTTTACCGCCGATAATTTTATCAAACTGTTCTTTATATGGCACAAAAGAAACACCCCCGTTTATGTAAAGCTCCAGGTTTGGCCACACTTCCTTAATGGTTGATTTTTCTTTTATTTCCAATATGCGTTTCAACAGCAACAAGGTCCAGGTGGGTACGCCTGCCAGCGAAGTAACATTTTCACGGGCGGTTACCTGTGCCAGTTTTTCTATTTTTTCTTCCCATTCATCAAGCAGGGCCACACTTAATTCCGGTGTTCTTATCCATTGCCCCCAAAAAGGGGAGTTTTGCATAAGCACAGCGCTCAGGTCGCCATACTGGATATCTTCATTAACCTTACTTATCTGGTGAGAGCCGCCAACAACCAACCCCTTGCCTGTAAGCAGATCGCTGGAAGGAAAATTTTTGTAATAATTGCTGAGTACATCTTTGCTTGCCTTAAAATGATTTTCGTGCAGGCTTTCCTGGCTGATGGGAATGAATTTGCTTTTATCAGATGTGGTGCCTGATGATTTTGCAAACCATGAAACTGGCGTGTTCCATAAAATATTTTCTTCGCCATTCATCATGCGTTGTATGAATGGCTTCAGATCGTTGTACTCATGAATGGGTACATTCTTCTTAAATTCTTTAACCGAAAATAGTTTTGAGAAATGATACCTTCTGCCAAATTCTGTGTATTGGGCTGCAGTAACAAGCTCCTGTAAAACCTCCCGTTGTGCTGCCACGGGATGATTGCTCCAGTTTTCGATGCGCCACAAGCGCATACGGGCTAATTTAGATATGGTGGCAGACAGGAATTTCATTCAGCCAACAAGATAAATAATTATCGGGCAGCTTCATCATGCAAATAATCCTTGCGTTTTAATTCAAAATTTTTGCCCAGGTACAGCCTGCGTACCTGTTCATCGCCTGCCAGTTCTTCAGCAGTACCATGCGTGAATATTTTTCCATCTATAAGTAAATACGCCCTGTCGCAGATAGAAAGGGTTTCATTTACATTGTGATCGGTTATGAGGATACCGATATTCCTGAATTTTAGTTTGGCAACAATGGATTGTATATCTTCAACAGCAATGGGGTCAACACCGGCAAAAGGTTCGTCCAGTAAAATAAATTTGGGATCAACAGCCAGCGCACGGGCAATCTCTGTTCTTCTTCTTTCGCCTCCGCTTAAAGTATCACCATTGTTTTTACGCACCCGCTGCAGGTTAAATTCATCAAGCAGGGTCTCCATTTTTTCTTTTTGCTGTTGTTTGTTAAGCTTAGTCATTTCCAGTACGGCCATAATATTATCCTCTACACTCAGCTTTCGGAAAACACTTGCTTCCTGGGGTAAATAACCAATACCCATTTGCGCCCTTTTATACATGGGTAGTTTGGTAATATTGATATCGTTTAAAAAAACCTCGCCTTCATCCGGCTTTACCAAACCAACCACCTGGTAAAAAGAGGTTGTTTTACCGGCACCATTCGGGCCCAGCAAACCAACGATCTCGCCTTGTTTTACATTAAAAGAAACCTTGTTTACCACAGTCCGGCTGCCGTAGATCTTTACAAGGTCTTTGGTTTGTATGGTTAAGCTCAAGTACTTGTGTTTTTTACAAAAGTAAGCGAACTGAAACAAAGCGGGCGATCAGAGCAGCAGATTATCAAAATTTTAATATCAACTGAAGTATTATGCCTGTTAGGTTCAAAACCCAGATTTTTAATTTAAATTTATGTACACGCCATTTAAACCCAAAGCATGAAGATAAGGGGTATAAAAATTTTTATCCTGGTTGCCGGCTTGCTCACAATACTATCCTGTCAAAAAGAAATTGACGGAACCAATGGTGGCACAATTGTACCTCCCGCGGACCAAAAACCTAAAGTTGGTACTACCTGGACCTATTATTATTACTGGTGGAACTCTCCCGGGGGACTTACTAATTCTAAAATAATTACCCATATAGCAAAAAGCGAAGAAACACTTGGAGGGGAGAAATGGCTGAAAATTGTGGATGTGGAAACAGATACTACCGTTTATTATTTAAATACAAAAGTCGACGGATTGTATCAGTACATCAACAGCACCCCTTTTTTACTTTGTAAATACCCGGCATCTGTAAATGATTCGTATCTCACTTTTTTTGGAGGTACAAATGAATTATTTACAGTTAAAAATGTAAACGACACAACAGCAACCGGTATAGGGGCCATTCCCTTAAATAAGTATGAAGGGGTATTTGATGCTTTTATAAAAGATATATTGTGGTACAATAAAAATGCCTGGATAGTGTGGCGGCAGCAATACAAAAAACTTGTTTTTGCCAATCCCCCAAACACTGTAATATATCTTCAAAGCAGTATGTATATCAACAGCATTGTTTATTAACTGCATTTTTCAGAAACCCTGATTATCTGCTGCGTTTGATTATATATGCAGGCTTGCTTAAGTTTGCATACAAATTAAACAATGAAAGTAATAGACCACATCAACCAGGCAAAGGATACCCTTATTTCATTTGAGATACTGCCGCCGCTAAAGGGCAAGGGCATACAGTCTTTATACCAGCACCTTGATCCGCTGATGGAATTTAAACCTGCCTACATAAATGTAACTTATCACCGAAGCGAACATGTATTTAAAAAAACACCCGATGGCACTTTTCAAAAAGTAGTGGTGCGTAAGCGGCCTGGCACCGAAAGTATTTGTGCGGCTATCATGAATAAATACAGTGTGGATACGGTGCCGCACCTGATCTGCGGAGGTTTTGGTATTAACGAAACCGAAGATGCGCTAATTAACCTGAATTACCTGGGTATTGATAACGTGCTTGTTTTGCGTGGCGATGCTGCAAAAAATGAAACCGCCTTTTTACCCGAACCCGGCGGGCATCAATATGCTACCGACCTGCTGAAACAGGTTACCGACCTTAATGCAGGCAGGTATATTGAAGAAGACCTGAAAAATACCAACCAAACCAAATTCTGTATTGGTGTTGCAGGTTATCCGGAAAAACATTTTGAAGCGCCCAATATGGAGAGTGACCTGCATTACCTCAAGCTTAAGGTTGACATGGGTGCTGACTATATTGTTACCCAAATGTTTTTTGACAACGAAAAATATTATGCTTTTGTGAAAGCATGCCGGGAAGCCGGGATTACAGTACCTATTATTCCAGGACTGAAACCTATTTATACCAAAAAACAGTTAACAGTTCTACCTAAAATTTTTCATATCGATCTGCCCACGGTGTTAAGCAAAGAGATTATTAAATGTGATACCGATGAAGAAGTAGAACAGGTTGGTACCGCCTGGTTGCTGCAACAGTCAAAAGAACTAAAAGAATTTGGCGTGCCTGTTTTGCATTATTATACCCTGGGAAGGCCTAACATTGTTGCTGAAGTAGTTAAACAGCTTATTTAAAGCAAAGCCCCCGGCTATCCGGGGGCTTTTTATTTTCAAGGGTTAATTTTATTTACCCAACGGTATACCAACCGACAAGCTGAGTGTGCGAAACTTATTTTTATCATCAGCATTGTTATTACTTTCAGTTGAATTTATTTTGGCAAGACCAAGGCCGTAATTAACTTTCAATATCAGGTGCTGAAACTGTAAACCACCACCAAAATTCAAGCCGTAATCAAAGCGCTTTAATTTGTTATAGCCTGCATCTTCTTCTTCAGAAGTAAAGGGATCATCATTACTAAACGCAATATCTTTGGTTGAGCTGCTCATCAACGGGCCAAATTTTGATTCCTGCTTTGATTTTCCGGCAATACCCATAGCTACATAAGGCCCCGCATTGAAGAAAACACCGGTTCCTTTTTCAAGCGGAATTTTTACAACTGCATTTAAAGGCACCTGCAGATACAGCGGATGAAATTTTGATTTTACATAATCATTACCGCCATTAAAATACGTTTCTGCTTTAGAACCATGCCCTGTAAGCAACAGGCCCGATTCTAAACTGAAAACATCAGCCAGGGGAAGCCTGCCCAATATGCCAACATTAAACGAGGGCAGAATATTATTCTTTTCTGTTTCTCCACCCTTGTTTTTTGTAATGTTTGCCAGGTTTAACCCGCTTTGTATATAAACCTGTGCCTGCGTAGCTAATGCAATTGTTGTTAATAAGGCCAATGATAAAAACACTTTTTTCATTTTCGTACGTTTTAGTTTACAATGGGCTTTAATGATAAAAATATTATCTGTAGCCATAATCAAGTTATAAACAGCACGTAAACAAAAAACCTGCCAACAAATTTTGCAGGCAGGCTTGTATTGTAATTAAAGTGTAATTATTTTAGTACAGATTGAAAAACTATTTCGTTGATTTTAACCGGGTATTTAACTTTCAATTCCCCGATCCACTTTTCTTCAAGCACATTCTGGTAATCATTTATTACCATGCCTTTTGCTTCTTCAAAGCTGCGCTGCAAACCGGCGCTGTATTGGTTTATCAGTTTAATAAAGCTGATGTTACCATCCACCGGGTTTACATTAATTTCAGATACAAAGCCTTCCGGAACTTTTGTATCAATGGTTACAGGAATTTGTGAAAGCTCGAACCTGCCTGAATCTGCCTGTACATTGTTGTTGGATTCTTCTGCAATTTTCCTCCAGCCCTTTCCTTTCATCAAGGCTGCTCTTGCTTCTTCTGCAATGGCTTTATTGGTACAATTGAATACAATCACACCGGCACTGGCGTTCCACAGGTATTTACTTTTGTTATCATTATAATATTGCTGCAAACCGGCCTGGTCTGAAGATGCTTTACCCCAGATATTTCTTTCCATTATTTCAAACAGCACATTGCCGTCTTTAAATTCATCCATCTGGTAACGGAAATCTGCATTATAATCTTCGAGGTGTTTTTTATAATATTCCATAACGGAAGTACTTATAAATTTCTCTAGTAAAGCGGCATTATTTTCTCCCTGGTACAATTCGCCGGAACCTTTATAATTTCTCACAAAATCAAGCCAGTCTTTAACGGTTAATTTAGACCTGGCATATGTATAAATGGTTTTACCGGTTGAGGGGTACAAGGTTGTATTGGCTGTTTCCGAAGCCGGATTGGCAATAACTGCATCTGCATACCTGAACAATTCTGCATCCGGAACAGTACCTGTCTTTTTTAAACCAACCTGTTTAAAAATATCTTTTACAAACTGGTCCTTAGCAAAGTTTATGCGGCTGTCCTGCTGTATCTTTTGTTTGAGATCGAACAGGTTAGCTGCATCATTTCTGTCGGACAAAACAGGGCTTTGCGAAATACGCTTTACAATGTGATAGCCATATTCTGTTAAAAAAGGTTGGCTTATCTCTTTATCACGGGTAAGTTTAAAAACCTCATTTTCAAAAGAGGCCTCAAACTTGCCTGAGCCAAACTCCGCCATTTCGCCGTTGTTGCTGTAGCTGACCTTATCATCGCTGAACCATCTTGCCATCTTGCCAAAATCTTCTCCCTTAATCAGTAACTGGTAAATGGAATCGGCCTTTTTTCCGGTGGCTCTTTTTCCTTCTTCGCTTACATTGGGCGGAAACGATAAAAGAATCTGTGCGATCTTCCATTTGCCTACGGCTTTTCTTTCGGCAACGAGTTTAAAAACATGCCAGCCGTTTTTTGAGCGGTAAGGCTTACTTGTTTCTCCCATTTTTAAACCGTACACAATATTCTCATATTCGTAAGGCAGGCTGAAAACGGTTATAAAACCAAAGTCAGAATATTTTACCCTTACTGGTGCTGCCGGACTTAAATTGTCATAATCAGTTTTACCGGCTTTTAATGCAGCGTAAGATGCATTGATGGATGTATAAGCCTTTAAACTGTCTTCAGGAGCCGGAGCCTGGCCAACAGGCACAAAAAAATGCAGCACATGAATATCTTTCTGGCTGCGGGTGAAAGCTTCATTCGTCAGGTCGTTTAACGCCTTCTCGTTATTTAAATAACTTTCTTCTATTTGCGTTCTGAAACTCTGTGCATCATACTGCAACTGCGGCAATGTATCCAGGTGCATATCCATGGCCGCTTTAACCTTCAGTTTAAATTTTACATAAAGGTCAAGATATTCACGCATGGCTTTTTCTTTATCAGCAACCGGCGTTTTATTCTTATTATACGCCCTTATAAATTCAGCTTTATCAACCGGAGAGCCTCCATAGGTAAATAAGGTTTGCGAAAATGCTGCTCCTGTACAATATGCAAACACAAACAGCAATAAAGATTTTTTCATCAGTTGTTTATTTTAATTGGGAGAGCCGCCCTTCCATTTTACTTCCAGCAGGTCGTTTAGCTGTAGCAGGGTTAATTTTTTTCCAATGATCCGCTTTTCTTTATCCAGCAAATATATAGTAGGGGTCATATTGATATCATACAACTGCCGAAAGCCCGGCCGCTGGGCAGCATAATCCTCATCTTCCATTGCCCTGGTTTTATAAACATGCATCCAGTCGCCAATATTTTTTTCATTTATAAACTTAAGCCATTCAGGTTTTACATCCTGCTTGCCATCTGGTGTAAGCATGGCAAATATCTTTACGTTATGCTTCTGCCAGCTTGCACGGTAAATGGAATCAAGCCTGGGTATTTCTTCTTTGCAATGGCCGCAGTTGGGATCCCAAAAAGCAATCACGGTATAGTCTGCCTCTAATTTGTATAAAGAAGTTGGTTTCTCTTCTGTATTCAGCACTTCCAGGTCTGCCGCTTTTTCGCCAACCAGGTTTGCCATTAGCATATAAGCCCTGCGGCTGATGGCTTCCATTTGTTTTTCGTTAAGCCATTTACTTAGCCCTTTACTGTGGTATTTTTCAAAAAGATGAACAAAAACGGCATCCTGGCCCATGTATTTGGGATTGATATATTCATCGGTAAGCCAGTTGAGTAAAAACTTATACATTTCGGGCGCCGACCTTGCCAGCAATAATTTATAATCCACATCTTTTATGATACTGTCTGGATCAGGGGGAATAATTTCCCGGTAATAGCGTTCCACTTTTTTTGGAAAGAAAGGTGTACGGACGATACGCTCATCCATAAAACTAATCCCATCCCAGTAATGATTTTTGTATTCGTTGTAATTATCAATAGAATCTTGCCGGGTAACCGGAATTTTTGTGGGATACGGAGGCTCCTTCATGGCATTCAATAAAGCAGCCATCATGGAATTGGGCTGGTTTTTAATGATGCCTTCCCTGTAATCGTTTAGCTCTTTAAGCAGGGTGTTGTATTTTTTTTCATGCAGTAAAGAATCGGCCCTGGTGGTTGAAGCTGCATATGCCTGTTTCTCCTGGTTCATTAGCCTGCCTTTGGAGGCCGCTGTTTTTTGATACTGGTCATACAGGATATTTTCTTTCGATCCGCTTACCACGGTTTTATTCACCAGATCAGAAGTATCGGCGGTAACAGAAATAACCTGGTCGCTGCCGATCAAAAATTCTGTTCTTATCTGCTTACCCGGAAAAAAAATAGCATAAATGCCTGGAGGCAGCTTTTCGGAGCCCTTAAAGATGGCGACACTATTATTACCGATGGCCGTTGAATCTGCAATATTAAAGTTGTTGCCCATGTAGTAGGTAAGGTATGCAATACCGCCTGTATAGCCCGGGGCTTTAAAGGTAACCTGAAAACCCTGTCCGTTTGCAGAAGCAGCAGCAAAAGCTGAAAAAAAGAAAATTATATACTTTTTCATTGGTAATTTAAGGATAGCAAATGTATTTAAAATAGGTGGTTAAAGTACATACTGCAAGGCAGGTTAAGTTTAACAATTACAAATCGTTAACAAAACAATATTGATGATTAATGCGGTATTTTTGCTGCCGTGAGTAAAAAAAATAAGAAAACAGTACTGGAGCACCTTTTCATTACCGACTATGCTGCAGAAGGAAAAGCCATGGCAAAGCTTGATGGAAAGGTAATTTTTGTATCAGGGGCCGTACCCGGCGACATAGCAGACGTACTGCTAACAAAAAACAAAAAAGATTGGGCCGAAGGAAGGGTTTTAAAAATAAATGAATTTTCTAAAGAAAGGATTGAGCCGTTTTGCAAACACTTTGGAGTTTGCGGCGGGTGTAAATGGCAGATGCTGCCTTATCAAAAACAGTTACAGTACAAACAACAGGAAGTACAGCAAAACCTGCGCCGCATTGGCAAGGTTGATATGCCTGAAATTTTACCAATTGTTGGTGCGGAAGATACCGTGCATTACAGGAACAAACTGGAGTTTACTTTTAGTAATAAAGAATATTACCCGGCCCCCCCACCCCCCAAAGGGGGATTTTCGGAACCTGAAAATTCAGGAAGCCTGCATGATTTGCCGGAATATTCAAAAGCCCCTCTTCCGGAGGGGCTTGGGGAGGCCGATCCCCCCTTGGGGGGTGGGGGGGCATTAGGTTTTCACGTTCCCCGAATTTTTGATAAAGTAATTGATATTGAAGAGTGTTACCTGATGGATGAGGTAAACAATAAAATCAGGAATACTATCCGGACTTTTGCACTTGAAAATAATTTTACTTTTTACGATATACGACAGCATACCGGCTGGCTGCGTAATATCATTATCCGACTGTGTACCACTGGCGAACTGATGGTGAACATCTGTTTGAATTATGATGAAGAAGCAGACAGAAAAAAGCTATTCGAACATCTTTTACAACAAGTTCCTGAAATAACAACCTTGCTTTATACCATCAACCCCAAATGGAACGACAGTATTTACGACCTTACGCCACAGGTTTATTCTGGTAAAGGCATTGCAACAGAAAAACTTCAGGACTTTGAGTTTAAGATATCGCCCAAATCATTTTTTCAAACCAATACCAAACAGGCTGAAAAGCTTTACACCATCACCCGTGATTTTGCAGGGCTTACAGGCAACGAAATTGTGTACGACCTCTATTGCGGCACCGGCAGCATCGGCATATTTGTAAGTAAACAGGCTAAAAAGATCATCGGAGTTGAAGTGATAGAAGAAGCGATTGCTGATGCAAAAGAAAATGCGGCGTTGAATAATATTGATCATGCTCAGTTTTTTGCAGGCGATGTGATTAAAATATGCAACGATGATTTTTTTGCTGAACATGGCAGGCCCGATGTGATCATTACCGATCCGCCCCGTGCCGGTATGCATGAAAAATTAGTGAACAAACTGCTGGAAATTGCCGCACCCAAAATTGTATATGTAAGCTGCAACACCGCCACACAGGCACGGGACCTGGGTTTGCTGAGCGAAAAATACAGCATTGAAAAAATACAACCGGTAGATATGTTTCCGCACACACACCATATTGAATGTGTGGTGTTGCTGAAACTCAAAAATTAATCAATTAAATTTGTACAATGTCATTTAATAATTACGGAAACAGTTTTCAGCGAACAACACCCATAGTGCTGAACCTTATCATCATCAATGTACTGGTGTTTCTTGTTCAGATGATGTTTGATGGTTCAAATCCTGTATCGGTTTTAGATCAGAAAATCACAAAAGAGATCGCACTTTTTCCTTATCAAACAGAATATTTCAAACCATATCAGCTGGTAACGCATATGTTCGCACATGGCGGCTTCCTTCATCTGCTGTTTAATATGTTTGTATTGTGGACTTTTGGCACCATGCTCGAAAGGGTTTGGGGGCCAAAACGATTTTTTATTTTTTATTTTTCCTGTGGTCTTGCTGCTGCAGTAGCACATCTTCTGCTCGAATTCTCCCCCGCAGTTGGAGCATCGGGCGCTATTATGGGATTATTTGCAGCTTTTGCATACCTTTTTCCAAATACCGAACTTATCCTTTTTCCGATACCGGTTCCTGTAAAAGCGAAATATGCTGTAGCAATAATGGCAGCTATAGATCTTTTTGGCGGAGTGTATCCTGCCGGCAGCAATATCGCTCATTTTGCGCATTTGGGTGGCCTGGCAATGGGCTTTATCCTGGTGCTGATCTGGAACAAAACCAATAAAAGAAATTTTTATTAAAGCTAATAAAGGCCCGCTATAAGGGACTGTAATTTTACGGGCATTGCAATAAAATTTATGGGAGAGTCAGAACGGTATATTGATTACAAGGAGCAAAAAAGGCGCTTTACACTGGGCCAGCCCGATAATGCACTGGTGTGGCTTTTTGTGATTAACGTAGTTTTTTTTCTGGTGCTGCAAACCATAAAAGTGGCTATTAATGTAAATGATCACTCAAGCGATACATTTTATGCCAGGGTTGTTTACTGGTTTCAACTGCCGGCAGAAACAGGTTCTTTAAGTGAAAAACCCTGGACGGTTTTTACATACATGTTCAGCGATGTTGAGATAATGAGAGCACTGAGCAATATGCTTTGGTTGTGGGCATTTGGTACAGTGCTGCAGAATTTAACCGGCAACAAAAAGCTGATACCCGTGTATTTGTATGGCGGTTTTGCAGGAGCTTTATTTTTTATTGCAACAGCTTATTTGGTCCCTTCAAACAAAGCTGCAATTGATTCGCTGGCTTTGCTTGGTGCAAATGCTTCGGTAATGGCCATTGCTGTTGCGGCAACAATGATCTCTCCCGGCTACCGGTTCTTCAGCCATATTGGTGGCGGTATTCCTGTTTGGATACTAACCGTTGTTTATGTTGCCATAGATCTTGGAAGCCTGGCAAGAACAGAAGCGCCTGCGGCATTTTCTGTTGCTCACCTTGGTGGAGCATTCGCCGGCCTTTTATTCGTATCCATGCTGAAGAAAAATATGGATGGCAGTGTATGGATGAACAACTTTTACAACTGGTTCATCAATCTTTTTAATCCCAATAAAAAAAAAGTAAAGAACAATGTGAAGGAAAGAGTTTTTTATAATACCGGAGGAAAAAACCCCTACAGCAAAACCGCCAATATTACCGAGCAAAGAATAGATGAGATATTAGATAAGATCAATCAAAAAGGGTACAACCATCTTACCAAAGAAGAAAAGGATATTTTAAAAAAAGCCAGTGAAGATTAAGGTTGCCAACCCTGGCAAATGCATTTGTATTTTCAACAGGCTTTTAAAAGGTTGGCAACCTTTTACTAAAACCTTTCAGCATTTCTTTCACAAAGTTTTATAGTTGATAGCATTATCTTTATGCTATGCCCAAAAATATTTTCCGCAGGTTTACAAAACATTTTTTTATTGTTACGAATGTAACTGCGGCAATACTTTTTTTACTGGGCTGCTATGGATATTTTTTTGATCCAAAGATCTTCTGGCCCATCGGTTTTTTAACACTTACTGCTTTTTATTTTCTGTTGATATTGGCTGCATTTATTATTTTCTGGTTGTTTATTAAACCAAAGCGGGCCTTCATTTCGGCCATTGCAATACTGCTGGCTTTTAAACCTGTACTTAACATTGTCCCCTTTAATTTTTCCGGTTCCTTCACCAAACAAAAAAAAGCAGATGCCCTCCGCATCATGACCTGGAATGTTGCCCAGTTCAATGTGATGGAAGACGAGAAACATCCCGAAATAAAAAGCCGGATGATAGATGTTATAAACCAAAACGAACCCGACATTGCCTGTTTCCAGGAAATGGTGGCCGAAGACAGTACGATAAAAGATCACGGACACATTGACGAATTCCTGGAGAAGCTTAATTTCAAAAACTATTTTTATTCATACAATGTAAAGGAAGATTTTTGGGGCTATGCACACTTCGGCATCATCATTTTTTCAAAATATCCCATCATCAATAAACAAACAGTAAGCTATTATCCTTACGACTACAACTCCATCTTTCAGTATGTGGATATTGTGAAGGGTGCAGATACCATCCGCATTTTTAATGTTCACCTTCAATCATTGCGCTTTAGCAAAACCAATTTAAAATACATTGATAAACCTTCGGTTGAAAATGAGGATATTGCCATTAAAGAATCCAGGAGCATCATCAGCAAGTTTAAAAAGGGTTTTTTAAAAAGACAGGTGCAGGCAGACAGGATACGGGCCGAAATAGCGAAAAGCCCTTACCCGGTAATTGTAACCGGCGATTTTAATGATGTACCTAATAGCTACGCCTATCACACTATTGGCGGCGGTATGGACAATGCATTTGTTAAAAAGGGCAGCGGGTTGGGCCGTACCTTCAGCGGCATATCGCCTGTATTGCGAATTGATAATATTTTTGTTGACCGGAAAATGAAAGTATTACAGTTTAACCTGCTCAAAAAGAAGCTGAGCGACCACTTCCCAATCATAGCTGATGTTGAAATGAACAAAAAGTAATATCTTAGCATTTCAAATGAAAGCAACCTTCACATATACAGTTTTCTGTTGCCCTTGCGGCATAGCTTAATATCTTTGTAAAATACATTTACTTTTAATTGTTGCCCATTGCTGAAACTATACAGGTGTGCGACGCAACAACGTTTAATTAATACCCGGCAGCCGGGTACAAAATCAAAAAAATGAGTTTAAAAATATACAATACACTGTCAAGAGAAAAAGAAGTTTTTACCCCGCTTACGCCTGATCATGTGGGTATGTATGTATGCGGCCCCACTGTTTACAGCGATGTGCACCTGGGCAACTGCCGCACTTTTATTTCTTTCGATATCATTTACCGTTACCTGGCTTACCTGGGTTACAAGGTTCGCTATGTACGTAACATAACCGATGCCGGCCATTTGGAAGGCGACCGTGACGAAGGCGATGACAAATTCAGCAAGCTGGCACGTTTGCAAAAGGTGGAACCGATGGAGATTGTTCAGAAATACACGCTGGGCTTCAGGGATGTAATGCAAAAGTTTAATTGCAAACCGCCATCTATTGAACCAACGGCAACAGGCCATATTGCAGAGCAGATAGAAATTACCAAACAGATACTGGCGAACGGGTATGCTTATGAAGTGAACGGTACCATTTATTTTGACGTAGAAAAATATAACAAGGAACAACCTTACGGAATTCTTACCAATCGTAAAATGGAAGACCTGCTGGAAGGCACCCGTGAGCTCGGCGGGCAGGATGAAAAACGTGGCCGTCTTGATTTTGCTTTATGGATAAAAGCAAAACCGGAGCATTTAATGCAATGGCCAAGCCCGTGGGGTATGGGTTTTCCGGGCTGGCATATTGAGTGCTCGGCCATGAGTGAAAAATATTTGGGAAAAAAGTTCGACATACATGGCGGCGGAATGGATCTTGCCGCAACGCATCATACCAATGAGATTGCACAGAGCCAGGCATGCTACCACACCAGCCCGGCAAACTTCTGGATGCATACCAATATGCTTACTGTTAACGGAACCAGGATGAGTAAATCTTTGGGCAATGGATTTTTGCCCGATGAATTATTTACCGGCAATCATCCGTTGCTGGAAAAAGCTTACGCACCAATGACCGTGCGGTTTTTTATGCTGCAAACGCACTACCGCAGCACGCTTGATTTCAGCAATGAAGCGTTGCAGGCATCAGAAAAAGGGTTGAAGAGGTTGTGGGATGCTTATGAAGTGTTGGGGAAGTTGGCAGTTAGCAATGAGCAGTTGGCAACAGATGCAGAGCTGGATGCAAAAGTAAATAAGCTGGTGACCGAGTTTGATGAATTTATGAATGATGATTTCAACACAGCAAAAGTGTTGGGCAGTATGTTTGAACTGGTACCAATCATTAATTCTATCAAGGATGGATTGATAAAAACTGATGCGATTGCGGCTTCAACTTTATCACTTCTCCACCAAAAATTTAAAGATTACCTGGAAGAAGTGTTTGGGTTAAAAAACACTGCGGCTGGAAATGAAAAACTGAAAGATGTGATGGATCTTTTGATTGACATAAGAAAAGAAGCCAAAACAAAAAGAGATTTTGCAACCAGCGACAAAATAAGAAACCAGCTGGCAGCAATAGGCATTAATTTAAAAGATGAGAAGGGCGGAGAGATGAGCTGGGGTGTTGAGTAATTCCTTGGCAGCCTTTGCTTCTCTGCATCTTTGCGTGAAAAAATAAACATGGAACACATCATACACCTTACCAAAGACAAAAAATTTAAAAAGATAATTGAACTGCAGGATCCGCATGTATTACAAAAGCGCAATCAGATTCATTGGCATTTGTGCAACTCTATCATGAGCCAGCAGCTGAGTACCAAAGTGGCAGATGTTTTTCAGCAACGTTTCCTCAATCTATATAAAGGCAAAACTCCTTCTGCCAAACAAATAGCAGCAACACCATTTGAAACACTCAGGGGCATCGGCCTCAGCAATGCAAAAGCAAACTATGTACTGAATGTGGCTAATTTTTTTATTGCCGAAAAGATAACTGATGCAAAACTGCACAGCATGAGCAATGAAGAACTGATCAAATACCTTACACAAATAAAAGGCGTTGGCCAGTGGACGGTGGAAATGATCTTAATGTTTACACTGGGAAGAGAAGATGTTTTTGCATTAGATGACCTGGGCATTCAGCAGGCGATATGCAAACTGTATAAAATTGATGCGACAGATAAAAAAATGATGAAAGAAAAGATGTTGAGCGTTTCAAAAAAATGGAGTCCATACCGGACTTATGCCTGCAGATATTTGTGGGGCTGGAAGGATAATACGCCAGCCAATGCCCCCTCCGCAAGTCCTGAGCGATAGTTGAAGGAAAGGAGGAACCTGGAGTAAGATTGATTTAAGAGAGTTATGAAATGGGGATCAGTGAGATTATTTCTTCTAAATATTTCTTATCCGTTTCAGCAAACTGATCTAATTCAGTTGCATCTACATCCAGTACACCAATCACGTCTCCGTTTTTAATAAGAGGGATTACAATTTCCGACCTGGATAGACTGCTGCATGCAATATGCCCAGGAAATTTTTCTACATCAGGCACTATCAGCGTTTCTGCATTTTGCCATGCAGCGCCGCAAACGCCACGGCCTTTTTTAATTCTGGTGCAGGCAACCGGACCCTGGAACGGCCCGAGTACCAGTTCATCTTGTTTAACTAAATAAAAGCCAACCCATAGCCAGCCAAACTGTTCTTTTAGTGCTGCACAAACATTGGCCAGGTTTGCAATTAAATCGGGCTCGCCTTCAAGCAGGCCTTTAATTTGTGGAATGAGTGATTGGTAAATTTCTGCTTTACTGCCGGTGATGATCGTTAAATCTTCTGCCATGGTACAAAGGTAAGAAAGAGGCATATTTGTTTTTACCACAGAGTGCGCAAAGGTTTTTCACAAAGAATACAAAGCTTTGTGCACTTAGTGTTGATCTTGGTGTCCTTTGTGGTTAATCAAAACCATATCGCTATAAGAAACTGAACAATAATCTTCCTCCTTAATACCAAATAAAGCGGCATATTCATCACATTGTGCCTGTAATTTTTCTATGCCAAAGCTTCCGTCTTTATCAATTGCCTCCACTTCTACAAAAGTTCCCAGTCCATCAACCGTATCAAAATGAAACTTTACATTGTTGATGAAATAGATCTTTCGTTTTTTATCAACTACGGCTTTTACACCCAATGTTTTTATCAAAATTTCCTTGAGCGTCATATCTGGCTGATGTTGATACAATAAAACATGGCTGCTCTTTGCACCTGCAACATCTTCCCGTTCGTAATGTATCAGGGCATTTTCAATATTGCCCTCACGTAACTTCAGGCGGCCGGCTTGAACATTAAAATAAGTATCAACCTGGTGGTCTTCGCCTATAAAGCGTGGTTTATGATGCAGCAGTAATTCTTCCAGCAAAACAATATTTTTGGCTTTCGCTTTAAATTCGATGTTCAGTATCGCCATATAATAAAGATAAGGATTGATCTTGCTATTGTTATTATCACAATAAGTTAGGATATTACAATAAAATAACTGCTATGGTTCTTTCACGGAGAAAATTTATACGCAATGTAGCCCTTGGCGCCGGGGGGCTTTTATTGGGTGCCGAAAGCTTCGGCAAATTTGCCATTACTAAAAAACCAAGGGTAATAATAATTGGCGCCGGCTTTGCAGGCCTGGCCGCCGCTTATAAATTACACCAGCGAAAAATTGATTTCATTATACTAGAAGCCAGGAACCGAATTGGCGGCCGTGTTTTCAGCCACAAAATTGATGAACAGGAAAACCTGGTGATAGAACTGGGTGGCGAGTGGGTTGGCAAATCGCACAAGCGCATGATAGAGCTTTGCAGTGAATTTAAATTAACACTGAATGATAATTATTTAAACACCAGGCTGATCCGCAACGGAAATTTTTTTGATAAAGGCAAATGGGATTTTTCTGAAACCTGGAAAAAGAAATTCGACCAGATGAAAGCCGACTATAAAAAGCTAACCGATGACGGGGCCCGAAAATTAGATAAAATTGATTGGTGGCGGCACCTGGTAAATAATGGTTGTGATGGAAACGATCTTGAACTGCGTGAACTAATGGACAGTACCGATTTTGGCGAAAGCCTGCGGCATGTAAGCGCCTATGCTGCCCTGGGCGAATATGCCGAAAGTAACCTTACCAACGAAATGGACCTGAAAATTGCCGGCGGAAACAGCCAGCTTGCTTTTGCCTTTCAAAATGCCATTGGCGCTGAGAATATTTTACTGCAGCATAAAGTTGAAAAAATAGAACAAGGCGGCGCTAAAGTAAAAGTAACCTGCGACCAGGGACGTGAATTTGAAGCAGACCAGGTGATTTGTACCATCCCAACCTTTAGCGCCAAACAAATTAACTGGATACCGGCCTTGCCCTTAGAAACAAGAAACGCCATGAATGAACTGCAATACGCCCGGATAAATAAAAATGCCTTACTCTATTCTAATCGTTTCTGGAAAGATGAGAGCTTTGATATGGTGACCGATCAGCCGGGGCATTATTTTTATCACGCCACCAAAAACCAACCATCAAAAAAAGGCGTTTTAATTTCTTATGCTATTGGCGATAAAGCGCCGGTTGTAGCTGCACAAACAGATGAGTGGAAAGCCGATATGGTAAACACAAGTCTTAAACCCGCCTTTGGTAAAACAAATAAGTTTCTGCAAAAACAACAGAATTATTATTGGGGCGATGATGCTTATTCCAAAGGAGCTTATGCCTTGTATGGAGTTGGGCAGTGGTTTGGTGTGTTGCCGGTTTTGAAACGATCCTTCATGCAAACTCATTTTGCAGGCGAGCATTTATCAGAAGACTGGCAGGGTTTTATGGAAGGGGCGATTGAGACGGGAGAAGCAGCAGCGAAGAAGATTACTTAATTAAATTATTGAGAAAGTAATTTTATTTCGGTAGCAATCTGCCCAATTACTTCTTCATTTTTAATCTTTTCTTTTTCACTGTAAATTACGAAAACATTCCCGCCATATTTTTGGGAGAAATCTATAAAACTCGCTTTCATTCTTTCGCTTGCAGAATAGTTACCAAAGTTGGCTTTTGATGTTATGGGTTTAATTTGAATACCGAAGGCTTTTTGGCCAACCCAGCCCAGATAATCAATATCTGAGCATAGTTCAATATCGTGCTCTTTTTCAAAACTTTCGAAAAATATATTCGGAAATAATCGTTTAATAGCTGGAATTAATGCCATATTTTAAAAATTAAGAGCCTCGTCATAAAATAAGAAAGATCTAAATCTTCCAAATGCCAGCAGCTGTTTTCGCTAACCTCGCCTGCCTATGTTTTATCATTTGAATATTCCACTCTTCTGCTTTGATGGTATTAGATAAAGCATATTGACTTTTTGCGTAAGCTTCCTTTTTTTCTTTAAATGGCTTTTGACCAGCTTCTTTATTATTAAGTTTTGGTTCAAGCAAGCTTAAATTGCCTAATAGATAAACAACCTGCATATGTTCTTCCTCGCTAAATAAACTTTTCCAATGATCTGACATATTCTCGGGAAGAATATGTTCAATTGTCCCGTCATCAATTAGGTAGTCTGTTTTTATACCATTTTCCAATTGGCTTTCAATTTTATATAAAATATATCTGGCTACTTTCTTTTGAGAACTATTTGTGGTATTAAAACTTTTTAATTCGAAGTATCCTTTAAAAACATCGTCTGAGATATACAGGTCTTTTAAATCTTCGAGGGCAAGAGACGCATTCGTGAAAGTACCATTATAAACTTTATTTGCAGTTTTACTGTAGGCTTTTTCCATTTCATTTGTCTGCATTTTACCTATTACATTATAACGAAAAGAAATAACCATAATGCCATGTAATAATTTTTTGAATTCGCTGAAATCTAATTTTTCAAAAGAAACCATTAATAAAGGATAACATAAAGTAACACGGAACAAAAGGAGAGAGTTAATATACTCTTTAATCTGCTTATCATTACGCCAAAGTTCATCTTCTGAGTTAAATAAAGCATTGTACGTGTATGAATAATTTTCCAGTTGATCAAGTATATCAAGTACATCCTGATCTTTTGTTACAATTTTCTTTATGCTTTTAAATAATTGATCTTTTGTTATTAATGTTGATCTGGCATTCAGGTAATATCTTAAAAAGACCGGAAAATCTTTAAGGCCTATTGAGTTAATTATTTTTTGCCATTGCAATTTAACTGCTTGTAAGTCATTTTGACTTTTTGCAACCAGAGAAAATAAATAATTCTTTAGCAAATCAGTAGATGTTAATTCTACTCCCCTGGAATTAAGCGTTTCAAAAACTGTATAGGCATTTAACTCGTCTACAACTGTAATTTGAATAAATTTCAATAACTCGCCCGTTGTTCTTGTTAAGAAGGAAGCTATTTTTTCACCACTTGTTTCATTACTAAAAAGCAGATTCACATTTTTTACAAAAAAAAGATATGCATCCCAAAGCAACTTGTCAGAATCAATAAGTTTAGAATAGTTAACAGGCTCTCTATAAGTCAATAAGCGTTGTTGGTAGAAACCGTCATTATTTTCATTTAAGAATAATTTACTTGAGTAATGAAGGGAAGACGGGTCTTTTTGTCCAATATATTGTTTCATCAATAAATCAGCCCTTTCTGTATTTGCTTCTTTTTCTATTCCATCATTAGCCAGATTTTTAATTTTATTAATTATGGCCAATGTTAGTAAACTTAAAGTTGTAAATCTTTGTTGACCATCTATAATCCAAAACTGTTTTTCACTTGGATCTCCTTTTATTTGTAACACGATTGATCCCATATAATGAGCATCATTTCTGCTGTATGTATTTACCAGATCGTTCCATAAATCATCTAAATGATCTTGTTCCCATGAATAATCTCTTTGAAATTGAGGAACAAAATAAATTTTTCCATTCCCAAGGATCTCGTTTAAAGTGAATGTTTTAGTGTCTAATAAATTGCTTGTTGCCATACTACTAAGTTAATTTTTAATGTTGAAATCGTATAATGTAATTTATAGCGGTTAAGAGAGAATAGTAATAACGCAAAAAATTATTTCAGTGTTTCAGATTTGAATTGCCTGCTAAATTTAGCTTTCTCAAAATAATTACCAATAAAAAACCGCCCAGCCAAAGACTGAGCGGTCTAAAAAAATTAACTCGAAATCCCCTTACCTCACTAACTTCAACTCATCAATAATATTTTTGGCACCGCCTAATTTATCAATGCACCAAAGCACATAACGCACATCAACATTAATGGTGCGGTTAAGATCTTTGTCAAATGCAATTTTGTGGCTTAATGCTTCGTAGTTGCCGTCAAATGCAAGTCCGATCAAATTACCATTGCCATCAATAACCGGCGAACCAGAGTTACCGCCAGTGATATCGTTGGTGGTAATAAAGCCCACAACCAGGTCGTTGGTACGCTTATCTATGTACTGGCCAAAATCTTTTTTCTTCAGTAATTCAATTTGTTTTGCGGGCAGGTCAAATTCATAATCGCCTGCTTTGTATTTTTCAAGCACACCTTTGCTGGTGGTTACATAATCATAAAAAACGGCATCACGGGGGCGGTAGCTTTTTACATTACCGTAGCTTACCCTCATGCTGAAGTTTGCATCAGGATACATTTTGTTAACTGCAGCCGGGTTCATCTCCATGATACCTTTCAGGTAAGCCCTGCCGAGCTCGTCATTCTTATTCATAAAATCTGTGCGCAAACTGGCATATTTACCGGTATAGTTTTTTGTAAATGCTGATGCATAAGCAAAGGCAGGGTCTTCCTGCAATGCAACGGCTGTAGGGTTATCGGTAAATGCTTTCCACTTTGCATCATCAAGCAACATGGTTTTTGCAAATACATCCCGTGCCCATGCTTTAAAGGTAGCTTCATCACTAAGGCTGCCGTAGGCATTTTTAATGCCTTCGAAAAAACCTATCGGGTGCTGGCTTTTATCTACATCGTTATAAAACATCATGGCTGTTTTAGCCAGTATCTTTTCATCGCTGGGCAGGTCTTCGCCTTCTTTAAATGCAGCACGTGCCGCTGTTGCAGCATCAACTGCTTTTTTAAGATCGGCTGCCGGTGTATTTGTTTTTAACAGTTTATCTTCTAAAGAAATCAGCCTGGATGCATTACCGGCCAATGGAGAACCCATTATGCCTTCATTTAAATACTGGCGCATTTTGCTGTATGGGGTCCAGGCTGCATAGTTTTTTGCATAATCGGCCATTATATTTTCATACTCAGGTTTTCCTTTTGCCCATGCATTGAATTTATTTTCAAAAGCCTGCTTTTCGTCGTACACTTTATATTTGACGAGCTGCCTGGTTTCACCATCAAAAAATTTCCAGTAGTTGGCAACACCGGCATAGTTATCTGCCAGCTTTAATTTTACTGCAGGGTCTTTTATCATTTGTTCATGCATGAGTTTTAAACGTACATCACGCAGGCCAACCAATGATGGGTTTTCAATTTCATTTTTCAGTTTAATGCCATAGCTGGTTTCGTAACGGGTGGTACCCCCAGGGTAGCCGTATATCATGGCAAAATCGCCATCTTTAAAACCTTTAATGCTCACCGGTAAAAAATGCTTCGGGGTCATAGGTACATTGTCGGGGCTGTAAGCAACCGGTTTACCTGTTTTGCTTACATACACACGAAAAACAGAAAAATCACCGGTGTGGCGTGGCCACTCCCAGTTATCAGTATCGCCTCCAAACTTACCAACGCTTTCTGGCGGAGCGCCAACCAAACGAATATCTCTGTAAGTTTTATATACATACATGATGTGCTGGTTGCCTTTGAACATTGGATAGATCCTTCCGGCCAGTTCATTCTCTTTATCTGCAACTTTATCGGTTATTCCTTTATAAACCTCAGTAATTTTTTTAACCCTGTCGGCCCAGCTCAATCCTTTTAACTGGTCTTCCACTTCTTTGGTAACATCCACAATGCGGTCTAAAAACTGCACGGTAAGGTTGCTTTTTATTTCCTGGTCTTTATTAAATGCATAAAAGCCATCTTTTAAATAATTGTGTTCAACCGTGCTGGCAGCAGATATGGCTCCATAGCCACAGTGGTGGTTAGTAAATATCAAACCCTGGCTGCTCACAATTTCACCGGTGCAGCCGCCGCCAAAAATGATGATGGCATCTTTTAGTGATGATTTGTTGATAGAGTACAATTGTTCTTTGGTAAGCTTCAATCCTTTTTTTACCATATCAGCATAAACCTGCTGACCAAGCAACATAGGCAGCCACATGCCTTCATCGGCCTGTGCCTTAAACAGGCTGAGCGAAAGCGCAACCATAATAAATAACTTCTTCATATAGATTTATTTTAGGCGACAAATCTAATGATTATAAACTGTAAGCCAAAAACCAGCTCAACCCCAGCCCCCTCTATCTCCCCCAGGGGGAGGAAATCTGGGAGATAGAAGCGAAGAAGCCCCGAATCATTTGATTTTGCATAAACCATAATCTTACTTCGTTCTTCCAGTTCCCTCTCCTTTGGAGAGAGGTTGGGGAGAGGCCTCTTTTTTTATATCTTTACGTTCTTTAACCTTTACACCGCAGATGCCTTTATTTGATATCAAGCTTCCAAAATCTATTGCAAAGGCGCTTAATTTGCCCATCAGTAATCCCCGGAGCCAGCAGATAAGAGTACTTAAAAAGTTGTTGAAGAAAGCAAGATTTACCGAATTTGGCCAGCGCTACCGCTTTGATGATATCCTCATGAGCAATCATCCCGGAAAAAAATTCCAGCAAAATGTCCCTACTTTCGACTATAATAAAATTTATGATGCCTGGTGGTATAAGACCAAAGAGGGCAGCCCGGATGTGTGCTGGCCCGGTGTTATAAAATATTTTGCATTAAGCAGCGGAACAAGTGATGCAACCAGCAAATACATTCCCATTACAAAAGACCTGATAAGAAGCAATACCGTTACCAGCTTTAATCAGCTGCTCAGCCTTACAAGGTATGACCATGTTCCTAAAAGTTCAGTTGGAAAAGGATGGCTTATTTTGGGCGGAAGCACACAGCTACAAAAGGGGCCTACTTATTTTGCAGGAGACCTGAGCGGTATTCAGCAACGCAATATTCCATTCTGGTTCCAGGGGCTTGGATTGTTTAAACCCGGGAAAAAAATTGCCAAAGTAAAAGACTGGGCAACCAAGCTTGAGGAAGTGGTGAACAATGCGCCCAACTGGGATATTGGTTTTATTGTGGGCGTGCCTGCATGGTTACAGTTGTGCATGGAAAAGATCATTGAAAAATATGAGCTGAATAATATTCATGAAATGTGGCCCAACCTGGCTTTTTATGTGCACGGCGGCGTGGCGCTGGAGCCTTATAAAAGAGGATTTGAAAAACTGCTGGGCAAACCCATTACTTATATAGAAACCTATCTTGCCAGCGAAGGATTTTTGGCCTACCAAAACCGGCAGGATGCAGCAGGCATGCACCTGGCGCTTAACAACAACGTGTTTTTTGAGTTCGTTCCTTTTGACCAGCACAATTTTGATGCAGACGGAAATATGGTTGATGAACCGGAGGCTTATATGATACATGAGATAGAAGAGCATAAAGACTATGCGATCCTCATCAGCACCAATGCGGGGGCATGGCGTTATGCTATTGGCGATACGATAAAATTAGTTGATAAGGGAAGAAGTGAGATCATCATTACCGGGCGCACCAAACATTTTTTAAGCCTTGTTGGCGAACACCTGAGTGTAGATAATATGAACAAGGCCATTGAAATGGTAAGCGATGATTTGAATATTTCTATACCGGAGTTTACAGTGGCTGGTGTGCCATACGGCAGCTTCTTTGCACACCAATGGTATGTGGCAACCGATGATAAGGTGGAGGCAGAAGACCTGAAAAACCGCCTTGACGAAAAACTGAAAGGACTGAATGATGATTATGTAGTAGAGCGCCGGCACGCTTTAAAAGATATTATGGTAGAAGTATTGCCTGAAAAAACTTTTATGGCTTTTATGAAAGCCAAAGGAAAAGAGGGCGGCCAGCATAAATTTCCCCGTGTGCTTAAAGGCAAAATGCTGGAAGACTGGCAAAATTTTTTGAAGGGAGAGAAGATAGCTTAATCATATAACACGGATTTTTAAATACGAATTACACGAATTCTTTTTTTATGATTTTTAATTCGTGTAATTCGTGCCTGCAATACGTGTAATAAAAACTTAAGGATTTACCACCGGGCAACCAATCCCCTTATCCTTGTTTCCAAATTTATAGATAAGCCCAACAGATGTGCTGTGATAATGGTCCTTCAGTTTTGGATTGGCCGATTGGCTGAATCCATCTAAATAATCAGTAAAAATAAACCGGTACGAAGTTTCGAGGTTTACCGAGAAACGTGGCGAAATGGGATACTCGGCGCCCACACCCACCGGTACAGAGAAAAGTGCTCTCGGGGAGCCATGTGCATTATCAGCTGCAAGTCCGTTCATAACAGCAGCATTTTCTCCAAAAACAGTAAGGTCCATACGGCTGTAATCCTTTCTTGTTCTTATTAAAGAAACACCGGCACCGGTAAAAATATATGGTTGAATTCCTTTGTCTTCATAATTCATGCCCCGGATATTCCAAACGAGTTGACCGGAAAATTCTTTAAGCGAACTGGTGAAATAAAAGTTACGCTGCTGCCGGTATTCAGGCTTTGTATAACGGCTGTCATCTCCTTTTAAATTTGCAATGCTTACATGAAGGCGTGCCGCCAAAAAATGATTGATGGGCTTCTTCGCAAAAAAAGAAAAGCCCGGCTGTATGGTTTTAAAGGAGCCCAGCGCCTGTGGTGTAAGATCGCCCTGGTAAACATAAATGCCTCCATTAAGTCCCACACTCATGTCTTTATAAAACTGGGCTTCGCTATTAAGCGGTAATAAAAATGAAATTAATACAAGGGTTGTGGTCGCTTTCAACAGTTTACTTTTTAGGTTGATGTAATGAAAGCAGCGTAGTGGTAAACTAATGTAGCCTTGTATTCATGCAATTGATTTCTTCCTTGAACGGCAAATAATAAACCGAATTGTTACAGCATCTGTTAAATGAATCTTAATAAAATTTGTGAAGGGTTGCCAACCTTTATAAAACTTATCCAAATTGTAAAATCTTTTTATAAAGGTTGGCAACCCTTATTCAAAAATCCTTTCTTAAATTAGTGCATGATTGATGCATTATTAAAAGGACTTGCTATCAGCCTGCTGTTGATTTTTTCGGTAGGGCCGGTGATATTCGTCACCATTAAGCAAACCATCAATCATGGCCGCCGGGGAGGATTTAGTTTTGTGATTGGTGTGTGGATCAGCGACCTGGTTTGGGTAATACTCAGCAACGGTTTCAGTGAAGCCATTAAAACACTGCTTGATTTTAAAATACCGATTGGCATCGGCGGGTCCATATTCTTGATTGGTATGGGCATTTATTTTAGCTTTATTAAAAAAATAGAACCACGCCGGCTGCAGGAGCAGGTTGAAATTGCAGGCGACGAATATACCCCCACCGGAAAAAAGACAAACTATTTTGCCATTATGAGCTCGGGGTTTATTGTGAATACTCTTAATCCGGCGGTGATCTCTTTCTGGGTCATCATGGCGGCATCGCTTGCATCGGTGTATGATTTTTATGACCGCATTATCATTTTTACAACCTGCCTTGTTATAAATATGATGGCAGATGTAGGGAAAGTTATGGGAGCAGGCTACATCGGAAAAAAACTGAGCGACCGTATCATCGTTATCATAAACCGGGCATCTGGCGTATTGTACCTTGCTTTTGGCGTTGTTATTTTAGCTGGCATCATTTATTCATTGGTAAAACATTAACAGAAAAAATTCCGGCTTCAGCTATCTGCTTTTTATTTTGCCGCATGAAATTACTGCTGCCTATCCTGCTGCTTATTCCTGCTTCAGCCTTTTCACAATCTGCCGATTTTATTCAGCTAAAAAAGAAGAATCAATTAATCACCACATTTTACAGCGGAATGAATATTTCATTTATTACCGATGGTGGCACAAATATGACGGCCCTTATCAATGGTATTAAAGATGACACACTATACCTGCAGGAATTCATCGTTCAATATCTGCCAACCTCATTTGGGGCATATATTATTGATACCATCGGCAGCTATCGTTACAAATATCATTACAACCAGATAGCAGCCATCGGTAAAAAAGAAAAAACAAATTTTAATACAAAAGGAAGCGGCGCCGCACTGTTTGGCGGAGGCGCCTTGCTTACTTTAGGCAGCGGCGTGGTTTATCTTGCTGACAGAAAAAAATTCAGCCTGCCTTTGCTGCTGGCTTCAGTTGGGCTTGGTACGCTGGGCTATTTTATGGCAAAGGGAAGCAAGGCCAGCGGAATGATCATCGGCAAAAAATACAAACTGGTTTACATGAACATGAGTAACAAGAACAGCTAATCATTATATTGCATTATCGCTCACAACCGATGACAGATAAAAAATCACCCTTTAAGTCAATATGGCTATGGATGAAACGGATCTTTTTCTGGGTCTTCATCCTGCACATGATCTGGTTCCTGGTTTTTATTGTTCAAAAATTTTCGGTGGCTGGTTTTGCTGTTGCAAACCTTAAAACAAAAATGCTGATTGTTGGAGCGATTGTTCTGGTTGTTGGGCTTATCTATTATTTCTGGCTGCGCTATATTGGTTTTATAAAAAGAGCAGCAATTGTTTTCAAAGAAATTTTTTTTATCGCCTACATCTCCTCTACTTTATACTTATTGCTTGGGTTTGTTTTTAACCCGCTCATTACGGTAACACAGGTTGTGAGTATTTTCCAGGGCCATGGCCTTAGCAGGGATTATGTAAGTTATGATGAAATGGGTTCCAATATTAAGCTGGCAGTGATTGCGAGTGAAGACCAGCTTTTTCCGGACCACGACGGGTTTGACCTGAAAGCGATAAAAGTTGCAATGAAATACAACAAGCGGCATCCTAATAAGGTACGGGGGGCAAGCACCATCAGCCAGCAGGTTGCAAAAAATGTTTTCCTGTGGCAGGGCGGCGGCTTTTTAAGAAAAGGCATTGAAGTGTTTTTTACTTTTTCCATTGAAGGCATCTGGACAAAAAGAACCATATTAGAACGATACTTAAATGTAGCTGAGATGGGTCCCGGAATTTTTGGTGTACAGGCCGCAGCAAAAAAATATTTTAATAAGGATGCAAAAAATTTGACCACCGCCGAGGCGGCGCAGATAGCAGCTTGTTTACCTAATCCCAAACGATACACTGTAAAGCCTTTGAGTGGTTATGTTGCCAACCGGTATGATAATATTATGAGGCAAATGAGTATCCTGGCCGGCGATCCGGATGTGCAGGCAATCATAAAATAATGCTACAGGTTATCTGCAGCGATGATCGCTTTCTTTAAGCGCTCTTCATAAGTTCCGCTTATTTCAATCCAGGGAACATTTTGGTTGATCATAATGTCTTTATAGTAATGATATAATTTTTGCCGGTTCTCCAGGTCGGGATATTCCCTCAGTTCATCTTTAACCCAGGGCAGATCAATATTGCAGAGCAGGTACAGGTCGTATTTTCTTTCAACAATCCGGTTCAGTATCCAGTGATGGCATTTATCAAAAACAAATTCGCACCATACTTTCATTACGTACATGTCCGTGTCGATGAAAAGAGGTTTGTAGTTTGTTGTTTGTTGTTTGTTGTTTTGTAACTCACAATTCCTCATTCCCAATTCCTCATTCCTAATTTGCCCATGGGCAATATCAAGTAAGTTTTCAAAACTATAATCAGTTCCGTTCTTTAACAGGTATTCCCTGGCGTATTCTCTTACCCAAATAGTTTTGTAGTGTGCTGCTAGTTGTTCACAAAGCATACTTTTACCTGTTGATTCAGGCCCGAGGATAACGATCTTTTTAACCATTGTTCTTTTTGTAACGGGTAAGATCAATTATAAAACTAAAAACAAAAAGCGTGAGCATACCAAAGCGCAGCCATTTTCTGAAAGTATCTTCTGTGGGCATCATAAAGATCACTACAGTAAAAAGCAGTATCAACGCAGCTTTAATGTAAAGCCAGGTTTTTCTATTTCTCATTCCACATGGGTTTGGCTTTTAATACCTTTTTATGAACCGGGCAGCCTGCATCATGGGCACCGGGTAAATAACCGGTACTCATAATAAACTCATTCACTATTTCTCCGCCGGTAAACTTAAATGTTTTTTTAAAAAGCCTTGTCCACTCTTCTTTTGTTTTGGGGTGATGATGGACCAGCCATTTTTTAAAAGAACCAAATTCTTTTTGCAGGGTAAGAATGGTTTTTGCATTCTCAATAGCTGCATTTATTTTAAGCCGGTTGCGGATGATGCCGGCATCGTTCATCAGCCTTTCAAAATCTTTTTCTTTATAAGCCGCTACTTTTTTAATGTTGAAATTGTGATAGGCTTTGCGAAAATTCTCCTGTTTGTTTAAGATGGTGGTCCAGCTAAGGCCGGCCTGGTTTATCTCCAGCACTAAACGACAAAACAGTTCATTGTCATCATCAATAGGGAAACCGTAATGATTATCATGATAAACTTTGTGAACTGATTGTTCGCCGGGTTTTAGAGAATTTATATAGGTGCAGTAGCTCATGCCTTGTTTAGTTTAGCCTGCCTGCCGGCTTTTTTAATCCATTCAATTAAACCTGATATTGCCATTATCAACAATACAAAATAATAAACACTCGTAAACACATATTGTTTTACAAAGTATAAAGGTATAGATGAAATATTGGTAGCTATCCACCAGTACCAGCTTTCTACTTTCTTTTTTGTCATCAGCCACATGCCGGTAAAAGCGGTTGCTGATGCAAATGCATCGGCCCAGGGAATAACACCTTCAAAAAAAGCTGTTTTAAAGTATGTGAGCGCCGAAAAAATGCTGATGTAAAAGAAAAGAAAGAATGCAATTTGCTGTACCCAGTCTTTTTTATTGGAGTAAGTAATATGCAATACAATTTCTTTCCGCTGGTCTTTTCTCGTCCACAGGTACCAGCCGGAAATGCTCATTACTGTATAATAAAAATTTACCGCTGCTTCGCCCAGCAAATGGCCTTTAAAACTTATGTAGATGTAGATAATAGTATTAATCAACCCCACAGGATAAACCAGTATATTTTCTGCACGGCTATACCACACACTGGCTATACCCGCAAACACGGCTACATATTCGTACCAGGTGGTATTACTCATGCCTGCAATAAACTGCTGGTAAATTTCTGCTAAACTCAATTGGTTGGTTTTTTGTTGCGGTAAAATCTGAAAGGCCGAAGATAAAGGATTCCTTTATTGGTTTGAAAACGGGTGCCAATTTGTGCCCACTGGCCTTTGCCATCACTTCTCCAGACAATAAAATGTAAATGTGGAAAATAGGTGTAACCGGTTTTGCCACTAAGGCCGATCACCTGCCCCTGTTTTACCTGGTCGCCCACTTTTACAAAGATGGCTTCGTGGCGCAGGTGCCAGTAACCAGAGCGGCTGCTGTCGCTGTGTTGTATCACAATATAATTTCCATCGGTACGGTATTTTGCGTTTCCGCCGCCTCTTTTTCCATCTGCTTTAATGCGAATGACGACACCATCTCTTACCGCACAAATTTTAGTTCCGCTTTTCATTTTAAAATCAAGTGCGGCACGGTGCTTATGGGTGTAGCGGCTGAAATATCCCTGTACAACAAAACGTGTTTTATTTTCTTCGTAAGGCAGGTGATATATAAAACTGGTGTCGTCTTTAAGTTTGCCTTTTTGCAAAAGTTTAAGCTCTTTACGCACCGGGTTATTGCTAACGCTGCAGCCAATTAAAGTAAGCAGTAAGATGGCAGCAATTGTTTTACTGATGTACACTTTTGTAATATTTAGATGGCCGCAGATAGATGACTCCTTTTCTGGTTAAGAATCTTGTAGCAATATCGTTGCCATTTTTATCCTGCACCTGAAAATGCAGGTGTGGAAATGCTGTATAGCCTGTATTGCCGCTGTACCCGATGAGTTGCCCTTTGGTAACCGAATCTCCCAGATTAACCAAAACCCCATTTTTTTGCAAATGCCAGTACATGGCTGTACTGCCATCGTTATGCCGGACGATGATATGATTACCCTGTGATAGATATTCATCTTTCAATCCGCCGGCATCGCTGTCTTCTTTTGTGGCGATTACTACCCCATCCCTTGCTGCACATATTTTACTTCCGATGTTCATTTTAAAATCCAGGCTCAGCTCTTTGCTGTGGCTCATTTTACTGTTGTAAGCCTGTATCAGTAAATGCTTATCTCCTTTTGCAAAGGGAAGGTAATAGATGTAACTGTTATCTGGATTTACTCTTCCTGCTTTCAGGCTGTAAATTTCACGATCTGTTAATTGTGCATAGATAGAAGAACAGAATAAAAGAACAGTAGTTAGTAAAACGGCAACTTTCATCTAACTAAAATAAACAAGAAATTTTGAGGGGGATGTTAAGTAATTGTTTATTGATGTGTATCCAAATAGCGGGCATAAAAAAAGCATCTTTTAAAGATGCTTGTTAAGTAGATTTCTCCTGTCGTCGAAATGACAGAAAGGGATTTATTCCGCTTCCGCCACAAGCTCTTTTACTTCCGGTATCATACGCTTCATCATGCCTTCTATACCTGCTTTTAAAGTGATCATGCTGCTTGGGCAGCCGCTGCAACTTCCCTGCATCATTAAGTTTACTTTTCCATCTTCGTAGCTTTTAAACTGTATAGCGCCACCATCCATTTCAACTGCAGGTTTTACATAGTTTTCCAACAACTCTTTTATGCGTTTTACCACATCGTCATCATCGGCACTTACGGTGTTGCTGCTTTCGCTTCTCATGGCTGCCACTTCTTCATCATTTACCACTACTTTTCCTTCTTCTAAATATTCTTTTAAAAACTGTTTGATGGAAGGGATCACATCCTGCCAGTCTTCGGTATCGGTTGTTTTTGTAAGTGTGATAAAATTGCTGGCGATAAAAACAGCTTTAATGAAGGGGAATGTAAACAACTCCTGCGCCAGCGGAGATGGTTTTGCACTGGCTTCATCAGCAAAATCTATGCTTTTACCCGGATACAAAAGTTTGTTTGCCACAAACTTCATGGTTTCCGGGTTGGGCGTCATTTCGGTGTATATACTGATAACCGGGTTTCCTGTCTTGATCATAAGACTTCTGTTTAATATTCAATGCAAAACTAACAAGATTTATGCTGTTTTGGTTTGAAAAGGACGTTAAAAGGGAGATTTTTCGGATTTCGCAAAGAACCCTAGGGGTCTATCAAATGGCTTTTGAAATAACTTGCGAAGCTTCAGACTTTAGTTTACCAAACAGGTCTTCTTCAATTTTCGGGAAATCGTTTTTCAGATATGTTCTTATAAAGCAACCGTTTTCCAAAAGGTGGATCTTATCGCAGGTAGTAAGCAACGGGTCAATTATATGCGATGAAACAAACACCGTTTTTTGTTTTTGTTTCAGCGATAAAATAATTAATTCAAGAATTTTATTGGTTTCAAGGTCGAGGCCATTAAAGGGTTCGTCAAGAATAAAAATTGGGTTATCCTGTTTTAATACAGCCAGTAGCGCCAGTTTTTTCTTCATACCGGTTGAGTAGTTTTCAATCAGTTCATCAAGCGGAAGTTTAAAATATTCCTGCAAAGCCACCAGGTTAAAACCAGTGTTTGTTTGGCTGAATATCTTTAAATATTCATTGCCTGTTATTCTTGAAAAAAAGAAATTGGTGGTTTCAAGATAAGCCGTGTCTTTAATTGCAAGTGCAGTTCCATTTAGCTTAATTTCTCCTGAACCTGGCTTTAGCATTTTTGCCAGAACATTAAAAAAGGTTGTTTTGCCGGCACCGTTCAGCCCTACAACGCCATGCACCATCCCTCCTTCAAAACCGATGCTGATGTTTTTTAAAACCTCATGATCATTAAAACTAACAGAGAGGCTTTGTATATTAATCATGTAAATAAGTTTTTAAATTCTTCCCAGCCTTATAAAAGTAAATCATTGCAAGTACTATAAGAACAGGTAAAAAGTAAGGCAATGCAGAAAGTATTGCAATAATGGAAAAAGCTACATTATTACCCAATTGGTTTGTTTGCGGTTTGTAAGTGCTGTATTTTAAATTGATTGCAAAACAGACCAAAGCGATTTGTACCGGAATGAACAACAGCGTTATCATTAAAAACTCTCTTACAAAAAGTGCGTTAATAATCACCGGCAAACTGTAAAGAATAAGAATGTATTTGATGTTGACCTTTATTTTATCCAGCAAAAATTTTCCTGCCGGTTTATTTCCTTCTCTTAAAATATGAACCGGTTCATTTTCGAGGAAAAAAGAACAAACGATGATGGTGAGAAACCATAATAAAAAAAGGGGCAATATCCTTACCCAGCAAAAGCCCAATGCAACCAGGTACAGGATTGTAAAAGCGATAAACTGTTTCCTGATACCGCTTATCCACTCGAAGTTTGATGCAGGGATCAGCAATGACAAATTTGTAAACACAGCTTTATGTTTATACTGGAATTTTAAAAATGAAATGCCCGCTAATGCCAGCAATAATAATGGAAAACAATACCAGTTTTTGGTGACAAGGCTTGTTATCGAAAATGGTAAGGTAAGAAAAAGGTATTCTAAAAATATCTGTAACTGCGGTTTGTCAAGTTGCTTGTAAATAAACTGCTTGTCTTTTCTGTTGTATTGAATAGCGAAACAAATTATTGCCAGCACTGCCGCAACAAACCAGCCCTGCCGGTTGTTTTTATATTGAAACCAGGCGATAAAAGAAAGAGCAACAGCAATTGCAATAAAAATGATCAGCGACAAACCAAGGCCATCCGCTTCTCTTTTTATTTGTTTTGACCTGATATATAAAAGCGTTTTAGCCATCCGCTAATTTACAATTCGCAGTTTGGCATAATTCAGCATGATCTTTTTCTCACCATTCAATTCAAAATTTACGGTAGCAATAGGATTGTGTGCAGCGCCTTCCATTTTCATCACTTCGCCAAAACCAAATTTCATGTGCTCTACTTTATTACCCACCTGTAAATTGCTGGTGTCGCTGGCTTCAAAATTTTCGGAAGGTGTATGTTCAACCGTTTTATTGGTTGCGGGTTTTGTGTAAAAACTTTCTGTTTGCTTTTTTGCAGGAGGTGCGCCATATTGTTTTTCGGCACGCTGGGCAGCGTTAAAACCGCCACCGCCAAAACCACGTTGCATGCGTTGAAAAGCACTTCCCTGCTGATTCCAGCCCTGGTTGCCGGAGCCGCCACCGGCATAACTTTTATCTACATAGTCTTCTGATATCTCTTCCAAAAAACGACTTGGATCATTTTGTTGTAATTGCCCAAACCGGTAACGTGCATTTGCATAGCTTAACCACAACCTGTTTTTTGCTCGGGTAATGGCAACATAAAAGAGGCGGCGTTCTTCTTCTAAATCCTCTCTCGTATTAATACTCATAGCATTGGGAAAAAGCGATTCCTCCAATCCTCCAACAAAAACCACCGGAAATTCCAGGCCTTTGGCAGCATGTATCGTCATCAGTTTTACCACATCATCATTTCCTTTTTCTTCATCAGCATCGGTAAGCAAAACAATTTGCTGCAAATACCCGCCCAGGCTTTTATCTCCCACTTCGCCGTCTTCAAAGTTTGATGGGGTTTCGGTAAACTCTTTGATTGAGTTCAGTAATTCCTGCACGTTCTCGTACCGGGCTAAACCTTCGGTGGTTTTATCGTTGAATAATTCCTTAACAATGTTGGTGCTTTTACCAACAATCACTGCCAGGTCGTAGGCATTCTTTTTCTCCAGTTCGCTCTGGAACATTTTTATCATCAGCACAAAATTGTCTATAGCTTCCAGTGTTCCGCTTTTGTAACCGTACATAGCGGCGTTGCACAAAATATCCCACATACTCAGGTTGGCTTCGTTGGCAAACAAAACGGCTTTATCAACCGTTGTTTTACCAATACCCCTGGCGGGAAAATTGATGATGCGTTTTAATGCCTCTTCGTCTCTTGGGTTTACAACCAATCTTAAATAAGCAATAAAATCCTTTACTTCCTTACGCTGATAAAAACTCATGCCGCCATAAATGCGGTAAGCAATGCCCATTCGTCTTAACGCTTCTTCAAAACTGCGGCTTTGTGCATTGGTTCGGTAAAGAATAGCAAAATCTTTATTGAAATAATGATTGCGGAGTTTTTGTTCCTGTATGGTATCGGCCACCATTTTACCTTCGTCATTATCCGTCATGGTGCGTACGAGAGAAATTTTTTCTCCCTGCGCATTATCGGTAAACAATCGTTTTTCAATCTGCCCTTTGTTATTGGCAATCACTTCGTTGGCAATGTTCAGGATGTTTTGTGTGCTGCGGTAATTCTGCTCCAGCTTTATCACTTTCACTTCATCATAATCTTTTTCAAACTGTAAGATGTTTTCAATTGTAGCGCCTCGAAAGCTGTAAATACTTTGTGCATCATCACCCACCACACAAACATTTTCATGCATGGCGCCCAGCAGTTTTATGATCTCGTATTGGGCCGTGTTGGTATCCTGGTACTCATCAATCATAATGTATTTAAACTTGCGCTGGTACTTGCTTAAAGCTTCCGGAAAGTTTTTAAGCAGGATGTACATTTTAAACAAGAGGTCGTCAAAATCCATAGCGCCGTTTTTAAAGCAACGCTTGCTGTAAGCATCATAAATTTGTCCAAGTGCCGGGCGGTTTGCTCTGGCATCTTCCTGTTGTAAAGCCCAGTCGTTTATATATTCTGCCGGCCCGATCAGTGAGTTTTTTGCAGAAGAGATCCTGTTATAAACCACATTGGGCTTGTATTGCTTATCATCAAGCGCCAGTTCGTTAATAACGGTTTTTACAACGCTCTTTGCATCATCGGTATCGTAAATGGTAAAGTTTGACGGGTAACCCAACTTCGGCGCTTCGGCACGCAATATTCTTGCAAACACACTGTGAAAAGTACCAATGTATAAATTACGGGCTTCGGTATTGCCTAAAATTCTTTCTACCCTTTCCTTCATTTCGGCAGCTGCCTTATTGGTAAAAGTGAGGGCCAGTATGTTAAAGCTGTCAACTTTGTGAGCAGCCATTAAATGCGTAATGCGTGTGGTAAGCACTTTTGTTTTACCGCTTCCTGCACCGGCAATAATCATCAAAGGTCCGTTTACATGGGTAACAGCCTCCCGTTGTGGCCCGTTCAGTTCGTCTAAATACTTCATAAAGGCGAAGGTACGAAGAGGCATGAGCTTTATGCAGCATGGGGATATATTATAGAAAATAATCTACAAAAAACTGATAATGCAACTACACTCAGTTATTTTTTTTATTCCAATCTTTACCGCAGATAATATCCAATAATCTAAAACCAGCACTCCTATGAATTATCAGAAAACGATGTCTGATGAAAAGCTCATACGCTTTTATCTTAACGGCGATACCAACGCCATAGCCACTCTTGTAGAACTTTATAAAGACAGGGTTTACCGCTACATTTACGCAATACTGCAAAACAGGCACGCTGCCGAAGAAGTTTTCCAGGAAGTTTTTATCTGCCTCATCAATGAAATGATTGCCGGCAAGGCAGAAGAAGAAGGAAATTTTTTAAAATGGGCTACCCGTATCGCCCAACAGCTTTGTATAGAGTACAGGAAAAAAAACGGCCATGTTGTTTTGATAAACACCCCGTCAGATAAGATTGAGCCCCCGTTGTTTACTGCGGTTCCATCAGCAAATTATCACGAAAGCCATGGAAAAATAAAAGGCATGATAGATATGCTGCCCGATACCCAGCGTGAAGTAATGCTGCTGAACCATTATGCAGGATTAAGTTTTGCAGAAGTTGCCGAAACAATGCATTGCAGCCTGAGCATGGCTTTGGATTGTATGAAACTTGCATTGAACAATTTGTGTAAAATGATGGAAGAAAAAGAAATGGTATTGAATTAAAGCATCAAAAAATATTAGAAATATAACTACATGCTTTCAGAGACTTGGCTACAATTTATTTTTATATGATGGCAGATATTTGTGTTATCTAATTATCCAAACCAAAAACCAAACCAATTATGAAAAACCTAATCACCCTGACTGATGAGCAACTGATTGCCCTTTTTAAAGAAGGAAACACTTATGCAATGGAGGTGCTGGTTAACAGGCACAAAGAACGTATCCATACCTCTATTTACCTGATGGTAAAAGATAAATACCTTGCCGAAGATATTTTTCAGGACCTGTTCATTAAAGTGATTGACACTTTCAGGGCCGGAAAATATAAAGAAGAAAACAAGTTTGTGCAATGGGCTTTACGGATAGCACATAACCTTTGTGTTGATCATTTTAGAAAGGTAAAAAGCAAAGCAGTGATACGTACAAGTGAAGGCCTGGATATTTTTGAAGTATTGAATTTTGCCGAGCCCAGTTCAGAAGACAAAATGATGAGGGAGCAAAGCAGCGAAAAAGTGATGAGGCTGGTAAGTATGTTGCCCGAAGACCAGCGTGAGATCATTATATTAAGGCATTTTGCCGACCTTAAATTCAGGGAAATTTCAAAAATCCTGAATTGCAGCGTAAACACAGCATTGGGCCGTATGCGTTATGCTTTGCTTAACCTGCGTAAACTGATAGAAGAAAAACAGATAGCATTTTAGATTTGAGGACTTACCCTGCCTCTGATATTTCGAGAACCCCTGAAAACGATTAGCCTTCCTCCGGAGGGCTTTCGTTTTTTACTTCCATCTCTGGGGATATTTATTGCTTTAAAACTCAAAACATAAAGAGTATATGAGATCTATATACCTATCTAACCCTTGCTCGGTTTTTAAAATAATGAGTTTATAAGTAAACTTACAAAAAACGCTTCAAAACAACTTCAAAACACGCATAACTCATTGATTTTCTATGTACTAAAAGGTTCAAACTGCTTGTAAACGCGTTCAATCCTATCTAAATTTAAAGTATCAGTTATTTAAGAAGAACAAAAGATACTTTAGAATGAATTTTAAAAACCTAATCGAAGCAACACAGTATTTCTCAATTCCCCAAAACTGTATAGATTACCTAGTTAAAGCCCGCTGGAATGGAAAGATCACTTGCGTATTTTGTAATTGTGATAAGGTATATACTTTAAAGGGCTTAAACAAGCGTTATAAGTGTTCTAAGTGCGCTAAACATTTCTCTATAACTAAGGGTACCATTTTTGAAAAAAGCCAAATACCGCTCAATAAATGGCTTGTAGCTGTGTTTATCTTAACTACCCATAAAAAAGGAATTAGCAGTGTTCAACTAGCAATTGATATTGGGGTCACTCAAAAGTCTGCCTGGTTTATGGCGCATAGGATAAGGCAATCTTTAAAAAGCAAGGATAAGACTTTATTAAATGGTATTGTAGAAATGGATGAAGCTCACATGGGACGTAAATATAGGAGTCAGTTCAAAGGGCTTCCACCGGAAGAAGTAGAAAGAATGAGGAAAGCAGATGCAAAATTGAGAACCAAGAATAAAGGTACCATAGCAGGGTTAAAGCAGAGAGATGGCAGAGTAATTGCTCAAGTGATTGATCAGAAGGGAGCAGAAAGCATTAGCAAAGTTGTAAAAGAATATGTGAGTAGTGATGCTATGTTAATGACTGACGAAGCATTGTATTATCGAAAAATTTTCAAAGAGTTTAAGAGGCAAACCGTTAATCATAGCAAAAGAGAATGGGTACGAGGAAATGTTACTACCAATAGAGTAGAAAATTTTTGGTCAGTTTTGAAGCGTGGGATATATGGGATATATTATCAAGTTCATGTTAAGCATCTTCAAAGATATTGTGATGAATATGCGTTTAGATTCAATGCAAGAACTTCCTCCAATAAAACAAAATTTGATAATGCCTTATCAAATGTGCATGGCAGATTAACTCTTAAAGAGTTGACAGGAAAGAAGGTTAAATAGATCCTCTCTTAAAAAAATCTTTTGAAATTTGTTCAACTTCCAAAATCACTTTTCGACCTATTATTTCATAACCAACTTTTGGTTGTGGAAGACCGGTTTGAGAATTGTGCACAACATAATTGATATACTCATCGTGCACAACGGGATAGTGAAGTTGTAAATATAAAAGTAAATCCTCTTTTTGCTTATTTACTTCGGCAGTCAATAATTCTTCCATCTTGTAGTTTCTAAGGGGTTGATAATTTATAAAATTAAGTCTCTTTTTTGTTATTTAAAGGAAAAAAACAAATAAATGTCCAGTCCTTCTAAACGACGTTTAAAAAAAGATCCGCTTGACTTAAGAAGTAAAGCAGCAAAAATTTTACCTAGAATAATTTCTATGAAGAATAAGATAGAAATTATTAGAAAGCAGTATCCGGAAATAGATAATGTATTACCACATTTTAATGTAAGCTTCCCCATTATTCGGCCAATTGAGTTTATAGTTAATAACACATTTATTAACTTTAAATTTTACAATTATGAAAAAGCGATTTTCCGAAAGCCAGATTGTGGCTGCCATCAAGAAACAGGAATCCGGGATACCTG
>JAEUVU010000015.1 GCA_016786725.1 Ferruginibacter sp. | reverse complement strand
GCAACCACTGCAACGCTGACCATTACAGCGCCCCCTGTAAGCATGAGCACTTATCAATACCGTTGTATTGTAACGGGTGCTGCACCTTGTGCTGCACAAACATCCAGGGCAGCCACCCTTACCGTTAACCCATTACCGGTGATTGTGATCAGTGCAGCCCCTTATACATCGCTGTTGCCTGGTTTGCAGACCACGCTTTCATCAACGGTATCGCCCAACCCTGCGGCTACCTATAACTGGATCCGCAATGGTGCGGTGCTGGGTACTTCTGCACTGGGTGTAGTGAGCGGCCTGGGTACAGGCAGCCTTGTACTGGATGTGGATGGAATGGGAGATTACCAGTTGAGGGTAACGGATGTGAACGGATGTGTGAACACCTCTAACACAGTTACCATCAAAGATTCAGCGAGTGGTAAATGCTTTATCTATCCAAACCCAACCAGCGGCAAGTTCCAGGTGAGGTACCACAGTGCAGCCAACAATGTGTTGCCAAGGTCAATGACTATCTATGATTCAAAAGGCGACCGTGTGTTCACTCAATACTACACCATCGGAAGGCCTTATGACAGGATGGATGTTGATATGAGGGCATTTGGAAAAGGCCTGTACTGGGTTGAGATCTGTGACCGAAATGGTAACCGCCTCACCATTTGCAGGGTGGTGATTCAGTAATAAATAACTAAACAGTTATACAAGTCCCCCGATAAAATATCGGGGGACTTTTTTTGTTTTTAGATTAATACTATGCAGTTTTAAAACCTATTTAAAAAAATAAAAACACAATATGCCTATCTTCAACTATTAAATGAAAAAGATGCTACCCGGTGAATATTACCATACAAGAATTTCAGTTTTACAAAATGATCTGAAACTACTGCTTAAAAAGAGAAAAGCCCTTGCCTGGTTAAGATTTTCAGTGGTTGCCGGCATAGTATCCTGTTGCTATTTTATTTTTTCTTTTGGCTTATTGTTTTGCATTATACCGGCCATCCTACTTATAGTTCTATTTACCCGTTTGATCTTTGCTGACCTTAAGAATAAATCTTCTATTCAACACCATAGATACCTGACCGACATAAACGAGGATGAGATAAAAGCATTATCGCACCATTATTACCATTTTAAAGAAGGGACTGAATACTTACCCAAAGACCATTTATATGCGAATGACCTGGATATATTTGGCCATGCATCTATTTATCAATACATAAACAGGGCTGGTTCTGAGATGGGCAGCAGCACGTTAGCAAGCTGGTTATTGAACCCGGCACCGCCTGAAACAATTTTAGCGAGGCAGGAAGCTATTAAAGAGCTGAAAAAAGAACCAGCATGGAGACAACAGTTACAGGCTTATGCAATAACTAAACATATCAGGCAGGAAACCAAAGACCGTTTGCAGAACTGGTTTGAAGAAGAAAACCGTTTTGTGAACAATAAAAATTTCTTTTTACTCAGGTACCTTATTCCTGCAATACTAATTACCGTATTGGTTTTAAATATAACTGATGTATTAAACAACCCTATAAGAAATTATTGTTTGCTGGCTTCTGCCCTGTTTGCCTTTTATATCAGTAAAAAAGTTACGCCCCTGCACCAGCAGGTTTCAAAAATGACCGATGAACTGGAAGTGCTTTCTGACAGTATAAAACTGATTGAACAAACCGGTTTCAACTCATCCTTTTTAGAGGGCCTGCAAAAACAGTTTATACAACAAAACACAACCGCTTCCAAAGAGGTTACTAAACTCAAAAAAATACTTGAAAGGCTTGACCTTCGTTTTAATATTGTTGTTTTTATACCGCTGGATATTTTATTTCAATGGGACCTGCAGCAGGCCATCGCTTTGGAGAAATGGAAAGAGCAAAATCACAGCAAGGTAATGAACTGGTTTACCGCTTTAGGCGAAATGGAAGCGATCAGCAGCCTGGCAACGCTGTCTTTCAATCATCCTGCATGGTGTTATCCTGTTTTTAAAGCAGCTGATTTTTTTATTGAAGCGGAAAATACCGGGCACCCGCTGATACAGGCAGCCAGCTGTGTAACCAATCCTTTAAAAATTGATCATGCTGGTGAACTGATACTGGTTACGGGAAGCAATATGGCCGGCAAGAGCACTTACCTGCGCAGCATTGGTGTGAATACGGTTTTGGCGATGGCGGGGGCGCCGGTATGTGCAAGCAGTTTTTGTTTATCGCCTGTGCAGGTTATCAGCAGCATGCGTATTGCCGATAACCTGGAAGAGAACACTTCTACTTTTTATGCAGAGTTAAAAAAGCTGAAACAGATTATTGATAAAGTAAACCATGGTGAAAAGGTTTTTATTTTATTAGATGAAATTTTAAGGGGCACCAACTCATTAGACCGGCATACCGGATCGGCAGCACTGATAAGACAGCTTATTAAACATAAGGCAGCCTGTATAATAGCCACGCATGATGTGGAACTGGCAAAGATGAAAGTGGAGTACCCGGAAAATATTTTAACCTATCATTTTGATGTGCAGGTGAGCAATGATGAGCTATACTTTGATTACAAATTAAAAGAAGGCATCTGTACGAGTTTAAATGCATCCCTGCTGATGAAGAAGATAGGGATTGAATTATAGTTATAAAAAAGAAAGCCATCAAGGCTTTCCTTTTCTAAGTGTGTACATCCTATTATTATCATTTGCCCTTTTTTGCTACCGGTGGGTGTGCTCACCTACCGATATGCCGGGAATTAAGAGGTGATCCCATCAACATTACATTTTTAATATAAACATTCCGTTGGGAACACCTGTGCCAGAGGGAAATTGTGTTGGAATACCTGGGCCGGAAAACGGAAGACTTAAGCCAGTTGGAGCGGGCTTTGTTTCAAAACAATACACCTTTCCAGATTCTGGAAATTGCCATCCTTTGCTGCTTTTATAAGATACTCATTTTCATAAACTTAGGTTTTGGCATATTAATCGCAAAGCGCCATGTACAAAAATGCTAAATCAAAAACCGATGAAAAAAGTTTTACTCTTTATTGCCTTACTGGTATGCCTTTTACCGATGGCTTTTAGCCAAAACTGCAACCCCCAAGGTAACCAAAGCAGCTATGGCAGCAACAATGTGTGGATTGGTTATGCTTACAACAACACGAATTTCAGCAGCTACAAGGGATTTATTACCCGTGGGGCTGCCGGCAACCCCAACTTTGATACCGATTTTGGCGGAAGCAATACCAACCTCAATACAGCAGGATGCCAGGTACAAACAGAAACCTTCAGCGTACGTTTTAAACTTACCAAAATAGTAACCAATGGTATGTATAAAATAACTGTGGGCGGCGATGATGGATACAGGCTTAGCCTGAATGGTGGAAATACCTGGGTGATCAATGAATGGAACGAACATTCTTACCAAACAACCACCGTTACCGTAAACCTGTCCGGCACAGTTAATATGGTGCTGGAATACTATGAAAATTCGGGCGATAACAGGGTATCATTCCAGATGGGTGCATTTACCTGCGGACAGCAGCAAAGCGAAACCTACGGGCTTAATAACCGCTGGAATGGTTATCTTTTTGATGGCATGGCTTTTAACAATTTTGCCGGTATGATAAACACGGGCCATTCGGCCGACGCTTCATTTACAGAAGCTTTTGGCGGTGCCGATGTATATTTTAGCAGCGGCTGCAGTTATGTACGCACTGAAAAATTCAGTGCACGTTTCCGTCTTACAAAAACATTCAGCAATGGTATTTACAGTATCGGGGTGGGTGGAGATGATGGCTACCGCCTGAGTATAGATGGCGGCAATACCTGGCTCATTAACCGATGGGACGATCACAGCTTTATTACCAGCACTGCCACACTACGACTGAACGGCACTTATAACTTTGTACTGGAATACTACGAGAACAGCGGAGATAACCTGCTTAATTTCTTTGTACAGTCAGGTACCATACTTGCTGCCGAAACATTTACATTAACCGGCAGGGAACATAACGGCACTGCGACCCTTGGCTGGCAGTGTGCAACCGCTGATAATGCTACCTTATTTGACCTGGAAAGAAGCACCAACGGAAGCAGTTTCACAAAGATCAGTACCATCTATGCAAATGCAGGCAACGCAAGTGCAGGATTAATGCAATACACAGCCACCGATAAAATAACTGAAGGGGGCGCTTTTTATTACTGGGTAAAAAGGACCGATGTAAATGGCAAGGTTGCCATTTCAAACAGCATACTGCTGCGTGCTGCACCGCAAAATAATACCGGCATTAAAATATACCCTACCGTGGTAACCAACGGAACTGTACAGCTAAACAGTACAAAGCAGCTAAGCAATGTAACCATTATGCTGCACGATTTTACAGGCAAACCCATCAGCAGCAAAGTTTACGGCAAAATAGCAGCCGGTGCACCCACCGGCATCAACATTGCCAACAGGCAGTTGCCGGCAGGTATATACCTGCTGAGTATTATAGATGCAGATGAGAACCTGGGCACACAAAAGATAACAGTACTGTAAACAGGTACTTATGCCGGGTGGAACACAAAAGGTAAATAAAAACAAATTTCAATTGGCCAACAGTTTGTATGGTGCAGGCTGCTCCCGGCCAAAAGTCTATAATTTTTTCTACCGGTGGACGCCTTCACCCGCCAAAATGCGGGCAATAAAGAAAGTGCTGAATTTTTATACCGCTGCCGGCAATAACATTTCCGGTTGGTGAAGATACCAACCGGCAGAGTAAATATAATTGTTGGTCAGGCGGGCAACAACGGCGAAGGCGGCCAACAATGGCGAAGACTTCTGAAGTTTTGAAAACTTCGGAAGTCTGTTTCAGATTTTTTGAACACAACCGTTCATAAAAAAAGAAAGCCGTTAAAGCTTTCTTTTTATCATTATTTATCTGGTGTGCAATTACTTTCCCCTGCCCCATCCAAACCAGTCGTTTCCGTTTGCATACAGCATTAAGGCAAGCAGGATAACCATTCCGGCAATTTGTGCATACTCCAAAAACTTTTCGCTGGGTTTGCGGCCGGTGATCATCTCACCGAGGGTAAACAGTACGTGTCCGCCATCTAATGCCGGTATAGGTAAAAGATTCATAAAGGCCAGCACGATGGAGAAGAATGCAGTGATGGTCCAGAAGTGTTCCCAATCCCATTCGGAACCGGAGAATACAGAACCCATTGCTTTAAAACCACCCACACCTTTGTAAGCGCCGGTAGAGGGTGAGAGTATTTTTTTAAACTGGTCAATATAAAACTGCAGTTCTTTACCGGCCCTTTTTACACCGGCAGGAAAGGCGGCAAAAAAGCCATATTTTTTTACTTCGTATTTATAAATGCCCAGGCTGTCGTATGCCTGGGGCGTATTGGGTGCATTAAAACCTACTTTGCCACCATTGATGAGCACCGTAGTAATGTTGAGCATTTCGTTGTTTCGTTTTACTGTAAAGCTTACGGTATCGCCTTTTTTCTGATTTTTCATGAAAGCGGTAAACTGGTCGTAAAACTTTGTTTCAACAGTATCGGCGCCCAGTATCACATCGCCTTTTCTTAAGCCGGCTTTGTAGGCCACACCGGTATCTGCTATTTCGGCAATGATAACAGGTATGCGTGGGCTTATTAAGGGCCCGTCGGCCAGTTTCTTTTTTTCTACCAGTTTGCCAATAAGGTCAACCGGCATGTTTAAGTTGGTTTTGATGCCTTCTCTTTCCACCGTTACCTCTTTATTAACCACCAGTATTTTTTTAAGTATGTCGGTATATTCAACTACTTCTTTACCGTCAACCGCCAGCACTTTATCGCCGTTCTTAAACCCAAGTTCATTAAACAGGGAGTCGTTGAAAGTGATGCCATATTTTAAAGAAGATGCCGGTATCTTTTTTTCGCCCCAAACCATTAATATAAAGGCATAGATAACGAATGCCAGCAGGATATTTACGGTAACGCCGCCCAGCATGATGATGAGGCGCTGCCAGGCCGGTTTGCTGCGGAACTCCCATGACTGCGGGGGCAGCTTTAATGATTCTTTATCCATGCTTTCATCTACCATGCCGGATATTTTTACATAGCCCCCTAGCGGCAGCCAGCCAATACCATAAACGGTATCGCCGATCTTCTTTTTAAAGAGTGAGAACCAGGGATCGAAGAAAAGATAGAATTTTTCTACCCTGCATTTGAACCATTTGGCCGTAATGTAATGGCCAAACTCGTGCAGGATAACCAGTATTGAAAGTGACAATAAAAGCTGGGCCACTTTTAAACCTACGCTGGGCCAGTTTATTGCTAATAAGGTAATGTCCATTTATTGATTTGTATTTAATGTTCAGTATTGCTGTACCCGGCATTTGCCGGTATTTAAAGATGGCCCAAAAAGCCCTTACAGGTTTATGAGCGAAGCCGCAAAATTACGGGCTTCGCCGTCGCTTTCAAAATATTGTTGAAGTGTGGGTTTTTCTATAAAGGTTACTTTTTCCATAGTTTTTTCTACCAGGGCTGTCATATCTAAAAAGCCGATACGGTTGCGCAGAAAGGCCCACACGGCAATTTCGTTGGCGGCATTTAATACGCAGGGCATATTGCCGCCTTTGTTAAGCGCCTCCATGGCCAGTGCAAGATTTCGGAAAGTTTTAACATCGGGCTCTTCGAAACTGAGCGCCGGGTATTTGCGAAAGTTAAACCGGGGAAAATCATTTTTTAACCTGCCGGGAAAAGCCATGGCATATTGAATGGGAAGTTTCATATCGGGCAAGCCCATTTGCGCTTTTATGCTGCCGTCTTCAAACTGAACCATGCTGTGAATAATGCTCTGCGGATGTATCACCACTTCTATCTGGTTAGGCTGCAGGTTAAAAAGCCATTTGGCTTCAATCATCTCCAGCCCTTTATTCATGAGGGTTGCAGAGTCAACAGATATTTTTGCACCCATGCTCCAGTTGGGATGCTGCAGTGCATGATCCCGCTTTACATTCACCAAAAAATTGGGTTTTTTTCCAAGAAACGGCCCACCGCTTGCCGTTAGTATGATCTTTTCTATCGGGTTTCTTGCTTCACCAATAAGGCATTGAAAAATGGCAGAGTGCTCACTATCAACAGGTATTATGGGCACTCTTTTTTCAATGGCCTTTTGCATTACGATATCGCCGGCAACCACGAGCGTTTCTTTATTGGCAAGGCCTACCGCTTTTCCTTTCTCTACTGCTTTTAAGGTTGGTTTGAGGCCGGCGAAACCTACGATACCGGCCAGCATCATATCATAAGTATCAAATTCTGCAACTTCTTCAAGGGCAGTTTCTCCGGCAAAAACTTTTATATCGGTTGATGATAAGGCCTGTTTTACTTTCGGATACCTCGTTTCATCCCCTATCACAACTGCATTGGGTTTGAATTCCAAAGCCTGTGTAATCAGAAGTTCATCATTGGTTTGGGCAGTTAAAACCTCCACTTCGAAAAGGCCGGCATTTGCCCTTATCACATCCAATGCCTGCGTACCGATTGAGCCTGTGGAACCAAATATAGCAATGCGCTTTTTAGTTGTATTATCTGCCATTATTTCCTGAAAGTTATGGCGACAAATCTAACTTAATAATTGTTGCAACGCAATTTTCACTTTGCCGAAATTGAATTTTTGTATAATATTTTGCATCAGGGCCTGAATTTGCCCATTGCAAAGATTGCCTATTGAACCTTCATGTGTATGAAGGGGAGCAGTGGAATGTGTGAAGTTTCCGGCTTCAATACCGGCACCTACTTTTTTGTAAGCATCTCTAAAAGGCATGCCTTGTAAAACCAATTTGTTGACTTCTTCTACACTAAACAGGAATTTATATTTTTCATCCTTCAGCAGGTCTTTTTGGATTTGGATATTGCTTATCATCAGTCCGGTCATATCTAAACAGTCATTTAAATCCTGAAAAGCCGGAATGATATGTTCTTTTATCAACTGCAGATCACGATGATAGCCAGAAGGCAGGTTGTTTGTGATGAGCATGATCTCGTTTGGCAAAGCCTGAATGCGGTTGCAATGAGAACGTATCAGCTCAAATACATCGGGATTTTTTTTATGTGGCATGATGCTGCTGCCGGTTGTTAGTTCATCAGGAAAAGAAATGAAGCCGAAATTTTGGTTGAGATAGAGACAAGCATCCATACTTAATTTAGAAAGTGTTGCTGCAATATTTGCTAAAGCAGAAGCAACAATTCGTTCTGTTTTACCTCTGCCCATTTGTGCGTACACTACATTGTAGTTTAGATCATCGAAGCCTAAAAGTTCTGTAGTTAATTTTCTGTTGACAGGAAATGAAGAACCGTAGCCTGCTGCAGAGCCTAAAGGGTTTTTGTTGACGATCCGGTAAGCTGCTTCCATTGTTATGAGATCATCAACCAGACTTTCTGCATAAGCACCAAACCACAAACCAAAAGATGAAGGCATGGCTAATTGAAGATGAGTGTAGCCAGGCAACAAATCAGCTTTGTACTTTTCGCTTTGTTGAATTAACAGATCGAATAAAGTTTTTGTATTGTTGACAGTTTGCTCAATCTCTGATCTTAGAAATAATTTGAGATCAACCAGAACCTGATCGTTCCTGCTCCTGGCGCTGTGAATTTTTTTGCCGATATCACCCAGTTTTTCAGTCAGCATTAATTCTACCTGCGAATGAATATCTTCTACGCCATCATTTAATTTAAAATGGGCGCCCCCATCCCCTGAAGGGGTGTTGATGGCAGCATAGATATTTTTTAGTTCTTCTGTTAATAAGTGTAATTCCTCTTTTGTAAGCAGACCAACAGATTCCAGCATTTTTGTATGGGCCAATGAACCCAGCACATCAAACGGCGCAAGATAAATATCCAGTTCCCTGTCTTTACCAACGGTAAATTTTTCAACTTCTGCTAATGAGGTTTTATCTTTTTGCCAGAGTTTCATACCCCCAGCCCCTAAAGGGGAGCCTGCACTTTTCGGATCAACCATCTCATTTTTATTTTAGTTTAAATAATTCAAACAACTTGTTCCAGGATTTTTATGTACGTGTTAATACCTTCTTCAATTTCTTTCAGGTAAATAAATTCATCTGCTGTGTGGCTCCTGGCGCTATCGCCGGGGCCGCATTTTAAAACCGGTGCCGGTATTAAAGCCGCATCAGATGTTGTTGGCGAGCCGTACATTTGTTTACCCAAATTAAGGCCCGCTTGCACAAGTGGGTGACCTTTTTCAATTTTTGAAGAGCGTAACCGCATGCTTCTGGGGTTTATTTCAGACTGTACATTTTGCTTAACTATTTCTAATATCTCTTCGTGGGTATATTCATCTGTAACCCTGATATCAACCACAAAACTACAGGTTGCCGGCACTACGTTGTGCGCTTTATTTTCGGTATTGATTGATGTGACCGACATTTTTACCGGTCCCAAGGTTTCAGATACTTTTGGAAACCGGTAAGTTTTAAACCATTCAATATCCTGCATGGCTTTGTAAATAGCATTGTCCCCTTCTTCTCTTGCTGCATGGCCGGCTTTACCGGTTGAAATGCAATCTAAAACCAGTAAGCCTTTTTCTGCAATGGCCAGGTTTGTGAGTGTGGGTTCGCCAACAATGACACCCCCTAACGCCCTCCCTTCGACTTCGCTCAGGATTGGGGAACTGAACTCTGTTGAAGCCAATAGTTTTTCTACTCCATTTGAGCCGCTGATCTCCTCCTCTGCTGTTGCGGCAATTACAATATTAAATTTGAGATTTTTTTTTTCGTAAAAGTGACAGAAGGCTGTTATTAAACTTACCAGACAACCTCCGGCATCATTGCTGCCAAGTCCATAGAGCTTTTCATCTTCTATGATTGCTGCAAATGGATCTTTTGTATAGCCTGCATTGGGTTTAACAGTATCGTGGTGAGAATTTAATAAAATGGTTGGCCTGGCTGGATCGAAATATTTATTCAGGCACCAGACATTATTTAATAAGCGGTTAGAAGGAATATTTCTATCGCTAAAGAACTGTTCAATAATGCCCGCAGTTTTGCCTTCTTCTTTACTGAAAGAAGGTGTTGCTATTAGTTTTTTTAACAGCTCAACTGCATCCTGGTATAGTTTATTATCCGTCAAGCTTTTATTAATGTGCCTACTGTGTTATCAGTTGTGTTTTGTAAAAGATCATTTGCATCACCGATCAAAACCTCCTGCACACCGGTGTTGATGGCTGCAAAAGCATTTTCTATTTTTGGCAAGATGCCATCAGCCAGTTTTTTATCCTGTAACAATTGCTGATATTTTTCTTTGTTGATAAGGCTAATGACAGAGTTTTCATCTCCAACATTTTCTAACACACCTTTCTTTTCGAAGCAATAGATCAAACGAACATCATATAATTTGGATAAAGCCACAGCCAATGATGATGCAATGGTATCAGCATTGGTATTTAAAAGCTGCCCTTTATTATCATGCGTTAAAGGAGCGAATACAGGTACAAGATTATTGCTTAAAAAAAGCTGCAAACTGTCAACTGCCAGTTGCGAACTGTTAATATCTCCCACAAAACCATAATCAATTTCTTTAACTGGTCTTTTTACAGCGGGAATAATATTTGCGTCTGCACCGGTTAAGCCAATAGCACTGCAGTTAATCGCCTGCAAAGCAGCAACAATTTGTTTGTTGATGAGCCCGCCGTAAACCATGGTTACTAAATCAATCGTTTCGGCATCAGTAATGCGTCTACCATTAACATAATTCGGTTCGATACCCAATTTTTTGCCGATAGAAGTAGCAACCTTTCCTCCACCGTGAATTAAGATTTTAGGAGCATCAATGGTTGTGAATTTTTGAAGAAAAGAATCTAATGCTACCGCATCATCAACAATATTTCCGCCAATCTTTATAACAAATAGTTTCTTCATCATATTGATTTAATGATTTCACTTAATACAGCCTGGGCAGCCCAAACCCGGTTGCCGGCCTGCTGTGTAACCAGGCTGTTGCTACCATCCAACACCTCATCGCTTAATTCCACATTGCGTCGCACAGGCAGGCAATGCATTACTTTGGCATTATTGGTTAAAGCAAGCTTTGCATTTGTAAGCATCCAGCCTGTATCGTTCGAAATTATTTTTCCGTAGTCATTATAGCTGCTCCAGTTCTTTACGTAAACATAGTCAGCATTTTTTAAAGCCTCATCCTGGTTGTTAATGATGGTAGCATTCTTTGTAAACCTCTCATCCAGTTCGTAACCTTCGGGATGTGCTATTACAAATTCTGCTTCATTCCAGCCGCCAATCCATTGTGCAAATGAATTAGCCACACACTGCGGCAATGCTTTTACATGCGGAGCCCATGTTAATACTACTTTGGGTTTAGCAGCTCCTTTGTATGTTTCTGTTATTGTTATTACATCAGTAAAACTTTGCAAAGGATGCAGAGTTGCACTTTCCAAACTCACTATGGGCACACCGGCATATTTTATGAATTGATTAATTACTGTTTCTGCATAATCTTCTTCCCTGCTTTGTAAAGAAGGAAATGTACGGATGCACAATACATCAAAATATTGCCCCAACACTGGTGCTGCATCTTTGATATGCTCAACCGTTGTTCCGTTCATGATAGCACCTTCAGTAAATTCTAAAGCCCAGCCTTCTTTGTCAACATTAAAAACAATGGCATCCATTCCCAGGTTTGCTGCCGCAACCTGTGTACTTAAACGTGTACGCAGAGAAGGATTTAAGAAAAGCAGGCCGATTCGCTTACCAATACCCAGCGTTTTATCTGCAAATGGATTTGCTTTGTACCTTAATGCCTGGTCAACCAGTGCATCAATATTTTCTACATCATTCACGGAGATAAAATTATACCCCTCCGCCCCTAAAGGGGAGCTTTTTAGCAGACTTTTATTTTGGAAAATATTCATTTTATTTAAGTTGTGCTCCTTTAAAATTGAGGATTCTAAAGTCCCTTTTGGGGATTTAGGGGTTTAGTTCGGTTTTAATTGCCTGTAAAAAAAAATCGGCCTCGGTCTTTGTAATATTCAGTGCCGGCAAAAGCCTGATCACATTGGGTTTTGCCTCACCAGTGAATATTTTATGCTTGAATAGCAAATCCTTCTTCACCATATTTAATTCATCAGGCAAATCAATGCCAATCATCAATCCCTTGCCTCTTACTTCTTTTATATTGGGAAGTTTTTTTAATTCCTCTATCAAATAATCTCCAATATTCTTTGCATTATTGATCAGGTCTTCCTGCTCGATAACTTCTAACACAGCTAAAGCCGCAGCGCAAGCCAAATGATTACCGCCAAAAGTTGTACCCAGCATAAAATGTTTAGGAGCAATTTTTGGAGAGATCGAAATAGCACTTATCGGGAAACCATTGCCCATTCCTTTTGCCATGCTGTAAATATCTGCGTTCACTCCTGCAAAATCATGCGAATAAAATTTGCCGCTTCTTCCATAGCCACATTGCACCGAATCAGCAATAAATACTGCATTATATTCATCACAAAGGCTTCTTATTTTTTGTAAGAAAGAAGCACCCGCTTCAACAATACCTCCAACTCCCTGTATGCCCTCGATAATTACTGATGAAATTTGATGTTGCTTAAATGCTTCTTCTAAAGCCGCTTCATTATTGAACGGAAGAAAAATAACATTGTCTGTTTCATTAACCGGTGCAACAATATTTGGATTATCAGTTGCTGCAACAGCTAACGATGTTCTGCCGTGAAACGCTTTCTTAAATGCAATGATCTTTTTTCTACCATTATAAAAAGAAGCCAGTTTTAATGCATTCTCATTAGCTTCAGCACCGGAGTTGCACAAGAAAAGCTGGTAATCTTCTTTGCCAGAAACCTTTCCTAACTTCTCAGCTAACTCAACTTGCAAAGGAATTTTTATTGAGTTAGAATAGAATCCAACTTTATGCAATTGCTCTTCAATTCGTTTTACATAATGCGGATGTGTATGTCCAATAGAAATGACCGCATGACCACCATACAAATCCAAATATTTTTCTCCTTTATTATCCCACACATAAGACCCTGCCGCTTTTTCAATGCAGATATCATTTAAAGGATATACATCAAATAATTTCATTTATAAAAAGTTATAAGTAGTAAGTTTTAAGTTATAAGTTTAGGGTCTTACTTTTGCAATCAGCCCGATAAGCATTGCTTTTATCACATTTATTTGTTTATAAAGCATATCAAATTTTTCAACATTCATGTAAGACAAGTCTTTCGCCAGTAAAATAAAATATTCAGCTTCATTTGCTGAACCGAGTGAAATATTTAAGCATTTGGCAAAATCTGGGTTGCTGCTTTTGCCACAGCCTTCTGCAATATTAGCTGGTATTGATGAAGCTGCTCTACGTAGCTGATTTGTAAGCCCATAAATTTCTTCTTTAGGAAATAGTTTACTGGTATCATAAACCATCAAAGTAAATTGATGTGCTTTTTCCCAAACCTTTAAATCTTTATAGTTTTGCATACTTATAACTTATTACTTACAACTTAAAACCCTGTAGCTTTTAATTTCAATCCAGTCATTTCTTCTAGTCCAAACATCAGGTTCATATTCTGTACAGCCTGTCCACTTGCACCTTTCAATAAATTATCAATAGCCGAATGGATAACCAGCTTTGTTCCAACTTTCTCTAACTGAATAAAACATTTGTTCGTGTTCACAACCTGCTTTAAAAATATCGGTTCATCGCTCAATACAATAAAAGGATGTGCAGCATAATATTTTTTATACAATGCTGTCACTTCATTCAACTCTAAATCACATTTTATTTGTGAGCTGATGAAAATACCTCTGGTAAAATCTCCCCGCCAGGGAATAAAATTGAGATCAACATTTCCTGAAGGATTCAACTGCAACATAGTTTGTCCAATCTCCTTTAAATGCTGATGTGATAATGTTTTATAAGCCTGTATATTATTTGCCCGCCAGCTGAAATGAGAAGTCGCATTCAAACCCTGGCCAGCACCGGTTGAACCGGTAATACCCGTTGTATAAATCTCATCCAGCAAACCAGCTTTTGCCAGCGGTAATAAACCTAATTGAATGGCTGTAGCAAAACAACCCGGGTTCGCAATATTCTTTGCCTTTTTAATAGCAGTTATGTTCAACTCCGGTAAGCCGTAAACAAATTTTCTTTTGCCTGCTGTTTCTCCCAATCTAAAATCCTGGCTCAGGTCAATCAGTTTTATTTTTTCATCAATTTTATTTTCTGATAAAATTTTCACCGCATCCCCATGCCCAACACACAAAAACAATACATCAATTTTCTGGCTTAAAGCAGAACTGAATTTTAAATCCGTATCGCCCTGCAGATCCTTATGCACTTCATAAATAAAACGATCAGCATTGCTTTTACTGTGCACAAAATTTATTTCCACCGCAGGATGATTCAACAATATCCTTAGCAATTCTCCGCCGGTGTATCCAGCACCACCAACAATTCCCACTTTTATCTTATTTGGCATCGGCGGTTTGTTTTACTGCGTTATAGATCATGGTTTGGTTACCAAATATCTTTGAGAAGCCTCTCACATCTTCACCCGTCCAGCCACTATTCATCTCACCATATTTACCAAACTTGCTGCTCATCAGATCGTAGTCAGATTCAATACCGGTTATTTGAAAACGATAAGGCGCCAGCTCAACAAAAACTTTACCCGTAACATTCTCTTGAGAGTTTATAAAGAAACTTTCAATATCTCTCATCACCGGGTCTAATATCTGTCCTTCATGCAACCAGTTGCCATAAAACAAAGCAAGTTGATCTTTCCAGTTCAACTGCCATTTGGTAAGCACATGTTTTTCCAAAGCATGGTGCGCTTTTAAAATGATCATCGGCGCCGCTGCTTCAAAACCAACACGGCCTTTAATACCAATAATGGTATCGCCAACATGTATATCTCTGCCAACACCAAAAGGCCCGGCAATACTTTGTAAATGCTGAATGGCTTCTGTAGGATGATTAAACTTTTGGCCATCAACCTCTGTAAGCTCCCCTCTCACAAATCCTAATTCCAAATTCCTGCTTCCTGATTCCGTCACCTGCGTAGGCCAGGCCTCCTCCGGCAACATTCCTTTACTGTTCAATGTTTCTTTACCCCCCACACTTGTACCCCACAAACCTTTATTGATCGAGTATATTGACTTTTCAAAATTCATTTCCACACCTTTGCTTTTCAAATAAGCGATCTCTTCTTCACGGCTCAGTTTCAAATCACGTATCGGCGTAAAGATCTCCACATCCGGAATCATAATATTAAAGATCATATCAAACCTCACCTGGTCGTTACCGGCGCCGGTGCTGCCATGGGCCACAATATCGGCGTTCAATTGCTGCACATACTCTGCAATAAAAACCGCCTGGCTCAATCTTTCTGCACTCACACTTAATGGATACGTATTGTTCTTAAGCACATTTCCAAAAACCAGGTACTTGATAATCTTATCGTAGTAACTCCTAATAGCATTAACCGTTGTGTGTGATTTCACACCAAGTTTATATGCATGCGCTTCAATCTTTTTCAATTCATCTTCTGTAAAACCACCCGTGTTCACAATAACTGAATGCACTTCATATCCCTTCTCATCCGTAAGATATTTCACACAATACGTCGTATCCAATCCGCCGCTAAACCCAAGAACAACTTTTTTGCCCCCAACCCCTAAAGGGGAGTTTTCCGAAGCGAATGTTTTGTTATCTGCCATTATATAATTGAGTTTAAAAAATTTAAGAAATAACGTAGCAACGATTTTGACGAACCCCCTCCTTCTTTACGCTGCAAAAACTTCAGCATTTTACTTTGCTTCAAACGCATAAAACGTTCGTAAGCCTTCGAATGCTTTTTAAATTCCTGCCTGGTTTCTTCAGGCGTGTAATGATCCGCCGGATCAAAAAGCATCGCCGTACACATGCAATTTTTACGCTCTTTGCTCATTAAAATATCGTAGTTAACACAGCTTTTGCAGCCGGCCCAAAATTGTTCGTCGGTAGTAAGTTCAGAGTATGTTACCGGCTCGTAACCCAGGTCACTGTTGATCTTCATCACAGCCAGGCCGGTCGTCAATCCAAATATTTTTGAATCAGGATATTTCTCCCGGCTCAGTTCAAAAATTCTTTTCTTGATAGATTTAGCAACGCCGGTCTTACGAAAATCGGGAGAAACGATCAGCCCGCTATTGGCAACAAATTTATTATGCTCCCAGGCTTCAATGTAGCAAAAGCCAACCCAAACATCATCGGTTGTTAAAGCAATAACGGCTTTGCCTTCTTCCATTTTCTGTTCAATGTAACCTGGCGAACGCCTGGCAATGCCCGTGCCACGTGCTTTTGCCGACGCTGCCATTTCATCGGTGATGATGGTTGAGAATTTTTTATCGGCTGCGGTTGCAACCCTGATAATTATATTACTGTTTTCCAATTTTTAAAAATTGAAAGTGATGATCAAAAATGTTAAGGAAAATTTGCGGAGGCTTTTTTCACTGACAGGGGCAGGTATTAGCTACTCGTCCTATCAGCATCCACGTCGGGATCCGGGTATTAAAACAACTGGGTGCTCCATATAGTACAATATACCCCTGGCGGGTGAATTTGTATTTACTATATGTAATTGCACGTTGTTCAATGTTTATTTTGCGTTTAGCAGCACAAAAGTATATTATTTTAAAAACAATAGACAAAAAAATATTTATAAAGTTTAACTAACAAATTTTTCAAGCTCCTCCGCAATCTTTCTGTCATTGCTCAACCGAGGCACTTTATTTTGCCCGCCGAGTTTGCCGATGCTCTTCATGTAATCAATAAAGCCATTCTTTTTTACCGGAGATATTTTTAATTGCTGCAGAATATTTCCACCGATCAGGTCATCGTAATAAACATTCTTCTTACGCAGGTTATCATCAATTTTTTTAGAGAAAGCTTTCATATCAGCAGGCGTGTTCTCAAATTCAATGAACCATTCGTGGTAACTCTTACCGGCATCGGTTGAGATTTTCGGTGCCACCGTAAATTCAGTAATTGGAATATTTTCTTCCGCCGCAGCCTGCATCAGCGCAGCTTCCACTTCTTCGCCAATTACATGTTCGCCAAAGGCAGAGATAAAATGTTTGGTGCGGCCCGTAACTACCAACCGATACGGATTTGTTGAAACAAACTTAACCGTATCACCAATATTATAGCCCCATAGACCGGCGTTGCTGTTAATGATCAACGCATAGTTCTCTCCCACTTTCACATCTTTTAAAGTAACACGTGTCGGGTTTTCATTAAAAATTTCTCCGGCAGGCACAAACTCAAAAAATATTCCGCTGTTGGTATTCAGCAGCAAACCTTCGGCGTTTTGCGAATCCTGGAAAGCAAAAAAACCTTCACTCGCCGGGAACAATTCTATGCAATCTATCTTGCGGCCAATGCTTTCAAACAGCTTGGCTTTGTACGGTTCAAAATTTACACCTCCTTGCACCATCACGCTAAAATTGGGGAACAACTCTCCTACTTTTTTGCCGCTTTTTTCCACCAGCCTGTCAAAGTACATCTGCATCCATGGTGGTATGCCACTGATGAGTGTCATATTCTGTTTGATGGTTTCCTCAACGATCTTATCTAATTTTTCTTCCCACTCCTCAATGCAATTGGTTGTGTAAGATGGCAATTGATTTGCCCGTAAATATTTCGGCACATGATGGTTTACAATACCGCTCAATCTACCGGTTGGTATGCCGCCCACTCTTTCCAGTTCAGGCGAACCACTCAAAAATATCAGCTTACCATCTGCAAATTTGGTGTTACCGGTCTCGGCCATGTAACAAAGCAAAGCGTTACGTGCCGTGTTGATGTGATTGGGAATTGAATCTTTAGTGATGGGAATATATTTTACACCGCTGGTTGTTCCACTTGTTTTCGATAAGTAGATCGGCTGGCCTTTCCACAAAACATTGTGCGTACCCTGTTTTATTTTTTCGATGTACGGTTTAAAAGCTTCGTAGTCTCTTAGCGGAACCTGCTTCACAAAATCTTCGTAAGTTTTTATCGAAGCAAAATTGTGATCCTTACCAAAAATGGTTTTGCTTCCAACCTTAATTAACTGGTTAAATATCTGCTGCTGATCAGCCTCAGCAGTTTCCATTCCTTTCTTGATCTGTTTGTATATATAACCGGCAAAAGGTTTTGCCAAAAAGGATTTTATTTTCATGCGCTCTATTTCAATCGGTAAAAAACAAAAGTAAGCTGTTTTTTTGTTTGAAAAATGCAAAGATTTTATAAACGGAAAGCCTTTACTTACAAGATTTCCTGAATTAGAAAATTCTAATCTCCTATTTACAATCGCATGACCATTCAGTGTCCAGATCTATGACGGTTACCACCACCAAACCATCATCTTTAGGCGCAAAAACAATACGCACATGTTGCTTATCGTGTGTTAAACCTTCCACAGGATATGTGGGACCTCGTTTATCGTTTTGTATCTTTTTGTAGTTGATGGTTCCGTTCTTCAATATCTCCCGTATCTCCGATTCATCAATCTTCCTGCAATCCATCCGGCATTTTGCATGTTTGCTGAAAATGATGTGTGTTGTATTCCGGTCAAAACCTTCAATTTCTTCAGCCCTTTCATCCTGTGGCAAAACTGCAGGCACCGTGATTTTTTCCGTTACCTGCTCTGTTTCAGGTTTATTTACCTTATTTCCACGTTGGTTTTTCTTTACCCAGTAAAACAACAAAGCGGCAGCAATCAATAACAGATATGGCAGATATTTTTTAAGCATGCTGCAAGTTACAGAATGATGGAACACGGATTGTACGGGTTGAACGGATGAAAACGGATTTTTCTTTTGCTTCGCAGAGTATCCAGAAATATTAATCAGTGAAAATCCGTTTAATCCGTGTCATCCGTGTTCTATCCCCATTTTCGTTAATTTTGCACCCAATGAATAAAACGGTGGCATTACATACACTGGGCTGCAAGCTCAATTTCTCCGAAACCTCCTCCATCGGCAGGTTGTTGGAAAATGATGGTTTTGAAAAAAGAGACTTTGATGAAGTGGCTGATGTATATGTGATAAACACCTGTTCGGTAACCGATAATGCCGATAAAGAATGCCGCATGCTGGTGCGGCGCATTCAGCGTAAAGCACCTGAAGCTTTGGTGGTTGTTACCGGTTGTTATGCCCAGTTAAAACCAAAAGAAATTGCAGCCATACCTGGTGTTGACCTGGTTTTGGGCGCTGCTGAAAAATTTAATATTACAGAGCATTTAAAAGAAATTTCCAAGGGAGATTCTGCAAAGATCTGTAGTTGCGATATTGAAGATGTGAACGAGTTTACAGCCACTCATTCCATCAACGACCGCACCCGTGTATTTTTAAAAGTGCAGGATGGCTGCGATTATAATTGCTCTTTCTGCACCATTCCCATGGCACGTGGCAAAAGCCGCAGCGACAGTATAAATAATGTAATTGCCAATGTAGAAGCGATTGCAGCGCAAGGTGCCAAAGAAATTGTGTTGACAGGAATTAACCTGGGCGATTTCGGCAAAGGCTTTACCGGCGGTAAAAAAAATGAAGAGAACTTCTTTGACCTTATAAAAGAATTAGATGAAGTTGATGGCATTGACCGTTACCGCATCTCTTCTATCGAACCTAACCTGCTTACAAACGAGATCATTGAGTTTGTAAGCAACAGCAAAAAGTTCATGCCGCATTTTCATATACCGTTGCAAAGCGGTAGTGATAAAATACTTGGCTTGATGAGAAGACGCTACAAAAGAGACTTATATGCAGAAAGGGTTGGTTTGATAAAAGCTATGATGCCGCATTGCTGTATCGGCGTGGATGTGATCGTTGGTTTTCCGGGAGAAACGGATGAAGATTTTAAAGAAACATTTGATTTCCTGCACCAGCTTGATATCAGCTACCTGCATGTATTCACGTATTCTGAAAGAACAAATACATTGGCGGCAACCATGAAGCCTGCAGTAGCGATTCATATAAGGAACGAACGGAACAAAATGCTGCGAAACCTCAGCTACCAAAAAATGCAGTACTTTACCAATGCACATATTGGTGAAACACGCAAGGTACTTTTTGAAGGGAGAAACAAGAACAGTATGATGGAAGGCTATACCGACAACTACATAAAAATTACAACGCCTTTTAACGCAGCATGGGAAAACAGTATCATCGAATGGAAAATATAAACCACGATCATTTAACAAAATACCAGGTGACTGTTCATTTTGAGATGGATGATGACTTTATGACCTTTGTGCCGCCGCACAGGCTTTATATCAACAGCCTGATCGAAAAAAATATCCTGGACTATTACACCGTAAGCATGGAAAGCCAGCGTTGCTGGATAGTGATAAATGCTGCCAGTAAAGAAGAAGTGGAAGCATACTTAAGCAAATCACCTCTGTATAAATACTGGACTATTGAAATTGATGAATTGTTTGTGTATGATGGGCAATCTTACCGGTTGCCGGCGGTGCAGTTGAATTAAAAATAAAATAGCCTTAAAGATATTTAACATGGACCTGCCCCGGTTAAACTTTAATGCTGACTTTTATTTTTGTCTCCAGTATTTTGGCGTCGAAAGGCCTGGGGATGTAACAATCAGCACCTGCAGTTTTGGCTGCGATAAGGTGTTCCTGGCGATAATTGGATGTCACCAGAAAAAATGCAACTTCTTTATGTTTGTATGTTGCATCACTTCTTACACATTGAAGCAACTCAAGTCCGGTCATCGGAACCATGCTCCATTCGGACAGAACCAAATGATATTTACCCTGAGTTAATTTTTGTAAAGCCTCATGCCCATCATGTGCCTCATCTACAGCTGTAATACCAATCTGCGCCAGCAAATTTCGTACAATACGCAGCCTCGTTATTTGATTATCAACAATTAGAACTTTAAGTGCACTTAAACTCATTTATTTCTCATTAAAACCACACGATTACATGAGGTTTATTTTTTGATACAGCTTATACTTTTTTAAAAATAGTTCTAATAGATAAGGGTTTTAAGCAATCCTGCTTAAAACCCTTATCAATTTTTGTGGGAGCACACGGGTTCGAACCGCGGACCCTCTGCTTGTAAGGCAGATGCTCTAAACCAACTGAGCTATGCTCCCTTTTTATTTTGGGATGGCAAAGATAAGGGTAAAATGTTTTCTGCAAAATTTTTTACAATAATTCTCCGGTTATTCGTCCCCAAGTTCAAAAAAATCAAGTTATTTTTGCCATACAAATGTCAAGCTACACAGATACCAAATACCAGGAAGATGCTGATACCCTTATGGTAACTGATTCTTACTGCAGCCTCATCGTTTGGAACGATGAGGTAAATACATTTGAATGGGTTATTGAAACGCTTATTGAAATTTGCGGCCATTCTACGGAACAGGCCGAGCAATGCGCTATCATCATTGACTCTAAAGGAAAATACGCCGTAAAACAAGGCAGCTACGATATTTTAAAACCTCAATGCGATGCCATAACTGAAAGAGGCATCAATGCTACCATTGAAGTTACCGCCAATTAACCCCCATGTTCCTGCTTACCAAAGAACTTTTTTTTCCGCCCGTTGATATGGCGGATGCAGAAGGTTTACTGGCAATTGGAGGAGATCTGAGCGCCGAACGTTTGTTGCTTGCATACCGCAGCGGTATTTTTCCCTGGTATAACGAAGATGAACCAATTTGCTGGTGGAGCCCTGATCCACGTTTTGTTTTATTTCCTGCCGATCTGAAAATAAGCAGCAGCATGAGAACTGTTTTACAAAATGGCAAATACCGGTTTACGATTAACAAGGCTTTTGAACAGGTAATACAAAATTGTAAAACCGTTGCAAGAAAAGGTCAGGATGGGACCTGGATATCGCCTGCCATGCAAAATGCTTATACAACTTTACACAAGCTCGGCTATGCACACAGTGCCGAAACCTGGCAGGATGGCGAACTGGCTGGTGGCTTATACGGCATCAGGCTGGGCAAATTTTTTTTTGGCGAAAGTATGTTCAGCCTTAAACCCAATGCCAGCAAATTTGCCTTCATCAGTTATGTTCGGCAACTGCAAAAAGAAAATGTACAATTAATAGACTGCCAGCTGCACACCAATCACTTAGAAAGCCTGGGAGCCAGGATGATCCCAAGGGAGCTTTTTACACAAATACTTGCTGCCAATTCAGGTAAATAAATTGAAAAGGGTTGCCAACCTTTATGAGCTATTTAAATAAAGAAAGGGGTTAAAAAGGTTGGCAACCCTGGTTTCTAAGCGGGCAATAAATTCCTTATTTTTGCCTGTATTAAAAACCGAACTATGCTATTTGAATTTACCGAAGAACAATTGATGATAAAGCAGGCTGCAAAAGATTTTGCAGTAAATGAATGCCTTCCCGGTGTTATTGAAAGAGATGAATTACAGAAATTTCCCAAAGAACAGATCGAGAAATTAGCCGACCTCGGCTTTATGGGCATGATGGTAAAGCCTGAATACGGCGGCAGCGGCATGGATACCATTAGTTATGTACTGGCTATGGAAGAGATCAGCAAAGTAGATGCAAGTGTGAGCGTTTGTGTGAGTGTGAACAACAGCCTCGTTTGTTATGGCCTGCAGGAATATTGCAATGAAGAACAGAAACAAAAATATTTAAAGCCGCTTGCCCAGGGTAAAAAAGATGGCGAATTATACATCGGTGCTTTTTTATTAAGTGAGCCGGAGGCAGGAAGCGATGCCACTTCTCAACGAACCACTGCAGAAGATAAAGGCGACTATTATTTACTGAACGGCACCAAAAACTGGATTACCAATGGCAACAGTGCCAGCGTGTATTTGGTGATTGCACAAACAGATGTAAACAAAGGCAGCCGTGGTATCAACGCATTTATTGTTGAAAAGAACTGGCCCGGTGTGGAAGTAGGTGCCAAAGAAAACAAATTAGGTATAAGAGGAAGTGATACCCACAGCATTTTATTTACCGATGTAAAAGTACCTAAAGAAAACCGCATCGGCGAAGATGGTTTTGGTTTCAAATTCGCCATGAAAACTTTGGCTGGCGGAAGGATCGGTATTGCATCGCAAGCCCTTGGTATTGCTGCCGGCGCTTACGAACTGGCCCTTGCTTACAGCAAACAACGCAAGGCTTTCGGCACCGAAATTATGAACCACCAGATCATCCAGTTCAAACTGGCCGATATGGCAACCAGGATTGAAGCTGCAAGGTTGCTTTGCTTAAAAGCTGCCTGGGAAAAAGATCAGCATCTTGACTATACTCTTAGCAGCAGTATGGCCAAAGTTTTCAGCAGCGAAACCGCCATGTGGACGGCAACCGAAGCTGTGCAGATACACGGCGGTTATGGTTTTGTAAAGGAATATCATGTTGAGCGTTTGATGAGGGATGCCAAGATCACACAGATATATGAAGGAACGAGTGAAGTGCAAAGGATTGTGATTAGCAGATCAATATTGAAATAAAACGGCCCCTCCTATCCTCCCCGGTGGGGAGGGAAATGCAGAAGAACTTAGCGAATCTTTGTGCTACTTTGTGACCTTCGTGTCTTGGTGGTTTAACTATGAGCATCAATAAAGAAAAATACGACTGGATAATTAATAAACTGGATGGCAAAGCAACCCTGGTTGCTGTTTCCAAAATACAGCCCGTTTCAAAAATACAGGCGCTGTATAATCTTGGGCAGCGTGATTTTGGCGAGAATTATGTACAGGAACTTGTTGAAAAATATGAACAACTTCCCAAAGATATCCGCTGGCATTTCATCGGCCATCTTCAATCAAACAAAGTAAAATACATTGCTCCCTTTGTTCATTTAATTCACGGAGTTGATAGCTTCAAACTTTTCGATGAAATTAATAAGCAGGGAGCAAAACTAAATAGGGTTATCAACTGTCTTTTACAGGTGCATATCTCAAATGAGGAGACTAAGTTTGGGTTTTCACCAAATGAACTTGTACAAACCATCGAAACCATCAACAAATACAAACAACTTAACCAATATGCAAACGCTAATGTAATTGGCCTGATGGGAATGGCTTCCTTTACTGAAGACAATGATCTTATCATAAAAGAATTCAAATCCCTAAAAACTATCTTTGATAAATACGCTCAACTTTCAACTCTCAACTTTCAACTTTCAACTTTAAGCATGGGCATGAGCGCCGATTTTCAATTCGCCCTGGATGCCGGCAGCAATATGGTACGTATTGGAAGCATGCTTTTTGGCGTAAGAAATTAGTGCATAATGTCTATTGAAATCGTCTCATCAATAACTGCTCCGTCTTCATCAAAGCAATAATTCATTATGTAAGTTGTTTCGGCAAAGGGGCAACACATTTTAGTTCCCCTGCAACGGTATTCTGCCTTTGCACAACCTGTGGCAACATCATATACAATAATGCCTGTAACCTGGCAGTATTGGTTGTTTTCGCACCACTTCTCTTTAAAGCCAATCACCTGTATTTTACCCTTGTCTATTAAATGTTTAATTGCTTTATAAATATCCCCTCCTTTATCTGCCACATCTTTTACTTTTTCAAGCACGCCTCCGGCCATTTTTAAGCTGCCTGAAAGAAAGGAAGTGATGATACCCCAACCCAACTCTCCCACATCTCCTGCGTTTTTTTCTGTTGCATAGGCTTTAATGCACTGAACACAGTTTTCACATTGAAAATCTATCGGGTTCTTTCCTTCGGTATTTGCATCGGCCCATTTCTTCATTGCTATGTTAAAAGCTGTACGGGTTCCGGCAGTTAATACTTTTTCATCTCTTTTACCTCCTTTGGGTGCTCTTACATCTGCAAATACCGGTGGATTGTTTTCGGGTAAATCAATATTTACGTTAACCGTAAAGTTCCCCGTCTTTATACTTTGTACATCAAACCGCCGGGTATAAGTTCCCTTGTTTACATTATCCGGTGTTAACAGCACAACAAAATTATTTACCGGCTGCATAACCACTACATCAGTTGTAATATTTGTAATAGTAAGTTTTGCGGTGTCTGGTAAATTCTGCAGGCCGGTAACTTCTACATTCAGATAAGTCTTATCTCCTTTCATCAAATTAGTTTTACCTGCCGAAACATTCAGGTCCACGCCCGATATTTTTTTCAAACATTTTGGCTGGCTGTTTTCCTGCACTTCAATTGTCTGATTCCCTTTTGCATTTTGCGGAAAAGCAACCAGGCATTGCCTGGGAGACTCAGTATATAATTCACAAGGGATGTTATTAATTATGCAATTGGTATTACTGCTGTTTCCATCAAAAGGTCCGGTAATCCTCAACGGCGCTGCAGTTAAAGCATGCGTTGGTATTTTACATTCAGCCGGCGCTGTTTGTATTTGTCTATTGTCTGTAGATTGAATGTTTACAAGCCCAGCATTTTCTCCATTGCCGTTCATCAAATTCAAAGTACGCAGTGGCAGTATCCTTTCATCAATATTGCATTGAAAACTTTTAGCCTCAACAGGAATTTTTTGCCCGTTAAATTCAACAGTGTATTTTTTTAATTCAACCAGGTTCTTTGCCGTTTGCTTTGCATTTTTTCCCGATGGCACTGCCGTAACCGATCCCGATATCATATCTCCCGGCCTGATATCATCCGGCAGATAAACTTTTATTATACCCGCAGGTAAATTAAACACAGCAGTTGTTAATCCTTTTTGGCTTGAAACGGTTTGTGCAAGACCGGAATTTATACATGCAGCAAACAGCATCATGCATAGCAGATAATACTTTTTCATTGTAATCGGTTTTAGTGAATCTTAAAATGCCCAGTTTAACAAAAGGCACAACGTTACTGATGTACATGGCCATTGCAGGATATAAAGCCTTAAGAAAAGTACAGTTAATTTTATTCAATGTCAAGCTAATTATTGCTGTAGCCAATGCAATTAAGTTGCTGATTTGTTAAAACCTTAACAATCAAATCAAATTGCGGCACAATTTTGTGTTATTGGATGTTTAAATAATTAACTTTGAAATGAACTATACAACTACTATGTCGGCAAATTTTGAAGCAGAAAAGAACAGGAAAGCAGCCATTTACACGGCAGCTATTTTAGGTTCATTGCTTTTAATAACCTTTCTTGTTTCGTGGAAGAATGTTGTTCATCCTCCCAAACCGGTTGAAGAATTCATTGAGATAAATCTTGGTAACGATATTGAAGGCTTTGGTGAAGTGCAGCCGATGATAAAAGGTGAAAAAGCCCCGGCCGATGAACCTGCGCCGCAACAGCAACAGGCTGCACCGGTTAAAGATCAGCCAGCCGAAGAAGTTAAGGATGATGAACCAGATCCTGAATCTGCCCCTGTAACCAAACCGGTTAAAACTCCGGTAAAAGTTACAAAACCAGTAATTGCTCCTACACCGGTTCCTCCGGCGCCCAAACCACAAAAACCGAAGATCGCCGGTTACAACGGGCCAAAAGGCGGCACCGGCAATGGCGCTACCGAAGACAATGGTTACAAATACCAGGGCAATAATCCCGGTGGTAAAGGAGATGCAGGAAGCGCTAATGGCAAACCCGATAGTTATGGAAATAAACCCGGTGGAAAAACCGGCGGCGGTGGTTTGCGTGTTAGCAAAGGCGACCGCACCATTGTAAACAATTATATTTTTATGGGCAACCTGCCGCCTGCTGTTATCAATGCTAAAATAAAAGTTTCTCCCGCAGGCAGAGGCGTATTTATAGGTTTCGATAAAGGCTCAACCAGCACCGAAGCAAGATATGCTGATGCTATTCGTGGTTATCTTCCTAATATCGAATTCAACAAAGCCGATCATGAATCTGTAGTAACAGTTCCTTTTAATTTCAGAGTGCAGTAGATTTTCACTGAAAGCCGCAAAGGAGCAAAGTGGCAAAGGAAAAACTCTGCGGCTTATTTACTTTGCGCCTTTGCTTGAAAATTTTATGTACCAGGCATTCTCTATCTATTCAGCTTCACAGGCATCGCACTCTTGTACTGCAAATCAATGCTGAGCGGAGCCGAAGTATCTATCTTTACCTACATTTGCTGTCGTACATCCAACATTGTAAATTGTACATTTAAATGACCTATCAGCAAACTTTACATTATCTCTACTCTCAACTGCCCATGTACAGCCGCATTGGCGCTGCTGCATACAAAGAAGATCTGCATAATACCATTGCATTGTGCAAAGCATTAGATAATCCACACACAAAATTCAAAAGCATACATATTGCCGGCACCAATGGCAAAGGCAGTACCAGCCATATGCTGGCGGCTATTTTACAACAGGCTGGTTATAAAACAGGTTTATACACTTCGCCACATTTAAAAGATTTTAGAGAACGCATAAAGATCAACGGAGAAATGGTGAGTGAAGATTTTGTGATTAATTTTGTTGAGAGGACAAAAACAATTTCAGAAGAAATTCAACCATCATTTTTTGAACTCACCGTTGCCATGGCTTTTGATTATTTTGAAAAAGAAAAAGTAGATATAGCTGTTATTGAAACCGGCCTCGGCGGCAGGTTAGACAGTACCAACATCATTACCCCCCTCCTCTCCATCATCACCAATATTGGTTACGACCATATGGATATACTGGGCGATACGCTTGAAAAGATCGCAGCAGAAAAAGCAGGCATCATCAAACCCGGCGTACCGGTTGTTATTGGCGAATACCTGCCTGAAACAAAAAATGTATTTGTTGAAAAAGCATTGCAATGCAAAGCCCCTGTTTTCTTTGCACAGGATGGATATGCAGTCAGCAATGTAAAATACAGCCCGCAATTGCTTAGCTGCTATGTAACAGGTACCGACCAGAACGTAACCGAATATTTTGAACTTGACCTTAATGGCCTTTACCAAACCAAAAACATTTGCACCGTTCTTTGTGCCGAAGGCATTTTGATGCACTATGGCTGCAACATAACAAATGAAGCTGAAAAGCTGGCGCTCAAAAATGTAAAAAAGCTTACCGGCCTTTATGGCCGCTGGGATGTGATAAGCACCAACCCAACCATCATACTTGACGTTGCCCACAATGAAGACGGAATCAAACAACTACTCCATCAGCTGTCCGTCGTACACCGTACATCAAACACCGTACATTTCATAATTGGCATGGTAAAAGACAAAGACGTTTCCAAAGTTCTTTCACTGCTTCCAAAAAATGCAACTTACTATTTCACCAATGCACATATTGACCGTGCAATGCCACATAAAGACTTACAGGAAAAAGCTAAAGCTTTTGAACTGCATGGAGACAGTTTTGATGATGTGAATGAAGCCATTAAAGCAGCCAAACTAAATGCCGGGCAAGGCGATATTATTATTGTTTGTGGAAGTGTGTTTTTGGTGGCGGAGATTGTGTAGGTGTCAGGCCACTACAAATACTTTTAATTTTACAGTAACCGGAGTTACAAAAGCAACCTTAACGTTTCAGAGTATGCATAGTGGCCAGACACCTTACTGGCTGCTTGTAACAGACAAGCATTATCTCAACTGTACTTTCGCAAGCACACTATGCATAGTTTATCCCCGCTGCTGCGAAAAACCGATGGCGGACGTTGCCATTAATACCATATACCTGCATAATTTATACAGTAAAAACCCCGCTGGGAAAATTTCATTCCGTTAGGTAAGAACACCAACCGATAGAACAATTTTAATCATTGCGCTTACTTATGGGTGCCAGTAACAAATAAAATATCCAAGCAAACCAGGATATAAAGAATATGGCCAGTACCCACGCAATTTTTTCGCCCCCGTTGGTTCTGTGGGAAGTGGCTTTCATATAAACCGGCAATAGCCAGATTAAACCAATGATGATGATCAGGATGAATTCCATAACCAAGAATTATTGTTGTGTGAAAAGCCGGCATTAGTTATAACTAAAAGATGGCTTTTGTACCCGGCGCTAACAATCTATCACCAGCTAATGTACTATTTCTCCAAAACTTAAATGCAGGTATTATTTGCAAATCACCCGATAATCAATTCGGATTTTTCTTCTCCGGTTTCTTCTCTCCCGGGTTCATCTGGTAAAAAACATCATTGCATTTTTCAAGATACTCTTTAACCGGCTCCAACCCTACTGATTTTCGCCTTTTATCTAAATTCTTTATGTCCCTGCAGGGCTTTAATTGAGTATTGCCACTCATGATGATCTGTGTTCCATAAATCTGTGGCTTACCTTCATTTAAGTTAGTTCTGTCAACTAAAAAAGCATAGTTCTGCCCTGAAGCATTTGTTTTGAGTACCTGTTTTTTCATCAGGTTTAAAGCTCTTTTCTGAAATTCCACATCAAAATCGCTGTGCTGCACCAGCAGAAAATATTTGCCCGAAGTTTCTTTTCCCACAAAATCATATCCGGGAAATCCATAAGTATCCAGAATCTGTTTTGTATAGAAAAAATTGGAGCGGATAACTCTTTGATAAGCCGCAGCAGCACTGTCGCCGGGCCTTATAAGAGCAGTAGCCTGATCAGCGGTATATAAACTGTCAATTAATTTTATCAGTGAGCTGTCTGCTTTTTGCGCCTGTGCAGAAGTGCCCGAACAAATGATAATGAGCAGGATGAGGTTTAAAATTTTCATATTTTTAAATTTTACTGTTTAGTTCATCCAGTTTCTCAAACCCATAAAACAAACAGGTAGCATGCATAGCCTGAACGATCTCGCCATTCATCAGTATTTTCCTTACTTCTTCCAGCGGAAAAAGTTTGATCTCAATTTCTTCGTTATAATCCAGTTTTTGTTCAGCTGCTTTTTTTCCGCCGGTTGCAAGAAACAGCTTTGTAAAATTATTGAGTACCCCGGGGTTTGCTGCTGTGCGGCCTAAATAATGAAAATCAGAAAACCGGTAACCGGTCTCTTCTTGCAGTTCACGGGCAATGGCAGTTTCGGGAGCTTCGCCTTTATCAACAAAACCGCCGGGTAGTTCTACAATACTTTCTTCAATGGGATGGCGGTATTGCTTTACCAGTATCACTTCATTGTTTTCGGTAAGCGCCATTGCACAAACTGATTCGGGTAGTTCTACCACAAAATAAGCAGGAACGATGGTACCGTTCTGCATTTCGCAAACATCTTTACGTGCTGTAAAGTAAGGGTGATTGCTGAGGTATTCTGTTGAAAGTTTTTTCCAGTTCATTACAGGTTTCAGTTGATCAATTTATAAGTTGAGAAATTAATAAGGGGCAGCAGTTCATCTGCTACTCAGCTTTCATCACCTCCGGTTTATTCTTTGCCGATTACTCCGCATAACCTTTCAACTTTTCAACTTCTCACCACTCCATTCTCTCCCTCAGCGACGTTACATGCGCCGTATGGTGGCGGCTATGCCAGGCATACATACCCAGCACAAACCAGAGCGTCATTTCTTTTTTATTTGCGGGATGATAAACGGTTCTTTGAAAATCAGCTTCGGTAAGATGCCTTAGAATTTCGTACCAACGGGCGTGCAATGCATGCAATATGGTTAAAGAGAGATTGACAGGCAGATTCTTCGTATCATTCATTTCGGCCCATGCGTTTTCATCATAAGGCCTTATGGTTACAGGGCTTTCTTCAGTAAGCCCGAGTTTAAAACGGATATAGGCATTCATATGGCTGTCGGCTACATGGTGTACCAGTTGTTTCACCGTCCAGCCCCCATCGCGGTAAGGTGTGTTCAATTGTGCCTCATCTAAATTGAGAATGGCATTTTCCAGGTGCTGTGGAAGGTACTTAATATCAATCAGCCATTCTCCCAATTGTTTTTCGGAGAATGGCTGGGCTATATATTTCCCTATCGGGTATCTTGGATCTTCAGTCATACAAGTGATGCTTAGTTACCGGGAGCTGCAGCCGGCTTTATATCTTCCAGCGATATCTCAAATTTTAAAGTTGAAAAAGGAGGAATGGCAGCACCATTACCGGCAGCGCCATAAGCCAGCTCGCTTGGTACATACACTTTCCAATGATCGCCCTTGCGCATTAACTGCAATACTTCTATCCAGCCTTTAATAACACCCATCACCGGGAATACAGCAGGCTGCCCGCTTTTAAAACTGTTCTCGATGTCTTCTCCATCAAATAAAGAAACCCGGTAGTTTACCACAACCGTATCAACCCCTTTTGCTGTGGGTGTATTGGCATCTCCGTTTTTGATTACTTCATATTGCAAGCCACTGGCAGTAGTTGTAACACCGGGGCGTTTTTTATTGGCATCCATAAAAGCCTTGCCTTTCTTTTCTGCTTCAGCGCCTTTTTCCATTGCAAAAATATCAAGCTGCTTTTGCATGGTGGAATTTATCAGGTCCTGCGTTAACAGGGGCGTACTTTTGTTAAACACATCCTGGATACCCCTGTTCATCATGGCAGCATTTAGTTTGTTAATACCCTGTGCCTGCATATTGGTGGCCACATTAAAGCCGGCGGCATAACTGAAACTGTCTATAAGGTTCTTGAATTTTGGAGCAGCGGCAGCAGGAGCCGCAGGCCTGGCAACAGGTTTAGCTGCGGGTTTTGTACCGCCCTGTGCTACAGCTACAGATGATACGGCTAATAAAAAAACTGAACTTAGTAATGCTTTTTTCATTTGTTTATGTTTGTTGTAAAATTGAATTGCAAATAAACGGCTTTTTATTCATCCCGCATTTCCTTGCCTGTTAAATGTATGAAAACGTCCTCCAGGCTGGCTGCTTTTACCTGTTTGGGGCGCTCAAAGCCAGTGCTCACAAGGTCGTCAATCATTTTATCCGGACTGTCCAGGGAAATGATCTTTCCTTCATCCATGATGGCAATGCGGTCGCAAAGCTGCTCGGCTTCGTCCATATAGTGTGTGGTGATGATAACGGTGGTTCCCTGGGAGCGGATGTTTCTTATGAGATCCCATAAATTTCTCCTCGCCTGCGGATCAAGGCCCGTTGTGGGTTCATCAAGAAAAATGATCTTGGGCTTGTTGATAAGCGTGGTGGCAATAGAGAAGCGTTGCTTTTGGCCGCCGCTTAATTCTTTAAACTTGTTTTTTGCCTTATCTGTTAGATTAACGAGTTTTAATAATGCTGCCGGATCTACTTCTTCATTATACAAACCGCCAAATAGTTTAATTAATTCAACCAATGTAAGTCCGGGATAATATCCCGATGTCTGCAATTGTACACCAATTACTTTTTTAATGTTGTCGGGCTCTTTATCCAGGCTCATTCCGCAAACGATCACTTCGCCGCTCGTTTTTTCCCGAAGGGTTTCAATGATCTCCAGCGTGGTTGATTTACCGGCTCCATTGGGTCCAAGTAAACCAAATATTTCTCCTTCATACACTTCAAAAGAGATTCCTTTTACAGCATTGAAGCCGCCGTAATTTTTAACCAGGTTTTTTACTGATATGATCGTGTTCATAATTTAGAGCCCCATCCCAACCCTTCCCCAAAGGGGAAGGAACTGGTAGTTTGAAGCGATTTGTTTATTTACTTTTTCAAATTAATTTAAAGGTCAGCAAAGTATCTAATTTAACATATCCGATATCTTTTGTAAAATGTAATCTCCGCTTTCATCTTCAAGTTCCCTCTCCTTTGGAGAGGGGTTGGGGTGAGGCTTTATAATATTTATCCATCTCCTCCATCATCAATTTACTACCGATAAAGAATGGCGTTCTCTGATGCAATTCTGTTGGCTGAATATCCAGTATCGGTATTTCTCCATTGGTAGCCACCCCACCTGCTTTTTCAACAATAAATGCAAAAGGATTGCACTCGTACAGCAACCTTAATTTGCCTTTTGGTTTTGATGTGGTGCCGGGATACATAAAGATGCCGCCTTTAATCAAATTGCGGTGCACATCCGCCACCATACTGCCAATGTAGCGTTGTGTATAAGGTCCGCCATTCGTCTTGTCTTTTTTCTGGCAGCAGGTTATATATTGCTTCACTCCTTCCTGGTACTGAAAAAAATTACCGTGGTTTACCGAATACATTTTGCCACTATCGGGGCACTTGATATCGGGATGGCTTAATGTATATTCCCCAATTGACTGATCCAATGTAAAACCATTCACTCCTCTCCTGGTTGCATATACAAACATGGTTGACGAGCCATAGATCACATATCCTGCTGCCACCTGTTTGTTTCCCTGCTGCAAAAAATCTTCCTGTGTGGCCGGCTTGCCCAGTTCACTCACCCTGCGGAAAATGCTGAAGATGGTACCGATGGAAACATTCACATCAATATTACTGCTGCCGTCCAACGGATCAAAAAGGCAAACGTATTTGCTTTTATTGCTCACCGGGTCGTCAAACACCACAATATCATCCATTTCTTCGCTGCCAATACCGGCGCAGCTTATACCATGCTTGAGTACGCCCATAAACTGGTTATTGGCGTACACATCCAGTTTTTTTACTTCTTCGCCCTGCACATTAATACTGCCTTCATCACCTAAAATATCTACCAGCCCGGCTTTGTTTACTTCTACATTAACCCGTTTTGCGGCAAGGCCCAGGTCACGCAAAAGCCCGGCCAGTTCGCCTGTTGCATGGGGGAAATCACGCATTTGCTGAATGGTAAATTCATCTAAGGTTTGTATGCGGCGGTTGGTATTCATATAGCTTTGTTTTATGATTTTGTCCCGATACGCAGGGGCATTAATTTTGCAACCAAAAATAAGCATTTAACAATAATTGCAGATGTGTATCTTCATCAGCCTATTAGCACATCTGCAAATCAGCAAATTATCAATATGAAGGTTTTTAAGTTCGGCGGCGCCAGTATCAATTCAACAGACAGGATAAAAAATACCGGTGATATCATCGGTTCGTTTAAACGAGAAAAAATACTCATCATTATTTCTGCCATGGGTAAAACAACCAATGCGCTTGAAAAAGTGGTGGATGCTTTTTATGAAGGAAAAAAAGAGGATGCTTTACAGTTGTTTGAGCAGGTAAAGCAATCTCACTTAACTACTTTAAAATACCTTATCACACAAAACCGGCAACAGGCAGAAAATCAATTGAAAGATTTTTTTACCGAAGTTGAATGGCTGCTGCATGATAAACCTGTAAGGGAGTATGATTATTATTACGATCAGATAGTTTGCTGCGGCGAATTACTAAGCACCTCATTGGTTAGTATTTACCTCAATGAGATTGGTATCAAAAACAAATGGGTAGATGTAAGGGACATCGTAAGAACAGATGATAACTTCAGGGATGCCTTTATCAACTGGAACTATACACAGCAAAAAGTAAAGGAAGATATTGCGCCTTTGTTTAAGGAATATGATCTTGTGATAACGCAGGGTTTTATTGGCGCTACAGATGAAAATGAAAGCACCACGCTTGGCAGGGAAGGCAGTGATTTCAGTGCCGCCATATTTGCCAATATTTTAGATGCCGAAAGCCAGACGATATGGAAAGATGTAGAAGCGGTGATGAGTGCCGACCCAAAAGAATTCCCCGATGCAAAAAACATTTACGAATTAAGTTACCGGGAAGTGGTGGAGATGGCCTATTACGGTGCACAGGTAATACATCCTAAAACTATCAAGCCGTTGGAGAATAAGGGCATCCCCCTGCATGTGCGTTGCTTTTTAAATCCCGAATTACCGGGTACGGTCATCAGCAGCAAGCCGGTACACAACCTGCCTCCGGTTATTGTTTTAAAGAAAGACCAGGTGCTGATGGAACTGAGTTCTAAAGACTTTTCCTTTGTAGAAGAAAAGCCTATGAGCCAGTTGCACGAAATGTTTGCTGCCATAAAAATAAGGCCCAATCTTTCACAGAACGGAGCAATCGGTTTGTTGTGTTGCTTAGATAATAAAGCAGAGAAAATTGAAAAGCTGGCACTTGCTGCTTCTGAGATATTTGATGTGCAGATAGAAAAAAATCTTACCCTGCTTACCATCAGGCATTATACACAAGAGAAGATATATGAACTTACAAAAGGAAAAACAATTGTGCTGGAACAGAAGACAACAGAAACGATTCAGGTATTGATGCGTTAAATACAATCCTCGAACAAACTTTTTATACTATGACAAAGAGCGAAGTAGCCCAGGCTTTCTCCGGAGGAAAATTTGAAAAATGTTTTGACTACCTAACGGAACAAACTATCTGGAACACACCCGGAGAACAATATTTAAAAGGGAAAAAGGAGATTGAAATATTTTGTGAAAAAATATCAGCCTATTTCAACAGCGTTACTACAAATTTCCAGCAATTGAATTTAATAGAAAACGGAGATTGCATTGCAATTAACGGAACAGCAGAGTTTTTGCGTGACGGAAAGCGGATTTCATTTGTTTCTTCCTGCGATGTGTATGTATTTGACGGGAATAGTAAAATAGTTTCAATTCACTCTTACTGTATTACCGAAAAACCAGGCACTGGATAGATGGGGAAGAGCATTGATCCCGTTAATTAATAATGTAATCCCCTTTTTTATTTACAATGATGATGGGTAGTTTTTTACCTTTTTGAAAATAATCATAAACTGATTTGATGCCCAGGATGGTTTTGCTGACAGCCTGTTTACCCTTAATAGATTCAGTAAAATAATCCAGGGATTTTTTTACCCCATAGTTTACAGGATAGATATGCACCGGCACAAATTCCTGTCCGTTTGCTTTAGCAATGGAGGCAAGAAAATAAACTTCTTCAATAGGATAATCCTGTATGGCAATGCAACCGGTAGATACGCAGTTGCCATGAATATAAATATCGCCGCCGGGCTTTTTCTGATCGCTCAGTACCTTATCAGATGCATTGGGATAATTTAAACCGAGGGCCAGATGATAAGTGCTGCGGGGATTATATTCATTGATGTAGTAAAACCCTTCCGGCACCTGGTTATCGCCTTCTGAACGTTTGGGCCCTATTTTACCACTCTGCATACACACCTTGTATGTTTTAAAAAGCGTGAAGCTGTCTATATTCTTATTTTTCACCCAAACTTCCAGCACACGGTCGTATTTGAATGAGCGCACAAAAACTGTTTGCGGGGGCCAGCTCAATTTCTTTTCCCTGAACTGCTGTTTCAGGGTATCTTCTATCTTACCCGCAGGAGAATTCTTAAATACCTTTTGCAACCCGTTAAATGATGTTTGTGAAAACAGTGCATTTGAAAATAAAAAGGCAATACAAACTATTATCCCACCAAAGCCATGTGACAGTTTCATTTGAACGAGGTAATTTTTTTAATTGGCAACAAATTTAAAAATTTTATCGAAACTATTGTCAATTAAGGTTAATTACCTCGTTTTAATATGCTAAGCGGTTACTTCTTACTATAAATTACCCCTGGCATCCTGTTCTCTCTCCAACGCTTCAAACAAGGCTTTAAAGTTGCCCTTGCCAAAACTCTTGGCACCTTTGCGTTGTATGATCTCAAAAAACAGGGTTGGCCTGTCTTCAAGCGGCTTGCTGAAAATTTGTAAAAGATAACCTTCTTCATCCCTGTCAATCAAAACTCCCAGGTCTTGCAAGGGTTGCAGGTCTTCATCAATTTTACCAACACGGTCCAGCACAGTTTCGTAATAACTGGCAGGTATGCTTAAAAATTCAATGCCTCTTCTTTGTAACTCACTTACCGTTTTTACAATATCGTTTGTGGCGATAGCAACATGCTGTACACCTTCGCCATTGTAAAAATCAAGGTATTCTTCTACCTGGCTTTTCTTCTTGCCTTCCGCCGGTTCATTGATCGGGAATTTGATGTAACCATTTCCGCTGCTCATCACTTTGCTCATCAATGCAGAATATTCGGTTGAAATATCCTTGTCATCAAAACTCAGTATATTTTTGAAGCCCATCACCTCTTCATAAAATTTTACCCAGGGGTTCATCTGGTTCCAGCCAACATTGCCCACACAATGATCTACATACAATAAACCGGTTTCGGCTGGGTTGTAATTAGATTCCCACTTTTTAAAACCCGGCATAAACACACCATTGTAATTTTTTCTTTCTATAAAAAGATGTACTGTTTCGCCATAGGTATGGATGCCGCTCATGACAAATTCTCCTTCTCCATCTTTCAGCACCGTAGTTTCCATGTATTGCTTTGCGCCACGTTTGGTTGTTTCTTCCAAAGCTTTGGCAGCATCATCTACTTTTAAGGCAAGCACTTTTACGCCGTCGCCATGCTTGTAAATATGATCGGCTATATCATTGTTGATACGCAGCGGTGTAGTTAAAACAAAAGTGAGTTTATGCTGCCTGATCACATAGCTCACTTTGTCTTTCATGCCCGTCTCAGGCCCTGCATAAGCAAGTGATTGAAAACCGAATGCAGTTTTATAAAAATGCGCTGCCTGCTTGGCATTGCCTACATAAAACTCTACATAGTCAGTACCGTGTAAAGGAAGAAAATCGGTTGTACTGTTATTTGATATCGTTGGCTCAGATATAACTGTTGTTTCCATTGTAATTAATTTGAAGAGTGAAAAAAAATGAATCGCTGATTCTGATGATTTTTTCTGATTCCGCAGAAAGGATCTGATATATTCAGCCGCCTACCAGAGGATGCTAAATAAAATTCAAATTAAAGAACCGAATCCATCGCAAGCGCCAGCATCAACAGAGAATAGTTGTTACGCTTGTCGGAAAATAATTTATGTGGATAATCGGGAATCATGTCTTAAAACAAAGATAACAAAAATCCTGAGCGAAGTCGAAGGAAGTGTTTCGAAGTTTCGAGCGGAGTCGAGAAACGGGATTTAAACGAAAAGGCATAAATTTATATATGTTTTATACCACTCCGCAAACTCTTTATTATGTTTACATTATTTTATGCAGCGACGATTCCTATTATATCGGTTTAACCGATGATTTAATAAGAAGATTTGATGACCACCTTCATGGTAAATTCGAGACCTGTTATACATTTAAAAGAAGGCCACTCATACTTCAGTACTACGAAACCATTCCTTTTTTAAAAGATGCAGTTGAAAGAGAAAAGCAAATGAAAGGTTGGTCAAGGGTCAAGAAAAAAGCTTTGATCGAAGGGAATTTTCACAAGCTTCAATTACTTTCGCAATGCAATAATTTATCTCATCATAAATATAAAGATTTGGAACAAGGTCTCGACTCCGCTCGACCCCAAAAAAGCTCTTCGACCCTTCGACTCCGCTCAGGGCAGCTCAGCGTTGGAATACTAGGAGGCGGACAACTCGGCCGCATGTTACTTCAGGCAGCAGCTGATTATCCCGTGGAAACATTTGTTATGGAAAATGATGAGAACTGCCCCGCAGCCCATCTTTGCCACCATTTTACAAAGGGCGACATCACCAATTTTGATGACGTTTATAATTTTGGCAAGAACCTTGATGCACTGACCATTGAGATTGAAGCTGTGAATGAAGATGCCCTGGAAAAACTGGAGACAGAAGGCGTAAGGATATATCCTAAACCTTCTGCACTCAGAACAATTAAGAATAAGATATTACAAAAACAGTTTTATAAAGACAATGAGATCCCAACCAGCGAATTCATCATCACACAAACTAAAACTGACCTGAATGAACACACCGGATTTTTACCGGCTGCACATAAACTGGCAACAGGTGGTTATGATGGCCGTGGTGTGGAGTTACTAAAGACAAAGGATGATCTGAACAAAGCTTTTGATGCGCCTGCGGTATTGGAAAAACTAATCTCAATAAAAAAGGAGATCGCTGTAATTATTGCAGTAGCTGATAATGGAGAAAATGCTTTGTATCCATCTGTGGATATGGTTTTTGATAACCGGTTAAATTTATTGGATTACCAGATAAGCCCGGCTGATATTGCCGAAAAGGTATTGTGGAAAGTAGAAGCTGTGGCATTGAAAGTGGTGAAAGAATTAAAAAGCCCCGGCATTTTTGCGGTGGAATTGTTCATTGATATGGATGATAATGTTTTTGTGAACGAAACCGCCCCCCGGGTGCACAACAGCGGCCATCATACCATTGAAGCAAATTACAGTTCGCAATTTGATATGCTTTGGCGGGTAATGCTGGGGTATCCTTTGGGAAGTACTGAACATATTTTACCGGCAGCCATTGTAAATCTTTTGGGTGCAGAGGGATATAACGGCGAAGCCTTGTATGAAGGCCTGCATGAGATACTGCAGATAGAAAATGTTTTTGTACATATCTATGGTAAAAAACAAACCAAGCCGGGCCGCAAAATGGGGCACATCACTATACTTAGCAAAGAAAAGCAGGAACTTATTCACCAGGCCAACCGGATAAAACAAACGGTAAGAGTAGTGAGCAAATGATGAAATGGCTTTATCCTGTATAATTTCCGCTAATACTTTTTTTTAACCATTTGGGCTATTATTCAGGACCTTAGGCGACCGTTTCGTAACAAATAAGCGTCTAACTAAAACAATATATACGTGATATTCAAAATGAAATGAGCCATAACAGATCCTGATAACAAAGGAATGTTTCTTGGCGAATTCCATGTGGCTGAAATCAATAAAATAAACACATGAAACTAACCTTCCCGTTATTCATCTTAGTTTTCCTGTCTTTTGCAGCATGCAAATCATCTGATAAAAAAGATGAGAAGCAGGCCGGCGGGGGTAAAAATAAGCCACCCGGCAAAGTAGAAGCATTTTTAGTAACACCCTCAACTCTTGAACAGGATATTGAAATGCCCGGCAGCCTGATGCCGGCAGAAGAAACAGAACTGCATCCGGAAGTATCGGGCAGGGTAACCGGCATTTATTTTAACGAAGGCAGCAATGTGGGCCAGGGTGCCATGCTGGTAAAATTATACGATGGCGATCTGCAGGCACAACTCAGTAAATTAAGAGTGCAATTGAAAATGGCCCAGGAAACATTGGGAAGATATGAAGCGCTTTTAAAAATAGGTGGGGTAAGTGTGCAGGAGGTAGAAACCTATAAACTATCTGTAAATAATATAAGGGCTGATATCAGTATTGTGCAGACCGGTATCGCCAGAACCTCGTTAAGAGCGCCTTTTAGCGGAAAGCTTGGCTTACGCAATATCAGCATCGGCGCTTACATAACCCCTGCCACAACCATCAGTACCTTAAGAAAAGTAAGCCAGTTAAAAATGGAATTTACCGTGCCTGAAAAATATGGTACCGGTATGAAACCCGGCGGCAGGGTTGAGTTTACAATTGAAAACAGTAAAAAAATGTATGCTGCCCGTATCATTGCAACAGAAAACAACATTGCTGAAGAAACCAGGAGCCTGAAAGTAAGAGCAGTGGTTGATAAGGCAGATGCAGATTTGATAGCCGGGGCATTTGTAAAAGTGAAAATAGACCTGGGTAAGAATGACTCTGCTTTACTGATTCCATCGCAGGCAGTGATACCAAAAGCGAGAAACAAGCAGGTAATTGTTTACAACAGCGGTATAGCCAATATGGTAAATGTTACTACCGGCATCAGGGATTCTTCAATGGTAGAGATCACATCGGGCCTTAAGGCAGGGGATACCATTATTATAACCGGGCTGTTAACCACCAAGCAGGGTTCAAAAATAATTATCAGTAAAGTAAATAAACCATAAAAAGGTTGTAAGTGAATATATCGGAAACAAGTTTAAGACGGCCCGTAATGGCGATGGTGATCAGTATCATCATCATTGTATTTGGCGTAATCGGCTTTAAGTTTCTGGGGGTGAGGGATTATCCCGCCATTGACCCACCCAATATCAGTGTACGTACCTCATACCCCGGCGCCAATTCCGATATCATTGAATCGCAGATTACCGAACCATTGGAAAAAGCAATCAATGGTATTGCCGGTGTAAAAAATATCACTTCTTCCAGCAGCCAGGGCAGCAGCAATATTAATGTAGAGTTTAACCTGGGCGAAGACCTGGAAGCTGCGGCCAATGATGTACGTGATAAAGTATCGCAGGCTACCCGTTCATTGCCAGATGATCTTCCTTCACCTCCTGTTGTGTCTAAAGCAGATGCCAGTTCTGATCCTATCCTGGCCATGACTATTCAGAGCGACACCCGCAACCAGCTTGAGATTACTGAGTATGCTAACAACAACCTTTTGGAACGTTTGCAAACCATACCTGGCGTAAGCGGTATCAATATCTGGGGGGAGAAAAGATATGCCATGCGTATCTGGTTCAACACTGCCAAGATGAGCGCCTATGCCATCACCTTTGCCGATATACAAAATGCACTTACCAGCCAGAACGTGGAGCTTCCTTCAGGAAAAATATCCGGTAATGCAACTGAACTCTCGGTAAGAACATTTGGGAAAATAAATACCGAAGAAGAATTTAAAAATGTAATTGTAAAAAATGTAAACGGTACTGATATTAAATTATCAAATGTTGCAGATGTAATACTTGGCCCCGAAAATGAAGAATCGGTTTTAAAAGAAAGCGGTGTACCGATGATAGCTATGGCAATTATTCCACAGCCGGGTTCCAACTATGTAGCCATCTCCAATGAGTTTTATAAAAGGTTTGAACAGATAAAAAAAGATGTACCCAAAGATATTTCCCTGCAGATTGCACTTGATCAAACCAGGTTTATCAAAAAATCTATTTCAGAAGTAAAAGAAACCCTGATAATAGCGCTGGTACTGGTTATCTTCATCATCTATGCCTTCTTTCGCAGCTGGATCATCGCTTTCAGACCGCTGATAGATATACCGGTTTCACTGATCGGTGCATTCTTCATCATGTATCTTTTTGGGTTTACCATAAATGTATTAACACTGCTGGCTATAGTACTGGCAACCGGTTTGGTGGTTGATGATGGTATTGTGGTAACAGAAAATATTTATAAAAAGATGGAAGCCGGCATGGACAAGTGGCGTGCTGCAAGGGAAGGTTCCAAAGAAATTTACTTTGCCGTTATCTCTACTTCTATCACACTGGCTGTGGTGTTTTTACCCATTATATTTCTCGAAGGTTTTGTGGGCCGCCTCTTCCGGGAATTTGGAATGGTGGTGGCAGGCGCTGTGCTTATTTCGGCTTTGGTATCATTAACCTTAACCCCTGTGCTGAATGTGTTGATGACAAAAAAGAAACCAAAGCACTCCAAATTTTACGAAAAAACAGAACCTTTTTTCCGCAGCATGGAGAACGGTTACCGTAAAACATTAAAAGGATTTATGAGGATACGGTGGGCTGCCCTTGTTATCATTATTGTTTGTTTTGGCATTATTTACTGGATAGGCAGCGGCATACAATCTGAACTGGCGCCCATGGAAGACCGCAGCCAGTTTCGCCTCCAGGTAAGTGCTCCCGAGGGAACAGCTTATGATTACATGGATAAATACATGGATAAACTGGGCAAGTTTGTAATGGATTCTGTTCCGGAAAAAGAAATAGTGATCTCATTAACGGCGCCGGGCTTCTCCGGCGGCTCGGTAAACTCGGGTTTCGTAAGGGTTGTGATGGTTGACCCGAAAGAAAGAAAAAGATCGCAGCAGCAGGTGGCGGATATGATAACCAAAAACCTGTCAAAATATAATGAAGGCAGGGTATCGGTTATACAGGAACAAACCATTTCTGTAAACCGCCGTGGCGGCCAGCCTGTACAGTTTGTTTTACAGAATGTGAATTTTGAAAAGCTGAAAGAAGTGCTGCCCAAATTCCTGGAAGAAGCGAATAACAACCCTGTTTTCCTAGGGCCTGATGTAGATCTTAAATTCAACAAGCCCGAATTAAGAATCATCATTGACCGCTTGAAAGCAAGCGCTTTAGGAATAACTGTACAGGATATCAATGAATCATTGCAGCTTGCATTAAGCAACCGCCAGCTTGGTTATTTCATGAAAGATGGAAAGCAGTATGTGGTAATGGGGCAGGTTGCACGTGATGACAGGGATGACCCATCCGACCTGCGTTCAATTTATGTTCGCAACAGTGCAGGCAACCAGATACCCTTGGATAACCTGGTAAGTTTTGAAGAGGATAACAGCCCTCCTACCATCTATCATTTTAACCGTTACAAATCAGCAACCATTTCCGCAGGGCTTGCACCGGGTAAAACGGTGGGTGACGGTATCAAGGCCATGGAAGCTATTGCAAAAAAATTACTGGATGACTCTTTCAGTACAGCACTCAGCGGCTCATCCCGGGACTATGCCGAAAGCGGCAGCAACACAAGTTTTGCGTTTATCCTGGCTTTAGGCCTCATCTTTTTAATATTAGCGGCACAGTTCGAAAGTTTTATTGATCCGCTCATCATCATGTTTACTGTACCGCTGGCCATAGCAGGTGCGTTGTTATCCCTGCAGATATTCGGGCAAACCTTAAATATCTTTTCGCAGATAGGCATGATTATGCTGATAGGCCTGGTGACCAAAAATGGTATTTTAATTGTAGAGTTTGCCAACCAGATACAGCTTACCGGGCAAAAGAAAATACCGGCGGTAATGGAAGCTGCCGTGGCACGTTTCCGCCCTATTTTAATGACGAGCCTTGCCATGGCGCTGGGTGCATTGCCACTGGCATTGTCTTTGGGTGATGCATCTACAAGCCGCATTCCACTGGGTATTGTCATCGTAGGCGGTATCATGTTCTCTTTGATACTTACTTTGTTTGTGATACCGGCCATGTATTCTTTCTTATCTACTAAGAAAAAGAAAAATGCATTGGAAGTAATGGATGAAGCAGAAGGGAAAAAAGTTGATACGGTTGAGAAGGTTGGGAAAATTGAACCCGGTAAGGAAGAGGAAGATATTATTTAAATAAAAGAAGAGTAGAAAATAGCTGATGACCCGTTGTTTTAAAATATTGAATTCGCTTTTGCTGATGATCATAATCAGTCAGCAAATTTTTGCACAGGATACATTAACTGTTCAGCAGGCTATTTATGCTACCATCGAAAACAACTACGACATCCAGTTGCTCCGCAACGATTCCATTTCTTACGCAATAGATAAATCCTATGCCCGTGCTGCTTTTTTACCCAGGTTAAATGCAACCACAGGCATGGTATTCAATAACAACAATCAAAAACAGGAGCTGGCAGATGGATCCAAAAGACAAAGTAAAGGTGTACGTTCCAATAATATCAATGCTTCTGTACAACTTAACTGGACATTGTTTGACGGTTTTAAAATGTTTGCCACCCGTGATAAACTTTCGCAGATGGTATTACTGGGCGGATTGAATATCAGGAACCAGATCGTGAATTCTGTTGCGGCCACCATCAACAATTATTACAACATAGTAAGACAAAAACAACAACTCAAAGCCATTGAAGACCAGATGGGCATCAATGAAGAGCGTGTTAAGATAGCAGAAAAGAAATTCAGTGTGGGCCTGGGCGCCAAGCCCGACCTGCTGCAGGGCAAGGTTGACCTGAATGCACAAAAAGCAGCACGGCTTAAACAGCAAACGCTTATCGACCAGTTAAAGGAGCAGTTAAATCAATTGATGAATGTAGAACTGAATACCCGTTACGAAGTGTCAGATTCCATTCCTTTTGACACTGGTATTATTTTAGGTGATATACTTGGAACGGTTGAATCAACCAACCCGCAATTGCAGGTAACCAAAAAAAATATTGATATCGGCAAACTAACATTAAAAGAAAGAAAGGCCGACCTATACCCGGTTGTTACTTTTAACTCTGCCTACAGTTATTCAAGAACCAATAACAAGATAGCTGTTAACGCCTTTACCCTTTTACACAACCGCAACAATGGTTACAATTATGGTATTGGTATCAGCGTACCCATCTTAAATGGCTTTACCGTACGCCGCCAGATAAAGCAGGCAAAAAATGATATTGATTATCTCAACATCCTTTACAAAAGCCAGAAATCGCAGATAGACCTGGGCATTACCAATGCCTTCAAAGATTACGAACTTCAAAAGAGAACACTGGCTTTAGAAGAAGAAAATATTTTGCTTGCCAAAGAAAATGTTTTTATTGCATTGGAAAGATTAAGGCTCGGCATTTCCACCAATCTCGAATTAAGAGAAACTCAAAAAAGTTTGGAGCAAGCCTACGACCGGTTGATCGCTGCCCGTTACAATACAAAACTTGCAGAAACAGAATTGTTGCGCCTTAAAGGTGATCTGATTAAATAATTTTCACGCAAAGGCGCCAAGATAATAAGTCGCAAAGTTGGATAACTTTGCAGCTTTGCTCCTTTGCAGCTTTGCGTGAAAATTTCCATGAAACAACTATCTTGCACAAAACAAAATTAAATGAGTAATCCACTTGTCGGCATAGTTATGGGCAGCGAAAGCGACCTCGACATTATGAAAGGCGCTGCCGAAATGCTCCGCCAGTTTGAAGTAGAACCTGAGTTAACGATCGTATCAGCACACCGTACACCTGAGCGCCTGCGTGATTATGCAACCAAAGCAAAAGAACGTGGCATCAAAGTAATTATAGCCGGTGCAGGTGGTGCCGCACATTTGCCGGGTATGATCGCTGCACAAACCATCTTACCGGTTATTGGTGTGCCGGTTAAATCCAGTAACAGTATTGATGGCTGGGATTCTGTTCTGTCTATTTTACAAATGCCCTATGGTGTACCCGTGGCAACTGTTGCTCTCAATGGTGCAAAAAATGCCGGCATACTCGCTGCACAAATACTTGCCCTGCACGACACTTCCATTGCCGGGAAACTGGAAGCCTTTAAAGAATACCAGGACGATATTGTAATGGAAAGCGTGAAGAATGTGAAGAGTTTTGGTTTCAGGAATGAGTTTGATTGAAAACCGAATACGTCCGATCAATAAAACACATCGTATACTTTGGTACCATTCTGGATCAAACTAATTGTATCAATTCCTGAGCTCATTAGCCCGTTTTTGTAATGACGCCATTCAAGACGGACTTTACTATATGCATTATAGGAAAATGTATCAATTATAGTTACATCTGTTTTGCCAACCTGGGCTTTACGAAAAAAAATAGGGCGAAGCGACAGATTATTTCCATAAATAAAAACCCTGTCTTCAAAAAGAGTATCATTGATGGTTGCTGGAGTAATTTTATGCATATTCAGCTTAAAGTAAGAAGGCTGGTCTACATAAATTGTATCTGTGTTTGGATTTAAATTTGCATAAGGAGCAATTACATAGGCAGGATCAAGTACAGTAGTATAAAATTTACCTCCACAGGGATATCCATTACAATTTGTTGAGTCATACACAAACGAAAACCGGCCATTTGCATCTGCAAAAGTTGAATCTATCCTGTATTTTGGCGGCCAGATCAGTGTATCAAGAAAATTGATTGCCCAATGAGTATTCTGATCCCAGGTAAGGGATGTTAGGGGTGATTGCCTTATCAAATATACCTTTACACCCGGCACAACTTGCCTTGTTGGAAACCTTACCACTACACCATCAACGGTAGTTAAATCACTGGAAGATCCATTTTTATTACAGGCGGTTAACGAAAAGAATACGCTTGAAATTAAGAGTATAATCTTTAATATTCTCATTCGGGACTTTTGTAGTAATTTAAATATAATGATTGTATTTAAATATTCGAAATTTAATGACTGATAAAATAAGTTCCTGCATACTTACCGATTATCCACCTCATTCCCAAACCAAACCACAGCATAGCTTCCATAAACACCAACCCCTATTGCATTCCATTTCCGTTTCCATAATCCCCGGTTCAAAATAACAGCATTATGTTGTTTGCTCAATTTCCAGTTTGCCAGGGCTGCTTTGGGATCTGCTAAATATTCTATATCAGTGCTGAAAGCAATTTCGTAACCATTGCCTTTGTATTTGGTAAGTTCCTGCGGTTTGCTCCACATTAGTTCAGCCTGTGCATGATCATCCGTATAACAAACGGCTTTCCAGTTTCCCTGGTCCGACCAGCTATGTAAATTACAATGGCCGCCGGGCTCATAATGATCATCCAGGTCCACTGCATGTGTTTGTGCAACAAGTGTTAAGGATTTTGATAAAGGAATGGCAGCAAGCCCCTTGGTTTTCCTGTATTGCATTACCAGTTGATACAACTGCAATTCTTCAGCACTTAACTTTTGGCCTGTAGCGGTAAAATATGCTGCAAGTGATATTGATAAAAAAAACAGTTTGCCGGTAATCTCTCTGATGTACATATGCCGCTAAAATTTTAATCAAGATATTGAAAGCCTGCAGAATAATAAATTCTCAAATTTTTTTTGTTAAATAAAATATAACAGCTGATCCATCATCGTTATATAATTCTGTCTTTCTGCAAAATTACTTTTTCCTCCCAGTGGGGTTTTAGCAACGTAGTCTCTTTATTTAAAATACACTTTCTGCGAAACCCGGATGCCTGCTCCTTCCTTATTAATACTCCCAATGCTTTACCTTAATGTATGTCTGTTAAGTATAAGGGAGCAGCATCTTTGTCCGTACATTACCGGGATTTTTATAAAGCAGGCTTACGCTAATTCAGAACTCTTCCTGCATCGGGGTTTCACGCAAGGAGCTTTCTTAATTACAGAACAAGCTGTGAAAACCCCGCTGGGACGAAACTTGTACTGCATACCAATTTTGAGCTTTTATCGAAGCGAAAATGCTATCCAACAAAAAATAAAAGCGATTTCACTTTAAATTGCCGCTGGCCGGAAGGCGAGGCGGCGGCAGCTCAAATATTTAAACAGGACAACAAAAGTTTTATACAATAGCTAAAGATTAGCAGCAAAAGCATAAATTTATAACCGTTAACTGTACAATAAAATCATGAGCACCACTCCCGAACACGACCAGAAGATCGCTAAACTCATATTTGGCTCTGTATATCCTATGTATGTAAAAAAAGTAGAGAGCAAAGGCAGAACCGAAGCAGAACTGAAACAGGTTATAGAATGGCTTACCGGTTTCAACAACAAAAAACTACAGCAACTCATAAAAGACAAAGTAACATTTGAAGAATTCTTTAAGCAGTCCACGCTTAACCCCAATGCACATCTTATTACCGGCACCATCTGCGGTTACCGTATAGAAGATATCAAAAACCCATTAACCAAACAGGCCAGGTATCTGGATAAAATAATTGATGAACTGGCCAAAGGAAGAAAGATGGAAAAGATACTGCGAAGCTCTTAGGACTGTGTTAACAATTGTTTCAACTGTTAAGCTTAACTTTACTCCTTACATTTTGTGCATGAAAATAATACTGCTTCTTACTTTCTTATTTGCTGCTGTTTACCATTCAAATGCCCAAACGCTTGATCAAAAGGTTTCGTTAGCCATACAAAGGGTGTATGATGATTACAAGCAATTCTTCGACAGCAGCCTGCTGGATAAATATGTGGTTTTAGATAAAATGAAAAGCTACCTGGTTAATGCAGGTACACAAAAAATTAAAACCATTGCCCTGACAGACGATAGTTTTGTTTTTGACGAATTCAGCCTCAGGTTTGCCATCGTGTATAAAGGCGATACCATCAGGCATTTACCTGTGTGCCGCTTAGATACAAGACAGACCTTAATGGCGCTGGGCACTCCTTCCAACCCAGTTCGCCATGGCGATTTGCTGCCACCATACATGGAACTGGTAAAAGGTAATATAAGGTTTGATTACAAAAAACTGAAAAAGCTCTTGAGTAAAATGCAACTGCAAACAACTGAGACAGATCTACAGGTGCTCAACCGCAATGCAGATGGCACCCATGAATATATGTGGGTTGTTACAACATCTTGTCCCGAACTTAAATGCCGGGTATTAAGAATAGATGCGAATAATGGAAAAATAATTGCTGATATAAAACCGGAGTAATTACTGCCCGGCTATATACTGCTCCATATGCCCGATGATGGCTTTCTGCTCCTGGATAATGGTTCGGACTACATCCCCAATAGAAATGATGCCGGATAATTTCCCTTCGTCAACAACCGGCAGGTGCCGGATGTATTTGCCCGTCATCAATTCCATACACTCATCAATGCTGCTGGCTGATGAAACCGTGATGAGCCTGCTTGTCATGATATCGCCAATGGCAGTTTCTTTGGATGATTTTCCTTTAAGTACAACCTTGCGGGCATAATCCCTTTCGGTGAAGATACCGGCCAGTTGATCGTTCTCCATTACCAGTAAGGCACTTACATTTTTTTCAACCATCAACTCAAGTGCATGATAAACAGTTGTGCCGGGAGTGATCGTAAATATTTCTTTCCCTTTTGTATCAAGGATATTTTTTACGGTAGCCATAATTTATCGTTTCATATTGTTACAGGTGCTTTAATAAAAATAAGCAATTTTTGTGCAAAAAGGAAAGGGTAATCAAATTTGGAGGCAAATCACCTGTGGGTTAAAGCCAGGAGGCATCTGTTGAATTACTAAAATAGATTTCTCCTGTGGTTGAAATAACAGGAACTGCATCTACTGTTCTTCCAGGATAACAAATTCCTGCTCAAGTGTAAGAAAGTTGTTATATAGGGTATTGATAAACGCTTTGCCCCATCTTGCATAAAAGGGCATAAAATTCTCAATTCGTTCCTGCAGATTACCGTGGGGGAATAATTGTGTTTTAAGTTTATGCAGCTGGCGCTGCTGTGCTTCAAATTTCTTTTTTTCGGCCTTCAGCATTTTTTTCTCAAGCGCCTCAATTTTTCTTAACGCCAGTTTTTCGAGTGATTCGGTATGGGGTTGCAAAGTTTTATCAACAGCGCCAGCTGTGTTCTTTAAGGCCGAATAAAAATGTTGTATCTCCTGCTTTTCTTTTTCCAGGCTCAGTTGCACTTCGCTATCTCTTTTCACCAGCACATTCAGTAATTCAGTTTCTGTTCTAAAAAGGTCGGCAACACCAAAACCTAATCCATTAACTTTTGACTGATGACTTTTTTCTACCACCAAAAATGAATTACGTAATACTAAAACCGGGAACGGCACATCAACTGCTGCAAAAACATCCTTCAGTTCCAGCCAGTAAGCGATCTCCCCTCCCCCGCCGATAAAAGCAATATTGGGCAATATCATTTCCTGGAAAACCGGGCGGAGAATTACATTGGCGCTAAATCTATCGGGATGTCGCTGCAATTCATCAATCAAAGCTGCTTCATCAAACTCAAATTTTGAATTTTGAATTTTGAATTTTGAATTTTCTTTTACAATTCTCTCCCTGCTGTCATCTTTTAAATAAAAAAGGTTCAGTTCCCTTCCGCCTGCCTGCACTTTATATTGCTTTGGAAATTTTTTAGCTGTTGCTTCAACTAAAGGGTAAGAAAATTGCTCTTTCAGTTCCTTTTCTACAACCGGTACAAACGCACGTTTGTAATCGGTATCATCCGGCAGCAAAACGATCAATCCATATTCACCAAACAAAGCATTTGCTAATTTAAAAGTTGCCTGTTCAATAGTGGCGCCTTCGGTATAACAGGCTTGCATCTGTTCAATTATTTCTTTACCATAAGGATGAACAGTTATTTCTCCCGCAATTGCATCCAGCATCTTTATCAAAGCCTTATCCACTTTCATTCTGCCCACAGCACCCGTTTGATTGGTTTGCCATTCATGCTTAACTCCATTTATATAAACATGTCCAAGCTCATCCAGGTCGGCATCTTCGCTGCCCATATAATACACCGGCACAAAATCATTTTCTGGCATTTCTGCTTTAAGTTTTTCGCATAGTTTTATGGCATGAAGTATCTTGTAAATAAAATATAAATGGCCTGTAAAAATATTGGGCTGATGGGCAGTGGTTACTGTAAAACAGTTGTTGTTGGCTAAGGCCAGTATGTTTTGTAACTGTTGGGGGGTTGGGTTTGCATTTGCATAATGTTTCTGCAGGGTATCAACCAGTAGTTTCCTGTTCGTATAGTAAGCCTTTCTGCTTTCTATAGCCGCTTTTATTCCTGCTTTAGAAACGGGATATATGTAAAAAGGCTTCAGCACTTCCTCACCCTGGAGGTAATCCAATACCAATTTGGAATAAAAACCAGTCTCTCCGTAAGCAATAGTAGTAGGTGCAGCGTTCATTAAAGATTATTAACCTGTGCTAAATTCAGGCAACAAACTTACATCAATCCTTAAAATAAAAAACGGATAGTTCTGTTAATTTAGGTTGACCAAACATGCCGCATAATAAATACTTTTTTGAGGCTATTGCATTTCTCAATTATTTTTTCATTTTTTGTATGTTAAACAGAAATTATTAACCTCAACTCCTGCTTATGCAACGCAATTATGCGGTACCGGCAATATGCCTTGCCATCATTTTTATTACCTTTTCATTTTTTATTTCCTGCAACAACGGCGAAAGCTCAGGCAACAACAAAACCACTAATGATGATTCAGTAACCAAGGTTATTGAACGTGGTAAGTACCTTGCCCATCATGTATCGTTGTGTATGGATTGCCACAGCCAGCGTGATTTTACTCAATTCTCAGGCCCGCCTAAAGCAGGCACAGAAGGTATTGGCGGCGATTTTTTTGATAATAAATTGGATGTACCTGGTATCATTTATGCCCGCAACATTACAAGCGATACCGTAAACGGAATTGGCAAATGGACCGATGATGAAATTGCAAGGGCCATCACAAAAGGGATAAGCAGGAACGGCGATACGCTTTTTCCACTGATGCCTTACCCACATTATAACGGCATGAGCAAAGATGATGTTTACAGCATTATTGCTTACCTGCGTACTTTACAACCCAACAGCAATAAAGTACCTGAAAGAAAACTGATGATACCAATGGCGATGGCTTATCCGCCACTGCAAAGCGCTTCGCTTGAAAGCAATGTAAAACCCGACGTTAGCGATATGGTTAAATATGGCGCCTATATAATGAACAGTGCGGCCTGCATGGATTGTCATACGCCCATGGAAAGAGGCCAATTTGTAATGCCGAAATATATGGCTGGAGGAAGAAAATTTGATATGGTATCTTTTGTTGTAACAAGCCCAAACATTACACCTGACAGCGCCACCGGCATTGGCAAATGGAGTGAAGCAATGTTTTTAGAAAAGTTTAAACTATACAGGGATAAGGCTTCTTACGCTTCCAATCCGGGTAAAAATAATTCCATCATGCCCTGGAGCATGTATGCCAATATGGATGATTTTGATATAAAAGCAATTTACAGGTACCTGCGAACTATTCCGGCTGTAAACAATCATGTAGATAAATACCCGCTTTAATTTCTATAGGTGAATTAAAAATGCCCCGATATTTTCGGGGCATTTTTTTAAACAACTTCTCCTTCAATATCGTAATCAAAAGCTTTGGTGATCTTCACATTCACAAAATCACCGATTGTTAATTTCTTTTTTGATTGAATGATCACTTCATTATCCACTTCCACGCTGTCAAATTCGGTACGGCCTAAATAGCGGCCTGCTTCTTTTTTATCAATGATCACTTTAAATGTTTTACCAACTTTTGCCTGGTTCTTTTCGAGGCTTATCTCCTGCTGCACTTCCATGATCTCCTGCGCCCTTTCTTCTTTTTCTTCAGCGGGAATATTGTCCTCCATATCATGTGCACTGGTTCCTTCTTCGTGGCTGTAGGTGAAAATACCAACCCGGTCAAAACGCATTTTTTGTAAAAAAGTTTTCAGTTCTTCCACATCCTCTCTTGTTTCTCCCGGAAAGCCTGCGATCAATGTAGTACGCAAACAAATACCCGACATTCGGTTGCGTATCTCTCCTATCAGATCTTCCATCTCTTCACGGGTTATCTGGCGTTTCATTAAACGTAACATGTTGTTTGCAGCGTGTTGCAAAGGCATATCTAAGTAATTACAGATATTTTCTCTTTCCTTTATGGCATCAATAATTTCAATTGGAAATTTTGATGGGTAAGCATAATGCAAACGAATCCACTCCAGGCCTTTTACATCAGCCAGCGCATGTAAGAGCTTTGACAATTCTCTTTTCTTATAGATATCCAGTCCGTAGTAAGTCAATTCCTGTGCTATCAGCATTACTTCTTTTACGCCACGGTCAACTAAACGTTTGGCTTCATCTACAAGCGATTCAATCGGGCGGCTCACATGTTGCCCACGCATAAGCGGAATGGCGCAGAAAGAACAGGTGCGGTTACAGCCTTCGCTTATTTTCATATATGCATAATGCTGCGGTGTGTACAAAAGCCTCTCACCCATCAGGTCGTTCTTATAATCGGCTTCAAAGGTTTTTAAAATGTTGGGGAGTTCCATCGTGCCGAAATAGGCATCCACTTCCGGTATCTCTTCTTCTAAATTATTTTTATAGCGTTCGCTCAGGCAGCCGGTAACATACACTTTATCAAGTTTGCCCCTGCGCTTCAATTCTACCTGTTGTAAAATGGTATTGATGCTTTCTTCCTTTGCCTTTTCAATAAATCCACAGGTATTTACTACTACTATATTATGATCCTTTTTTGCATTCTCATGCACCACATCAATATCGTTGGCAATCAGTTGTCCGCTCAGCACTTCACTGTCAACCATATTCTTGCTGCACCCAAGCGTAATAATGTTTACTTTATCTCTTTTTATTGATTTCGTCTTCATAAATAAGCGGCAAAGTTAAGCTTTTAGCGGCGTGGTTTTTAAAGGTATTTTTAAAACTATGTGAAAGAAACTGTGATTTTTTAAGCCCTGCTGCGAATAATGAAGAAAATACTGTTATTTAGAATAGATGATACAGAAAGACAAAGATGGGTTTTTGCTGCAGTTGCAGCAGCACAGGCTTATTATTTATAAAATATGCAACGCATACTGTAAAAATACCAGCGACCGTGATGACCTGGCACAGGAGATAACTTACCAGCTCTGGAGATCATTTCATCATTTTAATGGCAGTGTTAAATTCTCAACCTGGATGTACCGGGTGGCATTGAATGTAGCCATTACTTTTTACCGAAAAACAAAAACAAGCGAAGCCATTATACAGTTGGGCGAACCGGATACAGAAATTGAAGACAGGAAGGAAGACAGTGCCGAACTGGAAAAGAATAAGAACCTCCTGCAACAATTCATCAATGAACTGAAGGAACTGGATAAAGCATTGATGATACTTTACCTGGAAGAAAAAACTTACAGCGAAATAAGTGAAATACTGGGCGTTACAGAAACAAATGTGGCTACCCGTATCAGCAGGATAAAAGACAAACTCAAACAAAGATTTTTAACAGTAAATAATTAAGACCATGGAAGACATTACACTAAAAAACCTCTGGAAAGCACAGGATGAAAAGCTTGACAGGACAATGAAAGCAAATCTTTTCATCATCGAATCAATGCAAAAACAAAAAGCACAATCAAAGCTTAATGGTTTGGCAAGGTTAAAACTGTTTGCTGTTATACTGGGCATTTTATGGTCGCTGTTCTTAGGAATTCTTATTTACGGCAACCAGTTGCAGAATATATATTTTACTGTTTCTACAGGCATGATTATGCTTATTACCGTTGCGGCAGTTGTAGCTTATATAAGGCATATTGCACTCATCAAAGAACTGGATTACAGCCAAAGTATTACCACAACACAAAAAAAACTTGCCAGGCTGCAGGCATCTACTTTTAGCAGTCGTTTCATACTATTGCAAACACCATTTTACACAACCTGGTTCTGGAGTACCGAAATGATACAGGCTTCGATTATTAAATTCTGTTTGATAGCAGTACCCATTACCATTCTTTTTACGGTAGTAACTATCTGGCTTTATAAAAACCTTACACCTCTTAAAATGCACAAAAAATGGGTAAACTACCTTTTAAAGAACGACCCTGAGCAGGTACCCGTAATACAGGCGCAGAAATTTCTTAACGAGATAGAAGAATTTAAAACAGCCTCTTAAAAGAATTTCCTCAAAAACGGCTGATTACCAAAAACTTATTAATAATAGAGCAATATTTTCCTAAAAAAAGTAAATATTTATTGTTTATCAATAAATATTTACATTACCTTTGACACATCAAAATTAATTTCAACGATCATGTCAAAAACAAACAACTTCGTTTTTTGGGCCTTATATGTAGTGGCCTGGCTCATTTTTGCAGGCTTGTGCATTGAAGCTGGAGGCCTGCTGGTAAATTTCTTTTTCACTTTGTACAACCCTGAATTTGTTCAGAATCTTTATCAAAAGCTGGACTTAATTCAAATGTATAAGGAAAGTAAACTGGCTTTTTTTGGCATTTACAGTTTCATTCTCATCATTGCAATTTTAAAAGCCTGCCTGTTTTACATAGTTATCAGGCTGATGCACAAAATGGATCTGTCAAAACCGTTCAACGATTTTGTTGCGAAACAAATTTCACTAATCAGTTATTACACACTTTCAATTGGATTATTAAGCCACATAGCCAGGCTGCTGGTTAAAAATTTAATGCATCATGGTTTTGTTCCAGATAACCTCAACGAATTTTGGGTAAAAGATCATGCCTTTATTTTAATGGGGGCTGTGATCTATATTATTGCGACAATTTTTAAAAAAGGGGTAGCTATTCAAACCGAAAACGATTTAACTGTTTAATTATGCCCATAATAGTAAACTTAGATGTGATGATGGCCAAAAGAAAGATGTCGCTGAATGAACTTTCTGAAAAGGTGGATCTCACTTTGTCTAACCTGTCGATATTGAAAACAGGCAAGGCAAAAGCGGTTCGTTTCAGCACACTTGAAGCCATTTGTAAAGCCCTGAATTGCCAGCCGGGAGATATACTGGAATATGTGGAATGAGGTATTTAAAATATACCGTTTCCATGATCGTCTTTACGGTAAATGAACTGCAAGAAACAATGTGTTTGAAGAAATACGCTATCTGTAAACAAAAGATACCATTCATCCTTAAAAAATCACGTTCCTGAATTATGACAATACCGTTACAATTTAGCTTGACTAACTTGCGGCGGAAAATTGGAAAACAAAACAACAATAATAATATAGCCATGAAAAAGAAACTACTGCTGATACTAAATATCAGTTTATTTACAGCAATCACCGCATTTGCCCAAACCCCTTCTAAAGTAAGCGGGCAGGTTAATGATAACACCGGAAAACCCTTAGCTACTGCTACCATTATGCTACAGCGGGCCAAAGACTCCGGGCTGGTAAAAACAGCGGTGAGCAATGCCAACGGAGCTTACGAAATTACCCCGGTAAAGGCCGGTAATTATTTTGTAACTGCCACATCTGCAGGCATGAAAAAAACAAGTTCAGCTGCTTTTGAAGTAAAGGAAGGTGAAAATGTAACTGCACCCGTGCTTACTACCCAGCCTGCAACCAAGGATCTGGGCGGTGTTACCGTTACCAGTGCAAAACCAATGGTAGAGGTAAAGGCAGACAAAACTATTTTAAATGTGGAAGGCACTATTAATGCTGTAGGCAATGATGGCCTGGAACTGTTGCGCAAATCTCCGGGCGTAATGATTGATAAAGACGATAACCTGAGCCTTGCCGGTAAGAATGGTGTAAGGATCTATATTGACGGTAAACCAAGCCCGCTTGCAGGAAGCGACCTGGCTGCTTATCTAAAGTCGCTGCAATCATCGCAGATAGAATCAATCGAAATCATTACCAATCCCTCTGCCAAATATGAAGCAGCAGGCAATGCAGGTATTATCAATATCAGGCTGAAGAAAAATTTAACCATCGGTACAAACGGATCGGTAAATGCCGGTTACAGTGTTGGCATCAATGCAAGATATAATGCAGGTATATCACTAAACCACCGTAATGCCAAGGTGAATGCTTTTGGAAGCTACAACTACAACAGGGGTAAAAATGAGTTCAGCATCAAATCTAAAAGAACAGGTGCCGACAGTACTTTTGACCAGACAAATACGATCACAAACCGCAATAACGGCTCACACAACTTTAAAGCGGGCTTAGATTACTTCATCAATAAAAAAAGCACCATTGGTGTAGTTGTAAACGGCAATATTGCAGATAACCAAACCCTCACTGATGGCCCGATGAAGATATATTATACACCTACTTATACGCTTGACAGAACAGCCATTGGTTCGGGTGATAATAAAAATAAAAGGTCGAACGTAAATTTTAACGGAAACTACCGTTATGCAGTACCAGGCGGCAGTGAATTAAATATTGATGCTGATTTTGGTATCTTCAACTTGCGCAACAACCAGTCGCAGCCAAATGCATATTACAATTCATCAGGTACATTGATATACAATTCATCAAACCAAATGATATCGCCAACCGATATCAGGATATATTCCTTGAAAGTAGACTATGAGCAGAATTTTAAGAAAGGAAGATTAGGATATGGTGGTAAAATTGGTTTTGTAAACACTGATAATAATTTTAACCGCAACAGCATTGAAGGCACTAAAACGTCAAGCGAAAACAACAAGTTTGTTTATAATGAAAATATCAATGCAGCTTATGTAAACTACAACCGTGCTTTTAAAGGTTTTATGATACAAGCAGGTCTGCGGGTTGAAAATACCAATTCAAAAGGGCACTCTACAGGCACCGTAAACAATGGACTACCCAATAGCTTTGATTCATCTGTAAAGCGTAATTATGTAGATGTATTCCCTAGCGCTGCTATCACTTTCAACAAAAACCCTTTGAACCAGTGGGGTTTTACTTACAGCAGGCGTATTGACCGCCCCGCTTATCAGGACGTTAACCCCTTTGAATTCAGACTGAACGATTACAGCACCATGAAAGGCAATACCAACTTACGGCCGCAATACACCAACAGCTTTGGTATCACCAACACTTACAAATACAAACTGAATACAAGGCTTAACTACAGCCATGTAAAAGATATGTTTGCCATGCTGCCTGATGTGCAGGGTTCTAAAAGTGTAATGAGCAGAAGCAACCTGGCAACCCAGGATATCATCAGCTTTAATGTTAGTTATCCTTTTCAATACAAATGGTACAGTTTCTTTGCCAATGTAAATGCAAGCTATACGATGTACAATGCCAAAATACCATCGCTTACCGGTACAGTTCAAAAAATTGATATTGACGTAACTACTGTAAGCGCTTTTATGCAAAACAGTTTTAAGCTGGGTAAAACACTTACAGCCGAAATAAGCGGTTTTTACAATTCCCCTTCTGTGTGGATGGGCTCTTTTAAAAGCAAAGCTATTTACAGCATGGATGCCGGTTTACAAAAAACCATCTTTAAAGGAAAAGGCAATATAAAAGTTGGTGTGGGTGATGTTTTTAATTCATTAAAATTCAGGGGCGATTCAGATTTTGCAGGCCAGACAAACAATTTTTACGGCAAGCCTGAAAGCCGCCAGTTTAAATTAAACTTCACCATGCGCTTTGGTAGCGCCCAGATCAAAGCTGCACGCCAGCGCAAGTCAGGGGTTGAAGATGAAAATAAAAGGACGGAAAGCAGTGGTGGCTTAGGAGGAAGTTAATTTCAGAGGAATATTAATTAGTAAGCCGCTCTCTTTAAGAGCGGCTTTTCTTTGTCATCAATTTGTAAACAAAAGCTGTACAAATCGTTTAACGCCGTTTTAACTGCTTTTTTGTATTTTCTTAACAGCGCAGCAATTTATTTCTTTAGATATTTGTGTTGTAAAGATTGAAACAATAAAATAATTACAATAAAGATTTTCTCATAAGCAGTTAGTTTTGGTAACCGGCCCCTGTTTCTACAGGGGCTTTTCTTATGCAAAAAATTAAAATTAAATTACTCTGGCGTTTATTCTATCCACGAATTGCACGAATGAACTCGAATTAATTGGTGTCAATTAGTGTAATTCGTGGCTAAATAAACTGTCTACAAAATCCTGCTTATTAAAAACCAACAGGTCTTCCGCCTTCTCCCCCACACCAATAAACTTCACCGGTATTTTAAATTGATTGGCAATAGCCAATACCACACCGCCTTTGGCTGTTCCATCAAGCTTGGTAATGGTTAAAGCTGATACATCTGTAGCTGCTGTAAAATGTTTTGCCTGTTCCAGTGCGTTTTGGCCGGTACTGCCGTCCAGCACCAGCATTACTTCATGCGGTGCATCAGGCACTACTTTTTGAATTACTCTTTTTATTTTGGTGAGTTCATCCATTAAATGTGCCTTGTTGTGCAGGCGCCCTGCTGTATCAATAATGATAACATCAACATTTTTTGCAACGCCGCTGTTAACAGTGTCAAAAGCTACTGCAGCCGGATCGCTGCCCATTTCTTTTTTAACGATAGCAACATCAGCACGTTCGCTCCAGATGGTTAACTGATCCACGGCAGCGGCCCTGAAAGTATCAGCGGCGCCCAGTAAAACAGATTTACCGGCCAGTTTAAAGTTATGAGCCAGTTTACCAATAGTGGTTGTTTTACCAACCCCATTAACACCTACAACTAAAATGATATGAGGCTTGTGTCCGGCAGGCAGTTCATAATTTTCGTAGCTGGTATCCTCCGGTGCACTAACCAGGATATTTTGTATCTCTTCTTTGAGAATCTTATTCAGTTCAGCGGTGTTCAGGTATTTATCTTTCGCAACACGTTTTTCTATCTGCTCAATGATCTTTACCGTAGTTTCAATACCCACATCGGCACTTACCAATGCGTTTTCCAGGTTATCCAGCACTTCTTCATCAACCGTGCTTTTGCCGGCAATGGCTTTTGTTATTTTACTGAAAAAACCTTCACGGGTTTTTTCCAGTCCCTGGTTCAGTGATTCCTGCTGTTGTTTTTTTCCGAAAAGTTTATCAAAAAGTCCCATAGCTAAATATTGTTGCTGGATACTGGATTCAAGATACTTGATTAACAGCTTTTACATTCGAAAGCGCTTTGTTTAATTGGGCACTATCAAGTATCCAGTATCTGTTTTTAACCCTCCCAAAAATAAATAAAGCCTCCCGATAAATCGGAAAGCTTTGTTTATATAATATGCTCATGCGGAAAAAACTTAGCTGGCTAAGTATTCCTTGATCTTGTCTTTGTGTACGATAGCTTCTTTAAAAGTGTAAGCACCTGTTTTAGGGCTACGTAATGTGCGTATTACTTTTGTCCAGTTCTTAGCTTCTGCTGCTGCTTTCTGGTCTTTGGTTTTTATCGCGGTTTTAGCTGCTTTTGCCATTTTCTAAAAAGTTTATAAGTTAATAAGCTGAATAGTTGATAGAGGGTATTTGCTTTGTTAACTCGTTAACTCAGTCAACCCGTCAACTGATTATTTAATTTCTTTATGAACAGTTACCTTCTTCAGAATAGGGTTAAACTTCTTTAACTCCAAACGCTCGGGTGTGTTCTTTTTGTTTTTGGTGCTGATATAACGGCTTGTGCCGGCCATACCGCTTGTTTTGTGCTCGGTACACTCCAGTATAACCTGTACCCTGTTACCTTTCTTTGCCATTGTTAATTATTTATTTATTACTTAAGTCCTCTTTATGCCCCTTTAGGGGTTAGGGGTATTAGATCTTTTCTCCGGCGGCACGCAATTGCTTTACTACCGATAACAAACCATTCTTGTTAATGGTTCTGATTGCTTCTGAAGATACTTTAAGTGTTACCCATTTATCTTCCTCAGCAAGGAAATATCTTTTGGTTTGCAGATTTGGTAAAAACCTGCGTTTTGTTTTAATATTTGAGTGAGAAACCTTGTTTCCTGTGATCGGCTTCTTTCCTGTAACCTGACATACTCTGGCCATAGTGCTATTTTTTGGACGGCAAAGGTAAGGTTAAATATTAAAAATCAATGAATGAAGTGAAAGAAATTTTGCTTTTTTATCAAAATCTACCCACAACTAAAGGCAAATTGTGTATAAACCTCATTTCCAATCACAATTTTACTGCAAAATCAGGTTCAAAGCTTAATATTGCTGAAAACAGCATAACTTATTTCATATTATGACAACACACACCGTAAATACCGTTTTTAATGACCATATGTCTTTTACAGCTGATATTAACGGCCACCAGGTAAAAATGGATACTACAGCCGAAGATGGCGGAGAAGACAGCGGACCGAGTCCAAAAAAACTGATGCTGGCTTCATTGGCCGGCTGCACAGGTATTGATATTGTATCTGTACTCAATAAAATGAAAGTAGCATTCACCAACCTCTCGATAAATGTACATGCTGCACTTACAGCAGAGCACCCCAAAACCTACAACTATGTAAAAATCACTTACAAAATAAAAGTTGCAGAAGAAGACAAACCCAAAATGATAAAAGCAGTTAATCTATCCATTGAAAAATACTGTGGCGTTTTTGCCATGTTTAAAACCTTTGCCAAAATGGATACTGAGATTGACTACCTGTAATACCTAACTGACTGTATTTTGCTTATGCTGCCGCCTTATTCTTAACATTTGCAGAACAACTGCCAGTAATATCAGCAATACGCCGGTGTAAAATTCCCGGTTGAGGTTTTCATTTTCTTTAAAAAAGATAAAAGCCAGTATAATACCATACACCGGTTCCAGGTTATAAGTAAGATTTGCTGTAAAAGCAGATATTTTTTTAAGTGCATTCAATTGCAGGTCAAAACTCAACACAGTACAAAGCCAGGCTAAAACCAACAACCACAGCCAATCCGTTGTGGTGGGTATATAATATGCTGCCGGAAACTGTATTAAATAAAGCGGAACCAGCATGGTTAATGCAATCAACCCTCCTCCCAGTTCGTAAAGTGTGAGTATTTTAGGAGAATACCTGAGTAAAAGCTGCTTATTATAAATAGGAAACAAAGCGCTACCTACCGCAGAAATGATACCGAAAATTACGCCCATTTTGTATTGCGGATGAAAATCAAATATGATATAGATGCCAAAAATGGCTATCAAACCCAGCACAACTTCTATTAAAGAAATTCTTCTTCTTAAAATAAGCGGTTCAAAAAAAGCAGTGAAAAAACCCGTTGCACTAAAACAAACCAAGGCAACCGATACATTGGCATATTTAACACTGCCGTAAAATGTTACCCAGTGAATAGCCACAATTACTCCTACCCCAAAAATCCTGAGTATATCTTTAAAAGGGATTTGCAGCAACTGCTTTCTTAAAAATAAAATAACGGCGAGCGTAATAACTGTAATCGCCAGCCTGAACCAAACAAGCAATCCTTCATTAAGTGTGATCAGTTTGCCAAGAATAGCCGTAAAGCCCGCTAAAAAAACAGCAATATGCAATTGTAGAAGGGCTTTTTTCATGATGCGAAGATAAGTACCCCGCTTTCTTTTAAGTAAGATATTGGGAACCGGGTTCCAGGCACATTAAAAAAATCCACAAACGGGTCACTTCTCACCACAAACTAATTTATATTTGCCAACCTATAACCAAATCATATTTATGAGTTTTAAACGCATCAACAACATTACCGGATGGATCGTTTGCATTATTGCATGCGCCGTATATATTATGACAATGGAAGCCACAGGCAGCCTTTGGGATTGCGGCGAGTTTGCTTCCAGCGCCTATAAACTGCAGGTCCCCCACTCTCCAGGGGCTCCCTTATTTGTTTTGATAGGCCGTTTATTTATGGCGCCATTCGGTCCCGATACTGCTGCCACTGGTATCAACCTGATGAGTGCTTTATCAAGCGGCTTCACCATTTTATTTTTATTCTGGAGCATAACACATTTTGGCCGCAAACTGGTAACCAAAGGAGGTGCTGAATTTACCAGTGAAAAAATATATGGTGTTATTGCAGCCGGTGTTGTAGGAGCCCTGGCCTATACATTTTCAGATTCTTTCTGGTACAGCGCTGTTGAAGGCGAGGTATATGCCCTGTCTTCTTTCTTTACTGCTGTATTATTCTGGGCAATGCTTAAATGGGAGCAAAATATTGATGTGGAAGAACAACAGAATATCAGGGGCCATTTTACCAAAGCCGACCGCTGGATAATCCTCATATTTTTCCTGGCAGGCCTGTCTATTGGTGTTCACTTGCTAAACCTGCTGGTTATACCGGCAATAGTAATGATCTACTATTTTAAAAGATATAAAGTAACCAAATGGGGAGCAGTGTTTGCATTTTTTATCGGCTGCTTAATAACCGGCCTGGTTCAAAAAGCAATGATACAGTGGACCATTGGCTGGGCAGGAAACCTGGATGTACTTTTTGTTAATTCGTTTGGTATGCCCTTTTTCTCAGGCTTTGCATTTTTCTTTATACTGATAGCAGTATTGATATTTTTCGGCCTGCGCCTTGCGGCAAAAAAGAACTGGAATTTTTTAAAATTAGGCCTCTGGAGTTTTTTATTTATGATGATGGGATGTTTTGCCTCTTACTTTACCACATTGGTAAGAAGCAGCGCCAATGTTTCACTGGATATGGGTAATGTAGATAACCCGATGAGCTTAAACAGTTACCTGGCACGTGAACAATACGGCGACTGGCCGATTTTATACGGCCAGGATTTTACTGCACAGCCAGAAGACACCAAGGTAACAGAAACCTATACAAAAAGTAAAGACAGGTACGAGAAGAACGGCCAGAAGATAGAATATGTTTACAATGCTGCCGATATGCACCTGTTTCCACGCATGTGGGACCAAAGCAACGACCAGGGCCATGCTGATTATTATGCAGGCTGGATGGGCATTGGAAAAGACCAGGAAGGCAATTGGGAAAGAACCCCTACCATGGGCGAAAATATCGGCTTTGCTTTATCATACCAGGTGGGCTGGATGTACCTGCGCTATTTTATGTGGAATTTTGCAGGCAAGCAAAATGATATACAAGGCGTACACATGAGCAATGTAAGAGATGGAAACTGGAAAACCGGTATCAGCTTTTGGGACAATGCCCGCCTGGGCGATCAGAGTACTTTGCCCGATAGTTTGAAACACAATAAAGCCAACAATAAATTATTTGCCCTCCCCTTAATATTAGGCTTACTGGGATTAATATACCAGGTAAAAAAAGACAGAAGAGATGCGTTGGTGGTGGGCCTGCTTTTCTTTTTTACAGGCCTGGCCATTGTATTTTATTTAAACCAGGCCGGTAACCAGCCACGTGAACGTGATTATGCATTTGTAGGATCTTTTTATGCTTTTGCTATCTGGATAGGCCTGGGTGTATTGTATGTAAAAGAAATTTTTACCTCTTTCATCAAAAACAGGATGACGGCAGGTTTTGCTGCCGGCATTTTGTGTTTGCTGGCAGTGCCCGTATTAATGGCCAGCCAGGAGTGGGATGACCACGACCGCAGCAATAAAACCCTGGCACGTGACCTGGCAAAAGATTATTTAGAAAGTTGCGATAAAAATGCCATCCTCATAACTTTTGGTGATAACGATACATACCCGCTATGGTATGCACAGGAAGTACAGGGCATCCGTCCCGATATCCGGGTTATCAATTCAAGTTTACTGGGTACTGACTGGTATATCAATCAGCTCAGGTATAAAGTAAACGAAAGTGACCCGATAGATGTCATCTGGTCGGCTGCACAAATTGAAGGTTCAAACCGGGATATCCTTTATTCTGCCGAAAATTTATATGGTAACAATCCGGCGTTTATTAATAAGTACAGGGCCAAGGCAGGTATAACAACCGATCCTGCACAACCCATGGACCTGTACACCATGATGAAAGATTTTGCCGGCAGCGATGATCCGAATAAAGTAGAACAGGGAAGAGATGACAGGGTGATAAATATATTCCCCACCAGAAGAGTTTCTATTCCCGTTGATATAAACCTTGTTCGCCAGAACGGAACCGTTAATGCAAATGACAGCGTGGTTTCCCAGGTTGTTTTTGAAATTTCCAAGAATGCCCTGTTTAAGAATGATGCCGCAATTTTAAATATGATAGCAGCCAATAAATGGAAGCGCCCCATCTACTTTACTTCGCAAGATGCGGCGGGCCTTGGTTTTCAAAACTACATACGCCAGGATGGAATGACCTATCGCCTGGTGCCTGTTGCAAACAGCCCCGTGAACGATCCCTGGGTTTATAACAAAATGATGACCCAGTTTGCTTCGGGCAATGCTGATAAGCCAGGCGTTTATTTTGATGAAGAGAACCGCCGTCATCTTAACAGTATCCGTATGGCCTATGCCACTGCAGCCATGAGCCTTGCTGAAAACAATCTGAAAGATTCTGCCCGTAAATTGCTGAACAAAGCTGATAAACTCATGCTGGAAGAAAATTTCCCTTATGGCATGGTTAGCCGCGGCCAGCAGCAAAATTATATTTCGCTGTTGATGCTGCAGGCATGTTACCTGGCAGATGATACAGTGCTGGCAAACCGTATAACCAAAAGCCTGAAAAAAGACCTTGAGCAACAGGTTGCATATTATAATGGCCTTAGTGAAAGCAGGCTTGCTTCTTTTGATTATATTGCCGACCAGTCGGGAAGAAAAGGCGGAGACTTAAACACTGCCAGAAATTTTCTTGAGCGCATCATGCAACTTGAGCAGCAGTACAAAGCACAGTCTGCTATGAAAGAATTAAACGGAACAATAAAAACTGATCCGGCAAAAGCTGCTGACACACCTAAATAATAAATAAATATTTCAAAATGTAAATCCCTCCGCTTAAAAACCGGGGGGATTTATTTATTTAACAATCAAACAAAAGAGTTCCTTTAAATGTTTCGTAATTTAGTTGATGGTGCATGGCTCTTTGCCAAACCTGGTTTACACCAAATATACATGAACTATTAACCAATAACTCCCTTGTTAGGATATAACTTTTCAAAATTCGATCCCAATACAAATAGCAAATCTCCTTTTGAGACTTTGCTGAACCTTTTTTTACAGCTCCTCACCTACACCAACGGCGATTTTAATGAGGCTATGCAATGGCTGAATGAACTGGACAAAGAATACAACCTTACCAACAATGAATATGGCATCGGCGATTTTGTGGACGACCTGAAAGCCAAAGGATACATTGACGATGCCAATGAAAGAGGCGAAATAAAAATTACTCCCAAAACCGAGCAGGGCATCCGCAAAAAAAGCCTGGAAGAAATTTTTGGCAAGCTTAAGAAAACAAAGCAAGGCAATCATCAAACTTTTAAACCAGGCGGTGGCGATGAGATCAATCCCGAAACAAGGCCCTTCCAGTTTGGCGATACCATGGAGCAGATTGATTTTACCAACAGCATCCGCAATGCCCAGATCAACCACGGTATTGATAGTTTTAAAATGCAGGAAGATGACCTGGAGATAAGAGAAACCGATTTTAAATCGCAAACCTCAACGGTTTTAATGATAGATATCTCCCACTCTATGATTTTATATGGAGAAGACAGGATAACACCTGCCAAAAAAGTGGCGATGGCTTTGAGCGAATTGATACAAACCAAATATCCTAAAGACACTTTGGATATTGTTGTGTTTGGTAACGATGCCTGGCCCATTGAAATTAAAGACCTGCCCTACCTGCAGGTTGGTCCTTATCATACCAACACCGTTGCGGGATTAGAACTGGCGATGGATATTTTAAGAAGGCGCCGCAACCCTAATAAACAAATATTTATGATAACAGACGGCAAACCAACCTGTTTAAAAGTTGGCAAGCGTTATTACAAAAACAGCTGGGGTGTTGACAGGAAGATATTGAACCGCTGTATGAGCCTGGCAACACAATGTAAAAAATTAAAGATCCCTATCACCACTTTCATGATCGCATCTGACCCCTACCTGCAGCGCTTTGTGCAGGAATTTACTGAAACCAATAATGGTAAAGCTTTTTTTGCATCGCTGGATAAACTGGGTGCATTTATATTTAAAGATTTTGAAAGCGGGAAAAGAAAAACGGTATTTTAAAACTAAAAAAAATCAGCTATGCAAAAATTAGCCACTTTCTTTATTGTAGTTGTATTGATAGCACGGGGGGTGCTGTTTATTTATGATAAAAACAAGGATAAAATAGATAAGTTGATAGAACCGTCAGACAGGATCACAAATGAAACATCCACGACGACAAAGCCTTCATCTTCATCAACTGATGCAACGGATGCCAGGGAAGTTTCATTCACTACACTCACATTTTTACTTACAGAGGGTAAGGATATATATTACTATGTAGGGCCTTTTACCGGAACCCTAAACACAATAAATCGTGATTATGCAGGTGCATTTATCAAGGCATATAAGGAAGGCATCAACCCGGATGACCTGATGTTCGTTATCAAAAGTGACGGGAGTACCACATTCAAAAATGTAATTGATATGTTGGATGAAATGTCAAAAAATGAAGTACCTGCAGGGCATTATAAAGAAGCAGAAATAACCCAGGAGGAAACGGACAAGATCAACTTAATAAAGAAAACAAAAAATGGATAGTACTAAAATCAAAACCTTAGGCGAATTAAAACAGGGCGGCTATGTTTCAAAAAGTATCAAGCAGGAGATCCGTGAAAACCTTATCAAAAAGATCCAGGCAAAAGAAAATCCTTTTCCCGGCATTTTGGGTTACGAAGATTCGGTGATACCCGATACAGAGCGGGCATTATTATCTCAGCACAATATTTTATTCTTAGGCTTACGTGGACAGGCAAAAACACGCATGGCCCGGCAGATGACAGACCTGCTGGATGAATATATTCCGGTAATTGCAGGCAGTGAAATTAATGATGATCCCTTGCAACCGGTATCACGTTTTGCAATTGACTTAATAGAAGAAAAGGGAGATCATACTCCTATTGACTGGCTGCACCGCAGTCAGCGCTATGGAGAAAAACTTGCAACACCCGATGTAAGCGTTGCCGATCTTATCGGCGATATTGACCCCATAAAAGCGGCTAACCTTAAACTTAGTTTTGCAGATGAAAGGGTTTTGCATTACGGCATCATCCCACGCAGCAACCGCTGCATTTTTGTAATTAATGAACTGCCCGATCTGCAGGCAAGGATACAGGTATCGCTTTTTAATATTTTAGAAGAAGGCGACCTCCAGATACGTGGTTTTAAATTAAGATTACCGTTGGATGTTTTATTTGTGTTTACAGCCAATCCTGAAGATTACACAAACCGTGGAAGTATTGTAACTCCACTTAAAGACAGAATTGAAAGCCAGATACTCACCCACTATCCAAAATCTTTGGAAACAGCTTTAGAGATAACGGAACAGGAAGCTGCCATCAATGATGCACAGCAACAAAAAGTAAAAGTGAGCGATCTGATAAAAAGATTGATCGAGCAGGTTGCTTTTGAAGCCCGTGGCAGTGAGTTGGTTGATAAAAAAAGCGGCGTAAGCGCCAGGCTCAGCATCAGCGCTTACGAAAATGCCATCAGCGCTGCTGAAAGAAGAGCATTGATCAATAACGAAACTGAAACACAGGTTTGGCTGAGCGATCTTATCGGCATCATTCCCTCCATCACCGGTAAAATAGAATTAGTGTACGAAGGAGAACAGGAAGGACCTTACCAGGTTGCTTTTAATTTACTGGAGCGTTCCATCCGCACACAATTTGGATTGTATTTTCCAAATCCTGATACATTAAAAAAGAAAAGAGGCAAGGAAACAACCCCCGAAGAAAATCCCTACAAGGCCATTACACGCTGGTTTGATGCTGGTAATACACTCAACACTTTTTTTGAAACAAAGGATGAAGAAAAAATTCAATTACTGTACAAAGTAGATGGATTGTACGCCCTGGTAAAAAAATATTTCAATGCCGCCAATGATAAAGAGAATGCCTTGCTGATGGAATTTGTTTTACATGGCCTGGCAGCACATTCACTCATCAGCAAAAAAATACTGGAAGGTAAAATTGAATTTAAAGACCTGATGGGCAGCATGCTTAACATCGGCACTCAACATTTTAGTGAAGAAGATTTTGATGCAGATGATTTTAATGGATGATTTTAACCCCGTCAGCGGCTACCGGCCCTGACGGCGGTTTATTTCCACGAAGATGTTTTTAATTGGCTTTAAAAGCAATATTGCCAAAGCTTAAAGCTTTGGCTTCTTTTTGCCAGCCTTTCCGGTTGCTTACGCACAAATTAAGCAATACCTTTAGTTAGTAAATACGCCTTCTTAACCAACTTAAAATAAGCAGGATGAAAAAGATCTTTATTCAATCTCCCGCAGCACTAAAAGTAATTACGCTTTTTGTTTTCCTTCTAACAAATTATCACAGCTATGCACAAAGTGTGGCCATCAATACAACAGGCGCAACTGCTAACATTTCTTCCCTGCTTGATGTGAGCAGTTCTAATAAAGGCATACTCATCCCGAGGGTAAATCTCACGGGCATTACTGACGTTACAACCATTGTAACACCGGCAACCAGCCTGCTGGTGTACAATACCAATGCAGCCATTGCAGGCGGCAGTGGCGCTGGTTACTACTATTACAGCGGCACACAATGGGTAAAAGTAATTGATGCTGTTACACCGGGCAACAGTTGGAACCTTACCGGAAACAGCGGCACGGTGGCCGGTACAAATTTTATTGGTGCAACAGACAGCGTGAGCCTAGTTTTTAAAATCAACAATGCCCAGGCAGGTAAACTTGATATTGCAAATAAGAACACCAGTTTTGGAGAAAAGAGCCTGCCGGCAAATACAACCGGCACCAGCAATACTGCCATTGGTTTTAAAGCGCTGTTTTCAAATACCGCAGCTATTGACCAAACGGCAGTTGGGTACCAGGCTTTGTACAGCAACCTTATCGGGCAGTTTAACACAGCGGTTGGCAGTGGCGCCCTTTATTCCAATGTAGGTAATGATAATACAGCTATTGGGTTTAATGCGCTGAATGCAAATGATATTGGTTCGGGCAATACGGCAACCGGGTTCAGGGCCCTGGTTTACAACACAAGCGGACAAAAAAATACTGCAACTGGTAATATCGCACTGGGAGCAAATACAACGGGTCAGGAAAATACTGCAACCGGATATTTTGCCTTGGGCAATAACCAGACAGGTAATTACAATACTGCCAGCGGATACCAGGCGCTTTCTATAAATCAAAGCGGTTCCGGAAATACAGCAACCGGGTATCAATCATTACAAAACAATACTGCAGATGGCAGCACCGCATTTGGATACAAATCACTTTTGCAAAATACCAATGCCGTTGGTAATGCGGCTTTTGGATATCAATCGCTTTTTAATAACACCGGGGCTTTTAATACGGCTGTTGGGTATGCATCGCTAAGTGCAAATCAAAATTCAAACCATAATACTGCCGTTGGCGCTCAAACCTTAATGAACAATAACGCCGGCGTTGAAAATACTGCCCTTGGCACTTTTGCCATGCAGAGTAATTTTATAGGATCGGGCAATACTGCTGCGGGTATGAGTGCGATGTACAGCAATCAAAACGGAATTGAAAATACGGCTTTTGGAAAACATGCATTATTCAATAACATTGCAGGCGCATCAAATGTTTCAACCGGCTATCAGTCACTTTACAATAATACCAATGGAAATTCAAACACGGCTGTAGGATATCAATCCCTGTACTCTTCCCTTAACATTGATGGTATTACAGCCATTGGTTATAAATCATTATACGCTAATGCAATTGGTTCATTTAATACAGCAGTTGGTTATCAAACCTTGCAGTCAACCAATAATGGAAATGATAATACCGCAGTTGGTTACAATGTATTAAGCCTGGGTAACGCCGGCAGTAATAATACCGCTATTGGCAGTAATGCTATGTTAACCAACAGCGGTTTTGATAATACTGCCGTTGGTGCATTTGCCATGGGAGCAAGCACATTTGGTGCTGGCAATACGGCTAATGGCTTGAGGGCGCTATATTCTAATACCAGTGGTGATGACAATACAGCATTGGGGAAAAATGCATTGTACACAAACACCACCGGAGGAAACAATGTTTCAGTTGGGGTTGGATCTCTTTATTCAAATACTACCGGGTATAATAATACAGCAAACGGATACCAGGTAATGTATAGCAATACAACGGGCAACTTTAATGTGGCCAGCGGGTACCAGGCACTATATTCAAATACCTTCGGCCACAATAATACGGCAGCGGGCTACCAGGCTATGTATTCTAACACCAATGGAGATGGCAATGTTGCCAATGGTTACCAGGCAATGTTTTTAAATATCGGTGGATTTAATAATACTGCCACTGGCTACCAGGCACTTCGTACCAATAGCAACGGTGGCAACAACACTGCAACCGGCTTTTATGCCCTGTATTCCAATACTACCGGCGGTAATAATACAGCAACAGGAAAAGAAGCACTGTATTCAAACACAACCGGAGATGCTAATACCGCAACCGGCCAGGGGGCTCTTTACTCAAACACATCGGGCTACCATAACAGTGCACATGGCATGTTTGCACTGAGTGTGAATACAACAGGCTATCAAAATACAGCCAGTGGCTATTTTGCTTTGAACAACAATTCAACAGGTAACAGCAACACAGCAGACGGCAATCATGCACTTAATAACAACACGATTGGTAATGAGAACACCGCTATGGGAAAATATGCATTGTATGCTAATGATAACGGAAATGTAAACACTGCAGTAGGGTTTAGTGCGCTGATGAATAATACGGTTGGTTTTCAAAACACCGTAATTGGCGCCAACTCTCTTATGATAAATACCATTGGTGCTTACAACACGGCCGTGGGTTACAATACAGGCCCCAATGCAAACAACCGGTATAATGTTACCTGTGTAGGTATTGATGCATCCGGTACCGGAAGCGATATGGTACGCATCGGGAATGTTTTTGTGGGTTCTATTGGTGGTTATCAAAACTGGAGTAACATATCCGATGGAAGGTTTAAAGAAAACGTACAGGAAAATGTGCCGGGTCTTAATTTCATCAACCAGCTAAGGCCGGTAACCTACAAACTAAACCGCTATAAAATAAATGATGCCAATGGTGTAAATGAACGCAGAAGAAAGATCATCAGTGAAGCAGCAAATAAAAATATGGTACCGCAATTCCTTGATGGCAACCCATACTCTGACATTACCACCGGTTTTATTGCGCAGGAAGTGGAAGCTGCTGCAAAAAAAATAGGCTTTGAGTTTAGTGGTGTTGATAAACCTAAAAACGAAACCGATCTCTATGGTTTACGATACGCAGAGTTTGTTGTGCCGCTGGTAAAAGGAATGCAGGAGCAGCAGGCTATAATTGAACAGCAAAATAAGCGTATCGAAAAACTGGAGATTTTACTCAAAGAATTAACAGAAAAACTTAAATGACAGGGTTATTTATAAAATTGCTTAATTTAAGGCATGCAAAAAATATACCTGCTGCTGCTTTTTATTTTAATTAAGCTTACCACATTCGCACAATCTCAGTTTGCCATCGTTGACTCTTTTAAAACAGAACTGGCAAAAGCCACCACCAATGAGCGGAAGATCGAAATACTGGGGATGCTGAGCCGTACACTCATGAACAGCAACCTGGCCGAAGCAGAAAAATATGGCCAGCAGATGATTGAAGTAGCCGAAGAAAGCCGGGACCGTAAACTGATGGTAAAGTCATTGATCATCAATGGGGAGCGTTACGGTTACCTGTCGGGTAAAAAAGATAATATCAGTAAAGCCATCAGTTATTACAACCAGGCGCTTGAGCTGGCAAAAAAAAATAAACTGGATGAGCAGATGATCAGCGCTTACCTGTCTTTATCAGAAGTACACAGGAGTATGCCCGACCTGGAGAAAGCATTGAATTTTTGTAACCAGGCCTACTCTTACATGGGGCTCGTGAAAAATGATAGTTTATCTGCCCGTGTACACCTCGAGTATGGCTCGGTTTATTTATCACGCAACGAAAAGATACTGGCGCTTAAAAATTTTATGACAGCAATCCGGATGGGCGAAGACCTGGCCAACGATTATCTGCTCAGAGCCTCCTACGCAAAGTTATCAGGCTTTTATGCAGCCATTGAAGATTACGACAAAGCCATTGATTACCAGGTAAAGGCTTACGATAAACTGAACTTTATAAAAAACGGACAAACGGTATATGCCCGTATCCAGGACCTTACCAAGATCGGCGACCTGTACACTGCAAAAAAGAGCTACGATATGGCCATGACCTGGTACGAAAGATCGTTAAAGCTGGCAGACTCTATAAAATATGAACCGATAAAAGCGCTGGCCTACCGCAGCATTGTAAACAATTACCTGGCTGCCGATCAGCCGCAAAAAGCTTTGACCTATTTTAATGAGCATCCACAGTTAAAACAATTTTTGCAAACCGTAAACTTCGGGCATTTTATTGATCAGTCTTACGGTTTTATCTACAGCAAACTGGGCAACTACGATTCTGCAAAATACTATTATGCTAAAGTAGCTCCCTTCTTTGAGCATGATGTAAACCCCAGCAACCTCTTTGGTTATTATTACCAGTTGGGCATGCTGCATAAAAAAACCAAAGAATATGATAAATCACTGGGGTATTTATTAAAAGCAAAACAATTGTCGGATAGCCTGCGCCAGTTGCAAACCATGAGCTTTGTAGCCACAGAACTGGATTCGCTTTACCAGGCCATGGGCAATTACAAAGAAGCATATTATTATTCATCGCTTAATGTTAAATACAAAGACAGCCTTGATAAACTGGGCAAAGAAAAAGACCTTTTACAAATTGAAGTAGATGATGAACAGCAGCGCCAGGACAGAATTGCAAAAGAACTGCAGGAAAAAAAACGCAAGCGGCACAACATTCAATACATGCTTATTACCATTGGCATAACAAGCCTGTTTATTTTAATGGTGATGATGGGTATGTTCAAAGTTTCTGCTGCCACTATCAAGATGATTGGCTTCTTTGCCTTTCTTATGTTCTTCGAATTCATCTTCCTCATCTTTAAAAAGAATATTTACAGCCTTACCGAAGGCGAACCCTGGAAAGACCTGGCCTTTATGATATTGCTTGCTGCCATATTATTACCGCTTCATCACTGGCTCGAGCATAAGGTTATTCATTACCTTACCACACATAACCGCCTTACTGCTTCAGGCAAAGGATTAAGAGACAGGTTGTTTAAAAAGAAAATTGTGATGGAAAAAACGAAGGAAAGTTAAGCCTCATCTTCTTTTATTGATCTTACATACCACTAACAGGGTATTGCACCTGAACGTTAACCGCAGTATTTTGGGTTGATTACTTAACCTCAAAAAATTATTTTATGCCGGTAAAATTAACACTCAGCATGTTCAGCGGAAGAACCGATCCTTACATGATACTGGATGATGCTGCCACCAAAGAACTTTTTAAAAAACTTAAGTTTAGCACATTAAAAAGGCAAACCGAAAAAACAACTCCCTTTCCTTCTGTACTGGGCTACCGCGGCCTCATGATCGAGCAACAGGGTAAAAAACTGGTTGCCGACATGCCTCAAAAATTACATTACGCCCACGATATGGTGTATGCAGAAGGTAAAGCTGCCAAGGCGGAAGGCGGACTTGAATCTTTTTTGTTCGATAATTTCAGAGGCCTGAAAGAAGTAAAGGGTCTTCCCGATTTTCGCAGAACAACAGAAAAGCTCATGAAAGAATACCTTGATAAAAGAAGCCTGTACATCGAAAACTACTACAAAAATATTGACCTGTTCAGGGACGACATTATCTTAAGGCCGGTTTGCCCCTGCTCGCCGCCGGCCGACCTGGCAGCCTGGAACACCGACTGGAATATTACCAGCAATAACAATTGTTACAACTATGCCAGTAACTATCGTACTGATACCTATGGCCAGCCGGGCCGGGCATCGGGCCAGCAATGGAACAATCTCTCTGCCTGTAATGTACCAGCCGGGCAGATCAGTGCAAAAATGGGAGCCGTTGCCGATGGTTTGATAGATAAGCCAAACCAGGATAATAAATGCATCAGTCCCGGCCACCTGGTAGCATTGGTTAACTATCCAAACAATGACTATCACTGGTACCGCAAAGGAAGTAACGGTAAATGGAGCCACAAAATGGGCGGCAGCCCTGCTACGGTTCTGGATAATAGCGGTAACGCTATTACCGACCCACGCACTGCCGACCGTGGCAACTATACCGGCTTTTGTACCTTTATGCAGGTTATTCACGGGCATTTTAAAATAGACGGATGGGGAGATCCGCATTAAGATGATGGATAAAAAATGGAACGCCACCACCCTGCTTTTTTCAGGCAGGCAAAACCCTCAATGGGAGCTTACACCCGCCCAGCAAAAAAACTGGATGCTGCTTTGGAAACAGGCTCCCTTGCATAATGAAGATGTAAAGCAACCCTCTATACTCGGGTACACCGGTTGCCGCTTACAATATGACGAACACAGCCGTTGGCAATTGTACAACGGCTGTATTTCTTTTTTTGAGAAAGACAAGGTTTTTTCAAAAAAAGATGAAGAGAGGCAGATGGAAATGTTTTTACTAAATACAGCACCGGAGGAGGTGAAGGAGGTTTTAAGGGAGATGAAGGTTATTTGATTTTTTTTGCAAAGCCCGTAGATTGATATTTTGGTAACTTACATACAGAATGAGGTTTCGAAAGCCCAGGCGGTTGCCAGAGCTTTGTAGTAAATCTTATTATGAAACAAATTCCTTTGTGTTAAAAAGAAACGGGTATAACTGAATATTTAAGACTTAGAACAACAAGAGAGCAGATAGCGGCCAGGATCATTACAGAAAGTACCAGGCCAAAATTTTTCCGCAAGCTGGTTTTTCTGAAAAAGTCAACAACGCAAATCACCACAAAAGCCTTTACGCATATAGCAAGCGCTACCAGGTACCAGAAAAATAAGTGCGGTGTTGTTGCAATACAGATACTGATCAAAAAAAAGGGAATAAATTTACGTACATCGATATTTGCAGCCATACAGTAAATATAACTATTTTTTTTAAAGTTCAAACAATATTCACCTCCCTCTCCAGCACCACCCCAAACTTCTCCTTCACACTCTGTAAAATAACTTCACTCAGGTCAAATATTTCTTTACCCGTTGCATTACCATAGTTCAGCAGCACCAGTGCCTGTTTTTCGTGGCAGCCTGCATCACCTTTACGGTAACCTTTCCAGCTTACCCCGTTTTCGGGGCCACATTGTTCAATCAGCCAACCGGCCGCCAGTTTTACATTTCCATTCGGCAAATGATAAACTACAATATTGGGGAATTGCGAACTGAGAACTGCAAACTGCGAACTGCTGATCTCAGGATTCTTAAAGAAACTCCCCGCATTCCCGATCACCTTCGGGTCGGGTAATTTGGAGGACCGGATATTAATAACAGCATCAGAAATTGCTTTTATACTCAACTCGGTCACCCCCATTTTTTTCAGTTCCTGTTCAATGGCCCCGTAACTTGTATTGAACTTCGGCACCTTATTTAACCGGTAGGTAACACTGGTTATCACAAACTGGCCTTTCAGCTTTCTTTTAAAAACACTTTCCCGGTAGCCAAATTCACAGTCGTTCAGCGTAAATGTTACCAGCTTTTTATCTTTAATATGATAAGCCTCAAGCGAATGAAAAACATCTTTGATCTCTACCCCATAAGCACCTATGTTTTGCATGGGCGATGCCCCCACATTGCCCGGAATGAGGGACAGGTTTTCAACTCCGGCAAAGCCTTTTTCAATACAATATAAAACAAACTGATGCCAGTTTTCCCCTGCACCTGCATGTATATATATATGGTGTTCGTCTTCTTTAATAACCTGTATACCTTTTATCTCATTTTTAAGCATTAATCCATCAAAGTTACTGGTAAACAACAAGTTGCTTCCACCTCCTAAAATTAAAAAAGAATTTTGTTGACTATTTGTAATTTGTTGGTATAAATTGAGTAATTCTTCCAGCTTTTCTACCGAATTGAAGCAGGCATAATTGTTGGAATAAGCATTGATTGAAAACGTATTATATTGCTTTACTGAAATATTTTTTTCGATATTGTTCATTTTCTGATAATTGCTAAGTTTTACTATTTTGCCAGTTTGTCAGCGCTACATTTTATCTACATCCACCATCACCGAAACGCTCCTGTATGACTTCTCCCCCATTAATAAATTGATGTGGTTTCGGATGGCAGCTTTGTACTTTAAACTCATGCCCGGCTCCTTGGGCAGCTTAATCAGTATCTCCATTAAATACTGATTGCGTATCCGGTTTACAACCGGCACCGCCGGGCCAACAATATACTCCTTCAGGTCTTGTTTTAATAAGCCAGCCAGCCGATCGGCGGCCCCGGTTACCGTATTTTTATCCTTGTGTTTTAAAGTCAGCAAAATAATGCGGCTGTAGGGAGGATAGAAGAATTGCCTGCGGTTCTCAATTTCCAGGTTATAAAACTGCCTGTAATCATGCTGCTGAACCAACTGCAGAACCGGGTGCTTTGGGTTGGCAGTTTGTATAAACACTTTACCCTGCTCCTTTTTTCTGCCCGCCCTCCCACTCACCTGCTCCATTAGTTGAAACGCCCGTTCATTCACCCTGAAATCGGCAAAGGCAAGCAAACCGTCAGCATCTAAAATACCCACCAGGCTCACTTTATCAAAATCCAGCCCTTTCACCACCATTTGTGTGCCCACCAGTATATCCAGCCGGTGCTGCTCAAATAACTGTATCAGGTTATCATGAGCGGTTTTGCCACGTACACTATCCACATCCATACGGGCTATCCGGTATTTGGAGAAATCATCTTCAAGCTGCTCTTCTATTTTTTCGGTACCAAAATTCTTCTCCAGCCAGGTATTGGTGCCGCAGGCGGGGCAGGTTATTAATTTGGGGTAAATACTTCCGCAATAATGACAATGCAATTTATTGCTGTACTTATGCAGCGTAAGCGATACATCGCAGTGCGTACATTGCGGAATAAAACCACAAGTACCGCAGATGAGGTAAGGATTGTAACCCCGCCGGTTTTGAAAAAGTATAACCTGCCGGCCGGCCTCCAATGCTTTTTGCATCGCTTCTTTTAACTGCGGGCTTATCATCACTTTTCCTTTTTGAACAACCTGCCGGGTATCAATAATATTAATCTCCGGTAATTTGATACCGCCAAAACGTTCGTTCAGTTCCACCAATGCATATTTATCATGCATGGCATTAAAATAACTTTCAACAGCAGGCGTAGCGCTGCCGAGTAAAACTTTTGCGTTAAAAAGCGATGCGTAATAAATGGCGGCATCCCTGGCATTATAACGCGGCGCAGGATCATGTTGCTTAAAGGAAGGATCGTGTTCTTCATCAACAATTATCAAACCCAGGTTTTTAAAGGGAAGAAAGAGTGCACTTCTTGCCCCCAGTACGATCTTTACTTCACCGGTACGTATTTTATTCCAAAGCTCAATACGCTCATTATTATTAAAGCGGGAGTGATAAATGGTGATGTTGCCGCCAAAATGTTTTTGCAGGCGGCGGATGATCTGCGTGGTTAAAGCAATTTCGGGCAGCAAATACAAAACCTGCTTCCCTTCTTTAAAATATTGCTCAATCAGCTTAACATACACCTGTGTTTTACCACTGCTGGTTACGCCATGCAGCAGGCAAACGTTTTTATCTTCAAATGCTTTGGCAACTTTATCAGATGCTTCCTGTTGTGCAGCGCTGAACTCAAAATCAATCTCTACATTTTTAGGTAGAGATTTTATACGATCAACGGATCGCTTCTCAACAATTAAAATATTTTTTTCTGTAAGTCCTTTTAATTGTGCTGCCGAAGCACCTGCTTTTTTAAGCAATTCGCTTTGTATTACATCGCCTTCTGTTTTTTGCAGGTGCAAAAAAGCCAGTAACAGTTCCATTTGTTTGGGTGCCCGGCTCCAGCCTGCCTGCCCGGTAGGCAGGTTGTTGAGCAGTTCACTCATCTTCTCGTCGCTGCTGTATTCAGGATTCAGCACTACATAATTTTCTTTCTTAACCTTGTATTGCTCATCCATTGCTTCCCACACAAAGCAAACTTTTTTATCTATCAGCCTTTTTATAATTGGATAAACATGCGTTATATCCAGTATCTGCTGTATTTCGGTAAGCCGTAATTCTTTTTTAAGTAACAAGGCTTCGGCCACCAAAAATTCTTCATCAGTTAAATGCGTAAAATCTTCTCCTGTTTCTTCATTGTAAATTAAAATGGTTTCGCTGCTCAGTTTAAAATGAGTTGGTAATGCCGCAGCCATCACTTCTCCCTCGCTGCACATATAATATTCGCTCATCCATTGCCAAAGCTGTAGTTGCTGGGGATAAAGTATCGGCTCATCATCCAGCACATTCAGTATTGCTTTGGTAGGATAAGGGGGTTTTTTATCTAAAACCGACTTAATAATTCCGGCGTACTTCTTCTGTTTACCAAAAACCACTTCTACCCTGCAACCGGGCAAAGCTCTTGGTATAAATTGCGTGGGAATGGAATAGGTATAGGTTGTAGGCAATGCCAGCGGTAAAATGATCTCGGCCCAAACGCCGGAAGATTCATCTGCAAACTGTATTTCGTTTCCTGTGCTCATCTGATGCTCCTAAAGTTAATCCAAGTCTTTTACTTCAGGGTTGCCAACCTTTGAAAGGTTGGCGACCCTTGTACTATTATTTATTCAGCAACGGGTTTTATCCAGCTTGCTTTGTATTCAATTAGTTTATCTTCCATAATCCTGTACACCTTCTCCCTTAAAAGATCAAGGTCATTTACTGTAAGCCCTTCTACCGGAACCTCTTCCAGGTAAACAGATCTTGACCTGCCGGGCCTGATAGAGAATATGGTCTCATAGCCCATCCGGTCATACACATCTAAGAACAAAAGCGGTTTTACAGGGGTTTGCGTTTCGATGGCTACTTTAAAAGCACCGTCATAAAACGCTTTCAATGGCTTATGCGTCATATTAAATGTCCCTTCAGGAGCTATTACAATTGAAATACCTTTTTTAAGAACCGATTTAAGTTGAATTACGCTCCTGGCTCTTTTTTGAGGGTCGCCCCTTTCAACCATTACTACGGCACACCTATATAAAAAGCCAAAAACGGGGATTTTGGCCATTTCGGCTTTGCCCAACACCCTGATGTGTTGCCGGCGGATGGTTTTAAAGATAACGGGTATATCCATATAAGAAATATGATTGAATACAAATACATATTGCTTATTCCGGTCGTGGGGCGCTTCATATATATTACGGTGAAAAATGCCGAGAAGGAGAAAAAAATAGTCTGTCCACACATGGCAGAGCCAATAAATGAAATTGCCGCCTCTTATTTTGCCAAAAAATGAGGCAATTATCACCAGGGGAAAGATGAGTAAAAGGAAAGCAACAAAGACCAAAGCAGCATAAACAGTGAAGATGACCTGTATAAAACGAACTAAATAGCGCATATTTGAGGGCGAATGTAGTGAGATTATGCTGTTTTAAGGCAGGATACAGGTTCAATTGAGCTAAAAACCGCCTGGTTTTCCCCAACAGGCCGATTTTGGTGCATATTTTTTATACAATCAGGTCAAATTTTCAGCCTAAACCCTTACCTTTGCCGTCCTAAATTTGGGAAATTATGTTAGCAGTAGTAAAAATAGCAGGTCAGCAGTTTACAGTTAAAGCAGGTGACAGCTTATATGTACCTCATATCGAGGGCAAAACCGGTGATTCAGTAGAATTTGCCGACGTATTGATGACCGATGCCGGCGGAAGCGTTTTGGCAGGTTCAGCAGTAAAAGCAGTGGTAAAAGCTGAGATCGTTAGCGACCTGGTTAAAGGTGATAAAGTGATCGCTTTTAAAATGAAAAGAAGAAAGGGTTTCCGTAAAAAACACGGACACCGTACGCAGTATACGCACATTAAAGTAACTGCAATTGCTTAATTAAAAAGTTGTAAGTAATAAGTTGTAAGTATGACTTAAAACTTAAAACCTAAAACTAAAAACTTATAAAAACATGGCACACAAAAAAGGTGAAGGCTCGGTAAAAAACGGTCGTGATTCACAAGCAAAAAGATTGGGTGTAAAAATCTATGGTGGTCAGCCTGCATTGGCAGGAAATATAATTATCCGTCAACGCGGCACAACTTATCATCCTGGTAAAAATGTTGGAGTTGGAAGAGACTTTACCATTTTTGCATTGACTGATGGATTGGTTGAATTCAAAAAAAGTAAAGGCGATAAAACAATTGTTTCTGTTGCCGCTGTTGAAGCAGGTGCTTAATTTTTTTAATATTTTTTTTGGTAGTTTGAAAAATGTATTTATTTTTAAGTATTATTTACTAACCAATTAAATTTTAAAAAAATGGCAACAAAGAAAAAAGCTGCAAAAAAAGCTGCTCCAAAAAAAGCCGCTGCTAAGAAAGCTGCTCCTAAGAAAGCTGCTAAGAAAGCTGCTCCTAAAAAAGCTGCTAAGAAAGCTGCTCCTAAGAAGAAAGCTGCTGCAAAGAAGAAATAATCTTCGCTTTTTGAAAAGCAGAATATCTTTAAAGTCCCCTGAAATTCAGGGGACTTTTTCATTACAACCCTTTACCAAAAAGGGTTTCAGAAGCACCCTCCTTTTGCGCCCTTATCATCTCATTATAAGATTTTTGTAAGCATATTTATCACAACAATTTCTCTCTGCGTAAAAAATGTGTTGGCTTACGCATAAAAAATCTGAAGATTTTTATTGAGAAACTATTTTCAATTTCAGTAAAAATTAATGTACATAATTGCTGTATTATTTCTCCTGAAATAATTTTTTCGTACACGGTTTTTTATTCTTCTTACATTTACCGGCACAATCTAAAAAAATGGATAATTATCAAATTGCCGAAATTTTCAGCCTTTTAAGCAAGTTAACTGACATCCATGCAGAAAATAATTTTAAAGCAAAATCATACTCAATTGCAGCTTTTCATATTGAAAAATTACCCGAACAATTGACTGAAACTCCCAAAGAAAAAATTGCCTCTATGAAAGGCATCGGTGAGTCGTCTGCAAAAAAAATAATTGAAATTTTAGAAACAGGTTCTTTAAAAGCATTACAGGAGTTAATAGAAAAAACACCCATCGGTGTAATAGAAATGCTGAACATAAAAGGTATCGGCCCTAAAAAAATTTCTACCATCTGGAAAGAAATGGAAATAGAAAGTATCGGCGAACTTTTATACGCCTGCAAAGAAAACCGTTTAAAACTTTACAAAGGCTTTGGTGAAAAAACACAACAAAGTATAATTGATACCATCGAATTTTATTTAAGCAGCCAGGGCAGTAATTTATACCCGCAGGTAGAAGCGGTGGAACCACAAATAACCCCTTATTTACAAAAGCTTTTTGGCACAGAAAATGTTTACCTGACCGGTAGTTTTAAAAGGCAGATCGAAATTATTGATGAACTGGAATATGTGGTTAAAAGCAGCATTGAAAACATAAAACCCAGGTTCCAAACAGCTAATCCGCCGGAATTACTGGAAGAAAATACGGATAGTATTCTCTACAAGTTGCTCAATGGCCTTAAACTGAGGTTGTATTCTGAAACCGAAAGCTTTGAAAAAAAGTGCTTTTTTACCAGCGGCAGCCCCGAATTTGTGAATGCTTTTATATTTCAATACCCGGATATTGATTTTTCCGGAAGCTCAGGGCCGGATGATTCGGCTGTTTTTAAGCAGGCCGGTATCAATTATATACCGCATTGCCTCAGAGAAATGCCTGAAATTGTTGAAAAGGCAAAAGCTTCTCCCCTGCCGCAACTGATACAGCCTGAAGATATCAAGGGCATTATACACAGCCATAGCAACTGGAGCGATGGGAGCAATACACTAGAAGAGATGGTAAATGCCGCCAAAGAACAGGGTTTTGAATATTTAGTGATAAGCGACCATAGTAAAAGCGCTTTTTATGCAAACGGACTTACTGAAGAAAGAATACAGGCCCAGCATGAGCAGGTAGACACCATCAACAGCAAGCTAAAGGGTTTTAAAATATTCAAAAGCATTGAGAGTGATATATTATATGATGGCAGCTTAGATTATTCTAATGCTGTACTGGCAACCTTCGACCTGGTGATTGCTTCAGTACACAGCATTTTAAAAATGACGGAAGAGAAAGCGATGGAAAGATTGATAACTGCTATTGAAAATCCTTACACAACTATATTAGGCCACCTGACAGGCCGTTTGCTACTGAGCCGTAAAGGTTACCCGATTGACCATAAAAAAATTATTGATGCCTGTGCTGCCAACAACGTGGTGATAGAACTGAATGCCCACCCCAGCCGCCTGGATATTGACTGGCGGGAAATAGATTATGCACTTGAAAAAAAGGTACTTATTTCTATTGACCCCGATGCACATTTTATTGAAGGTTTTAAAGACAACCGCTATGGTGTACTGGCTGCACAAAAAGCAATGGTAACCAGGAAGCAGAATTTAAGCAGTATGGGATTGACTGAGTTTGAGAACTTTCTGCAAAAGCGAAAAATACTCAAAGGGATATGAGTAAATCAGTCCGCTAATGGCAGCTCCACAAAAAATGTAGTTCCTGCGCCAGCCGCCGTTTCAAACCATATCCTCCCTTTTGCCTGCTCCACAATACCCTTACTCATGGCTAATCCCAGGCCTGTGCCCGATGTTTTTGTAGTAAAATTTGGCGTGAATATTTTTGATTGCACCGCTTCGCTGATACCATTGCCGTTATCTTTTACTTTGATAAGTACTTTCTCACCTTTTACTTCTTCCTTAATACCAATCTGCACATTTCTGTCGGCTGGTACAGCTTGCATGGCGTTTAAAATAAGGTTGGTAAAAAGGCGGTTAATATGGGTACGGTCAGCATTGATCATCACCGGTTTTGCCTGCATATTTATGTGGATATGGATGCGGTCGTCAACAGCATGCAACTGTGTAACCTGTTCAATCACTTCGTTCAGGTTGAAAACCTCGCTTTTAGCATTGCCGATATTTGCAAACTGTCCAAACTCACCGGCAATATGATTGAGGTGTTCTATCTGCTCAACCAGTGTTCTGGCAACATTGGCTGTAAGTTCTTCTACATTACCCGATTTAGTTTCTATGGCTTTTTGCAGGTACTGCAAACTAAGTTTCATTGGTGTAAGCGGATTTTTTATTTCATGCGCCACTTGCCGGGCCATTTCACGCCAGGCGCCTTCACGTTCATTTTTTGCAAGTGCAGCAGCACTTGCATCAAGCTTGCCTACCATTTTGTTGTATTCCTTAACCAGGTCCCCAATCTCATCGTTGCGTTTCCAGTCAATGGCTTCATTCATCTTACCCAGGTTAACTTCCTTCATTTTTTCACTGATGAAAGAGAAAGAACGGGTGATCCGGTTGGTGATGAACAAGGCAATGATACCGGCTATCAGAAATATAAAAGCATTAAGGTTGATGATAGTAACCAGGAAATTGGCGATCTCTTCCTGTAACTTACTTTCGCTGGTAAAGTATGGTATGTTGAGATAACCATATTCCCTGCCGGCAACATCAATCACCGGAACATAGTTGCTCACAAAATTCAGTTTGCCTATCTGTTCTTCTTTAAAAAACTGCACTTCCTTCATTTTGTTAAGATGGTAAAAAGCAACAGGGTCCATCTTTTTGCTGATTATGCCCATGTTATAAGGAAGCGGCAATGAAGAAACCAGGAGATTGCCATCCAGGTCATAAAGGTTGGCATCAACTGCATGTATTTTTGAAACCATATCTATAACCGTTTGAAGCTTTATATGAAAAGCATCATCGTTCATTTTTACTACGGTATCAGCCTGCAGCATTTCAGATAAAGAACTCCGCACTTCATTCTCCATTACGTAAATAACCCGACTGAGTTTTTCACGGTTGGAATTTTCGTAGCGGTTTATAAAAAACAAAATGGTAGCTATACCAATCACCAGAAAAGATATCACGCTTATAAATATAACTGTTCCATGTATCTGGTTGCGTATGTTAAGCTGCAGGTAATACTTCAACCTGGTACGGTTAAACCCAGACCTTACCATAATATTCAACACCCAGAAAATACCGGCTATCAACAAAAATGCACAGAAAAGGTATGAGAACAGCGTAATTGTTTCAATATACCAGTTATTGGTTTTTACTATGATCACCACCTTTTGTGCACCGGCTTTGTACCACAGTTCGTCAAATCCATTCTTCTTGATGATCTCAAATTCCTGTTTGGGCAACTGTTCCGTTGTTAGTGCCGTTGCAAAAGCATAATCGTTATGGCTATCAATCAACCTGAGATTGTTGTATATGGCAAATGCATATTGTGGCGAGTTTTCAATTGCATTGGCTTTGCCTCTTGAAAACAATTCAAGGTTCAGTGCATTGGTCTTATTGTTATTTTTTTTTGGATGGGCTAATATAAATACATAGCCCAATGTGTCGCCATTGTTATCAATAACGGTTTTGCGGCTTATGTAGCTGAACCTGTCATAAGATTCATCATAATAATACAGCTCGGGTATATTGGTTGGCTTTGCCTGGGTTTTTAAAACAGTGTTTAATTCATTAAACCCTGCATTTTCTTTATTGAAGAGCGGGTTTTGATCTGCATCAAAAGTAAATATCCTTGTATCGTAATTATTGGTATAGCCTGAAAAATTACCGCTTACCAGGCTGTCTTTAAAAAAATGGTTGGTACTGTCATTAAAGAAACGATGAAAGTTTGCCTGCAGATATTCGTTACGAAAATCTGTGAGAAAACTGTTGAGCAAAGTTTCGCTGCTTGGATCTGCCTTGGTAGATAATGTTTCTGCATAATGCTTTCTTTGGTTTAGTTCCTTATCGCTGTTTTCCAGTACAATTACGGCAGTAATTGACAAGGAGAAAAAGAACAACCAGAAAATAAGCCGTGATGAAGACATTTTTTGAATAGACAGGTATATATTTTGCCTGTTCAACAAAAAAAGATAAACAACCAGCCAGACAAGTGTGCACAGTTCAAAACCGGCATGTGTTATTTCCAGTTTTATCGTTAACCAGGCTAAACCGCCCACAGCAATCCCTAAATAAAGCCCCCAGGTAAATTCAGGAAACATCGGTTTAAGCAGGAATAATAAAACCTGGCTGAGCAAAAAATAGCTAATGGCAATACAACACAACACTATAAATCCTGTTACGCTGTAAATGCTCAACGAAAAGAAATTGATAACATCAAATGATATCTGTGAATCGGCTATCATACTGCGTATTACCTGAGCAGTTGTGAAAGTTACACCTAATAATAAGATGCAAACTAACGCCAGCAATGTCCATCTGAACCAGCTTTGGCGGCCCGTTAATTTAATATTCTTATGGTACACCTGGTTGTGTATGAACAGAACAACCCATGTAAACAAAACAGCATTGATCAACAGGTCGCCTAAGGAACGCAGAACAAAGCTGGAACCATAAATGGCAGGATCAAATAATTCGAACTGTCGAAAATTGAGTGGCACCGGAAAATAGTAACTAAACAACCGAAGCACAGCAACTACAGGAATCAGAAAAAACAATGCTTTTGCAAGGCCACCGCCGGTTGCTATAGCTGATGTAACCAGGTGTATGAACAATAAAACTAAAAATGCAGCAAGTAACCGCAGGCAAACTGCCAGGCCGCTGTTTGATGTAACTGTGTTAACCGATATTTCAGCAAGATAAAATAAATGATTGCCGCTGGCAGATCTTACAGCGGCATTGGTGGGGGTAAATGAAATGTCATAATTTTTCTCAAGGTCCGTTGCTGCAACAAAACTATTTTCCAGGTAATTATTGGTAACAAGGTAATTCCACTTTACCGGTATTAATGCAATGGTGATGCTGTTAGTGGTAATTTGTTTGCGCCACACATAATAGCCATTATTCAGCTTTACAAATCCGTTTATTGCTTTGGTATTAATGATCTCCTCATCCGGTAAAACGGTTTGCGAGTTCCAGAAGATAAGCTTGTGCAGGCCAATATCATTTACAAAATACCGGTAAATAAAATAATTCTTCCCCGCAAGTTGCTGCAGGAAATTTTCATCAAATGAATTTTCATGCATTTGCCGCACCTTTATGGAATCTTTCATCAGCCCGTCAAAATCCTTTTCACGTTGCCGTACATCTTTTTCAATAGTTTTTTGTACAACAGCCAGCGAAGAATTTCCCGCCAGGTATTTATCTGCAATAAATGAAAGAATAAGGAGGCAGGCTGCCAGTATCAACAGGTAACTGTTTTTAAATAAAAGCGGTTTGTAGGCAGGGCTCTTTTGCAATTACTTGTAAAGGTTTAAGTTTTTTTTATCCGGTTCCAGATGCTGTCCATTTCTTCCAGGCTCATATCGTGTAGCATTTTTCCTTCTTTTGTGGCTTCTGCCTCCATTTGTGTAAACCTGTTAATGAATTTTTTATTGGTGCGTTCCAGCGAATTTTCAGCATCTACCTGCAAAAACCTTGCAAAGTTTACCAGCGAAAAGAAAACATCGCCCAATTCGTCTTCAATTTTGTTGATATCACCCGATTCAATGGCTTCAAACAGTTCTTTTTGCTCCTCCTCCACTTTTTCCCAAACCTGTTCTTTGGTATCCCACTCAAAACCCACCTGTTTGGCTTTTTCCTGCAGGCGCATGGCTTTTACCATTGAAGGCAGTGATTTGGGAACGCCGCTTAAAACAGAGGTCTTTCCTTCTTTGAGTTTCAGTTTTTCCCAGTTCTTTTTAACATCTTCTTCGTCATTCACATGGGTATCACTGTAAATGTGCGGGTGCCTGTGAATCAATTTTTCACAAACGCCGTTTATCACTTCATCCAGTGTAAACTGTTTTTGTTCTGCACCTATTTTGGCATAAAACACCAGGTGAAGCATCAGGTCGCCCAGTTCTTCTTTAATTCCCTTCCAGTCGCTGTCAGTAATTGAATCGGCAAGTTCATAGGTTTCTTCTATGGTTAATTGCCTTAGGGTATGGATGGTTTGCTTTTTATCCCAGGGGCATTTTTCACGGAGGTCATCCATAATTTTTACCAGGCGCTCAAAAGCGGTATTTTCAACAGACATAAATTTTAAAGTTTAAAAAGAGAGAAAAATACAAAAATGACAAACAGCAATGCCAGCGTAATAAAAACAAGAACGTAGAGTAATAAGAATTTAAGAATAGTTTTCGCTCTTCCCTGTCTGTAGAATCTGCGCATGGCTTTGTACAGGTAAAAAAGAATACCAAAACCCAGCAGAGTTTCAATCAACGTAACGAACCCCCAGTTTAATGTACTGTTTAATTTCGAAAGCCCGAAAATAACCAGCATGGCTATGAAACTGAATATGTAAAAATGGATACTGAAAATTCCGTGATTAACATAGTAATATTCTTTTCTTCTTATGTAAAGCAGCTTTAAAATACCGGCAAACAGCGGTAACAGAATAAACAGCATTTGCGGCAGGCTGTGGAGTAATATGTTGCTAAAACTGCTGAACATTTCATTTTTCCGCCCTCTGAATTTTTCATTGATCTCAATATTTTTATAGGTCAGCTGCCGTTGAAACCAGTTGTGCTGTTTTTTTCCTGATTTCAATATGGAGTCGTATTCGGCTTTTGATTTATAGTGCCCTGGTGTAAACTGAAAATTGCCTTGAACGGCAGAACTATCAAAGTATTTTTTAAACTCCTGCCTGCTCATAGGTATTGCAGGCTTTCCTTCTTTTTTATTTTCATTTTTAGTAAACGCATCAAATGTCAGCGAATCCATGGCTTCAATCTGCTGATAGGTTTTACCGTTCATATCTACTGTTATAATAGATTGGGTTCCTGGTTTAAAGAAGGAGAAAAATATCAAAAAGAAAAAAGCCGATGTAAAAATATACAAGCGAATGGGGTTAACATAACGGACCCTCCGGCCAATCATATATTCAGCTGATAAAAAACCCGGCCTTGTTACAAGGTATTTTACAGTGCTGAAAAACTTGCCGTCAAAGTGGGTAATATCTTTAAAAAAATGGCTGATGAGGTCCCATACCGATTCCTTCGGTTCTATATTTTCCTGGCCGCAACGATGGCAGAACCGCCCTTTCACATGCACATGACAGTTAAGGCAATTCTTCTGCTTCCTTTCCTTAAGGTGGCTCATTTACATTAATTTTGTTAAAAATAATAAAGTTTACGGGCTTATGCGTTATTGGTATAATTTAGGTGCTTAAGACAGCCTAATTTTGCAAAATTGAAAAAACACCAGATGTTGAAACATACCGCCATATTAATACTTGTTCTTTTGATTTCATCCAAACTGGATGCACAGTATTATTATAATGATATTGTAAATAATAAACAGGTGCTTTCAGAATTAGCTGTATTGAAACAGAAAAAAATAAACGGCGTAAAGGTAATTTCATTAGAAGCAACGGGAGAAGAAACAGAAGGCTTTACCTGCCAGAAAAAAATAAACAGGGATTTTACTGAAGTGGAAATTTACACCGAAACAAACGAATCGTACCCCAACACCTTTATATCTTATTTTACAAAGACAGGATTATTGCAGAGAACGGTTGACTCATCAGAGGCCGGTGCAACTACTATTGATTACACTTATGATGCTTCAGGAAAGCTGGTATCCATCAATTCATCAAAACGTTTTGCTACGGATGATGATGCCGGCATACTGTATGAACAGCATCAATATAAATACAATGAGGCAGGTATATTGTTAAGTATGATATTGGTAAAAAATAAACGGGACACTACGCTGATTGAGTTCAGGGCAGACGAAAACGGCAATCCCGGTATAGAAAAAAATTCAAAAACCGGTGAGGTTTATTATTATTATCACAACAGCAGAAACCAGCTTACCGAAATCCTGCACCAGTACAACCCCCGCAAAAATCCTTTTACAGAATACTCTTTTGAATATAATGAAGCCGGGCAACTGATAAGAATGAAAACTGTTGAAAAAGAAGGTGCTGATTATTTTACCTGGCGTTATGATTATGAAGATGGATTGCGGATAAATGAACGCTGCTATTTAAAGCAGGGGAGCATCATCGGATCGGTGGAGTATAAATACAAGTAATGCTGAAAATATGACAAGTAAAAAAGCGGCAATTCCCTGTCGCTTTTTTACTTGAATTGTAAGGTCATCTGTTACAGGGCGGGTTTTATCCTGATGACATTCAAAATTAACTGAGATGGATATCAGGTGCTTTAGCCCTTAATTTTTAACTCCCAGTACATGGGCCTGTTCTGTCCTTCATCCGATTGTATAATTTCACTGGATTCCTTTACATTTTTATTGAATTGTTGCCGCTGTTGCTGGGTAGGCTTGGCTCCTTCTACCACCTCTTCAACGCCTTTTTTAATCAGGTTGCCGTTATCAAGGCGGATAATTCTGCCTTTGGTTTTTTCCTGCAGGCGCTGGTAAAGATCGTCAGCAGGCATTTTCCAGCCTTTTTTCCCCTGTTTTTTTGCAACAGCTTCATCTACCGGAATCATAGCTGCCAGTTCAGGGCTGTTCATCATTTCCAGGCCATGCTTTTTTGCCGTGGCATTATGGCTTGCATGATGGCCCACTTTATAAAAAACCGTACGTTTCATTAAGTCTTCGGCCGTAATGGTTTTATCTGAAGATGTGTTGTGCCATTGCAAAGCAGGCTTTGTCCCACCTTCTTCTGCAGGCATTGTCCAGCTAATCCAGTTTCCGATTTGTGCATCTGCAGGAAAAAGCAATACCTTACCGCTTGCTTCAAATTCAATGGCGATAACCAGGCTGGTGTTATTGGTATAAGAATCAAGATGGAGGGCTAATGTTCCGGCACTTTGCAGCCAGTCGGTTGCAATATTGCGCCACTCATTCTTTGGGTCATTGTACAGGGTCCATATATTGTCAGGGTCATTTAGTTCAGTTGGTGTAAAATCCTTTTTGTCTGTTTTGTATTTTGTATGAAATGGGGAAATTTCACCATCACTGTTATCGGTAAGGGCAAGGTAGAAGTTGTCAGAAAGATTCATATCAGACAAATACATTTCCACATGTTCTTTATCATCCATCTTCCGAAGCAGTTCATAATCTTTGGGAGGGCCAAGAAAGTAGAATTTTATTCCATTCAGCCCGGTCGTTTCCGAATCAGCCGCATCGCCGGGATTCCAGAAATTTATGTGCGGTGTGCCGTTCTTTTTATTACGTTCAATGAAATAACTCATGGCGTCTTTCATGGTGAGCCCCAATTCTCCGCCCCCGGCCCCTAATGATTTATTCACTTCATCAGGGCCAATATCGTAGAAGTTCAGCAATTGCTGCAGAGAGCTTGCATAACGCTGTTGTGCAGAATGATAATCTGAACCCCGGAATTCAGAGTTCATCAGCTTTACATGTCCTGCACTTTCAATTTGCCGGTTATATAAACCCAGTGCTTTTGCAAGTGCTTTCTTTTTCTTTTTAAATTTATTTTTGAGTTTAATGGCAAGGTCATCGCCGCCATTGGCGGTATTCTCCGTCCAGGCAAGCCAGACATTATCTACCTCAATACTATCCCACAACAATTTTTTTGTGGTTTTATCTTTCAGGTTAAATCCTGAAATATGGTCTTTATGCTCATGGGTCTGTACAACAAGGTCGAGATGGTTGCCACTCTCTGATTTTATATGCTCAATACATTTTTGCAGGCGGCTGCTGTCGCCGGTAAGCATGCCGCAGTCAATTAACATACGGTAAGCTGGTGTACCATTACTAAAATAAGTCAGCAGAAAGCAATCACCAAAGCCATGGCAGTACATCCGTATGGCAACTTCATCAATTACGCCGGTATTTTTAACAGGTTTTTCCGCAGGTGCAGAGGGTTGCCCTGCAGTTTTTTTTGTGGCGGCTTTTTTGGGTACAGCTTTTTTTACCGTCTTCTTTTTAGCAGCAACTTTCTTTTTAACGGCAGGCTTTTTTACAGCTGCTTTTTTGGGTGCAGCTTTTTTGATCACCGTCTTTTTAGCAACAGTTTTCCTTTTATCAGCAGGTTTCTTAATAGCTGCTTTTTTTGCTTTTGCCATAATCAATTCTTTATAAAACTTTATGAATAATTGCAAACGGCTCTGCATCCAGGTTACCATAAGCAGAACCAAAATAAGTTGCATTCAGTGAATGTTCGTCAGACTGGTACATGATCCTGTACTGCCGTTTCATCCTGTCTTCATCTTCTATGTCTTTCTTGATAACGTACCTGAGTTTTACATTGTCATTACTTGCGGCATAATCCAGGTCAAAGATCAATGTGCTGCCACCCCTGAAAATAAACCACCCCTTGGGCAATACTTTTTCACTGCCAGGGCCTTCCATCTCTGTACCCTTACCAGGAAATGGGTGTTTTACATAAGTATAATTCCCAGGTTTACCATTTCTTTCATGCCATCCGGCCTCAGCATTACCTGCCACAAAAAAACCTTTGATCTTTACATTTCCGTATTCATCTTCTTCGCACACCACACCTCTTTTTTGGGTAAGGGTAACCAGTATCTGGTTTATCAATTTGCCATTAGGCCCCACACGGCTGGCTATTTTAAGATTATGGATTTCCAATGATGGCATTCCAAGTGTGTTTCTTGCCTTTGACCGGCTTATACCCATTGCCTCAATATCATTTGCCCGTAAAATCAACCCGGCTAATTTTCCAAAATCATCCTGGTTATCAAATTTTACATACAACCGTTGATGAAGACCCATAATATTTTGAGGGGTATATTTTCTGATCCCTGTTTTAGCAAACATGGGGTTGTTGATGTCTCCGCCGGTGATGAAAATTCGTGTTAACTCATATAACTCTTCCCTGTCAGTTATGTAGCTGGCTTTTTCCTTAAATAATTTAAAGAACTCAATCAGCGTTGCAAACTTCAAATCAAAGTCATTGCTTACATCATCAGCCTTTAACAAAAGGCTTTCTACACTCATATTTTTTACATCTTCCGGAAAAATCCCCCTTTTTTGAAAAGCTTCAATCATGCCAATCCTGTAATCCCAGTTATCTTCATCTACCAGGTCAAAATCAGAGGTAATTAATCCCCTCAGATAATCGCCAAAGTTGATGTCCATGGGTGGGCAATAGTCCAAAGCCCTCACACACATATTTAAAATATGACTGGCTGTTTTGCTTGCCTCTGCAGCCATTCTGTTTACCAGGTCAGGATGTAATGAGCCTTCGGGTAATATTCCACTGCCGCCGGTTGCCAGGCGTTGCAGATCAGCTACCCTTTTTTTGTAAATGCTGGTAAACATATCGAAGATGGTGGAAACGAGGATCGCTCCCCGGTCATGTGGTTCTTTAACCTGCAGATAGGCCCCCGGTTTTGGTTTGTGGGGAACCCACTTCTCTTTTTCTTCATCGTAACTTCCCAAAGCATCCCTGAGGCTTCCGTAATGTCCAATTGCCTTTCCAAATTCCTGTGCCAGCTGCCCCAATAAATTTTCGCTTGCCAGGTCACCCCTCGTCTTTGCGATCTGCGCTTTTAATACATCAGGAAAAGTAAAATGCTGAAACAAAGCCACTATGTCTGCAAATGCTTCATGAAAAGCCAGAGAATCCTCATGGGTTGGTTCTACATAGCGGCGGTGCATGCCATCCAGGAGCGCATGTGTTACTTCATGTGCAATAATGTCGTGGCTTAAACAAGTGTAGATAGTAGCGCCCGGAAGCATTGACCCCGGCGAATCGGCTGCTGAACTGAAGTAGCCAAATAAAACTGATTTTTTTAAAGGGCTGTAGTAAGCGTTAGGTTCCCTGAGGGCATGAGGATAAATGCGGAGCCTTTTTACATAATCCGATTTATCTCCCTGCTTATTTCTGAAAGGGCTCCATATTATTTTTCTGCCAAGGGCCCTTTCAAAATTTTTGATAGTGGTCATAGCAACAGCGTAAACCATTTGCTGATGAAACTGAGGATTACTTTCTGATGACTCTAATCCATCCTGTGCCAGTATGTATTTATCGTCCAGGTCAACAGGCTGATACAACGAATTACTTGAGGGATCTACATCCACCACTTCAATATATTCGCCAACAGGGCCGGGCTTCAGTTCTTCCCAGGGCACTTTATAAGTAATGTTATTAATTACAGCAGTATCAAGCTGCAGCGATAAGGATGGATCAAATGCGTAAGCCTTTAGCTTCCTTATTGCCGGCTTATTATACCTGTTTTTTAAATCGGCCTGCTTCATAATTTATTTTATTAACGATGTACAATTAAGATGCGTTTGCAATTCTGTTAAATATGCCGCCCGCAACATAAAGCAATCTGCCTGCAGTTTGTTTGGCATGGTAAGGTTGCCGCTACCGGGAAGTGACAATCCAGGCCAAAGATCAGAGGAGGTTATAATGGTTTATAGTTTAGTAAGGTTAAATTAAACTAATTACCCCCACCTAAACAATACCCTAAAAGTGGTATTGTTTTGCTGTATTTTTCTGCGTTTAAACACCTGTTTTTAAAAGGTGAATAAACGGTGAATAATAAACCCATGTGAAAGTAGTTTCCCGGTATTGAAGTAATATGCAGAAGAAAAAGTTATCGGAGTCAATATCGCATCAACAAAAAAAGCGACAATTTCTTGTCGCTTTTTTTGTTGTACTCGGGATGGGAGTTGAACCCACACTCACATTACTGTGAACAGGATTTTAAGTCCTGCGTGTCTACCAGTTCCACCACCCGAGTGACTGGTAAAGAAAAAAAATCCCGACGAGTCGGGATCAGTTTTTTTGAGCGGAAGACCGGGCTCGAACCGGCCACCCCGACCTTGGCAAGGTCGTGCTCTACCAAATGAGCTACTTCCGCAATAATGATAAGAACTCTGTTTATTTTTCGGAGGGCAAAAATAAGCGTTGTATTGTTACAATAAAAATTTTTATTTGTAAGTAGGGTTGTAAAGGGTATTGGCTGGTACTTCAACCTTTGGTTGCCCCTTATACCTGTGCGTATATAAATTATAGCATCCGCCTAAAACAAAAACCACCACTAAAAATACCTGGCAAAACCAGATAAAACGTGAGGTAGACACCCAGTTGTGTGTAAAATCTTTATGTGAATTATCTATAACTTCCTGATTCATTTGATTATAGTTTGCGCTGCAAAAATAAGGTGTAAGGTTTAAAAAAAAATTATTTACTGCCAATAATTTCTGAAAAGGTTTTTTTCTTCTGAATAAAATGTGCCCATATCACAGATCCTTTGAAGAAACCGGCGGGCTTTCCCCCTCTTTTATCCGGAAATACAGATTGCTTTTTTGAAGACAACAACCATCCTGTATAGTGCAAATGGGCTTTGCATAGTGCAAAAAAATACCCATAATCACCACTGAATAATCCACGCCAGGCTGATAAAGCATCAAGTAATATCCTTGCAGGCATTTTCCAGAGGGCTGTGGCCAATGGCAGATTTTTTGACAGCATGATCAGGTTATTCCTGAAATTAAGAAAAGTTTTCAGGCTGTTACCTTTGGGTAAGGTGCCACCCCCTACGTGATAAACAACTGATGCCGGCTGCACATAAATTTTATATCCTGCCAGTTGAGCCCGCCAGCAAAGGTCTATTTCTTCCTGGTGTGCAAAAAAGTATTCATCAAATCCTTTTAACTCATGAAAAACAGCAGAGCGGATAAAAAGTGCAGCGCCACTGGCCCAAAAACAGGGGGCGGCATCATCATATTGGCCGGTGTCTTTTTCGCAGTGATCAAAAATGCGGCCCCTCATAAAAGGATAGCCAAAATAATCGAGCCACCCGCCACTGGCGCCTGCATATTCAAACAGCTGTTTATTATTGTATGCAAGTAATTTTGGCTGACAGGCGGCAATCCTCTTATCAGTTTCCATTAATGATATTACCGGCTCTATCCAACCAGGCGCAACTTCCACATCGCTGTTTAACAATACATAATAATCAGTTTCCACCTGCTTTAAGGCGGTATTATAGCCTTTGGCAAACCCTTCGTTACTGCTGTTTTGTATTATTACAACCCCGGGGTAATGTTCTTTTAAAAAAGATACCGAATCATCAGATGAGGCATTGTCGGCAACAATGATCTTTTTGTTGGTATAGGTTGACGCAAGTACCGAAGGCAAAAATTTTTCCAGAAATTTCCTGCCATTCCAGTTTAAGATAACAATTGCTACTGATGGTATCATTTTTTTACTTTAATACTAACATTACAAACATACTTATAACTTATAACTTATAACTCCTAACTGCGTACTTATTCCTTATTTTTACTGTTATGTTTACCAACCTGCTTAACTGGCGTACTGTACTGGCACTGGTGGCGATAGCGATCGTTACCGGCACCATATTCTATTCGAGATACATCGCAAGAAAGATAGCAGATGATGAACGAAAGAAAGTGAATGTGTGGGTACAGTCGCTAAAGACAAGGGCAACTACTACGGATGAATCGGCCCTCACCCTCACCAATATCATCACATCTGAAAACACTGATATACCTATTATTGAAACAGATGAAAAAGATAACCCTTCAGGAGCATCATTAAATCTTGATACAAACCTCATCAACTCAGACACTGCCTACTTACGAAAAAAAATTGAGCAGTTCAGAAAAGAGAACAATGCAATTTTGGTTGAATTAAGTAAAGACCCCCTTATAACCAATAAGTATTACTATGGCGATTCAGAATTATTAAAAGAAGTGCGATATTATCCAATCATTCAGCTATTTATTGTTTCGCTATTTATTATCATTACATTAATTGCAGTATCCACCCGCAATAAATCAACACAAAACCAGGTGTGGGCGGGTATGGCAAAAGAAACGGCCCATCAGATGGGTACGCCATTAACTTCTTTACAGGGTTGGGTTGAAATGCTGAAAGAAACGCCCGGCATGGAAAAAATAGTACCCGAAATGAGTAAGGATGTTGACCGCCTGAAACTGGTAAGCGACCGGTTTGGAAAGATCGGCAGTACGCCGCAACTTGAATTGAATGACATCATAGTTCAGATACAAGGTATGGTGAGTTATATTAAAAGAAGATCTCCCGAGAGTGTTATTTTCAACCTCAATACTAATGGAGAAGCTGAAATAAAAGCCATGATAAACGGCCCTTTATTTGACTGGGTGATAGAAAACCTGCTTAAAAACGCACTGGATGCAATGGAAGGCAAAGGCAGCCTGAACATCAATATTAAAAATGAAACGGCACAGGTTACAGTAGATGTTACAGATTCCGGCAAAGGCATCAGCAAGCCAAATATCAGTAAAGTATTTAAACCTGGGTTTACCACCAAAAAACGCGGCTGGGGGCTGGGCTTAACGCTTTGTAAAAGAATTATTGAACAGTATCATAACGGTGAATTATTTGTAAAATCATCAGAGCCGGGAAAAGGAACTACATTCAGAATTGTATTGAGGAAATAATCTTTTACATTTGCATTCCTCAGAACGTTTAAAAGTTTAAGAGTTTAAATCGTTTAATGGTCATGGGGCTGTTTTTACATCATGAACTCCAACCATTTCAACATTAAACCTTTCAACCTTTAAACCTCTACTGCCCGGGTGGCGAAATTGGTAGACGCACCACCTTGAGGTGGTGGCGCTGGAAACGGCGTGCTGGTTCGAATCCAGTCTCGGGCACAAAGCGAAACATTTGTTTCGCTTTTTTATATACTGGAAACAGCGTAATAGTTCGAACCTGCCTGCCGGCAGGCAGGTCCAGTCTCGGGCACAAAGCTTCTCAAACATGGGAAGCTTTTTATTTTTAATTATCTTGTAAAAAAATAAGTGATGGCAACCGATATAACATGCCCCAATTGCGGACACCAGTTTGAACTGAATGAGAGCTTGAAAAGCGAAGTGGAAAAAGAGCTGCGTGGCAAGATGATGGACTGGCAAAAGAAAAAAGAAGAAGAGTTTGAAAAGCAAAAAAATATTTTGCTTACCGATGCATTAAAAAAAGCAGGCGAAGAAACTGCTGCTAAAATGAGATCGCTGGAAGAAGAAGCTAAAAATAAGACACAACAGTTGCAGGACCTTCAAAAAAAGGAACTCGATCTGATGAGGGATAAAAATGCACTGGAAGAAAAACAGAAGAACCTGGAAGTAGAGATAGAAAAAAGATTTTTGGAAAAGAGAAAAGAGATAGAAGAAAGCGCCATCAAACGGGAGCAGGAATTATTCGACCTGAAAACAAAAGAGTATAAACTGCAGATGGAGCAGCAGCAAAAGCTGATAGAAGAACTGAAACGCAAGAGTGAACAAGGCAGCATGCAGTTGCAGGGTGAAAGCCAGGAACTGTTACTGGAAGAAATTTTAAAAGAACATTTCCCTTTTGATCTTATTGAAGAAGTTGGCAAAGGTGTAGAGGGCGCTGATTGCATTCAAACAGTAAGAAATAATATTGGTGGTGTTTGTGGTAAAATTATTTATGAAAGCAAACGCACCAAAGGGTGGAACAACAGCTGGGTAGATAAATTAAAAGCGGATAAAAGAAATACAGGCGCTGATGTTGCCATACTGGTAACACAAACCTTTCCGAAAGATATGGATGGCTTTGGTGAAAAGGATGGCATATGGGTTTGCAACTTTAGTGAAGTGGGCGGCGTTGCCCATTTGCTCCGCAGCGGCATCATTAAAGTGTACGAAGCGCATAAAGCACAGGAAGGCAAGGGTGATAAAATGCAGATGCTGTACGATTACCTTACCGGTAACGAATTCCGGGGACAGGTAGAAGCTATCATGGAAGGCTTTATGGCCATGAAACAGGGCATAACCAAGGAACGCATACAGATGGAGAAAATATGGAAGGAACGTGAAAAGCAACTGGAAAAAGTTTTGATAAGCACCAGCGGTATGTATGGTTCTGTAAAAGGTATTGCAGGCGCCTCGGTTGCTGATATTCCTTTGCTAGATGGTTCGGATGATGCGGACGGATGACTTTCCAATTAAAAATTAAACAATTCTTTTTTGTCTATTTTCAATATTTCGGCAATAATTTTTACTGAAAGAATGCCTGTGTTTATTTCTCCCCGCTCTATTCTTCCTATTTGCCTCAACTCAATTTCTGCTTCATAAGCCAATCTTTCCTGTGAAAAACCAAGCCTTTTTCTGGTCGCCCTAAGGTGGCTTCCAAATGCCTTTAAATATGCTTTCTCATCTTGTTTTTTCACAAAACAAGACTCAAATAAAATATTAATATAAATTAGGTCATATTTGACCTAATTACTACATTTACTAAAGAATCCTAAACCCAAACAAATGCCTTGCCCTTATAACAATCATAGCCCACCAGAATAAAATTGAGTAGCACTCTTTATGCAACTTTTATATAAATAAAATTGTCAGTTAACAAAGTTCGTAAACAGACTACCACATTCATCTACCATTTTGCGGTATTAGTACACTGCATTAAAAACACATTAATTATGAAACAATTTATTTTTTTAACCACCATTTTTCTTGTTCTGCTTACATCCTGTAAAAAAGATAAAACTGTAACCTATAATATACCTTGCAATACCCCAACCAGCGATGCTACCATCAGCAGTAGTTTAATTGTTGGTAAATGGAAATGGGTATCGGAATACCGCTGCCCGTTTGGAGCCCCATGCAGCCTTTTAACACCTGTTAGTGAAGGATACACAAAAGACAGGGTATTTGATAAGCAAGGTATTCATACGTTTTACAAAAACGGTGTATTACTTAATACGATTAGATATTCATTTGTCTTAGAAAAGGAAATTACACTTTACCCACTAGACAATGAAACAGTTCTTAAACTTACAGATGCTCAAACAGGTGCTTATTTAAATTATGTACATTTTAGAATATGTAATGACACACTAACTTTAAATTGGCAGATTCGATCAGATGCAGTAGGGCAAGAAAAGTGGGCAAAATATTAATCATGTACAAACTAAAACTTTTATGCGTATCATTAATACTCTCATTTTATGGTAAAGCGCAAAGCCCCCAATGTGGCTCATCATTGAATATTCAACAACTGCAAAGCGGCAACAAAGAACGATTTGACCGGTTTATGGCTTTAGAAGCGCATACACAGAATTATATAAAAACTATAAAAGAGAATAATAGTGAGAATATTTTAAGCAATCCCAATGCTACCATTGTTATACCTGTGGTGGTACATATATTAGATAATGGAAACCCAATTGGTACTGGCACTAATCTAAGTGTGGCACAAATACAGACGCAAATTGATGTGCTTAACGAAGATTTCAGAAAACTAAATGCCGATAGGGTAAATACCCCATCTGCATTTCAGCCTGTTGCCGCGGATGTTAATTTCGAATTCAGGCTCGCCTGTGTTGATCCTAATGGAAATGCTACTAATGGCATAACGAGGACATTGACAACTGCTGCAACATATTATCCATTGGCCCACTTCGATCCTTCGACACAATTATTTGATGAGTATGCAATTGGAATAAAATATACTGCACATGGTGGCAAAGATGCATGGCCCACCAATAAATACCTGAATATTTGGGTTTGTGATTTAGACCCGATCAGGGGCTATGGCCAATTCCCTGATCTCTATTCGTCAAAACCTACATCTGATGGTATTGTTGTTGATTATGCCTATTTTGGAAGAATTGGCAACCTTGCATCTGGTTATGATAAAGGTCGTACAGCCTCACACGAAGTTGGTCATTGGTTAAACTTACTGCATATCTGGGGCGATGTTGCATGTGGTAACGATTTTGTAAATGATACCCCACAGCAGGAGATATATAATACATCATGCCCGTCATTCCCACATTTTTCTAATTGCCCTAACAATGGCAGCAACGGCGATATGTTTATGAATTACATGGATTATACTCATGATGCATGCATGAATTTATTTACCGAAGGGCAAAAATTACGAATGAGGGCTGTATTTGCTCCTGGTGGGCCAAGGGAAAGTTTTATCAATAATTACTTTAAGATAAATACCTTTAACACAGGCAATGGTTTTTGCATTGGCAATACTATAAACATTACTGCAACCAATTTAATATGCGATCCTGTTACCTGGGTTGTAAGTGGCCCAGCTTCCATTGTGGGTGGGCAAGGCACAAATACAGTAACCTTACAGGCTACCGGTAATGGCATTGTTACCATAACCGGCAATGCAGGAGGTTATACTGATTCTAAAACATTTACTGCCGGCCCCCCAACAGATCCATTAACAATTTATGGCCTCCCGGACAATTATGGGATGTGCCGCAACCAGGTATTTAATGTAACAACAGATGCAGGCGGTTACCTTACCTGGGATGTTTTGGGTGGCCAGATTTTACAAGGCCAAAACAGTAATGAGATTGTAGTAAAATTAGACAATGTATCAGGAGGTTATTATATTGGTTTGCACCAAAGCAATGCCTGTGGCATGTCAAATGTACTGGCTTACAAACAAGGTACAATACTCGATTGTGATGCAGACCATGAAACTACAACCAAAACTCCCAAAGTGGTTATAAGCCCTAACCCTACAAGCGGGCAAATAAAGATAGATATTACAGGTTCTAAAACAGCCGCTATTAAGGAAATCATCATTACAGATAAAGCGGGCAATACAAAAAGGAGGCTTACTTTCAGCCAAAATTTAACTACAGTTAATATAACCATTGCTGACTTACCTACAGATGTTTACATTTTACAGGTGTATGATGGCAAAAGCTGGATAAGCAATAAGATCATCAAAAAATAAAAGCATGTGGCTTCATTCAAAAATCCTGTTACAGTTATTGTAGCAGGATTTTTATTTTTTAGTTAACACCCACGTTAAATAATTATTGCTGAAAAACAGGTAGTGAATATCCAGATCATACTCGTTTTTGAAAATACATTCTACAACACCTTGCTCCGGTAAGCCTGTTGCAGATTTAATTAAAATATCTTTTTTAAAATCTACCTCACCCCTGCCCCACCATTTAAATACTGATTCTTTAATGCTCCAGCAGAGCGTTAAATTTTGAATTTTGAATTTTGAACCTGCCTGTCCGGCAGGCAGGTTTTGAATTTTCTCAAGTTCTTCTTCTCCCGTAAATTTATGCTGTATCCTTTCAATTTTATCATTCATCTGTTCTACATCCACTCCTACCCTATGCGTTTTGCTCACAATAGCAGCAGCATAATCACCGCAATGCGAAATGGAAAAATGAAAAGGTTCATTTTCGAGGAATGGTTTTTTTGTATCGGCAATTTGTATCAGTTCAACGGGAAAATCAGGGTATAGTTCTTTCAGTAAAAGCCGGCCTGCCAGGTGCTGCAGCCGTTTGTGCCAGTGCTTAATCTCCCGCTGTACCGGCACTGCAGTCAAAAAAAAATCTTCCGGCTCTGTAATATGCCAGACCGCAATTTTTGTGGTAGCGTTAATATTTTGTTGATAAACCAGCGGCATTTCAGCAATTAAAAATTAAAAAATAAGAATCGAAAATTTAGTTTTACAAATTAACGAATTAACCAAACAGTAAATTAATAAAGATGATTTTAAGCGATACCCGTATCCTGGAAGAAATTGAAAAAGGCACCATTAAAATTGAACCCTACGACAGGGAATGCCTGGGTAGTAACAGTTACGATGTACATTTGGGAAAACACCTTGCCCGCTATGTAAACAAAGAACTGGATGCAAGGGCGCACAACGCCATTGAGCATTTTGACATTCCTGAAGAAGGCATTGTTTTGTACCCGCATGAGTTTTACCTGGGGGTAACAGCAGAATATACCGAAACACATGCCCATGTTCCCTTTTTGGAAGGTAAATCAAGTACCGGCCGCCTCGGTATTGATATACACGCTACTGCCGGTAAAGGCGATGTGGGCTTTTGCGGTAACTGGACCCTGGAAATTTCGGTAAAGCAACCGGTAAGAGTTTATGCGGGTATGCCTATCGGGCAGCTGATCTATTTTCCGGTTGATGGCGAGATAGAAGTTAAATACAACCAGAAGAAGAATGCAAAATACAGCGGCCAGCACAGCAAGCCGGTAGAAAGCATGATGTGGAAGAATAAGTTTTAATATCCTGCTTTTTCCATAAACCTGTCTTCGACAAGCTCAGACTGACAGCTTTTTGTCATGTTGAGCTTGTCGAAACATAGACAAAATGCGGTGCACTTTTTTTTGAGATACCACATTAAATTTAAAGGCAAAAATTTGTATTTTGCCTTACAAACAAAGTACTATGAAACTGCTTTTACTTAGTAAGCTACGCTTACTTTTCATTTTACCCATTGCTTTTTTATTTACCAACGATGCAACGGCTCAGTTGGATCCTGCAAAAGCAGATTCGTTTTACAATTTCATTAAAAATAACCCAACCCGTTCTGCTGTTTACATTACCCGTAATGATACCGTGATTGCCCGCCTTAATGAAAACAAAATGATGCCGCTTGCCAGCACGGTAACCATTTTGGTGGCGGTGGAATTTGCACAGCAATCAACACACGAAATGATCAATGAAAACGCCTTTGTACCATTGTCAGACCTGGAAAAATTTTATATACCGCTTATTGACAGCGCTTCTTACAACTCCTGGCTCGATTATGCAAAAGCCAACAAAGAAATAAAGGATGGCAGCATTAAGCTGGTTGACATTGCACGGGGCATGATACTTTTTGGCAGCTACACCATCGCTGATTATTTGATGGACCTGCTGGGTTTTGATGCCGTAAAGGAAAACATAGCCACGTTTAAATTAAAACAGCATACTGCAGTTTATCCTTTTGCAGGTTCTTTATTCACTTATCATATACCTAAAAAATCATCGGAAGATAAATTGCTTAAGTCGCTGGCTAAGTATTCGGATAAAAAATACAGCATGGAAGCTTATTACAATCACCTGGATATAAAGCAGGACAGCACTTTTAAAGAAACCTTCAGGGCAGATAAATTTACCCCCAGGCTGATGAAAATGTGGAACGATAACCTGCCCTCATCTACTGCCAAAGAATATGTAACGATAGCCTCGGCTTTAAATAACCGGGAAGTGATTGATGAAGACGCTTATTTCCCAATAGGTGAAATACTGGAGATACCGATGGAGAAAAAGGAAAATCAGCGGCTATATAAACACTTTGGCAAAAAGATTGGCAAAACCCCTTACATACTCACCTGGGTTTTCTACCTCACGCAAAAAGACGGAACCCGCTTTGATGCAGCAATCTTCTTAAACGACCTGGCGCCTGCCGAAGAAAGAAAATTAGAGGACTGGCAGCCTGCATTTGAAGCACAATTCCTTTCAGACCCTGTTTTTAGAAATAAAGTAAGATTTTAGTTGAGCTGCCAGATGCTGTAATTCAACACCGAGGCAAAACTGACCCAGCAGATGTATGGCACCAGCAGCCAGGCAGCAACCGGATTTATTTTACCAAACCATATGATGGTGAGCAATATCATCAGCCACAGCGCTATAATCTCAGCAAAAGCCCAGCCGGGTTGCTGCAGTTTAAAAAATATGATAGACCAGAAAAAGTTGAGTGTTAACTGCACTGCAAATAATATAATGGCTGTTTGCTTAATGTTCTTTTCTGCACCGCTTCTCCAAATCAAAAACAAAGCGATTCCCATCAGTATATAAAGTGTTGTCCAAACTGGCGCAAATATCCAGTTGGGCGGGTTGAAGGACGGTTTGTTTGCGGGTGCATACCAGCCATCAACACCCGATTGGGTAAAAAATCCGGATGCAGCGCCAACCAAAACGGGAATTAGTATTGAGATAAAAAGTTTCATCGGTTATTGTTTACTTGAAAGTTTGTTTTTTGTACCTAACCTTTCAACTAACAAATATAAAACCGGGTTTGTTAAGGTTTATTTTTCATCAAAGTGCCGGTTATATTTTACCAAACTGTTTGTAGTAGGCTATTAAAAAACCGGTCACCTCATCGTAGCTTAAAACTCCCTGTGGCTGCTGGTTTCCCTGCAGGTACTTACCATACACCCATTTAAACACCGGTTCAATAAAACTCCTGTGCTCACTGCTGAACTTTCTCCATTCATTCAGGTCGCCCATCACCGAAGGTGATAATTTTTGCCTGAAACTTTTTGCCGAAACAGAATCTGTTGCAAACAAATTGCGGTTGCTGTACATGAACAGGTCTAAATAAACCGAGTAAAGCAACAGTGTATCTTTTGATGCCGTGGCAGCTAGGTAGCCTACAAAATTGGCCTCCATTTCTTTGGCATAGCCCAATTGATGCGCCACTTCATGGCAGGTTGTAAACGGCTGTAAAAATTTTGGTACCAGTGTATTTACCTGTGCCTCGCCGGTAAAAGGATTATAATAACCCGTAAAGCCCATGTAATTACCCAACCAACTCCAAAGCGATGGCTTTAGCGAAACAGGACGGTATTGAAGAAAAGGATAAATTTTCTCAGCCTCTGCATAAGTATTTTGAACTTTTTTAAAAAGCCGGCGCTTTGAAGGATATTGAAAGTTTTGTTTTACCAGCCCATCTTTGCAGTTGTTCACTTTTTCAACCAGCAGCCCGTTAATCATTTGAAGGTCTCCGGTGGTGTATTTAGCCATTTTCAGTTGTAGCTGGTAGGCAATTCCTTTTCTGTTGTAATTAATACCCCAAAACAGGTTAAAAACAATATAAACAATCAGCAAAATTCTTGAGGTTTTAAAAAACCAGGTTAATAAATTTTGCCGGTTAAACTTCCTTTTGATCTTCTCTATTAACTTCTCCTTGTTCCCCCTTCGGGGGATTAAGGGGGCTAACAGCCATAATATCACCAACCCGTATATGATATCTCCAAAGCTGAAGGGAAGCCAGCCAAAAGCATAGCGCAATAAGCTGCTAAAAATAGGGTAAATATGGTTGTAATACTGGTTTTCCACACGTGTGGAATCATTTGAGTAAATATGCATTAGTATAGCAATTACTACTAAAACAAGCGTAAAAACCAGCGATTTCTTCCTTTTCATATCATCCTAAAAGTAATCAAAAGGCTTTCAGCTAAAAAACTCAAAACTCATAACCCAAAACTCACAATTTTACACTACCTTTGCCGTCCTTTAAACCATACGTATGGCGGGTAAACGGACATTTGAGATTGCATTTGTTGGGTTAAAGCCAGGAATTCATGAGATTAACTACGTAGTGGATGACAAGTTCTTTGCTGAAAAAGGAAGCCCGGATTTTACCAACTGCCAGGCAAATATAAAGCTGCAGCTTGACAAAAAAAGCGGTTTTATGCTGCTGAAGTTTGAGATTGGGGGCAAGGCCGACAGTACCTGCGACCGGTGCGGAAATGCGCTTACTGTTGATATCTGGGACGAATTTAATATGCTGGTAAAACTGGTGGAGAACCCGGAAGAGATGAACGACCAGGAAGAAGATCCGGATGTGTTTTACATCTCCCGTACAGAGAGCCATATTGATGTGGCCAACTGGATATATGAATTTGTATTGCTGAGTTTTCCGATACAAAAAATCTGTCCGGATGATGAAAACGGCAACAGCACCTGCAACAAGGAAGTGCTGGAAAAACTGAAGGCCATGGAAGCAGGTGGAGAAGAACACAATGCCAACCAGATCTGGAAAGGCCTGGAGCAGTTTAAGAAAGTGAAAAAAGTAAAGAAGTAAAAGTACTGAGTACTAAGTATTAAGTATATAGATAGAAACTACCGTCTTGATACTGAATACTAAAATTTAAAACAACAATAAAAAAATACAGCTATGCCAAATCCAAAAAGGCGCCACTCACAACAACGCAGTGCAAAAAGAAGAACACATTACAAAGCAAGTGAGCCAACTTTGAGTGTTGACAAAACAACCGGAGAAACACATGTACGCCATCGTGCCCATGTTAGCGAAGGAAAATTATTCTATAAAGGAAAATTAGTAGCAGAGAAAGCTCCGCTGAAAGCATAATATTTTTCAAAGTATCAATTCTAAGTCCGAAATTCGATAAAAGGAATTACGGATTTAGAATTTTGCATTTAAGAGAACTGATGTTTTTGAATTTTCAATTCCCGATGCAATTTTCAAAAGTCTGTCAGCCTGAGCCTGTCGAAGGCGGGTTGCATCAGAAAGCACCGGGTTCGACAGGCTCACCCTGACACCCTTCATTATTAAAGATATTTTTAGATGAATATAGCGCTGGATATGATGGGTGGCGATTTTGCCCCGCTTGAAGCTGTGAAAGGTGCTGCTGAATTTGTCAGTTCTGCAACCGTTGATATTCACCTTACCTTAATTGGCGATGAGGCTCAGATCAATGAGCAC
>JAEUVU010000025.1 GCA_016786725.1 Ferruginibacter sp. | reverse complement strand
CTATGCGTGGCAGTTAAAAAAATCGGTTTTCTCTAATTTTTTAAAAGAGATACAGTTCAGGATTTTTACAACCATACTTATTTTGCTTTGGTTCACCGGCATTATTGCGTCTTTCGACCTTTTCATTAAAATTTACTCTTTTACCTTTCTTGCCATAGCTGCTATTTTACTGGTCTATTTCTTTTACCTCCACAGGATACACTTTACTTTTTCGGTAAGTATAGTTACCAGGAAGTTCTTTAAAAAGATCGTTACACTGGCTTCCTTTGTTTACGGAGGCAGTATGGTATATACAATTTCAACAGTATTTGATACCATTGTAATTGCGGCAGCACTTGATAATGGCCTTGCACTGGCCGGTATCTATACTTTAGCACAAAATATGACCAGCCTGATACAGGCACCTCAACGTGGCATCATTTCCTCTTCGCTTAGCGCTTTGTCTAAAGCATGGAAGGACAAGGATATGAAGAGGATTGACAGGATATACCATAGTTCTGCCATAAACCAACTGATCTTTTCCGTAGGAATGTTTTCACTCATCTGGCTCAATTTTGCTGATGGTGTGTTTACCTTTCATTTACAGCCGGGCTATATTGATGCCAGGTGGGTTTTCTTTTTTATGGGTTTGATGCGTATCATTGACATGGGTACAGGGGTAAACAGCCAGATCATTGGTACATCTACTTTATGGCGCTTTGAGTTTTTTACAGGCATCATCCTGCTTTCGCTGGCCTTGCCACTAAACTATATTTTGACAAAGTACTATTTTGGTGTAATCGGCCCTGCCATCGCCAATCTTATCAGTTTTACCGTTTACAATGCCATCCGCTATTTCTTTTTGCTGAAGAGATTTAACCTGCAGCCTTTTACGGCCAAAACATTATATACTATCATTCTCGGGATTGCCACCTATTACTGCTGCCACTTTTTATTTAACAGTATGCATGGGCTTGTTGCAATGGTGATAAGAAGTACTTTGTTCCTGGCAATATTTATTTCAGGGGCTTTCCTGTTAAAATTATCTCCTGATCTGATACCTGTTTGGCAAACCTTTCAAAAAAGGCTGGGCATAAAAAAAGGAGATTAATATCTCCCTGTATAAAAATTCCATTCATTTTTACTCCGTTTCCGGCGCTGGTACTGTAATTCTACCTCCTCTTAAAAACTTTTTACTCCAGTATTTGTCTGAAAGATTACTGATGGTTACGCCAATGCTGGTGCTCGAATGTGTAAAATATCCGTTGCCCAGGTATAAACCTACGTGGCTGATGCCCCCTCTTGTATTAAAGAAAACAAGATCGCCCTGTTGCATTTGTTCCCTTTCAAGTTTTATGCAATTGGCATACTGGTCACGGGCGGTTCTGGCGAGTACCAAACCAAATACTTCGTGTACCAAAGTACCAGTGTAAGCACTACAGTCAATGCCTTTTGCAGTTGCACCGCCATACCTGTATCGTGTGCCCCACCATTTTTCAATGGAGGCAAATAAAGCCCTGTTTGTGATTGATTCAACCTCTACATCCAGCAACTGGGCATATTTAAATTGAAGGGCTGTAAAACTCTCAATGGGAGAAACTTCTGCAACTGCCTGCAGAGTTTCAATGGCCAGCTTAAATTCAGTTGTATTAGCAGATGTGGTTGATTTTTTGGTTACAGCAAGATCCACCTGTTCCATATTCACAGCAGGTTGCGCTTTGGCCGTTAAAGTTGTTCCTGAAAAAAAGCCGATGGCTACAGAAACAAGAAAGAAGTTTTGCATACGTAAACTTTAGGGGTTTAAAACGTAAGTACAACTCTAGTCTTGTGTTTTTCGCTCTTCTTTGATTCTAATGATTGTCTTACTTATCTGTACTGATCTCTGAGTCCTGTCCTACAAACTAATGATTAATAATTTTTCTAATGCTGTGCAAAGGTAATCTCCAAATCCCGTAAATGCAACCCTGTTATCAATTTATTAACATAACTATTTGGTTTTGAATGCAGCGTTTCTGTTAATATACAAAAGCCAGGCATTTTTGTGGAAAATGAATTGCTGAAAACAGCCCTTTCATAGCGATATTTGTGTTACAAAATGAAATTCTCCCATTTACACGTACACACTCAATTTTCATTGCTGGATGGCGCTGCGTCCATCAAAAACCTGTACAAAAAAGCTATAGGTGATGGAATGCCTGCACTGGCTATCAGTGATCATGGCAATATGTTTGGTGCTTTTGAATTTGTAAAAGAAGCCTACAATCATAAAAATGAGGATGGATCTTTAAAGATCAAACCAATTGTTGGCTGCGAATTTTACATTACAACCGACAGGCATCGCAAAAATTTCAGTAAAGAAGAAAAAGATCCACGGCACCACCAGATTCTGCTGGCAAAAAATGCACAAGGCTATAAAAACCTGGTAAAGCTTACTTCGCTGGGATATATTGAAGGTTTATATTCCAAATATCCACGCATTGATAAGGAACTCATTCATAAATATCACGAAGGATTGATTGCTACCACCTGCTGCCTGGGGGCGTTGGTACCGCAAACCATTTTAAAAAAGGGAGAGGAAGAGGGCGAGAATGAATTTAAATGGTGGCTCAATATTTTTCAGGATGATTATTATGTGGAGCTGCAGCGTCACGGCATGCCTGAACAGGAAAAAGTGAATGAAGTGCTGCTGAAGTTTGCAAAAAAATACAATGTAAAAGTTATTGCCAGCAACGACAGTCATTATGTGGATCAGAAAGATTTTAACGCACATGACATCCTGCTTTGTATTAATACCGGCGAAAAGCAGAGCACTCCTGCCCTGCGTGAGTTTACCGATGATGATGTTTTTGCCAAGAACAAACGTTTTGCATTTCCCAACGATCAATTCTATTTTAAAACAACGGATGAAATGTTGAAGGTGTTTGAAAACCTTCCTGAAGCAATTGAAAATACCAATGAGATAGTTGACAAGGTTGAGTTGCTCGATCTGAAAAGAGATATCCTTCTTCCTCATTTTGTAGTTCCTTCTAATTTCAAATCACAAGATGATTATTTAGAAAGCATTACCTGGGCCGGTGCAAAAGAGCGGTACAAAATTTTAGCACCAGATACAGAAGACAGGATCAAATTTGAGCTGGGTGTTATCAGGCAAATGGGATTTGCCGGCTACTTTTTAATTGTAAGTGATTTTATTAAGGCTGGCCGTGAAATGGGTGTGTTTGTTGGCCCTGGCCGTGGCTCTGCTGCTGGTTCGGTAGTGGCTTATTGCATCGGCATCACCAATATTGATCCTATAAAATACAATTTACTGTTCGAAAGGTTCCTGAATCCGGATCGTAAGAGCATGCCCGATATTGATACAGATTTTGATGATGATGGCAGGCAGAAAGTTATAAACTATGTGGTAGAAAAATATGGCAAGAACCAGGTGGCTCAGATCATCACTTACGGTACCATGGCTGCCAAAAGCAGTATTGCCGATGTGGCCAGGGTAATGGATCTGCCGCTGGCCGAAAGCAGGGCCTTATCCAAACTGGTGCCTGAAAGGCCGGGAATCAATTTAAAACGATTATTGCATGCGCCTTTTACTGCTAAGGAATCGAATGCTTCGACAGGCTCAGCACGGGAAAAATCGCTGGAAGAAAAAGAAGCATTGATAGCTGATGATATTGAGAATGTAAAAAAATTAAGAGAGATATATAATAGCCAGGGATTAGAAAGCACTGTTTTGCATGAGGCTGAGATACTGGAAGGATCTGTTCGCAACACCGGTATTCATGCTGCGGGTATCATCATTGCCCCTAAAGATCTTACTGACCTGATCCCTGTTGCCACATCCAAAGAAAGTGATCTTTGGTTGACACAAATTGAAGGCGGCGTAATTGAAGAAGCCGGTGTTATTAAGATGGACTTTTTGGGATTGAAAACCCTCAGCATTTTAAAAACGGCCCTGGCACTCATTAAACAAAATCACGGAATAGAAATTGATATTGATACAATTCCGTTGGATGATGAAAAAGCATACCAGCTTTACCAGCATGGCGATACAAACGGTACTTTCCAGTTTGAAAGTCCGGGTATGCAAAAATATCTGCGTGAATTGAAGCCCGATAAGTTTGATGATCTTATTGCAATGAACGCCCTGTATCGCCCGGGCCCAATGAGCTATATCCCTGATTATATTGATCGTAAGCACGGGAAAAAACAGGTTGAATATGATCTTCCGGATATGGAAGAACACCTGAAAGAAACCTATGGTATTACGGTTTACCAGGAGCAGGTGATGTTGCTTTCGCAAAAACTGGCAGGTTTCAGCAAAGGCGATGCGGATGTATTGCGTAAGGCAATGGGTAAAAAGCAAATCGCTGTACTGAATAAGATGAAAGCGCAATTCATTGCCGGTGCAACAGAACGAAACCATCCTGCAGAAAAACTAGAAAAAATATGGACAGACTGGGAAGCCTTTGCCCAGTACGCTTTCAATAAATCGCACTCTACCTGCTACGCTTTTGTAGCTTATCAAACGGCTTATTTAAAAGCACATTATCCAAGTGAATATATGGCCGCTGTGTTGAACCATGCCGGCAGTATTGATAAGATTACCTTCTTTATGGAAGAATGTAAGCGTATGGGATTAAAGGTGCTTGGCCCCGATATCAACGAATCACAAAATGGTTTTGCCGTGAATGCAAAAGGTGAGATACGTTTTGGTTTCAGCGGATTAAAAGGCGTGGGCGAAAATGCCATCATCAATATTATTGAAGAAAGAACAAAGCATGGCCCCTACACTACCATTTATGACCTTGCCAAGCGTGTAAACCATCGCAGCGTTGGTAAAAAATCGCTGGAAAGCCTTGCATATTCCGGGGCATTTGATTGCTTTAAAGACATTACCCGTGCCCAGTATTTTTTTACTGCCCCCGGCGATGTGCAGAATTTTGAAAAGATCATGAAATTCGGTTCGGTTTTCCAGGCGCAAAATGCAAACTCAGCCAATACCTTGTTTGGCGATATGCAGATGCCGGAGATTGTTCCGCCAAAATTATCTGTTTGTGATCCCTGGCCATTGGCCGTTCAGTTAGATTATGAAAAAGAAGTTACCGGTATGTTTATGAGCGGCCACCCGCTGGATAACTACAAGTTTGAAATGAGGCATTATAACATTACGCCGCTGGCAGATTATGTTGAGTTTAAAGCTGCAGTAAACACACATGCCAATCCTGCAAAGAGTTTCAGGCTGGCAGGTTTAGTGGTGGATGTACAACATCGGTTAACAAAAGCCGGTAAAAATTTTGCTGTTTTAACCATTGAAGATTACAGCGGCAAGGCCGAATTTATGCTTTGGAGCGAAGACTATGTGAAATACACCAATTATCTTGAAAAAGGACTTATAATAATGATTGAAGGAGGTTTCCGCCAGCGTTATAATGGTCAGCAATATGATTTTAACATCAGTAAACTGCACCTTTTAGACACAGTCAAATCAACCTTAACCAAACAGGTTGTGATTGATGTTGAACCGCAATTCATCAGCGAAGAAATGGTTGAGTTTATTGATGCCAATGTAAGATCACATCCTGGTAAAACATCTATTAAATTCAACATCATCGATAGCCGCAATAAATTTAAAGTAGGTATGTACAGCCTCGAAAAAAGCGTGACAATGAATGATGACCTGGCTTTTTACCTGAATGAGAATAAAGATATAGAAGTGAGTGTTGTAACAGGTTAATGTACGATGTTAGATGTACGGTGTACGTCAGCTTTCGCATTTAGGCGTAATTCATACATCTAACATCAAACATAGTATTATTCTATCACAAATATTTCCCGCTTTCCTCCTTCTACGCAGCTCATATAATCTTTCATGATCTCCTTTATCTCATCGCTCATGGTGGCAGAGCGCAGGTTGCTGAAAAAGTCGCCGATATTATCTGTTTCCATTTCAACAACTACCGTCCAGTAAGTGCTGACAATGTCGGTTAGCACATTCACTTTTTTAATACCCTGGATCTGTTCTAAATGCGGAGCCGCCTGTTTAAACATTTTAACCAGGTCTTTTGCCTTGCCTGGTTTTGCCTGGAAAACTTCTCTTATCTGGTACATATACTAGGTTTTAGTTAATAAAGATAACCTGAGGTTTTTTCAATTACAAGAGCATTTTGCCTTGTTTTCAGCCACAATGGCTCTTTAAACATGCCAATACTATTTCAGCACATCCTGTGGATATGTCATAACAGCATATTAATTTTTTTGGAACTAAATTTGTCCTCCTTCTAATAATTAAACGGAAAACTTAAAAAAAATAATTACTATGGCACTAGAATTCACAGATGCGAACTTTAAAACAGATGTTTTAGATTCTGATAAATTATCGGTTATTGATTTTTGGGCAGAATGGTGCGGCCCCTGCCGTGCAATAGGCCCTGTTATTGAAGAACTAGCCAAAGATTATGATGGTAAAGTAAATGTAGGAAAGGTAAATGTTGATAATAATCCGCAGATATCTATGAACTATGGCATTACCAGCATCCCTGCCATTCTCTTTGTAAAGGGAGGCCAGGTGGTTGATAAACTGGTAGGCGCTCAGCCAAAGGCAAACTTTGTAAAAAAGATAGAGCAGCATAAATAATCGCTGATTGTTTTGATTTAAATGATTTCGCAGATATTAAAAAATCCCTCCTTTTGGAGGGATTTTTTAATGCAACAATAGTTGAGTTGAAAATTAATGTTGCACGTTCGTTATCGCTTTTGGATCGTGTTTGTGTTTAAATAAAACAAAGAACAATGCCGCAACTACTAATACATAAGCCGCAAATGCCTGCCATATGCCATGCCAGTCGCGGTTACCTTCGGATGAGGTAAAGTATTTTTGAATAAGCCATCCGCTTATTAAAGCGCCTAATACAGCGCCAACACCATTTGTTACCATCATAAAAAGCCCTTGTGCACTTGAGCGAATGCTGGGGCTGGTAGTGGTTTCAATAAACAATGAGCCGGAAATATTGAAAAAATCAAAGGCCATTCCGTAAACAATACAGGAAAGTATGATCATCCACAATCCACCTGCAGGATCCCCGTATGCAAAAAGCCCGAAGCGTAAAACCCATGCCAGCATAGATATCAGCATTACGTTTTTGATACCAAACCGCTTCAGAAAGAAAGGTATGGCAAGGATGAACAATGTTTCTGATATCTGGGATATTGACATAATAATGGTAGAATATTTCACAACAAAAGATTCTTTATACTCCGGAATTTTCTCAAACTCCGACAGGAACACATCGCCATACATATTGGTAAGCTGTAAGGCTGCACCTAAAAACATGGAGAATAAAAAGAATAAAAGCATTTTGGAGTTTCCGAATAATGCAAAAGCTTTTAATCCCATCTTTTCAATAAATGAAGCATTTTCGGAGATTAGTTTTGGTGGCGGACATTTAGGAAGTGTAAAAGAATAAAGTCCTAATATCACAGCTGCCGCAGCAGAAATATAAAACATGTTTCCCGATGCCTTATTGCCTGTAAGATTTGTAAACCACATAGCAGCAATAAACCCTATGGTGCCCCAAACCCTGATTGGGGGAAACACTTTAACAACATCGTAATTGCTGTTCTTTAAAATAGTGTATGATATAGAATTTGATAAGGAAATGGTAGGCATGTAACAAAGCATTGCGCCAAAAATTACCCACCAAAACGTTGCAGGATCCTGCACAGAAGGTATATAAGCAAGGAATGCCCCACCAACAATATGCAATATGCCATACAATTTTTCAGCATTTATCCACCTGTCTGCAATGATGCCGGTTATTGCCGGCATTATTAAAGATGCAAAACCGAGTGTTGAAAAGATAGCCCCAAATTCAGCCCCACTCCACTGTTTGGTGCCAAACCAGTAATTACCAACTGTAATTAACCAGGCACCCCAAACAAAGAACTGTAGAAAACTCATTAACGTAAGTCGTAGCTTAATACTCATATAGCTTTGGTTTATTTTATAGTTGGAAGATATACATTTTATTGAACACATTGAATCAAAAAATGCGTTACAACATCAGTTATCATCGTAAATTTGTAAAAATTTTTGTAATGAGCTCCTCTATAGATAACTTAATTGATGCTGCAGCAGATGAAAACCTTCAATCCATTGCCCGCAAAGTAAAAAACAAAGAACGGATTACCGATGAAGAATGCCTGTTGCTTTTTGAAAAAGGCAGTCTTGCTTTTGTCGGCACCCTGGCCAATTTTATAAGAGAAAGGTTGCATGGCGACAGAACATACTTCAACCGCAATTTTCATATAGAGCCAACAAATGTTTGCGTATTTAGTTGCGAATTCTGTTCTTACTCCCGCCTGTATGCGCATAAAGAAGAGGGTTGGGAACTGAGCATTGAACAGATGCTGGACATTGTTAAAACCTATGACGGAAAACCAATTACCGAAGTGCATATTGTAGGTGGTGTTCACCCTAAAATGAATATGGCTTATTTTATTGAGCTGATGCAAAAGATAAAAGCACACAGGCCCGGCCTGCATGTAAAAGCTTTTACTGCAGTTGAGCTTGATTATATGTTTCGCAAAGCAAAAATGAGTATTGAAGAAGGGATGAAACAATTGCACGAAGCCGGTCTTGATAGCTTACCGGGTGGCGGAGCAGAAATTTTTCATCCCGATATCCGAAAACAAATTTGCGAAGACAAAGTAGATGGAGATGGCTGGCTGGCTATTCATGAAACAGCTCATAAACTGGGCATGCACAGTAATGCAACCATGCTGTACGGCCATATTGAAAAATACGAACACCGAATTGATCACATGCGGAGGCTAAGAGAGTTGCAGGACAAAACCAGTGGCTTCAATACATTCATTCCGCTGAAATTCCGCAATGGTGATAATGCCATGAGCCATGTGCCTGAATCTACCACCACAGAAGATATGCGCCTGTATGCAATTGCCAGGATTTATTTAGATAATTTTCCACACCTGAAAGCTTACTGGCCTATGCTTGGCCGTCAGAACGCCCAGCTAAGCCTTTCATTTGGTGTTAATGATATTGATGGTACAATTGACGACAGCACCAAAATTTACAGCATGGCAGGCAGCGAAGAACAAACACCGGCGATGAGTACCGAAGAACTGGTAACACTCATTAAACAGGTGAACCGCAAACCTGTTGAAAGAGATACTTTGTATAAAGAAATAAAAGATTACAGTACGGTTGATTTTAAAGCTGCGGGCTTTGAGGCATCTCTTAATTAAAAAACAGGGAACTGATAAATATTCAGCTCCCTGTTTTAATGTTTATAAAAATCCTGTTTAATTTTTGGTCATCATCTGCCCTGCATTGTATATCTGAACAGCAGCCAGTATCTTTTTAGATTTTGAGCTTTCCTTTGCTTTGCTGTTAAAATACTCCGATGCTTTGGCATCTTCTTTCAACATGTTTTTCAGCACTTCTTTGGAGTATGATACAATGTATCCATCGCTTCCGTTCTGCAGAAAATATTCATCGGAAGTGCTGGCGCCGTTATAATATTTACGGCAATACACGTTTAGTTTTCCTGATAAAACTTTAACTGCAAAGCCCGGCAAAGTTTCTACCGACACATTCGCTGATTTGGTACTGGTCAATATTTTTGATGATACAGCATAATGCCTGGTATTCTGGTAGGCAATTATGTCTTTGGCATTTATCACCACTTTATCATCACCCAAAAGATGTGGGGTGGTTAAAATACCTTTAACCAGTTTTAGAGTAGTAAACTGCCTGAAAGAACCATCGTTCAGTTGAACAAAACAACTGGCAGGGCCTTCTGCAACATTCTTTACCTGGTTTAATGTGATGGAGTTTTTACCTGCAGCGCAGGAATTTAGCAAGATGGCGGCGCATAACAGTGAAGCAACTGCTGGTATAATAGTTTTCATCGGGTAAGAGGGTTTTTGACTAAAACGTAAAACCGCCACGGGTTATTATAAAAAACAGGATTATTTTTTATTTGAATGTAAATACAGTGCCGGGCCTTAGAAGCTTACTGTTTAATAAAAAGTATAAGAACAAGTACCAGGGCAACAAATAAAAGTGTAAGGCAACTAACCGCCAGGTAAGTAATGGTTTTCATACAGGTGAATTTTGCGTTATAATTTGCAAAAAACATACCGGGCAATTGTTTTTGTTGATAAGTTGCATCGGGTAGTTTTCCACTTAAAAATTTTATATATTGTACCAAAATTTAAAAAAATGAAACGATACAAACTCCTGATCCCGGTAATTTTAGTTGTAATTGTAACTGCAGTATCCTGCAAAACCGTTGGCCGCATTGCTGCCAAATACTGGCTCAACAGGGAAATAAAGGAATTTGTATCTAACTGTGAAGACAAAGCCTCCACCCTCATCGGCAGCGAAAAAGCCCATAAATACTGCGATTGCTCGGTTGACCTGGTTGCAGAGCAATACCACAATTACCAGGATGCAAAACGTATTTCGGTGATGGAAATAATTGATTTTATCAATAAATGCAAATAAGATTTAACCAGAGCCTGCTATTTTATAATTTTTTAAAAAAAACTACTATGCCTATCGTAAAAGTAATCGAGGTCATTTCATCTTCAACAAAAAGTATTGATGATGCAGTACACAATGCAGTGGCCGAATGCGCCAAAACCATCCGCAACATTGACTCGGTGTATGTAAAAGACATTAAAGCCCATGTAAAAGACAATAAGGTTAGCTCTTTTGGAGTGATCTGCAATGTTTCTTTCCGGGTAGATGAACCCTGATGGCATCAACACGAAATAAAAAGAGGCTGTCTCAAAAGGGCAGCCTCTTATTATTTTGAGTAATCCCCACATGTATAAAACTAAATTAATTTTCTAAGCAATGTTTTTGATTTAAATGTGGTCTTTTATTTATGGCAAAAGGACCCGTATTACAACCCGTAT